>JBKQID010000014.1:0-121619 GCA_052148475.1 Candidatus Sulfotelmatobacter sp. | reverse complement strand
AGCAGGTTTATCGCCCAGGGAGACATACGTTATCGACACGGTGCGAGCGGCGGAACGATCGCAGAATTCATCGACGGGTTGAGCAAGTACAACTTGCGGGGTTTGGAGGACAAGCTCACCTGCCCGTATTTCAATATCGGCGGACAAGGCGAGGGACAACTGGCTGTTGACGGTCAGAAGTTCTATGACAAGCTGACCTGTCCCAAAGCACAGCACATCATCGCGGCGAAGGAGGGCGGCGAGGCTCATTGCGGAGTCAACAGCGAGAGCCTTGAGCACCAGATCATGTTCGACTGGTTGGATGACATATCGAAATAGGGTGGGAAGGTAAGGGAAGTAGATACGCCGCCCGTGATAGCTGTTTGTTGGTCGGCAAACAGGAAGTAATCCGAGCAGCCAACTGCTAGGCAACCATCTCAACTGGCGATAAATCCCCATTACACTCACGGTCTGGCTGGGCAGGGGTTTTGGACTGTAATGAGCTGCGGGACCGCGTCGTATGCCTTTCGATGATCTCAGACCCAGGGGGAGAACCTCACGATTTCCTTGCGAAGCTCCTTCTCGGGCGTCCGTGAAAGTGCCTCCATGACATCGACCTTCTTCCCGCCGTCGGGCAAGGGCTTATAGTTTCGTTGGGCGCGAACGACTTGGGCACCATCGCGCCAGATAGTGTACTCAACCTCTCCGCAGACTACCGCACGACAGAACTCAATGGCTTCTTCTCGGTTGTCAAAATGGGAGTGGGTTATCTCAACGATTCCAATTTCACAGTCGTCGACGTTTCCAACGCCGTATAGCCAACCCGCTCCTGTTCGCGTCGGCGTGAGTTGGCTTCTCCCCCATTTGTCATCACGTTCCAGTTTTGCGGTGCCAGGCGGGAGACCATCCAAAACGTTACGCAGCAGGTGATAGACGTCGTTTGGATCAATGATTTCAGTCATAGAATGTGTTCCCGTCATCGCCTAGTCGTGATGATAACCCGTTAACTGGCGATAAATCCCGATTTCACTCATTGACTCCGCCAACGGGTTTTGAGCGCTATTCGCTAGTTACGTCCGTCACTCCGATCGCGCTGCTGACCTGTGCTAGAAAAGCAAACATGCGATGTCTCCGCATGTTTCCGATTGTCGGTCTCGCCCTGATATTTGGCTTGTGGGCGCGCTATCACTTCACTAATGCCACGGTAAAGGAAGACCCCACATCGGCACCGAATCTCGCCGCGGCAACTGAAGCGGCGCAGCCCTTGCTGCAGGCGTTGGAGAAATACCATGATGACAACGGTCTTTACCCCACAACTTTGGATAGCTTGACCGCCGCGCACGCCCCTTCACTCGGTAGGAGGGATGGTTTTCTCTATTCTGCCCGGACTGCCGACTGGGTTTTTAAGTCCGACACATGCGCGGCGCGCGAGAAAGACCTGCATGGATGGATATTGAAAGAGACTAGAGAGTATCAAGGGAAGATCGACGAATTTAAGCAGGAATGTGTGACTGGTTACCGCTATTACCAGCTTCAGTCCGGTGACTTTCCCCGTGATGCGCACACTCAATACATTGAACGCTGGGCGTATTTCGATTCCCGGCCGAGGCAATGGAGCCTGGGATGGTGCGCTAAGAACGGGAGGCGCAACCAAGAAATAGGTATGAACGGGATCTGTCGATGGCAGCAACATGGTGCGCCCGCCGTATGGTGAGCGTTAGGGGTTGTTGACGAAACATCCCCATTACACTCATCGTCCTGATGGGCAGGGGGTTTTGAGTGAAATCGCCTGGTTACGTCATCTACCGAAACTCCGCCCCAGTATTATAATCGCGGGTGACGATATGGCCCGCCAACAGTATGGCAGAGATAAAGCAGAGACACTGGTGCCTCACAACGTGGTTGATCCTGATGATCGTTGTCAACTCGATCGTCGCATTGAGCGTTCTGATGACCATGATCCCCCCAGGGCTAGGCAGCCATGACCTCCCCCCTCCACCACTCCCCCAAGCTTGGAACATGCGCGCACTGGTGTTCGGATTCATTGGCATCGCCAATGTTATTTTTTCAGTCGCGCTTGTTCGCTGGAAGAAATGGGGGTTTTTCGGATGGGTTGGAACGAGTATCTTGCTCGTGGTCAGCAATTTGATTTTCATGCACGCTCATCGCGCTCATCTTAGTCTCGCGCGCGCTCCGCTTCCATTGCTGTATGTCGTGATCCTCTATGTGCTGTTCCAGACCGGCAACGAGAAAAGGGGCTGGACACAATTGGAGTGATCGATCCGACTGTTGGCGAAACATCGCCATTACGCTCATCTTTCGATTCCTGACGGATGGACCGGATGCGACCCGAACCGAAAGCAGTCGAAATTTGAGCGTTAAGGCCTGTTTACGACAGGCAGCAATCTGGCTCAGAAATCGCTAACCGCGATAGACTGACGACAATTTTATTCTCCTGAAGATCAGAGTCTTAAATGTTCGACTCTGAAAGCATCCGGAATCGACGCGGGCCAGCGTCATCTCAATGGTCATCGGGCGACTGGCAGCGAGTATACTGCCGCCCGCTACAAGCCCACCACCTGCATCGGATCTGCTCAGTGCAGGCGATCGAGTGGAAATACCAGGGCCTGCTGTATACTGCGCAGCTAAAATCTGCGGACAGAGAACGAAAAAGAAGCTCGCGCAGAGATGATCGAGTTGTCTAAGAGCGCGACGCGGGATCGCCCGAGGTAGGGGGTGTGACGCTGCATTTCAAGACCTGGTGGTTGCTATTCAGAGGCCACGAAAATTCGTTTATCGTATCTCGACATCAAACCTCTTCGGAAGACCGTCCTTGTCGACAGTAGGCTCTTGCAGGAATCTTATTGTGATGTGGGCGCCAGCTCGCCAGTAGGGCTCGCCCCTCTCATTGATCCACCTACACACCTGTTGATTCTTGAACTGCAGCAGGTGAAACTCGAGCGAATCATAGCTATGATCCTCGGAGAGTTTGCTGTCGATGTCCACGCTAATGCGATCCTGATAGGCACCGCGGTAAATGGCCTTTCCCAATCGTCCTGAGACGATGACGAAGAGAGATTCGTCAGTTTCGGAAGAATCTAGATTGAAGTCAAACTGCACGTTGGCATGTCCTCTGTCTCTGGGAATATATTTCGGGAGTTGCTCGAGACGCATGCGCTCCTCAGCGAGTTTGGGACGATCGATCTTCTCACAGCCCATGGAGTGAACCTCCATATGACGCTTCGCCGGGACAATTGTCGACACCAACAAGCCGACAAAAGCGACAGCTGTCATATGTTGCATAAAGTATGATTTTGTCACTTTGGTCGAAAGACTTGAAGTCCTGGTGTCAGTCCAGTTGGCGTAGTTCCTGACTTGGGGGGTTGAATACCCCCGCTCTTGCGCCAAAGAGCATATTTATCCGTGCCTTCGGTCTTAGGACCTCGGCCGATAAAGGTTCCTGCTTTCAGGGCGGGGTCCGGGAGAGCTTCGTGGTCTGGCGGGATATCAATAAGCTTTCCATCGTCCGTCTCGCGCGCTTTCTTTAGAATGCCAGCGATTCTAGCAGAGTCGCTCTTGTCCCGCAGCACGCCATCATAATCGCTCCGGGTGAGAAATGCGTGAACCTCCACTTGAAAGTGATCGGCCATTTGCTGAGCCAAACTGGTCTCGGGATGAGCTCCCGCATCGTCCGCAAAAAACTCTTCGTAACTGTCGTTCCCAGTCCGACATGCATACGAGTAGATGCGACCGTCCACAACAAAAGCATCGGCACTCGTAGAAGATATGTCTGACGACTGGAAGCCAAAATCTGGAGTGCCGTCGTAGTTGAGGCGGATGTTGCTGGGCTTTCCGTGCGAGAAAAAAGAAACATCCTGCAACAGTAACTTACCATGCTTGCCATTTATCGTCGTGACAGGACGATCGTTGATCAATTTTGTTATATCACCTGTACTCCCAATCTTCTTAATATCGAATCCTTTGCTTCCAAAACCATCGATCGCTAACTTTTCCCATCTGTCGTAGCCGAAATCCGCATAAGCAATTGTCTTTTTATCAGCGTCGCGAAATTCAGCAGCGTTGGAGATTTCATAATAGGCGGCCGAGATAAACATCATCTTCGTCCAAAACTTTTTGTAGTCCATTTCGCTGCCGATGAAGATGACGTTTTCCTTCAAAATGAGAGCCAGCTTAAGAGAAATAGTCGTGGTTTTGCCGTCTGCGACGTCGTCCTCCCCAGTAACCGGACCTACCGGTTTGCGGGGAGCTGGCCGGTAGTCGGCTTTCTGAGCGGTTGCACTGTAATGCCCGATTGCGACCTCGCCATAGTCGGCAAGGCCGTCCTTGTCGGTGGTCTTGTTGCCCAGCCCCGAAACACTCACCTGAGCGTCTGCGATGGGCTGATCGTCGAAATAGTCGCTAACTTTAACGATGAGGCGCCCTTTCTGAGGGCATTTCGCGACCACCTGTTGTACAGGCTTCTGTGGCGCCGAGGCGGGTTTGTCCACTTTTCCACCGTGCGCGGCGTACGATTGCATCCATTCATGGCGGAGGGATGCTTGATTCGGGTCCTGATCGTCAAGGGGCAGTCGATTCCCGTCGGCGTCAAAAAGTGCGTTCGGGCCATCGTCGTCCTCGTGCGCAGAGTAAAGATCATCATCCGCGGCGCTGACAGCGTCCGAATTCAGTGGTCGAGATGCCCGCATTCTTATCGCTTCATGGTCCTCAGAACGAAGACGGTGTAGTCGTCAATACGATCCATCTTCGCTGACCCGGATAGTCGCGCATCGTTAAGGATTGGAGCCGCCCATTCCGCCAAAGGGAAATCCGTTCCGTATTCCAAGATGAACTCTACGAAACGGCGCACGTCAACCTCATACACAAGGCCATAGCTGGCTGCGGCCGAAACCGCTTCCCGTATCACGCTACGGAGCCTTTCTTCATTCCCAAGCAGCGGATGCCCTCCGAAACGGGACCATAAATGAACGACCATATCATCTTCGAACTGCCGTAACTGATCGCGGCGAAAGATCTCAATTTGCTCGGAGCGAATGATCAACATAACTTTCAACGGTGCCGCCCAACAAACTCAGCCCAAACCGAGAGTATCTTAACTTCTCTGTGAGTTTATGATGCCCAGTACCCAACGGCTTCCTCGGAGCCAACACCCCGAGCAGTTGCACCTAAAGCAAAACTTGTTTGTTCCCGCACCGTGCCGCCGAAGTGGAACGCCAAGCTCCCGTCCTAATTTCTGTTTGCTTTCTTTGTAGATGCAGTCGACCGACCGTGAACAGTTGCTCGATTCGGCGGACGAAGGCATCGTGGGAAAGATGATGGGATAACATCGAGATGTTGTCTCGAATTAGTTCTTGCCGAAGGGACATTTCGCGAAAGTCAGTCTCGAGCTCCGGCAGCCACATGTGAAGCCAGACTTGGGTCTCAAAGCGTGAGGCCCAATCGGCTTTCGCGTAGTCTTGCGCTTGGCACAGCCACCACTCATCTTGTCGGAGTGAGAAAGCCATCAGAATTTTGAACCGGAACACCGAGCAACTATGATCAGGAGTAAGACAGTCGAGATTTGATCAAATGTCCCATATGGAGTCAAGCGCCATTTCCCGGATGTAACCACGCGGAATCGAAGACAGTGACCACCCCGGATCGTAACTGGCGTAACATCGCCATAGCACTCATTGACCCCTGGCCGGGGTTTTGAGTGCTAACGCCTGTTAACGTCACTTATGGATCGCCATCGTATTTCGGCGTACAGTCAATGCATTCCTTAGCGAACGGAGTTTGAGACATGAGAACCGCGTTCTTACTTGTAGCTGCAATCCTGTTCGTGACCTTGTCAACGTCGGGGCAGGACTGGCAGCACTGTCAATCAGACGGTGCGGGTACATTCCAACAAGTGAAAGACTCGGTGCATCGGGTTACGACTATGCACGGGTATTCGGGATGGGACGAGAAGTCCTTCAACAGGTTTGGTGACATGGTATCGGTTGCGATTCTGCAAAGCTTCAATGACGTGGAGATGACTGTCCCACAGACGCAGCGAGACGTGATTTTGATAATTCGTTTTGCTTTCGCCTGTCCCTCCACTTGCATCGTCGTCCCTGATGATCGAAAGCCGAGAGTCACCCTGCTTTTGCTCGAACAGTTGCACAACCACACGCGAGGGCCGGATCAGTTAGCCGTCGACGACACGAAGGGATTCGTATTGAAGCAGGTACACAGCGCCGAATAGTTTCGGAGCTTTGGTGCCATGACTGGTGAAAAATCGCCAATTACACTCATTGACCCCTGCGAGGGAGTTTGGCTTTGAGTGCTAGCGCCTGAGCGTCAAATCGCCTGCGGCGAGAATTCTGCAGGTCAACCGGGCGCTCGCCTCGAGACGAACTGGAAAGACTTCGCGACGCTAAAACGCTCGGGTACCTCTGGCGTCCCAGCCCTTAGTGATAAAATCCTCCCCGTCGCGAGGTTCCCATGCGAGTTTCTTTCAAGGCAACAACCTTCGGGATCCGAGTTTCCCAGTGCAGGTTCCGCTTTGTGTTGCGAGTCGTTCAAATTTGCTGTCTGCTGATGGCGTCGATTGCCCAAGCCAGTAATCCTCCTTTCCAGACGTCCTTTCAGAATCGGACCCGCGATTGGACTGCCGAGCGCGGCACCGCGACGCTCGATGCTGCCGTAGTGCACGACAAGAGGCCGACGCTCCGTGTGGAGCGGGACGGGGCCGCGCAGGATGCCTGCATCCGACTGGCTCCGATCACGCTTGTGCTCGGCAAGCGTTATGAGCTGAGCGGCTGGATTCGCACCGAGGGCCTGGAAGTGCGCGACCTCGACCGGTCGCCGATCGCCGTCGGCGCAACGCTGACGATGGCGTCGATGCCCTTCGATGTGCACTCGGCTTCGCTTGGCGGAACCCAGCCGTGGACTCGGGTGACGCTTGACTTCGTCGCCAGCCGGACGCAGGATGCGATATTGCTCACCGTCGGCAATGGCGGCGCTTTCAGTGGCAAGAGCTGGTTTGATGGGATACGGATCGACGAGGCAGGATCTGATTCAGAATGGCCAGTGCGCGAGGCGGTGCAGACGTTTGGTCCCGCCTATCGGTACCCGGCAGCGGGCTGGATCTATCTGCACATCGAGGGCAAGCCATACGAGCGCGGATACCAGCACGGCCACCTGATGGCGCTGGAGATTCCACAGTATTTCGAGCGATGCGCCGCAGAACTGGGCGATAAAGAGCATTGGCACGACTATCGAACCACCGTGAATGCTCTGTTCCTCCGCGGCTTCGACCAGGAGATTCTGGAGGAGATGCGCGGGATCGCCGACGGCGCCTCCGATGCCGGAGCGCGGTGGGAAAACCGGCGCATCGATCTCATCGATGTGGCCGTGGCCAATACCACGGTGGAACTTGGTGAACTGGCCGGCGCAGTCGGGTCGACTGCTACGGGGCTGGAAGGACTGCCACTCGACAAACCTCCGTATGCGGAAGGCGGACGTGATTCGGTCACCGACCATTGCAGTGCGTTTGCGGCTACCGGACCGGCGACGCGCGACGGCAAGATGGTGATTGGACATGTGACCTGGTGGCCGCTCACACTGGCCGAGCAGACGAATGTCCTGCTTGACATCCAGCCCACGTTCGGGCATCGCATGCTGATTCAAAGTTATCCGGGGGGCATTGAAAGCGGCACAGACTGGTACCAGAATGATGCCGGAGTCGTGCTTACGGAGACGACCATTCAGCAGACGCCATTCAACGTCCAAGGCACGCCCGTTGCTTTCCGCGCGCGCCAGGCGATCCAGTACAGCAGCAACATCGACGAAGTGGTGCAGCATCTCGGCACCCGCAATAACGGGCTCTACACCAATGAGTGGATCATTGGCGATGCGAAAACCAATGAAATCGCCATCTATGATCTGGGCACCAAGCACACGAGACTGTGGCGCAGTTCGAAGAACGAATGGTTCGGCGACACTCCGGGATTCTACTGGGGCGACAACAACGCTAAGGATCTGGAGGTTCGTGTAGAGGACTATCCCGATCCGCAGGACAATGCCGGTTATATTCCGTACGTTCCTGTTGCTCGCGATCTGGCCTGGCAGAATCTATATCGCAAGTATCGCGGCCAGATCGACGAGCAGTTTGGTTTCCTCGCCTTTCGCACCGCACCGCTGGTCAGCAGTTCCACCATGGATGCGAAAGTGGTCACGTCAGATATGGCGTCGCACCTGATGGTGTGGGCCGCGATCGGCAAGCCCAATCAGCGGGAGTGGCTGCCGAAGAAATGGGATTCTGCCAAAGATGACGGGCTCTACCCGTCGGGATATTACCTGTTCACACAGGAGCCGTCGGCGAGCCTTCGCGCGGCGATCGAGCAAAATGAAAAAGATCGCCTGACATTGGCGAAGGGGCCGAAGAGTGGCTCTGCAGCAGACGCAAATCCTCAATCGGGTGATCCTCCATCATATGAGGGGCGGCTATGGAAGGGTTGGGTGCTGCCGGCGACCGATGCCGACAGTTGGTTTGTCGCCGGTTCGGCAACCTACCGCGGCGTGCTGCAATCCGCGAAGATGGAAGAGGCGTTGGACAGCCAGCGTGCCAGTTGGCGCCGGTTGGAATTATTCCCCGATACTCCCGCGAACCATTTTCAGCGAGAGCGCGCCCGGGGCGTCTTGTTTCTGGATTCGCTGCGCCGCAAGATGGGCGACGCCGCGTTTCTTAAACTCATGAACGACTATTTCGCAGCGAACACCACCAAGACCGTTACTGCGAAATCTTTCCTGGAAAAGGCGGGCGCGCAGATCGATGAGATCGATCCGCCGGATGGGCCTGCGTATGTCGCCAGCGATCTGTGGAGGCAACTCTCGTCTTCCGTGATCGTCTACGGCACCATGCGAGAGGCAGGCGCGAATCGTTACGTTGCCGAACAGATGCAAAACCATTTTCTCGATTATTACGAAAGCCAGATGCCGATCTACAAAGATTTCGAGGTTACCGACGATCTATTACGGCATCGCGATGTCGTCTTTGTCGGCCGGCCGGAATCGAATTCAGCGTTGGCACGCTGGGCTGAAAAGATTGGGTTGAACTATCCGGGTGGCGCATTCACGATCGACGGCAAAGTGCACGCGTCGGAACGTGAGGGACTGATTCTTACGGCAAAGAATCCGCTCGATGCCACTCACATGGTCATTGTGGTGGCGGGAAACGATGCTCTCAGCACGGTCAAGACGCAAAAGCTGGATCTTTCAGCGGATCAGTACGTGATCTTCAAAGATGGTGGCGAGCCAGTGAGAGGATTCGTCCACAATGAAACGTCGGTGGCGCAGGGCACGGGCGGACTACACTAAGGTCGGGAATCGTTGGCGCTTCGTTGGTTGAGGCGAGCATGGGACGCCGCGATGAAAGTTGTGGACGGCGAGAAGCCCTCGAATTTCAGCCATTTTCGAGCACTGCGGCCATCGTTCCTACGCCATCCCATTGAGACAGGCCACGACGAGCCAGTTGATTCTGAATCCGTATTCCCTGTGTTGAAGTCATACCTAGTAGACCCCTAGCGAGACACGCGGCCAAACGAGGTCCTCGGGTATCTTTGGCGGCTAGTGAATAGCTGTCGAAACATCGCGATAGTGCGGTTACACTCATTGAGCGGCCTCCCCGTTTCCAGGAATCAATGAGTGAAATCGCCTGGTTACGTAAACTATCGCAGAACACGCAAGGACACGGTCACTCTCGCCAGTTGCTGAAAAGCCCAAATTGCCAGCACCGTAAATAAGATCGCTTGCGCCACGTGCATCCAAAACCAGTCATCAGTCCCACTATTCCAGACCAGCCGTCGCGCGGCGTCGTGCGGCCACACCAAGGTGAAGAAGACCAGGAGCCCCACAACGTGAACCGGGATGGCTGGCAGAGTCGAATTGGTGAAGTAAGCTGTCGCACCGAACGCGACACCCACGAGAAAGTAGAAAAGGAGCTTGGGCCACAGGAAACCCTGCGTCGGACCGTGCGCAAGCGCAAACAAAACCGATGAGATCACGACGGCGTCTGCGCCCCGGAACTCGCGTTCGAGTGCAACCTGGAAATATCCGCGGAACCCCGCCTCTTCCATCAAAGGAGAAACCAACGACCCCGTCAGAATCATGAGTGCGACGGTGATCCGAGGATAGCTCGACACATCCGAGAGCGCGTTGGGTGGCATCTTGACCAATTGGAACAGCACGATCCAGTATCCAGCCAGCGCAACTACCGACAGAACACCCGCGACCCATGCCCACAGATACGTCCAGCCGGATCTTCTATTGGCCCGCAGGTAGAGTCGTCGCGCTTCGGAAGTGCTGCATGGCCACCCTCTCCCGCCGAGGTAGCTCCACATCAGCCACAACAGAAGCGCCATCGCGGGAACGGACCAAGGTACTGCAGGGCTGCTGCGAAGATTGGTGACGAGCAGGACACTCCAGATACCGCCGGCGAGAGTTGTGATCGCAAATGCCAGCAGACCAAAGCCGACCACCTTCAAAGTGCGAGTAGCAAAAGAACGCTCCGCCTCCATTCTTCGCCTCCAGGCTTGCTGCCTCTAACGACTAACACTGCAACTTAATCACTTTGCGCTTCCAAGCTTTGGGAATGGCGATGGGGAGCTGCGGTATCGCGGGGTCTGGCGGAAGCTCCGGGACATCCTTCCTATCGGCGGCTGAACGAAGTGTTGGAGATATAAGTCCACATTCGCATTCATACTGTGGCCGTGTTCGCTTGCGCCGGGCCTTTCTCCAGCGTCCGTTCTCGCAGATACAGAAACAGCGGCAACCCAAGAGAGACGCCCACGGTGACCACCGCGATGAGTGGCAGCCACCGCCCGTGCACACCAAGCCGGGAACTTTCTGTGCGGGTGAAGACTAGCAATGCCACGGCGGAAACGAGTACATCCATGGCGAAGAATCCGCCGATGCGATTGGCGAACAGTTGCCGGAAGAACAGGGGCATATTCAGGCCGTTCGCCAACACCCAGGGAACGAATTGCCAATACGGCAGAACCAAGCCGACAACACACAGGACCAGATAAATCGTCTTCAACTTCATAGCTCTGCCTCACATGGCTTCCACCGCCAGAGGGATTGGATAGGCTAAGGCATATTCGGGGTCGAACTCGCATACTAACGTGCAGGAAACAGGCCTAGCTGGCGAAGGATGAGCAACTGGCTTGTCTCAGTCCACTCTTCCTTTATCTTTCCATCCACAACGCGGAAGATACTGATACCGCGGCCATCAGCTTTCTTCCCAGTCGCGTTCAAGCCGTTCCCGCTGCCCGTGTTTGTACCTACTCCCCTCCACAAAACTGTCACAAAGTCACCTTCTGCGATTTCTTTTTCGACGGTCAATTCCAGGTCTGGAAATGCGGCACGCCAACCGTGATCGACGGCCTCACTCTCGTCAAAGCCGAGGTCTTTGCTTGCATCATGATTCACGAAGTCTTTTGCGTAGATCTCAGCCGCCACCTCAAACTTTCCTTCCGAAAGAATATCGGTGAAGACCCTGTGCACGACCGCCTTGTTCTTGTCGGCACGCAAGTCCTTGCCGAAAGCGGGAGTGAAGGCGAGTATCGCCAGTACTGCTGCGACGAAGATCCGATTCATGTGAGACTCCTTCCCTGGTAAGAATTCTTCATCTTTCTTAACGCGAACCATCTTGAAGTTAATCATCTTCCCAGACAAACACTTCTTCCACGTTCTTGCCAAAGGCGCGCGCGAGCTTGAAAGCCAGCGGAAGCGCAGGATCATATTTGCCGTTCTCCACGGCAATAATTGCTTGCCGCGAGACTCCCACGATCTCGGCCAGCTGCGCTTGGGTCAAGTTCTTCTCCGCGCGCAGTACGCGCAGCCGGTTTTTCATCGGTAGTGCCTTACTGCGATCACATACCCAATGCCGTAAAACATGGCCATGAAAATCCACACGATGCCGACATTCAGCGGACGCACGGCCTGCGCCTTCTGTAAGTATCCATAGACAAAGACAGCTAAGCCGGTTAGCAGGAATGCAATGGCGACCGCCTCCAAGTGCACGTGTCGCAAAAATTCATCGAGTTGCCGAATCCTGCGCACGATCACATCTATCAAAACCAGATTCGCCGGTATTGGCAGCAGTGCAAAGATGATTCGAGCATGCGATCCGAAACCTGGCCGTCCTAACAGCCAGCCGGCTCCGATATCGATTGCGGTAGCGACACAAAGAACACTCAACAAAGTGCCGACGGGCTGAACTGAATTTCGGCTATTCATCTTGGGCGTAGGTAACTCAAACATTACAAAATGTAATTTATAAATTACTCATGGTCAAGAGAAAAATGGCTTCTCTGGCAAGTTGCCAGGCAAAGCAGGCATTTCAAATTGATGGGAGTTTCAGCCTGCCTGGAAACCATTCTTGGATCTTGACTGCGGGTCACACGCTACTGTAGCGTTACCCGGTCTTTCGGGAGGAGTTGTCAATGCTTTGTCGCGGTTGACCATTGTTGAGATGATCCGCGTCAAAGGCGTAGATCGAGCCCTTCGTCGTCGCCGCGAAGACGACGTTGTGGGTATTGCCGTTGATTTTCAGCCTGTGCCTATACAAAGGCTGGGCGTAGTTGAGCCCGTCTAGGCTCTGCTGAAACAGGTAGCCAAAGTTCCACTGGTTCACCGCGAGTGGAGTAAGCACAAACTCGTACTTATTCCAGCCCGTACGAGCATTGTCGTAATGATGAGTCAATGCGTTATGCGTCATGGCTGTTCCCCGATTGACCGTTGATGCTGGCTTCCTTTAGGTCGTGAACCCGGAATGAACCTGACCCCAAGCTGAACAGAATACTGCGGCGTTGCGACTCCGCAGCGCGTAGCCCTTCGGGGGCCTTGCAGCGCCCCGAAACACTGCAAGACAAGTGCCGGTTGAAGCGGGCAAACGATCAACTTCACTCTTTCCGCACTTGCAATGACATACAGCGCAGGAATTCAATTTCAGATCGATACCTTACTCGTTCTCACCTGATTGGGACTATCCGAATGGATATTGGCGACTATCCATTCAGCTTGGCCATGTCCGGAAGGCTTTTGACCCCGCATATCGACTGGTTGCTGAAACCTTCGGCGATAACCGCTGGGCTTGGGAGCCGCGTGGGATGGCATACGTTTCGGCACACCTACAGCTCCATGCTGCGACAGCTTGGCGTGGATGTGAAGGTTCAGCAGGAATTGCTGAGGCACGCCGATGTGCGAACCACCGTGAACGTCTACACTCAGGCGGTCAGCGAACAAAAACGCGCGGCCCATTCCTGTGTAGTGAGAATGGTCCTGGCGTAGGAGAAACGGGCAGAAATGAGCCAACTGGACATGGACGAAACGGTAACGCCCGCAAAGTCAATTGGTTAATGGTGGGCGCTATAGGATTCGAACCTATGACTTCCACCGTGTGAAGATGGCACTCTACCGCTGAGTTAAGCGCCCAACCGTTGCAGATCAACAACTTGCGGTATTCGATTTTACCAGCGTGGGTCCGTTTGGGTCCAATAGCCCCACGATGCTCCGCTGCGCTTCGCGTTTCGCTGGCGTCACGGCTTGGACGTATCGGTCCATCGTGACACTGGCGTTAGCGTGACGCATGAGAGCTTGCACCGTTGCCACGTCCGCACCGTTCGCTTTGAGCAATGTTCCGAACGTGTGACGCAGCGTATGCCAGCCGATTCGCTTCGTGATCTTCGCACGTAGCGCAGCGGGACGGATGTGTTTCTCCATCGCGCTATTCGGCCAGAGCGGTTGCTTGCCGTGCATCTCCATAGACGCGAAGATGTAGTCCTCTGACTGGTTGTAGGCGCACTGCCCGCGCCAGTTCGTGAGAACGTCGGCTAGTCCCGCTTCCATCGGTACAGGCTTGCGGCTTGCTTCGGTTTTCATCTGCCCAATGTGCTGACGCACGATGCCACGGCTTAGACGGATTTCTCCTGCATCGAAGTCGCAGTCTTGCCAGCGCAATGCCAGCAGTTCCGAAACTCGAAGTCCGGTAGTCGCAGCAACGTAGACCATCACGCGATAGACTCCGTTCAATTCCGACAGCAGTGCTTTGAGTTCGTCTGCTGTCAGAACGTCGGGTGTCCGCTGGCGCTTGGCCGATTGCCGCACTAGCGTGATTGGGTTTTTATCGAAGAACTCCCAACGCATCGCATGTGCGAACAATGCAGACAAGATGTTTCTCACCTTAGCGCGTGATCCATTGGACAATTTCAGAGTGCCAAGCCAAGACTCGACTCCCACAGTCCGAACATCGGACAGCGAGTAGCTTCCCCACTTCGGAGTGATCCACTTGGAGATGTATCCCTCGTAGACTTCCTGCGTGTATGGCGTCTTAGTCGGCAATTCTTTCTCTGTGTAGTGGGTCACCAGTTCCGTGATGGTGCGCGGTGTTCTGGTTTCCCGGTTGATTGTCGAGCGTCGGAACTCGCAAGCCTTGAGCGCAGAAGCTTTGGTCGGATACTCTTTCACCGTTCCGATGATTTCCTTGCGTCGGACGGCGTTCCCTCCAGCATCTGTCTCTCTCCATCGCAGCGTCCAAACCGCTGCGCCTTGCTTGCGTGCTTCGCGCCGGATACTGCCGTTCTGATACCGTTCACGGATCATTGAGTCCTTTCCGTGAGCGGCTGGCCTGTTGAGTGTACGTCAATCCAGAGGTTGAGCGCTGTGGCCCTAAAGCGCCAGTAGCGCCCGATGCGGACGGCGGGGAGTTCTCCGGCGCGGGCTAGGCGCTGGACGGTTTTGTGATGCAGTCCGAGCAATGCTCCTGCTTCTGCGTCGGACAGCAGTGGTTCAAAGTTTGTTGGCATAAGATCGGCGGGAGTGTGGAGAACTCCCGCGCTGTCGTGCGAGTGGTGCGTACGCGCGTACGTTTTGTGTCTACATTCGATTTCGGGCCGTCTTGCTCTCAAGAGAAGAAACCAGTCAGAACGAGAGGTAAGCTCGACCCAAAGGGAGCAGGCAGGGATGGCAGAGGGATGGTCTTACCACAGGCCGCCAAGACCTTGAATTGGGTAGGGTCTTGTCAAACCTGATAAGACCCTAGGACCCTTGCAAATACTGAGGATTTAGGTACTGGCAGGTTGAGGGTATTGGCAGGAGTGCTGTGAATGCTTTGCTAGGCAGACACCAGATCACCAGCCAGCGGAGCGATTGCAGCCCTAGCCCTACGCTCTAATTCCCGCCTTCGGCAGTTCTCTGCATGAGTCTCCCAGTAGAGGTGATCTGGGTTAATGCAGTTTTTGAACCTGCACAGGGGAGTCTTGTGGCAAGCATCCATCTTGTAGGAGAGTGGTTTGTTTGTTCCCACACAGAGAACCAGCCGTGATGCTGTCGTGTTCTTGCCTTTGACCCTGATCCTGCTGTAACTGTCAGGAGCGGTGTGAGGATAGCACCAGCATTCACCGTGCTTGATGCTGTCTCCAATCGCTTCGATGGCTTTGATGGCTAGGTCCCATCGCTGCATGTGCGCTGTAAAGAAGCCGACGCCTGACTCCGTGAATCGTTCGATAAAGGTTTCAACGCTCATGCTTGCTCCTGACGCTCTCGTTCGTTCCTTGCAATGAACTCTTGCACATCTTCCCGCCTGACGCGGATCACCTGCCCCACTTGCATGAACGGCAGTTTCCCCTCACGCATCCAAGCTCTGACGGTCTGCTTCGATACTGAGAAAAGCCGTGCAACGTCCTTGGTCGATAAAAGTTCCTGTGTTGCCGTCTGCATACTCATGACTCCTGTTTTCAAATGTTCTGTTCTCACGTTCTATCTGCCTCTGGGAATGCCCTGTGAATCGCAGTAAGGCTGCGTCGATTGGCTTCCTCTTGCTCGCTCATGCTGCGTTTACCGCCAGCCCCTTGCCACTGGTGCATCATGGCGTCGTACGCCTCTTGGGACAGTCCAGCGGCCAGCTTGATACCGTGCCGAGTGAATCCCGACCCCAGTTGAGGGTTGCTTAGCCTGTCCGCACCGCTACCCGTTAATGCCGGGTCCATGTGCGAGGCACCGCTTGGCGGCTTAGCTGGCTCTTGCCGTGGGACAGGACCGAGCAATGATTGAGTGCCCTTGCTTGGAAACATGTCGTTGCGGCCATCAACGCGATTGCCGCTAGAATCCGTTGCCTCACCTGCCAAGTACTTTGCTGCGAACTCCGCATCTTGCTCTAACTTGCGATCAACGCTCGACGGCTCTGGCTTAGGCGGGACGACTACGACGGGCTGAGGCTTGGGTTCAGGGTTTGCATCTTCGTAATTGGCATCAATCACGATTTCGGGTTGTGGCTCTGGCAATCCTATGCCCGTGTGTGTGTAGGTCACTGCTGCGAACTGGCCCGTGCCATTGCGCACGGACTGGTACTGCCCTGCCTTCGTGCGCCGTTGCAGTGTTGAAATCGAAATACCGAGCAGGTCTGCTGCTTCTTTTCGAGTCATAAATTCCTTCCTGAAAAAGATCGCACGCGCAGGACCAGACGAATCCGGTCCTGCCGTGTCCGCTGTGGGGTTTTGAATGTCCACGTGGGAAATTACTCGGCTGGCGTCATGGAAGCACAGGTTGCTCAGGCCCGTGCGTAAGGATCGCCAGCCGTCCCGCCAAAGGAGGCAAAGCGGGAAACTTGTTTCAGTTGCCTTGGTCGGAATCGAGTCCGGTAGGCGTGCTGATGAACGCGGGCTGTGATTCGTTCTTGCTGCCTTTGAACTGGCCCGCGTCCTTACGTGGCCCGCCGTTGTCGGCTGCCTTGTCCAAGCTGGACTTGGCAACGTCTCCGGGGTTGCTGCGATGATCGCCTGCGTAGGAGCCTGCGATGCTACTGAAGTCCGTAGGTTTGATTGCGCCCACAACAACCTGAGAGCCGACTGTCAGCCCGCTATTGATGGAATCCTGCGAGGGTGCAGCGGGCAAGCGGGCTGGCGATGCGGCTGCCAGTGTTGCTGGACTATCGGGAATCTCGCGGCCTATCGGTGTGCGGGTTGCTTCGGTGTCTCCGACTCGCATCCCTGTGGTGGTGGAACTGGGTGATTGTGCCATGCTGTTATTGATCTCCTGTAAGGCATCCGCGTGAAGCGTTTGCCAATGTTTTCTGGTGTTGCGCACAATTCGTTTCGCGATGTGCGCTGCTATTACTTCGTTGCGTGTCATGGAAAGGTGGGACGGGAGACGCGGAGTTCTTCAGGCTCCGCGCCAAACATCGTGACTACTGGCACGACTGCCCGTCCATCTGGCGCGTTAACTTCACTCGTCGCGCTAGATTTCTTTGTGGGATTGTTCGTACTCGATACTGGCGATGGTGAACTCCAACGCAGCAATCGCAAACTCCGCTGCGGCAAGATCGAGTTCCTGAAGGCCCGTGGGAAGCCCTTCCGATTTGCGCTGTGCGATGCGAGGGGGCAGTGTTTCAAGCTGGCGCTTGTAATGCCACAAAGCGCCTTCGTTGTTGAGGATCACCGCTTGGTTCCGCGTCCCGATCTGGCGCAAAGAGCTTCCCAAACGGAGTACCCGTGATCGGAAATGATACGGACTTTGGTTGCCAACTGTTCACGTGCGCTGCCCGTGATTTCCGACAGATGCTTCGGAACTTCGATTTTCTTAACTTCGTCTGCCATCGGCTATCTCCTCAAGTTTTTTCTCTAGCTGTGCGACTCGCTCCGTAAGCCTTACAATGTCATCCCGCAGTTGGGCATTTTCCCACTGCAAGCGGTCTGCGATTTGATCGGTCATTGGGCTGCCTCGATGTCTTCCAAGATTTTCGTGGCTACGGCGAGGGCATCGGTGTAGCACTGCTCACCACCGTACAATTTGCCCTGTAGCAACGCTGCGACGATCAGGGTAAGCCTGTCCGTGTGGGTCATCGGGGGCCTGCCGTGAGGATCGGGATTAGCGCCTTGCGCAGTTCTGCTAGTTCCTTGTGCAACTCAGCGAGGTATGTATCTCGCTCTGCACAGGAGCGGCGAACGCCGTCCAGCAGTCGCTGCATTCCGTTTACCTGTGTCCACATGTCTCGGTTGTGCTGTGCGATGTTTGGTGTGAGTGGTGGTTGCGTCGCAAAATTGCGACGTGGTTTGCTTTTCATGTTTTTCCTCTGGTGTCGAGGGACACCCACGGCGCAGCCCAGAGGAGAGCTACGGGTGTCCCTCAAGATTTTTGGATTGGTACTGCGGACGTTCCGTGCGACCAAGGAACGGTCAAGCACGTCTGGATTCAACTACAACCAGTGTACTCTTTTTTGGTTCAAATGTCAACCCCTGGCACACAGTGCCTTTAGTTTGCGCCTAACATCACGGTTTAGTCAAGGCTTTTTCTTTCCATTCGGTGATCCTGTCTCAATATGGCCTGAGAAATGGCTCAGGAAGTGGCCTATGACGGCCATTGGACGCTAGAAAGTGGAAAGATGGCCTATGGGATGGTCCGGGGATCGAAAGGCGCTAGAAAGGCCTGCAATCGCAATCCTGAGACAATTGTAAAGTGTAGACGGCGTGTGGATTGCAATAAAACTCCGCGGCACCGACGCCTCTTTTCTTCATTTATTTCCGACCTACCATGCTTTCCACATGTCCACGGTAGCGGAAACAGAGTAACACCCTGCTTTGAGTACCTTACAGCCAACCAAACTCTCCCACAGGGGAAAATCGACGCAGATCAGTTCCACGCTCGATGCACATCAAGAAGTGGAACATTTTTATTGCGTTTATTGAAAACAAATCACTTATTAAGTGGTTACCAAAGATTTCTTGACGTAGTTCAATCACTGTGCAAATATTGCACTAGTTCATTGACATTTCAGAGGTTGCCCAGTTCCAACCGAGGCGGAAAGTGAGCCACAGGCAGCCCAATAGCGAATCGGGTTTGTCAGTGCCTTGGATCGTAGCGTGTACCGCGTGTGCCCTGTGCTGTCTCAGGGACTACTCAGCCAAGGCCAGAGTCTCAGACGATTTCCAGTGCCGTGCCCCACTGTAGCTGCTCGTACTCCATGGAGTGCCGATGCAGCAGGGCGTATGTGCGGGGCAGTGGACACGAAATGCAGCGCATATGAATGTGAGAAGTGGCACAAACCCAAAGCAAACTCTCAGATCAACGTGATGAACGGTGCGATCCCGTGATGGTTTGACTCTGTGCAGTGGTATTTGACCTGTCCGTGACCTGCGGTAAGTGGCATGACCTGCGGTGATTGACCTGCGGTATCGGACAGCGTGACCTGCGGTAAACACCGAAATCTGAATCAGTCGGACGGCACTGGCGTGTGCTCCTGCCCTTGGCAGTATTGGCAAGGGTGTCGAGCATTGTGGGCACGAACTCTCGTGCGTATGCGCATACGCGACTGACTACCAACGGCCACAGGAGGGCCGATCAATGAGACATCCAAAAGCAATCATGCTGGCAGCGATGTGTACGCAGATTCTGAATAAACAGAGACGTGGGCAGCCCATCACGCGGAAAACGATGTGGGCTTGTGAACACAAGGACTGCATGTGCAAGTGGGCAAGGCTTGTGCTCGCAGGCGCACTACGAACGATTCTGAAAGGAGGAAAAACACAATGACAAAAGCATTTTCCTATTTGCGTACCAGCGGTGATGACGGACGCGACAAGGCAGGGCTGCCAGTGCAGCGGGAATCCTGTACCGCATTCGCAGCGAAGGCAGGATTCGAGATTGTTGCCGAGTTCGCGGATGACGGCGTGACTGGCAAAATCCCAATGCACGCGCGTCCACAAGGGAAGCGACTGATCGCAGCACTGCTCGGCAATGGCGTCAAGCATGTGATCTGCTACGACGCCAAGAGAATCGGCAGGACACAGCCCGCGTTCTGGTCGTTTATCGGGATGTGTCGGGACAATGATGTCAAGGTGTTGGACGCCACTGGCACAGACTTGGGTAACTCGGTCATGGGCGGGGTGGGCGGTATGCTGGCAGAGATAGACCGTGACCAAACGGTCGCACGGCTTGCGGCTGGCAAGGCGCACTGGCGTGCGCGAGGCAAGCGAGTAGAAGGCAGGCATCCGTACGGCGAACATCCCTCGATTGAGTTCTTGGGAGAGAAAGCAGTGGTAGAGCGGATTCACAAGATGCACGCGGACGGAGTGAACGTCTACCGCATTGCCAAAACTCTGAACGGCGAAGGCATCCGCACGCGGTACGGGAAAATCTTCCACATCAACGCAATCAAAAACATTCTGGAAAGGAGAAGCCAGTGAGCACAGATCAATTGCAAGAGTTCAAACTGAAGGACGTGCTACCGAATCCGTTCAGAGATGTGGCAAGGTTTCCGCTCAACAAAGAAAAACTTGAGGCTCTGGAAGAGTCCATTCGCGCGACTGGCTTCTGGAACAACATCCTAGGACGCAAGCGAAGTGACGGGAAACTGGAAATCGCTTACGGACATCACCGACTAGCGGCTCTGAAGAAACTGGAAATCCTGTCGGCAGTTTTCATCGTTCGGCAACTGTCGGATGAACAAATGTTGGCTATCATGCAGGCAGAAAACGATGAACGGTACAGCCATGATTTCTGCTCCGTCATCGAAGCGGTGCGCAGCGCAGTGCTGAAAGTGGCAAGCGGAGAACTGCATATCTCCGTGCCATTGGACACGCCTAAGAAGCGCATCCGATATGCACCGTCATTTGTTGCTGGTAAAGAGCCGATGCCGGATTCCGTACCATACACCGCCAAGGAAATCGCTAGGCTACTAGCCTCGTTGCAAAAGGATGGCGAGCCGAAAAAGAAAATCATCGTGGCTCTAGACGTTCTGGAATTGGAGGAGAGACAAGTCTGGTTTGATCCTGCAACGAACAAACCCATGGAGTTCACGGCTGAAAACCTGTACAGACTCTTCGGTCGCGCGAGCGTAAGCGTCGTGGAGAACATGACCAAGGACATCCGCAAGCGACACGACACTTGGGTAGCGATTACCACAGCCAAGGCTGAGGAAGCTAGACGCAAGCATGAGACTCTGAAGGAGCGAGCGCAACGGGCAAGGGCAGAAGAGGAAGCAATCAAAGCCGAGAATGAGCGCCTAATCGATGAACGCCTGAAAGCGACTGAGGCAGAGGAGAGAGCCAAGGCTGAGGAATTCAAGAAGCAGATTGCAGAGGGAAGGCAACGTAAACTCGAAGCAGAGGCAAAACGGAAGATCGCTGAAAAGGAGTTTGAGGCGTGGAAGAAAACCGACGCTAAAGTCAAAGAAACAGAGCGGAGAGCACTTCGTCAGAGGATGCAAGAGGCTGAGGCTAGGCGTGCGTCCCGCGTCAAGACTGCCGTTGATGAAATTGAGCGTAGATTCACAGAACGTGATCCCATCTACGAGAACTATAAGATAGAGATGAGTGATTGTCGTACGAACGATGCAGAGAAAAAGAAGCTACGTGATGCTATGAAAGACTTGCAGTATCGCGTGAGCCAAGTACGCAAGTGAGCCTCTGTGGTAGGAATCCTCACGGGACTGTGTTTTCAATCAAGGTGCTGATGCATATCGCAGGGAGGATCAAAGCGACCGGGTGTAGTACCGAAGAGGGGTCAATGAGTGAAATCGCCTGATTACGTCAGTCTGCTATTTTCTCGCCCCGTTAAGGGACAAGACTTGCGCGAGTTCATTGAAGGCCCGAGAGGCCCGCGCCTGGGTCGATTGAAATCCCCTTCCTCAAACACTCAAGCGCCCGCTTACCATCCTCGTCGTCCTGAGCGGCAGCTTTCTGGAACAGGTCATTTGCTCCGGCTCGGTCCCGAGGCACACCGTAGCCGTAGTAATACATATACCCAAGCGCGTACTGAGCTTTCGCATAACCCTGCTCAGAGGACTTGCGATACCAGCGGACAGCTTCCGAGTAATCCAGTGCAATGCCTTCCCCGCTGAAATACGTATACCCGAGCGCGTATTGAGCCATCGCATAACCCTGCTCGGCGGATTTGCGATACCAGCGGACAGCTTCCGAGTAATCCAGTGCAATGCCCTCCCCACGGGAATACATTAAGCCGAGGGCGTATTGAGCTTCGGGATCGCTCTGATCGGCAGCTTCGCGACACCAGCGTGCTGCTTCGGCGTAATCCTGAGTAACGCCTCTGCCTTCGTGATAAGCGTCGCAGAGGCCGTATTCGGCTTTCGGGTTGCCCTGCTCGGCAGCTTTTCGGCACCAGCGTGCGGCCTCTGAGTCATCTTGCGGCAGCCCTTTACCGTCGAGATACATGTGAGCTATTGAATACTCGGCATTGGAATCTCCCTGCTCAGCGGATTTGCGATACCAGTACACAGCCTCGGCATAGTCCTTGGAAACTCCCTTGCCGTAGTAATACATTGAACCGAGCTGAAGCTGAGCCTTAGCATCACCGTGCTCTGCCCGGATCCGGTACACTGCCGCCGACTTTGCCCACTGACGATGGTTACGCTGAGCGCGGAAGACTATGCCTGCAAAGATCAGAGCTATGATGGTGAAGCCCACTATCACCCAACGATGCTTCATCGACCAATCTCCATACACGAGCGCGAGAATAGATTACAGCACATACAAGCCGCACTCAACGTGATTAGGGCCACCATTTTGGCTGGTTGGCGTAACATCGCCATTACACTCATCATCGACCAATGAGCGAAATCGCCCCGTTTCAACACTTGCATCTGGTAACAAACACTAGTCATCGTCTTCCCACTCGCAATCGCACAGCTCTGTGACCTTCGGCGGGTCGGCACGGAGGTTGACAAACAGATTCTGGTGGCGTGCCAGATCAAAGTGGAGGGCTGGATCTTTCGGGTGCTTCAACTTGATTTTGCCTTCTTTCAGCCGCTTCAGCACGTCGATCTGCTTCGATTCTTTGTCTGGCAATAGCAATAATCCCCAACAGCAATCGTTATGCTCGCGCTGGTATCGCTTGATGTGATCCGGGAATCCGGTATCAGCGGTGACGAGCATCGCCTGTTCCTTCTGGCACAGATCGAGTACGAACGGATAATCCTTCGTTCCCTTGCGAAGGCCGCATTCGACTGTGGTGCGGGAAGCGGCTGGCAAATGTGGTTTCAGCGCATCGCTCAGGTCTTCGTCGAGGATGAACGCTTGCTTTTTCTTGCTCATCACTGGCATCCGACAAACTCACTTTCTGCCTTGATCCATCCTTCTCATGGAAGATCAATGCATTCATTGTATGTAGGTTGTGCGCAGTTTTCAGGATTACTATTCGTAAACGCGCCATCGACTCTCGAATTGTCGGCAATCGGGAAAGTGTCATTTTGGCGAAAAAATCGCCATCTCACTCACTGACTTCGGTGTGGGTCCAGTTGCAACTGGAAAGCAGGCTCGAACCCACAACAGTTCACAAGACTGCCACTTCGGGAAGTCAAATTGAGTCGATAGAGTCAGAGAGGAAAATCGGTTGCCAGCCGCTCACTCGTGGGTCCATTTGTGGGTCCAAGTCTCAGAAGTAAGCTCCTAAACCGTTGGAAATTCGTTCCCGAATGTTCCTGAGCATTCCTCTAAGTCCTAGATTTACAAAGATCACAACACGGTGTGAAGATGGCACTCTACCGCTGAGTTAAGCGCCCACTATGATGCGGTAAGTTCATCATTATACACAAGTTCCCGGGCAGAAACTCAGGCGGTCAACCGTGGAAGAGCGGCGCTTCAGCGCCGCGTAAAGCGCGGGTTGATGCGGGGCTTCAGCCCCCGTGGCCGTCTTTCTATTGATGAATGACTTTCTAGTGCAGCGATCGCAGGCCGCTCCGCCGACACCACAATTTTTTCCGGCGTGATCTGCAGCATCGATCGCCCGCTGACGTGTACGAAACTTAATTCGCGCGCGGCCAGCAGCGCGTTGACCGCGTCCTTCACTTTCGATCGCGCCACAAAGTTTCCGAAGAAAACCTCCAGGTCGGCCTGCTCGATCGCGATCACGCAATCCAGATACTTCGACAGCAGGGCGGTGAGCGCTTCTTGCACCGACAATCCCACGCCCTCTTTCACCGCGTCCGGAGCCCAGCGATAGAGCACGTCCCAGACCGAGCCCTCGCTGGCCTTGTAATCCACGCGCGTGATGCGCAGCTTCGACCACAATTCGCCGAGCGCCCCGTCGAGCGCCGCAAGCGAAACACTCCCGCCCAGCACCTCCTGCATCTTCTGCTTCGAGATGGGACCGTCGCGGCGGATCAACTCGAATGCATCGCAGGCCAGCGCAGAATATGCGGAACGCGACCCGGCCTTCGGAGCCAGCTTGGGATTGCGTTCGCCCACTAGCGCATAAAAGTAAGGGAACACCGACGCCGCCACCAGAAATCCATTGTTCTCGTCGAACAGATTCGCTTCGAACGCAGCCCGCTCGCGCAGCAACCGCACCATCAACTCGGTCGCCTCCGCCGCCCGCGGATCCTTAAACGCGTGCTGCCAGCCCGGCAACCGGTCGTCCGAGCCCACGAACGCCCCAATAAAAGTCGGCACCAGCAGCGTCGGCCGTTGGGGATACATCAGGCAGAATCCCACCTCTTCAAGAAACGCGCGCGCCTGCTCGATCGTCCGGATGGGCTTGCCATCCAGCCGCCACTTCTCGCGTCGCTGTTGTTGCAGTTCGAGATCCGTCATAGAACAGCTTTCAGTGAAACTCTCATTCGTTTTTGCTGAAAGCTGACAGCTGAGAGCTAGATTCTCTTAAACGCCTTCTGAATGTCCTTCACAGAATACCTTAGAACCACCGGCCGGCCGTGAGGGCAAGACATTGGGTGATCGGTTTTGGCCAGTTCTGCCAGCAACCACTCCATTTTGTTTTGCTCCAGCGGCATGTTCACCTTGATGGCGGCGTGGCACGCAATCGACGCTGCAATGCGCGCCCGAATCTTCTCGAGGTTCAGCGACTGCTCTTCGCGCGAGAACTGGTCCAGCAACTCGTGCAGCATGTGCTCGACAGCAGCCGCGTCCACTCCCGCCGGTGCGAGTTTCACGGCCACACTGCGCGCGCCGAAGGGCTCCGCCTCGAATCCGTTGTACTGCAGTTCGTCCGCAATCTCGGAGAAGACCGCCTGCTGCGCGGGAGACAGCTCCAGCACGATCGGCATGAGCAAGCGCTGGCTTTCAACTTTCTGCGCCGCCCGCTGCTTCAGGATTCGCTCGAACAACACGCGTTCGTGCGCCACATGCTGATCCACAATCCACAGCCCATCTTCGTTCACGGCGAGGATGAACGAATTTCGAATCTGTCCCAGCGGCTTTAGCGTACCCAGAGCGGACAATGTCGGCTCTTCTTCCCTCACATCGAGAGCCGGGGCGCACCCGCTGTCAGGAATTTCGTCGACTTCGCGCGCCAAAGAAACTGCCGCGTTGGCTTCGACCGCAATTCCACCTTCGAACTGAAATCTCCCGGAAATCGGCGGTGGCGCGAGAGCCTGCAAGGAGAATCCGCCCGAAGCATCAGCAGAACTGGGTGCCCCATTTCTCGCGGTTTCTGCGAGAAGTGGGGAATTTGGAGCGTCCGCGCGACCCGACGACCGTTCCCAATCCCCCGGACTCAGTTCTGGCGTCATCGCCCCCGGCGTCAGCGACGTGCTCGCAGTCGCGTGCGCATGCATCTCCGTCACAAACTGCGGCACCGGACGCGCCTTCATCAGTGCCGCCCGCACCGAGTCGCGCACAAAATCATGCATCACCGATTGCTGCCGGAAGCGCACCTCAGTTTTCGAGGGATGCACGTTCACGTCCACCTCGCCCGTCGGCAACTCCAGGAACAGCAGCACCACCGGATACACCGCCGGCGGAATAATGTTCCGATAGGCATCGGTCAGCGCGTGCTGGATCAAGCGGTCGCGAATCGTGCGGCCGTTTACGAATACGAAAATCGAATTCCGGTTCAGCTTTTGAATCTCCGGCTTCGATACGAAGCCGTGAATCCGCATCTCGCCCGGGTTTTCGTGGGAACGATCTTTTTCAGCAACCTCGCCATCCTGCTCAACCTCCTTGCGCCGCCACGGCGGAGGCTGCGGCAGTCCCACGTGCGCCAGAGCCTGCCGCGAGGCCACGGGAATCAGCTGATCCAGCGTTTCTTTTCCAAACACCTGATACACGCGTTCGCTGTATCCGGCCACTGGAGGCGCCACCAGCATGGCGTTCGCCGCCGAGTGCAACTCGAAATGTTTTTCCGGATGGGCCAGCGCATAATGTGTGACCAGCGACGCGATGTGCGACAACTCGGTCGACTCCGCCTTCAGAAATTTCTTTCGCGCCGGAGTATTAAAGAAAAGATCGCGCACAGTGATCGAAGTTCCCAGCGGCAGGCCCGCTTCGTCGACGCGCGCAATCTTGCCGCCGTTGATCTCCACCACCGTGCCAGCATCTTCTTCCGCCGCCCGCGTCTCCAGCCGCAGCCGCGATACCGACGCGATCGAAGGCAGCGCCTCCCCGCGAAATCCCAGTGTAGCCACGCTCAGCAGGTCTTCGGCATTCTTGATTTTCGAGGTCGCGTGCCGCTCAAAGGCCAGCATGGCGTCGTCGCGCACCATGCCGCATCCGTTGTCGGTGATCTGGATCAACTTCTTCCCGCCCGCCTCCACGCTGATCTTGATTCGAGTCGCGCCCGCGTCGAGCGCGTTCTCCAGCATCTCCTTCACCACCGATGCCGGTCGCTCGACCACCTCGCCGGCGGCGATCTGGTTGGCAACAGTCTCGGAGAGGACGTGGATGCGGCCCATGGGAGTGATTGGCGATCAGCGATAAGTGGCTAGTCGTAGCTCCGCCGTCTCGGCGGCTGTCCGGCGACAGCCGGCAGGATGCCGGCGCTGCTCCTACTCGGAATCAGTTTCGCAGATGGGCTGGAAAAAACAAAGGCGGGTCGATGGATCACTTGGCGTCTGTCACTTGCTCGCGCGACTCGTTGTAGGTGCCAAACTTCTTCGCGACTGGCTTCAGCGTGGGATAGAACTGCACGAACGTGTGTTCGACGGCGGCGTGCTCCTCATGGCACGACCAGCACGGGTTGCCCTTAGGCATAGCCCCGGAACTTTTCCCCGCCGAACTCGCGCTCTCGGCGTCAAAGACGTAGTAGGCCCACTTGTCCGGATTCCGCACCGAATCTTTCACCTCAACGGCCAGACCCATCAGGTCGGTCTGAAAATGGCCGGTCTTGTTGATCGATCCTTTGCTGGCGGCGTCGCGTTCGTCGATCACGAACATAGTCTGCTCCGGCCACTTACCCGAGTTCACAAACGCATCGTAAGCCCAGCGCTGCACAAAAACGTTGGTGAACATTTCATGGCTGCCGGGCGCCGGACTGTAGTTCATGCCATAGCCGGCCGAGAGAAACATCCACTCCCGGTAGTCGCTGGGCCGCACGAGTTGACCTTTGTCGTCATATTGTGGCCCGGAAGATTTATCCTTCTCATCGGGTCGGGGCGCGGCGGCGAGCAGCGCGAAGCAGGCAACCAGAACCAGCACAGAGCAGAAAGCGACTTTCATCAAAACTCCCCGTCAATACACCAGACTTGGACAGAGCAGCCTTTCACGATACGCCCGGCATCTTCAACCAATTAAACAAAAACAAATCGACAATCGCTGAGCCAGACCTGGGGGACGGACCGGCGTGGAAAAAAGGCGCTCCGGGATGAGCGGAGCGCCTGACTGACTGCGTGCCCGAGCCCTATTGCCCCACGGTCACCGTGAACTGAGGAGAGGTGACCGTCGCGCCACCCGACGTTGCACTCACCGTAAATGTATAGGGGCCCGTGGGTGTTCCCTTGTTGGAGTTGCCGCCGCTGCTGCCGCCGCAGGAAGCCAGCCACATGGTGGAGAATCCCATGACCAGGATCAATCCCAGGAAGCGCATACCGCGCAACGAGCGCCGGCGCGCTCCCGCCGTGAACATTAGGCCCAGCAAGCCCGGCAGCAGAGCGGCGTAGAAGATCCCCGTGCCCCGGCCGGCCGGCCGCAAACTCGCAGTTGGCGCGGTGGTCGAGATGTTAAAGCTTACCGATCCCGAGGCGTTGACGGGCGTGGGCACGGTGCAGACGGACTCCGGCGCCGGATCGTTGCACTGGAACGAAACCGTTCCGGTAAATCCGCTGGCCAGGGTGACCGTGACCGAAACCGGCACGCTGTTGCCTTGCGTCACCTGGAAGCTTGAGGTCGGCAGCGAAAGCGCAAACGGCTCCGCCACGGTCAATGCTATCGGTGCAGTCGGATTACTCACATGGCTCGCGGTGGCGCTGCTTCCGCTAGTGGTGGCGTAGATGGTGACCGAGCCGGACGTGGCCGAGTCGCCAGCCGTAACGGTTGCTGTCGTGGTTGCAGGCCCGCCGTCGGGCGTCACGCTCGAGGGGCTGAACGAACAACTGCTTCCCGTGGGCAGTCCCGAACAGCTGAAGCTGAGCGGGACGCTGAAGCTGTTGACGGGGGTGATGGTAATCGTCGCCGTGCCGGTTTGCCCGGCGTAGACGGTCAGGCTGGTAGTCGGGGAACTGATGGAAAAATCAGGAGGATTTTTCAGCGCCACGGCCAGCTTATTCACATCCACCGAGCCCAGCCCCGTGGCCATATCAAATCCCGCTGTCGCGGAATAGCCGATGACTCCCGAGGAAGGGCACATAATCGCCGTCGGCTGGCCTGCATAGGTTCCCGGCTCGCAGGCCACGTTGTTGTCTCCGGCGGTGATGTCATGAAACGCTGAGGGAGCGGTCGCGGCCGTCTGGTACAGCATTTTGTTGATGGGGCCCTGTGCCTCCCCCGTGTACTGGTTCAGCAGCGCTACCATCCCGGCGAACATCGGCGCCGAGGCCGATGTGCCGCCAATGAGCGAAAAGTAGGTGCCAATCGCGGTGGGGATTCCGCTCTCACAGGTGCTGCCACCGCTGGTACCGTCGATCGGTGTGCAATAGATGAAGCCCGGAAAATTCGGGGTCGCCAGTAGAGCGATATCCGGCAGCATACGGGTCGTCTGCCCAGAAACAGTTACGGTCTGCCAATCAGGCTGCGGAAAACCGGAAACGCAGTTCGCAAAAGTCACGGGGGTTTGCATGTAGCAGTTGCTGGCGCCGCCGCCGCCGGACCCAAGGCCGATGTCTTCCTGCGCCGTCGCCTCCGAGGTAATCGCCACCCAAGGTTCACCCGTTGCACCAGTCGCCCTGGTAGTGCCGCCCTGGGTGCAGAATTGGCTCGGGTTCTGCTGGCAGTACTGGAAAAATTCGTCGTCGTCATTCCAAGCCTGTTCGGAAATGTAGCCTTCTTGCGGACCAGTAGGCAGGAGAGAACCGCCGTTGGGTCCATTGGTTTCACCCCAATATGCCGCGGGCGGCGGGATGATGTCCGCCAGCTGTATGGCCGTGCCGCCGACCGCGGTCACATATTGACTACTCGCGGGGTAGCTCACGGCCAATCCGTAAGTGGCCAGACCCGTGGTGGTCAAAGTGCCGTTCGGGGGGGTGCCGGCTTCCGAGTCGCACGCGGCCGCACCGGTGTCGCCGCTGGAATTCACAACCGTAATTCCGGCCACGCTAGCTGCTTCTAGTTCGTTCTCAAACAGCGTGGCATAACCCGGAGCTGTAAACTCAGTGATGTTGGCTTCAAATTCGCAGCCGCCGTAGCTCAAGCTGACGACCGGCGCGACCGCGTTGTCAATTGCATAGTACAAAGAATCCCATACATTGTCCGAAGTCACGAAGACGATCTGCGCGCCGGGCGCGATGGCGCCCGACCATTCCAGGTCCAGATCAGACTCGCCGAGGTCGCCGGCCGACAGAGTGGGAGCGGTTCCACCCACCACGTAGCTAAAGTGGGGATCGCTGCACGCCGTGATGATATCGTTCGGCACCGGGCCCGCCGTGGTGCAACTGATCGAAGAAAGGCCGAAGCCAGTACGGAAATCATTAATATCGGACTGGTAAATCTCGGTCTCTCCGATGATCGCCAGCTTCTGCCCGGTGCCGTCAATCTTCGGCGTGGCGTTCAAGAGCGGGTTAATGTCGTACATCGTGTAGATGTCGCCGGGGGCTATGAATTGTCCCGAGAAGTTCCCGTTATAGAAGTAGTTCGGGCGGACACGCTTCACGCCCAGCGGCCTGGGCCGAAAATCATCCAGTCCGCGCACGCCGACCACAATGCCGGCGAGGACCGCAGGAATCTGGGGCGCGGTGGCGTTGGCATAGTGCAACTCGCCTCTCACGTTGTAATGGTGAATTTCGGTGCCGAACGTGCTCTCGACCTGGGCTGCGGTGCCAGTGAAAGAAATCCAGTTACGCCCGTGCGCCGGCTCGATCATGGTGAATCCTTGGGCTGATAGCCAAGCCACGATCTGCTGCATGTCGTTCTGGCTCAGGCCGAAACGGTCGGCGTACTGCGCCGGCGCGATCCATTTATGATAGTTCGGCGATTTCCGGTCCTGCTGCTGGGCCAGCAGTTGCTTGAGTGCGCTCTGCTGCGCCGCGGTGGGCGCGGTCAGCAGCGTCATCGTCCCCAGACGCATGCCCGGATCCACCCGGCCCTGGTCGTACTCTGGCAACGCCTGGTGGCGGACGTTTCCTTTCAGCACATGGCTCTGGCCGCTGGACAGCGATCCGGAAATGCGGTCTTGCTGGGCGGCAAAACTCAGGCTGGAAAAGAGGCTGGCAATCAGGAGAGCGAGCGACAACGCCTTAACGATTCGCATGGAAACTCCGGGCAGATCGGATACCTGCTGTGTTTTAACTTATAACGACTTATCCCTGTTCGATCAAGACTGTTGCACAGAAGGTTGTATGAGGGGCTAAAGTTAACAAATATTCGGCCGAAATTCATGCTTTCTGGCTCGCCGGGGGATAGCGGGTCAGGGCCACTGCCGTATACTGCCCCTGCGATCCTGGCATGCCTTCCCCAAACGCCTCCAAATCGCGCCTCGCCTACATCGACTGGATGCGCGGACTGGCCTGCCTGCTGATGTTCCAGACCCATTGCTACGATTCGTGGCTCAGCCCGCAGGCGCGCCAGAGCCGCTTTTTCATGTATTCGCAGCTGGGGGGAACCTTCCCGGCTCCGTTGTTTCTGTTTCTGGCGGGGATTTCGTTCGCGCTGGTCACCGAAAAACTCTGGCAGAAAGATCTCGCGCTCGGGCAGATCGCCGGCAGTACCATCCTCCGCGGAGCCGAGATTTTCGCCTACGGCTTGCTCTTCCGCCTGCAGGAATACGTGGTCGCCTGGGGCTGGGCGCCGAAAACCGACCTGCTGCGCGTGGATGTGCTGAACACGATTGGCCTCTCGATGATGCTGATGGGCGTGGCCTGCTGGGTTACGCCCGCTCTCTTTCTGGGTCTCTGGCGGCAGGAAGAGAAAGAGAAAAAAGAGAAAGAGGGCGGCCCATCCATGCCGCGTTCTTTGCGGCAAGGGTGGGGAACGATGCCGCGTGTCGCGTTAGTCATTTCCGCCGCGGGCACGGCCTTGCTGATTTCGTTGCTCACCCCGCCTCTGTGGACGACCTGGCGCCCGACCTGGCTGCCGTGGCCGCTGGAATCCTACGTAGACGGCGTGCACAACCTGGGAGTGTCGCAAGCTGGCCTGTTCCCGGTTTTTCCGTGGACGGCGTTCGCCTTCGCCGGCCTCGCCGTAGGATTCATCCTGCAGAGCCCATGGGCGCGAGAGAGAGAAGCGCGAGCATTCCTTGCGCTGGGCCTCGTGGGCGCGCTGCTGATCGAATTCGCGCGCTGGCTCGATGCCGAGCCGCGCCAGTTCTACTCCGTCCAGGATTACTGGCACACCAGCCCGAGTTTCTTCCTGATCCGGGTAGGCATGTTGCTCGTGATTCTGACCGGCAGCTACGCCTGGTGCCGCTGGGGTCTGGCGCAACGGAGCCTGGGACAATGGCGAGCCGGGCTGTGGGGATTCAGCCCGCTGATCCTGCTCGGCCAGGCCTCGCTGCTAGTCTACTGGGTGCACATCGAATTCGTCTACGGCCGCGTGTCGATCCTGCCCAAGCACCGCATGGGGATCGGCGCCGCATCGGCGGGCCTGCTGGTGATTTCGCTGGCCATGTTGGCCCTGGCCTACGCACGTATAAAGACGAAGGGCCGCGGCCCGGAACTGCTGCCGTGGCTGCATCGCGCTCCTGCGACGCCAAGTCAATGAGTGCTGATGTGTATGCGTTCAGGAACGGGGCAAGACGGGCGTCTGGTCGGCACAACTGCCAGCGACTTCCACTGCGGCTCTGGGCAGGAAAATCTCATCCCTCACCGATTTCAAAATCACTGGTATTTGGTTGGCCAAAGCAGGACGAAGTTCTGTGCCCACGCCTTGCAGCGGATCGATGGATATCGCGAACAGGGTGACATCCAAAGCCCCGCCGGTAAGGTAGGCGGCATCCAGCAGATCTTTCAGTCCGATGTCGTGTGCGGTGAGAGTTCGCGGGTAGTCCGAGGAAAAACGCGGCTGCAACCGGCGCACGGTTCCGGAGGGGTTGCCATCGATGCAGGCATCGATCAGGAGAATGCGGTCAGCGTCCTGGAGAGGACCGAGCAAGTGGAAGCCGCCGGTTCCACCGTCGAGGCACTCCACGTTTGGCGGCAGCGGCGTCTTTTCGAGGGCGCGCACCACCTCCACGCCAACACCTTCGTCAGCCATCAGCACATTTCCGACCCCGAGCACGAGTACGCGCTCGCAATCAGTTTTTTGGCTTCTGTCGCTCAAACTTCCACCCTCCCACCATGGAAGAAGTCGTGCCGCGCCCTTCGACATAGTCGTGGTAGAAGACGAGGTAAACGTGTACCAACGCAAACAGAACAAAGAACCACATGAAGATGTGGTGCCACTGGCGTACCGCAAAGTCTCCGCCCATCAGGGGAACGATCCAGGTGAATAGCCGCGGCAGCAGAGACTTGCTCATGCCGGAGTAAAGCGCAAAGCCCGTGATGGCCTGGAAAAGGAATGCCAGAAACGAGAGGAAATAAATGAAGCCTGCCAGCGCGTTGTGTCCGATCGAGATGGAGCCGCGCAGGCGAGTCTGCAGGACGTCTACTTTGAGCACATCGGTCATCTCGTCCCATTGAGCCCGCTTCGTAGGGATGAAATTCGTCCAGCGCGAATATGCGTTCCCCACAAAACCCCAGTAAATGCGAAACAAGAAGTTGAAGAAGAAAAGAAATGCGGCGACAAAGTGAAGGAAGCGCACGGTTCCGAACCAGTATTGCTGGTACGCCTCGGTGGAGTAGGAAATTGCGAGGGGATGTCCGATCAAGAATCCGGTGACGCACAGCACCACCACGCAGAGTGCGTTTATCCAGTGATAGAGCCTGACTGGAAATTCCCAGACGTACACCCGCTCGAACACGGCAGGTTGCGTACTCGGCAAGTTGGCGGCAGTCGGGTTGGTAGCCATACGCGGTTCCTCAGTAGAAGCTCAGCTGGTGTACGTGCTTTCCATCCGGGTCATACAGATGGACGGCGCACGCGATGCACGGGTCGAACGAGTGGATAGTGCGGAGAATCTCCACTGGTTGTTCCGTGTTCGCAATCTTGGTGCCGATCAGCGATGCCTCATACGCGGAGCGCTTCCCCGCGCCGTCGCGAGGCGAGGCGTTCCACGTGCTGGGAACGACCAACTGGTAGTTGTCGATCTTGCCGTCCTTGATGCGGATCCAGTGGGCCAGAGCGCCGCGCGGAGCTTCCGACAATCCCACGCCCTCCGCCGTGGCTGGCCAGGTGGAGGGTTCCCACTTGTCGCGCGTGAAGGTGGAAGTGTGGCCGCTGCGGACCTGTGCCAGCAGTTCGTCATAGAACTCTTTCATCCAGTGAACCACCAACTCGGTCTCGAGGCCGCGCGCCGCAGTCCGGCCCAGCGTCGAGAACAAGGCTGTCACCGGCACGTTCAGCCGCTTCAGAGCGTCGTTCACAACATCCTTCACATCGGTCCGTCCGCTGGCATAGGAGACCAACAACCGGGCCAGCGGTCCCACCTCCATGGGATTGTCTTTCCACCGCGGCGTCTTCAGCCACGAATACTTGCCTTCAACATTCAACTGCTCGTAAGGAGGATTCGGTCCGGTAAAGTTGAACTCGGTTTCTCCGTCCCACGGATGCAGGCCGGTGGAGTCGCCTCCCGCATACACATACCAGGAATGCGCGATGTACTCCTTGATTTCCTGCGCATCACGGGGGTTGACCGGGTGCACTTCGGCGAGATTCCGGTCGAGAATCGCGCCCCGCGCAAATTTGAAATGCTCGGGCTGGCTGAATCCCTGCGTAGGCAGATCGCCGTACGCCAAGTAGTTGGTGAGTCCGCCTCCCACAGCGGCCCAATCTTTGTAGAAGCCGGCAATCGCCATCAGGTCGGGAATGTAAACCTTATCCACAAAATCGATTGCACCGTTGATGAGGCTGCCGACTTGATTCAAGCGCTCGGTGTTGACGGCATTTACCTCATTGGGATTGATCGAGCAGGGCACACCGCCCACCAGATAGTTCGGGTGCGGATTCTTGCCCCCGAAAATGGTGTGGATCTTCACGATCTCTTTCTGCCACTCCAGGGCTTCAAGATAGTGCGCTACCGCGAGCAGGTTTACTTCGGCCGGCAGCTTGTAGGCAGGATGTCCCCAGTACCCGTTGGCAAAAATTCCTAGCTGGCCGCTCTCCACAAATGCCTTCAGGCGATTCTGCACCGCGGCAAAATACTTCGGAGAACTCTTCGGCCAGTCCGAAATCGAAGTCTGGATCGCTGAGGTCTTCTGCGGATCGGCTTTTAACGCGCTCACCACGTCGACCCAGTCGAGCGCGTGCAGGTGATAGAAATGCACCACGTGGTCCTGCACGTACTGCGTGCAGAACATAATGTTCCGGATCAGTTCCGCGTTCTGCGGAACCGAAATCTGCAGCGCATCTTCGACGGTGCGCACGCTGGCGAGGGCGTGTACCGTGGTGCACACGCCGCAGGCGCGCTCGGTGAAGGCCCAGGCGTCGCGCGGGTCGCGGCCCTTCAGAATTTTTTCGAATCCCCGCACCATGGTGCCTGAACTGTAGGCGTCGGTGATCACACCGTTCTCTACCACTGCCTCGACACGGAGATGACCTTCAATCCGCGTAATGGGGTCGACAACGATCCTGGCCATGGACGCTCACCTCATTCTCTAGGTTTCTGTGTCTTGTCGGATTCCTGAATCTCTTCTTCGATCACTTTGTGCTTACGCAGGTTGGTCGAGATGGCGTGGGCGGCGATGCCGCCCAGCGTGACCAGTCCCACGGCGGTTCCCACCGTGTCGGCCGTGCTTTCGATTCCGAACCCGGGGAACGACGCCAGGTGCTGGTAGAAGGGCCCGTTGTCCCAGAACCCCGCCTCGCTGCACCCGATGCAGCCGTGGCCGGACTGAATGGGGTAACTGATGCCGCCATTCCACTTTGTCACCGAGCACGCGTTATACGTTACCGGACCACGACAACCCATCTTGTAGAGGCAATATCCGCGCCGCGCCTTGTCGTCATCCCACGACTCGACAAACAATCCCGCGTCGTAATAGGCCCGCCGGTAGCAAGTGTCGTGCACCCGGCGCGAGTAGAACTCCTTGGGCCGCCCCAGTGAGTCCAGTTCCGGCATATCGCCGAGAACCAGGATATGCGTGACGACTCCGGTCATGACGTCGGCGATGGGAGGACAGCCGGGAACATTGATCACGGGCTGGCCGATCAGCTTGTGAATGGGAGTGGCCCCGGTGGGGTTGGGATTTGCCGCCTGAATGCATCCGTTGGAAGCGCAACTGCCCCATGCGATCACCGCAGCCGCGTCTTTGGCCGCCTCTTGCAGAATGTCTTCGGCCGAGCGACCGGCAATCGTGCAGTAAACGCCGTTGTCCTTGGTGGGCACCGACCCTTCAACCAGCAGGATGTATTTTCCCGGCGAGTTCTTGACCGTGTCCCACAGACTTTTTTCCGCCTGGTGCCCGGCAGCCGCCTGCAGCGTCTCGCTGTAGTCGAGTGAGATCGCATCCAGGAGCACGTCGGCCACGACCGGATGAGAAGATCGAATGAACGACTCGCTGCAGCAGGTGCACTCCTGGAAATGCAGCCAGACGACGGGAGGACGCGCCTTCTTTTCGAACGCCTGCGCGACCGTGGCGAGGCCCGAAGACTCGATCCCCGCCATCGCGGCCGCATAGCTGCAGAAGCGCAGAAAATCGCGCCGGTCGTAACCCTTGGCTTGCATGGATTCCCAAATGGTAGGAACGGATTGGCTCATACGTCCTCTCCTTTGCGCTGCTTGCCCGGGGGTCAGGTCGAACCCCTGTATCTGCCCTGGGCCTGCAACCGGAAACTGGCCGATGGCTACCGCGGCGAGCCCAAGACTCGCTGGAAAAACTGTGTGATGCTGCGCACATATATCATCGAGTCGAATAGCAGGATGTGTTCAGAATCACGAATGGACGTGCGTGAGGTCACACCATGACACCGCGCTCGGCGAGCCGGAAGGTATCCGAGGCTCTATTGGTAAGCCATCGATCTCAATTGGCGAACATCGCCATTGCATTCAACGCCCAGCCACAAACTCCACCACTTCGCGTTCGGCCCAGCGGCCATCGTCCGCGGCGTCTCTGTTTCGTCCGCGGTTGGATTCACCCAGGTTTTTCTCACCCAGGTTTTTCTGACCCAGGAACGCGCAGTGGCCGCCGTCTTCCGTCTCGACATAGGTGATGTTCGGATTCGCGGCAATGCGCCGCAGAGTCTCCGGCGTCAGGCGAATGAATGGATCATTGGCGGCATGAAGGATGAGTGTCGGCACCGCAATTCGGGCGACTACGTTGGCCGCCGCCGCCCGGGCATAGTAATCGTCGGCCCCGGCAAATCCGCAGTAGTGCGCCGTGATGCGGTCGTCGAACAGGCGCAGGCTGGAAATGCCGCGCAGCCGCGACACATCGAACTTCCCAGGAAACAGCCGCGCCTTAAGCCGCAGGCGCCGGAATAACTGCATCAGGAAGTAATACTCGTAAATCCGGTTGCGCGGTTCGTGCAAGGCGTCAGCCGACGCCGCCAGGTCCATCGCCGGACACACTGCCGCCACCGCGCGAAATTGTGCGGGAGCATTTCCGTTGCTTCCCCACTCCCCGGCAAGTTTCAGAACCAGGTTCCCGCCCATGGAAAATCCGATGAGGGCGAAGCGCGAGACGCCGTCGTTCTCGATCACGTTCCGCACCACGGCGGCGACGTCCCCGGACAAGCTTGAGTTGTAGAGCGTGGGCGCGAAGTGATCCATGCCGCCACAGTTGCGCTGGTTCATGAGTACTACGTTCGTCCCCGCTGCCAGCCCGTTGCGCGCCACGCCCTGCATGTACTTCGAATCGGAAGAGCCTTCGAGGCCGTGGACGACGATCAGGGTCATCGGCCCAGCGCGGTCCTCTTCGTCCGCAGGTTTCTCGGCACCTTGCCAGTAGCACCAGCAGCGCACCTTGATCCCGGGCTCAACCTCGACCAGTCGCTCCTCCGCCGGAGGGAGATGAATCTTACGCGGCAACAGAAAGCTGGCAATGGTCTGCACGTGGCCGCCACCCAGCCAGCGCCTCGCACGAAAAGGCACGCGCCCCGTCCATCGGCCCGGCGCCGTCACCAGCGCGGGGCCAGAATTAGATCCGTTAGAATCTGCTCCGCCAGAATCCGGAGTGGGAGCACCCGGTATTTGCGAACTTGCCACAAATTGATTCTAATGGAGAAAGATACGGAGTCAGCCATGCCCATCTTCGAATACATCTGCCAGGAATGTCACCATCAGTTCGAGACCCTGATCTACGGCAAGGAAAAAGCCAAGTGTCCCAAGTGCCACGCCAGCAAGCTGGAACCGCAACTCTCGGTCTTTGCTGTGTCGGCAAAAGGCTCGTCGGCCTCGGCGTCCCCAACCCGGGCCTGCGGATCGTGCGGCGATCCTCGCGGCCCCGGCGCCTGCTCACTGGGGGACATGAACTAGATCGGTCGGGGCCCTAATTGCTGCCTTCCACCGCACCGGCTCGTGCATTTGCGCGACGGAGCAAGAAACCATTCCGCCCACTGGCAGCATCGTAGCTGGTGAACCCGCCAGGAGGTTTTATGAAGCATCTCCTCTTGCTAGCCGTGGCCGCCGGAAGTCTGCTCGCCCAATCCCAAACATCAGCACAGTCTCAGACGCACAACATTCGACGCGAGATCGAAGGTGTGGTCACAGATCAGAACGGAATTCCGCTCCCGCCGCCACGGTCTATGCGGTACCGCAGGGGCTGATCCTCGATGACATCAACCCCCGGTCGGTCGAGACGGACCGCAATGGCAGGTTCGCGTTTCGCGGACGCCTCGAACTCGAAAGCTACAAGCTCTACGCGCGAAAGGATGAAGACGACTATCCGGACCCGCTCGACCGCTTTTACGCGGACTCAAAGACGGAAGTGGCGCAGGTGGAACTCACTGCCGAACATCCCTCTGCCACGGTTGCCGTGAAGCTGGGCGAAAAAGCCGGAGTGCTCGAGGGACGAGTGATCGATGCCGGAACCGGAGCGGTCTTGAGCGCCCGTCTAGCCTTCCTCGACGGGCAGGGAAACGGCCATCCCGTTGATTGCAGCGCCGAGGGCAAGTTCCGCGCGCTCCTGCCGCCGGGAAAAGAGCTGACCCTGGTGGTCATGGGTCTGGTGTCGGATCCCGACCGTATCCAACTGCCAATTGCGCCCTTGCGGCTTGAGCCCGGACAATATGTTTACATGGACATTCCGGTCTCCAGGCGGTGAAATCCTAAGCAGCGAGTCCAACCCATGAGGATCTTATGTTCACCCCTGCTCTCGGGTTCCCGGCAAGATTCGGCGTTCTCAGTGTCCTGTGCGTCATGCTGGCTGGATGCAGCAACGCCTCACACCCCATCATCTGCGGTGGCGCTTCAAGTGGTGGAATGTGCGTGAGCCCCGAGCCTCTGCTCTATGCCAGCACGACTTCGAACCAGGTCCTGCCGTTTTCCATCAGCAAAAATTCGTCAGGTTCGCTGACCGCGCTCACCGCCGCCGCCGGTCCAGCCAACTCGGGCAGCATTGCCAACCTGGGATTTTTCCTGATGTTTGACGACCCTTCCACCAACGCCGTCGACAGCTACCAGGTGAGCGGAAGCGGAACTTTGATGAAGGTCCAGGGATCGCCGTTCCCGCTCGGCACAGCTGCCGGAGGGCCCACCAGCATCGTGGCCAACCCTAACGGGTTTTTCTATGCCACCGAACCCGACGGAACGATTGTGGGATTCAGCACTCCCGACGACGGCACGCTCACGGCTCCGGTGCCCAATTCGCCGTTCCAGGCCGGAACCGCGCCTGCGCAAATGGCAGTGTCTACTCTCAATCCCGCTGCCCCGGGCATCGCGGCCTTGTACGCGTCCGAACAAGGCCCGAGCGGCGGCATTCTTGCCTACACCATCAACAGCTCTGGATCTCTCACCCCGGTAGCCAACTCACCGTTCCCGACTTTGGCCGACTGGAGCGCGGGCTCGCTCCTGGTGGCGAATTCAGTTCTATACGTAACTCTTACCAGCAATGCGTCCGACACCGATTTTGGAAAAGTTGCCGCCTTCACCATTGACCGGAACAGCGCGGGTCTCTCACTGCGGTGCCCGGCTCGCCTTTTGCCGTGGGAAATGGTCCGGTGGCCATGGCGGTAGACCTCTCCGACCATTTGTTCGTGATGAATGCGGGCGACCACACTGTCTCCGCTTTCAACGTCGAGAGCAATGGCATGCTGACCGCCATTGGATCGCCCGTGGCTGCCGGCACCGCGACCGGCGGAATCGCGCTCTACCCTCCCTCCTACCTATATGCGGCCGATACCAAGGCAGGCAGCATTCTGATCTTTCACATCGATCCGTCGACCGGAGCTTTGTCTTCCGCCGGGTCGATGAAAGTCGCGAGCCCGCCCTTGCAGTTGACGGTCGTGGCTCTTCCGACGGTGTAGAGCCTTTACATGAAGTTGCCGCCCCTGGAGGCGTGATTCATCAAGTTACCTCAGAGGTTACCGTCGCGCCACATCGGCCTTTTTCCCGTGCCCAGTTGCACTACCGTTACCTGTCTGCCCGCGGCGGCTCGGCATAGTCTCTTCGGATGGACTCCCCTAAACCCCAGGAACGTCGCGGCAATCGCTACTCTTTGAACCTTCCGGTTTCGCTCACGCTGGCCCATAAGAAAATGCATGCCCGCTCAGAAAACATCAGCCTGGGCGGAATTTTGCTTTCCAGCGCGTTTCTGATTCCCGAAGGTTCGGTGGTCGACGTGGCGGTTCGCGTTGCCGCCCTTCCCCAACCGGGCACGGAAATGAGCGCTCGCGGCAAGGTGCTTCGAGTGCAGCCTAAGGAAACTGGAGACTTCTCCGTGGCCGTGGTATTCGACCGTCCGATCGAGTTTAGTTTTGATCTCAAGTCCGAAGGTGGCGCCCAGATCGAAGCGCGCCGCATCCCCCAACGGAAGACCAAGGCTGCCACCGCCGGAGGGATGAGCGTGGCCTCGGCCTGGTTGATGGAGACGTAAGTCCGATTCCGGGCGCTACCCTCCCAACTCTTGATTCAAATTCCGAATTCATGGACTCGCCAGCGGCTGCTACACTTTCTTGCGATGCGGGTCAAGATTCTCGGATCAGCCGCCGGCGGAGGTTTCCCCCAGTGGAATTGTGCCTGCCCCAATTGCCGCGCCCAGCGCAGTGGCGCTTTCGCAGGCAAGGCCCGCACGCAGGCGCAAGTTGCCGTCAGCGCCGATTCGCGCGCATGGTTTTTGCTGGGGGCTTCTCCTGACTTGCGCGCACAGATCGAAGCCACTCCCGAACTTCATCCGCGCGAACTACATGCGAGAGAACAAAGCCCAGTTGTGATCCGCCAGTCGCCCATCGCCGGAGCGGTGTTGGCAAACGCCGACATTGACCACGTGCTCGGCCTGTTGCTGCTGCGCGAACTGCAGCCGCTCCGCGTCTACGCCACTGACTCGATCCGCCGCATTCTTACCGAAGACAATTCGATGTTCGCCATGCTGCAGCGCGTTCCCGTTCAGGTGACCTGGAGCAGCTTTGCTCCGGGAACAGTGTTCCCGCTCGAAAATCCTGCGGGCGATGATTCCGGATTGCGCTGCCGGGCTCTCTCGCTGGGCATGCACTATCCCGCCTACGTCTCGCCCCTCCGCCAGGGCCAGGTAACATTCGGGGAAGGATCCCTGGGACTGATCGTGGAATCGCCGGGCGGCAAACGGCTCGCCTATATGCCCGCCGTGCCGCAGATCGACAGCGCGCTGTTACAGGAATTCGATTTCGCCGACGTGCTGCTGTTCGACGGCACTTTCTGGAGCAACGACGAACTGATTCGCATGCAAGGCAGTGGACAAACCTCTCGGCAAATGGGACACGTTCCGGTCTCGTCCGCCGAAGGCAGCTTGAGCAAGTTGGCGGGACTGCGCTGTCCACGTAAAATCTATATCCATATCAACAACACGAATCCCATGCTCAATGAGGCTGGCCCCGAGTATCGCCAGGTGCGGGAGAGCGGCTGGGAACTCGCGGAGGACGGATGCCAGTTCGACCTGTAGATGCGGGCGCGCCCGGCGCTGATCCGCCAAAGGCTGATCTGCCTGACGCCGGTCTGCCCGACGCAGGTCTGCTGTCGTTTGACGAACTGCGCTCCCGGTTGCGAGCGGTGGGCGAGGAACGCTACCACCACCGGCATCCTTTTCACCTGATGATGCACGAAGGCCGCCTCAGCCGCGGGCAACTCCAGGCCTGGGCTTTGAACCGTTACTACTACCAGAGCGTGATCCCGATCAAGGATTCGATCATCCTGTCGCGCGGCCTCGATCCGTTCTTTCGCCGCGCCTGGCGCAAGCGCGTAGTCGATCATGATGGAGATGCGACCACGCATAACGAGGGCGGCATCCGACGCTGGCTGAAACTCGCCGAAGCGACCGGCCTTAGCGCCGATCAGGTGCAGGCCGGAACCGGCATTCTTCCCGCCACGCGTTTCGCCGTCAACGAGTATCTCAACATCGTGCGCTCGCGCAGCTTGCTGGAAGCGGTCGCCTCGTCGCTGACCGAACTTTTCTCGCGCGACTTGATTTCCCTGCGCATGGAGAAGATGCGCCAGCATTATCCGTGGCTCGCGGACGGTTTGGATTACTTCGAGGCACGGCTGACGCAAGCCCCCGAAGACGCCAAGTTCGCCATCAACTACGTGTTTGAAAATGCGAAAACGCGAGCCGAGCAGGAACTCGCCATCCAGGCCCTGCGCGACAAGTGCGACATTCTCTGGGCGCAGCTGGACGCGCTCTATTTCGCCTACGTGCAGCCCGGCTGGCCGCCGCCAGGCGCGTTTCGAATGACGGAAGAGGGAGCCTGACCATGGCACCCCCTTCCGATACAAGCCAGCCGCGCCTCGCCGCCGGATGCCGGTGGGGTCCAGAGAGCTCGGGTGCAGGAAGTAAGACCGGCAGCGAAGAGAACCGCGTCATCCTCTTTCCCGAAGGCGCCATCAAGCTGCAGGGCACTGGACGTCAAGTGCTGGAACGCTGCGACGGCCAGCGCACTTTCGGCGAGATCATCGCCGAGCTGCAGAAACAGTTCAGCGCGGCCGACCCGGCTAAGATTCGCAGCGATATCAGCGTATTCTTGGAGCAGTTGCAGAAGAAGCGAATCGTGGACTACTAGACACGTCAGCAATCAGGTGGACCATATGAATTGCCCGCCAGACGCACCTTCCGGCTATCATCCACCTGAGAGCGCCAACGAGCTATTGTCACGCTACGGCTCCGGAGAAAGATACTTTCGCGGGGTCGACTTGCCCGGGGGATCGACCCTCAATGGGGCCGTTCTCGCCGGCTCCGATTTCAAAAATAGCTGGCTCAGCGACATTGATTTCAGATCTGCGGACCTACGAAACGTTTGCTTCGATGAAACGAACGTCAAGGTGTCTAACTTTAGAGGCGCGGACCTGAGAGGAGCATCCTTTCGCGGAGCCGCGCTCTGTGGTGCGGTGTTCGCCGAAGCTAAGCTCGACGATGTTTGCACGGAAGGCGCCACGTGGTACGGTGCGAATGTGACGGACATTCGGGTGCTCGCCGAGCCCTCCAAATGATGCTTTCCAATCCTCTCGCCCTCATTGCCGAAGTGACCCACCGCTGCCCGCTGCACTGCGTGTACTGCTCCAATCCTCTGGAGTTGGCGGACGTGAAGGCGGAGCTCTCGACCGAAGAGTGGACCAGTGTGTTCCAGCAGGCGGGAAAACTCGGCATGCTGCACGCGCACTTCACGGGCGGTGAACCGCTGGCCCGCCCTGATCTGACGGAACTGATCGCGGCCGCGCGCGCCGCCGGACTCTACACCAATCTCATCACTTCAGGCATCGGACTCAACGAATCACGGCTGCAGGCGGTGGTCAGCGCGGGACTCGACCACATCCAGATCAGCTTTCAAGATTCGCGGGAAGAAGCCGCGAACTGGATCGCGGGAGCGAAAGCGCACGCGCACAAAATCGAACTGTCGCGGGCCATCAAGAGACACAAAATCGCGTTCACGGTGAACCTGGTCGTGCACCGGCAAAACCTCGACCACCTCGAAGATATGATCGGGTTCATTGAGGGGCTCAGCCCGGAGCGGGTCGAGATCGCCCACGCGCAGTACTACGGATGGGCGCTGGCGAACCGCGCCGCCCTGCTGCCGACGCACGCGCAACTGGAAAAAGCGGTCGCAATCGTGGCCGCGGCCGAGAAACGGCTGGCCGGGCGGATCCGCATCGACTCGGTCGTGCCCGACTACTACGCAAGGTATCCCAAGGCCTGTATGGGAGGTTGGGGACGAAGATTGATGCTCATCAATCCTGCCGGCAAGGCGCTTCCCTGCCACGCGGCGGAAGTGCTGCCCGGCTTGTCGTTCGAGAACGTGCGCGAAAAAACGCTGGCCTGGATCTGGCAGGAATCGTCCTTGTTTCGCCGCTTCCGTGGCGAAGACTGGATGCCGGAGCCGTGCCGCAGTTGCGATCGCCGCAGCGAAGATTTCGGAGGTTGCCGCTGCCAGGCCTTCCTGCTGGCCGACGACGCTACGGCAACCGATCCGGCATGCTCGCTGGCGCCGTCGCATGCCATCGTAGAATCCGCCGTGCGCGAGGCCAATGCCACCGCGGCGATCGCGCATCCCGCTCCCGCATCGTCGTTCGTGCAACTGCAGAAGCAGACCGCCGGTTTTATTCCCGGCCTATGGAGTTACCGCACGAATCCCGAATAACGGTTTCGTATCACCAGCGCACGCCGAGGGTAATGGGGCGCAGGTCCGTCGTTTTCTTGTTGTATGAGCCGTGCAGATAGCGGAACTCAGCGTAGATCTCAACTTTCGGATTGATCTTGTGGGTGATGCCCAAGCCGAAGTTCTCGCCAAATTCGTTTTGGCTCTCGTGCAGAAAGTTTCCATTTACCGGCAGGCTCGCGTTGAAACACGGCCCCCACCACTGGAAGAAAGGGTTGCAATCCGATCCCGGAATGGCGGTCGAAGAGTCCAATTTGCCTGAACGATGATAAAAGGAAGGACCAAACACAATGTAGCCGCCCCAGTCGTTCGACACCGGAAGGTTGATGATGGGATCAAGCGTCAACGAGTAGACATGACTCGTCGCCCCGGGCGCCTGCGCCAGCAGCAGTGCCGAGTCCTTTAACGGCGCATTGTCATACTGGAAATCCAGGCGGAATCCGAAATAGGGGCTGTAGTTGCGAGCGACGCCGGCGGCCGCGACGCCGCCTCCGCCGCGCACAAACTTCTGGGTGGTCCCGTCCGGCAGATTCGCTCCTCCGCCGACGTTGAAGACCCAGTTTTTGTACTGTTTTACTTTGGGCTTGCGGGACAATCCAATTTCGCCGGGCGATGCCTCCTGGCTGCCGGACTGCGGGTTATTAGGTGGCTGCTGCGCCTGGGGCTGCTGAGTCTGGGGCTGCTGGACCGGAGGTTGTTGGGCAAGGACAGTTGTGGCTCCCACCAGAATCGCCGCCAACGTCAACCTCAGGACGACCCTGACTCCGGGAACCGCCGCGAACTTTCGAATCATTCATTCTCCTCCCGCTGCCGGGCGTGGTTGCAGACCGTAGCGCTCGGCCCCTATGTCGGCCGCATACTTCTTCCACGTGCGTCTTGAAAGACAAGCGCTTCTGGAAACGAGCGGGTCTGCGATGCTCCCGCCGGGATTGCACTCGCAGCAGGCAGGCACCATATTACCAACTTTGATGCCGATTCCGCCCGCGATGCCGCCCCGCGGGAATCCTAGCCGGGTTTGGACGATTATTCTTGGACGATCAGACCTTGGGGCTCATGTGCTCTGCGAGGCTGCTAAACAGGCTGGGAAGCCAGGCATTCCACTGGTTCCAGTCATGACCTCCGGGGACAGTGTGAAACTCGTGCCGAAAGTGCCGCGCCTCCAGCAGCGCAGCGAATTCGCGGTTTGCGGGCAACAGGCCTTCCTGTTCGCCACAGGTCAGAAAAAAATATGGCGCGGCGTCCGGATTCGCTCTCCGGACCAAAACAAAAGGATCGTTCTCGCGCCGCGTCTGGCTGCCAGTGGACCCAAAAATAGAGTTGTAATGGCGGGACTGCTGCAGCCGTTTGATGGAAAACGCGCGGCGCGGAACGTCGATGGCGGAACTGAGTCCCCCGGCAAAGATGAACAGCTCGGGATGATGCAGCGCCAACTTCACCGCTCCGAAACCTCCCATGGAGACGCCCACAATCGCGCGGTTGGGACGGCCGGTAGCTACGGGGAATCGGTTTTCGACATCTGCAATGACGTCTCTCACGATGTAGTCTTCAAAGCGATCTTGTGGCGGGTCAACGGCATTTGTGTAATAGGAGGACGCGCCCTCGGGCATGACGAGAACCAGGCCCGACTCGGCAAAGCGGGCGACGTCAGAATCGTTGGTCCAATCCCGAAATCCTCCTCCTCCGCCGTGCAACAGGTAGACCACCGGTAGTGTCTGTCCCGGTGCCGCAGCTCGGGGCAACACAACGCGATATTGCATGTCGCGATTGAGAGCCGCGCTACGGAATGTGATGTCGCGCAAAACCACGTTTGGAGTCAGGCGGGGATGGTCAAGCTGCGACGCTTCGTCTTTCTTCTTGCAGCCTGTCGACAGCAGCAAAATGACGGCAAGGAGCACGCAGCCGGGAAGACAAAGACGATGATCGACGGTCCGCATGGAGGCAGCGATCATAGCTGAAAAAGGGTCCGTCGAAGCCTCTAGTTCAAGAGCAAGTGTTCTTCCAGTGTCAATATCGGAAACCGCAAGAATGCGCCGCGTCGCGTGGTTTGCAGTTTCCGAGAAGCGCAGGTCGCACGTATGATAAGGAATTCGATTTTCTCAGCGAGAGATTCCTTGCCCAGGCAGACCTCAAAACCGGCGGCGAACGCGGCCTCGATTAAGAACCAGCGGCCCAGGAAGCCGGGGCGAACCTCGGCCTGCCGCGTCGCCCTGATCGGCTTTGGAACGGTGGGCCGGGCCGTGACAAAAATCTTGTGCGAGAACGGCGACGGCTCTCTGCGCCTGACTCACATCTGCAACCGCAACATCGAAAAAAAGAAGCAGGCTTGGGTTCAGAATAACGCCCAGAAAAACAACGTCCCGGGCGATGTCATCTGGACCGACGACGTGGCGGCGGTGCTGAAGTCCGACGTCGACATCGTGATCGAGTTGATCGGCGGACTCGACCCCGCCGGCAAGATCGTGCGCAGCGCGCTCGAGTCGGGGAAGTCGGTGGTCACGGCGAACAAGCAGTTGATTGCCCGCCATGGCCCCGAACTTCTGCAATTGGCCAGCCGCAAGGGATGCCAGATCGAGTTCGGCGCCTCGGTGGCCGGGGGCGTTCCGGTTCTTCCCGCGCTGCGCACCGGGTTGTGCGGAGACCGGCTGCACGGCATTGCGGGAATTCTGAACGGAACGTGCAATTACATTCTGAGCCGCATCGAGAACGCGCGCATCCCGTTTAGCGAGGCGCTGGAAGAAGCGCAGGCGCGCGGGTATGCCGAGGCCGACGCCTCGGAAGATTTGGATGGCGGCGACGCCCGCGCCAAGCTCGCTATTCTGGCTCTGGCCGGTCTGCACACGCAGGTCGCACCGGAATCGATTCGCGCCCGCACCATTCGCGCCGTCGATGCCGTCGACTTCGACTACGCGGCGGAACTGGGCTGCACCATTCGCCAGATTTCGCGGGCCGATTTAAAGGACAACACTTTGTTCGCCGAGGTGGGCCCGTGCCTGGTTCCGACCGACTCGCCCTTCGGACGCGTGCAGAGAAATCTGAACCTGGTTCTGACTTCCGGCCAGTATGGCGGAGACATGGCGTTTCTGGGCGCGGGCGCGGGTGGCGACCCCACGGCCGTGGCCGTTGTTTCCGACGTGATGTTTGTGGCGCAAAACCTGTCCGCGGGCGCGGGCAGTAGAGATGTAGCAAGCCACGTCTCTACTAGCGAGATCGGCACGCCCATCTCCTCGCCGAAGATCAGCAGCGATTTCGAGACGCCGTGGTACCTGCGGTTTTTCGTGCGCGATCAGCCCGGAATTGTGGCCCGGTTGGCCCAAATCATGGCCGCGCATCACTTGAACATCGACTCCTTGCTGCAGAAGCCGGGCTTTGACAAATCTTCGCTGCCGTTTGTGATTACGCTGGAGCCCTGCCGCGATTCTCTGCTGCATCCTGCGCTCGAAGAAATGTCGGGGCTGGAGTTCTCGATTCGGCCGTGTCTGTGCCTGCCGATCTTGCGGTAGGACGGGCTTGGGGCAAAAAATCAGCGCCGGCCGCCGCGATAATTCTGCGTACGACAAGCCGGCGCCAGCCGAGATTCATTTCCGAAAAAGCCTAATTCCAGAAAGGATTTTTGAGACCGGCAGGCCGGAGTGCGCTGTCGGTTTGCGTCTCCGTGCCCGACTCGTCCGAAATCTTCTCGTCGATGAAGCGCGACGCGGGCGGTGCACTCACTTCTTCTTTCTTTCCAGGTGCCGGATTAAAAGGATACTCGGATTTCATGGCCTAAACCTCCATCCTGATGATCTAAGTTCATTTAACACCTCGGCGGACCTCCGGGACAGCAAAAGTTTGAATCGCTTGCATCGAAAAATCAGAAGTTGGCTCTCTGCTTGGCCCGCGTCAGGACCGCGTCAGGACAATCACGGCAGTCCCAGGTATTCCTCCCGCGTGATCGCATAGAGCTTTTCCTCCGCTGAACCTTCGGCGCCTGCGATCATCCGGTCGAATCTCAGGCCGGCTTTTTGCAGCACGCGTTCTGAACTGACATTCTCCGGAGCGCATCTGCCCTGGATCCGCGTAAGGCGCATATCGTCAAAACCGAATCGCAGCATTACGTGCAATGCTTCTGAGGCAAACCCTTTTCCGCGATGTGGCCGTGCAACGAAATAATTGACCTCTCCGCAATATTCGAGCGCTCCCCGGTCGCGCTCGTAGCCGATCCGGCAGAAACTGCAGTTGCCGGCAATCACTCCTGTCTCTTTGAGCACCATCGCCCACGGCCCCATCCCCCATTCCCGATACGATCGCAGGCAGAATTCAAGAAATCTGTCGGAGCCAGAAGTCTCATCCCATCGGGCGATGTCGGGGAGATCGCTTTCCCGAAACGCCCGCAACCGCAGGCGCTCGGTCTCAAGTTCGCTCATCTTCAGATTCAGCGGCATTGGAACTCGTCTGTGTTAATTGGAGGACGCGTCGGAGAACGTGTCGGAGGACCGCCCCACAACCAGCGATCCTCGTCTTGGAGTTATCATACTCATCGAGTTTCCGACGCAAGTCGTCATAAATTTGAAAAACAATGGTTTAAAGATAGCGATCGAGAACGAAGGAATCCACAGGAAGGCCCTACATGAAATATCGCAAATTTGGCCGCACCGGTTTCGAAGTCAGCGACATGGCCCACGGGCTGTGGGGTATGAGCGGGTGGAGCGGCTCCGACGATAAGGAATCTCTGGCTGCAATGCAGCTGGGCGTCGATCTCGGTTGCAACTTTTTCGACACTGCCTGGGCTTACGGCGAGGGCAAGAGTGACGGCCTGCTGGGCGAGATCATGTCTCGCAATTCGGGCAAGCGTCTCTATGCCGCGTCAAAGATTCCTCCGGCCAACGACCGCTGGCCCGCGCTGCCCGAGTATAAATACAGCGACGTTTTTTCGCCGCAACATGTTTTCAAGTACGCCGACCTGATCCGCAAGCAGCTGCGCGTCGATACCATCGATCTGCTGCAGTTTCATGTTTGGGACGACAGCTGGACTGGTGAGCCGGACTTCCGCTCGACTGTCGAAAAACTGAAGCGCGACCACTGCATTCGCTTCTTCGGCCTGAGCATCAACCGCTGGCAGCCGGAGAACGGCATCAAGGCCCTGCGCACAGGACTGGTGGATGCGGTGCAGGTGATTTACAACATCTTCGACCAGGCGCCGGAAGACGAACTTTTCCCCGTGTGCCAGGAACTCAACATTGGTGTGATTGCCCGCGTCCCGCTCGATGAAGGTAGCCTCGGCGGGAAAATGACTCTGCAGACTACCTTTCCGAAAGGTGACTGGCGCGCGGGATATTTCGGCCCCGAAAATCTCGCCAAGACGCTCAAGCGTGTCGACAAGCTAAAAGAGATTCTTCCGCCGGGAATGACTTTGCCTGAGATGGCGATGCGGTTCATCCTGTCGCATCCCGCGGTGAGCACGACAATTGCCGGCATGCGTAAGGCAGACCACGTGCGGCAGAATATCGCCGCCAGCGACGCTGGACCTCTCGACAAGAGCCTGCTCGCGGAACTGAAAAAGCATCGCTGGGATCGCACGCCGCAGAAGTGGTCGGACTAGGCGCAGCGCTGACCCTACGAGTGCTGGTAGTAGGCTGCTTTCTCAAGCTACCCTGCTTTCCTGCGGGTGTATGCCCGTCCCATGGAAAAAATACCTGTCTTTCGCAAGTCGCTTCTCGTCGCGGTGTCGCTGGCCATGCTGTCAATCGCCGTGCAGGCCCAGAACCCGCGCGGCTCTCTGCGAGGCACGGTACAGGACGCGACCGGCGCTCGCATTCCATCGGCAAAGATCGTGGTGCGTTCCGTCGATTCGTCGCTGCAGCGCGAGGCCGCCAGCGAAGACCGCGGCGAGTTTCGGCTGGACGACCTGCTTGCGGGGACTTACCACCTGACGGTGAGCGCCACGGGATTCGCGCCCGCCCAGGCAGACGTATCCGTTGCCGTGAGCTCGGTGCGCGAAGTCGCGGTCACGCTCACCCCAGAGGCTGCATCGCAAACGGTCACCGTTCGCGGCCAGGCTTCTTCCATCACGACCCAGCCCATCGATCTAGCCAGCGCCGTGCACGGCGGCGTGGTCGCCGGCCAGGACCTCGAAGCGCTTCCACTTCCGGCGCGCAGCTTTGCCAACATTGCTTATCTCGTGCCGGGCACCGAGCCGGTTGAGCCCAGCGATCCGACCAAGGCGCGCATCACCGCGGTTTCGACCGGGGGAAGTTCCGGCCTGAACAACGAGTTGTCGGTGGACGGCGCCGACAACTCCGACGACTGGATTGGCGGCTTCCTGCAGAACTTCTCGCCCGATGGCATCCAGGAATTTGCCGTGCGCACTTCGAATGAAGACGCCGACACCGGCGGCACCACGGCCGGGTCGGTCGTGATCACCACCAAACGCGGCTCGAACGAGTGGCACGGCGACGGAGCTTTCTACGAGCGTGCGGCCGCGCTCAACGCTCGCTTCCCTATTGAGAATCCGGCGCAGACTTGCACCGACGGAACTTGTGTGAACAATCCCAAGCAACCGTTCTCGCGCCAGAACTATGTAGGCACGCTGGGCGGACCGCTGGCCAAGAATAAAGTCTGGTTCTTCACCTCATTCGAAAACGTCCATGAGGACGCCAGCATCGCTTACAGCCCCGCCAGTACTGCGCAGTTTGACGCGCTGGCGCAACTGGCTGCCAATGGCTTGATTCCCGGCATCCCGTCCATTGCCGTCCCCAGCACCGTTCCCATTCCCTTCCGCGATTACCTGGGCTCGCTGCGTTTTGACTGGGCCGAGTCGTCGAAGTCACAGTGGTTTCTGCGTGCCTCCGAAGACAACTACCTTACGCACAACGCGCTGGTGCAGCAGGCGACGCTGCCCTCCACCGGCCTGACCACGCATAACAATTACTGGAACACGGTGGTCAGCAACACTTACACGTTCAGTCCGACGTGGCTCGGCACTCTGGTCCTCGATGCCAGCCTGCTGCACCTGACGCAGACGCGCACCTCCGACCTGGGCTTCGCGCTGCAGTTTCCTTTCAGTGTGACGGCTCTGACCGTCTCCGGCTTTGAAACCTTTGGCGACAACCAGTTCGCCACCCCCATCACTCTTTTCCCCGACTTGCGCAATCAGGATAAATATCAATTTCGTTACGATTTGAGTCACGCCACGGGTGACCACTCCTTCAAAGTTGGAATCAATTTCATTCACGAGCCGGTGCTGAGTGGAGCGTTCGCAGCCACGGCGGAACAGTTCACCACGTATCCCTCGAACCCCGACTGCTACATCAATCCGCCGGGAGCCGACTGCGGCGGCATCACCAGTCCTTTGCCTTTTTATTACAATCCGCCAGCCGATCAGTGCAATCCCGCGCCCGACCCGGCCTCCGGCATCACGTGCGCGTTTACTCCAGCGGGCAATGGCAATTTCTCACAGAATGTCCAACGTCTCGCGTTTTATGCCGAGGACTCGTGGCGAGTCTCGCACCATCTCACCGTCAACTACGGCCTCCGCTACCAGACCACGTTCGGACTCTTCACGGCTTCCGGCCAAAGCCAGGCCGCCAATTCTTCCTTTGCCGACTTAGCGCTCCTGGGTTATCCCGCCGCGGTGCCGCACGACGATCGCAAGCAGTTTGGTCCGCGGCTTGGAATCGCATACTCTCCGGGCAACGACGGGAAGACGGTCATTCGCGCCGGATTTGGCCTGTACTTCAACGACCTCGCACAAAACGGCTGGGCCACCGCGTTTCAAGCTGTCAATCCGAATTCCGTCGCACCCCCTTCACTCATCGACCCAAACTACAAGACGCCCTATGCCATCCACATCACGGGCGGAGTGCAGCATGCTCTGAACCAGCACTGGACCTTCAGCGCCGATTACACGCATGAGCAGGGCAACCACGGCTATCGCGCCTTTCCCTACGCCGCTGCCACCGTCTTCGAGTCCGACAACCGCTCCAGCTACAACGCGCTGATGCTGCATCTGCAAGACAACACGCGCCGCTTCAATCTGGTCGCGAACTACACGCTCTCCAAAGCGCAGACCTGGGGTTGCGTGCTCGGCGAACTGTTCGACTATGTGGATGGCGTCTGCCAAGTGCCGAGCGGATTTAACTATCCGAATGCCGGACAACTGGATGCCTTCGGGCCCGGCGACTACGGACCCTCCGGCGAAGACGTTCGGCACCGCTTCGTCCTCGCGGGCACCCTGCACGTCCCTGGCGGTTTCGAAGTGAGCACGATTGCCCAACTCGAGAGCGCACGCCCCATCACCATCACCACAGTGGACAACAGCGGGCGCATTTCAATTCAGTTGAACAACGGTCCGGACATGTATACCAGCCTCGATGAATTCCGCGGAACGCCTTATCTGCAGACCGACCTGCGCGTCACCCGTCCCTTCAAAATCAATGAGCGCTGGCAGATCAGTCCGTTCGCCGAGCTCTTCAACCTCTTCAACCGCAACAATCCCGGCGCGAACTTCGCGGTGAGCATCGCCCAAGTTCCGGCGGAATTTAATGCGAGCGGCGCTGTGGATGGAATCTGCAATCCGAGCTGCGTCCCGCTCACCAGCCTGAAGCAGCTCGAGATCCCCGAAGGCGGTCTGGGAGATTTCTTCGGCCCCGGCACAACCGTGGGAATTCCATTCGCCGCGCAGTTGGGTGTGCGGGTGAATTTCTAGATCTCTTTATGGGGAATCTGAACCGTAACAAGGAGTGCGTATGTTACCTTACCAGCCACTCGGTCGCAGTATGCACGTGCACCAGCAACTGGCTGTAGGTGACGGCGAAGACCGCGACTGTCGCCGTGGCTGCGCCCAGCCCGTACCAAGGAGAGAATCTCTGCGGAGATTCGAGCCGCTCGTCGCTCCAGGCAATGAGGCGCTCGACGCGGGCATTCACGACCGCGGCGGGGCTGTGCAGCAGGGCCGTGATCAGGATAGCGGGGTCGACGCGACCAAATTCAGCTGGGATCAGGCGCGAAAGCTTGATCAGCGCTGCCGCCAGATCCAGCGCCTCGCCGGCGTTTGAAACTGCGGCATCGTCGGCCGCCATCTCAGTGGCTTCGAGCCATGCGGCCTCCAGTCTGGCCATGCCGGGAAATACCACCAAGCGCAGCAGAAGTTTCTTCAGATTGTCGCGGCGGCGTACGTGCGCCACCTCATGATTCAAGGCCGCCCGCAATTCGTTGGCGGTCAGTGCGGATTCCGCCGCCGCAGACAGCAAAACTCTGGGACGAACAATGCCTGCGGCGGTCATTGTTGGCAAAATCATGGTTGGCAGAATCATTGCGGGCCGATCCATCGCGGGAACAACCGGAGAAATCCGCAGCACCGGAACCGGCGCGCAGGAGTCGACTGGCTGCGCTGCGCTCGTCCATCTCGCAACTATGCGAGAAACTCTACGCAGCGCGAGGCCGGCGTTCAGCACTCCAAAGATTCCCAGCCCGGCGCCGCAGACGCCCAACCCGAGAGGAATCCCGCCCAACGGCTCGTCGATGGCCCGCGGCTCCAGCAAAAGAAACGAGGGCACGGTGAAGGCAGCTGTGACTAGGACTGCGGTAGCCAGCGGAAACATCCGCCACGCAAACAGTAAATCTGCGAAGCGCCGCGCCGGACGCGTCTGGCTTTTTCTCCAGACACTCCGCCAGCCGAGGCACACCGCGAGCGACAAAACACCATACACGATTGCGAATACGGAGAGCGCAACGGCGATGCCGCGCACGGCAAACATCAGGCGTTCTCCTTGGGTTTGGAACCGTGGGGTTTCGAATCTTCGGGTTTGGAATCCTTGGGTTCGGAATCTCGGGGCTTGCAATCTTGGTGCTTGGAATCGCTGCGCGATTCGCCGCGCATCTCACCAGTGCGCAACTGCCGCCGCTTGGCCTCCACCACCTGCCCGAGCTCATCGAGCAACTGCGCGTCCCGCTCGGTCAGCACTTCGACCAGATAAGACAGCGGCAGCGACGCCGCCGGGCTTGCCTCCATCAGCTGCCGGACAGCCTCGCCGGCGACCTCCCGGTGCAGTTCTTCGCGGGTGAATCGGGGCGCGTACCGGAAGGCCCGGCCCTCCGCCTGGCGCGACAGCAAATTTTTCTTGAAGAGACGGTCGAGCGTGGTCATCACCGTCGTGTAGGCCAGATCCTGGCAGGCGCCGCCGCCGTTCAGCAGATCACGAACCGTGGCATGGCCGCGCTCCCACAGGGCCTCCAGCAAGCGTTGCTCGAGCGGTCCCAGCTGCGACAAAGACGCCCGGAGATGGAACCCGCGTTTCATATGGCGGCCCCGGAGGGGCTCGAACCCCCAACCCTCAGTTCCGAAGACTGATGCTCTATCCAGTTGAGCTACAGGGCCGTGACACGAGGCGTGGAGCGGAAAATCTGGGGTGGGAAACGGGAATCGAACCCGCAACCGTCGGAGCCACAGTCCGGTGCTCTACCAGTTGAGCTATTCCCACCACTGGCTTGATTATAGCAACTGAGGTTGGTGCTGTCAGAGATTGGTTCTGAGCGGCGGGCCGCAACATTCGCGCCAGTGAAAAGAGAGAGTCCGCAAGGACATGAAATTGAAGGGGAGGCCAGGGGAGGGCAACCAAATCAAGCTCGGGAAATCAACTGGCGCCAAACTCACTGGCTCCTGAACTTCTATCCCCGGCCAACCCCGACGTACTCAAATCCCAGGGCGCGGAGCCGTACCGAATCCAGCAGGTTCTTGGTATCGACGATGACGGGTCTTTTCAACAAGTGCTTGATGCGGTCGAAATCGAGTGCGCGGAATTCCGGCCAGCCGGTGCCGACCACCAGAGCGTCAGAACCTTCCGCCGCCGCATAAGCGGAGTCGCAATAACGAACCGTTCCGTTGAGCCGCGTCTTGGCTTCAGGAATGGCCACGGGATCGTACGCCCGCACGTGCGCGCCTTTGGAAACCAGGGTTTCGGCCAAGCGTATCGACGACGATCCCGCCACTGAATTCGTGTTCGGCTTGAACGCCAGCCCCAGAATGCCGACTTCCTTGTTCTCGACGGAATTCAGGGCCACGGCAATTTTGTCGACCAGGCGATCGGCGAGCAGATGGTTCACGTCGCGCGCTGCGCTCAACACCTTCAAGCTCACGCCATGCGCCTGCGCCAACCCGGCGAGCGCGTCCATGTCCGATTCCGCGAATACGCCGCCCATGCCCGCTCCGGGCTGCAGGCAGCGGGGAGCGATTTTCTTGTCGAGGCCGAGGGCCAGCGCCAGATTCACGGCGTCCGCGTTCACCCGCTCACAGAGCGCGGAGACTTCGTTGATGAAGGAAATCTTGGTGGCCACGAAAGCCGTCGCCGCCTCGCGCACCAGTTCCGCCGTCGCCTGGTTGGTCACAATCACCGGGACGCCCCGCATCACCAGGGGATGAAAAATTTGCTTGAGCATCTGTACGGCTTCACCTGAGGTCGATCCCAGGATCAGCCGGTCGGGCCAGTTAAAATCCTCGACCGCGCAACCATCGGTGAAGAACATCGGCTGCGACACGATCGTGGCCTGCAAGCCGGCGTCTTTGATGCTCTTTTCCAGGGCGCTCGCCGTACCTACGGGACATGGAGTCACAATGGTCAGAATCGGAGGCTTGGCGGCCAGCCGGGTAATGCGCATGGCCACATCGTTCAGGCCGTCCGCTTTGTCTTCCGCCAGAAAAATGACTTGCGTCTTGCGGGCAAACGACTCAATGTCGGTGGAGTAGGCCAGTCGACCGGCCCGCACATTGCGCCGGATAATCTCTTTCAGATTCTTTTCGAAGAAGGGGACGTTGCCCTGGGCCATCTCGACCATGCGCGACCGGTCGGGATGACAGCAGGAAACTGGAGTGCCAAAATCCGCCAGGCAGGCCGAAATCACCGTTCCCAGGTACCCCGATCCGTAAACCCCGATCTGCATTTTTCTCTCCCCGTTTCGAACCGGAAACCCGCGCCAGAATTGGCCTTCGACTGCAATCGCCGGATACTTGCCCTACTCTTTATCTACAGATACGAGCACGGCTTTTCAATGCACGGGAGGGAGATGTACCTGGGGCCATGCAGACGCGGCAAGAGTAACTAGAGGAAGTGGTAACAAGACGACGATTACGCCAGGCTCTGGCGAACCCCTCGTTTTAGCGCGAAACCAGGGTGCGCCCCAGCCATACCGGGGCCAGATCGACCCAGCAAGTGGGAGCATCTTCGCGCACCTCTTCGCGCACAAAGATCAGCCTTTCCAGCAAGATGCGGCGACTTCCCGAGAACTGGGCCCAGCGCTCGCGGGCCATCCGAAAGGCCGTCTGTGCGGGCGCTTCGGCGGTCATCTTCACGATCGTGAGATGCGGAATGTACTGCCACTCTTCCTGAAAGGCCAGCGCTTCGGTATTCAACTTGCTGTGCAATTCGCTCATCCGAGCCGCCGCGCCGTCCACTCGGATGTAGACGGTGGGGGTCACGGGCACGAACGTCTCCACATTACCGAGGCTGACTTCGAAAGGCTCCTCGTGGCCGCAGATGCGCTCCAAAACCTGCAGCGCCGAACTCTCGCTACATTGAAGCGGCCGCGGCGGCAAGATGGTCAGGTGAGCCGCCAAATGGGGAAGGTCGGGATGCAGCTCGCGCCGCAGGTTCTCCACGAACTCTCCTGCGGGATTGTTCAGGTACGCCACCAGCGCGTAACGCGGCTTCTGCATACTGATCGAAAATTATACAGCCCCGGCTGCGCCTCGGCGTCGAATAAAGGGCATCGCGGAAAAGGCCAGCGCGCACAACGAGCCAATTAGGGCCTTGGGAGCACCGATCGCAAACCTGGCCGCAGCGAATCTGCCGGGCCGCTCCCATCGCCTCATTTATAATGAGCCAGTCGGGGCGTAGCGCAGCCTGGTAGCGCACCTGCCTTGGGCGCAGGGCCGATACGCTTCTGCTGATCATAAAAGACTTAGCCACATTCCATCCGAATTTGCTCACCTGCCTCGGAGGGAACGTGACGCATGCGCAGTTTATCAAAGAACGGCAATACCTCAGCAACGTCTCACCAGCAACCATAGAGTGGTACAAGCAAAGCCTTCGCTGGCTCGGCACCGAATCGCCAACTGCCGACGATCTCAAAGCCTTCGTAATGCGGATGCGAGAGAAGGGACTCAAGCCCACAGCCTGCAACAATCGCATCCGTGCCGTGAATGCCTACCTCAAATGGGCTGGATCACCGTATCGCGCCTCGAAGTTGAAAGAACCGCAATTCATACTTCCCACATTCACAGCTTCACAAGTGAAACTCATGCTGGGATGGAAGCCGCGCAACTTCTTCCAACGTCGTCTGCATCAGCTGGTGCTGATCCTGTTCGACACAGGATGCAGGATCAGCGAGGCACTCGACTTGAGGGTGTCTGACTGCGACTTTGACAACCTATTGTTGACTCTCAACGGCAAGGGCAGCAAACAACGCAAGGTTCCCTTTACATTCGAGCTACGCAGGCACCTGTTCCGCTACACGCGCGACTTCTGCCCCCATGCTCACATGATGGTGCTCGGCACTCGGAAGGGTTGCAGACTTGACCGTCACGTTATGGCGCGAGACGTGAAGCTACTCTGCAAGCGTTTAGGCTTCGATCCACCTGCCCGCACTTTGCACGCATTCAGGCATTCATTCGCAGTGAATTATCTCCGCAAGGGTGGCTCGGTGTTCCATCTACAGAAGGTGCTAGGACATTCGAGCCTTGAGATGACAAGGCGCTACGCGAATCTGATGACGGAGGATTTGCAGGCGATCCATCAGCAAGTGTCACTGCTGGCCTAGCACATCCGCAACCCCCGCAGATAGATCGATGGATAGGAGTGACAATGCAACCTCGAAAGGCGTACGGCGTACACCTGCGCTAATCGTCTCCTACGTATAGCGTACACTCGCTGGACTCTTCGCAGGCCTAATAGCGGCACAAAACTCTCGTACCGCTAGGGGTACGAGCTTCCTGCCCGCGCTGGCTTACACCCGTCTCGGGCTCTCTTCGCCAACTGTGGCCTTTGTTACCAGAGCCCCTCGTATCTTCCGCATTCGACACAGCTTACAAGCACACTGGATGCAGGGGGCGTCTCGGCTAAGCGCCAAGTCCCAAGATGCACCTGAAATGTTCAACGTGGGGGAGACCCTAATTTGTAGCCCAAGAGGTCAGCTTCTGCAACAAATTCGCGACCCTGTTCCGATCTCGTAACACTTGACAACTGAGAGTCCAGTGGATGCGCGGAGTATCCACCTCGCTCCGAATGCACGGATTCTCAGGGTGATCACATCCCCGAGCTGGCTAGCTTGCCTGTGCTGCCCTCTTGCAAAGCAACGCGGCAGAAACACCCATGGCTGCTGCGATGCTCCGCAAACTCTCACCCTTTGCACGCCTCCGCTCGACGAGCTTCATGTCCACGTTCGCCATGGGACGCCCCAACGTGACACCAGTCCGACGCGCTCTCTGCAGGCCTGCCCGCGTGCGTTCCGATATCGTAATGCGCTCCTGCTTCGCAACGGCTGCCAGAACGGAGAGAACGATGCTGTTCGTCATCTCATTCCCAGTGTCAAGGAACGGCTGGGTATAGGCACGCCAGCCGATGCCCCAGCCCTTCAGTTGTTCAAGATATCCCAATGTCTTGAGAATACCTTCCCTGCTGAGACGATCTAAACTCCAGAATAGGAGCAGATCAAACTTCTTCTGGCTGGCAGCCAGCATCATTTCGTCGAATTGCCTGCGTTCTTTCTTGCCGGACCCGCTTACCGTGTCAACGAACTCCGTGATGATCTCCCAGCCATCCTGTTTGCTGGCGAACTCTCTCAGTTGCAGTAGTTGGTTTTCATTGTCTTGTTTGCGAGTGCTGACTCTGGTGTAGATCGCTATCGTCTTCATGCCGGCAGTATGTTCATAAATCGTTCACTTCATTAACCGTGCCGACCAATTCGGAAGTAAGATTGGACCTTGTCCCGAAGCGCAGGGTGCGGTTCTTAGAATTGGTGGAGCGAAAGGCGTCCAACGCCTCGTGCCAGTTCTGGCTCCAACACGTCGGCAAGTGCGGTTCGGACCGTTCACGGTCGACCTTGTCTCGCGGGAATTGCGCAAAGAGGACGGCAAGGTCCCACTCCAAGGTCTGCCCTTCCAAATTCTCACGATTCTTGTGGACCAGCCCGGGGAGTGGATTACCCGCGAGGAACTCCGCCAGCGTCTGTGGCACGCCGACACCTTCGTAGATTTCGACCACTCCATCAACACCGCCATCGGGAAGCTGCGGAGAGCGCTTGGGGATGACGCCGATGAGCCTCGCTACATAGAAACTCTGCCGCGCCACGGCTACCGTCTGATTGCTGAGGTCGAGGATGAGCGGCCGCAGCAAGACTCCAAGGCAGCGAAGCGGACGCTCTGGAAGATTGTTGTCCCACCGGCAATTCTGCTGGTCGGCCTGATCGCCGCCTGGCTTCTCTATCCGCGCCGCCAAGTCAGAGCGCTGACGGACAAGGACAGCATCGTTCTCGCCGATTTTGCCAACAGCACGGGCGATACGGTGTTCGATGACACGCTGAAGCAGGGACTCTCGGTACAGCTGGAGCAATCGCCCTTTCTGGCCCTGGTGTCCGAGCGCAGGGTGAATGAGACATTGAAGTTGATGGGACGTTCCGCCGGTGACCGGTTGACGCCAGAGGTCACTCGTGATGTCTGCCAGCGCACGGGCAGTAAGGCCATGCTGACGGGCTCGATTGTGGGCCTAGGCAGTCAATACGTGATTGGGCTGAAGGCTGTGAACTGCAACACGGGCGATGTGCTGGCGGAAGCGCAGGAGCAGGCGGCGGGCAAGGAAGCGGTGCTCAAGGCTCTGGATAATGCCGCAGTCAGTTTGCGGAGCAAGCTGGGCGAGTCGCTCAGCTCGGTGCAGAAGTATGCCACGCCGCTGGAGGAAGCGACCACGCCCTCGCTGGAGGCCCTGAAAGTATACAGCCTGGGACTGAAGATGTGGGCTGCAAAAGGAGACACGGCCGCGCTACCTTTCTACAAACGAGCGGTGGACCTTGACCCGAATTTTGCTATGGCCTACGCCCAGTTGTCGGTTCTCTATCACGACCTCAACGAGGTCGCGGGGGCGGCTGAAAATGGACGCAAGGCTTACGACCTGCGTGAGAAGGTGAGTGAACGGGAGCGGTTCTGGATCGAGTCCGGCTACTACGATTTCGTGACAGGAGAGCTGGAGAAGGGGGCGCAGGTCGATGAGCTGTGGCAGCAAACCTACCCAAGGGACGGTATGCCTTGCACTGAGTTGGGATTCGTTTCCGCCACCGTGGGAAACTGGGAAAAGGCATCGGAGGAATGGCGAGTAGCAGTGCGCCTCGATCCACATAACGGGATCCTTTATTATCTCCTGAGCCTCGCCTACATGAGCAGCAACCGGTTGGATGAAGCTGAGGCGGTGTTCAAGCAGGCGGAGGAGCACAAGCTGGACAACGAGCAATTGCTCCAGAGTCGCTACTGGTTGGCGTTTCTGGAGGGCGATACAGCGCAGATGGCGCAGTTGGTGTCAAGCGCCATGGGCAAGCCGGGAGCCGAAGACCTGTTGCTGGCCGCGCAAGCAGACACGGAAGGTTGGTACGGCAAGCTGAAGAACGCGCACGAACTGACCCGTCGGGCAATGGATTCAGCCCAGCACAACGACGCCAAAGAAACGGCAGCGGGATATCAGGCAGAGGAAGCACTGCGCGACGTGGAATCGGGAAATGGGGAGCAGGCGCGTGCGGAGGCCAATGCAGCCTTGAAGCTGGCCCCAAACCGCGACGTGCGAGGGATTGCGACGCTGGCCCTGGCGCGGGCTGGCGATATGGCAGGGGCGGAGAAGCTGACCGCTGAACTCGACAAGACATTCCCGCTGGACACGATGGTGCAGAGGTATTGGCTGCCTACGATCCGGGCAGCCGTCGCGTTGCAGCGTAAAGACCCTAACCGGGCAATCGAACTCTTGGGGGTGGCGAGTACGATCGAACTCAGCTCGGCTACGGGCGACCTCACTGTATTCCTGTGCCCGCCTTATTTGCGTGGCGAAGCCTATCTCATGCTCCACGATGGCAACCGGGCGGCTGCGGAATTTCAGAAATTCATCGACCACCGCGGCGTGGTGATGAACTTTCCGTGGGGCGGTCTTGCACGCCTCGGACTCGCTCGCGCTTATGCCATGCAAGGCGACACTGCCAAAGCCCGCGCCGCCTACCAAGACTTCTTCACCCTCTGGAAAGACGCCGACCCCGACATACCCATCCTGAAACAAGTCAAGGCGGAGTATGCGAAGCTGCAGTAGTCAACTGACGCTAACAGACCATTACACTCAAAACCCCAGGGACCATATCACCGCTCTCTGTGAGCAGCATCACTTCGCCACGAGTCCCGGATCGCGTACAAATCCCCCATGGCGGTTAAATGACCGGCCACAGATTCTACATGCGCTAAATTGGAGCGATTCGAAGAGGCCGATGCGAAAAGCGGAACGAGCCCGACTAGGCCGAAGGAAGGCATCGGACCGCGTCAGTGGTACGCGGAATGGGCAGGCCTCTTAATGGAAAAATTCAGAGAGATAACTGAGTGCAGTTTTGGTTGGTCCGCGCAGGACCACGAGACCAGATTGCTGCTCCCAAAGGCCGCTGCAACCATACGGTCCTTTGCCCCCAGGGACACGGCAGTGCGCGGCACATCAAAGTGTCAGGTGTGCGGAATCAGGATCGGCAAAGGGATGCAGCGGTGCGTGTTTCGGTGGTTGGATCCCTGGGGCTGGAGTGGCCCCTGCTTTCTCCATGCGGCTGCTGAGGACTGCGCTAAAGTACAAGTCCTGGATGCACGCGAGCAAGCAGAGTATATAGCGAGAACGAGCTTGGCGGAGGCACGATTGAATGCTGCACGGGCAGGCCTCAGATGACCGGAATGGGTGATTTCGACTTACCAAGTCCCATGGTTTGCACTGGGACAAGTACCGCACCGCCCGTAGGGCTTGCGCTTGTTTCTGTGAGAGTGATTTTCTCTCACGGAAATGAGTGCAACCGGAGTGCGCACGCTTCTTGTGAGCACGACAGGGAGAGCGGTTGTCCCAGTGTCCCCCTATGGTTCCCGAAGGGTCCCTTTGCAGATTTTTTGCAAAGGGATTGCATTTCCTGTTCCTAAGGGAAATCAAAACCTATAGCCCTCGGCGGTTAGCATATAAGTTTTCATAGACTTACAAGCAATTGGTTCACGTTGACGGGGTGCACGGTCCTAGGTGGCATATAACCGCGGCCTCCCTTTTATGGGTATACCGTACACCCCGTTATTGGAATGCCAGAAAGGAACAGGCGTGACGAAAAGGGAAGCCCGCAATTTGATCAAAAAGAGAGGGACTAGCAGGTTAGATAAACACTCCGTCGCAGTCCTGTTAGCGATTGTAGATGCTGCCTTTAAGAAGGATGCGCCAAATGTGGACATAGAGAGTCTCGACATCAGGGTCAGCATCGTAACGCTCTTGGCGAAGACTGCGATTGCGAAGGCTGATACCGTCTATGCCCACCTCCAGCGCATGGAGAAAGAACACAAGATCATCACCATAAACAAGGAGGGTGTTCACAACGCATACCGCATGCACCTCTCGCCGATGTTGGAGTGGGAAACAGCAATAGATGCGCAGAAAAAGAAGCATGCCATTAAACTGAAACGTCGCAGAGAAGCAAGGCGAGAACGCAAAGCCTGCCGTCGAGAAATTCCGAAGGGCAAGTTCGTTGTCGAGGTCAGTGGTGGGTCAGTACAGAACCGCGCCCTTATCGACGGCGCCGTCGAGGTAGAGGTTTTGGATTGGGACAACTTCAAAGCTGACCCGGTGGGCACGTGGAATGAGTGGCCGGAATGGCTGCAGGAGCACTTTCGCGTAACGTACCCTGAGGAGTATGCGAAGGACATCCAAGCAGAAGACGGAACGCACACGTTGAGATCCAGGTGGCAGCCCGTTCTTGCCCGCCCGACCTCATGAAAACTATCGCTCTGACTCAAGGCTTCGTCGCTCTTGTCGATGACGAGGATTATGACCGAGTGTCCGCATTCAAGTGGAGCGCGACCAAGACGAAGACTAACGTGTACGCTGTCCGCAAAGTGCGAACACGATCAGGACGAACCACGTCACAACTCCTTCACCGATTCATCATGGGTGTAACTCATCCGAGGATTGACGTTGACCATCAAGATCGTAGAGGTCTGAACTGCCAACGCCACAATCTTCGCGTGTGTGTCCGAGGTGAAAACAACGCAAACAAGCCGAAGACACGCGGAGCATCCCTGTACAAGGGCGTGAGCTGGGATTCCAGTCGAGGACTCTGGCGCGCGTATGTCACAGTCCACAACACATCAAAGTTTCTCGGACGATTTCAGGATGAACGTGACGCAGCATCTGCATACGACGCCGCAGCGCGGGCGGCCTTCGGTGAGTTCGCAAATTGCAACTTTCCCTTGCGGTAATTGCTCCCCTGCCTTAGACTTTCTGTACGGGTCGAACGTGGCCTAAGTCGTTGAAAAGTCGGGGCGTAGCGCAGCCTGGTAGCGCACCTGCCTTGGGCGCAGGGGGTCCGCGGTTCAAATCCGCGCGCCCCGACCATCTAATTCAATAGCGACGAGACACGGGGTCCAGGCTCCAAATCATCAGAAGAGGAATTTCAGGGCAACCTGAATTACGCGCGGACCAACGTCCGATTGAATTTGCCCGAATGTCGGCGATTCAAGGTCGCTGACCGGCAAGCGGAAATTGGTATGGTTCAGTAGATTGAACAATTCACCGCGGAATTGAAGCTCTTTGGATTCCCTGAGCCGAATGTTCTTGAAGGCGGATGCGTCCCAGTTCACGAATCCCGGGCCCTGGACCACGTTCCGGCCTTCGTTCCCGAACACCTCAAACCGGCCGAGAGGATCAGGCTGCAGTTGCTGAAAAGCCTGCACGTTGAACCATTCCTGCGGAGCGCGCGGGCCGGAGTTCGGGTTTCCGATCAGATTGGGGCGGTTCGCCGAGAAGCCAGTGATTTCCGGCGCCTGCCCTTGCAGCGACACGTCGTTTGAGTCGAAGACCGTGAACGGCCCGCCACTCATTGCTGTGAAAATTCCGTTCAACTGCCAGTTGCCGAGCACGCGCCCGTACCAACTGCTCGAATGTTGCAGGAACGGAAGGCTCCACTGATAACTCAGCACAAAACGATGGTGGGAATCGAACATGGACCGGCCGCGCTCGGCCGCGAGATCAAACGGATTCTGCGCCAGGTCATTCTCTCCGGCAACGGGTTGGGAAGCCGAGCCGGTAATGTTGAAGGAAGAAACGTCGTCGATGGAATGCGACCAGGTGTAGGAAGCAAGGAACGAGAGCCCGTGACTGAAGCGTTTGCGCAGGCTGGCTTCCAGAGCGTTGTAGCTGGAGTTCGCGATGCCCGCGATTTCACCGACCGAACCGTAGATGCAATTGTTCGGGTTCGCCAAGGTGCATCCCGAATAGAGCCGCCGCTGGTTCACGTTGTTTTCGGTGGAAAACGGACACGGCGGGTTCGGTGATTGGCAGCCTGGGCTGGTGGTATCGGCGCCAGGGATAAAGGCTGGTGGATTCCCTTCGATGAATCGCGGCAGCCTCACGCCGGTGGTTCCGACGTAGCCCATCTGAAAGAGCCAATCTTCGCCAAAAGACCGTTGGATGTTCAGATTCCAGTCTTGCGCGTAGGGCAGATGCAGATTGCGCGCAACCACCAACAACGTCATGGGCTCGGGGAAAGGTACTCCGAAAGGATCCGGAGCGAAAAACGGATTAGCAAATGAGTTGATGGGAAATCCTAACTGCAGAGTCTTGAGGTAAGGGGGAGAGCTGACCGGATCCTGCAGCGGCCCGCCTTCGCCGGTATAGAACGGCTCGTAGAAAATTCCGTAGGCCGCGCTGATCAGTGTTTTGGAGTCGCCACGCGGGTCCCAGGCCACGCCGAAGCGCGGAGCGAAAGCGGTTTTCTGGGTTGGAATCAAGCCCGCCGGTACGCCCGGATCGCCGGGATAAAGAAGTCCCGTGGGAGCGTTGGGAAGCACTGTGGACTGTGCTCCGGGAACGAAAAGATTTACCTCGTTGTGCCTCTCGGTTGAGGGGAACGGCAGTTCGTAACGAAGTCCCAGGTTCAACGTGACGTGAGAATTGACCTTGTAGGTATCCTGGGCATAGGCGTCCACCGCGCGGTCACGGATTTCGCGAGCGAAGTTGCCTCCGCCTTGCAGAAACACAACCGGAAAGCCCCCGAGATAGTTGGCGAAACCATCGTTGAAGAGGAATCCCGCTTGGTAAGGAATCCCCGCGAACACAAAGAAGCCATTGCTGGCGATGCCCTGCAAGGCATTGATCTGGTCGCGGCGGTAGCCTCCGCCAAATTTCAGTTCGTGGCGGCCGTGGATCCAGCTCAGCGAGCCGGAGAAGTCAAACGTATTCTGAAAAGTGTTGCGCGGGCCCGTGATGGGGTCGCCCACTGAGGCGTATCCCCCGACCTGAATAAATGGAGGCCCGGCGGCCAAAGGCAACGTGGGAGCGTACTGGAACCCAAGGTCTGCGGGCGACTCGTGATTCAGGTGTTCGTCCAGCAGGAACGTATTACGGAGATAGGAAAAACGCGCGACGCCAATGATGGACGGCGAAAAGATATGAGTTTCTTGCGCCACAAAGTTCTGCGCGCGGTTATATTCGCCCACCGGAAAACCAGGTACGTTCGCTCCAACTGGCGAGAGCGGATCGGTCGTGGGGCCAGTGCTGAACATGTAGCGGAAATTGAGAGTGTCGGCGTGCGAAAGATAATGATCCAGGCGCAGTCCGAACTGGTCGTTATTCTCGACTAGCGTCTGCGTCGCGATGAATCCATTTTCTCCAACATTCGGCAACGGGAAAAGCGCCAAGACACTCGTCGCGGTCGGATCGATGGGCATGACAATCGTCATGTTGTTGAATGGCACATCTTGACCAAACAAAAAGAGCTGGCCGTTGGGATCTGGGTTACCCTGGGCATTGACACACTGGCTGGCGTACTGGCCGCTCGTGGCAAAGCTGTCCCCGGTAATGTTGTTGCAGAGCTCCCCGAAATCGCCGGTCCTTTCCGCCGAGGAAGGCACGGTTGCGGGCACGGTCTCACCCTGCCGGTTTCGGAAACCTTCGTAATATCCGAAGAAGAAGGTCTTGTCCTTCACGATCGGGCCGCCGAAGGTGGCGCCGAATTGATTTTGCTTTAGGGGCTGAACACCGTGCGTGAAGTAATCGGACGAATCCATGGCGTCGTTGCGCAGAAATTCCCAAGCGGCCCCATGAAACGCATTGGAGCCTGAGCGCGTAACGATATTGGTCGTCGAGCCGGTATTGCGGCCGAACTCCGCGTTCGCGTTGTGGCTCAGAATTCTGAACTCGGCAATCGCGTCGATCGGCGGCTTGACCACGAATCCCCCGTCCACCGAACTGACATTATCGGCGCCATCAATCAGGAAATTATTCGATTCCGGCCGCTGGCCATCGACGGCATACGCCTGATTTTCTCGCGCCGGACCTCCAGCTTCGAGAAGTCCAGGCGTCAACGGCACTACGCCGGGCTGTAGCAGTCCGAGTTGAGAAAAGTTGCGGCCATCCAGCGGGAGGTCGAGAATCTCGCGCTCCATCACGGTTTGCCCGAGACTGCTGACCGTGCTCTCCAGCAACGCGGCATCCGCGCTCACTTCAACTTGCTGTGTCTCTGCCCCGAGCTTGAGGTGAATGCTGACCGTCGCCGTTTCGTTGACGTCCAACGAAATCCCTTGCCGCAAGTAGCGCTGGAAACCTTTGGCCTGAACCTCTAACTGGTAATGTCCGATCGGGAGTTCGACCAGCACGTACGCTCCCTGGCGATCGGTGACCGCTTCCCGAGTCAGGCCGGTTTCGACCTGCTTTGCGGTGACGGTGGCGGCTTGAACGATCGCTCCGCTTGGATCCGAAACGGTGCCGCGGATGTTTCCGGTGATTTCTTGCGCGCCAACATAACTTACTAAGTTCGACCCGGCGAGGTTCAACCCACCAACCACCGCAAACAGAACAAAGGCCAGCCTTCGCAAATTGCTCATACGTCTCCCCATTTGTCTTCACGAACCGCGCTTGACGTTGCGATGAAAACATCCCGCAAGCGAACATTGAGTGCGCCCGGAGATCTCCCCCACAGAGTGCGGCGATTATAGGGACGCGTGACGGCGAGTCAATAATGCGAAAAGAGTAGAGGCATTAACTAACCACTGACTATCGAAGAAAGGGCAACGCAGGCACGGCAATTCAAGATGTGGCGTAAGTTCGCGGTTGGAGTTCTATTACTTTCACATTATTGTGCTCCAATGACCTTCTCGTTTAGATTCCTCGAACTCCTACGTCATCGGGACCAGCCCTTCGCTCGTTAATGGTGGATGGAGTGTTCGACCTTTTAAGCATGGCCAAGTAACAATGGCCAACGCCGCAACCGTAGTTCGTGCTGCCTCCGGGAAAAACACTTTGCGGAGCGCCTCCATTCCCTTGCCTGGACATGCTGTTTAAAACGTTTTATATTGACCTTCCAGCGTCGTTATGGTCGAGCGTGCAGCCAAGGAGTCTGACGTAACTTCCGGTTTGCCAGTCGCCTTGCGCTTCTCCTCGTTTATGTCACATCAGCTTGGTCTCAGGAACCCATATGTCCCGATGTTCGGGAGCCGGAGAGACAGACTTGTAAATGAAGCGTTCTAAAGACTAAATGGTGACGTCAAGTCAAATGCCCGGATTGTTAAGAGCGTCGGAAGTCCACTAGCCATTTTGGCGAGACGCACCTGGGATGCTGGCGCGGAAAGGCTACTTGCGGTTTCCGCAATATTCTTGACAAGTAGAATCTGTGCGAGTATTTTTCGATGTTCGGTAAAACGTTTCAAATGTCATCCTAACCCTAGCCCCAAAGCGTGCACCGAAGGGCGCCCTGCAACTGGAGCATCCTGGGAATCGCGCCTAAACGCCGGAAAGAAGCGTTCCAGCATGTATCAGCCCGAAGCCTACGGAATCGCGCTCGCCTTCATGATCATCAGCATGCTGTGCTGGGGATCGTGGGCGAACACCATGAAACTCACCGCCGGATATGCCTTCCAGCTTTTTTACTGGGACTACGTGATCGGCATTGTTCTGGGCAGCCTGGGTTGGGGGCTCACGCTGGGGAATTGGGGTGGAGGCAACCTCTCGTTTTTCAGCAATATCAGCCAGGCCGACTCGCGGCACTTGCTGTTCGCCGTCGCCGGCGGCGCGGTGTTCAATGTGGCCAACCTTCTCCTGGTCGCAGCCATTGATATCGCCGGCCTGGCCGTCGCGTTTCCGGTTGGAATCGGCCTGGCGCTGGTGGTGGGCGTTCTGCTGAATTACGCCATCTCTCCCAAGGGCCATCCCGGACTGCTCTTCGGCGGCATGGCACTGGTCGTGCTCGCGATTATTCTGGACGCACTCGCCTATCGCCGCAGAGAGGGCGAGCGACGCTCTGTCAGTGTCCGTGGAATCTGGATCAGCGTGGCTTGCGGCGTGCTCATGGGCAGCTTTTATCCGCTCGTGACCAAGGCGGTTACCGGAGAGCATTCCCTGGGCCCTTACTCGGTAGCGTTGTTCTTCGCTTTGGGAGTCGTCCTGTGCGCGATCCCGGTCAACTATCTCTTCATGAGAAAGCCGCTCACCGGCACTCCCCCGGTCAACATGGCGCAATACTTCCAGGCGAAGCCGGCGTGGCATTGGTGGGGAATCGTCGGTGGGTTGATCTGGTGTACCGGAACCGTGTTCAATTTTGTCGCGTCGCACGCGCAAATCATCGGTCCCGCCGTGTCCTATGCCATCGGCCAAGGCGCGACGATGGTGTCGGCGGTCTGGGGCGTCTTCATCTGGAAAGAGTTTGCCAGCGCTCCACCGGCCTCGCGCAAACTGATTCCCGCCATGTTCATCTTCTTCCTGCTGGGGCTGGGATCGATCGCAATCGCGCCCATGGTGAAGTAGTCACGGTGAAGTAGTCGAAATCGAGGCGTCATGCAGAAGCCCATCGTGGTCGTCGGCAGCATCAATCTCGATTTAGTGGTGGGAGCAGAACGCATTCCTCAGGTGGGAGAGACGATCATTGGCAATAGCTTCAACACTTTTTACGGAGGAAAAGGCGCCAACCAGGCGGTCGCCGCCACGAAACTCGGTCACCCCGTTTCCATGGTGGGCAACGTGGGCAGCGACCCTTTTGGAACGCAGTTGCGCCATGGCCTGAAAGACGCCGGCGTCGACACCGCTTACGTGAACACGGTGGAAGGGCCCTCCGGCGTTGCGTTGATCACCACCGGACAGCGCGGCGAAAACAACATCGTGGTCGTGCCCGGCGCCAATGGCCGCTTCACGCCGGAACTGCTGGAACAGGCAGCGCCCCTTCTGAAACGCGCGGGATTTCTTTTGGCGCAGCTTGAGATTCCCCTGGAGACGGTTGAATACTTAGCGCAATTTGCGGAGCGGCATGACATCCCGCTGATGCTCGACCCGGCGCCGGCCCATCAGTTGTCAGAGAAGTTGCTTCGCAGGTTGACATGGATTACGCCCAACGAAACTGAGACCCAGGAGCTGCTGAGAGCCAACGTGGAGAACGGTAACGATGGGTCTTACGCGGCGGCCGATCGCCTTCTGGCATGGGGCGTCAAGAACGTGTTGTTGAAGCTGGGATCCAACGGCTGTGTGATTGCCCAGGGGACTCTCCCGAAAGAGCGCATCCCTGCGTTTTCCGTGGATGCCGTGGATACGACCGCGGCCGGGGATGCATTCAATGCGGGATTTGCAGTGGCCTTGATGCGCGGCTCCTCGGTCGCACAGAGCGCTGTTTTTGCTTCTGCCGTCGCTGCGATTTCGGTGACGCGGCCGGGCGCTCAGCCTTCCATGCCAACCGGCAACGAAGTAGCCCGCTTCCTGGATGAGCATTCCGTCGCGACCGCAAAGCAGCGATAATTCGATAATCACCCGTATGTCGAACGGAGTTCCCATGAACACAATCAAGTCAGGATTGCGCGTCGCTATTTCTGTCGTGGCGCTGCTGACCAGCTTCTCTTCCTTTTCTTTCGCACAAACTCCGGCCACCACGCCGGCCGCCGCGCCCGCCTCCGACTGGAAGGCGATCGTCCAGAATCGGCTGTCGTTATATGGCCACAGAAATTGGATCGTGGTGGCGGACTCGGCCTTCCCAGCCTATGCCTCGCCGGGCATCGAAACGATTGCGGTCAATGAAGATTTGCCATCGGTGTTGAAATACGTGGCTCATGCCATTTCTTCGTCACGCCACGTGCGAGCCACAGTCTTTGTGGACCAGGAACTTCAGTTCATTGACGAGCACGACTACCCGGGAGTGACGCAGTTCAGACGGCAAATCGCGGCGGAGTTTGCCAAGCAGCAGGTCACCGCCGACATGCCGCACGCCGACATCATGAACAAAGTTGACGAGGCCGGGAAGACCTTCCGGATCCTGTTCCTCAAGACCACCGCAACCATCCCGTACACTTCAGTGTTCATGCGTCTGGATTGCGGCTATCTGAGCGACGACGTAGAGAGAAAGATCAGAACTGCGATGGCAGCCGCAGACAGCCAGCCGCCGAAATAGCTGCCGTCGCAACTCATGGCACCAGCGTGCAGCCCGCCTGACATCGGTGCCATGCCGATGGCACGTTCTGGCGTTGCACCCACTACTTACGGTTGGTTACTGTAGGTGACTGTTGAGCCATGCTGCTCCCCCCTATGCGTTCTTAATGGGTCCTCTCGAAAAGATTCCGATATTTCTGATCACCGGCGTGCTGGTGATGATCTTTGTCTGCCTGAAACACCACGCGCGCAGCGGCCGCCTGACCCTCTGGACGGTGGCCTGGACGCTGGTGTTCTCCCATTTTCTCGCCCAATTACTGGAGCCTGATCGCGGCCCAGTGAGTTCCCTTCTGCTGGCGGTTGATTCCGGATCGCTGCAAGCCGCGGTGGTCGCCTTTCTGGTCTCAGTCTCTTCGGTGGCGGAAGATTACGCCAAGCGAACTCGTCTGCTGCTCGGGCTGGGCGTGCCTTCCGTGGCATACCTGGTGTGCAACAGCTATGACGTGCTCGCGCGCTGGCCCTACCTCTTGTTTCTGGCCGCCTGTTTCGGCGGAGGCGCCGGCTTCTTCCTCCGGGGCAGAAAGTTCTCGCTGTACCTGGCGGCGGTAACCTTCCTGGGCTCGCTTGCCGGAGTATGGGCCATGGCGGCCGTGCTCCGCGGCTCGTTTGCCGAAGGCGCGATTGCGCTGATCGGAATCGGGTTCGTATTGGCGGGCGGGTTCATTTGCCGGAATCGCGGGCGCTGGTCGCCCGCCATTCTGACCATCGCTGCAGGATTCGCGACCTGGGGAGCCGCGTTTCCCATCCGACTCTTGCTCGATCGCCTCACGCCGCACCTGACAATTCCAGGGGAACTGTGGGACGCTCCCAAGATTTTCGTGGCGCTGGGAATGATTCTAGCGGTGGTGGAAGACAAGTCGGAATCGATCGCCGGCATGCAGAATAAAGCAGACCGGCTCGACCGCCGCTTGGAACGGTTCTCGGCGATCACGACCCGCCTGCTGGGTGGGGCGCCGTTGGATGCGATTTGCCCCGCCATTGCCTCGGCCATCACCGACGTCAGCACTTTCAGCATGGCCGTGGTCCAGCTCGAAGCTGCGGACGGGCGGTTGCGGGTAGCGGGCTCCAGCGGACTCTCGGAGGAGTCTTTGAGCAGTCTGCAGATGCAAACTGAAGATTGGACGCTCGATCACGTAAAGAACTTGTGTTCCTCCGCGCAGCGCATGGGCAAGAATTCATACTTACTGCTCAAACCGGAAGCCATTCTGTTTGCGCTGCCCGAGAATCCGAATAAGGAATGGCGGACCGGCGAAGAGCTCCTGATTCCGCTGTGCTCGGATGGAGGCGCATACCTGGGCTGCATCCGGTTGGCTGCGCCGCGAGATACGCGGACTATCCACACGCTCGAACTATCCCACATCGAAATGCTGGCAACCGATATTGCGCTCGCCGTTGAACTGCAGTCATTGCATGCGCAGTTGGTCTGCTCGGAAAAACTGGCCGCCCTGGGGCAACTACTGGCGGGAGTTGCGCATGAGCTCAACAATCCACTGACCGCGATCATGGGATACGGCGAACTGATCAACGACGCCATCGCGGCCCCGCAGGCACGCGATCAACTCGCCAATCTAGTGAGTGAGGCCCGCCGCATGAACCGGATTATCGACAACCTGCTTCGCTTCTCGCGGCACGGAGCGCGAGACGCCCAGGTGGCACAAATCGCTCCGGTCGTACAGCAGGTGCTGGCGCTACGCGAATACTACACCCGCACCCGCAATGTTCGCGTGGAACTCGACATCGCCCCGGACCTGCCTTTTCTAGCCGTCAGCGAGGACGAGATCAAACAGATTCTTCTCAACCTGCTCAACAATTCCAGCGATGCTCTGGAGGGTGTGGCCGGCGGCAAGCAGATCAGCATTCGCGCCTACCAGCACGGTCGACAGGCGGTGATCGAAGTCGAGGATACGGGCCCCGGCTTTGGCAATCTCAGCCGCGCCCTGGACCCGTTCTATACCACGAAGCCCGCGGGCAAGGGAACGGGACTTGGGTTGAGCGTCTGCTACGGCATCGTCAAGAAACGCGGCGGAGATCTGGAAATCGAAAACGTGAAGCCGCGAGGCGCACGGGTCACCATCAAGTTGCCGGTCGCCGACGCGCCGGCCCACCCAGTCTGGGTCGCCGTGGCCCGCGCCTAGGTTGCTTCCGCAGGCCGCGGAAGGTTCACGCTGTACTCCTGAGCCGTGGAAGGACGATGAGTATCAACCCGTAGAACAGCAATGAGACCACCAGCGACGCGGCGTTGCCGAAGCGCAAATCTTCAAACAGAAGCTTCAGGGTTCCGAAGGCGACGGCGGCATAAGCAACCCAGCCCAGTTCGACGCACTTCCAGCGCGCGCCGGCGTAGCCGAGCGCCAGCGCCAGCGCGCAGTTTACGATGGTTCGGATCACCGAGAGGCGCGAGGCGTTGAGTTCCAGACGACCCGCGGCCAGCCACACCAGCGCCGCCACGGCCAGCGCCGCCCCCGCAAAACCCACCAGGATTGCAGGAAACACCCAAAGCAGCCGCCGCTTGGGTGGCTCTTTCACGGCCAGCGCTCCTTGGGATCCGAAGACATAACAGAGCGCAGCCAGGGCAGCGACCGTCCAAACGCTCCAGTCGGGCGCCGCTGGCACGGTTCCAGCCAGCGCACTGGCAACCCAATTCGGCAGCGACGAAGCCGTGGCTGCGGCGGCCAGATAGAACGATGCGTGCAGACCGAGGCTCAGTTTGCTGGTCCAGGCATACACGAGCGCCGCCGCCACTGCAGCCACGCCCAGGAACGGCACACGCAGATTCGCGGAGAGCAGCAGGTAGCTCCCGGCCAGAAGAAGCAACGCCGCGTAAGTGGCGAAGACTCGCCGATCGCGGGTGTAGGCTTCGTCGGTAAATCGCGACAGCGTTCCCCAGTAGCAGACCGCTGCCAGCAACAGCGAAACCGCTCCGAGAGCAGAATCAGCCTCGCCGTGGCTGGCTCGGATCGTGCCAAAGCCCGCCAGCCCGAAGGCCAGTATGCCCTGGCCGATTTCAAAGATGGTGATCGGGCGGCGCAGTACGAAGGTGCGGACGCCTACGCTCGCGCCATAAATCGCAAACAGTAGCAGGCAGAGCAACGTGATCGTGGCGGGAGCAGCGGCGTGATATCCCTCGGGCACTCCGTCGGCAGAGGTCATCACGTACACCAGCAACCACACCGCAAAATCGGCGGCCAGGGCGGGCACGGCTCGCAAGCTGAGCCTGTGCTCCAGACAGGCCGCCACTTCCGTGGCCAAATCCACAGCCAGCAGAGCGGCCGTGAGCGGCACCAGTTCGTGGGTTGCAATGATGAGTGCCAGCGCCGTGATGACGGTCGCCAGGGTTGCCACCCACGGAATCAGCTGCAGGTTCCCCCGCCATGACAGCGCCAGAGCCAGCACGACGAACGCGACCAGCACGACCGCAGTGAAGGCCGGCGTCAGGACCTGAAAGCGAACCGTCGATTCCCACAGCAGCGGAGAGAGAATGAGCGCGGAAGTGATTCCGAAGGTGACGCTGGCAAAGCGGTTGGCGTCGTGAATGCGAACCGCCCAAACCATCCACAAACCCGCGTATACGATGGCCACGATCAGAATGGGCGGTTTTGGGATGGCGCTGGATTCGGCAAGGGCGCGGAGCAGGTAGGCTCCCGCGATTCCCAGCACCGCCTTGCCCAGCACCGGCACGAGGCCGCCCGCCATTTCCGCCGGTGACGATCCACGCCATGCCGCCAGAGGGCGCGGTGTTTCCGGGACAAAGTCAGACGATTGAGCAGCGGCAGGGTGCGATCTTTCCGATTCGCCTTCCAGGGCAGAAACGCGGCGTTCCAGTTCCCGGATTCGTTCGCTCAGCCGTTCCACATCCGATGCGACGCCGTCGACAGCTTGCGCCATACGCTACTCCGCATCTGCCCCAGTGGAGGGGGCTAGTTGGTTCCGTGCGCCGGACTTGCACCGGAGGCGGGAACGGAGCCCGCGTCCGGCCACGGCGGGAGGAGTTTTACCAAGACCCAGAGGATTGGAAAAGGAAGAAGCATGAGCGCGATCGCGGTCAAAAGTCCTTCCCGCGTGGCGAAGGCCATCTTATAAGTGGTGTAGCCGAGGAAACTCTTGGAGAACAGCTGTCCGCCAATCACAACGTTCCAGCGCATTGCGAAAATGCCGATGACGGTCAGGCATCCAGCCAGCGCGTAGACGCGTTTGCGGAGCGTGCCGCTCAGACTCACGACTTGAGTGAGCCCCAGCAGCACGATGGGGGTCACCGTGCCGAGGAGAATCTGGATGATGACCTGCGACACCCACAGGCGCGAATGCACCATGAAGTCGAGGCTGCGGAACGACTCGTCCGCTTCATAAATGCGCTGCAGCAGGTCGAGCATTTCCAGGCTGAAGTCGATGACGAACACATAGAACAGATATTGCGCAATCGCATCCAGGCAGCGAATGTCGATTTCCTTTCCGCGCAGGCGCGTAGTGACCATGTAGAGCAACATCACGGCCGCGATGCCCGAGACCATGGCCGAAAAGATGAAGACGATCGGCATCAGCGGCGACGACCACCAGGGGTTGGCCTTCACCGATCCGAAGATGAAGCCGACATAGCCGTGCAGCAGAAAGGCGGACGGGATTCCGATCACGGTAATGAAGTAGCCCAATCGTTCATCAATATGCAGTGAGCGTTCGCTGATGTTGCTGGAGCCGAGCGTGAGTACGCGATAGATCAGGCGCGTGACGCCGGTTGTGGTCTGGGATTTCACGACAATGTCGCGGCGGTAGTCGAGCCAGATTTCCAGCAGCAGAACCGCCATCAAGTACCAGAGATAGACGAATCCGAACATGGCCATGGCGGAAGAACGGTGCGGCGTCAGGTACATTTCCAGGGAGCGCTCCGGATGCCCCAGGTGCAGTTGCAGAGGCAGTGGAGCAACCAGCAGAAAGGCCAGAGCCGTGAGCAGGGCGAGGCGGTAGGTTGGCTTCACGGCCTCCACGCGGAACACGCGTTCCAGCGAAGCCAGGATGAACGCGCCCGCCACCAGTCCCGTGATGAAGGGATACAGAACGATGAGCACGCTCCACTGGAGCTCCACTTCGTTCGGATACATGAAGCCTTCGACGGGGATTTGCACGTGCCTCCTTCTTCATTTCTCAACCCCGGACGAATTCATCCGGAGCTGCGTCTTCCTATCGCACTGATCCATCCATCCCGTTGTAAAAAACCTTTGCCCCAGTCGCCATGTGGGGTTTCAAAACTTGCACCGTATGAGTCCGTAAGAACTCATGAATTGGGTCTTTGGGATTCTTCAGGTCGGCGAGCTGGCGGGCGCCCGTGGGGCAGACCTCGCAGCAGGCCGTGGTCAGGCCCTTGGTGATGCGGTGATAGCAGAGCGTGCATTTCTCCGCTGTACTTGTCTTGGGATTGATGAAGCGGCAGCCGTACGGACACGCCTGCACGCAATAACGGCAGCCCAGACAATAACTCTTGTCGACCAGCACCACTCCATCGGGCGAGACAAAGGTCGCGCCGACCGGGCAAACCTGGGTGCAGGGAGAATCGGCGCAGTGGTTGCACAACTTGGGGACGAAGAAATTCTTGCCGCCGATTTCATTGGGCGGGAAGCCCTGCTTGCCGCCATCCGGCGATTCCACGTCGGGGCGTTCAATCTTCCAGTCGGCGACGTGATAGCGCTCAATCCAGGTGCGGTAATAGCCTTCGGGGACGTCGTTTTCTTCCGCGCAGGCGCGGACACAAGTGCCACACCCGATGCACTTGGGGATGTCCATCAGCATGCTCCACCAGTGCTCGGTCATCTTGTAGTTGGGCGCGGCTTCGGGCGTGCCTGCCTGGACGTATTTCCAGGCAACGGCGGCGGCCGGCAACAAAATCAGCAAGCGACGGCGGGTGATGTCCATTATTTCTTGCCCTCCTTCGCCGGTTTCGTTTCCGTTGCAGTTTCGATTTTGGGCCGGTGAGGCTGGTGGCAAGTGTCGCAGGCCAAACCTCCCGAGTGGTCGGCGGTCGCGACCTGCGGGAAGCCCTTGGGCTTCGCGCTGTTGGCTTCGTGGCAGCGGGCGCAGACAACCGCCGTGTCGAGCTTCGCCGGTTTCACGGAGGAGGGATCGTCGGCGTGCTTGGCCTGGGCCCCGTGGCAGGCTTCGCAGGGAACCACTACATGCTTGCCCTGCTTTTTCTGCTCGACCACGTCGGTGTGGCAGGCTTCGCAAACATCGTGACCAGCGAAGGCCACGGGCCGGGTCGCGATCTCGGCAATGGCGGCGCCGCGATAATGTCCGTACTGGCCAAAACTGCGAGGAACGACGGCGGCCCGCAGGACGACGAATGCGACCACTGCGATTGCCATGACGGCCGCCAGCCGAACGAGGTGTTCGATGTCCTTGAACAATTTGTGCGCCCCACTCCGGGCGCGAGTCGCGCAAACTTGGCGCGATGTTCTTGGATACCTAGGAATCGTCCCGGGAACGATGATCGAAGTCACATGGAGCTGTGATGCGGGTCACCACGGCTTGGCGAGTGCATCAGCTGTTTTGGGGACGACGTCCTAGAGTGTTGCCCCTTTCGCCTTCTTCTTGGGGATCCCTTTGGTGTGGCAGTCCATGCATTTCACGAAATGAATGTTGTGCGGGCTCTTGGCTGACTTGAACGTGGTATCCATCGTTTCCACGTTCAGCCCGCAATTGGAGAGCTGCGGGTGACAAGTAGCACAGGAGGCTCGCGTCTTCTGTCCGTGTCCTTGGTGGCAGGCGAAACAGCTCAGTCCTTCATGAACGCCCACCGCAGTGCGGTCGTCGCCCGAAGCGACCTTCATCGTGGCCAGAGGAGCATGGCACTGGTAGCAAAGCGCCTGGCGAATGTCTGGGCTGATCCTGATCGCTCTGTCGCCGTCATGCATCACGGGCAGCGGAAGACTTCCAAGCGCCACATAATCCAGTTCCCGCCGGTCGAACAACGCCAGCGACGGCCGAGAGATTTCCTGGATGAGCCCGGGATTGTCCGGCTTCTCCGTCGCACGAGTCAGCAGATTTCCCTGGCGATGCATCTGGTGACATGCCAGACAGGGAATGACCGGCTGCCCCTCCAGTTTCGGATCGCGCAGCCGCCACGGTCCTTTGGTGTCAAGCGGCGCAACCAGTTCGCGGATGCCGCCATTAAAATGCATGGCATGACAGCGCAGGCAATCGTCCATCAGGTGCTCGCGGTGATTGTGATCGGCATCCAGAAAAATCTCTCTGTACGTGGCGGCGTGCGGGCCCGCGGCCCAATCCGCATACTCCTGCTGATGGCATTTCTGGCAGCGGCCGCCCATGCGTAGCACGTCGTCGGTCTTGAGGCGGACTTGTTCGGGGATCTCGCCACGCAAATGGGACGCCAGGCGGCGAATGTTTTTCAGGTGAAACCCTAGCTCGAGAGTGAACACATCTCCGTGGCAGTCAGCACAGGGCACGTTGCGGTGCGTCGAGGTATGCCAGTCTGTGTAAGGCTGCCAGATTTCATGACAGCGCGCGCACGATCGTCCGCCGGAGTAGCGATAGTAAGCGCTGGCTCCCGGCAGCATCAGGATGACGACTGCGGCCAGCAGGATGGGCGCGACCACGGAAAGACGCCGGTACCAGCGCTTGCGGTCAGCGCTCATAGACACCTCACCCTGAGTGTCTCCTTAGGACGCACCATGAGCTCCCTTCCACGATTTCGCCAGGTGGTCGGACGCGTAATACGCGATCGCCATGATGGTTAGCGCCGGATTGAATCCTCCGTTGGTGACGTGCACGCTGCCATCGATCACAAACAAGTTGTCCACATCATGCACGCGGCAATACTTGTCGACGACCGAAGTCTGCGGATCGTCGCCCATGCGGCAGGTGCCGGCCTGGTGCTGGCCACCGCTCAGACCAGAGCCTGGCAAGAATGTCCACGTCGTAATCGCCCCAGCCTCTTTGAGCCACGCTTCGGCCTTGGACGCGAGAAACTTGCCCACGACCTGGTCGTTCGGATGCCGATGTCCAGAAAGGCGAACCACCGGAATTCCCCAGTAGTCCTTCACCTTGGGGTCGACCTCGACGCGCGACTCAAACATCGGCATCTCCTGCACCGGCCCCATCACGCCGATGCTGCGCCGATACCACTGGCGCATGTATTCTTTGTGCGCCCGTCCCCAGCGCGGCACGCCCGGCGCTCGCCAGCCTACGAACTGGTAGGGCAGGCGGATGAATTCGTTGGCCAGCATGCCTCCGCTGGTCAATCCTTGGTTGCCGTGGTTGAAGTCGCAGATGGCGATGCCGGCACCGGGACCCAGATCATCATAGACTTCGAAATCAAACAGCCCTACAGCGCCTGTGTAGGCGTGACCCTGAAGATTTCTTCCGACCCAGTCGTAGCGATTGCCCAGGCCCGCCGGGAACAGCCGGCTCTTGGAATTCAGCAGCAGCCGCGCCGACTCGTTGGCAGAGCCAGAAACCACAACCAGATCGGTCGTCTGCTCTTGCAACTGCGATTGGGAATCGAAATAGGCCACGCCCTTCACTCGGCCCTGCGAGTCAGTGAGGATTTCTTTGACAATGCACTCGCTGCGCAGTTCGCAGTTTCCGGTCGCCAGCGCCGCGGGAATGACCGTGTTCTGCGTGCCATTCTTCGCGTCCACTTCGCAGGCAAAGCCCACGCACCAGCGGCATCGCATGCAGGCGGCCCGGCCGTTGTAGGGAACCGAATTGCGCAGCATGGGAATGTCGAAAGGATGAAGTCCGAGACGCTGAGCCGCCGGTTTCAGGATTTCGTATTCCCGGTTCGGCGGGAGTGGCGGCATGGGCAGCGGACGCCGGCGCGGCGAGCGGAAGATGTTGTTGGCGTCGTCGCCCGAAACGCCAATTTCCCACTCCGCTTTCTCGTAATACGGTTCGAGGTCGGCATAGCTGATCGGCCAATCATCGAGCGTGCTGCCCGCAACCGTGCCGTAGGTCGAGCGCATGCGAAAATCTCTTTCCATGTAGCGCCAGGCCATGGCGCCGTAACTGGCAGTGCCGCCACCTATGCAAGCCGCGTTGTTGTTGTATCCGCCGTCGCTGGGCTTCAACAGCTGTTCCTGGCCTTGCTCGTCGACGAAAACTCGCGGGTTGCGATCCTCGTCGGGCCCGAAGGAATTGCCTAGCACCGTGGTGCGCTGATTGCGCAGGTCATCTTTCCGGCAATCGAAGGCGGTATACCATTTCCCTCGCTCTATCAGCACTACGCTGAGGCCCGCGGTTGCCAGTTCCTTGGCGACGATGCCTCCGCCCGCCCCAGCACCCACCACCACCGCGTTGACGTGTTTGAGCGCCATTCACTTGACCTTTGAATTCGCGGCCGAAACAGGTTTCGTGCGCGGCGACTGGTCGACGTTATCGTCTTTGATCTTAGGCACGTTGACGTTAGCCACGTTGACGTCATAGTGCAGCCTTCCGCGGATAGGCGGGTAGGCCGTGCCCAGTATCTTCCAGCTGACTCCCTCGCGGTTGCCGCCGTGCCGAGGATCGCCATAGAAACCCTGCATCGTGTGATCCACCAGCAGCGCGAAGAATTCGGTCGAAGAAACCTGCTTCCAGGCCTCGCTCGGCGCTTGGCCTTGTTCCATCAGGCGCAGCAGCTCAACCTGCTTGGACTCGGCCAGAGCAACGAAATTCGCGCCGTAGAGCGTCCGGCTGCTGGCGTCGACGGCGGCAATTCCCTGGCGGTAGGAATTCCTCAGATGCCGTAGCGGGCCGCAGAGCTGGCGGTCAATGTAATTCACCACGCCGGCCCAAGCAGCTCCGGGATCTTGGTCGGGAGGAATAATCTGATCGCATATTGACGCCAGGGTCTTGGCTTCGTCCACCGACAGAAATCTCCAGGGACTCTTGCCGGTGGAACAGGCAATTCCCGAGCCAGCCGCCGCCGCGGCGACCATGGCGGCTTGCAGGAATTTCCGACGGCTGAGCCTGTAGGCTGGTTGCATTCGCAGTTCCGCTTCAACCCGAACTGCAAACATGCGCCGGATCGGTAGTTTGGTCTGTGACCCCAGTCACGCAGAATGGGAAAATCCTGGTCGTGGTGCAGTTTCAGAAAGAAGGTTCGTACGAGAAAAAGGTTCGTATCAGGGCACGCCTTCAGGCATGCCACACCGTTCAACAGTCCACACCAGGCTTTAGCCGCTGTCGAGCCAAGCCCGCAGCGGCTAAAGCCGTTAGACTCTCACGCCCTTTTAGTGGCATCGCCAAAGCGATGTCCTGATACGGATCATTCCTCTCAGATTTGCACACCTTACGGAAGTCCTGAAGCCATTCACGATGGCCGCCGATCTGTAAATAGACTGTTACACGCCACAATCCCCTTCTGTTCCCGAGGAGATTAATGATAGTTTCTCGGGATACCGAAAAACGGGCCGAGCGGGTGGGGACCGTTCTTGGGTCGTTCGGCTAACACGATCGCACCTGCAATTCTTTGGGCGTACAGAACTTTGGATGTGCAAATGATAGAAGCCAATGAATATGACCTGGTAGTGATTGGAAGCGGGCCGGCGGGCCAGAAGGCAGCCATCTGCGCCGCCAAGCTGCGCAAGAAGGTCGCCATTGTTGACCGGAAGAAAACCATGGGCGGCGTCTGCGTTCACACCGGCACCATCCCCAGCAAGACTTTGCGGGAAGCAGTTCTCTATTTGAGCGGCTTTCGCCAGCGCACGTTCTACGGACGCGGGTACGTGCTCAAAGATCGCATTGCCATGTCCGACCTGACGTTTCGCGCGCAAGCGGTCATGCTGCGCGAGGTCGAAGTGATTAAGGCGCAACTGCGGCGCAATTTTGTGACGACGCACGAAGGCGACGCGCGCTTCCTCGATCCCCATACCATCGAAGTCCGATGCGATGACGGCTCCCAACTCCTTCGCGGCCAGCACGTCATGATTGCCTGTGGCACGCGGCCGGCGCACAGCGACGATATTCCCATCGACGGCAAGCGCATTTTCGACTCCGATCAGGTTCACTGTCTGGATGAGGTTCCGCGGGATCTGGTGGTGGTGGGCGCCGGAATCATCGGGCTGGAATATGCCTCCATGTTTGCCGCGCTGGGCGTAAAAGTCACGTTGCTCGACCAGCGGCCTATCCTGCTCGATTTCGTCGACCGGGAGATTATTGAGAGCCTGTGCTTCCAGTTACGCCAACTGGGAACAGTTTTTCGGCTGGGAGAAAAAGTGGTTTCGATCGGCCTCGATGAAGCCCGAGACCGCGTGTTTGCCAAACTCGAAAGCGGCAAAAACGTTCACGGCCAGGGCTTGCTCTACACCATCGGACGGCAGGCCAACAGCGACTTGCTCAACATCGAGGCGGCCGGCCTGTCGTCGGACGGGCGGGGCAAGCTGGTCGTCAACGAACATTTCCAAACCGCGGTGCCTCACATTTACGCCGCCGGAGACGTGATTGGATTTCCCGCCCTGGCCAGCACCTCCATGGAGCAGGGGCGCCTGGCCAGTTGCCACATGTTTGGCACTCCCGGGAAAATGCCGTCCAACCTCATCCCCTACGGCATCTACACCATTCCTGAAATCTCCATGGTCGGCTATACCGAAGAGCAGTTGACCCAGAAAAAAGTCCCTTACGAAGTTGGGCTGGCTCGCTACGCCGAACTGGCTAAGGGACAGATGCTGGGCGACGAACAGGGCCTGCTGAAACTGATCTTCGATCCCGACTCGCTCAAACTGCTGGGGGTTCACGTCATCGGCGACCGCGCCGCCGAGATCGTCCACATCGGCCAGACGGTGATCGCGCTGAACGCGACGATTGAGTATTTCCGCGATGCGGTGTTTAACTATCCCACGCTGGCGGAAGCTTACAAAGTCGCCGCGTTAGACGGATTGAACAAGCTCTAAAAAATTACACGTGCCCAGATTTGCACGTGGCGCGGTCTTGTTTTCCGGCCCTGAACATCCATTGGAACCCTAATTCCCATGAACATTCTTGATGTCGTAGTCGGCAAACCCATCAAAACCAGCGACGAGCGGGCCGAGCAGATCGGCCCTGCTCAAGGCATTCCCATCTTCGGCCTCGACGGCCTGAGCTCCGCCGCATACGGCCCGGAAGCGGCTCTGAGCCTGCTGATTCCTCTTGGACTGCTCGGCGTACGCTACATCGTACCGGTCAGCGCGGCCATCATCACGCTGCTCGTGATCGTTTACTTCTCGTACCGGCAAACCATCGCGGCTTATCCGTCCGGCGGCGGTTCCTATACCGTGGCGCGTTTCAATCTTGGCGCACAGGCGGGCCTGCTGGCCGCGGCCGCATTGCTCGCCGACTACATTCTCACCGCGGCCGTCGGCATTTCAGCGGGCGTGGGCGCGTTGGTCTCGGCCGTTCCGTCATTGCTGCCGCACATGGTTTCGCTGTGCGTGGGCATTCTGATCGTCATCACCATCTTCAACCTTCGCGGCGTGCGCGAAGCGGGCACGGTTTTTGCAGTGCCTACCTACCTGTTTGTGGGCACCTTGCTCATCACCATCGTCGCCGGCGTACTGCGGGTGCTTTTCAGCGGAGGACATCCCACACCGGTGGTTCCCCTTCCGCCTCCGCCGGCAATGACCGAAGCTGTCACCTACTGGCTGCTGCTCAAGGTTTTCGCCAGCGGTTGCACGGCCTTGACGGGCGTGGAAGCGGTCAGCAACGGGGTGAAGGCGTTTCGCGAGCCCGCCGTGAAAAATGCTCAGCGCAGTCTCACGGCCATAATTTTTCTGCTGGCGGTGCTGCTGGCGGGAATCTCCTATCTCGTCAAGACTTACGGAATCGCTGCGACGGATCCGGGGGCGCCCGGCTATCAGAGCGTGCTCTCCATGCTCACCTCCGCGGTTTTCGGTAAGGGCATCTTCTATTATGTGACGATTGGTTCCATCCTGCTCGTTCTGTCGCTCTCGGCGAACACCGCATTCGCCGATTTTCCGCGCCTTTGCCGCGCCATCGCCCAGAACAATTACCTGCCGCACGTTTTCGGCTATCGCGGTCGGCGGCTGGTCTATACCTACGGCATTATGGTGCTGGCGGTGCTTTGTGGTGGCGTGCTCATCCTTTTCGGAGGCGTCACCGACCGGCTCATCCCTCTCTATGCCGTGGGCGCATTTCTGGCTTTCACGCTGTCCCAAGCCGGCATGGTCATGCACTGGCGGAAAAATCGCGGTCCGGGTTGGGTGAAGAGCGCGCTGGTGAACGGACTCGGGGCGTTCGTCACTGGCACCACCACCGCAGTCGTCCTGGTCGCGAAATTCATGGAAGGCGCGTGGATCACGCTGCTCTTCATTCCTCTAACCATCTTTTTCTTCTCGATTGTCCGCCGCCACTACCACCACGTTAAGACGCTCACCACCTGCAAGGTGCCGGTGGATGCTGCCGGCCTGAGCCAGCATCCCATCTCGGTCATCGCCATTGACCGCTGGAGCAACATCACGCGCCAGGGCATTGAATTTGCCGCCCGCCTTTCCCCGGAAGTCATCGCCCTGCATGTGGAACCCAACGAACATTCTGAATTGCTCGAAGGCGACTGGGAACACTACGTTGTCGAGCCCTTCCGCGCCCAGGGCAAGCAGCCCCCGGAACTCCACATCCTGCCTTCACCCTACCGCTTTGTCATCATTCCCGTGGTGCAGTTCGTTCTCGATCTTTCGAAGAAGAATCCCGGCCGCAGCATTGTCGTCGTCATCCCGGAACTGGTCGAGGACCGGTGGTACGAATACTTTCTCCACAACCAGCGTGGCCGTCTTCTGGAATGGGTGCTGCTCGCCCGCGGTAACGAGCGCATCTTCACCGTGAGCGCCCCGTGGTACATCGGGCAACAAGGCCACCCGTGTCGTCCCTAACTCGAATCCAGTCGGACCATCCGGCCGCATTCACTGGTTCGCTCGTTCCTTGGACCGCGAAGCGTTCCGTTGTATAGGTTTCCTTCGTGAACCTTCGTGTCCTTGGTGGTTCAAGGTCTTTCCGGCGCACCACGACCGGCCATTCTTTCAAGCATAGGAATGCGGAGCCAGCTGTGCTAGCATAGATAAAGGCCAAATTCCACGCTTTCTGTTGAACTTGCCACGGTACACTAGCCAAGTTCCTTTTCTCTCCATACAGAGGCAGCCGCGTACAGAGGCACTGAAGAGGCATCCCACTTGGCGATAGACGACACTAAATCGATGTTGGCGAATCGAAAAACCGAAGTTGATGACGAGGTGAACGAACTGCTTCCCCAAGATGCACATTCTCCGCAAGAAGTTGACGATTTACTTGGCTCCATTGCTACGCGCGGCCTGGATGTAGTGGAGGGCGAGTCGGCCTCGCCGTACTCCGCTCTGGAACGCAGGCTGGCCCAGGACAGCGAGGAAGTCGAACTCGATTTGACTCCTGGCGCTCCCGACTCGGCCAGCGACCCGGTGCGAGTCTACCTGCGCGAAATGGGCGCCTCGCCGCTGCTGACCCGCGAAGAAGAAGTCGAGATTGCCAAGCGCATCGAGCGCGGACAGCTCACTGCGCTGAAAGCCCTTTCCCGCTCGGCCATTGTGATCCAGCAGGTGCTGGCCCTCGGCGAGGACCTGAAACGCGGCCTGCGCTCCATCAAGGACCTGGTCGCCTTCGACGAGGAGGAGATTACCGACGAGATTCTGCAGAAGCGGGTCGAGGACATTACCGGCCGCATCGACGAGCTGAACAAACATTACAAGACAGCGAACCGACTGGCCGAAAAGCTGGCGACCATCTCCGCGAAAAAGAAGCCCAAGGAATATCGCCGGTGTCGCGGGCAGTTGGGCCGGGAAATGGTCCGGATTTCGCTCATCATCCGCAATCTTGAACTGAACCACGCCGAGCGCAAGCGCCTGATCGAACGGGTGAATAAGACCATCGAACTCATGCGTGCGTTGGATCGCGAACTGGTGAGTTTGGAAGCCAAGATTCACGGCACGCGCAGCGAGGAACTCAAGAAGAACTATCGCGCGGCACAGAAGGCGCATCGCGTCGAGATCAAGCGACTGGAAGACGAGGCCGGAATGACGTTTCCCGACCTGCAGCGCACTCAGCGCAGAATGATTCAGGGTGACATGAATGCGGAGCAGGCCAAGCGCGAGCTCATCGAAGCCAACCTGCGCCTGGTTGTCTCGATCGCCAAGAAATACGGCAATCGCGGGCTACAGTTTCTTGACCTGATCCAGGAGGGCAATGTCGGCCTGATGAAAGCGGTCGACAAGTTCGAATACCGGCGCGGCTATAAGTTTTCGACCTACGCGACGTGGTGGATCCGCCAGGCCATCAGCCGGGCCATCGCCGACCAGGCACGCACTATCCGCCTGCCCGTACACATGATCGAGGTCGTCAACAAGCTGATTCGCACTTCGCGGCAACTGGTGCAGGCCTCGGGGCACGAACCCACGTCCGCGGAGATTGCCAAGCAGATGGACATTCCAGAGGCGATGGTGCGCAAAGTGAAAAAGATCATGCGCGTGCCGATTTCCCTGGAGACGCCCATCGGCGAAGAGGGAGATTCTCATCTCGGCGACCTGATCGAAGACCGCACGAAAATGTCTCCTGCCGAGGCTATCCTCAACGTGAACTTGAAGGAGCGCACCGCGCACGTGCTGCGCACCCTCAGCCCACGAGAAGAAAAAATCATTCGCATGCGCTTTGGCATGGACGACGGCTCCGAGCACACGCTCGAAGAAGTCGGCCAGTCGTTCGACGTGACCCGCGAACGCATTCGGCAGATCGAAGCCAAGGCGCTGCGCAAACTGCGGCATCCCTCGCGCTCCGGCAAGCTGAGGTCCCTGCTTGATGATGTGCAGGAATAGTCTGGGGATCTGTACGTGTGCGTATCGTTTCGCCTACCCTCAGCCTGCGTGCTAATGCAACTTCTCATGTAGCCCATCTCGACAAGTGAGCAGGACCAGAGTACGCTGACGCGGAAATGGAAGAATTGCTGCTTCAGATATCCCTGATGTTGGTTGAGGTGTTCTTCGAAGCCCTACTCGAATTAGGAGGAGAGGTATTTTCAGATGTACTCTCTCGCCTTGCAGTAGACGTATTCAAACCCGCTGAACCCCCGCACCCCGTATTAAGCGGGCTGATTTGGGGTTTCCTGGGCGCAGCGGCAGGCGCAACGAGTCTTGCCATCCTCCCGCATCCGATTTTCCATCGCTCCAAATTCCACGGCATAAGCCTGATCGTTAGCCCATTTGCCGCGGGCATGGCGATGTCTGCTCTTGGGACGATGCTTCGCAGACGCGGCAAAGAGGTAGTCCAGATCGAGAGTTTCCCATATGCATTTGCGTTCGCGCTCGGCATGGCTCTGGTTCGTTTGGCTTGGGCTTCGTGATGCTTCTCCACCCTGCCTTGCAGCTAGTTTTGAAATATCGCCACGCAGTCGTTGGGCCGCCTGGCAGACTCTTCGTCAAATGAACTCCTGCATGCTGCATTTTTCAACAACACGTTGATTTCTTTCTCAACAACTCTTCAAACGGCAAACATCTATCTCGTTCCACTGCTGCCGAATTTCCTCTCCTTGCATGACCGGTATCACGCCAATCTGTGATCTGGGTCACTGATGCCTATTCTGGAATAGAAGATAAACACTGCATTCGACTCGATGGGTCTGGCCAGCGTGTCGTATAGGCAGCCCAGGAAGGGAGACGTCGGAAGGCGAACCGGGTTTTTGCAGGCCCTGGTAATTTCATACGTTTTTATACCTCTCTACCAGTTAGACCCCGATCCGTCTGACCGACACTCCCGCCGCAGTCGATCCGGACCCCGAAAGACGCAAGGCAAAGTTTTGGCGCATGATCCAGAAGCTGGATTACCAGAGACTGGATTGCCAGCGCAGGCAGGCAGGAGTGCCCGCCCCACACCCGCCTTACTTTGCCCGATCTCATCGTGGAGCCGGCCAGTGCCCCGATTGAGCTGAACCTCGACATAGGCAAGGGAGATGTCCATGAAGACAGGCGAGAGAGACACGATTGCGGCACATCTGCAGAAAAGCGGTGTGTCGCGGCGCAGTTTTCTGCAACTCTGTTCCACGCTCATCGTGGCCGCGCCCGTCGGCCTGAGCCTGACCAGCAGGGCCACCGCCGCACAAGTGGCAAAGCTCGTGGGCAAGGCGCGCCGGCCTTCAGTCATCTGGCTGCACTTCCAGGACTGCACCGGCTGCACGGAGACCTTGCTGCGGACCTCCGCTCCCGACGTCGCCCACCTGATCCTCGATGTGATTTCGCTCGACTACCACGAGACGCTGATGGCCGCATCCGGCGCGCAGGCGGAAGCCGCGCTCCGCTCCGCCATCGCCGACAACGCCGGAAAGTATGTTCTGGTCGTCGAAGGCGCGATCCCCACCCGAGACGACGGCATTTACATGGAGCTCGGCGGCAAGCCCGCCATTCAGGTGGTGAACGATGTCGCGAGCCAGGCGGCAGCGGTCATCGCCATCGGCTCATGCGCGTCTTGGGGCGGAGTGCCCTCTGCCGATCCGAATCCCACGGGTGCAGTGGGCGTCGATTCCGTGATTTCCGGTAAGCCGATCGTGAATCTGCCCGGATGCCCGCCGAATCCCTACAACCTGCTGGCCGTGGTTCTGGAGTACGTCACCATGGGCCGACTGCCGGAACTGGATCAGTTCAGCCGCCCGCGCTTCGCCTACGACCGCGTCATTCACGAAAACTGTCCGCGCCGCGCTCACTTTGACGCTGGCCGGTTCGCTGCGGCCTTCGGCGACGAAGGTCATCGCAAGGGATACTGCCTCTACAAGCTCGGCTGCAAGGGGCCGGTCACGCACGCCGCGTGTGCGACCCGCCACTTCAATGAGATTCCCGGGGTGTGGCCGATTGGAACTGGTGTGCCGTGCATGGGCTGCACGGAAAAAGGCGTGATCTGGCAGATGGGAACGTTTGAAACTGTCCCCATCCATCTGGCGACGCCTCCTGATACCTATCCTCCGATCTTCAGCACGTCGGGCCAACTTAAAGTCGGCGCCGCTGCGCTGGTGGGCGCGATCGCCGGCGCGGTTGGCGGAGCCACCTGGGTTGCCTCGCAGCGCTTTCAAAGCAGCGCGGAGGCGGGCGTGACGCGAATTGCGGTCGACCGCGCCCATGCGGAAAAGGCGAAAGAGGCTGCTGACAAGCTAGCCAGTAAGAAAGAGGACTGACGTGTCCATCACTCGGCGACAACTCTTCTCTGGCATCGCCAAGGCGGGAATCCCGGCCGCCGTGGCCGTGACCGTCGGGACCGATGTGCTGCACGCGGACGAGCCCATCCCGGTTCCCAGCGCCGCCGTCGGTTTGCTGTATGACGCCAGCGTCTGCATTGGATGCAAGGCCTGCGTCGCGGCCTGCGCCGAGGCCAACGACACGCCGCCCGATACGCGCGGCGACCAGCTGCATCAGGCGCCCTCCGACTTGAACGACATGACGCGCAATGTCATCAAGCTCTACAAGCCGGAAGACGGCTCGGCGTTCTCCTTCGTGAAGCGGCAATGCATGCACTGCCTCGACCCCGCGTGCGCGGCGGGTTGTCCGTTCCAGGCTCTGCACAAGGATCCGGAAAGCGGCATTGTCAGCTGGACTGCTGAAAAGTGCATTGGCTGCCGCTACTGCACGATTACGTGCCCTTATCACATTCCGCGTTTCCAGTGGATGGGATTCAATCCGCGGGTCACCAAGTGCGAGTTGTGCAAAGACCGCCTGGCCCAAGGACTGAAACCCGGATGCACCAGCGTGTGCCCGACTGGCGCGGTGATTTTCGGGCCGCGCTCGGTGTTACTGCTCGAAGCCAAGGAGCGCATCGAGAAAAATCCCGGGCGCTACTACGAGAACCGCGTGTATGGAGAAACCGATAACGGCGGCACGCAGTCGTTGTATCTGTCGAAGGTTCCTTTCGAAAAACTCGGTCTGCCGGAACTTGGACCGGAGTCGGTTCCGGCGCGAACCTTGCGCTGGCAACGGCGCTTCTATCAATACTTCGCGCTGCCGGCCCTGCTCTACGCCGGACTGGTCCAGGTGATTCGCACCAGTCTCAAGGGCCACGAGCAGGAAGCCCATGACCGCGAGAAAGAGACCGGATTGAGGGCGCAATTATGAAGGCGCAACTATGAGCACCGCAACCACGACTGCCACGGCAAGTATCGACCGCGATCGCAGCAATCGCTGGGAACGGAACGTGCCCGTCTACGGGTTCCCGGTCGTGAATGGATTCTTTCTCGGACTGCTGGCCCTGGTGCTGGTGGCGTTCGCGTTGAGCGGGTACCGCGAACTGGCAGGGCTGGGCCCGGTCAGCGGGATGAACGACGAGTACGGTTGGGGAATCTGGAAGACTTTCAACCTGATGGTGCTGACCGCGCTGGGCTCGGGCGCGTTCGCAGTGGGCATTGCCGCGTGGGTCTTCCGGCGAAAGCGCATGCACTCGCTGATGCGCATGGCGTTGTTGACCAGCTTCCTGGCCTACGCCTGCGGCCTGCTCTTGCTGGGCATTGATGCCGGACGTCCGTGGAATTTTTATTGGATCGTATTTCCCTGGCGATGGAACATGCATTCGCCGCTGGCCGAAGTCGCGATCTGCATGTCGATCTACGCCATGATTCCGCTGGCCGTGGAAAACATTCCGCCGGTGCTCGAGCGGCTGTGGTATTTCGATTCCCGCCTGCGCCCCGGCGTGGAGCGCATCGAAAAAAGGCTGCACTACTTTTTCCCATGGATTATTGCCGCGGCATATCTGCTGCCCGGCATGCATCAATCGTCGCTGGGAGCGTTGATGCTGCTGGCGGGAGAACGAGTTCACCCGCTCTGGCAGACTCCGTGGCTGCCGGTGCTGTACTTAGGCGCGGCCACGTTCATGTCGTTCGGCTGCGTGGCCGGAACCACCATGCTGTGCTGCCTGATATGGAAACGGGCCATGGACATGGAAGTGCTTGACGAAGCGGCGCGCATTACTTCGTGGCTGATTTTCGGCTGGATGGGTCTCCGCCTGATCGACATCCTGTTTCGCGGCGAGATCGGCACAGCGTTTCAGTTCGACCGTTTCGCCGGCGTGTTCTGGCTGGAGATGGTTCTCATTGCAACCGGCGGAGTGCTGCTTAGCCGCGCCGCGCGCGACCACTCGCCCCAGCCCATGTTTATCGGATACATCCTGAGTTCGTTCGGCGGCATGATCTATCGCTTCAGCCCGACGACGCTGGCCTTCCGGCCCAATCCGCAGGCGCTGTATTTTCCGGCCACGATTGAAGTGCTGGTCTCGCTGGGCTTCATTTCTCTGGGCATCGTGGGCTTTCTCGTCGCGGTGAAACGGCTGGCGATTCTTCCCGCCCCGCTCGCCGAATGGCACGATATGGCGAGTTACTTCCGCTTCCGGCGGCCGTACATCCGGTGGACGGGCTATTTCAAGTACGGACATTTCGGCGAAGACGAAACCCCCGACGCTTCGGGCTCGGACTAAACAGGCTCGGATTAACAGGCTCGGACTAACAGCAGGCTCTCATGACGAAACGAATCACAATTGATCCCATCACCCGAATTGAAGGCCACCTCCGCATCGACGTGGAGGTCGACAACTACGCGGTCAGCAACGCATGGGCTTCGTGCACCATGTGGCGAGGCATCGAAAAGATTCTTCGCGGCCGCGATCCGCGGGATGCATGGCTCTTCACGCAGCGTTTTTGCGGAGTCTGCACTACGGTGCACGCCATGGCCAGCGTGCGCTCGGTGGAAGATGCGCTGAAGCTCGAGATCCCGCTCAACGCGCAATATATCCGCAACCTGATTCTGATCGCGCACGCCCTGCACGACCACATCGTGCACTTCTACCAGCTTTCGGCGTTGGACTGGGTGGATATTCTGCAGATTCCGAAGGCCGATCCGGCCGCGACCTCGAAGCTGGCCGAGACTCTTTCGCCGTGGACGCGGAACTCGCGCAATGAACTGAAAGCCGCGCAGGATCGCGTGAACGCCGTTGCCGCCAGCGGACAGCTCGGCATTTTTGCCAATGGTTACTGGGGACATCCGGCAATGCGGCTGTCGCCCGACGTGAATCTTCTGGCCTTCTCGCATTATGTGCAGGCGCTCGAATATCAACGCAAGGCACTGCAGGTGGTCGGCATCCTCGGGTCGAAGACACCTCACATTCAGAATTTGACGGTGGGCGGCGTGGCCAACGCCATCGACCTCGACAGCACGTCGGCTCTCGGCATGAGCCAGTTGGAGATGATCCGCACGCTGCTCGAAGAGGTGGTTCAGTTCGTGCAGCAAGTTTATTTCGTGGACGTGTGTGCCGTGGCCGCGATGTATCCCGAGTGGTTCAAGATCGGTAGCGGCGTGCGCAACTATCTTGCGGTTCCCGATCTCCCGCTGGACAGCCAGGGTTCTTCGTATGATCTGCCGGGCGGCTACATTCGCAACGGCGACCTCGCCAGCGTGAAGAGCTTCCAGACGGCGGCAGATCCGATCTTCCGGCAATCCGTGACCGAAGATGTGATGCACGCTTATTATCAGGGTGACAAGCCGCTGCATCCGTGGGCTGGAGAGACCGAGCCCGCTTTCACCGGATGGGATGCGGACAAGAAATATTCCTGGGTGAAAGCGCCGCGGTTCAACGGCGAACCCATGCAGGTTGGGCCGCTGGCGCAGGTTCTGATCGGCTACGCGCAGGGCCATCCGCTGACCCGCAAATACACCGACCTGGCGATTGAAAAGATTGCGGCGATTGGTGGAGTCCGCGCCACGCCCGCCGCCTTGCACTCCACGCTTGGCCGTCACGCGGCCCGCGCGATTCGCGCCTGCATGCTGGCGGAACTTGCGCAGAAGCACTTGCAGTTGTTGACCGATAACATCGCGAAAGGCGACTACACGGTTCGCAACCCGCCGGTCATGCCGACTCATGAAGTGGAGGGCGTAGGCACGCACGAAGCCCCGCGCGGAACACTTTCGCACTGGATCGTCATCAAAGACGAGAAGATCAAGAATTACCAGGCCGTCGTTCCCTCCACATGGAACGCCAGCCCGCGCGACAAAGCCGGAGCGCATGGCCCCTACGAAGCCTCGCTGTTGCACACTCCGCTCGCGCGTCCCGAGGAACCCTTGGAAGTTTTGCGCACGGTGCATTCGTTCGATCCCTGCATGGCCTGCGCGTGCCATGCATTCGATCCCAGCGGCCGAAAGATCGGAGTGGCGAAAATCCTGTGAGAACCGCACTGATTGGCGGAATCGGCAACGTTCTGCTGGGCGACGACGGCGTTGGGCCGTACGTGGTGCGGCTTCTTGAGTCGATGTACTTGTTCGAGGAGAGCGTCGAACTGGCCGACCTCGGCACCCCCGCGCTCGACCTCACGCATCAGATCGTCGGGCTCAAGGCGTTGATCCTGGTAGATTCCTTGGCCAGCGACGACGCAGCCGGCGCGCTCGCACTCTACAGAAAAGAGGACATCCTGCGCGAAGCGCCAGAACAGCGGCTTGATCCGCACTCACCCGCGTTGACGGAGTGCCTGCTCACTGCAGAAATGTTGGGGGCCATGCCGCAGAACGTTCTGCTGGTGGGAATCGTCGGCAAATGCTACGAACCCGGGCACCCGCTGAGCGCAGCCGTTCGTCAGTCGGTGGGGCCGGCGATAGACGCGATTCTTCAGGAACTGCAGCGGCTGGGATTTACGTTCGGGAAAAAGCTGTCGCCCGATGAGCCCGGCATCTGGTGGAGCGACGACCATAACCTGGCTCACGTCGAAATGCTGGGCTAACGCGCGCTAGTCGCTCGGATCTTTGCCCGCAGCGACTTCCAGCCTGCCATAGGCCAACTGGTAGTTGTAACGGGCGGTGACTACTTGCGCGCCCGCGGTGGCGGCTAACAATTCCGCGTCGGTCAATTCAATAATATTTCCCACGCCGGCCGAATAGCGGCCTTCCGCGAAGGCCAAATTCTCGCGCGCTTCCTGGTCAGCAACAGTCGCCAGATCGATCTGCTGCTGGGCAACTGTCGTGTTGGCGTAGTCGGTGTAGACCTCGCGATCCACCTGCAGCCGCGCGGATTTCAGATTCGACTCCGCCGCGTTCCTCGCCTGTTCGGTCTCGTTCAGAAATGCGCGGTTGTATCCGCCGGAAAGCAGTGGCTGCAGCAGGCTCTCGCCGAATCCCAGGTTCCAGATCAGGGGAAACCGCAGATTCTGAAAATCGGCGAAGCTCGAAAAGTTCAGCCGAGGCTTGAAATTCGAGCGCGCGGCCACAACGTCCCCTTGCGCCGCGATGACCACCTGGCGCAGCGCCTGCAAGTCAGGGCGAAGGGTTTGCGCTTCAGTGAGATAACTGTCTACCAGGTCGGGTGCCTTGGCGGCGCCCAATACATCGACCAGCGTGAATGTGTTTTTCACCGGCAGGCCCATGGCGGTCGCCAGCGCAGCCTGCGAAACTTTCAGATCTGACTGCGCCTGCACCAGATCGAGTTGCGCGTTGGCCAATTGCACTTCCTGCCGCGTCACATCGATCTTGGGAACTCGCCCCACTTGGAAGAACGCGTTGATCTGATCCAGGTGCTTGCTCTGGTCCTGAACGGTTTTCTGCCGCACGTCGACCAACTCCTGCGCCGCCAGCACGCTGAGGTATCCGTCGCGCACGTTGAGCAGCGTTTCCTGGCGCACCCGGTCGCGGTTCTGCTGTGCCTGCGCCAGTTCTGCCCTCCCGCGCTCCACCGAGCCGCGCGTCAGCCCGAAGTCGTAGATGTTCTGGCTGAAGTTCAGCCCCGTGTAGTAGTACGGAGAGTTCGACCACCGCTCGCCGTTGTACTCAGCATTGGCCGTGGCAATCGAAGTTCCCGGCAATGGCGCGTAGTTGTAAGTCTGCTGATTGTGCGTCGCGGCGAACGTCAGGTGCGGAAGATATGCAGAGCGGCGTTCCTTAAGGTGGGCCTCGGCCACGCGAACTTGATCCTCCGCAGTAGCCAGGTCAGGCTGATTCTGCTGGGCGAGACGGTAGCAGTCAGCCAGTGACAGAGGTTGATCCTGAGCCGCGCATACCGTGCTCGCGACGATTACGGCCAGCGCGGCAATTCCGCTCCAGGATTTTTTCTTCTTCCTCATGACATGATCTGAATCGATGCACGAAATGGATCAACTGCCGGGCCGTGCTGCCGGCTGCAAAGCAGGCTGCACTTTGCCGCCATCCGCTACCCGTTCTCCAATACTGCGGGCGACACGCTCGCCTTCGTCCAACCCGCTGAACAGCCGCGCAGTCTCGCCAGTCTGCTCGGCAACAGCTACTTGAGTAAATTTAATCGTGTTGTCGGGCGTGACGACGGCCACAAATGTCCCGTTTCCACGCACGATGAGCGCGTCGGATGGCACCTCAACGTAGCGCGGCGTCTCTACTTTCAACTCCGCCTGTACAAAGCTGCCGGCCAGGATGCGGTTGTGCGGATTGTCCACGTCGATTTCGACGAGCAGAGTGCGCGTCTTGGGATCGATTTCCCCGCTGGTGCGCGTGACGCGCGCCACCACCTTCAGATTGGGGTTGGCCTGATCGAGAATCGTGACTTCATCTCCATTGCGCACGAACGGAGCGTGCGCCTGATCCACATAAACGTAGATGCGCAGCCGCGTAGTCTCGGAAACTTCCACCAGCGGCAGCGCGCTGGTCTGCGACGTAGCCGCATTCTGGATGAGCGCGCCAGGATCGGAATAGCGCGCAGTCACGGTTCCGCTGAACGGAGCCCGCAATTCTTCGTATGACTTCAGCGTGCCGATCTGCTCCAGATTCGCCTTGGAAACGGCGGCGTCGGCCGTGGCCTGGTCGGCATCCTGTTGCGAGATCATCTCTTTCTTTACCAGCGTCGCAGCGCGCTCGGCGATTAGTTCTTTATTATGCGCATCGGCCACTGCAGCCTGATATTGTTTGTCGGTTTCCGGCGATTCGATCACCGCCAGCAACTGGTTAGCCCGGACGAAATCACCTTTGTCGACGCTGATGCTGCGCATGTAGCCGCTGACCTTGGCATACAAAATTGCCGATTGGTAGGGACGCGCCTCGCCGATCAACCGCAGCGTGTTGGAGCCTGCGACTTTGTGAGCGGTGGCGATTTCAACCGACGGCCCTTTCTGTCCTTCGACCGTCAGTTGCTCGGTCGCGGCCTGGACGTGGCTGCGCTGGCGGGTGAAGAGCAGGAAGGCCATCGCGCCCGCCACCACAACAACAAGTATGCCGCCTAAATACAGCCAGGCAGATCCGCGGCGTCGGCCCTGCGATTCTGGCATCTTCCCGTCGGACATCTTCCCGTCGGACATTAGTGTTCCTCCGCTCGAAACACTTCGCCGCGCGCTTCGGCCGCGAATTTTTCATCGAGCAATTGCCGCGTGGGGAACTCTTTTCTTAGCAGCGTGTAAACCACCGGCACGATGAACAACGTGACGACAGTCGCCACCAGCAATCCCCCAATCACGGCCCGGCCCAGCGGAGCATTCTGCTCGCCCGCCTCGCCCAGGGCCAGCGCCATCGGAATCATTCCGATAATCATGGCGAGCGCGGTCATCAAAACCGGCCGCAGGCGCGTCTTTCCAGCTTCCAGCGCCGCCTCGAGGGGCGAGATGTGCCGTTCAACGCGAGCATCATTAGCATAGCTCACCATCAGAATCGAGTTCGAGGTCGCGATGCCCACCGCCATGATCGAGCCCATCAGAGATTCTACGTTGATGGTCGACCCGGTCAAGGCGAGCATCCACAAAATTCCCACCAGCGCGCCCGGCACCGCGATCATGATGATGAACGGATCCATCCACGATTGAAACAGCACCACGATCAGCAGATACACCAGCACGATGGCCAGAATCAACCCCATCAGCAAACTGCGGAACGACGAATTCATCACTTCGTACTGGCCGTGCACGGTAATTCGCATGCCCACCGGCAGTTTTCCCAAACCATCAATTTTTTTCTGAATGCCAGCCACCACTGAGCCCAGGTCGCGGCCCTGCAGGTTCGCGTTGATGTCGATCACGCGCTGCACGGTGTAATGGCTGATCTGCGCCGGCACGGAGTCGGGAGTGACGCGCGAAACGTTGGCCAGCGTCTCATATTGCGGTTGCGGGACCGGCTGTGTCTGCGGCGTGCTGGCGGCCTGCAGCGGCGCGGCCGATCCCGGCAGGCTCAGCGGAGTATTCATCAGCGTCTGGACGGAATCGAAGCGCTCCGGCGGAATGCGCACGGCCACAATGTAGTTGACGTTGTTTGCGGGGTTCAGAAAATACGAGGGCGCAATCAGCGCACTCGACGACAACGAGATCAACATGCTGTTGGCCACGCTCTGTTCGGTCAGGCCCAGCTCCGCCGCCTTTTCGCGATCCACACTCACACGCAGCGCGGGATACCGGATCGCCTGCTTGACATGCACGTCAACCGCTCCCGGCACGGTGCGGATTTCATCTTTCAGCTTACGAGCGATTTCGTACGACTGGTCGAGATTCGGCCCTTCCACCTGAACGTCGACCGGCGAAGGCACGCCGAAGTTCAGCACCTGGCTCACGATGTCAGCCGATTGAAAATAGAAACTCGACCCCGGAAACTCGCGCGGCAACTGCTGCCGGATCTTCTCCATGTAGCCTTCGGTGGGATGATGCCGGGGCTTCAGCGCGATCAGGACTTCGGCGTCCATGTCGCCCACGTTGTCGGTGGGCACGTAGGCCAGGTTGAAGGAAGTCGGCAGACCCTCAAGGTCGTTGATGGTGTCGATTTCGTCTGGGGGGATGATTTCGCGAATCCGCCCTTCCACTTTCATCAGCAGCTGTTCGGTATCTTCGAGGCGTGTGCCAATTGGGGCGCGGACGTGCAGCTTCATCAATCCTGCATCGACACTGGGAAAGAAATCGGTGCCGATGATGAAGGGCAGCACCGCAGTCACGGCAAACATCAGTCCAAAAATACACAGCGCAAACACCCGGTGATGCAGCACCAGATCCAGCACGCGTCCGTAGCCCGATCGCAGGCGCTCGAACCCGTGCTCGCGCTTGCGGTTCAGGCGGCCGATGAGGCCAGGATTTTCTTCCTTGGCCTCGTCAGCTTCGCGATGGCCTTCGAAAAGAATTCGCGACAGCGTCGGCACCAGCGTCCGCGATAACACATACGACGACAACATGGCCAGCACCACGGCTAACGCCATGGGCGTAAACAGATATTTCGATGCGCCAGAAAGGAGAACAACCGGGAAGAACACAATGCAAATGGCCAGGGTTGCGACGATCGCAGGCACGGCAATCTGGCTGGCGCCGTCGAGAATCGCAACTGTGATCGGCTTATCCATGTCAAAGTTGCGGTTAATATTTTCGATTTCCACCGTCGCATCGTCGACCAACATGCCGATGGCGAGCGCCAGGCCGCCCAGCGTCATGATGTTGATGGTGTCGCCGCTCAGGTCCAAACCAATAATCGCGGTGAAGATGGCCAGCGGGATTGACGTGCACACCACGATCACGCTGCGCCAACTGCCGAGAAACGCGAGAATCATCAGCGAGACCAGGATCGACGAGAGCACGGCTTCGCGCACCACTCCCATGATCGCCGCGCGCACGAACACAGATTGATCGAAGTCGATCTTCAGATCCATCCCTTGGGGAGCAGAAGCCTTGATAATTGGAATCGTGTCGCGCGCCGCTTCCACCACGGCCAGCGTCGACGCGTCAGAATGCTTGAGGATGGCGAGGTAGGTCGCACGTTTGCCGTTAACGTGCACAATGCCGCGTTGTTCGGCAAAACTGTCGGAAACCTTTGCCACATCGCCCAGCAGAACCGTCGCCGAACCGACGACTTTGATCGGAATCCGGCTGAACTGCGGCACCGTATCAGGGCTGGAGTTGAGTTGCACGCTGTAGTCGGTGTTGCCGATCCGAGCATCGCCCGCCGGCAGAATCACGTTGGAAGTCTGCAGCGCGCTGACGACATCGCCCGCCGACAGACCCTTGGCCGCCAAGGCCTGCGGGTTGATGTCGATAATGACCTGCCGCTCTTTCCCGCCGAACGGCGCGGGCGTCGACAGCCCCGGGATGGTGAACAGGCGCACGCGAATAAAGTTCAGACCGTAGTCGTAGAGCTGCTGTTCGGGAAGGGTCTTGCTCGAAATCGTCAGCTGCGCCACCGGAACATTCGTGGCATTGAATTGGATGACGTTGGGCGGCGTAATGCCCGGAGGCGCGATGCGCAGAATCGTGCTTGATACCGAGGAGATTTGCGCGATCGCGGCGCCAATGTCGGTCCCTGGCTGGAAGTAAACGCGCAGCAGGCCGACTCCCGGAATCGACTGCGATTCGATCCGCGAAATTCCGTTGACGGTTGTAGAGTACGCGCGCTCGCTGATCAGGACGACGCGGCGTTCCATATCCTGTGCCGAAAGGCCGGGATAGGTCCACACCACTGCGACCACCGGGATGTCGATGACCGGAAAGATGTCCACCGTCATGCGCGTCAGCGACAGCACGCCGAGAATCATGATCAGCAGGCAAGAGACGGCGATGGTGTAGGGGCGCCGCAGCGCCAGTCGCACTAACCACATAACTTGATCGTTAACTTAATCGTTGACCTGGCTGGAACGAACGGCAGGCTGGGAACTGTCCCTGCCATCCGACCTTAGATTCCATTGCATCTCAAAAGATCGTAAAGAAATGTGAGTCTCTACGATGCCAAATGCCGCGCCAGTTCGAATCCTGCGGGCATTTGATCTTCCGGGTCCCAACCGCCTTAAAAGGATACATCTCTTCCTTTTCGCTCAACAACTTTGGGTGGGGCGTTTATGATGATTTCCAGTTGGACCCAACGCCCATGCCTGCAAAAACTGCCCTGGTTACCGGAGCCAACGGCGGCCTCGGAACGTACGTAACGAAAGCCTTGCTGGACGCCGGTTTCGCCGTCGCCGGTCTCGCGCCCAGGATCCAGCAGTCCGACTTCAACCATCCGAATTTTACCGCACTGGCCGCGACGCTCGACAGTCTCGACGCCGCGAAGAAGGCAGCCGATTCAGTCGTTGCCCACTTCGGAAGGATCGATGTCCTGGTTCACCTGGTCGGCGGCTTCGCCGGAGGCCAGTCGATCGCCGACACCGACGACGCCACTTTCCAGCGCATGTTCGACATGAATGTGAACAGCGCGTTCGACATCCTGCGGGCGGTGATCCCACACATGCGCCAAGCGGGCGCCGGACGCATCATCGCCATCGGCAGCCGCGCCGCCGAAGCTCCCGGCGCAACCGTCGGAGCTTATAGCGCCTCCAAGGCCGCTCTGGTCTCACTGATCCGCACCGTTGCCCTCGAGAATAAAGACGCCGGCATCACCGCCAACGTCATTCTCCCCGGCACCATCGACACTCCCGCCAACCGCAAAGACATGCCCGGAGCCGATGCGACACAATGGGTGCATCCCGCGTCGATCGCCAGCTTGATCCTGTGGCTCGCCGGAGACGCCGGAAAAGACGTAACCGGAGCCGCGATTCCGATTTACGGCCGAGGGCTGTAGCTTGTCGTCCGCAGAATTTCGCTCCATCAGAATGACCTGTCATCCTGAGCGTAGCGAAAGCCTGCCCTGAGCTTGTCGAAGGGGACCTCTGCAACTTTCTCGCAGCGAGGCACTGCCGGCAGGATTGCAGAGATCCTTCGCGCAGAAGGCGCGCTCAGGATGACAAGCTAAGGAGAAACAGCTAGTTCCCGAAATGGTACGTAACCCTTTCGTAACCCTCCTGACTGCACAATTTTTGTTGCACATTAACATTGCTGAAATATCTTGCATGTAGCCTATTCTCAGGAGGGTTCTCATGGCTTCAGCCCGCGTCGCGAAGTCTTTACCGCTGCAGGTGGCTGCCATCTGTTATCGCAGGCGCGGCACCGCCATTGAGTTCCTTCTGGTTAATACTAACGGCGGCAACAAGTGGACTTTCCCCAAAGGATCGACCGACGCCCGCCTTTCGCACAGCCAGGCCGCCGAACGCGAAGCCGCCGAAGAAGCCGGCGCCCTAGGCACCATCGAGCCGCGACACTTTCACCTCTACATCCACTCCAAAGGTGTGTTCTGGCAGCCCGGCGGAGTGCAGGAATTCGTGGTCAAAGCCTTCCTGATGGAAATCCATCAGATGCGCCGTCCCGACGAAGGTGATCGCCATCCCACGTGGTTCAGCCCCGCGGAAGCCAAGCGCCGCCTGGCCAAAGGCCGCGAAGTAAAGTATTCCCACGAACTCGAAGCCGTGATCGACCGCGCCCTCGAACGCATCCAGTTCCACCACGAACTCTGGGGAGCCTATCCCGGCCCCCGCAATGGTCGTCCCGCCACGGCCCCGAAGGACCCCATCGCCGAAGTGGTTTGGCCGTAAACCGTACTTCTAGGCACCGACCGTCCAAACGCCGATTCCGAGTGTAATCGCTTGTTCTCGACGGTTATCAGGCTCGCCGCGTTAGAATTGGCGAAAGCAGGTCCGTTAAATGTTCGAAGAGTTGGAAAACATCGAGCTTGCCGAAGAGGTATTCGGGACTGATTTTCCGGTAGACCTGACCGAGGACCTGACCGTTAACAATCCTCGTGAAGTGGTCGATTACTTCGTACTGCACCTGAAAGGCTGGGGACCAAACCCTGTTGCCGCAGATTTCTTGAAGCAACTCGCCACGAAGCATAACCGTCCTGCGCTGGCTCAAGGCTTGCATGACAGTTGGCGAAGGGAGCAGATTTCGGCAGTTATTCAAGAAATCTTCAATATCGGCGACCTCAGCGTTGGTGGAGATGACGACTCTGTAATTCCAGTTAGAAAACCACGCGGCCCGAAGTCTGGCGGTCGCGTTGCTGCTCAGAGTCTCGACGATGACAATTCGTAAATCGTAGCTGACGTAACATCCCGATTACACTCAAAACCGCCCAATGGCGCCCTAGCCCCCGACCCCTGTTACGATAATTCCAGCCCATGATTCAGCTCTCCGGCGCCGGAAAACGCTTCGGCCACAAACTCCTCTTCGAAAACGCGGACTGGCTCATCACGCCGCGCGACCGCATCGGCTTGGTCGGCGGTAACGGCACCGGCAAGTCCACGCTCATGAAGGTCCTCGCCGGCATGGATACGTTCGACTACGGCAGCCTCGTCATCGCCAAAGGCACGTCTGCCGGATATCTTCCTCAGGACGGCCTCACGCTCTCCGGCCGCAGCGTTTTCGCCGAGTGCATGTCGGTATTCGACGACCTGCGCGCCATGGAAACGGAACTGGAAACGCTCACGCACAGCATGGCCGAACTCGACCACACTGGCCCGGAGTACGCTGCCGTCGCCGACCGCTACCATCGCGTGGAGCACGAGTTCCGCACCCGCGACGGCTATTCCATCGAGGCTGAAGTCGGCCGAGTCCTGATGGGCCTGGGTTTCACGAAAGAAGACTGGCCGCGCCTCACCGACGAATTTTCCGGCGGATGGCAGATGCGCCTCGCCCTCGCCAAGCTGCTACTGCAGCAACCCAACCTCTTATTGCTCGACGAGCCCACCAACCATCTCGATCTCGAAGCCCGCAACTGGCTGGAAGAATATTTGCAGAATTATCCCAATGCCTTCGTGCTGATTTCGCACGACCGCTATTTTCTGGATGTCACAGTCAATAAGATCGCGGAAATCTGGAACAAGCGCTTCTGGTTCTACACCGGGAACTACGACAAGTTTCTGGCGCAGAAGACGCAGCGCAACGAGCAACTGACAGCGGCCTACCGCAACCAGCGCGACCGCATCGAGCAGCTGGAAGTCTTTATCAACCGCTTCCGCTACCAGGCCACCAAAGCCAAGCAGGTGCAGAGCCGCATCAAGGAACTGGAAAAGATCGAGCGCATCGAGATTCCGCCGGAAGAAAAGACCATCCACTTTTCGTTTCCGCAGCCCAAGCCGAGCGGCCGCATAGTGGCCGAGTTCGAGGGCGTAGCCAAAAGTTATCCTTCCAAGGACAGATCGGGAATGAACGGTGGCTCCGACAAAGAAGTCTTCCGCAACGTCGACTTCATGATCGAGCGCGGAGACCGCATCGCGCTGGTTGGGGTCAACGGCGCGGGCAAGTCCACGCTGATCAAGCTGCTCGCCGGGACCGAACAGGTTACGCACGGCGAATACCGCCTCGGCCACAACGTGGAAGCCGACTATTTCGCGCAGGACCAATATAAAGAGCTCGACCCCGACGCGCGCATTCTCGACGACCTTGGCGACGCAGCCCCCGGCCGTGGCGAGACCGAACTGCGCAGCCTGCTCGGCTGCTTTCTGTTTTCTGACGAAGACGTATTCAAGAAAATCGGCGTGCTCTCCGGCGGCGAGCGCGGCCGCTACGCCCTGCTGCGCCTGCTGCTGCATCCCGCAAATTTTCTCTTGCTCGACGAACCCACCAACCACCTCGACCTGCGCGCTAAGGACGTTCTGCTCGACGCGCTCATGAAGTACACCGGCACGGTTGTCTTCGTCTCCCACGACCGCTATTTTATCGACAAGCTGGCCACTCGTGTTTTCGAGGTTGGCGGCGGCAAGGTCGAAGTCTTTCCCGGTAATTACGAAGACTATCTCTGGCGCAAACAGGGCGGCCAGCGCGTCGCGCCCACGCTCGATGACGTCCCCGGAGCGAGCAAGGCCAAATCGGAATCGTCGAATGCCCCATTTCTGGCGTCTGTTGCGAGAAGTGGGACATCGCCGGCAACGATCCCCACAAACGGAAACAATGTCGAGACCTCTGGCCCAATCGAAGCGAAGAAACGCCTGAATCCGATCAAGCGCAAGCAAATGGAGGACCGGGTCCGGAAGTTGGAAGCAGAAATCAGCCGCACCGAGGCCGCGATCGAGCATCTGGAAACCGCGCTGCAGAACTTCGTCAGCGCCGACGAAAGCCAGCGCCAGTCGCAGGAACTCGACCAGCACAAGGCCGCCCACGCTGCGCTAATCAAGGAATGGGAGGACATGGCCGAAGCCCTGCAGGGCTCCGACTGAGGCAAACCGGCCTCCGCAAGCGGACACTATACTTCCGTAATCTTAAGGAAAACCTTACGCCTGTGCGATAGTCAGATTGGCCAGATGGCCAGCAACTGCCGCCGGCCACAAATTTCAAGACCAACCGCAGGAATAGGTGCCAGGGGCCCCAGGGCGAGGCGCCGCGCGGGAATCCAAGGAAGGTCGCATGCTTCAGTCGTCGGATAACTCGTTTAATCAGAAGCCCGGCACGCCCGGTCTCAACCCCAACCCCTACAACCCGGTCAAAACCGTCACCGCTCCGGTGGATCAGGCTACCATCGGCCGCACGTTGGTCATTAAGGGCGAAATCAGTGGCTCCGAGGCTCTCTACATCGACGGCCGCGTCGAAGGCAAAATCACCATGCCCGAGAGCCGCGTTACCGTCGGCCGCAACGGCAAAGTGGATGCCAGCATTCAGGCCCGCGAAGTCGTGATCATGGGCAAGGTGAATGGCAACATCGAATGCAGCGATCGCGTCGATATCCGTTCCGAAGGCGCAGTCAACGGCGACATCTCCACCGTCCGCATCAGCGTGGAAGACGGCGCCGCGCTCAAGGGTGGAATTCAGGTCCACAGCGAAGGCAAGCAAAACCAGCCGCAGGCTCCGAAGCCAGCCGAGGCCCCCAAGGCCTTGGCCGCAACCGCCAGCGCGTAATCTGGCGGAAGAACTCTCGTGTCACGGACAAGGGGCACGCTCGCGCGTGCCCCGATGTTTTTGGTAGCGCTGCCGTCCCGGCCGCGCATGCGAGGCCAAGATGGCCTCGCGACAGTCGGCAAGATGCCGGCGCTACAAACTACTAGTTACTTCTTCGCCGCCGGCCGCAAATCCAATGCCGCCGAATTCATGCAGTAGCGCAGCCCCGTCGGCGCCGGACCATCTTCAAATACATGTCCCAGATGCGCGTCGCACTTGGCGCAGCGCACTTCGGTCCGCACCATCCCGTAGCTGGAATCTTTGTGCTCGACCACGCCACCGCCCTCGGCCGGTTTGGTGAAACTCGGCCAACCCGTCCCCGAATTAAACTTCGTCTGCGAATCAAACAGCGGCGACCCGCAGCACACGCAGTGATACATCCCCGGCTCTTTCGTGTTCCAGTATTTCCCGGTAAACGCACACTCGGTGCCCGCCTCGCGGGTCACATGATACTGCTCGTCGCTCAGCTGCTGCTTCCACTCGGCTTCCGATTTCACGACCTTTTCAGCTGTCTTTTCAGTCATGGATCAACTCCATTTCAATGATCTGTTTTCACAACCATTGGATGTTTCACCTCGCGAAAAGTGACATCCACCCTACTTCTCCACCACTTCCTCTCCCACCTTCCGATACTTCCCCCGGAAGAACAGCAGCGGCTCGCCCTCTCGCACCAACACATCCTCGACCTCGGCAATGAAGATGGTATGGTCGCCGGCCGCCTCCGCCGAATGCAGCCGGCACTCCAGGTAGGCCAGCGATCCATGCAGCACCGGAGTCCCGTGTTTGGTCCGGTCAAACTGCGCCCCAGCCTCGGTCTCCGCGTGCTCGTGGTCGCGCTCGGCCCGCGCATAATACTCTGAAATCGCCCGCTGATCCTCGCCGAGCACGCTGATCCCGAAACGCTTCTTGGCATGAAGATGCGCGTGCGTGCGGGTTTTGTGATCCACGCAAACCAGCACCAGCGGCGGATCGAGCGACACGGAAGCGAACGCGTTCGCCGTCATGCCATGAACTTCGTCCTCCAGGTCGACGGTGATAATCGTCACCCCGGTAGCGAAGCATCCCATCGCTTTGCGAAATTCAGAAGAATTCAAGCTCACTGTTTCGCCGTTCTCTGCGCAGCAATGGAGTGTCGGTCGCGTTTGGGTGGCGCAGCGCTTCCAGCGCTGCGATCCAGGCCCACAGAATCAATCCGGCTTTAGCCGCTGAGGCCGATCCGCCGCTCCGGCAGCGCAACCGCCTACATTACCACGCCCCGCCGTTGTATCATTCGATTCACGTGGCCGTCACCTTAATCACGCCCGCCACTTCGGAACGCCGCTCGGCCTGGGCCGCGGCGCTGGCCGGCTTGCGTCCTGGCGAACCCGTCTCGCGCGAAGCAGCCGTCCATCTGATTCGCTGCCCCGACGCCGATCTCCCCGAGCTCCTCGCCGCCGCCCGCGCCGCCAAAGAGCGCTTCAAGCCCGGAGTGATCACCTATTCGCGCAAGGTTTTCCTGCCGCTCACCAATCTCTGCCGCGACTACTGCGGATACTGCACCTTCCGCCGTGATCCTGGCGACCCCGGCGCCCACACCATGACTCCCGACGAAGTGCTCGCGGTCGCCCGAGCCGGCGAGAAACTGGGATGCACCGAAGCCCTCTTTAGTTTAGGCGACAAGCCCGAACTGCTTTTCCCCGAGATGCGTGAGACCCTCCGTTATCTCGGCTACAAGTCGACGCTGCATTATCTCGAAACCATGTGCGAACTCGTGCTGCGCGAGACCAGCCTGCTGCCGCATCCGAATCCCGGTTTGCTCAGCGCCGAATGGATTGCGCGCCTGGCTGCCGTCTCCCCCAGCATGGGCCTGATGCTCGAGACCACGAACGCCGCGCTGCTCGCCCCCGGCGCGGCCCACGACAACGCTCCTGACAAGCTCCCGGCGAAACGCCTGCGCACGATCGCAGGCGCCGGCAAACAGAATGTTCCGTTCACCACGGGCCTGCTAATCGGCATCGGCGAATCCCTTGAAGATCGCGTCGACACGCTGCTCGCCATCCGCGATCTGCACGACCGCTACGGACACATCCAGGAAGTGATCGTGCAAAACTTCCGCGTCAAGCCCGCGATTCCCATGGCCCACTGGCCCGAGCCCACGCGCGGTGAAATGCTCCGGGCCGTGGCGGTAGCTCGCTTGTTACTCCCCAACGTCAATATTCAGGCGCCGCCCAACCTGTCTGCGCCTTACTATGATGATTTAGTGGATGCCGGCATCAACGATTGGGGAGGAATTTCGCCACTGACCCCAGACTTTATCAATCCGGAAAAGCCCTGGCCGCACCTGGAGCAACTGCGCCTGCGCACTGAGGCCAAGGGATTTTCCTTGCGCCAGCGCCTGCCGGTGTATCCGGAATTTCTTCCCGCACTCACGGCTCGTCCCGCTCTCCTGACAGAAAAATTGCGCGCCGCCGCCGATGATTTTGGGTTAGCACAAATAAGGACGGCGGCATGATCTGCGTGCTCAGCGGCGGCACCGGTGGCGCCAAGTTCGTCGACGGTCTACGCCAGGTCATGCCCGCCGAAGACATCACCCTGGTCGTCAACACTGGCGACGACCTGCTGTGGTGGGGGCTCTACGTTTCGCCCGACATCGACTCGATCACCTACGTGCTCTCCGGCATGCTCAGCCGCGAGCGCGGATGGGGCGTGAAGGGCGACACCTTCCTTTGCCTGCAGGCCATGGGACAACTCGGCGAGCCCACCTGGTTCCACACCGGCGACCGCGACCTGGCCATGCATCTGCTGCGCTCGCGCCTGCTGGCCGAGGGCAAGACGCTGTCTGACGCGACGACGGTCATCTCTGAAAAACTGGGAGTGAAGGCGCGCATTCTCCCTATGAGCGACTCGCGCGTTGAAACCCGCGTGGATACGCCTGCGGGCGAGTTGAGCTTTGAAGAATATTTCGTGCAACGCTGGTATCAGGATCCGGTAAACTCGGTGCGCTTCGCCGGAGCTTCCGATGCCGAGCCCGCGCCGGGAGTCATCGAAGCCATCGGCTCCGCCGACGCCGTTCTCATCGCGCCGAGCAATCCCATCACCAGCATTGGCCCCATCCTCTCAGTGCCCGGCATTCGGGAAGCCCTGATCAGTGCTCGTGGAAAAATTGCCGCCATCAGCCCCATCGTGGGCAATGCTCCGGTCGCGGGTCCGGCGGGAATTCTGATGGCCGCGCAAGGACTGCCCTGCTCGATCACCGGCGTCGCCCAGGCCTACGAAGATTTTCTCGACATCCTGATCTGCGACACGCGCGACGCTCGCCTCGCCGAAACACTCCGCAAAAACGGCGTGCGGGTGCAGTGTACGCAAACCATCATGCGCAGCGGCGAAGACAAAGCCGCGCTGGCACGCGAAGTCCTTTCGTTCGTTTCCCCGGCCCCGCTCTCAGGGAGCGAGCCCCAAGGCCAAGGAAACGCCTTTCGACGTTTGGATCCGCAGCCGTGATAGGCGCCCCGGCGATTCTGGTTCCCGTCAAGAACTCGTCTTCGGCCAAACAACGCCTCGCCGCCGTTCTCGATCAACCAGCCCGCACTCAGTTGGCACAGGCCATGTTGCACGACGTGCTCAGCACTCTTCACAACTGGAGCGAGCGACAGGAGAGAACCCGTCCGTCCGTTGCAGTCGTCACCAGCGATCCCTTCGCCGTGAAGCTGGCCGCCGAATATGAGTTCGAAGTCATCCCTGACCCGGACAATCCCGGAGAAACCGGAGCCATTGAGATGGCCACGCGTGTCTGCGTCGAGCGAGGCGCTGACAGCACGCTGGTCATCCCGGCCGACATTCCTCTGATTGAAACGTGGGAGTTCGACGAGATTCTGAAGCACGCGCCCGCCGAAGGCAGCCTGCTCGTCCCCGCCGGCGATGGACGCGGCACCAACGCCGCCTTTCGCCGTCCCGCAAATTTATTTCCGCTGCGCTTTGGCAACGACAGCTTCAAGCCGCACCACGCCGCCGCGCAGGCGACCGGCAAACCCTGTGTCGTGCTGAATCTTCCGGGAATCGCCGTCGACGTTGATAATCCCGAAGACCTGCAGCAACTGATTTCGCTGCCCGGCGAAAGCCGCGCCCAACGCCTAGTGCGGCAATGGGCTCGCACCGGCACAATCCATGTGGGGACGGGCGACTCGCCCGTCCAGCCGCGAAGCGGCGACATATGAAGGCTCAGCCGCACCCGACAAGTAATATTCTTTTATGAGGAAGTCCCGCCGAACCAGGAACGAACCAACTGTGCAGCGGCGCAAGAATGTAGCCCGCGGCCCCAGCCGTGGCTTAGCGTCCGGGGCATCGCCAGCCCCGAAGGGGCGAAGGAAACGCGAGTCAATTCCGTCCGCTGAACTGCGCCTGATCCCGATTTCCTTCGCGGACGAAATTCACCCCGGCGACTCGCTCCCCGACAAACTGCTGGAATCCCTGCGCCGCCGTCGCCTCCGCTTCGAAGCCGGCGACATTCTGGTCGTGAAACATAAGATCGTCTCGAAATCCGAAGGCCGCCTCGTCGATCTGACCACAGTCCGGCCCACCGCCAAATCGATCGCGTGGGCGAAACAATATAATCTCGACGCCCGCGTCATCGAACTCGCCCTGCGCGAAAGCAGCACCGTCCTACGCCGCAAGAACGGCGTGCTCATCACCGAAACCCACCACGGTTTCCTGTGCGCCAACAGCGGCATCGACGTCTCCAACGTCGACGGCGGCGCTCATGCGCTGCTGCTGCCCGAAGACGCAGACCGCTCCGCGGCCAATCTTCGCCGTGCACTGAGACGCCGCACCGGCCTCGCCATCCCCGTCATCATCACCGACAGTTTCGGCCGGCCTTGGCGCGAAGGCCTGACCGAGTTCGCCATCGGTATCTCCGGTATGAAGCCTCTGCGCGACGACCGCGGACGCCGCGACCCGCATGGCTACCAATTGAAGGCCAGCGTCGAGGCCGTCGCCGACGAACTAGCCTGCGCCGCCGGACTGGTCTGCGGCAAACTCAACCGCGCCCCCGCCTGCATCGTCCGCGGATTCCCCTACGACGCCGGCGTGGGTGGAGTCCGCACCCTGCTTCGCCCTGCATCCACCGATCTATTCCGGTAGACTGTTCCAGACGATGCTTGCTTCGACCGTGCTTGCTCGATTAGCTTCGTTGGTGGAAGGGTCTCGCGTAGACGCTTTTTCGTGAACGCGTTTAATTCAACGCTTTTGCCTTAACGCTTTTGCATCACCGCCGCTTGAAGGCTTCGCTCGTATGGTTCTGGCTTTTGGGTGGCGCAGCGCTTCTAGCGCTGCGATTAGAACGCTGACTGAAGATTTGGGCGTTAGCCCCTGAGGTCCGGTAAGCCATGCTTCACGAACTCACACCTTCGGAACTGGAATCCTTCCCCTCGCTCGACTGGTCTGAAATCGCGCCGCGCCTGACTTCGGCGGTGCGCTCGTCTCTAGAGAGAGTCCTCGAGACACAGAACGGCGCGGACTTATCGCTGGAAGAGTCGTATGCCTTAGCCAACTCCGACGGCGACGATCTGCTCGGCCTGCTGGCTGCGGCCAACCTGTTGCGCGCCGAACTCGTCGGCAATATCGTCACCTACGTGGTCAACCGCAACATTAATTTCACCAACATCTGTTTCGTGGGATGCAAATTCTGCGCCTTTAGCCGCGGCCCGCGCGAGACCGACACCTACTTCCACACTCTCGACGACATGGCCCGCAAAGCAGTCGAAGCCTGGCAGCTCGGAGCCACCGAAGTCTGCATCCAGGGCGGCTTGCCGCGCGATCTTCCCAAATTTCATTACCGCGATATTCTCCGCGCTGTAAAGCAGGCCGTCCCCGGCATGCACATCCACGCGTTCTCGCCCATGGAAATCGTCTACGGCGTCGAACTCACTGGCATGCCACTCGCCGACTATCTGGCGATGCTGCGCGACAACGGCCTGGGCACGCTGCCCGGCACCGCCGCTGAAATTCTCGACGACGAGATTCGCCACATCCTCTCGGCCAACAAGCTTTCGACCGCGCAGTGGGTCGAGGTCATCCGCATTGCGCACCGCTGTGGCATCCGCACCACTTCAACACTCATGTACGGACACGCGGAAACTCCAGCGCACTGGGTCCGCCAGATGCGGTTGTTGCGCGACATTCAATCCGAAACCGGCGGCTTCACCGAGTTCGTCCCGCTCGGCTTCGTCCATCAGAACACGCTGCTCTACCAGCAAGGACTGGCGCGTACCGGCCCGTCTTTGGCCGAGCATTTCAAGGTACACGCGCTGGCCCGTCTGCTGCTTGCGGGTTCCATCAATAACATTCAGGTTTCGTGGGTGAAACTGAACCGCCGGCTCTCGCAACTCTGTCTGTACGCCGGGGCCAACGACTACGGCGGCACTTTGATGGAAGAAAATATTTCGCGCGAAGCCGGAGCCACCGCCGGCCAGTACACCAGCCCGGAAGATTTTCAGTCGCTGATTCTCGAGATGGGCCGCATCCCCGCCGAGCGCAACACCACCTACTCGCGAATCCAAATCAAGGTTCCGCTGAATGAAGCTGACGGTACCGCGGAGCAGCCGCTGGAGGCTGAATTCGCATGAACGCGATCACATCCGCCAATCCAGACGCTCCAGGCATTCGCCCGATCGCTGTCATCGGAGGCACCGGCCCCGCCGGCATGGGGCTCGCCCTGCGCTGGGCGCGCGCCGGAGAAACTGTCATCATCGGCTCGCGCGACGAACAGCGTGCGCAACTGGCAGCCGTCGCCATCCAACAAAAAGTCGGCCCTCGGGCCAACGTCTCCGGCATGGAAAACAGCGCCGCCTGCGATGCCGCCGACATTCTGATGCTGACCGTCCCCTTCGAAGCGCAAGCCACGCTGCTCAAGCAACTCAAACCCGACATGACCGAGGGCAGCATCCTCATCGACGCCACTGTGCCTCTCGCCGCCAGCGTTGGCGGACGCGCTTCGCGCACTCTCGGCGTCTGGCAAGGCTCTGCCGCTCAACAGGCCGCCGAACTCGTGCCCAAAGGGGTGAGCCTGGTTGCAGCCTTCCACAACCTCTCCGCGGAACTCCTCAACGGCGACGCTCCCATCGACTGCGACGTCATTGTCTGCAGCAACGATGCTGATGCCGCGCAGCTCACCCGCGAACTGGCGGCCAAGATTCCCGGCGTCCGCGCCCTCGACGGCGGTCCGCTGCAAAATGCCCGCATCGTCGAACAGATCACCGCCATGCTCATCGGCATGAATATTCGTCACAAGGGCCACGCCGGAATCCGCATCACCGGACTGCCGCCGTCGGCATATCGCTAGACCGGGTTTTGAAAAACTCGCCTTTGGGTGGCGCAGCGCTTCCAGCGCTGCGATAAGGCCTTTCTTTCAGTCAGGGCTTTAGCCCCTGAGGCCGCTCAACTAACTTTTTTCGCAACCTCTTTGGCCTTCACGTTAGCGCCTTCCCGTTTCCCCGGGCCGCGCGAAGTGCTATGCTTCCGCTCATGGACAACCGTTCACTCAGCGATGTCGGCGGGACCTCCGGCGGGCTTGGAATGTTTCTGCTCGGTTTTGCCATGGCCTGCATTGGAGGCTTCCTCATCACTCATCAGGTGAACGTGGTGGGTTCGTATTGGAGTTTCTGGGGAGGCAGCAGTTTCGGCGTCACGCTTTTGCCCATGCTGTTCGGCGTGGGGATTCTGTTCTGGAATGGCAAGAGCACAATCGGATGGCTTCTGACCGTGGCCGGAGCGCTGTTCATTTTTGCGGGCATCATTGCCAACATGCATATTTATTTTCAGCCCACCAGCCTGTTCAACACCGTGGTGATGCTGATCCTTCTGGTGGGCGGATTGGTCTTGATTGCGCGCTCGCTCCGGCCACATAGTTCCAAACCAAGCGAGTGAGCGATTCAGGGTTGACCAGCCAGAGTGAATCAGCCATGACCGATCCCAATTGCCTCTTCTGCCGCATCATCCGCGGCGAGATTCCCGCCAAGAAAGTTTACGAAGACGACCACGTATTCGCCTTCGAAGACATTCATCCGCATGCGCCCACGCACATCCTCATCATTCCCAAGAAACATTTTGCGGGATTAAAAGAGGCCGAGGCCGCCGACGCCGAACTCATCGGCCGCTGCCACCTGGCCGCCGCCCACATCGCCCGCCAGCGCAACATCGAGCAAGGTTACCGCACCGTCCTCAACGTCGGCCCTGGCGCCGGGCAGTCGGTGTTTCACCTACACGTCCACCTGCTTGGCGGCCGCCCACTGGCCTGGCCCCCGGGATAGAGGAACTCCATGAGGTTTTCACTGGACCGTGCAGTGATTGAACTCGTGAGGGGCGACATCACCGAGCAAGAGGTGGATGCAATCGTAAATGCGGCCAACAAACGCCTGGCTGGCGGCGGTGGCGTGGATGGCGCCATCCACGATGCGGGCGGAGCAACTCTGCTGCAGGAACTGAAGAGCAAGTATCCGGGCGGATGCTCTACCGGTGATGCCGTCGCTACTGCGGCCGGGCGGCTCAAAGCGAAGTTTGTGATTCACGCCGTTGGGCCCGGCTACATCCCTCAGGAGCAGCAGTGGTGTGCCGACCGTTTGGCCAGCGCCTATCGTCGATCGCTTGAACTCGCCTCAGAGCATGGATGTCGCACGGTTGCGCTCCCATCCCTCTCGACCGGCATCTTCCGTTATCCGACCGCCGACGCAGCTCGCATCGCGCTTCGGACCGCACGCGACTTCCTGGCTGCACCCTCTTCTCTGGAGCTAGTACGCTGGGTCTTATTTGACGATCGTACCTTTGAGGCATTCGCCGACGCGGCGCGCGAAGTACTTGGAGATCTTCCGGCCGAAGACTAGTTTGGTCCCCATTTGATGGGAGATAGAAGCCTCTGAAGAGGACTCTGGAGCTCACTGCAACCGGCCCCCGGGATGCAGAGTCGGAGCCCCTACTGCACCGTCGGCTCCGCTTCTTCCGGCGCGCCATGTCGCCGCAACAACTGCGGCAGGTTCTGCGAAAATGCCGACCGTGGCAACACCATGTCGCAACCCACTTCGTGCGCCTTCTGTTTCAGGTCGCCCTGCACGTGCGATAGGAATCCAATGATCGACGTTCCCTTCTTCAACTTGCTCTTCAGCTTCGGAATCAGGGTCAGCGGTTTCACGCTGGCCAGGTTCAAGTCGAAAATAATCAGCGAAGGTTTCTCATCGCCGTTCTGCGACATGCGCTCCATCAGATCCTTGTCCGACTTCACGAACTCAACTTTCACGTTGAGCTTGCGCGCGGTTTCCTGGATCTTGGCCATGAAGAAGAGATCTTCGATAAACGCAAAGATGCGCGAGTTGGCGTCTTCGCTGGCGCTGGTCACCGGCAACGGTTCCGGTTCAGGCTGCGGATATTGCGCGGCAAATCCGGGGCGTTGGCGTCCGCCTTTGTGGCCGTTGTTGTTGCCTCCGGCCATGGCCGCGCGGTAGCTGTGGTCCATGGGCGCGGTGTAGATGCCGTCTTTGTTTTCCCGGCTCAGCCCGGGGCCGGGCCGTTGTCCGCGCTGATTGTTAGGACGGCGTCCGCGCCGCCTGCGTCTTCCTCCACCACCGCCGGAGGGTCTTCCTGGTCCTGCGTTCATAGTCCTCTCAAGCTGTTTCGCACTGATTGCAGAATTTACAGAATCGCAATGGCCTGCCGGTCGCTTTCCCGAGGCTTCCGGACGAAGCTCCGCCCCCCACCTAGAATTGGATCAGCGCAGTTGCGGGTAGCGACTGGAAACACTATGGAACGAACCCCAACTCTTGCAACGATCTGCTATTCGCGAATGAAACCGTTATTTTCTAAGCTGCGTATCGATTTTCCGTTTATCGGATCCGTAAGGCGCCGCCTCGGATCGGCTGGCGCGGAAGGCCTGCGCGGGAACGAGGCCTAAATGAGAACACCTCCATCGTACTCGTCCTGACTGAACCGCGCAAGGCCCCACCCACGGTCCGTTTTGCACAGGAGGACATGAACGGCAGGATGGAGGCCGGGTCGGAATCCCCGATGTTTTCTCCCGAACAGGGAACCAGCGCCCGCCCAGCACCGAAGGCGATCTTCATTCGGCGTTCGAGACTTCCCGCGCCCACTGCTGCGCCTGCCAGTAAAATCCGGCAACATCGTCAGCATCCACATGTAGGCTCCGGCTCAGCTCCGCCGACGCCGTCCACTCCCCGCTCTCCTGCGCCAGCATCAACTGGTACACCGGACGCAGCAAGCTCGGCTGCCCCAGCAATACCGCCTTGGTCGCCTGATTCAGCGGAATTCTCTCCAGCACTTCCTCCATGGGTATTTCCAGCATGGCATCGATCAGCGACAACAGTCCCAGTAGAAACAAATCCGAATCTCCGTGCGCCACTTGCGGCGACAGCAACTCTCCAAACCGGGCCCGCACCAGCGCCGACAGCACCAGGTCGCTGGTCTTCTCCTGGCCCGCACCCACCGCGGCCACCAATCGCACCCACCGGCGCGCGTCCCGCTCTCCCAGCATCGACAGCGCGTGCCGCACCGAATGGATTTCGCTCTTGAGCCCGAAGATCGCCGAATTCAGATAGCGCAGCAGACGGTAGCACACCGAGGCTTCCGCCTTGATCAGATTCTCCAGCGCGTCCAACTCCAGTTGCGGGCGTGAGACCTCCTGCAGCATACGCAGGTAATTCATGCGGTTCGCCGGCATGTCGTGCGTGTTCATCATCTCCGGACGGCGGAAAAAATAGCCCTGGAAATACACGAATCCCTGCTCCCGCGCCCGCACAAACTCAGCATGCGTTTCTATCTTCTCGGCCAGCAACCGGCAGCGCCACGGCCCGAACTGCTTGATCATCGCCAGCCGTTGCTCCTCGGTGGTCAACAGCATTTCCACTTTGATGATGTCCGCCATCTCTGCCAGCGCCACGCGTGGATCGTCGGCCACATAATCGTCCAGCGCGATCATGTATCCCGCTTCCTTCAAACTCTGGCAGGCCGCCATCACCTCCCGATCGGCGGGGACTGTTTCCAGAACCTCCACCACCGTGATCGTCGCGGGCAGCAGCGTGACTAGGCCGTTGACCAGCGTGTCCCGGGTGCAATTCACAAATGCCCGCCGCCCATCGCACAACACATCCAACCCCATCAGAAGAGACCGGTCCAGCGTCGCGCGCGACGCCTCATCCATGTCTCCGCTGAACGCATTTTCCAAGCCGTCCCGAAACAACAGCTCGTATCCAAATACTTTCTCTTCCCGGTCGACGATCGGTTGCCGCGCCACATAGCGCAACGTCTTCACATCCCGTGCCCGGGCCGTCGCCGCCCCTGATCCCGCTGACTGATGGCTCACGTCTTTCCCTATCGGCAAACCGGCTGAAAACCTGAAAGGGCGGGAAAGACACTCGGTCGCTGGAGACAATCAGGATGGGAATTCGAGAAGATGAAAACGAACTCAGAAAACAAATGGGAGTTGTGATTCTTCACTTGAGATCACATTTTGTGATCTCAAGATTCCTATGCCGGGTGCCCCATTCCAGCCGCGTCTTTTGCGGCTAGAGTGGGGATTTGCTAGACCCTCTGCACTCCGCCCGACTTTACCAGCGCCGCCACAATCTGCCCCGACCACTGCGCCACTTCATCCTCGCGCAGGGTCCGCTCCGCCGATTGAAACCGGGCCCGCAGCAACACGGAATACTTCCCCGCGCCAATCGACCCGCCCCGAAAAATCTCCGCCGGACGGAACTCGCGCAACTCGGTGAGGCCCAGAGCCGTAACCGTCTTTGATATCTCCTCGAACGAAACATCATCGGCAAAGACCAACGAAAAATCCCGCTCCACCGCCGGATATTTTCCCAGCGGCGCAAACTTCACCGGCCGCAGCCCGAGCTGATACAACTGCTCCAGATCAAACTCTGCAAGGTACACGTCCTGACGCAGCTTGCGCGCCGCCGCCACTTCCGGATGAATCTGCCCAAACTGCGCCACCACCGCGCCGTTCACCCGCGCCCGCGCCGACCGTCCACGATGAAAATACTCCGCTGTCTCCCGGTCGTAACTCATTTCACCGGCAAACTCCGCCAGCAGACTTTCCACGTCGCCTTTGAATCCCCGAAACGTCTCCCCGGCTGCCGCACCCTCACTCTTGCTCACATCGAGAGCGCCGCCCGCAGGCAGTGAGGCACGTAGAGCTGAGGCCGTCGCGCCCAGGCAAGCGCGCTTCGGTTCCACGCGCGCTTCGCTCGACGATCCGTCCGACAACTCATACACGCTGCCCATCTCAAACAGCCGAGCCTCGGCCACATCGCGATTCAGATTCCACGCCAGCATGTCGAGCATCCCCGGAGCCAGCGAGGTTCGCATGACCGACGCCTCTTCGCTGAGCGGATTCTCGAGCTCGAGCACCTTCATCTCCGCGGAGGAAGACGAAAACTTCTCCGCGTCAGCGTGCGAAATAAACGTCAGCGACACCGCCTCGTTATATCCCAACGCCAACGCTCGCGTGCGAAAAGCCGCATCCATCGCCGCATGCGGCAGCTCCACCACCGCGCCGCTGTAGGCTGGCAGCGTGTTCTCGAATTTGTCGTACCCGTGCAGCCGTGCGATTTCTTCGATCACGTCGATCTCGCGCTCCACGTCGAGCCGCCAGCTGGGAATGTGCACCCGAAACCGCGCTTCATCCTGCCCCTCGGGAACTACCGTGAAGCCCAGCCGCTTCAGCAGTCGAAAGATCTGCCCGCGGTCAAGACTTCCGCCAAGAATGCGATGCACGTCGGAAACGTGCAGCACCACCGGAGCCTGGTCCATCGGCCTCGACACCACATCGACCACATCGCCAATGAGTTGCCCGCCGCCAGACTCCAGAATCATCTGCGCCACCAGATCGCACGACAGCACAGTCGATTCGAAATCCGCTCCGCGTTCGAACCGGTGCGATGCATCGGTGTGCAGCCCATGCCGCCGCGACATTTTTCGCACTATCCCCGGATCCCACCACGCCGACTCGATCACGATGTTCCGCGTCTTCTCGGTGATCATCGTGTCATACCCGCCCATCACTCCGGCAAGGCCGACGGGCTTCTTGGCGTCGCACACGACAAGATCCTCGGAAGTAAGCTTGCGCTCGACGCCGTCGAGAGTCTTTAGCGTTTCGCCATCTCGCGCCTTCCGCACAACAATCTTCCCCCCTTCAAGCAGGTCCATGTCGAAAACGTGCGTAGGCTTGCCAATCTCCCACAGAACGTAGTTAGTCGCATCGACGGCATTCGAGATCGGCCGTTGATCGAGCAGTTGCAGCCGGTGCGCAATCTTCTCCGGCGATGGCTTGATGCCAGTGCGAATCACGCGCGCCGAGAATCGCGGACAAAGTGCTGGTTCTACAACAGTAATCGGAAACGACCCATGCGGCGCCGTGGAAGAGCGGCCCTTCAGGGCCGCGTCAGCGTCGTCCAGGTTGGACGCGGCTTTAGCCGCTGAGGTCAGTTTCGGCTCGATCGCTCTGAGCGGCAAACCGTAAATCGCGGCTGCCTCGCGCGCCACGCCGTAATGATTCATCGCATCCGGACGATTCGTCCCAATCTCCATCTCAAACACGGTATCGGCGCCCGTGCCGCTGATGCCCTCGACCGAAATCCCGATGTTGGTCAAGTCTTCAGCCAGCCGCCGATCATCGATCGAGAGATCGACGAAGTCGCGAATCCATTGGGGAGAAAGTTTCATGAGTCAGATCATTCTTCATCTGCAAGCGGCGGCCTGACTTTGTCGCGGAACCGCTCTTCGCATGCGCGATTTAGCTTGAATGCCTCTCGTGCGTCGGTCAAGCTCAGCGACGCATTTGGACCACCTCTGACCTCATCAGGGTCATGATCGTCCTGTCCATCGTCCTCCCAGAAGCACACGGGGCAGATTTCGAATCCAGCCCGCGAATGCAAAGTCCTATAACTGCAGCATGGACAGCGATATGCCTTTGTCGGCTCCCAAGACTTCGAGATGTTAGTGAACACATCCATCGTGCCAACGACCAACGACTAAGGACCAACGACACTCTCACCCAAACTGCTCCAAGAACCTTACATCCCCCTGAAAAAAATACTGCAAATCGTCCACGCCATATTTCAGCAGTGCCAGCCGGTCCACGCCCATGCCGAACGCGAATCCCGAAACTTTCTTCGGGTCGTATCCGTTATCTTTCACGAACTCAAACACATTGGGATCAACCATGCCGCAGCCGAGCACTTCGATCCATCCCGTCTGCTTGCATGGGCGACAGGGGTCCGACCCGCGTTTGCCACTGCCACCGCAGATGAAGCACGTCACATACAATTCCGCGCTCGGCTCGGTGAAAGGAAAGAACGACGGGCGGAAGTGCGTCTTCACCGATGACCCAAACAGCGCCTTCATGGCGTGATCGAGCGTGCCTTTCAAATCGCCGAAGGTAATGTTGGTGTCAACCGCAAGCCCTTCGATCTGATGAAACATGGGCGAATGGCTCGCGTCCGGAGGATCGTTGCGATGCACCGTTCCGGGAATCACGATGCGAATCGGCGGCCGCATCTTCTCCATGGTACGAATCTGCACCGGCGACGTATGCGTGCGCAGCAGCAAGCGCTCGCGCTGCGGCTTCGACTGCTGGCCCGCGATGAACAGCGTGTCCTGCGTATCCCGTGCCGGATGGTTGGGCGGGAAATTCAGCGCCTCGAAGTTATAGTAGTCGGTCTCGACCACGGGGCCTTCGGCGACGGAGTAGCCGAGCTTTTGGAAGACGGAAACAATCTCGCGCCAGGTCTTCATGACGGGATGCTCGGCGCCGATAGGGCGGCGGATGCCGGGAAGGGAAATGTCGACTGCGTCGGCGTGCGGAGCCGTCGATAGCTCAAGCCTGATTCGCTCGGCCTTGTCGACCACACCCTCGACCGCAGCCTTCAGTTCGTTGACGCGGATTCCCGCCTCGCGCTTCGCGTCCTTCGGTGCGCCCTTCAGCCACAGATCATTTATCTGCGTCAGGACTCCGTTCTTGCGCGCCATCCACCGATCGCGAAAAACTTTCATTTCGGCGTTACTGCGAACTTCCGCAGCTTCTGTCGTGCACGCACCAACGCACTCGGCTGCAGCCTTCTCCAGCGCCGCCGCCGAATAATCCGTTAGTTTGGGAACGGTGTAGGCCACGATAGCCTTGCAGTGCCTTGTCATCCTGAACGCGCTTTTTGCGCGAAGGGTCCTATGCAACTCCTGCGGACTGCATAGGTTCTTCGCTTCGCTCCGAATGACAAAGCTGATGGATAACGGCACGAATGAGAAGCCAGTTGGCTCCGAGAGCCGTCTACGCCGCCCCGCCGATGGCGCCCTTGGCCTGCGTCGCCAGGCTGGCAAATCCTGCCGGATCTTTCACCGCCAGGTCGGCCAGAATCTTGCGGTCGAGTTCGACCCCGGCAACCTTCAAGCCATGAATGAACTGGTTGTAGCTCATCCCGTTCAACTTGGCGGCGGCGCCGATGCGCACGATCCACAGCGAGCGGTACTGGCGCTTGCGCTGCTTGCGGCCGGAGTAGGCAAACTTCAGTCCACGCTCCACCGCTTCTTTCGCCGAACGGTACAGCTTCGACTTAGTGAGGAAATATCCGCTGGCGCGCTCTAATATCTTTTTGCGTTTGGCGCGGCGTTTGGTTCCGCGTTTTACACGAGGCATGGCGTGTTCTCCTTTTTAGTTTCAACTACTGGCGGCTGGAGGTAAGGACGATTCGCCGGACTACTATAAGGAAAGCCGGCGATCTCTGACCTCTTCACACGCCCGAGCAAATGATGATTTTTGATTGTTGATTGTTGATTGAAAACCCGGAGTGGACGGTCTTCAATCAACAATCAACAATCATCAATCAAAAATGCTTCACTGATACGGAATCATGCGCAGGACCTTGGCGAGATCTCCGTCGCTCACCAGGCCACCGTGACGCAGCTTGCGCTTGCGTTTGGTTTCCTTAGAGGTCAGGATGTGACGCAGTTTCGCGTGTCCCCGTTTCACTTTTCCGGTTCCGGTTTTCTTGAAGCGCTTGGCGGCGCCTTTGTGCGTTTTCAGTTTCGGCATAAGGTCCTCAATAAACAGCCGTCAGCTTTTAACCATCAGCTGTCAGTTTTAATTCGTTCTCGCAGGATGTCAGATGACCGCTCAGGCGAGACTTGTTCCAACAACCCAATTTGTCATTCCGAGCCGTTCGCAGCCGCGAAGCGGCGAGAACGTGTCGAGGAACCTGCTTCGTCCCTACGACGCGGGCTTGGCGACCTGCGCCGGAGGAGCGCTCGGACCGGGCGCGCTCTGCGCCGCAGCCTTGTGCTTCTCTTCCCTCTGCTTGTCTTTCTCCCGTTCCTTCTCCGTCTTCTTCGGAGCCAGAATCGCGTGCAGCGTGTTCCCCTCTTGCCGGGGACGAAACTCCACGATGCTGTGCGGTTCCACGTCCTTAATCAGCCGCTCCAGAATCTGGCGGCCCAGGCTGGTGCGCGTCATTTCGCGTCCGCGGAAGAAAATGGTCGCCTTCACCTTGTCGCCTTCATCCAGAAACCGCAGCACGTGATTCTTCTTGGTCTCGTAATCGTGGTCGTCCACATTGATGCGGAACTTGACCTCTTTTACGGTGATCGTTTTCTGGTGCTTCTTGGCTTCGCGCTCTTTCTTTTCCTGCTGGTAAAGATACTTCCCGTAGTCCATGATGCGGCACACGGGAGGCTGCGCGGTGGGCGAAATCTCAACCAGATCCAGATTCTTGCTGCGGGCCAACTTGAGAGCTTCGAAGGGAGGCATTACGCCAATCTGTTCACCTTCGTCTCCGATCACGCGAATTTCGCGGGCTCGAATGCGGTCATTGGTTCGGATAAAACGTTTGTCGATACGGTCCTCCGCGCTTTAAGCGACTGGGAATAAAGGATTATAGCATGCAGATTCCGCGAAGTTGCGCTGACCCACCGGACCCGGCCATTACGCGAAGAAAGCATGAGCGTGCACTCTGCAATGCCAAACTGAAATAGCGCTTGCAAATCTGCCGGGCAAGTGTAGAATTCCGCCGTCTGTGCGGGATCTCCCCCCTTTAGCGCCCGATCAATTCCCAGGAGATTAATATGAAGCCGTTTAGGAAGATCAGGATTTCGCCGTTTCGCCCC
>JBKQID010000013.1:0-48029 GCA_052148475.1 Candidatus Sulfotelmatobacter sp. | reverse complement strand
GTAGGCAGAGGGAACTCGTGTGGACATAGGGAACTTGTGTGGGCGCGGGCGACTCGCCCGTGCAGGTTTTAGGCCCGGTGTTGCTCCTACGGCACGGTCTCACCCGCCTCCTCCGACCGCGCACTCTCGTTCCCGCGCATATCCACCGCCGAGACAGAATAAAAATAATGCTTCCCCGGCGCCACGTTCGCGTCCCGGTACGCCGGAGTCTTCACCAGCTCCGCATTCACCTTCACCGCTGCCACACCCTCTTCGTGACGATAAACGTTGTATCCATCCAGATCAACGTCGGTGACCGGCGCCCATACCAGATCGATAAAGATTTTCTGTCCCGGCCCCGAAAACACCGCTTGCAGCCCGGACGGCACGGCCGGCGGAAAAACATCATCAGTGAAAACCTTGACCTCAGGCGAGTCGTCGCCTTCGATCTGCAGTTCAGGCTCTTTCTCCCGAGCCATCGCCGTAACCGTCTCCACATGATATTCGTACGTCTTTTCCCACTCGATGTTCGAATCGGTGAGAGTGACATTGCGTTCGCTCCCGGCCGGAACCTCGCCCGCAACAATTTGCTGCGAGCTCCCTTCCGGACGGCGATAGACGCGGTAAACCCGGCCCACAGGCTTTGTGGAATCCGCTGGCGGAAAATCGCAGCTCCAGGTCAGCACGACTCCCTGACCGGTCACGCGCGCCGCGAAATCCCGCGGCGGTGGAAGAGTGCGCCCCAGCGAAACTCGCACCTGATTCGAAAGCCCTGCTGTGCGGCCATCCGCATTGAGCACCTCGACAGCATACGTAACGAAATCGGCGGGATTGTCGCTCTCCAGTTGCGTGGAGAGCGAATCGGTGTACGATCCTGCAACTTTCTGTTTGGAAATTTGGGCCGGCTTGGGGTGGGTTGAGTTGGATTGCGCCGAGTTGGATTGGGTCGACCCCGGTTGGGGCGACCCCGAATTTTTCTGCGCGACCGCTTCCCCGACCGGTGCGCCGCACTGCATCAACTTCGTTTCCAGCCCCCGGCAGATTCTCGTGGCGCCCAAATTCCGAATCGTCTGCCGATCGGTCGTAACGCTGGGAACGGTCCAGCTGAGAATCACGCGATCGCCCTTGCGGACCGCCCGCAGATCCGAAGGCGGCTTCGGCAACTCCAACGACGGAGGCCGCGGCGGCCCAATCGTAGCGCACCCCGCTAATACCACGGTCGCACTCACAGCCAATAAAAGCGTAGACGCGGATCGTCCCATGCGGCAGAAAACAGACTAACAGAGGAAGCTCGTGTGGGCGCGGTCGACTCGCCCCCGCAGGTTTTAAGCCACCGATTCCACCAGCTTCGCATCCCACCACAACCACCGACACTCGCAGGAACTAACCACCAACCCTGCCCGAACCGGATTCTCCAGAATGTACATGACCTTCTTTCGCAGACTCTCATCGCCCCGCAGAACATGATCGAAGGACTCATCTTGCCAAACCCGCCCAGTTCGCACTAGAGCCTTGTTGATGCGGTGAGCCGACTCGCTCTTGATGGTTCGAGTGATCTCGGGAATCTAAATCGAGCCATCCTCATCCATGAGTGGCATGCAAATCAGATGAACCTGATCCGGCATGACGACCGCCGCGTAAAGTGAATACTTCCTGCCATCGGCTCGTCGGCAGGAACCCAGGGCAAGATCCTTAGCGATCTCCGGCAGCCTCCAACGATGCCACGTGGAGTAAGTGATAAACAGAATGCGGTTGTCTTTCTGGTAGTGAGGCAGATTACGGCGGTACTCGTACTTCCTCCGCACCTTGAAGAGACTAGCACGGGGCAAAGCTCGTGTGGGCGCGGGCGACTCGCCCGCGCAGGTTTTGCGTGTCAAAGCGGGAAGGGAATAACCTCAAGGCTCTAAAACGAAGGCCCAAAGTTCAAAAACCGCACGGGCGAGTCGCCCGTGCCCACACGAGTCGTGCCCACACAACCACATCTGCATTCCAAGTGGGATCTTCCTACAGAATGTACCGCGACAAATCCTGATCCTTCACAATGTCGGTCAGCATCTTGCGCACGTACTCCGCGTCAATCGTCACGTGCTCGCCCTTTTTTTCCGGCGCATCGAAACTCAGCTCATCGAGCACCCGCTCCATGATCGTATGCAGCCGCCGCGCCCCAATATTTTCCGTACTCTCGTTCACGCGGAACGCGAAGTGCGCAATCTCGTCCAGCGCCTCTTTGGTGAACTCGAGTTTCACACCCTCGGTTTCCAGCAGGGCCGTGTACTGCTTCACCAGCGACGACTTCGGCTCCGTCAAAATCCGTACGAAATCTTCCATGGTCAGCGACTGCAGCTCCACGCGAATCGGAAACCGTCCCTGCAGTTCCGGGATCAGATCGCTCGGCTTCGACACGTGAAACGCGCCCGCCGCAATAAACAGAATGTGGTCGGTCCGCACCATCCCATACCGCGTATTAACGGTAGTTCCTTCGACAATCGGCAGAATGTCGCGCTGCACGCCTTCCCGCGAAACGTCCGGCCCGTGCCCGCCTTCGCGTCCCGCAATCTTGTCGATCTCGTCCAGGAACACGATCCCCGAGTTCTCCACGCGGTCAATCGCCATGCGCGTGACCTGATCCATGTCAATCAGCCGCTGCTCTTCTTCCTGAATCAGATACTCGAAGGCTTCGTTCACCTTCATTTTCCGCTTCTTGGTTCGCTGCCCAAAGATGTTCGGCAACATATCCTTGATGTTGACGTCCATCTCCTCCACGCCCTGGTTGGTCAGAATTTCAAACGACGGGAAATTGCGTTCGCGCACGTCAATCTCGACCGTCCGGTCGTCCAGCTTCCCCTCGCGCAGCTGCTGCCGCAGTTTTTCCCGCGTCCGGCCCGACGACTCCATCAAAGCCGTGCTCCCATCCAGCACCACGCCGCCCGCGGTCGTTGAACTCCCATCCGGCCGCGGCTGGGGCGTCGGCGGCAGCAGAATATCCAGCAGCCGTTCTTCCGCATTCAGTTCGGCCTTGTCGGCAACGTCCTCTAACTTTTCTTCGCGCACGTTATCGATGGCGATCTCCACCAGATCGCGCACCATCGATTCCACATCCCGCCCCACATACCCGACTTCAGTAAACTTCGACGCCTCCACCTTCAAGAACGGAGAATTTGCCAGCTTCGCCAGCCGCCGCGCAATCTCCGTCTTGCCCACGCCAGTCGGCCCAATCATGATGATGTTCTTGGGAATAATCTCTTCGGCGAGTTCCGGCGTGAGCTTCTGCCGCCGCATGCGGTTGCGCAGCGCGATCGCCACGGCGCGCTTCGCGTCGTTCTGGCCAATCACATGTTTGTCGAGTTCAACCACAATCTCGCGCGGAGTCAGTTCATCCAGCGCAAGCTGTTCTTCTTCGGCGGTAGAGGGAAGATAGATGGCCATAAATCAGTTCTCAGTTCCCAGTTCTCAGTGCTCAGTTAGGCAACGAAGTTTCTTGCTGAGAACTGAGAACCGAGAACTGAGAACTACAGTTCTTCAATCGTTACCTTGTCGTTCGTATAAATACACATCTTGCCCGCAATCTTCATCGCCTCTTCGGCGATCTGGCGGGCTGAGAGTTGCGTGTGCTCGGCCAGCGCCTGCGCCGCAGCCTGCGCGTAAGGTCCGCCGCTGCCAATGGCGGCGACTGCCCCGTCAGGCTCAATCACGTCTCCCTGCCCGCTCAACAGGAACGTCTGCTCCTTGTCACACACCAGCAACAACGCTTCCAAATGCCGCAGGAACTTGTCCGTGCGCCAGTCGCGCGCCAGTTCCACCGCGCCCCGCCCCAGGTTGCCGTGATATTGCTCGAGTTTCGCCTCAAACCGGCTGAACAAGGTGAACGCATCCGCCGTCGACCCGGCAAATCCGGCCAAAATCTTGTCGTTGTACAGCCGCCGGATCTTCTTAGCCGTATGCTTGATCACCGACTCGCCCAGCGTGACCTGGCCATCGCCGGCAAGAACCACTTTCCCCTCGCGTCGCACCGACAAAACTGTCGTAGATCGAATCAGCCGTTTCGTAGTCATGAGCGCAATTCTTGATTATAACAGCGCTTCGAAAGAAGCCATCCTTCGCGTGGTTTGGGTAGGGCTCGGCTTGAACCGTGCCGATTGGGCAATGTGATTAAGCAACGTGATTGGGCAACGTGATTGGGCAACATGGAAGAGCAGCGCTTTAGCGCCGCGTCAAGGCGCCAGGAATTCGACGGGCTTTAGCCCCTGAGGTCCGCTCCTGTCCGAGCGTTGCGGATTTACTAAGGGGGCTCCGGGCATTTTCCACGATTTATAGAGTGCTTCAGTAACCACCCAACAGATTACCGCTGTGACATTTACCTGTCTCCTCCGGCCCCGTACCTTGAGGGTCATGCGCCAGTCTGCTGCGGTAATGTGTCACGACAAGCGGTCCCTTCAAACCCTGGAAGCTACGCTCGGGGTGCTTGGCATCGAGCTGGTCAACAGCACGTCTGGGCAAGAAGCCCTGGAACTGGTCATGAACGGCCGCTGCACAACCCTCATTGTCGATTTTGATTTGCCCGGGGCCGAAGAGGTCATCCGCATGGCCGGGATGTTACCGGCCGGCCAAAAGCCCGCCCTGCTGGCGGTTGCCAGCCGCGCGTGGCCCGGCACCGGCCAGGCCTTTCAGTCCGGCGCCAGCCGCATTCTGTACCGGCCGCTCGAGGCCGAACCCCTCATGCAAGCTCTGAAAGACGGCAAGAAAAATCACAAGACGAATCAACGCAAGTCCGCGCGCTACGAAGTGAAAACCCTGGTCTATCTCGACCTTGAAAGCGGAACGCTTTCCGGAGTCAGCATCGATATCGGCGAGCACGGCCTCGCCCTTCAGGCCACCGAACCCGTGCCGGTGAGCTCAAACCTAGCCTTTCGCTGCGTGCTGCCCGGCACCAAAGTGACTCTGCACGGACACGCGGACGTAATCTGGGCCAGCGACCAGGGCCGCGCCGGGCTTTTCTTCTCCAAGCTCGCCCCGGCCGCGCGCAAACATCTGAAGCAGTGGCTGCACAAGCGCAGCGCCCACAGCAAAAGCAAGCACGATGTCCACGACCTGCTGCCCCCCGCCGACGCCCACGTGTCGTTCGCTGCGTCGGAATAACGCTTTGCGGTCGCATGCTCCTTCATACATGGTGGACGCGAAGATCTGGCACGCTCTAGCCGCGAAGCGGCGAAAGAATAAAGCCCACGCGCAAGCCGTGGGTCACCTGGGGAAAACCAGGGCAAGCCCCGAAGGGGCGAAAGAAAAGCCACAACGTCAGATCCCGAAGAGATCGAAATATCCGGCCAGTTAATTTTTCCCTTCGCGCGTACTGCCTTACAATAATCCCATCGCACCCGCAGGAGGCCCACCTGCCTACATCTTCCCAAACCGCTTTCAACGGACACTCCATGGTCGGCGCGCTTCAGCGCGTCTTGGTGTGCTCCCCTCGCATCGCAGGATGGAACCAGCCGGAACACGCCGCTCGCTGGCGCGACCTCGGATTTCACCACGCTCCCAACTTCGCCGAGGCCCAGGCCCAGCATGATGCTCTGTGCCGCGAACTGGAAGCCGTGGGCGCGGAAGTACTCGACGCTCCGCCCGCGCCCGATCTTTCTCTCGACGCGGTGTACGCCCACGACGCTTCTCTCGCCACCGATTTCGGATTGCTTGTCATGCGTCCCGGCAAAGCCAACCGGCTTCCCGAAGGCCGCAACCACGGCTCGTTCTGCACCCGCCTCGGTATCCCGACGCTGGCCAAGATCGTCGCCCCCGGCACCACCGAAGCCGGAGACATTCTCTGGTTAGATGGGAAAACGCTCGACCCAAAAACGCCCGATCCAAAGACCCTGCTCGTCGGTCACGGCTACCGCACCAACGCTGCCGGAATCACCCAACTGCGAGAGCTGCTCGCTCCCAAGGGCATTGCCGTTCTCTCCGCGCCACTCCCGCATGGGCCCGGGCCGTCCGCCTGTCTGCACCTGATGTCGCTGATCAGCCTGCTCGACGAACACACGGCTCTGGTCGATCTTCCCTGGCTCGCGGTTGAGACCGTCGAACTGCTCCAGTCCCGTGGATACAAATTCATCCCCATCGACGATTCCGAGCGCGACACGCTGGCCTGCAACGTTCTCGCCCTCGGCGGAAACCGCCTGCTCGCGATTGCCGAAAACAGCAAAACCAACAACCGCCTACGCCAAGCCGGATTCGACATTCGCACTTTCCCCGGCAGCGAACTCTGCATCAACGGCAGCGGCGGCCCCACCTGCCTCACCCGCCCCCTGCAGCGCGGATGACCGCTCGTGTGGGCGCGGGCGACTCGCCCGCGCAGCCAAGCGCAGCGAGGCTGCTCTTACACCGCGGCCCGCACCCTTCCAACATTCACGCTAGCTCTCGAACACCGCCTTCGCCGTCTCCGGATCGAACGGCACCGAAGAATGTTCATGCACAATCCGCCACCCGCCGTCCATCCGTTTGTAAACAGCCGTAATGCGAATCCACGAAGGCTCTCCCGGCAGCCCGGTGAAGCGCGAAAGGTAATGAGCGACCGCCAACTCGCCGCTCATCGTGATCACGAGATCCCGTGTCTCGGTCCCAAACGACGCGGGAAAATGCGATAAGGACGTTGCCCACACGCGCCGCCATTCCCCGGTCCCTCGAATCTGGAACGGTGGCTTCACGTTGAACACGGCAAACTCAGCCGCGTAGTGGCTCATGATCCGGTCGACATCTTTCGCCCGCACCGCGCTTTGCTGATCGGCAATGACCCGCAGAATCTCGGCCTCGCCCCGTGAATCCATATTCGGCGTCGTTATCATGCTTTAAATTCCCTTCGCAGCGGAATCAGCGCGCGCACCCGTACATCCCGCAAGTACAGTCCCGCCCATACCATGATTCCCACAATAAGCGGAAAATAAAACGGCTCACTCACCCGCACGTGTGTGGCGACTGCGCCGCCGAGGTAGCCAGTCAGCAGGACGGCGCCCAGAACCGCCGTGCGCGGGATCACATACAGGATTGCGCAGCCGATCTCCACGATCGTGACACGCAGCAGCACGCCGTCCGGGAAGCCGTAGTGCGCGGCTCCCTGCATCGCGGCCGCCGGCTTCAGCAAGCCGAACATTCCCGTCGCCACAAACAGCAACACCGGCAGCGCGCTCACGATCCGCCCCGTCCACAGCATCGTCTTAGAAACCGAACCAGCTTGAGTCTCTGATTGCATCGATTTTCTCCATAGGCTCGAAATTTGAAATTCAGCTTGCTTCCTGATCATTGTCAGGCCAAGCTGTACCGAAGCTCAACCAGCCCAGACTTCAACATTTTCGCCCGCTCGATCTTCAACTTGTGCCGCCCATTTCCTTCGTTGAACAATGGCCGTCCCACGCCCAGGATCACAGGATGTATGCGGATCTGCAATTCATCGATCAGCCCGGTCTGCAAGAGACGCGAAGCAAAACCGCAGCTCCCGAACATCAGCAGATCTCTGCCAGATTGCTTTTTCATTCGCAAGATGCCGTCGGCAACGCTGCCACTCAGCAGCGTCGAGTTTTTCCACCCCAGTTCACGCAGAGTCGTGGACGCCACAATTTTCGGCGTCGCCTCAATCCATCGCGAGAAATTCAGTTCATTTTTCGGACTGGCCGGCGTGCCCGGCACGCCCGGCCAGTACCGCCAGTACCGTTCGAAATCCTGATACGTCACCCTTCCAAACAGCGCCGCATCCACCCTGCGCAGCAACTCATTCAGCCCCTCCCACATTTCATCATCCATCTGCGCCGCAGCCCAATCGAGTTCTCCCTTCGGCCCCGACATGAACCCGTCCAGCGACATATCCACCAACCAGATGATTCTTCTCATGCCTTGATCCTCAATCTGATCCTCAGTTCCGATCGCCGCCTGAATCGGCTGGATTTTCCGCAGACGCGTTTTTCACATACTCGGCCAGGCGTCCGAAATGCTGCTTGAGGCCCTCAACCGCGCCGTAGGTCTCCACGTTGTGGTCGCGCTCCACAGCCGTCCGGAAGATCATCTGCACCCGAACCCGCGTGCTTTCACCCTCCTCGGTCAGGGTCACCGTCGTCACAAAGCGCACCGGCTCGCTTTCTTTGTCCGGGGAGTGCTCATACACCAACAGTTCAGGCTTCCTGACTTCGCGAAAAATGATCCGGTTGCGATAATCACGGCCGTCGGGCCCATGCATGATGAATCGCCACTCCCCGCCCGGCCTCACGTCCATCTGATGGATCGTCGTTCGAAACCCCTTCGGCCCCCACCATTGCGCCACATGGTAGCGATCTGTCCACATCTTCCACACCAGATCCCGAGGAGCGTCGAAGACGTGCGTGCCCACGATCTCGCGCTCTCCAGCAACCCTTGCAATCTCGCTCGCCGCCACCGTTTCGGCCAGGTGATCGCCCAACCGATCCAGGCTCTGCGTCCATCCCATTTCCATCCCTTTAAGATATTGCGGGGCCTGCGCAGTTGCCTTGATCACACGCAGCTGTAAGGTCAGCGCCGTCTTCCCGTGCCGCTCGGCGAAAACCACCGTGGTCAGCACATCGAACATCGACTTGCCGTCTCCATCGAGCGCGCTCCCGACAAACACCAGCCGCTCCGGCTCGACGATTTCTTGAAACACTCCCGTCATCGGATACACCAAGCCATCCGGAGCGCGCATATGAATCCGCAGCTCTCCCCCGGCCCGCACGTCCATCTCACAAACTGGATTCGTAAATCCTTTCGGCCCCCACCATTGCGACACGTGCCTGGTTTCAGTCCACGCCTTGAATACCAGCTCTCGGGGCGCGTCGAACACGCGCGTGATCACCAGATCCCATTTCGAAGATTCCATGCCGGCGCTGGTCTTTGCCTCGCTAGTCTTGCCCTCGCCAGTCTTTACCTTGCCGATCTTCGCCGCGCTACTTCTGACGCTGCGTGCGGACATGCTTGCTCTCCTTCGCTTTCGTTTTCAGATTCTTGTCTCTCGCGTCTTCTCTCTTCAGTTCCTGCAGATAATCTCCCAGCCGGTCAAAGCTCTCCTCCCAGAAGCGCCGGTAGTGTTCCACCCATCCGGCAACATCCTGCAACGGACCAGCCTGCAGCCGGCACGGCCGCCACTGCGCTTCGCGCCCGCGCGAAATCAACCCAGCCCGCTCCAACACTTTCAAGTGCTTGGAGATCGCCGGCATACTCATTTCAAACGGCGACGCCAACTCCGTCACCGAGGCCTCGCCCGCCACCAGCCGCGCCAGAATCGCCCGCCGCGTCGGGTCCGCCAGTGCCCCAAAAGTCTCGCTCAACCGGTCATTCATAGTTCGTAATGAACCTATCAGTTAAATAACTAACAGGTTAAATACACCCGGACAGACCCCGTGTCAAGCGATTTTCACACCGTGAGCATTCGCGCGCCTGGTGCCCCACCCTTGTCGCGTTCTATGCGACAGGGTGGGGACTTTGAATCGCGCTCGGCCTTAAACATCGCGAACGGAGTTTGATCCTCCGTGACATTCCACCCCCGAAACCCGCTCTCCCCATTCCTGTTAAAATCAAAAGGCATGCTTCTTCCCTTCGTCCGCGAACTCTTCGCGGACGTAGAAATGCTTCCCGCCTTCGCGCGTGTTGCCTCCCATCTGCGGGAGGGCACGGGGCGCATTCGTGTTTCCGGACTCTCGCCCACGGCAAAAGCCTTGCTGCTCGTGCTTTTGCGCCGCAGCGCGGACCGCCCACTCGTTCTCGTCGTCAACGACAACCGCGCCGTCGAAGATTTTGTCCCCGTCCTTAGGGGCTTTTGCGAGCTCACCAGCGCCAGCGATCCCGAGAGCGTTGTCGCCCTCCCGGCCCGCGACGTGCTCCCGTTCCAGAATCTTTCTCCCCACCCTGAACTTCAGGAAGAACGCGCAACCGCTCTCTGGAAGATCGCCACCGGCAAGGCCTCGATCGTGGTCACTCCAGTGGCCGCGACGGCCATCCTGCTGCGCTCCGCCGACTACTACACCAACCTCGCCCGCGTTCTGCGCCGCGGCGAATCCTTCGACGTCGACAACCTTCTCGCCCATCTGAACACCGTCGGCTACGAGTCCGCCGATGTCGTCGAAATGCCCGGCCAGTACGCCCTGCGCGGCGGCATTCTCGATGTCTATTCTCCCGAAGCCGAGCGCCCCGTCCGCGTCGAGTTCTTCGGCGACGAAGTCGAATCGATCCGCCGCTTCGATCCCGCCTCCCAGCGTTCCTCCAACCCTATGGACGAAGCCCTCCTGTTGCCGCTCACCGAAACTCCGGTCAGCGATCATCTCCTGGGCGCGATTCACACCCGTCTTTCGGGCAAACGCATTACGGGCTCAGAAGAAATCGTCGAAGCCGCCGTCCGCTCCGGCGGAGTCACCGTGTTCCCCGGCTGGGAGTTCTACGCTCCCGTCGCCGGCGCCGACCGCACCGTCTTCGACTTGCTTCCCCACGCGGCCGTGTTGCTCGACGAACCCGATCTGCTGCGCGCCGAGTTCGACCGCTTCTGGACTCGCGTCGAGGAAGCTCACGAGCGCAGCGGTGTCGGCAATCTTGTCCGCCCCGTTGATTTGTATCTTCCGCCCGACGGTTGGTGGAAGAAAGTTGCGTCTCTCACCGGAGCCGACGTCGAGCATCTCGGCATCACTCGCACCAGTCAAGACGACGCCGTGACTTTTCTCACCCCGCCCACTCCCCGCTTCCACGGCGCCGTTCCCCTGATGCTCGAAGAAGTCCAGAAGCTCACCGGACAAGGCAACCAGGTTCTGTTTTCCGTGCCCAACACCGGCGAGGTCGAACGTCTGGCCGACATCTTCACCGAATACAACGTGAGCTTCCGCCTGGGCAGCCGCACCCGCGGCGGCGAAAGCTACGCCGACGAAACCAGTTACTTCGCCGGCGAAGTCCTCACCACTACGCTCGCTAAAGCCTACGTTCCCGATGGAGTCCTCTTTCCAGACGCACATCTCGCCATTTTCGGAGCCCGCGACCTCTTCGACGAATCCGACACCGTCGCCTCGCGCCCCGGCCGCCAGAAGTCAAAAGTCTCCGCATTCCTTTCCGATTTCCGCGACCTGCAGGTTGGCGACTACGTAGTCCACGTCGAACATGGCATCGGCCAGTATCAGGGTCTCAAAGAAATCAACCAGGGCGATGGCAACGCCGAATTCATGCTGCTCGAATACGCCGAGGGCGCGCGTCTCTACGTCCCCCTCACCCGCCTTGACCTGATTCAGAAATACCGATCATCCGAAGGCGCCAAGCCCGCGCTCAGTCATCTCGGCACGCAGGCATGGTCCAAGACCAAAGCCCGCGTGCGCAAGGCCATGAAAGACATGGCCGACGAACTTCTCAAGCTCTACGCCGAACGCAAAACGGCCAAGGGCCACGCTTTCCCTACCGGCAACGAGTTCGTCCGCGAGTTCGAAGACGCGTTCGAATTCAGCGAGACCGAAGATCAGGCCCAGGCCATCGCCGACGTCACTCGCGACATGGAATCCTCTCAGCCCATGGACCGCCTGCTCTGCGGCGATGTCGGCTATGGCAAGACAGAAGTCGCCATGCGCGCCGCCTTCAAGGCCGTCGGTGACAACCGGCAGGTCGCCGTGCTCGCCCCCACCACCGTCCTCGCCTTTCAGCACTACGAAACTTTCAAGCAGCGTTTCGGCCCGTTCCCCGTCACCATCGAAATGATCAGCCGCTTCCGCAACCCCAAACAGCAGAAAGAAATTCTGCAAAAAACCGAAGCCGGCAAAATCGACATCCTCATCGGCACCCACCGCATCCTCTCGAAAGACCTCAAGTTCGCCGACCTCGGCCTGCTCATCGTCGACGAAGAACAGCGCTTCGGCGTCCGTCACAAAGAACGCATCAAACAGATGCGCAAGCAGGTCGACGTTCTCACCATGTCGGCCACGCCCATCCCGCGCACCCTGCACATGTCGCTGGTCGGACTGCGCGACATGAGCGTCATCGAAACTCCACCCAAAGATCGCATGGCGATTCAAACCGTCGTCGCCAGCTGGGACGACAAGCTCATCCAATCCTCCATCGAGCAGGAACTCGAGCGTGGCGGCCAGGTCTACTTCGTCCACAACCGCGTCGATACCATCTGGGAAATTGCGGCGAAACTGCAAGAGCTGGTCCCGAAAGCGAAGATTATTGTCGGCCACGGCCAGATGGGCGAAACCGAACTCGAAAAAGTGATGCTGCAATTCATGCATCACGAAGCCGACATCCTCGTCGCGACGACGATCATCGAGAACGGCCTCGACATCCCACTCTGCAACACGATTTTGATCAATCGCGCCGACCGCCTCGGCCTCTCCGAGCTCTACCAGCTCCGCGGACGCGTCGGCCGCTCCAACCGCCGCGCCTACGCGTATTTGCTGATCCCGAAAGAAGTCGAGCTCACGCCCATTGCCCGTCGCCGTCTCGCGGCCCTGAAAGAATTCTCCGACCTCGGCGCCGGATTCAAAATCGCCGCGCTCGATCTCGAACTCCGCGGCGCTGGCAACCTCCTCGGCGGCGAGCAGAGCGGACACATTGAAGCCATCGGCTTCGAGCTCTATACCCAAATGCTCGAGCGCGCCGTTCGCGAAATGAAAGGCGAGGCCGCTCCCGACGAGGCCGAGACGCAACTCAACCTCGGCCTGAACATCCGCATCAACTCGGATTACATTCCGGAAGAGAATCAGCGGCTGCAAATGTACAAGCGCGTGGCCCGCGTGGAGACGGAATCGCAACTCAACGACGTCGCCGCCGAACTGCAAGACCGCTACGGCCCGCCCCCGCCCCCGGTCCGCAACCTGCTCGACTACGCTAGCCTCAAGCTGCTCTGCATGCGCGTCGGCGTCAATGCGATCGAGCGCAAGCGCGATTTCGTGACCTTCAAATTCCGCCAGAATGCCGCCGTCGATCCCGAACAGCTGGCAAGATTCGTCTCCGCCCAGCGCGGCGCGCAATTCACTCCAGATGGAATGTTGAAATTTGTTCTGAAAGCCACCGCCGCCGACGAAGTCCTCCGCGCCCTCCGCACAGTCTTAGAGCAGCTGGCCAGCATCGACGTTGCATCTCTGCTGGATTCCAGTGTGAGTGGGAAGACGCCTCAGTGATGAATCCAGCACACCCAATACCAAAACCTGTAAACGGCCGAAGGTAATGCCTTCGACCGAATTCTCGCTTAGAATCGTATAGCCATGCGCGCATTCGACGTTTCTCTAAACGGCAAGAAGCTCTGTCGAGCCGGAATCGGCCATGACGGTGTTCTAACCACAATCGTCAATTGGGTTGTCAAAAAGAGCTCGGGAGATCTGTTCCTTGAGGTTGGCGGCCTCGTCAGCATCATCGACGAACACGTGTCATGGGTGAATCAGAAGCCGCTTCAAGTCGGCGACACGATAAAAGTCACCATTGTTGAAGCCGACTTGGTCGACGAACCAACACAGAAACAGCGCCCGAATGAGGCAGAACTTCTCAAAGCTAGGAAGCTCTACGTTCGTAAAATGGCAAAACAGTTCGGCTGGAAGATTCAGACCGGAAGACTGGTGTCCAAGACCTAACACCTAAGACCCGACCATGCCCATGAAAGTCCGCAAAGCCGTTTTCCCCGCCGCCGGCCTGGGCACGCGTTTTCTGCCCGCAACCAAAGCCCAGCCCAAAGAAATGCTCCCGCTGGTCGACAAGCCGATCATTCAATACGGCGTCGAAGAAGCCATGGCCTCCGGCTGCGACCAGATCATCATCATCACCGGCCGCGGCAAGCAGGCCATCGAAGATCACTTCGACGTCAGCTACGAACTCGAGCGAATGCTCGAAGATCGAAAGAAGACCGAGCTGCTCAAGATCGTCCGCAACATTTCCGACATGATGCACGTCGCCTACATCCGCCAGAAAGAAGCACTCGGCCTCGGCCACGCCGTGCTCATGGCCCGCGAACTCGTCGGCAACGAGCCTTTCGCCGTTCTGCTCGCCGATGACGTCATCGATAATCCCGTCCCCTGCCTCAAACAAATGGTCGACGTCTTCGACCAGAAACAGTGCTCCGTCATCGCCGCGCAGGTCGTCGAGGGCAAGATGATTTCCTCCTACGGCGTCTTCGATGCCCGGCCCGCCGAAGGCTTCAACGGCCGCCTCTTCGAAATCCGCAACATGGTCGAAAAGCCCAAGCCCGAAGAAGCTCCGTCGAACCTGGCCATCATCGGCCGCTACATTTTGACGCCCGCCGTTTTCGACTGCCTCGCCAAGACTTCCACCGGAGCCGGCGGCGAACTCCAACTCACCGACGGCATGCGTATGTTGCTCAAGCAGGAAAAAATGTATGCCTACGTTTATGAAGGCCGCCGTTACGATACTGGCGACAAACTGGGTTTCCTCAAGGCCACCGTCGAATTCGCCCTCAAGCGCAGCGACCTGGGCGGACCGTTCCGTGAATACTTGAAAAGTTTGCATCTATAGCTGCCAGCAAACTTTGGTTTATTGAAGAGCTCGGCCGCCAAGGTTATTCTCTATGCAGCCTCAGAATCCTGTACCTGCTCCTACCTTGAACGAAAAGGAGGTTGCACGCACGGATGGGCAGGCGCAGCCAGCCTCGTAAGCCAGTCGAAATCCCGATACGCCTTTTCGGCACCGACAGCCACGGTCAGGTTTTTTCTGAAAAAGTTTCCACCGTCAACGTCAGCCGGAAAGGGGTGGAACTCGCCGGAGTTCGTCCCGACCTCGGCCTCGACGAAATCGTCGGCCTCACCTACGGCAACAATCGCGTGCACTTTCGCGTGAAGTGGGTCGGCGCACCCGGCACGACCAGAGCCGGTCACGTGGGCTTACTCAACATCGCCCCTGAAAAACCTCTGTGGGATTTCCCCCTGCCCGCCGACGCCAGAGACGACTACCAGGCCGCGGCCGTCGAACACCGCCAGCATCCCCGCTACCGCTGTCAGAATTCGATCGAGATTCACGTTCCTGAGGGACCGTCTTTTTGGGGCAGGGTCGCCGACCTCAGCCTGAGCGGATGCTACGTCGAAATACCCATCCCGTTGGAACTGGGCAAGAAGCTGAAAGTCGGCATCTGGTTTGGACAAACCAAGGCCTGGGCCGATGCGCGCGTCGCTCACCGGACTCCCGGCGTAGGCGTCGGCCTGATGTTCACCCAAATTCCCGACCAGGACCTCGATCAGATTCGACAATACCTTGAAACTCTCTCGCCCTTCGCCCGCATCCCGTTCCGCACAGCCGCCGCAACTCAAAAGAAACTCTAGCGTCTGCCCACCGATCGCGCCGGGTGCCCCACCCTTGTCGCGTTCTATGCGACAGGATGGGGATTCTGAATTTCTATCGTGTGTTTCTATTTTTGAATTGTGCTGGGCACCCCATTCTAACGTCGCGCAGTTTGCGACGTTAGAGTGGGGATTTTGATCTCGTCGTGAGTCCTACTTCTCCCGCAGTTTCCTCGATTTCTCTTCCACTCCGCGAGCCAGCTTCTGCTTGTGCCCCTCCAGCTTCTTCGCAACCGAAGCATCGCCCAATCCAATCATCTGCGCCGCCAGAATCCCAGCATTCGTTGCCCCCGGCTTCCCAATCGCCACCGTCGCCACCGGAATCCCCGCCGGCATCTGCACCGTCGCCAGCAAAGAATCCATCCCGTTCAGCGAAGTCGAAGGAATCGGCACGCCAATCACCGGCAACGTCGTATGCGCCGCAATCACTCCCGCCAGATGCGCCGCCCCGCCCGCCCCCGCAATAATCACCTGAATCCCCCGCCCCGCGGCCTTGCGCGCGAAGTCCGCCGTGCGATCCGGCGACCGGTGCGCCGAAGTCACATCCATCTCATACGCAATCCCAAACTCCTCCAGCGCCTTCCCCGCCTCGCGCATAATCTCCAGATCAGAGTCACTCCCCATCACAATCGATACCAAAGTTTTGCTCATAGTCCTCTCTTCAAAAAAATCGGGAAGGGCGCGACTTCCAGTCGTGCCATAGGAGTCCTCTCTCGGACGGCTTTAGCCGCTGAGGGCCTACCCCATTCAAACCTGAAGAACCGCTCGATCGTGCATTCTCTCAACCCTTCCTCCAACGGCGTGGAGGCGGCTGCAAACCGAACAACCAATATGCACTCATATAGAAAAAGGCCTGTTCGACCACTACGGTGGGAATCCAATAGAGCCATCCGTAGGAACCGACAACAGCAACGAAAACCACAACGTGTAGGACGGCCCAGCCACAAAAAAACGTCAAGAACGCGACCGATTTGAATTCCTTCCTATAATCCCATCCAACCCCCGCAAGAAATGCGGCAGCCATAAGAGGCAGAAACACCCACATTGGGTTGAGGTGGTGAACCTCGGCAAAAACGAAGGCTCCCACACTGAGAGCACAGACCAGCAACGCGGCACCCACCAAAAGAGATACATCGAGAATCAGCCTTACAAAAGTCAACTGGCGTCCCTCTACTTCCTCAGCGCCTTTGCGGCAATATCCTTCCGGTAATGCGCCCCGTCAAACGAAATCTTCGCGCAAGCCTCGTAAGCCTTGCTCACAGCCACTTCCAGCCGTGAAGCCCGAGCCGTCACTCCCAACACCCGCCCGCCCGCCGTGTAATAACCTCCATCGCGCTTCGAAGTCCCCGCATGAAACACTTTCACTCCTGAAACCGCCGCAGCCTCATCCAGCCCATCAATCCGATTCCCCACCGCATACGTCCCCGGATATCCCCCCGACGCCATCACCACGCACACCGCAGCATCCTGCGACCACTTAAAATCGCCATCACTCACGCGCCCTTCAATCGAAGCCTCCAGAGCCCCGGTCAAATCGCTCTCCAGCCGCATCAGGATCGGCTGCGTCTCCGGGTCGCCGAAGCGGCAATTGAACTCCAGCACCATGGGCCCGCGCGCCGTCATCATCAGCCCGCAATACAGCACGCCCCTAAACTCCGCGCCCTCGGCCTTCATACCCGCCACCACGGGCTGCGCAATGTGATGCACCAGCCAGTCGCGCATCTGTTCGTCGACAATGTCAGCCGTCGAGTACGCGCCCATGCCACCCGTGTTCGGACCGCTGTCGCCGTCGCCCACCCGCTTATGATCCTGTGCCGCCACCAGGGGCACCACGCGCTCTCCGTCGCTGAATACCAGGAACGATAGCTCGTCGCCCGTCAAACACTCTTCCAGCACGACCCGCGCTCCCGCCCCGCCCAGCATCTTTCCGCTGAGCATCTCCGCCGCTACGCCCGCCGCCTCTTCCTTGCTCTTGGCGATGACTACTCCCTTGCCCGCGGCCAACCCATCGGCCTTCACTACCACCGGCGCGTGAAAGTGACTGAGAGATGACCGCACCTGCTCAATCGAATCGCAAATGGCAAAGGGAGCTGTCGGGATATGGTGCCGCTGCAGAAATTCCTTGGCAAAACTCTTGCTCGACTCCAGCTGCGCCGCCGCCCGCGTCGGCCCAAACGCCGGCCACCCCCGACGGGCAAACTCATCCACCACGCCCAGAGTCAGCGGCAACTCCGGCCCGACCACCGTGAGATCCGGCTGCAAACGCGCAGCCAGCGCGGTGATCGACTCCAGGCTTTTCAAGTCCGCAGCCACGCACTCGGCGTCGTCGGCGATGCCGCCGTTCCCCGGCGCGCAGTAAAGCTGTGAAATCCGCGGCGACTGCCGCAGCTTCCACACCAGCGCATGCTCGCGCCCGCCACTGCCTAACACCAGAACTTTCATAAGCCAGAGAAAATCAAGGTTAGGGGTTCAAGAGGAATGCTGTCAAACACAAGAAGGGTGGAAGAGCGGCGCTTCAGCGCCGCGTGACGACCACGAAAACTCACCGGGCTTGAGCTCGGGTCCCGGGTGCCCCACGTCTCGCCTTTGAGACGTGGGGATTTTGTCTTCGTACCCCAAAAACCGACCAAAACCGTAAAATCCCCAAATCTTGTCAATAGGCAGAAACTACACGATTCGACGTAACTCGATGAAACCGCACCCAATATAAACTTCCCCAACCTTTCCGGTTTACCCCCTCCAATTTGCTATTCTGGATATATAGAGCAAATTCAGTCAGAAAGGCGCGGCCACCGGTCGCGCCTTTCGCCTTTTTGGGCCGAATCTCGGGGCGGGGTAAATGAATCGTTGGGGGCAGAACTTCAAGCAGCGTGGCGAGTGGGTCGAACTCCAATTCATGGCGGAGGCCGCATTGCATGGCCATCACGTACTCACACCCTGGGGAGACTCCCTCACCTACGACGTCGCCATCGACCAGGCTGCACACCTTCTCCGCGTGCAAGTAAAATCAACCTCCTCCCGCAGGCGCTCGGGCTACTACTGCCGCTTTCGCGGCGGCGATCACGTCACCGGCTATGATCTCGCCGGAGTCGATCTGTTCGCCAGCTACGTCATCCCCGACCAATGTCTGGTATCTGATTCCCGCCTCCGTGATTCTTACTCCAAAGCCGATAGGCGGCATCCTGCTATGTCCAGAAGCTGGACCAACCTACAACCGCAACAAATACGAACCCTACCGCGAAGCCTGGGGATTACTAGGAAAATCCCGAAGCGACCTATCCCTCCGCAACCACCGCCACTAACTCCAGCCGCAAAGCGGCGAAAGAATGCAGCCCCGGACGCAAGTCCGGGGTAAGTCACAAACAACGGAACCAGTCCCGTAGGCCGACACTCTGCGCTAGAATGCAGGCATGGCCGATAAAGAACTCGTGTTGGATATTACCGAATTGCACGTTGTCAGCGTGACCTGCACGAAGTGCGGTCAGGGCACAATCTTTGACCTTGAAAGGGTGAAACCCAACCCAGAAGCCGCGAAGGACGTGACTTACTATCTTAAGTTTGACTGCAAATGCGGCGAGTCTGTCGGAAATGAAGTGGACAAGGGACTGACTTCGCTATGGAGTGCTTATCAAAGCCTGAAGGCCTTGCATAAGCAGCGAGTGGAAATTCGGGTCCGACCCAGCCTGACGCAGATGACAACATTTTGAAGGCCGCTGGGCGAAACCCCCTTACGCCCAAATAGAGGCGCGAAATGAAGGTACTCTTCAGTAGCGGGGATATATTCGCAGTGGCTGAGTATCAGAAACAGCAACTGAAGGAGGCCTTTCGCACTGTCACCAATTCGGAAATCGACGCAGACCCCATAGCGCTGGCAGGAAGGCTCATCGAACAGTTCAGCATCAACGTGCCAGCACTCGACGAAGAGAAAAAGTATGCACTTACAAAAGAGATTCAGGTTGACGTCAGCCGGGACGTGCGGCGGCGGATTTTCGACCGATCGAGACCCTTCTATACCGCAGGAACCGAAGTCAGGGTCGTGATCCCATTTCAGGGCGACGCCGGCCTCTTTGACGTGCGGCCCACGATGTTCACGCTCAACCCGCCGCTCGGCGAGGTCCACGATCACGAACTGCATCTCGTCTACGAACTCACCGACGCGCAATTTGACGTAGAAGCTGCAACGGCTCGAACTGTTGCCCAGGCAAAGCAGTACCTCCAGAGCCTACAGTCTTCGGCAGAGCAACTTAAGAGCGACATTCAGCAACTTGTCAATGCGCTTATTCAAAAGCGACAACAGGAACGCGGGACGCATTCTCAGATCATCGCCGGCCTGAAAATACCCGTCAGGCAAGCCCCGCCAGCTTCCACAACCAGCACACCGAGAAGTTCCAGACCCAGAACGGCCGACAGCCACAAGCCCGAAGATGAATGGGACGTGTTCATATCACACGCCAGCGAAGACAAGGATGCGATTGCTACTCCAGTCGCGGAAGCCCTTAGAAAAGCAGGCTTGCGTGTCTGGTACGACGACTTCTCGTTGAAACTCGGGGACAGTCTTCGTGAGTCAATCGACCGAGGGCTGGGGAGGTCACGTTTCGGCGTCGTGATCCTCAGCGGCCACTTTTTTGAGAAGCACTGGACCCAACAAGAACTCAACGGCTTGGTCACTCGCGAGGTCAACTCCGAAAAGGTAATACTGCCAGTCTGGCACGGCGTCGGTTTCGTCGAAGTACGTAACTACTCAGCTATCCTGGCTGACCGAAAAGCCGTGAATACAAGAGACGGGTTAGCGCATGTTGTCGAGGCCATCATGGAAGTCGTGAGGTGAAACAAACCGCACACCGATCGCACCACGTCCCTCCCTGCTACGCCCCCACCGGCTGCGGCTTGCCTGCCAGCAACTGCCTTAGCACATACTGCAGAATGCCGCCGTTCGCGTAATAGAGCGCCTCCTGCGGGGTATCGATGCGAACGAGGGCGTCGAACTCAAAACTACGGTGCACTGCACCCCTTGGAATAGGCGGGGCTGCGGGTCCCGCCGACAAAACCGGCGTCCCTTGGGCGGTGGCGCGCACTTTTACTGTGCTTCCGGCGGCGAAGTGGTCGACTATGTTGCGGATGCCGGTGATCTCGAAGACTTCCTCACCCGTCAGCCTGAGCGATTCGGCGTTCTGGCCGGCGGGGAACTGCAGGGGCAGTACTCCCATGCCGACCAGGTTCGAGCGGTGAATGCGTTCGTAGCTTTCGGCGATGACGGCGCGCACGCCCAGCAGCGCCGGACCTTTGGCCGCCCAGTCGCGCGACGAGCCGGAGCCATATTCCTTGCCAGCGAGAATGATGAGCGGCGTGCCCGCGGCGTGATATTTTTCCGACGCGTCGAAGATCGACATCTCGGTGTTCGTTGGAAGGTGGCGGGTGAATCCGCCTTCGGTCGCGACCAGCTTGTTGCGCAGGCGGACGTTGGCGAAGGTGCCGCGGACCATGACTTCGTGATTGCCGCGGCGCGAGCCGTAGGAGTTGAAATCCGCCGGCTTCACGCCGTGTTCCTGCAGATATTTTCCGGCGGGACCATCTTTCTTGATCGAACCGGCGGGCGAGATGTGGTCGGTGGTGACGCTGTCGCCGAGAACCGCCAGCACGCGCGCCTTTTTGATCTCCTGCACGGGCGCGGGCTTCACCGACATGTCATCAAAATACGGAGCCTGCCGGATGTAGGTCGAATCTTTTTCCCACGCGTAGGTCTGGCCCTTGGGAACGGCCAGGCCGCGCCAGCGTTCGTCACCCCGAAAAACGTCGGCGTAGGATTTCGAAAACATTTCTGAAGTGATCGACTGCTGCATGGTTTCTTCGATCTCGCGCTGGGTCGGCCAGATGTCGGCCATGTAGACGGGTTGGCCGTCGCGGCCTTTGCCGATGGGGTCTTTGCGCAAGTCGATGTCGATGCGTCCGGCCAGCGCGAAGGCGACGACCAGCGGAGGGGACATCAAGTAGTTGGCGCGCACTTCGGAATTGATGCGGCCTTCGAAATTGCGGTTCCCGGAGAGCACGGACGCGACGACCAACTCTTTTTCGTCGATGGCCTTCGACACCTCTTCGGGTAATGGTCCGGAGTTGCCGATGCACGTCGTGCAGCCGTAGCCGACCAGGTGAAATTTCAGCTTCTCGAGATATGGCGTCAACCCGGCCTTGGCGAGGTAGTCGGTCACAGTTTTCGATCCGGGAGCCAGCGAGGTTTTGACCCATGGCGGGACCGACAGTCCTTTTTCGACGGCCTTTTTCGCCAGCAGTCCGGCGCCAATCAGCACGGAGGGATTGGACGTGTTGGTGCAGGAAGTGATGGCGGCGATGACGACGCTGCCGTGCTTCAGCGAATCTTTCACCGACGCGGAAACATGCTCGTGAACGTTCGGGTCTTCCACGCCGATCGCGGAAGGACTTCCGCCTTCGGCTTCCCATCTCTTGGCGGGGCTCACCGCAACGGACCCACTTCTGCCAACTTCAGGCAGAAGTGGGGCACCCCCGGTCTTTGCCGCCGACTTGGGCTTGATCAGCGAAGGCAGGGCTTGGTTGAATGACTCGCCTGCCTGCGACAACACGACGCGATCCTGCGGCCGCTTGGGCCCGGCCAGACTGGGCTCGACCGTCGCCAGATCGAGCGTGAGCAACTCCGAGTATTCCGCCTCGGCGGTCTTCTCGTCGGGAAAGAGTCCCTGCTCGCGGCTGTAAGCCTCGACCAGCGCGATCAGTTCGTCACTGCGACCCGTGAGCCGCAGATAGCGCAGAGTTTCCTTATCAATCGGGAAAATTCCGCAAGTCGCACCATACTCAGGTGCCATGTTCGCAACGGTGGCACGATCGGCCAGCGACAAATCTCTGAGGCCGGGGCCGAAGTACTCGACAAATTTTCCCACGACGCCATGCTTGCGCAACATCTCAGTCACAGTCAGAACAAAATCGGTAGCGGTCGCGCCTTCGCGCAACCGCCCCGTCAGTTTCACCCCCACCACTAGCGGAATCAGCATGGAAACAGGCTGCCCCAGCATCGCCGCCTCAGCCTCAATCCCGCCAACCCCCCATCCGAGAACACCCAGCCCATTCACCATGACCGTGTGGCTGTCGGTGCCGACTAGTGTGTCGGGGTAGGCTACGCGCTTGCCCGGGCTTTCGTGGACGAAGACTACGCGGGCTAAATATTCGAGATTGACTTGGTGGACGATGCCGGTGTCGGGGGGGACGATGGCGAGGTTGCGGAATCCGGTTTGTCCCCAGCGGAGGAAGGAGTAGCGCTCTTTGTTGCGCTGGAATTCGAGCAGGGCGTTCATGTCGAAGGCGTTGGGAGTGCCAAATTCGTCGACCTGGACGGAGTGGTCGATGACGAGTTCGACCGGTTGCAGAGGGTTGATGAGGGCGGGATCGCCGCCGAGAGTCTGCATGGCGTCGCGCATGGCGGCGAGGTCGACGACGCAGGGGACTCCGGTGAAATCCTGGAGGAGGACGCGGCTGGGAGTGAAGGCAATTTCCTTTTCCGGCTTCGATTGCTTGTTCCAACTCGCGAGGGCGCGGATTTCTTCTTTGGTGACGTTGCGGCCGTCCTCGGTGCGGAGCTGGTTTTCGAGCAGGATGCGCAGGGAGAAGGGAAGATGCCTGGTGGAGATGCCTTGTTTATCGAGGGCGTCGAGGCGATAGATTTCGTACTCTTTGCTGCCGACTTTGAGAGTGGATTTGCTGTTGAAACTATTTACCGACATGATGGCGTTCCTCTATGTAAGAATTCGGGCGCGGGCGGATCTCGCGCGGAATGCAAGTTATTAGTGTAATGCGTTTGGATGGGAATTTGGTAATGCGGCGGGAAAGGCGGTCAACCACAGAGGACTCAGGGGAACACGGAGGAAACAGAAGCTCGAGCTGTGCCAGATCTATTTGGAGTGACGAAAGAGTTAGCGGTCGCCGTGCAGGATTTGATAGATCACAATTCCGAACATGAAGACGAGATAGAAACGGAGGGCCCAGAACAGGATCTTCTCGGTGCGGGTCAACTGGCGGCGGGGGCAATGATGTTTTTCTTTGGCTGAGATGAGCTGGTCGGGTTCGAGGGAGGAGACGACGGAGGCGAGGTCGTCGCCGCTGACATCGGCGCTGGGAGCGGAATTGAAGTGGGGGTCCATTTTAGCAAGCTGCTCCGGATGGGGTGGAATGTGCGCCCTCAGGGGCTAAAGCCCTTGAATGACGGACAGGGGCGATCGCAGCGCTGAAAGCGCGGCGCCACCCAAAACCACGGGGGCTGAAGCCCGCATCGATTGTGCCCGCGTTACGCGGCGCTAAAAGCGCCGCTCTTCCACGGCGATGCATGCGCTCGTCGCGATGCATGCGCTCGTCGCGATGCATGCGCTGGTGGCGATCGATGAGCTCGTGACGGTGAATGCGCGCTTCGGCCTTGCGGCAGCCGGCGGAAGCCGAGAACCTCGCGCGATTGATTCCTGCTTGCATCTACTTGCCTCCAAATAACGCGAGGGTGTGGGGAGCGACGACGCTGACGCCGAACAGGACTCCGGCGGCGACCAGGATGACGACGACGCCGAGCGCGAGGGTGTTGGCCCACAAGGGGCTGACGAGGTCTCCCATGATTTCGCGGTCGTTGACCAGCATGTAGAGGAAGAGCAGGGCCGGGGGCATGGCCAGCACGGCGATCACATTGACGATCAGGACAATATAGACGAGCGGAATGCCGGGGATCAGGACTAATCCGGCGGCGGCGGCGGCTTCGAGAATCAGAACGAGATAAAAAGACTTTCCCTGCTGGAAGGGAAGATTCAGGCTGTGGGGGCGGTGAGCGACTTCTCCGAAGGCATAGGCGGAGGAGGTTGAAATGGTGATCGCGGCGACCATGCCGGCTTCAAACATGCCGAGAGCGAACAGCGCGGAGCCCCAGTGTCCGACGAAGGGTTGGAGAGCCTGGGCGAACTGGGCTCCTTCGAAGTTGCCAACGGACATGCCGTGGGTGAAAAGCGGCGCGGTGCAAATGATTGTGGCCAGCGCGGCCAAGGCCGCTAGAGCGGCGCCCAGCACGGTGTCGATGCGTCCGAAGCGGATGTCGTGAGTGGTGAGGCCCTTGTCGGCGATGGCGCTCTGCTGGAAGAAGAGCATCCAGGGGGTGACGGTCGCCCCGATGTTGGAGAGCACGATGAGGACAGTTTCCTGGGTGAGCCCGCCGGGGAGTGGCTTCCAGGTGAGGAGCGCGCTGCCGATGGCTCCCCAGTGCGGATGAGTGAGTAGAGCCACCGGGATGAACACCAGGTTGAACATGGCGGCGACGAGGGTGATGCGCTCCCAAGTCCAGTAGCGGTGAGCCATGAGGGCGACGAAGAGGACGATCCAGGCGCCGAGAACGGAGACGGCAGGAGGAACGCCGAAGAAACCGAGGCCGGCGCGGATCGCGATGAACTCGGTGACCAGGGTGAGGAAGTTGCCGACCATGAGGTCGATCATGGAGAACCATCCCCAGAAGGGGCCGAAGCGGTCGAAGATGAGTTCGGCGTGGCCGCGGTGAGTGGCGGCGCCGAGGCGGACGGTCATTTCCTGAACGACGCAGGCCATGAGGAAAGTGAGGACGACGAAAGGGAGGAAGAAGCCGATGCCGTAGCGGGCTCCGGTGGCGGCGTAGGAGAGCATGCTGGGGCCGTCGTTTTCGCCGAGCATGACGAGGATGCCGGGGCCGACGAGCAACCAGAGCAGGTGGGCACGCGACCAGGGGCCGCGCTGGGAGCGGGTATTGAGGACGCGTTCGCGGTCGTGGGCACGATCGATATCTTCGTGGGTGATGACGACGGGGTCGGAGGCAAGCATCTGGCCGGTCGAGGCGTGCGACGGCAATTCCCTGCGCGGCTTCGTGGTTGTGGTCGTCTCGTTCATCGAGGAGAAGCGGGGCCCGGCTGAGCCTTCTATCACGGCTCAAAATATTAGCGTAAGTATATAGCAGAATATGAACTATGGTTAACTGTTTTCGGTGGATCCAGGTTGAGGAACAGTCCCCCGGTTCTCGACTTCGCTCAGGGTAGGCTTTCTCGCGCAAAGAACGCGCGAGAAAATGGGGTACCCGCAGAGTCAAAATCCTCACCCTGTCTCTGCAAAGAACGCAGAGACAAGGGTGGGGCACCCGGCGCGGGATGATGAGGGCTTTAGCGTTTTGAATGCGGGACGGGGGCGAGCCAGACCCGCTCTGACGCGGCGGGGCCCAGCGAGACGGTTCCGGCGGGAGTGGAGAGGGTGAGGGTCTGATCGTAGTTGCGCTCGATCAGACGGAGTCTCGCTCCAGGGCGAACGCCGCGGTGCTCTAGGAATTCGAGGAGGCGGCGATCGCGTTCATAGATTCCGCTGACGGTGTAGGTATTGTCGAGTTCGGCGTCGGCGAGCAGAACCAGGCCGCGGCGGCGGCGGCTGGCGGGGCCCTCGAGTTCACTGAGGTTGCCGTGCGGACACTTGCCGTCGGAACCTAATTTCGCCAAAAGCTTGGCTTCGAAGTCGGGGGAAACGGCGTGCTCGAGGCGTTCGGCCTCGTCGTGGACTTTCCACCACTCCATACCGAAGAGTTCAGTGAGCATGCGCTCGATGAGATGATGGCGGAGAGTGAGCTTGCGAGCGATTTTGCGGCCAGTCGAGGTAAGACTGACTTCGCCGCCGGATGCGACGCGGACGAGGCCGTCTTTTTTCAGGCGGCGCAGGGCCATGGTGACGGCGGGGGGGGAGACCTTCAGCAAGTGGGCGAGGCGGGCGGAGATGACGGCTTCGCCTTCGCTCTCGGCTTCGAGGATCGACTTGAGGTAGTCTTCCTTGGAGACAGTGATCATTTGGGGATGATTATACGATGGGGAGTTAATTGGGGTTAATGGATAGGTGCTGGGGTAGGGGGAACCGGCGGCGCTGGCGCGCCGCGGCCGGGCGAGTCGCCCGGCCCCACACGAGCAAAACCAAAAAGGACAGTCCGGAGCCCCCGAGACTGTCCCTCAAAAACCCTCCCGGTTAGAAGGGCAACTTGATGAACTTACGTTACCGCCGCGATGTTGCAAAGGGATTGCAGAGGGATGAATATCTGATGAATTCCAGTTGGCGGGCGCTGCTATAGTAGTCGGTTGCATTTTTCAATCCTGGTAAGGAAGCGGACGAATGCGTCCGCCTCTACGTGGTTCTCGTGTCGAGGGATTCGATGCCATCTCGCAAAACTGAGCAGTCGCGGCGCCTGCAGCAGAGGGCGGAGAGCATGATTCCGGGAGGAGTGAACTCTCCGGTGCGAGCGTTTCGATCGGTGGGAGGAGATCCGCCGTTTATCGTGCGCGGCAAGGGCTCGCACATCTGGGACGCCGACGAAAACGACTACATCGATTACATCGGATCGTGGGGGCCGCTCATTCTGGGACATGCGGAGCCGAATGTGCTGGACGCGATTCTGACGGCGGCCTGCAATGGTACGAGCTTTGGGGCTTCGACGCCTTCGGAAGCGGACTTGGCGGAGTTGGTGATCGGAGCGTTTCCGCACGTGCAGAAAGTGCGCTTCGTGAATTCGGGAACGGAAGCCACGATGTCGGCGATCCGGCTGGCGCGGGCTTACACCAAGCGAAAATATATTGTGAAGTTTGAGGGGTGCTATCACGGGCACGCGGACGCGTTACTGGTGAAGGCTGGGTCGGGGGTGGCGACGCTGGGGATTCCGGGGTCAGCGGGCGTTCCGGAGGAATTCACGCAGTTCACGCTGGCGTTGCCGTTCAATAATCTCTCGGTAGTCGAGCACGCATTTCAAAAATATAAACATCAGATTGCGTGCGTGATTGTGGAGCCGGTGGTGGGGAATATGGGATGCGTGCCGGCGGCGGACGATTATCTGGTAGGGCTGCGGATGCTGACCGAGCGGGAACGGTCGGTGCTGATTTTTGACGAAGTGATGACGGGATTTCGCGTTGCGTATGGTGGGGCGCAGGAACTGTATAACATTCGTCCCGACCTGACCACGATGGGGAAGATTATCGGCGGAGGGCTGCCGGTGGGCGCGTACGGCGGGCCGAAAGAAATTATGGACCTGGTGGCGCCACTGGGGCCGATGTACCAGGCGGGGACACTATCAGGGAATCCGCTGGCGATGGCGGCAGGATGCGCGATGTTGAAGCAGTTGCGGGAGCGCAAGGGCGAGATTTATCCGCGGCTGGAGAAGTTAAGTGCAGAGTTGGTGGAGGGGGTCGCGGCGGCGGCCAGGGATGCTGGCGTCGCGCTGTGCCACAACCGCGTGGGATCGATGTTTACCTGGTTCTTCAATCCGGGGCCGGTGACGGATTGGGATTCGGCGTCGAGGTCAAAGACGGAGGCGTTCGGGAAATTCTTTCGCAGCATGCTGGATAGCGGCGTGTATCTCCCACCTTCGCAGTATGAAGCCGCATTTCTGGGGGCGACGCACACGGAGGAAGATGTGCTGCGCACGGTGGCGGCGGCGAAGGTAGCGTTTGCGGCCGTGCGGGGCTGAGGCTCACGGAGAAATTCCTGCGCGATGTTTGTTGGCCCGGCGAATCGCAGGGGCTAAAGCCCGATGGGCATTTGATGCTTAACGCGGCGCTGAAGCGCCGCTCTTCCACGGGTGACGCCGGCCGCGGTGACGCCAGCCACGATGGTGCGACGATGCTTCTGCAGTTACTTGTGGGACGGTAGCAGAGACCAGATGCCCGGGTCCTCGGTGCCGAGCACCCATGAGCAAAATCCCTGCAGGGCGCGGTCGTGGACCAGAGTCAGACGCTCCTGGAAAGCGCGTTTGTCGGTGTAGAAAACCCATTCGCGCTCGTCGTCACGGTAAAAATAAAACCAGGGGGTGCGATCCGCGGAGTCCCATTCCACGTGGGGATGGTAGGCGGCGAGATACTGGTCGACGTCCTGCTGGCCGATGTATTCGGCGGTGGCGTTCGGCTTTTCCTCCTTGCCGGGATCGCCCGCAAACCAGTGATAGCCATAGAGGGGAATGCCTAACGACAGTTTTTCTTTGGGCACGAATTGCAGGGCGTACTCGAGGTTCTCGACGGTCCAGGGATAGCCGGCGACCGGACCGGGCTCAGTCCAGCGTGTGTTTTGGTCGTAAGTCATCAGACAAATCAGGTCGACGGACTGGGCGAGGGCCTTGAGATCATAGGCGCCGCGCCAGTTGGCGTAGAGCCAGTGGGAAAATCCGGTCTTACCCGGATAGCCCGGCGCGTTGGGCACAGTCGCAATGGTGAGTTGCAGTCCATCTTTGTGAAGAGCTGCCGCAGTGTCAGCGACCAAACTGGAGAGCGGGTCGCGGTCGGTCCAACTCACATTTTCGAAATCAATCTGGAAACCGCTATAGGCGTGCTTCTTGCACTCCGAGAGCAGCGTACCCATGAAGGCTGTTCGCGATGCGGGAGTGGTGAGGAGTTTGTGCAGTTCAGCTTGCGTTGCCGCGGCGACGATGGGCATGACCGGCACGTGGTGCTCGGCGGCAATTTTGAGCACTGCGGGATTCGGGCCGCCCCAGACCAAACCGTTGCCATCGACGGAGTACCAAGTGGGGACGAGAGTGTCGACCTTGTCGGCATGCGCGGAGAAAGACTCGACCGAGTTGGGAGTGTCGATCATGTAGAAGAGGGCTTTGGGCTGGGCTGCTGCGACGGTCGCGGTGACGATGAGGAAGAGAAGGGCGCGTTTCATTTTAATCATGCCTCGGAATCATGCCTCGTTTCAAAATTCCCGCAGAGTCAAAATCCCCGCCCTGTCTCTGCAAAGAACGCAGAGACAAGGACGGGGCACCCGGCTCAGGTTTTTCTTTCCAACATCTGTGGGATTGTGACGAATTTGTAGCCTTCCGGGTGGTACTTCGCAATCAGATTATTTGTAGCCTGAACGGTTTGGGAGCGGTCGGCGCCCATTTGTTTGTGGCCGCCGTCGTGGAGGAGGATAACGTCGCCGCCGCGAATTTGTTTGGTGACTTTTCGTTCGATCACGGCGGATGGAGGCGCGTCCCAATCGTAGCCGGTTACGTTCCACAGGATGGGCTCGAGGCCCAACTCGCGGGCTGTGTGGAGGACGGCAGGGCGGCGTCCGCCGAACGGGGGGCGGAAAAGGTCGGAAGTCATATTGGAACCTCCGCCGATGGCGTCTTCGAGGGCGGAGCGGCAGGCGGAGAGTTCCTGGCGAATTTCGGCGACGCTTTTGAAAGTCAGCAAGGGATGGGTGAAAGTGTGGTTTCCGACGACGTGGCCGGCTTGGAGGATTTCGCGGGCGATGTCGGGGCGCTGTTGGACGTAGCGGCCGATCAGGAAAAATGTCGCCTTCACCCCGTGCTTGGCCAGGACTTCCAGCAGACGCGGAGTGTGCGGATCGTTGGGGCCGTCGTCGTAGGTGAGCGCGAGTTGTTTCGTACCGCGGGCGAGGCCGGTGAAGGTGCGGCCGTACCACTGTCCGGTGGGGGCCATGGACTGGTAGCCCGCGGCAGAAAGCGCGGCGATGGCGGCCGTTCCCGCGAGGACGGTTCCGAGCATGCAGGGATTGTAATTGCTGATTGCTGATTTTTGATTGCTGATTGGCAGCGGGCGGTTTCAATCAGCAATCAACAATCAGAAATCAGCAATGGGGTCCTGTTAACTCTTCCCGCAATTGCCACTCGGCGATATCCGAGATATCCTGCTGATTCCGAGACATCGCACGAAGCTTCCCACGAGGCTTCTCCACGAAAATCATGGCCAATCTTTTTGAGCTGCCCCGGTACATTGCAGTGGAAGGGCCCATCCGAGTGGGCAAGAGCACGCTGGCGCGGATACTGGCGGAGCGGTTGAATGCGCAGCGGGTGATGGAGCCGGAGGCGAATCCGTTTCTCGATTCGTTTTATGAAGGCGACCGGGGGGCGGCGTTTCAGGCGCAGTTCACGTTTCTGGTGCGGCGATTCGAGCAGCTGCAGGCGCTCGATCTGGGGCCGCGGTCGCAGAAGATCGTGGTCTCGGACTTCATCTTCGAAAAAGACAAGCTGTTTGCCTGTCTGAATCTGACCGATCACGAACTCGACACTTATAACCGCTACTACAATCATTTTCGCGAGCTGCTGCCCACGCCCGACCTGGTGATTTATTTGCAGGCCACGCCAGAGGTGCTGAAAAAAAGGCTGAAGAAGAAGAATGCTCCGAGCGAACGGGCGGTGAGCGACGAGTATCTGGAAGAAGTGGTGAAGGCGTACGAGCACTTCTTTTTTCACTACACGTCGTCGGATTTGCTGATCGTGAATACCTCGGAGATTGATTTCGTGGATCGGAATGAAGACTTGCAGGAACTACTGCGCAAGGTGACCGAGCCGATCAAGGGGACGCAGTACTTCTTGCCGCTGGGCGGGCAAGATGCGGCGGGGGCGTAAGGGCAGTGGGCAGTGATTAGTGGCCAGTAGCTTACTTGTGCGGCGGGATCCAATAGACCTCTTCTTTGACGGTTCCTTTGTCGGTGAAGCCGCGCCGTTTCAGAATCGCTTTGCTGTGCTCGATCATGTCGGGATGGCCGCACAGGTAAACCATGGTGTTGCTGGGCTCCAGTTCCCAGTGGTCGGCATACTTGCGCAGAATGTCATCGGCCCGGCCGATTTCTCCCGGCCAGTCGGCGTGATCCCAGGGACGGCTGACCGTGGGTACGTATTTGAACCAAGGTAATTCTTTGTCAAAGTGGTTCAGTTCATCGAGGTATCCGAATTCCCAGGGACGGCTGGCGCCATTCAGCAAATACAGCTGGTGGGTGCCGTCGAATCGTCCTTCCTTCCAGTCTTTGTAGAGCGTGCGCACGTAGCTCACGAACGGGGCCACGCCGGTTACGGTCGAGATCAGCAGATGATTCGTGCGTTCGGTCTGCAGGTCGAGCGAAAATTTTCCCTTGGGGATTTTGCGCATCAGCAACTGGTCGCCGGGCTGCAATTTGTAGAGCAACGGCGTCAGCGCGCCTTCCGGGACCAGTTCGAAGAAAAACTCCAGCTCTTCTTCCGCGGGCGAGGAGACGATGGAATACGGACGCTCGACGCGCTTCCCGTTGGCCTCGACTCCCAGCGTGGCATACTGCCCTGGGACAAAATGAAACTCGCCTCCGCTGCGGATGCGGAACATCCACAAGTCGGGAGCGAATTCAACGCGCCTGGTGACCTCCGCGTGGTAGAACTTCTCTTCGGGAATCGTCATGGGATCTTCGCCTCGGCCGTTGCAACTCCGTTTCCGAAAAATTTTCTCGGCGCTCACGCTCCAACCGAACGGTCGTACGGCTCAACGAGGTGGCGATATCCTAGCCGGAATCGGCTAATTTGTGAAGGCCTGTCCCGCAAGCGATTGGAAACGGGACAGCAGGGCGCTCTCAGAAATAAAGGTGCGGCTGGTTGCCGCACCCGCATTTCCCACAACACTCTTCATTTCCCCATTTTCATTTCCCCACCTTCATTTCCCGACAACGAGAACCACAAAGCTATCCGGAACAACAGCAGGACGCGGGTGCGGATTGTCCGCCGTAGGCTCGGGCCTGGGCCCGAACTGCGCCGTCACAACGAAGACGTTGTGCGTCTTGGCATCCAGCGCCAGAGTGCGCGCGCCGCGCTGGGTGGGAACGTTCTCGGCGCTAAACTTGCCCGGCGACTCTTCTTTCACCACCGTAAGCACGCCCTCGCCACAGGAAGCGAACGCCAAGCCGGTTTCGGCGTCAAATGTGGTTGCATCCACACCGTCGCCAATCGCAGGAGTAGCCAGTACCTTGCCGCTGTCGGCATCCACCACGGCCATCATCTTGTTGCCGCAGCCGACGAACAGGCGGCGGTTCTTGCGATCGATCGAGAGCCCGCTCGGTTCTTCGCACGGCGCCAGCGGCCACTTGGCCTTCACTTCCATTTTTTGGGGATCAATCGCTACCAGTTCGCTTTTGTCTTCGATGTTGACGAAGATCTCGCCCTTCGCGTCGGTGGCCGCGAACTCCGGCTTGCCGTCCAGCTTGATCGTGCCCACAACTTTCTCTGTAACCGCATCGATCACGGTCGAATCCTGGCTGCGCCCGTTGAAGGTGAACACGCGAAAACTCGCTGGATCGTACAAAATTGCGTCGGGATTATCGCCAACTTTCACTTTGTGGCTGACGGCCAGTGTTTTGTTGTCGAAAATGCTGATGGTTCCCTCGCGGCCGTTGCTGGTAAACCCTTTTCCGATGTTCGGCGCCAGCGCGATGCCATGAACTCCTTGCGTATCGGGAATTTCGCCCACGCTCTTGCCGGAATCGGCATCAATGACCATGACGTGGGTGCCGCGAGAAATGAACACGCGCCGCGCGTCCGGGTCGGCGGTCAGGTAATCCCAGCCGCCATCGCCGCCCACTTTGTAAGTCGTCACCACGTGGTATCCCGAGGCAGCCGCCACAGCCATCGCTGCCAGGAACAAGCTACTGACGAAAACCAGCCACTTCGATTTCATGAGCATGACTTCCTCCTCGGAACTCTGTGGGAATCGCCGTTCGCGTCGTGTCGCTGCAGCGCGTCCGGTGGGATTTCGACCCGAAAGTAACTTTACCTGATTTCTGGGGTGAACCTAGACTGGTTACTAGATGGATGAATTCCAGCCAGGCGTTTCTGGGCAAGGGCAGCAGCCGGAACCCGCGGTGAGCGCGGATGCGCGGCTGCATCCGACGCCGGATTACAGCAACCTGATTCAGGGCAAGGATATTCCCAACATTGATGCGGGCGGACCAATTTCGATCCCGGGGCCCGCTTCCGAAAACATCCGGCGCTTCGGTCCGGCCGTCGCCGTCGCCGCGGGAGTGCTGCTGGCGCTGTTGGCTGCAAACATCAGTAGCGCACATGCGGGCTGGTCCAACTTTGGCTGGTCCAAGCTTGGCAGTTATTTCTCCGCGCGTCACGATGCGCCCGCTTCCGCCAAAGACTCCCTGCAACTCGATCGCATGAAGCCGCAAAAGCAAGCCGAGGCCCTGCTGGAACTGGCGGTTGGCCGCAGCGACGGCGCCGTGGAGCAGATTTCGTCTCGAGTTGATCGCTGGCAGGGGAACGTACAGTGGAATCCGCAGATCGCGAAGCTGACGACCGCAGCGCTGAACTCAAGTGATTTGCGGGTGCGCGAGTCTGGCATTGAAGTCGAGCTCGCAGCCTATGGACTGGCCAAGAATTCCGCCAGCCTCGATTATTTACTCAGCACGGCCGAGTCCCCTGATCACGCGCAAAAGATCTGGGCGCTGTGGGCGCTCGGGCTGATCGCGAACCGCGGCGTCGAAACCGACCGCGTGGTGCAGGTTTTGGCCGCTCACCTGAACGATGTCGACGTGGATTCGCGGCGCTGGGCCGTCGAAGGCCTCGCGGTGGCTGGTTCCAGTCAGAGCATCGACCTGCTGCTGAAAGCCATGCACGATGATCCTTCCCCCAGCGTCCGTGAGCGGGCCGCTTGCGGTCTTGCCGAATCTGGCATGTTCACGCCCGAGCAGCGCTTCACCGCCGTCCCGCAATTGTTGCACTACACGGACGATCCCTCGCTCGATGCGCAGACACATGCCTGGGCGTTCCAGGCGTTGAGCGACATCACCCGTCAGCAACTGGGGAACGACTCCGCCGCTTGGCGAAGTTGGTACGAGTCGGCCAAGAACAACTAAAGTGCAGGCATGGAAAAAAGGTGGCCAGTGATCAGTGATCAGTGAAGCTCATTTGCTGCGCCGATCAATGGCCACAACCACTGACCACTATTTTCTCAATCTGCCATCTTCGCTACGTGGACGTCGAACCCGGTCTTCGGCAGCAGGGATGTGAGCGAGAATGCCTTGAATCCGTCGCCGGTCGCTTCCGTCTGCCGGTAAATACCGGGCTCGGTCTCAACCGTCTCGCGGCGTCCTTCCATGTCCGCGAGAAAGGCCTGCGCCTGGCTCACGCCGACCTCAAGGTCTTTCGCGCGCGTGACCACGGCTTCGGACGCGTAGGAGCGCACCAGCTTCGGCCAATATTTTTCCAGGAGATCGGTGCTGGCAAACACGTCGGCCCAAATGATGCGCCCGTTCACTGCGACGACCACACCGACGGCGTTGCGATCGCGCAGTTGCCGGATCAGGCTTTGATAGTTCTGCTCGATAGGTTTGGCGACGGCGTCCACCTGCTTCTTGACTTCTGCGTTTTCGTTCACCTTGGCGTACGAAGAGGTTTGCGCAATCTCGGTTGCCACCTCGGGCGCCGCGGCCGACACTTCGACGGTCTCCATCGCCGACTGCTGCTTGCGCACCTCCGCCCAGACCTGGCTCTGGTCCTTGTCGGCCATGGCCTTGGCGCGCACCGAGGGCTGCGCCATGATCGCCATGGGGACGGCGCCGTGGATCGGGCCGCCGACGTTGCGGCCATACATGGCCTCCGACGCGCCGAAATTCTGGCTGGTCTCGACCCATCGCCCCGGCTCCACGCAGAACACGCTCAGATCTACTGGATCGCTTTCCGCGGGAACGATGCGGTCCTTGCCGATTACGCGATCTTGCTTGCCCCCGCTGACAATCTCACCGGCCAGCAGCAGCAGGGGCCGTTTGGAGTTGTTGACCAGCACGAGCCGGTTCACCTGCGCGCCACCGCCGTCGTTGCGAATGGCCGGCGACGTATGCCGCCGAATCAGCCCCTGCACGTTGCCCGCTTCGGTGACGACCACGTCTCCCGAGCGCAGCCCTTCATCTAGCGTCATGAACTCACCTGTCGGATAGCTCTTCGCCGCGACCACGGGAAACACAGTCAGATTGCCGTGCCGGATCGGCTCCAGCACCTTGTATCCCGGGGCCGTATTGATTTCGCCTGCTTGCGCTTGGTGCTGGTCCACCAGCACCACTCCGGCCGCCATCATCAGAACCGCCAACACCAGGAAGATTTTCGGAATCGCTTTCGAATTCATAAGACGCTCCTCCCCCGCCGGACAGGCGCAGCCATCCCAAAATTGCGGGTGCCCCATTTCTCGCGCATTTTGCGAGAAGTGGGGACTTTGGGCCGCACCGCCTATCCCGACTCTGTGGAAAGAACGAAAACGCCCGCCAGCCTTGCGGGCAAAATTCGCACCACGCTTCGCGGTTGGAGCGGCGCTCACTCCGCCCGCCGCTGTTCCCCTGTAAAATCGAATGAGGGATTCTGGAGCCAGTTCCGCATTGTCTTTTCTCGACCAACTCAACCCGCAGCAGCGCGAAGCCGTCGAAACCACCGAAGGCCCGGTGCTGATCCTTGCCGGCGCGGGCAGCGGCAAGACACGCGTCATCACCTACCGCATCGCCTACCTGATCGAGCACAAGGGCGTGATGCCCGAGTCCATTCTGGCGATGACGTTCACCAACAAAGCTGCCGCCGAAATGGGCGAGCGCGTCGAAAAATTGGTCGGCGCACTGAGCATCGCGAAACCTGTCATCTCTACGTTCCATTCGTTCTGCGTGCGCGTGTTGCGGCGCGACATCGAAGCCCTGCGCATTCCGTCGACTGTGCCCGGACAGACGCCGACCGGACATACGAAGAACTTCGTCATCTACGACGAGAGCGACCAGCAGGCCGTAGTGAAAGGCGTGATGAAGCGACTCGGCCTCGACGACAAGCAACTCACGCCGCGCACCGTTCTCGGCCGCATTTCTTGGGCGAAAAATCACATGCTCGATCCCCAGGAACTTTACCTGCAATCGGCCGACCCCAAGACTGAGAAGATCGCGCACTTATACGAGGAGTACCGAAAGGAACTGCGCAAGGCCAACGCCCTTGACTTCGACGACCTGCTGCTCGAAGCGGTGCGCCTGCTGAAATCCACCGCGCAGGTGCGCGAGCACTACAACCGCCGATTTCAATATCTGCTGATCGACGAGTACCAGGACACGAACCGCCCGCAGTACGAACTCATGCGCATGCTGGCCGGAGAGCGCCACAATGTTTGCGCGGTGGGCGATGAAGACCAGTCGATTTATTCCTGGCGCGGAGCCGACATTCGCAACATTCTCGAATTCGAGCAGGATTTTCCCGAGGCCAAGATCATTCGCCTGGAACAGAACTACCGGTCGACGCAAAATATTCTGCAGGCTGCGTCTACCGTGGTCGCCAACAACATCCGGCGCAAAGGCAAGAACTTGTGGACGGCGCGGCAGGGCGGCACGAAGATCGGCTACTACGAGGCTCCGGACGGCGAGAACGAGGCTTTGTTCGCCGCCGACCACATCGCGAAATATCTGCACGAAGCCGGCCGCTCTGAAAACCCGCGCGGCGAAGCTCCGCGCGCCGCCGTGCTCTACCGCACCAACTCGCAGTCGCGATTGTTCGAAGAGGCGATGCGCCGCTACGGCTTGAAATATCACATCGTCGGCGGATTCTCGTTTTACGAGCGCTCCGAGATCAAAGACATGATCTCGTACCTGAAAGTGATCCATAATCCCGACGATTCGATCTCGCTGCTGCGCGTGATCAACACGCCTACCCGAGGCATTGGCAAAGGCACCATCGACACGCTGGAAAATCTGGCGCTTGAGACCGGACTGTCGCTGTGGAGCGCGGTCGGAGAAGCAATTCGCCGCCAACTCCTGCCGCCGCGCGCCCTGGCATCCCTGAAAAGTTTTCAGCAGCTGATCGAAGATGCCCGCGCGATGTTGGCCGGAACTTTCACTGAGCAACTCGACCAGAGTGCTGACGCAATGAAGAGTGTGGACGCGGGCGAAGCTCTGGCAGAGCCTGATGAGGAATCGCAACCGGAAGACGCCACTGCCTTCGATCCGAATGAGTTTGGCAACTTTTCGTTTGACTTCGGTGCAACAGATTCTGAACTGGCGGCCTCTGAGGGCGCTCCCGCGGTGGAGGCGGGACGCCTCCACGACAGCCGGCGGGACGCCGGCGCTACGGACGCTGACGCGCGCGCGGGTACGCCACCCGATCCCGAGATTGGATCGACGCCGGATTCATTCCCTGCGCCGACCGTTTCCACCGCCGACATTCTTAAATTTCTCATCGACCGCACCGGCTACATCAAGTTGCTCGAAGAGGAAGATACTCCCGAGGCCTTCTCGCGCATCGAGAACCTGCGCGAACTGGTGAACGCGGCCATGGACTCTCGCGACCGCGCCGAAGCCCTGGACCAGTTTCTCGACCACGCCGCGCTCGTTGCCGATGCCGACGATTACGACGCCCGCGCCCAGATCACGCTGATGAGCCTGCACGCCGCCAAGGGCCTGGAATTTCCGCTGGTGTTTCTCAGCGGTCTCGAAGAGGGACTGTTCCCGCACTCGCGCACCATGCTCGTCCCCGAAGATATTGAGGAAGAACGGCGCCTCTGCTACGTCGGCATGACCCGCGCTATGGACCAGTTGATTCTGACTCGCGCCGTCTATCGCCGCCGCTACGGCACCGACTTGCCCGAAGCCAGCGTGCCATCAAGATTTCTCGAGGAAGTTCCCGCCCCGTTGCTGGAAGAGCTAGGAACGCGGCGCACGGCCAGTGTAGGCAGAAATTATGTGGGCGCGGGCGACTCGCGCGCGCGGTCGCGCAGCGACGAGCACACCTCAACCCACTACTCCTACGAGGACGAAGATCAAAGCGCCGCCTGGCACGGTCCCGGAGCGCCCGCTGCGCAGAGTCGGCAAAAGCCGACAGCTCCAGCGCGTCCCTACAACTCCATCGAGAACATTGCCGAGTTTTTTGCCAGCCGCGGAAAAAAGTTTTCCGTGCCGAAGCCAGCGGTCGAAGAGCCCACCGGGAAGCGCGGCTTCCGCCCCGGCCAGAAGGTTCGCCATCCGAAATATGGCGAAGGCACGGTCTACCAGCGCGAAGGAGAAGGCGAAGAAGCCAAGATTACGGTACAATTTCCTCGCTTCGGCTTGAAGAAGCTAGTGGAGAAGTATGCCCAGTTGGAACGGGCTTGAAATCATTGAGTAATTGGGAAATTTGGTAATTGGGTAATTGCGAAACCTTCCCGAGCGCTGGGTTTCAAATTACTCAATTACCAAATTACACAATTACCCAATCCGAAAAGGAATCATGGCAAATACATCCAAGTTGACCAAAGAAGAACGCAAGAAAGCCAAACGCACCGCGCGCAAGAAACGCAAGGCCGAAAAGCCGCTCAAGCCCCGCGATTATCCTCGCGGATCGAAAAAGCCCAAGGTCAAGAAACTGGCTCGCGGCCAGGCGAAGCGGTAGGGCAGCAGCGGAAATCGGGGGAGCGGGCGGCACGCCCGCTCCTTCGCGAAGCGCAAATGGCTGAGTGCTGACGGCTGAGAGCTGATTTCAGGAGACCACAACCGCTTGTCACAATCCACGGAACCCGCTGCCGTCATCCGTACCTCCGACAAACAGATTTTCTGCTGCAAGTCGATCGACAAGCTGATCACCGAAGCGGACCACCCGGAACACCGGCTGAGCAAATCGCTGGGCCCCTGGTCGCTGACCGCGCTGGGCATCGGCGCCATCATCGGCTCGGGAATTTTCATCCTCACCGGCACCGCGGCCGCGGGGGAATATTTCCAGGCCCCATCCCTCCTGCATGCGCAGGCGCTCGACGTAATCATCAATTTCGTGCGCACCGGCAGCACCGCGGGAGCGCTCATGCACGGCCGCCCGCCGGCCGGGCCATCGATTGCGATTTCATTCTTACTGGTCGCTGTCGCCTGCAGCTTTGCCGGACTGTGCTACGCAGAGCTGGCCTCGATGATCCCCATCGCGGGCAGCGCTTACACGTACTCCTACGCCACGCTCGGCGAAATTTTCGCCTGGATCATCGGCTGGGACCTGATCCTCGAATACGTGGTCTCGAACGTGGCGGTTGCGGTTGGTTTTGCCGGTTATACGAAAGCGCAACTGGCGGTGTTCGGCCTCAATCTGCCGGAGAAATGGGCGAGCCCGGTCTGGGCCGGTGGGCAATGGACAGGCGCTTATTTCAATCTTCCCGGCTTCCTCATCGTTTTCATTCTCACACTGCTGCTGGTGCGTGGAGTGAAGGAGTCGGCGGAGACCAATAACATCATGGTGACGGTCAAGATCGGCGCCATCCTGACGTTTCTGGTGGTCGGTGGAATGCTGGTGAAGCCCGCCAACTGGGTGCCCTTCGCGCCTTCTGGCTTCGCTGGAATCGTCACCGGGGGGGCCATCGTTTTCTTTACCTACATCGGATTCGATTCGGTCTCGACCGCGGCCGAGGAATCGCGGAATCCGCAAAAAGATTTGCCCTTCGGCATCATCATGTCGCTGGTGGTCTGTACGGTGCTTTACGTTGGCGTTGCCGTCGTACTGCTTGGGATGATGAAGTACACAACGTTCGTCTCCGGTGCGGCCGCGGAAGCGCCCGTGGCGTATGCGATGAAGTATTTGGGCGTGCATCCGTTCTTCCGCTCGATCATCGTGATCGGGGCGCTGACGGGCATGATCTCGTCGTTGCTTGTGTTTCAGTACGGGCAGGCACGCATCTGGTACGCCATGTCGCGCGACGGCTTGCTGCCCAAGCTGTTCTCCGCGGTGCACCCGAAATATAAGACGCCATACTGGTCTACCTGGATTGCCTGTTTCGCCGTTGGAATTCCCGCCGGCCTTGTGGACATTGGAGATGCCGCCGACCTGGCCAACATCGGAACGTTGTTTGCTTTTGTTCTGGTTTCGTTGGGAGTGATCATCCTGCGCCGTCGGCAGCCCGATCGCAAACGCGCGTTTCGAGTGCCGTTTGTGCCGTGGTTCCCGCTGATCTCGATCATCCTCTGCGGCGGCCTGATGACGGGACTCACCATCATCACCTGGCTGCGCTTCGTCATATGGCTCGGCTTGGGCCTGCTGATTTATTACTTTTACAGCCGGCATCGGAGCGAGTTCGCGAAGAAGTAGCGGCTTCGCCGGCTCAATTAAAACGTTGACGGATGAACTCATGTACGGCAGAATCTCCGCCAAATGAATTTCCGCCTTGCTTTCGTCTTCTTGCTTCTGCTTGTCATGCCCGCAATCTCAGCCGCCGGCGAAAAACCTTGGACCGAAGTCCGCAGCCCGCATTTCCGCGTTCTCACCAACGGCAGCGCCGGCGACGGCCGCAAGGCAGCGTACGAGTTCGAGCAACTCCGTTTCGTCTTTGCTAACCGCTTCCCCGGCGCCCGCCTGGAGTCAGGCGCGCCGTTGCTGATCTTTGCGACTACGGATGAAAGCACCGCGAAGCGGCTGGATCCCGCCGTCTGGAAAAGGATGGGTGGCAACATGGGCGGCGAGTTCCATCATGGCTGGGAGAAACAGTTCGCTCTCGTCCGCCTCGATACCTTCGGCGGCGACGGCGCAAAGCAGGTGGTCTATCACGAGTATGCGCACACCATTCAACACTTGAACTCGCATTGGCTGCCGGCCTGGCTGGATGAGGGCATGGCTGAATTTTATGCGTACACCCGGTTTGAAGGACACAAGATTTACCTGGGTGCTCCGACCCTGCGAGTCCGGCAGTTGCGTGGCAGAGCGCCCGATCCTACCGAAAGAATCATATCCGCCACCCATGCTTCCGATCTCTACAACAGCGAGTTCTTCTATGCGGAGTCCTGGGCATTGGTCCATTTTCTGATCTACGGACCGGGTATGGATGGAGGCAAGAAGCTCGATCAGTTTTTCCAATTGCTGCAACAGCATATCGAGCAGAAGAAGGCTTTTCTGCAAGTGTTTGGCGAATTTGGAAAACTCGATAAGGCGCTGGCTTCCTATATGCTGCAGCCAACGTTTACCACCACCATACTCAAGACCTCCCCGGACATTGACGAGAAATCCTTCACTTCCCGCGTTCTAGGCGTCGCCGAAACCGAGGCTGAGTTGGGTGGCTTTTTCTTATGGGACCACAACATTGCAGATGCGCGGCCTCTCATCGCCCAGGCACTTCAAGACGACCCCAAACTCGGCTTAGCTCACGAGTACACGGGATTCCTCGATTTCACCGACGGAAAGGACGCCGAGGCTGCCAAGGAATTTGCCCAAGCGGTTGCTCTGGACGGAAAACTCTACCTCTCACTTTTTTACAGCATCATGCTCTCGCCACAGGCTTCATCAAATTCGGTGAACGATATGAATGGGTTTGGTGCCGGGTTGGGTCGAGTGTTGCAAGTAAATCCCGACTTCGCGGCGGCCTATGTGCAGTTGTCGCGCCTTGCATTGCGTGAAGGCGACCTTGATTCCGCTCTCGCGGTGGCGCGCAAAGCGGAAGAACTGGAGCCCTCCCGCGCCGGCTATCACCTGTTGACCGGCCAGATTCTGCGCCGCACCGGAAAGGGCGCGGATGCCGCCGTCGCCGCCAAGTTCGTGGCCGACCGCTGGCTTGGTCCGGACCATGACGAGGCGGTCGAACTATGGAATAGCGTGCCTGCGGGGCAGCGCCCCGCAGGGGAGTCGATTGTAGAGTTTGTACCGAAAGACACCCAAACGGTCGAGGGCACGGTGAAGTCGGTCCACTGTCCCGATCAGGATGAAGGATGGGCGTTGGTGCTCAATCATGGCGGCCAGTTTCTCACGTTTCATCACAAGGGACGCTTTATAGCAGGCTATTCGGATACGCTCTGGTACGGTGGAGACCACTTTAACCTCTGCCATCACTCGGAAGGATTGCGCGCGGTTATCCGCTACCACAGTCCCAGCGATGCCACCTACGCCGGGGATGTCGCCGAGATCGAAATACGCGATGATCTACCCGAAGCGCTCAAGCTAGCCGAAGTTGGGGACCATCCGTAGTGCGCGACCGGTGGCACGTAGCTTGACCCGCTCGTAAATATTCCAGCAAGAATCTACAATCAGAAAGTAATGTCTTCCGCATCCGATCGGCCGCCGAACAGTTTCTTACGGCTTCTGCCCAAGGCTGAGCTGCATCTGCACCTCGAGGGTGCGATCGAGCCGGCTACGCTGCTCGAGCTACGGCAAGGCCATGGTGAGCGCGTCACGCGGGCCGAGGTTGATGCGCTTTACCGCTACGAGGATTTCCCCGGCTTTCTGCTTGCGTTCAAGAACATCACCGAGCACCTGCGCACGGCGGAAGATTACGAGCTCATCACCTACCGGCTGATGCAGCGGCTGAAGGAAGAAAATGTTCTGCACGCCGAGGTGTATGTTTCGGTTGGCGTGTGCCTCTGGCGCAGGCAGGACTTCGCCGCCATCTTCGAAGGTCTCGATCGCGGGCGGGCCCGCGGGGCGCGCGACTTCGGCATCTCGCTGCTTTGGATCTTCGACGCGGTGCGCCAGCTTGGCGCGGAAGCCGCGCAGAAAGTGTTTGAGCTGGCCGTCCGCTACCACGACCGGGACGTGGTCGGCATCGGCATTGGCGGAGACGAGCAGAAAGCGCCGCCTGAGCTTTTCCGCGACGCTTATACATGGTCTGCCGATCACGGCCTGCGGCTTACGGCGCACGCGGGCGAAACTGGGCCGCCGGAATCCGTGTGGGGAGCGCTCAACCTGCGGGCCGAGCGCATCGGTCACGGGCTTACCGCGTTTCACGACCCTGATCTCGTGGAAGAGCTTGCCCAGCGCCAGGTTCCCGTGGAAATCTGCCTGACCAGCAACTCTCGCACGGGCCTTTGCCCCAGCCTGGCCGAACATCCCGCGAAAACTTATTTTGACCATGGCGTGATGATCACGCTCAATAGCGACGATCCGGCGATGTTCGGCACCACGCTCGCCCGTGAATACCAGATTGCCCAGCAGACGTTCGGATTCACCGACGAGCACCTGCGCGAGCTGGCCCGCAATTCGTTTGAAGCGTCGTTCCTGCCGGCGGAAAAGAAGCTGGAGTTTCTGAACCTGTTCGACGCCGCGGCCGCGAGATAATTCTACAACTGGCAACTGAATGTCTCTCCACATCGGCATTGTCGCGTGCAGCGCGGAGGGCGCTGCGCTGTGTTACCGCACCATCTGTGTGGAAGGTGCGGACTTGCTTGGCCCCTACAGCCATCCGGAAGTCTCGCTGCACGGCCACAGCTTTGCCGACTACGTGAAGTGCATCAATGCGAACGACTGGGTTGGGGTTGCCGAGCTGATGCTTTCGTCGGCGGAGAAGCTGGCCAGGGCTGGAGTGGATTTTCTCGTTGCTCCGGTCAACACGGTTCACCAGGCTTTCGATCTGGTCGAGCACCGCTCGCCGCGGCCCTGGCTGCATATTGCGGTCGAGGTCGCGAACGAAGCCAAACGTCACGGCTACAAGCGTCTGGGAGTTCTGGGAACGCGCGCGCTCATGGAAGGTTCGGTCTACAGCGAGAAACTGAAAGCTGCCGGCATCGAGCACCGCATTCCCGGCGCGGAGCAACGTGAGCGCATCCACCGCGCGATCTTCGATGAAATGGTCAATGGCGTGTTCCTGCCGCGGACGCAAGTGTATCTTACCGAAGTGATCCGCGGGCTAAAGGATGAAGGGTGTGACGCAGTGGTTCTGGGCTGCACGGAAATTCCGTTGTTGCTGACGCAGGAGCAGTCTCCGCTACCCATGCTGGATTCCACGCGGCTGCTGGCGAGAGCGGCGCTGCGCAAGGCCGTGGAGGGCTGAGTTGGCGATGACTTCGGAGACATCACGCAAAGCGAACGAAATCTGGCCCTGGCCAGAATCGATGGATGCATTAGTTGCCGCGCCCAGCCACCATACCCTCCTGATGGAAAACGATCGGGTGAGAGTTGTGCGCACTCGCATTCTGCCCGGCCAGATCGTGCCGGTACATACTCATCGCTGGCCGGGTGTGTTGTTTATAGAATCCTGGAGCGATCTCATCCGCCGTGATCCGCAGGGCAACGTGTTGCTCGACACGCGTCAACTCAACGATAAGCCAAGTATCAACGTGCCGCTTTGGCAAGAACAGCTGCCTCCGCATACGGTAGAGAACGTCGGCGGGGCGGAGTTCAGCGCGGTTCAGGTTGAGATGAAAGACGCTTTCTAAGTGAATCGTCACAGCCCCTGCTCCGGGATTCGTCGCACGACCACTCTCAGCCTGCTCTCAACCGGCCGTGCTTTGAGCGCCGTTGGCCGCGGCAAATTCCCCGACCGCTGTTGCCAAGCCTGCATTTATCCTGCATCCATGCTGTAATAAGAGAGCGACCTATGCCATCTGCTGTTACATCTTTACGCCGCCGCACCAAGGCCCTTCACCGCAACCTGCGCGGAGCTGCCATGGCTGCGCGCGCCCTGGCTTCAACTGAGCATCCCCTGCTGGCGCACATTATTCCTGTACGCCGCTGCAACCTGGCCTGCACTTACTGCAACGAGTTCGACGATTTTTCGAAGCCCGTGGCGACGGAGGAGATGTTCCGCCGCATCGACAAGCTGGGCGCGCTGGGCACGGCGGTGATCACAATCTCCGGAGGGGAGCCGCTGCTGCATCCTGAACTCGACGACATCATTCGCCGCATTCGCTCGAACGGCATGATTGCCGGCTTGATTACCAACGGGTATTTTCTGGTGGCGGAACGCATTCAGCGGCTGAACCGTGCTGGGCTGGAGTGGCTGCAGATCTCCATCGACAACGTGAATCCCGACGAGGTTTCGAAGAAGAGTCTGAAGGTTCTCGACAAGAAGCTGCAACTGCTGGCCGAGCACGCCGAGTTTCACGTGAACATCAACTCAGTGGTGGGCGGCGGAATTTCGAATCCGCAGGATGCGCTCACCATCGGCAAGCGAGCTATTGAACTGGGTTTCAGCTCGACCATTGGAATTATTCACGACGGCAGCGGGCAGTTGCAGCCGCTGGGCGGGGAAGAACGGCGGATTTATCACGAGATGAAGGCGATGGAGAAGCGCAGCTTCACCCGCATCAACGCTTTCCAGGACAACATTGCGCAAGGCCTGCCGAATGAGTGGCGCTGCCGCGCCGGGGCGCGCTATCTCTACATCTGCGAAGACGGGCTGGTGCACTACTGCTCACAGCAGCGCGGTTATCCCGGAGTGCCGCTCGCAACTTATACGCGCGACGACATGCGCCGCGAGTACGTCACCGAAAAATCCTGCGCGCCACACTGCACGGTTTCCTGCGTGCATCAGGTTTCGATCTTCGACGGCTGGCGCGCGCCGCAGCACGCCGCCGCGTCGCTTCCCGCAGCGGGCGAACTGGTGCAGATCAAGTAAAAGCTGCTTCCTGGTGATCGATCACCCTTGACAGTCGCCGGGGGCTTGCGCGAGTGTGCCCAGGGCGGTAACGTTTGGCGTTATGCGTTCTGCTCCCAAATGGACAGAATTTCCGCGATACCCAGTCATCGCAGGCACCGCGATTCTCGCGATCGCGGTAACAATTGCCTGGTGGTCCAAGCTGGACGTCTCGCCGCTATTCGAAACGGCAATGATTCGCCGCGGAGAGCTCTGGCGTCTGATAACTGCCATCTTTCCTCATACTAACTTCCTACACCTGGCGTTCAACATCTACTGGCTTTGGGTTTTCGGAACGGTTGTTGAGCAAGTGTATGGACATTTTAGAACTGTGGCACTCATCGTTTTATTCGCGCTAGGATCAGGCTCTTTCGAATTTGCATTTTCGCTAGGCGGCGTCGGACTGTCCGGTGTCGGGTATGGCCTGTTCGGGATGCTGTGGGTTCTCTCCCGGCATGATGTTCGCTTCCATGATGCCGTCGACCAAAGGACGGTGCAGCTCTTCGTAATCTGGTTCTTCTTCTGCATAATTACGACCGTGATGAACATTTTCTCGGTTGGGAACGTTGCTCATGGCGCTGGAGCGGTTTTCGGGCTTCTTACCGGGGCTGCGGTCGTTTACCCGCTTCGTCGCACGGTGATTGCCGTGGGCATCGCGACGCTTCTTTTGTTCGGTCTGTGGGGCTCGACGCTAGGGCGCCCTAGGATCAACCTCTCGGGCAAAGCGGGCTACGAGGAGGGAAAGTGGGGCTACGATGCACTCGGAGCCAACCGGAATCAGGAAGCCGTCCGCTGGCTTCACGATGCAATTCTCTACCAGCCAAAACTGCCCGTCTATTGGTTCGATCTCGGAATCGCATACCAGCGGCTTGGGAACAAAGCTGCTGCCCAAGCCGCTTACCAGAGAGCGCACGAACTGGCGCCGAACGACTTTGAATATTCGGAGCCCGAACTCAATTGATCCGAGTTGCCAACTCTCGCGGCAGCCGTTATTTCTTTGGCTGCGCCGACGGCGGCAAAATTCCATTCAGACGCAAATCCGTCGCGGCTTCAGCGTAATGATCGGCCCAGGTGTTGGCCAGGAACAATGCGGCCATGGCGCGCGGGAACTGTTTTGGCCCGAAGAGCTGGATGCTCTCGCCAAGCTTCGAGTCGTCCATCTTGCTCAACACGTCATTGCAGAAATCGAAAGAAGCTTTCGCCGCGGCCAGCAGCTTGTCTTTCGAATCGGTGTCCTTGACTTCTTCTGGCTTGGGTGCGGGCACATCCGTCGCCTTGGCGCATAGAAAGAAGTTCGTGTCGGCGATGTGGGTGACCAGATGCCCGAAAGTCATCTGGTCCGGCGTCGGTTTGAATCTGAACTTGTCCGCCGGCATCAACTGAATCGCACCCAGAATATTGTTCTGGGACCGCGTAATCATGATGCGGAGGGATGCGCTGACGGGATCTTTAACGGGCGCGGAAGCTTGCGGAGCTGCCATGGCCATCGAGGAAGACGGGGCCGAAGTCTGTGCTTGTCCTAAAGCGAGGGCAAAGACGCACACAGAAACGAAGAGAAATGTGACAAAGCTGCGTTTCATTTTATGTCTCCTTAACGTATTCGGACGTTCGACGACGACTTTGGTCACCCGCGCGGCGACCAGGAAGTGCAGCGGGTCCGGGCGCAAGAACAAGAATGCCAACGAATTCTATCTGGGGGGCAACTCGGAGACAAGCGAGTGCCGGACTCCCGTTTAGGATAAAACCCATGCAGAATGTGACGCCGATGGCGATGGCGGCGCTCGTGCTGGAGCTGGCTCCGGCGGTTCTGTTCGGCTTCGTCGCGGAGCGGGTGGGGCGCGCGGTAGGGCGATGGCCGGTGACTGTCCGCGTGTGCTTTCCAGCCTTGCTCGTTGTGCCCTACGCGATGGTTTCGATCTCCCAGCACATGTTCCGCTGGGGATGGTTTGCGCTCTATGCAGCGTTGCCGGTGGCGATTGCCTGGCTGCTGCTGCGCGCCGCGGCAGCAGACACCGAGCAACGCGGCGACTGGCGGGACGCGCTGATTCTGCTGGTGCTGGGGCTGGCTGTGGACTTGCGCTGGTTTGACGGAGCCTGGCCGAGTGGTCTGCGGGCTTTGAATGAATTATTCCTGGTGGATGCAGGGTTGTATGGATTCCTGGCGATCCGGCAGCTGAATGGGACTGGCTTCGATTTCTGTTTCAAATGGAGCGACTGGAAAACTGGTCTGCGCGAGCTGTTTTTCTTCACGCCCTTCGTTCTGGTCCTGGGGCTGGCCCTGGGCTTCATCCATCCGCATAAGAACCTGCCGGGAATCGGCAGCGCGTTGCTGCGCTGGGGCGCGATATTTGTCTTTACCGCGGTGCCGGAGGAACTTTACTTTCGTGCCTGGGTGCAGAACTTGCTGGAGCGCCGCGTGGGACGGCGGGCCGCACTAATGATTGCGTCAGTGTTATTCGGGTTATCACACTTCAATAAAGGATCCGCACATTTCAATTGGCGCTACGTTTTGCTGGCGACGATTGCGGGAATTTTCTACGGCCGGGCGTGGCGCGAGCATCGGCGCGTAGCGGCTTCGACGATTACGCATGCCAGCGTGGATTGGCTGTGGGGGCTGTGGTTCTAGGGGGCCTGCGGCTAACTCGGCTAGCCTGAGCTTGCCAGGGCGACCGCTCTGCCCTTG
>JBKQID010000012.1:0-76031 GCA_052148475.1 Candidatus Sulfotelmatobacter sp. | reverse complement strand
CGCTTCGCCGTCTCCAGGTCCCCGCGCAGCGCTCGCAGAATCTCCCGGTCGCGCTGCTCAATCCCGTCCGCCACCGCTCCCAGCTGCTTTTCGACCCCCGGAGTTTCGTGCAAGGCCTCGCGAATCGCCTTCAGCCGCGACTCCATATCCTCGGCGGCGCGCAGCGCTCCATTCACCACGCGATAGAGCCGCGCCGTCTTACGCAAGAACTCCTCCTGCGCCGCATGGTCGCTCGGCGTCATCATCGATGATGTCGAACCCTCCGTTACCACCTTGAACGACCGCGGTCCGGCCAATTCCGTAACCGAGCCGGCAATTTTTTCGAACATGCGGACCGAATAAGTTCCCGCCAGCACCAGCGGCCCTTGCCCGGTCACATCCGGAAAATCTCCTTCCTCTTTTTCTTCCGCAGCCGCATGCGCCCGCGCCGCCGAATATCGCAAATCCCACGCCGCCCGCTGGAACCCCGCGTCGGTGCTGCCATCTACGCGCCGGATCGCCGCCCCGCTCTCGTCGTACACCACAAAATAAACTTCCGGCTTCGCCTCCTCGGCCTCGGCGCGCAGCTCATCGTTTGTGGGATACGCGAGCGTCTGATTTTTCTTCGCCGCTTCCTTTTCCGCCTCCTGCCGCTTCTCTTTCTTCGTCTTAATCTTGTCCTTCATGTACGCCGTAAACACCGCCCCGTACGGCGGATTTTCCGCCGTATAAAACGCATCCCCCTGGAACCCTTTTCCCGGCTCACCCAGCGGATGCCGTTCCATATAAAGCAGCGCATCTTTCACCGGAAACACCGCCGCGGCCTGCTCCGTCGATTCCACTTTCGTCTGCCGCAGCGGAGTAATGTCATCCAGCACATAAAATCCGCGCCCAAACGTAGCGACCACCAGATCACTCTCGCGCGCTTGAATCACCATGTCGCGCACCGCAATCGTCGGCAGCCCGCCCTTCAGCCGCACCCAGTGCAGCCCACCGTCAATCGTGAAGTAAGCCCCAAACTCCGTCCCCGCAAACAACAGATTCGGATTCACTGTGTCTTCCGCGAACCCGAGGATCGGCCCGTTCTCCGGCAGGTCCCCGGCAATCGACGTCCAGCTCTTTCCCGCGTCCACAGACTTGAGCAGATACGGCTTGAAGTCTTCATTCTTATGATTCTCAAACGCCGCATACACCGTATTCGCGTCGTGATTCGATGCGGCCAGCCGGCTCACATAAGTCATCTCCGGCACGCCCGCAAACTTCTCATACTTCGTCCAATTTGCCCCACCATCGCTGGTCACCTGAATCAGCCCGTCGTCGGTGCCTACATAAATCAGCCCTTCTTTTTTCGGCGACTCCGACAGCGCCACAATATTTCCGTAGAACGACGTCGACGCATTCTTCGCCACCGCATCCGGACCCCACACCTTCCCCATTACCGGCAGCTGGTTGCGATCCATCTGCCGCGTCAGGTCTCCGCTGATCGCCTTCCACGAATCCCCGCGGTCATCGCTGCGAAAGAGTTTATTCGCGGCGAAATAAAGCCGCGTATTCGAATGCGGGCTGATCAGGATCGGCGAATCCCAATTCCACCGCAGCGGCGGCTCGCCCTTGCCCTCCAGGGGCTGCAAAACCAGTTCCTGGCCTGTCGGCCTGTCGTACCGCACCAGCACGCCGTACTGCGACTCCGAATAGACCGTGTTCGGGTCCACCGGGTCGACCTGCGAGCGGAACCCATCCCCCCCAGTCGTCACGTACCAATCCGAATTCATAATCCCGTTCACATTGTGCCTGCGCGAAGGCCCGCACCACGAAAAATTGTCCTGCGTCCCTCCGCACACGTTGTAAAACGGACTCGCATTGTCCACCGCTACGTCATAAAACTGCACCGTCGGCAGATTCGCTTTGAACTCCCACGTTTTGGCATCATCCCACGTCTCGTACATCCCGCCATCCGATCCCAGCAGCCAGTGTTTTGTATCGCCAGGATCAATCCAGATCGCGTGATTGTCCCCGTGATGATTCACCTCGTTGACCTTGTGCAGCGTCTTGCCGCCGTCGAGCGACTCGCGCAGTTCCACATTCATCACAAAGATGCGATCCACATTCTTCGGGTCGGGGACGACCCGCGCGTAATACATCGCCCCCTGATCGAACTCATTCCGACGCTCCCAGGTCGCACCCTTATCGTTCGACCGGAAAATTCCGCCCTTCCCGTCCGCAGCCTCGACGGTCGCATACACCACGTTCGGATCCGCCGGTGAAACCGCCAGCCCAATCCTCCCCAGGTCCACGGAAGGCAGCCCCGACTTCAACTTGTTCCAGGTCGCTCCCGCGTCCGTCGATTTATAAATGGCGCTCTCCGGCCCGCCATCAATCAGCGTGTAAACATGCCGCCGCCGCTGGTACGCCGACGCATACACAATGTCGGGATTGGACGGGTCCAGCGCCACGTCGACTACGCCCGTGTTCTCGCTGATGGTCAGCACGGCCTTCCAGTTTTTCCCGCCGTCCGTCGTCTTATAAAGCCCGCGATCCCCGCCCGCTCCCCACAGCGGCCCCTCCGCCGCGACATAAACAACTTTCGAATCTCGCGGGTCGATCATTACTCTTCCGATGTGCTCCGATTTCTTCAGCCCCAGATTCTCCCAGCTCTTTCCCCCGTCGACGGACCGGTAAATCCCATCCCCGTATCCCACGCTGCGCTGCGAATTGCTCTCGCCACTGCCCACCCACACCACCGACGAATCGTTCGGATCGAGCGCCACCCACCCAATCGAATACGATCCCTCGCCGTCAAACACCGGAGTCCACGTCGTCCCGTCATTCACGGTCTTCCACACTCCGCCCGAGGCCACGCCCACATAATATTCAAATTTATTTTTCGGATTCGCCGCAATCGAGATCACCCGCCCCGAAGCCACCGCCGGCCCAATCAACCGAAACTTCAGCCCGGAAAAAGTGTCGGCATTCATCCCCGGCTTCTTCTCGTCCTTCGGCTCTTCTTTCTTCTCGTCCTTCTTCGCATCCTTCTTGGCTTCCTTCTTGCTCTGTGTAGGCGCGGCGGCCGTAGAGGCCGGCTTCTTATCGGAGTCTTTATCTGGCGGCTGTTGAGCAGCAAGCGGCGTAACTAATGTCAAGGACAGAAGGAGAACGAATGTGGCGAACGATTTCATAACACGCTCCATTCCAAAAGTCATACCGTGCTTGTCAAACTGAGATGGGCGCACTTTGCCCGCCGAAGGATCTATGCAACTTGCTTGCAGCGCACGCGCCTGTGCGGCCCAAATCCAAAACTGATATGTATACAGGATTTGTGCCCAACTACAAAAACTGAATCTTCCTGGTGTGTCCTCCGTGTCCTCTGTGGTTATCTTGGTTTGGCTACTCAGGATAAAATTCTTCCCATGCCCCGAAAGATCCATGGCCACGACACCCGCTACACCAAACTCCAGAAAAATTACTGCTTCGCCTGCGGCCAGAACAATCCCGACGGCATGCGCCTCAAGTTCACGCTGGACGAAGAGCGCCAGACCTTCGTCTGCAAATTCCGCCTGGGCAAGCGCTACACCGGACCTCCCGGCCACTGCCACGGCGGCATCATCGCCACCATCCTCGACGATGCCATGGGAAAAGTGAACAAGCTCCACCACGTCATCGCCCTCACCAAGGAGATGACTGTCGAATACCTCAAGCCCGTCCCGCTGCACCAACCGCTGCACGTCGAGGGCAGGGAAGTCAGCGTGCACGGCCGCCAACACATCAACGAAGCCGAAATCAAGAACGAAAAAGGAGAAGCGCTGGCTCGCAGCAAGGGTACCTTCGTCGCCATCGACCCCGAAAAAATGTTCGGCAAATTCGTAGAGAGGTAGTAAAAACTAAGGACAAAATTTCCCGGGCAACCCAGCCTGGAACAGAGAGACGGTGATATGGCGGAAGTTGACGAATTAGCGGAGCACATCGAGCATGCCGGGCACGCCGGGCACCTGGGCAAGTATCTCGGCATCACCATGGCATGTCTGGGCGTGCTGCTGGCGCTGTGTGCGGCACTGGTCGGAGGCCAGCGCACCGAACTCATCGCCACCATGGTGGAACAAACCAACGCCTCAATGAAATACCAGGCCATCTCGACCAAGTACCGCGTGCTTGTGGCCCAGTTGCGGCAGTTGCACGCGCTGAACCCCGACGCAGAGCGCTTCAAGCAGTGGGACGAGGAGTCGAGAAAACTGGTGAGTCAAATCTCCTCAGCCGACGTGGCGCGTGCCGCACGCGTGAACCGCCTCGAGAATGCCAAGAACCTCGACGCCGAGATTCCCACCCACGAAGACCTCGTCGGATTCGCCACAGTCATCCGTGCACTCGATACGGAAAAGGAGGCGGCGCTGGAATGGTCGGAGTCCTACGAGCCAGCCATTCGAGTGCATTCCATGGCAGCCGAGCACTACGAGTGGGCGCAATTGGCTTGCGAAATCGGCATCGTCGTCGCCTCGATCGCGCTGCTGTTCATGAACCGCCCCGCCTGGCTGGGGGCGCTGGCGCTTTGTGCTACGGCCGTCCTCATCGTCAGCATCACGTTCGTCTCGGTGTCGAGTCAACTTCACGGCGCCGAGCAGAAAATCCGCGACGCCAGCCAGCGATTCACCGGTCTTAATGGCGAACAACGCGACAAAGAGGCGGACGATGAATTGTTGAAATCCGTCGAAACCGAGAAAACTCCGACCGTTGATCCGAAATAAGATTGATCGCACCTAAAGCTGACGGTCGAAGGATTCCTTATCCTCTAAGCTCTGTTCTCAACTTCTCCTCTAAACCCGGCAGCGGCGGGGAGGTTCGTTTTTACGCCTCGCGCAGTACCGCGAACTCCGTACGCGCTGTAGAATGATTGCAGGCTGCGCACTCGCAGCCCATCCTTCGCGCTTGCGAAAAGGTATCCACGGGTTCAAAACCATGTCCCAGAACAACGGTTCCAACAACACCAGCCTTCGTCTCAAAACCGGCCTCGCCGAAATGCTCAAGGGCGGCGTCATTATGGACGTCACCGACGCCGCGCAAGCCACCATCGCCGAACGAGCCGGCGCGGTCGCGGTTATGGCCCTCGAGCGCGTGCCCGCGCAAATCCGCGCCGAAGGCGGCGTCGCTCGCATGGCGAGCCCCAAAAAGATTCGCGAGATCATGGCCGCCGTCTCCATCCCGGTGATGGCCAAGTGCCGCATCGGACATTTTGCCGAAGCCCAGATCTTGCAGGAACTTGGCGTCGACTACATCGACGAATCCGAAGTCCTCACGCCCGCCGACGAGGCGCACCACGTCGACAAGCACGCCTTCAAAGTCCCCTTCGTCTGCGGAGCCCGCAACCTCGGCGAAGCCCTGCGCCGCATCGCCGAAGGCGCCGCCATGATCCGCACCAAGGGCGAAGCCGGCACCGGCGACGTAGTCCACGCCGTCAAGCACATCCGCCAAATTGTGCAGGAAATGAAAATCCTGACCGTCCTCGGCGAAGAAGAACTCTACGCCAAAGCCAAAGAGCACGGCGCGCCGTATGAGCTGATCCGCATCGTCGCCAAAGCAGGAAAGCTGCCGGTCCCAAATTTCAGCGCCGGAGGAATCGCGACGCCCGCCGATGCCAGCCTGGTTATGCAGCTCGGAGCCGAAGCGGTGTTCGTAGGCTCAGGAATCTTCATGAAAGACTCGACGACTTTCGCCGATCCGGTAGAAGCCGAGAAGCGCGCCCGAGCCATCGTAAAAGCCGCTACGCACTATCAAGACCCTAAAGTGTTACTTGAAGTCAGCGAAGACCTGCAAGGCGCCATGAAAGGCCTGGCCGTCGCAGGCTTAGACGAAGCCCACATGCTGCAAACCAGAGGCTGGTAAAGACGTCAGAGGAGTATCCATGCGATCATCAGCCAACGCCTTGTTCTTCGTGCTGATCAGCCTCGTCTGTCTCCACGTCGCTCCGAATGCAGGCGGACAAGGCGCGCAAGTCGAGACCAAGGCCGCTTCTCCCGATGCGTCGAGGCCAGCGCCTCACCCCGTCCTCGTCGAACTGTTTACTTCTGAAGGCTGCTCGAGTTGTCCGCCTGCCGACGTCATGATCAAAACGCTGGACGAATTCCAACCCATTCCCGGCGCTCAGTTGATCGTCCTCAGCGAGCACGTCACCTACTGGGATCACGACGGCTGGAAGGATCCGAACTCCTCGCCGGCCCTCACCGATCGCCAGGCGGCCTACGAAAGCGTTCTCAAAGAGCAGAGTTCTTATACTCCGCAAATCATCGTGGATGGAAGCGAGCAGATTCGCATCAATTACCCGCAGCAGCAGATGACCGATATTTTCGAGAAGGCCGCTGCTGCTCCCAAGGTCCCCGTGCGCATCGGCGAGGTGACCGTAGCCCCCGGCAATCCAACCGTACTGCACGCGCGGATCGAAACCGACGTGAATTCTGAGAAGCACGGCGGCGACGTTTATGTCGCGGTCGCCCTCGATCACGTCGAGTCGCAGGTGTTAAAAGGAGAAAACGGTGGCAAGCACCTGGTCCATGTTGCGGTCGTGCAGCAGCTGACAAAAGTGGGGAAGCTGGCCAAGGGAAAAAGCTTCAGCCAGGACGTGCAGTTGAAACTCGCGCCCGGTACCGATCCCAAGAATGTGAGACTCGTCGCTTTTGTACAAGAATCCGGCCCCGGCAATGTTCTGGGAGCAGCTGTGCGCAAGCCCGCAGTCTAATCAGCGTTCTTCGGAAGCCGGTTGCGCCGCCGCGGCGTAGTAGCCTTTGCGGGCGTACACCTTCAGCTTGCGACCGTTCTTCTCCGCCGTGATGTCGATCTCGCGGTACCGCCCGTCCCGTTGGAACGCTGCCGGTTTGTAGGAGACCAGATAGCGTCCGCGAATCACTTGCTGTAGCTCCGCCAGGCTACCCTTGAGCCCACGAACCGAGCCGGGAATGAATGCCGTGCCGCCCGTAAGTTCCGACAGCGTTCGCAACGCATGGTCGCCCAGTTCGGCACTGGGGTCTTCCTGCGTGTAATCCCGGGTACTGACGGTGTAGACGGCCACTTCGCCGTGCTGGGCGCTGGCGATGGCCTGCTTCAGAGTCGCGCTGCTTGCGTTGTCTTCGCCGTCGCTGATTACGATCAGCACCCGCGCGACCGGCCGGCCTTCGAAGCGGTCGCGAAGCTTGTCCGCTCCGAACGACACGGCATCCCAAAGTGCGGTCCCACCTCCGGGTGCGAGCTGATTAATCTCGTGCGAGATCTGGGCCTGGTCTCCGCTAAAATCCTGCACCAGAAGCACCGAGTTGTTTACCCCAACCACAAAAGCCAAGTCGTCTTTGCCGGTCACCACCGTCTCCAGGAACTTCGTGGCCGCCGCTTCCTCGAACGAGATTCGGTCCTTCACCGAGTTGCTGGTATCGATGATCAGTCCCAAACGCAACGGCAATTGGGACTCGTTCCGGAATCCCAGGATCGCGTGCGGAGGCCGGTTGTCGTCGCGAACCATGATGTCGGATGCGGTAAGGTTCGTCGCGGACTTTCCGTGATCGGTAGCGGCGAAGAATATCGTGACCTCGTCGACGGCCGCGCGGAATGTCGCAGCGGGCGAATCCAGGCCCGCTCTCTTCAAGGCTGAACTGGAATCCCCCGCAACGCCAGCTTCCGCGACACCAGCTTCCCCAACCCCATTTTCGGCAACCCCATTTTCCGCAACCCCAGGAGCAACGGCGGCCTTCGCGCCGCACTCCGTGCACCTCGCTTCCGGTTCCGCTTCCGGTTCCGCTTCCGCTTCCGCGATCTGTGTCCGCTCTTTGATGTCCTGCAACACTTGTTGAGCCTGCCGTAATTTCTGCTCTGGAGGCGGGTTATTCGTGGTGTCGAGAGACAGCGTCAGGGTCTCAACCGGGTGCAGCTTGGCCTCGGCCCGCATCAGCTGTTCCGTCTTGAGCTGCTCCAGAACCTTGCGGACTTGGTCGGCCGACCCTGACTTGGGATCTTCCTTCAGCACCGTTTCCATTTCATGCTGCGCCTCGACCAGATTGTTCTGCGCCGCCCAGGCCCCGCCCGCGAAATAATGAACCAGCGCCGCGCCCTTATGTTTGTGCTCATGCACATGATGCGTGGTCTCGATCACCGCTGGATAATCGTGGTTGGCAAACTCTCCATAGGCGAGCGCCAGCTGCAACTGCACGTCCAGCGGAGCAATTGACGAGGCCTTGTGCAGCGACTCTTCGGCCGCCGAATATTGCTTCAGGGCCAGCTGGGCGCACCCAAGATTTAGGTAGGAATTCGGCAGGTGGTCGTCCAGCGTAACCGCCTTATCGAATTCTCCGCGCGCCTGTTCGTTCTGCTCCAGCTGCAAGTACGCCGAGCCCAGCGCATTGTGCGCGGCCACAAAACTGGGATAGATCTGAATCGCATTGCCCAAGTGTGCGACCGCAGCCTGCAAGTCCTTCTTCATCAGGAGCTGAAAGCCCTTTTCATATTCCCGCTGCGCTTTTCCCGGGGCCTTCAGATCCAGCTTGGAAACCGAAGCGCTGGGACTCTGCACCAGGCTGCCGTTTGGATCCTGACTATTGATAGCAAAGATGTTGAAGTCCATCTCGGCGGCCTGAATCGCGTCGAGTTCTACCCCAGAGTTAAAACGATCGGTGTTGCGGGTCGGGATCGTCAACACCTGAGCGCCCCCAGTGCAAGTCAGGATGCCGATCAACAACACGCGCTGGAGTGGCCGTCTCGCCATTAGAGTTCACCTCGCGGGATTTTGCAGGGGGGACCGACCCGCCGAGTGTAGTCTCCACCCCCGAGGCTGGCAAGGGCTTTCCGTTTCGTGCGGTCGGCCACCCTGCACTTGCTGCCGAGTTCCCACCTCGTTCAGCATGCACATCCGTTAGAATAAATCTCACACGGCAAACCACTTGTGTCCGCCGTATCCTCCGCGCTAGAGCTTTTCGTATGACGATCGGTGTTCTGGCCCTGCAAGGCGATTTCGACGCTCACCGGCGGCGGCTCCAAGAGCTGGGCGCCGAGGTTGTGCTGGTCAAGAAACCCGAGGAACTTGACACAATCGACGGCCTCGTGATCCCTGGCGGCGAGTCGGGCACCTTCCTGAAGCTGCTGGGCGACGCCGGATTCGAAAAGCTGAAACAATTCGTCCATGCCAAGCCCACCTTCGGCACCTGTGCCGGCGCAATCCTTCTGGCCGCCGAAGTCGAGAATCCTCAACAAAAAGGCCTCGGCGCCGTCAACATCCGTATCCGCCGCAACGCCTACGGACGCCAGATCGACAGCTCCATCCGCCAGGGTCTCTTCGGCGATTCCCCGCTGGAGATGGTTTTCATCCGCGCTCCCAAAATCGAGCATGTCGGTGAAGGCGTGGAAATCCTCGCCACGGAAGGCAGTGACAAAGCTCCCGTCGCCGTCCGGCAGGGAAGAGCCATGGCCGCCACCTTCCACCCTGAACTCTCCGACGATCCCCGCATCCATCAGGCCTTCCTCGATCTGTGTGGGACGGCCACTACCGTCCGTCGCCTTGGATCTTAAGGTTTTGATTCAGTTAGGTCTTCGATACTCGGCAGGAGGCTATTTCGCAGGCAGAAACTCAATCTTCACGTCGCGGGCCACAACCTTGAAATCAAAATCTGCGGTTACAAAGACTCGGTCCGCAGCTTCCGCTGTTAGTCCCACCCCGAAGCTATCCACATAAGGCAATCCCCTCTTTACCTTGATGAGCGCCGCGACTACACACCGATCGGCGTCCGCAGGAATAACTTGGAGCCCAAAAGCATCCAGACGTGAAAGCATCAATTCCATCGACTGCTCCCCATGGACCTTGCACGAAATTCCGGCAATCTCGCCCCAATGTGGAGCAGCGATGACCGCCGTGCATTTCCCTGCCAGATGAGACTTGATCAGCTCGGCCACCCGCGCCGCGCCCGCTTCGTTATCGAGGTAGCGCAGGATCGCGCTCGAATCCAGGACGTACGTTACCATCGCTCTTTCCGCCGTCGCTCTCTCTTGAGTTCCTCCGATAGAGAAGGCTTACCGGAGAAAAATCCGCGCGTTTTGTCGACCAGTTCCTCCGTCACGGGTTCCAGTACGATTCGCGATTCCTCCTGCGTTACCGCAATGCGGGTCCCCGGCTTAATGCCCAACGCTGCCCGCATCTCGGAAGGAATCACGAACTGGCCTTTTGTGCTTACTGAAGTAATCTGTCGCTGCATTCTTACATTATAGCTCAGGTAAGACACGACAAGCGGAATTCCCCCCTTGACAACTCATTCGCGTAACTGTAAGGTTACGCATTATGCGTGACCGTTCGGTTACATATAAATCGGCGCAGATGACTGCAGCCACCTTCCAGGCCCTTGCCGACCCGACCCGCCGAGCCGTCCTCGACCTGCTACGCCGCGGTAGTCAGCCCGCCGGACAGATCGCCGAGGCCTTCCCCGTCTCCCGTCCCGCCATCTCCAAGCACCTGCGCCTGCTGCGCCGGGCCCACCTGGTCCGCGAGCACCGCGAAGGCCGGCACCGGGTTTACCAGCTCAATCCCGATCCTCTGCGCGCCGTCGACTCCTGGATCGAGCAATACCGCGCCTTCTGGACCGCAAGCTTGAACAACCTGAAATCGTTCGTCGAAGCCGAATACGCGCGCGAGACCGAAGCCTCCCGCAAACTCAAATCATGAAACCATCTCTCAAAAGAAAGGAAACTGTCATGACCAAATCCACACGCATCGCCGCTGTACTTGTCATCGCCCTGGCCGCCGCCACCGCCCTCGCCCAATCCGACGCCCAAAAATCCTTCGCCCAGCTCAAATCTCTCACCGGCTCCTGGGAAGGGCAGGGCCCCAACGGCACCGCCTTGCGTGTCTCCTGGCGCGAGACTGCCGGCGGCTCGGCCATCCTGAGCGAAATCCTCGGCACCGGCCCCGAAAATATGATCTCGATGTTCCACATGGATGGGGCAAACCGGCTGCTGATGACGCACTATTGTGGAGCAGGGAATCAGCCCCGCATGCAGGCCAGCGTTTCCCCCGACGGCAAGACCATCACCTTCAGCTTCGTCGACGGCACCAATATCGAGCCTGGCGCCGGACATATGCAAAAAATGGTCCTGACCATGCTCGACGACAACCACCACACCGAAGATTGGACTTTCATCGATCATGGCAAAGAGATGCAAGAATTCTTCGACCTGCGCCGCAAAATGTAACCCGTGTGTGTGGAGCGGACACTCCCTTCGACAAGCCCAGGGCAGGCTCTGTCCGCTGCCTTTGACTTTGTTTTTGATTTGCGTTGCTTTGAAGCAGAACGTAGAAAGACAGGAACCCATGGCCACCACCGTCGTTACTCCGGATCAAAACGCAGTCGTCAGCGAAATCGAAATCGCCGCTCCCGCCGAGCGCGTCTTCCAGGCTCTCACCGACGCCGGCCAGCTCCGGCGCTGGTTCACCGATCCGTCGTGCCCCATCCACCTCTGGGAGATGGACGCGCGCCTCGGCGGCCGCTACCGCTACACCACCGAGAAGGGAACCGCTGTCGTCAACGGCGTCAGCGAGTTCGAGTGTCACGGCGAGATCCTCGAATATGATCCGCCCCGCGTCCTGGTCTACACCTGGTTTGGCAACTGGCATGACGACGTCAGCCGCCGCACCGTCGTCCGCTGGGAACTCACGCCGGCCAAAACCGGTACACACCTTAAAGTCACGCACAGCGGCCTCGCCACCATGCCCATCGCCCGCAAGGATTACAGCAGTGGCTGGACCGGCGTAGTCGAAATGCTGAAGAAGTTTGTAGAAAACTAGGAACCGACGGGTGCCCCATTCTAACGTCGCGTTCTTTGCGACGTTAGAGTGGGGGTTTTACACATTCGCTAACGAAAGAAGAGCAGAACCATGGCAACCGCGACCATTACCCCCGATCACGACGCTGTACTCGCCGAGATTTTCATCGCCGCGCCGCCCGAGCGCGTGTTTCAGGCCATCTCCGACCCCGGGCAGCTGTCGCAATGGTGGGGTGAGCGTGGTCTGTACCGCATCACGGAACGCACCTCCGACCTTCGCGTCGGCGGCAAGTGGTCCGCCGTCGGAGTCGGCACCGACGGCAAATCATTCCGCGTCGAAGGCGAATATCTCGAAGTCGATCCCCCGCGCCGTCTGGTTCACACCTGGACAGCCAGCTACATGGGCTCGCTCCATACCACCGTCTACTTTGATCTTGAGGCGCAGGCCGTGCATGGCCTGCATCCCAGCGGGCCCAAAAAAGCCGGCACAGGAACCTTGGTCAAGCTGCGTCACCAAGGCTTTGCCACCGCTCCCCAGCAAGCGGTCAGCCATGGCGAAGGTTGGAAGCGCGTCTTCGGCTGGCTCGCGGCCTACATCGAACGTGGGGAAACCGTCGACACGCGCCCGTGACAGGGCCACGGATCGACACCGATAAGACAGCTGCGGGTGCCCCATTTCTCGCGCGTCCTGTGCGCGAGAAGTGGGGATTTCGACGTTTCCTCCCTTTCCCAGGGCGTCGAGCTTTCGACGCATTGAATCCCTTGATTCTCGACCCGCCCAGTGAGAGGATGATTTTCGCGAAGGGAAGTACTCCATGATCAACGGCGCTCACATCGTCCTCTATACCAAGGATCCCGAAGCCGACCGCGCCTTTTTCGGCGATGTGCTCCAGTTCCCCTCGGTCGACGCCGGCCACGGCTGGCTCATCTTCGCCCTCCCGCCCGCCGAAGCCGCATTCCATGACTCTGAGGGCAACGACAAGCACGAGCTCTACTTCATGTGCGACGACATCGCCGCAACTTTGAAGGATCTCAAGAAGAAAAAAGTCTCAGTCTCCGCCGTGAACGAACAGCGTTGGGGAACCCTCGCCACCCTAACCCTCCCCGGCGGCGGCAAAGTCGGCATCTACCAGCCCAAACACCCCAGACCGAAGCACTGAAGAGTCTGCTGGGTGCCCCGTCCTTCTTCTCGCGTTGTTTGCGAAGAGAGGAGGGGACTTCGACGTCCCGTCTTTCCCATGCAGATCGTGCAACGGCTCAAGAAGTTTGCCGGTAAAGACTCCATCAACCAACCATCATTGATGTGAATTGGCCCGGAGGCTGCGTGGGTGGTGTCGTGGGCTATACTGACCGGCGTCCCCACGAAAGGGAAAGTCAATAGGAGGTTGTCGATGCGATCTCTTATAGTGTTGGTTGCGTTCGCGGCTATGCTGCCAGTCTGCGCTGCCAAGGACGAGTTTCAGGCCGGCGACTTCGTCAACCAACATCTGAACTCCATCGGACCCGAACCGGCGCGGGCGGCGGTGAAGAACCGCGGAGTCGGTGGCACCGTGAGTTTTCAGATCCTGACCGGCGGCTCGGGGCGTGAGGACGGCAAGCAGATCTTGGTCTCGGAAGGCGACAAGCTGGTCTCATTGCTCCAACTGCCAAATCACCGTTACCCCGGCGAGCGCTTTGTCAGCGACGGCAAGAAGGCCTTCATCGCAGAGACACAAGCCTCCGTCTATTCCGCCGTGGGCGAGTTTTTCATGGCGCACAGCGAGATTCTTACCGAAGGTCTCTGGGGCGGCACGCTCTCGACCGCGTGGGCTTTGGCCCGCCTGGACAAGCGTCTTGCGAAACTGGAGGATCACGGTTTGAAGAAAGTCGACGGTCGCGAGCTCCATCGAGTGGACTACCTGCCGAAGAAACCTAGCGATCTGCAGATCGAGCTCTATTTTGAGCCAGACACCTTTCGGCACGTCATGACCGTTTACTCATTCACCACCGATCCCTCTATGACTCACAACCGGACTGAAAACGAGCGCCAGTCGGTGTTGCATTCCCGGCTGGAAGAACGCTTTGCTGATTTCAAGAGCATTGACAACCTCGCACTACCCAGCCGGTGGACGATACAGTTTAGTTCGGACCGTCCGGGTGGACTTACCGGCTTTTCCGGCAACCGAAACGCTCCGCTGAGTAATGCACAAGCCTCGCCAACGCAGATTTACCAGTTCGACGTGACCGAAACCAGCCTTTCCCACAACATTTCGATCGATCCGAAGAACTTCGAACTTAAGTAAGTGTCAAAGTATTCCGGGTGCGGGTGCCCCATCCTTTGCGTTCTTTGCAAAGGGTGGGATTCCACGAGCCTCAATGCGATGGGACTTTGACTTCCACGCGCACACGAGCTCGGTTTGACACTCGGTACCCTGCAGCGTAGACTGCCGCGACTTTCAATCCAACCGTTTCGAGGAGCCCTGTGAAGACACGCTTAGCGCTGTGTTGTGTGGTGTTGTGTTTCGGAGTTGCGTCGGTTACGTTCGCTCAGGATGCGGTCAAGACCGATCCTGCCCACTACAAAGTCGAGTTTGAAAATGACAAGGTGCGGATTCTGCGCTTTCACTATGGCCCGCACGAGAAGTCGATCATGCACAGCCATCCCGATGCGGTGGCGGTGTTTCTCACCGACGGTAAAGTCAAATTCACCCTTCCCGATGGCAAGACCGTGGATGCATCCGGCAAGGCCGGGATGGCCCAGTTCTCGCCCGCGCAAGTGCACCTTCCGGAGAATCTGGGCGACGCGCCCATGGACGGCGTCGTGATTGAATTGAAGGAAGCCGCCAAGAAATAGGATTAGCCGGATTGGGTGCCCCATCCTTCTTTTCGCGTTCTTTGGTTTTTGCGAAAAGAGGGCGGGGATTTTGATTTTTGATGATCTCCGTAGAAGTCAAAATCCCGACCCTCTCGCAGAAAGCGCGAGAAGGGTGGGGCACCCCAACCACTCCCCGCGCTATACTTTCCCTATATGTCTGGGGTTCCACAAAGCAATCCACAAGACGCGGCGCGGAAGACGTTTTACCTCGAAACCTTTGGCTGCCAGATGAACGTCCACGACTCCGAAAAGGTTGTGGGGACGCTGCTGCAGGAAGGCTATCGCCAGGTGGAGACGGTCGAGCAAGCGGACCTGGTGCTGTACAACACATGTTCCATCCGCGACAAGGCCGAGCAGAAGGTGTTCAACCGGCTCTCCGATTACAAGAAATATAAGAAGCAGGGCAAGACCTTTGGCGTGCTGGGCTGCGTGGCGCAGCAGGAGGGCGAAAAGATTTTCGAGCGCGCTCCCTATGTGTCGCTGGTGTGCGGATCGGCGTCGTACCGGAAATTGCCGGAGATGCTGCATCAACTGGAAAACGCGCAGTTGGAAAACACACGGCTGCTGAACCCTACGCTCGAATCACCCCCTATCGGCAGCATCGATTTCCACCCTTCGAAAACCGCAAAGGGTGGGGCACCCTCAGTTGGGCAGACTCGCGACTTGGGGCTCGCGACTCGGGACTCAGTGGGGAAGACTCGCGACTCGGGACTCCGAGCTCGGGACTCGCTGGTCCGCATTACCGGGCTCGACGATCGCGAGACCGACGCGTGTTTTGAAACCGAATTCACCGCCCGCACCAATCCGCATCGGGGATACATCACCATCATCGAAGGCTGCGACAAGTTCTGCGCCTACTGCGTTGTCCCCTATACGCGCGGCAAGGAGCGCAGCCGCACCTCTGCCTCCGTGCTGGCCGAAGCGCGGCAGATGGCCGATCTCGGCTACACGGAAATTCAGCTGCTCGGGCAGAACGTGAATTCGTATAAAGATTCGGAAGGGAATCCGGGCAGGAGAAAATCGTTTGCCGAACTGCTGGCCGCTGTGGGAGAGGTTCCCGGCATCCGGCGGGTGCGCTTCATGACCTCGCACCCGCGCGATTTTGGACGCGACATCGTCGACGCCATCGACGCCGTGCCCACGCTCTGCGACCACGTCCACCTGCCGGTGCAGAGTGGATCGACGCGCGTGCTCGGCGCCATGCAGCGCCTCTACACGCGCGAGCAATATCTCGAGCGCATTGCGTGGATGAAGTCCGCGAAGCGCGAAATCAGCATCACCACCGATGTGATCGTCGGCTTCCCGGGCGAAACCGAAGCTGACTTCGCCGAGACGCTCGACCTTCTGGAAGAAGTGGGCTACGACGCGGTTTTCGCCTTCAAATATTCGCCGCGGCCGAATACGCCGTCGCTGAAGCTGGAAGACGCCATCCCCGACGAGGAGAAGGCACACCGGCTCGAGGTGCTGATGGCCAGGCAGCGCGAGATCCAAAGTGCTCGCTACAAGAAATACATCGGTGCAAGATGTGAAGTAATGGTTGAGGGCAAAAACGAAGCGCGGGCCCAATACATCGGCCGCACCACCCACAACAAGACCCTGAATTTCACCACCCCGCCCGCGGCGAATCCCAAAGTGGGAAGCTACGCTCCGGTCGTCGTGACCGGCAGTTTTCCCAACAGCCTGCTGGGCGAATTGGTGGTATAAGAGTGAAATTCGGCAGGAGGTCCCCATGGAAGTAGAAATGACAATCCGCGGCCTTTTAATGGATCCAGTTACGAATATGCCGATTGTGGTGTTGAAGGATGTGGGCGGGGAGACGGTGTTGCCGATCTGGGTGGGGGTTCCGGAGGCGAACGCGATTTTACTCGAGATGGAGAAAGTGAGCACGCCGCGGCCGATGACGCACGACTTGATCAAAAACGTGCTGACCGGGCTCGAGACCCAGGTCCATAAAGTTGTGGTGACCGAACTGCGCGAGGATACGTTTTATGCGGTGATCTGGCTGGAACGCGGGGGCGAAGTGATCAGCATCGATTCGCGGCCGTCAGATGCGCTGGCGCTGGCGCTGCGGGTGGATTGTCCGATCTTTGTCGAGGAAGTTGTGCTGAAGACGTCGAAGCTGGCGTCCAACATGACCGACCGAGTCACCAGCGAAGAGTTGCGGAAATATCTGGAAGGGCTGGGCGACGACGACATGGGGAAGTACAAGATGTAGGTCTAGCTGTCAGCTTATCGGCCGTCAGCTCTCAGATAGAATCTCCTCAACCCGAAGACCCGGGTCTTATTGGTTTACATAATACCTGTTATCGGACATTGCGCTTATTGATGGTTCTGCCTGACTTCGGACCAACGCAGCGCAATCTCAACGCCTTTGTACCGGCAATATCCCAGCGGCGCTCAATTCCGTAACCGATCCGCCCGTAGTAATAGCAGCGGTCGAGGCGTCAAAACCGAAGACCGAGATCGCGCCGGTCGAGCGATCCCACGAGTACACAATCGAACCATTGGGACTGAACTCCAGGAAACCCGGCGTTGGAGTCGAGAACATCGTGCCTGTCGAAACTATCTGTTTCGAACTCAGGTCGACGGCGTCGACCTCGGTCGTATTGTCCTGCGGATTGGTGTAAAACACATACTTGCCCGAGGGATGTGTCATGCCATTGTCCAATCCACACGCCGCTAACATCGTCGATGTGCAGTCGATCAGCGGCTTAGCATTCGGGTTGGTCGTAACTTGGTAGACTTGCAAGTAGTTGTATGGTTCATTCGGGATCGGGACTGGATAGGCGAACACAAATACCAGGCCCTTTACAATTTGGACAGAATCCGGAAGTGGAAACGTAGATAGGCTATAAGAGAAAATCTGCTGAGGCGCTCCCAGCGCTCCGGTCTGCGGATCTACCGTGCGCTCGTGGTAAAAACCGTTCGATCCCCCGTGCGTTCCACAAGATTCATAGTCATAAATCTCGGTACCCTTGGGGTTCATCCCAAGGATGGACAAGCCGCAGAAGTTCGTCCCTTGCGCCGGCAAATAATATGTCGCTGCATTGACCAGGTGGGTCAATTTTCCGTTAGTGCTGTTGACCTCATACCGATAAATTGACCAAGGCAGAGTCTCGTTGCGAGTGGCCTGCGTCCCCATATTCACGGCATACAAGAAATTATCGCCGGGATTGACAAACATTGAGGACTCGTTGGTCGCCGGAACCGATTGCAGCGGCATTCCCGGAACGCCGTATCCGGTTGTGTCATAGACATAAATCCGATTGTCCGTTGCCGGGTAGGGATCGGAAGCCATGACGTAGAGGAAGCTGCCATCGGAAGAGGCCGCTAATCCATTCACCTGGGACTTCGGCAATGGGATGGTGCCCATCAGGCTCGGCTGGAAAGTCAGCGGATCGATGTCATAGGTGTACAGACTGGTGGCGTCCGCGACGTAGAGCACTTGCTCCAGCGTGCTGGAAGCCGCGTTGACCTTTGGCGTTAAGTTTTGAGTGTAGGCAACACCGGAAAAGGCGAACAACAAAGCGATTGCATAACGCATACTTTCCTCCCAGCCGCGCGCCGTTCAGATGACACGCCGGGAAGAAAGGTTGTGGCAGTCTTACTTCAGAGTGTATTTTATCAGGCACCAGAGGGCGCGGAGGCCGTCCTTCCAGCCGATTTTCTTCCCTTCTTCGTAGGTGCGTCCCCAGTAGCTGATGCCGACTTCGTAGACGCGGAGGCGGCGCTTGGCGATCTTGACGGTGATTTCCGGTTCGAAGCCGAAGCGGTCCTCCTCGATCGGGATCGACTGGAGGATCTCGCGGCGGAAGACCTTGTAGCAGGTCTCCATGTCGGTGAGGTTCATATTGGTGAGGGCGTTCGAGATCAGAGTCAGCGTGCGGTTGGCGACGTAGTGCCAGAAATAAAGGACGCGATGGGGGGCAGAGCCGAGGAAACGCGATCCGTAGACGACGTCAGCTTTGCCTTCAAGTAATGGATGAAGTAAGGTCGGGTAGTCGGAGGGATCGTATTCGAGGTCGGCATCCTGGATGAGGATGTAATCCCCGGTGGATTCCTGAATGCCGCGACGAAGCGCCGCGCCCTTGCCCAGATTCTTGGGCTGGAGCAGGACGCGGAGTTGGGGATGGCCGGCTGCGAGATCGGCGAGAATCTGGCGGGAGGAGTCGGTGGAACCGTCGTCGACGCAGATGAGTTCGATCTCGGCCTCGATCTCGCTCGACAACGGCACGGCAAGAACCTTGGCGATGACCTCGCGCAGAGTAGCCTGCTCGTTGTAGACGGGCATGACGACGGAAAGTTTCATGAGACAGGCAACATTAACGGCGACGCCCTCTAGCGTCAAGGCGGGTTGACGATGGTTGACAGGGCCCCCACTTCTCGCGCAAAGGAAGCCCGAACAATGGGGCGCCCGCATCTACGGCTGCACGACCTGAGTTACCGCCGCCGAACTCTTCTTGATATTGGAATCTCCGTCGTAGATCACTCCGACCACATTCGAACCCGCGGCCAGCGACGTGGTCGTGAACGTCGCTTTGCCGCCGCTGAGCTGGGCCGTTCCCAGCACAGTCGTTCCCGCCATGAATGTCACCGGACCCGTCGGCATGACCGTGGGCGAGGTGATCTTCGCAGTGAACGTAACCACCTGGCCCACGGTGGATGGATTCGGCAAAGACGTGATCGAGGCCGTGCTGGTGGTTTGCTGGACCACCTGGTTCAACCCGGGCGAGGTGCTGCCCAAGTTGTTGTCGTCGCCCTTGTAGACCGCCGTGAGGGGATAAGCATCGGCGTTGAGATTGGACTTGGTCAGCGTGGCCACGCCGCTGCTGTTGAGCGCTGCTGTTCCGATCGTGTACATTCCTCCCCACGTGAAGGCCGCCTTGCCAGTAGGCGGTACCGGACCGGTCGTCGTCACGACGGCTGTGAAGACCACTCTTTGCCCATAGATCGACGGATTCAGGCTGGAAGCAAGCGTGGTCGAAGTGGCGTACTTGGTGGTGGAATTGACCACCTGGCGCAGGCCGGGCGAAGTGCTGGCCGCGAAGTTGGCGTCGCCGCCATAGCTCGCCGTGAGGGTGTAGATTCCCGCCGGCAATGAGGACGTGGTCAGCGAGGCAACTCCTCCGCCGAGTGGGGCCGTACCCAAAACTGCCGAGCCGTTGTTGAAGGTGATGGTCTCTCCGTTGGGCGGAGTTCCGGAGGTCGAAGTAACCGTGGCTGTAAAGGTCACGGCCTGACCCACGAGCGATGGATTGAGCGAAGAAACCAGCGCGGTCGTGGTCGCAGCGATAATGACCTGATTCAGAGTGGAGGACGCGCTGCCGAGGTTGTTGGCGTCCCCGTTGTATTTTGCGGAGATGGAGAAAGTTCCTGCCGCAGCGAAAGAGGTGGTCAGCGTTGCGCGATTGCCGCTGAGCGAAGCCGTGCCCAGAGTCTGCGATCCTGAATAGAAAGTCGCGGACCCGGTGGCCGCGGCGCCGAACTGGCTCGTGATGGTCGCGGTGAAGCTGACGGTTTGGTTGGTGGCTGCCGGGTTGAGAGATGAGGTCAGAGTCGTTGTGGTCGTGGCAAGGCTAACGGACTGAATGAGTGGCGTCGATGTACTCGGCGCAAAACCTGCGTATCCTTGGTATTTGGCAGTCATCGAGTTCGCGCCGACCGGCAGCGACGAGACTGCGATCGATACACTCCCATTCGTGAGTGTGCCGCTTCCCACCTGGGTCGAGCCGTCGAGAAGGTTTACCGTTCCTGTCGGAGTGCCGGAATTGGCGGTCACGTGAACTGTGAAGGTAACGCTCTGCCCATAGACGGAAGGATTCAGCGGGGAGGTCAGCGTTGTGGTTGTCGGGCTCTCGGTGGATCCGCCATTGTTCAGCAACACGTCCACCATGCCCGGATCGCGGCCCCCTGCCAGCACATCGAGCCTGCCGTCTCCGGTCAGATCACCGACGGCTACTGAGTCAGACCCGGGCCATCCTGATTCGTAAGCCGCTACCGTCTGAAAAGTGCCGTGGCCATTGCCTAGCAAAACGCCTATGGTGCCGCTGTTGTCGTTGGCCACCAGCAGGTCTGGCTTGCCGTCGCCGTTGACGTCCGCCACAGCTACTGAAAAGGCATAGATTCCTCCTGAGTCGTAGGCCACCGTTGCCCGGAAGGTTCCGTCGCCATTGCCCAGGAGCACGCCCACTGCGCCGTCGCCCTCCCCAATGCCGGTGCAGCTGCTGCCTTTGCTACAAAGGTTCGCTACAACGAGGTCGGGCTTGCTGTCGCCATTCAAATCCGCTGCCGCTATGGAATATGGAAAGATCCCGCCGGAAGGGTAGATTACTGTCGCCTGGAAGGTTCCATCACCGTTGCCCAGCAGCACGCCCACTGCGCCGCTGGTGCAGTCGCCAGCGCACTGGCAGGCCATTACAACGTCGGGCTTGCCGTCGCCGTTCACATCCACAACTGCGAGCGAGGTAACACGCTGGAGGCCTGCACCACCGTAGCTAACGACCGGCTGGAAGGTTCCGTCGCCGTTGCCCAGCAGCACGCCAATGGGTGTCCCAGCAGAATTGTAGTAGTTGGCCACCACGACGTCGAGTTTGCCGTCGCCGTTGACGTCGGCAACGGCCACCGAATCGGGAAAGGCCCCGCCCGAGTTGTAGCTGACTGCCGGCTGAAAAGTACCATCGCCATTGCCCAACAGCACGCCCACTGAGCCACCGCCGTTCGCTACCACGAGATCGGGCTTACCGTCGCCATTCACATCGGCTACTGCGATCGAAGTGGCGCCGACCCCGCCCGAATCATAGGTGACCACCGGCCGGAAGGTACCATCGCCATTGCCCAATAACACCCCCACGATCCCCTCCGCTCCGCAACCAACGTTACCGCTGGCAATACAATTGGCCACGACCACGTCTGGCTTGCCGTCGCCGTTCACGTCCGCAACCGTGATCGAGGTGCTTCCCGAGCCGCCTGACCCGTAGGCCACTGGTGGCAGGAACGAATCGGACGCCTGGGCTACGGCCGACGCGGCGAAGGCTGTTAGGAGGGTGACAACTGCGATGGTCGGAAAGATAGCGCTGAGAGCTCGGAGCTTGAAGTTACGATTGCGGGTCATGGGAGATCTCCTGAACTGGGTACAATCGAGGTCTGGTGAATCGTCAGGAGGTGGGTTTCGAGACGATTTGCAGACCGGGAGTGCCTGGGGAATGTCTGGCCGTCGCTGAAGGCCCGGGTCGGCTAGAGAGTTTATGCGCGAGCCCACAGCTTGTCCGTGACTGTGATCACCGGAGGTGACGGGTCTGTACAGACAAGATCAAGAGGAAGGTCAAAGGCGACGGACAGAGCCTGCCCTGAGCTTGCCGAAGGGGGTGTCCGTCCCACACAGGACGATTTTGGGGTGGAATAATGTGCCGGCGACGCGGGTGGCGATGGCGATTAGGTCGCGTTGATTGGCGAACACTTTGACCTGGCGGGCGCGGGAGAGTTCGGGAAGGTTGATGGTGCGGCCACTGCGGATGCGGGCGACGGTGGGCTCGTCGGCGGTGACGCAGGGAAGGTCGGGCAGCAGTTTGCGGGGGTGGACGAAGAGGGCTTCCAGGGATTCAACGGCTTCCTTGGGCAGCTTTCTCGCGGCATCAAAATCCCCACTTCTCGCGAAAGGCGCGAGAAATGGGGCACCCGGCTCGACACAAGGTCCCTCCACTCCACTTGTCTTTCCCTTTGGGAAAGGCAAGCTCCGGTCGGGATGACAGAGATTTGCGGCTTCGGCTAGTTCTTCTAGCGTGTGGGCGTCTTCCAGGGTGAACTCGGCTACCGCGGTTCGGCGCAGAGACTCGAGGTGCGCGCCACAGGCTAGTTCCCTGCCCATGTCGTGGGCGACGGCGCGCATGTAGGTGCCGGAGGCGACGCGGGCGCGGAAGCGGACGCGGTCGAGGTCGACGGCGAGGATTTCGAATTCCTTAATCTCGACCTGGACCGGTTTCAGCACCACTTCTTTTTGCTGGCGGGCGAGTTTGTAGGCAGGGACGCCTTTAATTTTCTTGGCGGAGAACGGCGGCGGGTTTTGTTCGATCACTCCACGGAAATGGGCGGCGACGGCTTCGACTTCCTCGGGGCGCAGGTGAACTTCTTGCGGCGTGGTTGTCGGTTCGCCTTCGGCGTCGTAGGTGTCGGTGGCGAAGCCGAAGCGGATGACCCCTTCGTAAGTCTTCTCAGAGGCGGTATAGAACTGGGCCAGGCGCGTGAGGCTGCCGGTGACCAGCGGAAGGACGCCGGTAGCCATGGGATCGAGGGTGCCGAGGTGGCCGATGGAGCGTTCGTGGAGAATGCGGCGGGCACGGTTGACCACATCGTGTGAGGTGAGTCCGGCGGGCTTATCGATGATGAGGACAGCGTTCATGAGTGGGATTTGGTAATTTGGTAGCAGAGTAATTGGATAATTTAGGAGCGTGCTGACTCGTGTTTTGATTTTCAATTACCAAATTACACAATTACCAAATTCTTCTGACTCACCCAGTCTCTCATGCTTCCCCTCAAAGACGATCAACCGAGCTACAGCACGCCGTATGTGAACTGGTTTCTGATCGCGCTGAATATTCTTATCTTTTTGTTCGAGCTGCAGCTCAGCCGAGCAGGGCTCAAGCAGCTTTTCGATCAGTTTGCTTTAGTGCCGGCCAATATCTGGAACCCACACTACAACTTCGCGCAGATCATGGTTCCCTTCTTCACGGCCATGTTCTTGCATCAAGGCTGGCAGCATGTGCTAGGGAACATGTGGTTCCTGTTCATTTTCGGGGATAACGTTGAGGACTATCTTGGGCATTTCAAGTACCTCACGTTTTATCTGCTGGCTGGGTTGTTGGCCGACGCCGCTCAGATTGCGATCTATCCGCAGTCTCACCTCGGGATGGTGGGAGCGAGCGGGGCGATTGCGGGAGTGCTGGGGGCGTATTTTCTGCTCTATCCGCGGGCGCGGGTGCTGACCTGGTTTTTTGTGTTCGTGATGTATTTGCCGGCGTGGATTGTCCTGGGGGAGTGGTTTGTCATCCAGTTCTTCAGTGGAACTGCCATGCTCGCGGTCACCGCGCAGACGGGGCGGGACGTGGGAGGCGTGGCCTTCTGGGCGCACATCGGGGGATTCGTGGCCGGGATGCTGATGATTAAGATTTTTCCGCAGCGGCGCGGGCGCTCGCCTTACGCGTACCGGTAGGTAGTTTCGATGTCGTATCCGCCTCACACGAGGATATTTCTCCTTCGAAACCAAACCCCACTTCTCGCGCACCGGACGCGCGAGAAATGGGGCACCCGGTTCCTTAAGAATCCAGGCAGTCGTTATGCTTTATTTTTTCGGGCGCGACTCGGGCGGGACCAGGCCGGACAGACGGTAGTAGACGACCAACTGGCCGTAGTGTTCGCCGCTATGTTCGATGAAGCCGTAGGCGAAATCGTAGACACGCACATATTGATGGGCGAAGGGATCGACGATCAAGTCGGACAGTCCCTTGTCGCCTTTGGCCTGGATGGCCGCCGCGCCGTCGGCGAAGGCTTTCTTAACGAAGGCAACGACTTCGGCCTTGCTCTTGAAGCGATCGGCTTTCATGTCGTCTTCAGAGGGCGGATTCTTGCCTAGCACGGGATTGGTGAAGTAGTAGTTGGCTCCGGCGCCGTGGACCAACTGTTCCCTGAAGCTACGCTGAGCGGGAGTGGCTTTGAAATCATATTTGTCTTCGGGGAAATCCTCGGCCATGGCGATGAGCTTGCGGCCAATGTCGTTCCAGGAATCCAAAAGAACCTTCGACGGGCTGTCGGCGGGCTTGACGGGTTGATCTTTCTTCATGGCGTCCTGGGCGCGCGCGGGAACGGCGAGCGTGGCGGCGAGCAGGGCGGCGGCGAGAAACGGAGATTTCATCATTGGGAGTTCCTCCACAGTGGATTGAGAGATTGGCGGTCGCAATTGTAGTTGGACTTGTCGAGCGAGGAAAGGTGAGCGGACTGGCTGACGGCAAAGGCTTCAACCACGAAGGGCACGAAGGTTCACGAAGGAAAGCAAAACAGGCGACTTACAGCGTTCCGGCTGTGGGGAGGATTTCCAAGGTTTCTACGGTCGCGTTCGCGGGCAGGAGGATGGCTTCGACCACGGCTTCGGCCACGGTTGCAGGAGACATCATCTTTTTTCGCGGAGCTTGCGGCCAGAGCGTGGTCCAGATGTCGGTATCGGTGGCGCCGGCGAGCAGGGCGATGACGCGGAGACCGCGCGGGCGAAGTTCCAGGCGAAGCGTGTTGGTGAGGCCGAGGGCGGCATGCTTGGAGGCGTTGTAGGCGGCGGAACCGGGGAAGACGTGGTTGGCGGCGATGGAGAGATTGTTGACGATGGTGCCGCCGCGCTTCATGACGGCGAGCGCGGCCTGGGTGACGAGAAACGTTCCGGTGAGGTTGGTTTCGAGAACATCTTTCCAGACGGGGAGGGGAAGCTTCTCGATGGGAAGGTTGGGGTGGGCGATGCCGGCGTTGTTGATGAGGATGTCGAGGCGTTTGAATTGGCGGCGGGCAGCGCGGAACAGGGCGTCGACGGAGTGAGGGTCGCGGACGTCGCAGGGGTGGGCGAGTATTTTTATTTTGGCGGAGGCGAGTTCCCTGCTGACTTTGTCGAGGGCCTTTTCGTCGCGGGCGGTGAGGATCAGGTGGCAGGCTTCGGCGGCGAGAGCGCGGGCGAGGGCGAGTCCGATACCGCGCGTGGCGCCGGTGATGAGGGCGACCTGGCCGCGGAGGCGGTGGGCTGGGATTCTGGTTGAGGAGCGTTGGGGCACGGTGAATCGGGTTCCAGTGGTCGAGACATCTTACCGCAGGGCTGGAGAGATTCTCGGGGAGGTGAGGCCAACACCCCACTTCTCGCGCACAGAACGCGCGAGAAATGGGGCACCCGCACCCGGGCAAGGTCAGAATCCCCACCCTCTCGCGCAGAACGCGAGAAGGAGGGGGGACCCGGAGTCAACGATTACACCCCGTTGGGGCGCTGGCGAATCAGGGAGAGGAATTCGGAGCGGGTTTCTTCCTCCTGGCGGAAGCAGCCGAGCATGGACGAGGTGACCGCGGCGGAGTGCTGCTTCTCCACGCCGCGCATCATCATGCAGAGATGGCGGGCTTCGATGACTACGCCCACGCCTTGCGGTTCGATTACTTTTTGGATGGTTTCGGCGATTTGCGTGGTGAGGCGCTCCTGAATTTGCAGGCGGCGCGAGAACAGTTCGATGAGGCGCGGGATTTTGCTGAGGCCGATGACGCGTCCGTTGGGGATGTAGGCGACGTGGACTTTTCCGAAAAACGGCAGCAGGTGGTGCTCGCAGAGGCTGAAAACTTCGATGTCTTTGACGATTACCATCTCGTCGTAGTTCACGGTGAACAGCGCGCCTTTGAGCAGGGCTTCGGGATCTTCCTGGTAGCCCTTGGTGAGAAACTTCATGGCCTTGTGCACGCGCTCGGGAGTGTCGACCAGGCCTTCGCGGCTGGGGTCCTCGCCGAGGCGGACGAGCATTTCGTGGACCAGGTCTTCGAAAGTCGCGCTGGTTAGAGTCGGCGCTTCTGCCTTCTTCTCAATAGGCATTGGTTCAAGCGGGGCTGGTTTCATGGGATCCTATTTTCTTGGTTCGGCGCTGCCGGCGTACTCGAAGGAGTTCATCATGGTTTCTTCGAGCCGCACTCCTTCAAGATGCGCCTTTTGAAAGCCACGCTGCAATATTTCGAAAATTTCGACCGATAGATTTTCCGTGGTGGGCACAAGTTGGGCGAATTCTTGCAGCATATTCAAATTCTGCAAATCATATCGGCAGAGCAGTTCCTGTTCGACGAAACCGTCGAGGTCGACCAGGTTGCAGACCATGCCGGTGGCGGGATCGACCGGGCCGCTGACGGTGACTTCCAGCGTGTAGTTATGGCCGTGGCCGTGAGGGTTGTTGCATTTGCCGTAGGTGGCGAGGTTCTCGGCAGGGGACATATCTCCGCTGTGCAGGCGGTGCGAGGCGGAGAAGTGGTAGCGGCGAGTGAGGTAGGCTTTCATAGGGCAATTGTTGATTTTTGATTGTTGATTGAAAACCTAAGATTTCAATTTTCTGCTTACGCTATGTGATTTTAATCAGCAATCAACAATCAAAAATCAGCAATGCATTTCTATTCCTCTCCGTAAAAATCGACGAACAGGTCTGGGGTTTCGTAGACTCGCACGCGGTGCAAGCGGGCTTGCTGGAGTTTTGATTCCAGGCGCTGCCAGCATGCGATCGCTAAATTTTCGGTGGTCGGAATCTGGCTGAAAAACTCGGGGACTTCTTTGTTCAGGAAGCGGTGGTCCATGGCGTCGAGGACTTCGCGCTGCATGATTTCCTTGAGCTGTTTGAGATCGACGACGAAGCCGGAGCGGGGATCGACTTCGCCCTTGACCGTGACTTCGAGAGTGTAGTTGTGTCCGTGGCCGTGGGGGTTGTTGCATTTGCCGAAGATGCGGAGGTTTTCTTCCGGCGTGAAGTCGGGGTTGTGATAATAGTGCGAAGCGGAAAATTCGGCTTTGCGCGTGAGATAGACCATAGAAAACAGTTTCCAGTTTCCGGTTTCCAGTAACTTCAAAAGCAGCAAACAACCCATCAGCAAACGGCCCGAGCGCTATAGATTTGGGGCCAGCTCTGCAGGAGGCTCCAGTGCGTACGGACTGATCGGTTGCCACTTGGGAGAATTGGTAGTCTCTTCCTCGGGACAAAAATTCTTGTTGGGCTCGAAGACGATGATCTTGTATAGATAACGCTTGTGCTCGCCGGGATAGTAGGCGAACACGAAGGCGATGCCCCTCTTTTTGTCGACCCAGAAAACCAGCGGGCGGTCGCCCAGGGCTGCGACTGGAGGGGTCAGGAGAGTGAAGGCGCGCAGGTCTTTGTAGGCGCTTGCGACCTTATCGGCGTGATCGAAAGTGGTGATGCCCTCGGCGGTATGAAAGCGTGTGGTGGTCGACTCGATCTGAAAGATTTTTCCCTTCTTGATGCGGATGAAGAGGTCGCCATGACCGGTGCGGTTTCCCGCATCGACCCAGTCCAGAGTTGTGCCGCAGCTGTTTTGCCACTCCAGGTCTTCGCTTTTCTTGGGAAACAATTCGAGGGCACGTTCGGGCGTGTCGCCCAGTTTGAGCGGTCCGATGCTGAGGCCAGGTTCGATGGTCACTTCGCCGGAGAGCGGACGCGCTTCGGAATCCTGCGCGGCGATCGCGAACGCCCTCGCGGCACCGGTTTTCGGCGGAGTGTAATGGGCGAACAACGTCAGCAAGAGAACGGTCGGCAGAATGAGGGTCATTACTTTCATGAGAGTCGTCCTGCGGGAGTGGGGGTGTGGTCGATAAGCTGATTTGCGGAGTCGTTTTTCGGGCCGTAGGCTCGGCCTTTCCAGGAGACGTTGCCGTTGGCATGGGCGCGCTTCGAGCGCAGCAGGAGATAGGCGAACATGGGCATGCCGAAGAGGGCACCGAGCCATTCCCTTGCCAGGTCGAAGTTAGCCCGTTTGAGTCGAGTCATGGGCCAGAGGAAAGCAAACACTGCGAAGGCGTTCCACCACGAATGCTTCGCGACAACCGCAACCGTCAACACTGTCCACGGGAACGCCCACAAGAGCAGCGATTTCACGGCCAGCCAGCCGGGGTTCGGAAACAGTAGCGCTAGGTTCTTCGTCCAGCCATCGCGCAGCTGGCGGTAGTTGCGGTACATGCGGGTGCGGACGCGGTCGGCGGCGTAGCGGAAGCGAATCTTCCGGCCCGAACTTTTCACCGCGCGGGCGAGCGCGACGTCTTCGAGGATGTCGCCGGCAATCGCGGCGTGGCCACCGACTGCGTCATAGGTTTCGCGGCGGATCAGGATGTATTGGCCATTGGCGGCGGCGATCGGAGAGGCCGGGTCGCTCACCTTCGACGGAGAATATTGCCGTGCTAGTTCGGCAAAAACCACGGGCAGAGTCGCCATTTCCCAGAACGTAACGGCAATCTGTTCGGGCGAATAGGAAAGCATGTCGGCGCCGTTTTCCTGGGCTTCTTTTAACGCGCCGGCCAGAGAGCCGGGGAGGTGGACGGTGTCGGCGTCGGTGAATAGAAGCCACTGGCCGAGGGCCTGGCGGGCGCCGGTGGTGACGGCATGGTTCTTGCCGGTCCAACCCTGGGGCAGCGGACCGGCTTCGAGGACGCGCACTCCGGGGAATGATTCGGCGACGGCGCGGGTGCGATCGGTCGAGTGGTCGTCGACCACAATGATTTCAAAGGCCACGCCGGACTGCGCGACCAGCGACTGCAGACAGTCGCCCAGGCTGGCTTCCTCGTTGCGCGCGGGGACGATGATGGAGACCGCCGGATGCCCGATGACTGTTTCCGTTGTGACCATAGAGTACGAGGATTAAGACCGAGGCACCCCGGGGGCTAAAGCCCTCGAACAATAAGACTCTTATCGCAGCGCTAAAAGCGCTGCGCCACCCAAAATCGACTTTCCATCAACCTGCGAGACTTCCACCACTCGAGTTGCCAATAACCTGCGCGAGTTCCACAAATAGAGTTGCCGACCAACTGCGAGACTTCCACATCAAGTTTCCCACCAAAGGCGATCTGCCCAAGAATAGAGAATCCATTATTATAGCTGTGTGCGACGCGCTGCTCATTTCCCTGCCGCTCTGCTGGCCTGTCTTCTGCTGGTTGCCTTATCCGGCTGCTATAGCGGGTCGCGGCCGCCGCGGATTGGGACGAATGCTCCGGACTTCACCGTGCAGGACGGCCAGAGCAAGGTCACGCTGAGCCAGTTTCGGGGGCAGGTGGTGGTGCTGAATTTCTGGGCGACTTGGTGTCCGCCGTGCATCGAGGAAATGCCTTCGCTGGTGGAGATGCAGCGCCGCCTCAAAGCCAAGGGCGTAACCGTGCTGGCCGTAAGCGTCGACGTGGACGAAGGCGCCTACCGGCGGTTCGTGAAGGATCACAACGTGAATTTGCTGACGGTGCGCGATCCGGACCAGAAGAGCAGCGCGCTTTATGGGACGTTCAAATTTCCGGAGACCTACATTGTTGACCGCAACGGGGTGACGCGGAGGAAATTCATCGGGGCGGTGGACTGGACGGCGCCGGAGGTCACGGATTTTCTGAGCAAGCTGTAGACCTTTCTCGCAGGTGATTCCATGGGTGGCGCATTTCTTATAGCAGCACTAATCGCTGTGCTCCCCGCCGGGGAAACACCCGCGCGGCAGCTGTTGGAAGACACGGCGCGTAAGTATCAGGAAATTGGCAGCTACGAATACTCCGCTGTCGCGACGCGGCCGCTGCAGGGCGGATTTACGGGTAAGGTCGGGCTGAAATCCGGTTATGCTTCTCCAAAGATGACTCCACCCGAACTGCCCGTGCCCATGCTCAATGGTGGGCAGGCGGGATTGATAGGCGTTTTCGATCCCCAAGGAGAGCCTGCGAGACCGGAGCTCCACTCAGTTGCGACGCCTGTCCTGCCTCCTCTTGATGAGATCGCCTGGCGAGTCGCCAGCGCAAAGGTCGCCGGAGCTGAGACCGTGCAATCACACAAATGCCAGATTGTATCGGTGCTATATGAAGGTAAGCGCCAAAATACGAACGGCAGTTCAGTGCGGTATTGGATCGATCCAAAGACGAAGACCATCTGGAAAATGCAGTTCAGCGAAATCGATCCCTTGTCGAAAACCGGCGAACTCGCGGATTGGACGGTCACGTGGGATGCGTGGGTTGAAAATCAAGCTCCGTCAGCATGGCTGATACACGCCGGACAGTGGCCCGCCGATGAGCGGCCCGCACTCATCGGTCGACAGGCTCCGCAGATTACCGGGCACTCTCTTTCGGGCGAACCATTCCAGCTCTCGAAGCTGCGAGGAATGGTGGTTGTGCTCGACTTCTGGGGCACGTGGTGCGGCCCTTGTTCTGAGGAGATGGCAGCCCTTGAGCGACTGAAGGCGTCATTGCCGAATACAGGCATCGAAATCTGGAGCGTGGCTGAGGACCGCCCAGACGCCGCAAAGCGCTGGCTTAAAGAACGCGGGCGAACACTTCCTGCGGTCATCGTTCCGGAGCATAGCGCCTTCAAGAGCTACGGCGTTGACGTTCTGCCGCAGGTGGTCATCGTAAGCCCGCAAGGTACAGTCGTTCATCAATCGGCCGGGTTAAAGAAAGAAAGCGACCTACGCCAAGCCGTGGAAGCGTTGCTCTCCGAGTAAGGCCCTTACCGTTTCAGCGCACCTTGCCGTCCTTCCCGAAGGAAACTACGACAACGAAGTTGACCACGGGTTTGCCTTGCACCAGCAAGGGCTGATATCGCCATTGTTTTACGGCGGTGGTTGCGGCTTCGGTGAGCAATGGGTTTCCATCGATGACGTTGATTCCGTCGACCGCGCCATCTTCTTTGAGAGTGACATCGAGTACGACATCCCCGTGCACATGGTCTCTCGCCGCCGCAGGTGGATAGACCGGCACAATCATGTCGATCAGTTCTGGAACTTGCCGCTTTTTCGGCGGGATCAGGATGGACGTTCCATTCGGAATGAATCCTGGCTTCTTGACGGCCTTCCGGTTGGCTTCGAAAATCTGCACCCAAAGTTTAGAGTCGCCATAAACTCGCTTGGCGATTCCCTGAAAGGTGTTGCGGTCTGCAGCCTCGCCAACCGTGTAGTAAAAGGGCTTTTCCCTTGCAGTGAGTTTTTCGATCTTGAGTGGCCCGGCGGCGTATTCGCAGCATCCGTAGTTGCCGACCTGCAGTTTGATATCGGCGTGACCGCGCTCGGCCGCCTTCAGCACGATTCCGGTCACTAAGGTGGTTTTGAATCCCGTGGCCTCGGCTCTAACGGTATAGCGACCGCTCTGGAGGTCGCTGGCCACGTACTGCCCGGCCTCGTTGGGTTTCAACGTAAGAGTCAGCCCGGTGTCGAGGTTGGTGATGGTAATGGTCACGTGGGTCACGACGGCACCGGTGGCATCGGTGACGGTACCCGACAACGAGCACTGATTGTCCTGCGGCGTCTGGGTTCTTAGCGGCGGGGGAGCCATTTCACTGACTCCCGACTGGCATCCGGCCATGGCCGGCATTCCGATGGCGAGGACGGCCACGGCGGCCTGCCTCGCCAGCCGGAGATGCGAGGCAGGAAAAGTGCGAAATTGGCGCGCCTTGCTGGGCAAGCCTAGGGCTTCGATCTCTGCCCGCAAATTCGATCCCTGGGCGAGAAGAGTATGGCGAGTTCGGGATTCGCGTTCTCTGATGGCGAGAACGGCGCGTTGAAAACCGGCGTCGCGGATGGCGCTACCGCCGGAGTTGGCGGCGGCGGCGCTAAGGTCGAGCACTTCATCGAGCAAATCGGTGTTGTCGAGGTTGACGGATCGCAGCCAACCGCCAACGTGCTGGCAAAGCTCGGCCGCTGCTCGTTTACGGTTGAAACGCTTCAGCACCGCGGCCAGGTGGTCGAGGCCGATGGCGGTTTGCATGAGGCTGCCGCCGCTCCAACATCGGGCCTCAAACAGATCGAGTGAAGTGTTGCAGGCAAGGTCGGCAACCGGATCGGACAAGCTGTAGACCCGGGCCAGATAGTCGCCGCGGGCGCGTCCGAGGGCGATCATGCGCTTCTCGAGCGGCGTGCCGGCGTAGATTTCGGCGCGGCAGAAATTCAGAGGATTCCCAGCGAAGCGCCGCATGAAAGCTACATCGGCTCGCAACGTGTCGAGCGTGGCATCGGGGTGGAAAATCATCAGGGTAAATTGCGCGGAGATGTCGAGGCTGGCACAGGTTTCGAGGGCGCGCTCGGAATCTTCCACAGTCTGGGTGCGCTCCAGGTCAGACAGACCGCTCGAGCTGGCAGATTCAACACCGAGGAAAACACGGACCAGGCCAAGATCCTTCAAGCGCCGCAAGACTCTCTGGTTCGCATCGGCGGGACGGCATTTGATGACCAAGGCGATGTCTTTTACGTCGCGTTTTTTGAGAGCCTTCTCAAGCTCTGAAATCCGGGCGTGATTCAGGGGTTCGGCGGGGACCAGAAAATTGTCGTCATGAAAAACGAATTGCCGCGTTCCCCGTTCGTGGTAGAGCGTGGACATTTCGTCGGCGATTCCCTCCACTTCGCGCTGGCGAAACCGTTTGCCGGGAGCCAGTTGATGGAGCGTCGTGATGCAGCAGTAGGCGCAGGTTCCATAGCAACCGCGGCTGCCCATCATGTAACTGGTGGGCACGCCGGCGAGCAGGTGGATGGGGCCGCGCCGGTCGGGGAACGGCAAGGCGTCGAGGTGGTCGGTGGTGCGGCGGGGAGGGGTGAAGCGAATCTGCTGTCCGTCGCGATAGGCGATGCCGGAAATTTGCGGCAGATGTTGTTCCAGGTCCGGCATGGCATCGGCGATCTCGACCAGGGTTCGTTCTCCCTCATGAATCACGATGATGTCGATTTCCGGATGGTGGGCCAGCAGAGGTTCGGCGGCGCAGGAAGCGTAGTGGCCGCCGGCGACGATGAGTTGTCTGGGAACGCGCGACTTCAGCAGTTGTGCGAGACGAAGAAATTCCTGCGCGCGGGATTGAAAGCACATCGACAGGGCGACGATGTCGGCGCGCTGGGCTTCTGTCGCGACTGACGGGATGTCAGCGGGCGCGTTGAAGGCGGCGAGGGTGGTGTCGTGTCCGGCGGCGAGCAGCGAGGATGACAGATAACGGATGGAGAGGTTTTCTTCGAAGTCGGGTCCCGCCAGTAAGATTTTCATTTGCCCTCCCGCCCTGAAACGCCTTCGCGATATTCGGCGCAGATTCCGTCAGAGGCGACCGACAGGAGTGTCCGTCCCACGCAGGCTTTCTGGGCCTTCTGCATACCTTGGTGCGTGGAGGGCGGGGTGTCAGTGATTGGGGTCACAGCTCGGGGTGCTTGGTTGGAAGGAACTGCAAATACAACGGCGACAGGTGTGCCAGCCCGACGTGTCTTTCATCGTGGTAGGGATGCTTCGACTCCGATTGAGCTTCGAAAAGCGAAGCTCAATCTGCGCTCAGCATGACAATGCAAGTTACAGTTTGGTGCGACGGAGGCGGAGGGCGTTGGTGATGACCGAGACGGAACTGAAGCTCATGGCGGCGGCGGCGAAGATGGGGCTGAGCAGGATGCCGAAGAACGGATAGAGAACGCCAGCGGCGATGGGGACTCCGAGGGCGTTGTAGACAAAGGCGAAGAAAAGATTCTCGCGAATGTTGCGCATGGTGGCCTGGCTGAGTTTGCGGGCGCGGAGGATTCCGGTGAGATCGCCTTTGACCAGCGTGATGCCGCCGCTTTCCATGGCGACGTCAGTGCCGGTGCCCATGGCGATACCGACGTCGGCTTGCGCGAGCGCGGGAGCGTCGTTAATGCCGTCGCCGGCCATGGCGACGACTCTTCCCTGCTGCTGCAGTTTGCGGATGATTTCCAGCTTGCCTTCGGGCAGGACTTCAGCTTCGAACTCGGTGATGCCAAGGCTGTGCGCGATCTGCTCCGCAGTGCTGCGGTTGTCTCCGGTGAGCATGACAATGCGCATGCCCTGCCGTTTGAGGTCGCGCACGGCAGCGGGAGTGGAGCCCTTCATCGGATCGGCGACCGTGAGAGTTCCGGCGTAGCGGCCGTCAATGGCTACATTGATGCTGGTGCCCTGAGGCGGCTTCGCGTGCAACACCGAGTCGGACGTACTGGCCAGGGCTCCGGCATCAGCCATGAGGGCAGCATTGCCGACGGCGACACGTTTTCCATCGACCAGACCTTGAATTCCCTTCCCGGGCAGATTGGTGAAGTCAGTTGGCTGCGAGAGCTGTAAGTTGCGTTCGAGCGCGGCTTCGACGATGGCTGCTCCGTAGGGATGCTCGCTGGCGCGCTCGAGACTGGCGGCAACGCGAAGAACTTCCTGGGCGTCGCCTGCGGATTGTGGCGATGAGCCTACGGCGGAAGATCCCACTAGCTTCGGCTTGCCTTCGGTGAGAGTGCCAGTTTTGTCGACGACCAGGGTGTCGACCCTTTCCATGGTCTCGAGGGCTTCGGCATTTCGGATCAGGACTCCGGCGCTGGCGCCGCGGCCGGTGCCGACCATAATCGCCATGGGAGTGGCGAGCCCGAGGGCGCAGGGGCAGGCGATGATGAGGACCGCGACGGCATTCACCAGCCCGTGTGCCAGGCGCGGCTGCGGACCGAAAAGATACCACGCGGCAAATGTGATCAAGGCCACAGCAACTACCGTCGGCACAAACCACGCGGCCACGCGATCGGCGAGGCGCTGAATGGGAGCGCGGCTGCGCTGGGCCTGGCCCACCATCTGCACGATTCGCGCCAGCAGGGTTTCGGCGCCGACGCGCTCGGCGCGCATGATGAACGATCCGGTCGCGTTGATGGTCGCTCCGATCACCTCGCTGTTGGGAGATTTTTCGACGGGGACGGATTCGCCGGTGATCATCGATTCGTCGACCGAACTGCGGCCTTCGAGCACGACGCCATCGACGGGAATGCTTTCTCCGGGACGCACGCGGAGGCGGTCGCCGGGCTTCACGTGTTCAAGGGGAACGTCTTTTTCGGTAATCTCGCCAGCTTTTTCGCTTACTTCGCCGCCGGTGACGAGGCGCGCGGTTTTCGGACTGAGATGCAGGAGCGCGCGGATGGCGGCGCTGGTACGGCCGCGGGCGCGAAGTTCCATGACCTGGCCGAGCAGCACGAGTGTGGTAATGGCGGCAGCCGCTTCGAAGTAGACATCGGGATACCCGCCCATGGCTCTCAGAGACGCGGGGAAAATTCCGGGCGCGAAGGTTGCGATCACGCTATAGATGTAGGCGACGCCGGTGCCCAGGCCAATCAACGTGAACATGTTGGGGCTGCGATTGACCAGGGACGTCCAGAAACGCTGGAAGAATGGCAGGCCACACCAGAGGACGACGGGGGTGGACAGCGCGAACTCAAGCCAGGGCAGGATCGAGCTCCACGGCGTTTCGACCGCATGATCGCCGCGCGTGACGGAAATCCCGCCCATGAACAGGTTTGGCCAGAGCATGCTGCCCATGGCAATGGCGAGCAGCGGCACGGTCAGCACGACGCCGATCCAGAAGCGGCGCGTCATGTCGACGAGTTCGGGATTCTCTCCGGTGGCGGCGGTCACGGTGCGCGGTTCGAGGGCCATGCCGCAGATGGGGCACGATCCGGGCTGGTCGCGCACGATTTCAGGATGCATCGGGCAGGTGTATTCGGTCCGCGTGGCGGCGACTGGCATTTCAGGCTCGAGGGCCATGCCGCAGGAAGGACACGCCCCGGGCTTGGGCTCGCGAACTTCTGGGCACATGGGGCAGACGTAGGCCGGGAGCGCACGGCCGGACTCGAGATCCCTCGACTGTACCTTCGTTCCGCTATCGCGAAACGAAGGCTCCGCTCGGGATGACAGATTTTGGGTGACGGCTTGCGCCGGTTTCGCCGCGGCGGGCATTCCTAGCATCACCAATGGCGTGGACTTGGGAGCGGGCGGTTTCACGCCTCCTGCATTCAAATATGCCTGAGGATTGGCCTTGAACTTTTCTCCACAACCGGCGCAGCAGAAGTAATACTTCTTTCCGGCATGCTCATGTACATGCTTGGCCGTGGCGGGATTCACGCTCATCCCGCAGACGGGGTCGCGTTCAAGGGCGGGATTGGGGTTCGAGGCTGTCATGCGCGAATTCAGTCGATCGCGTCGAGGCTCGAGGCTCAGAGATTCGAGGCTCGAGAAAAGAATACCCGATACGCGAAGTACCGGGTATTAGAGGTCAATCTTCAGTTGGCGGCTTCTATTTCTTGGGCTGGGAGGCGCTCAAGGCCGAGGAGCCAACCAGGTACTTGCCTTCGTCCTGGTTCAGCGGTTCAAGGTCCAGCGAGAAGTTGGAAGCTCCGCCGGAGCCGCCGATTTCGTTGATTCGGGCGCGGAAATAGTAAATCTTTCCCGGGTCGGCGGTGAAGCCGTTGAAGGCCATTTCATTGGAAAGTCGCTTCCAGTGCGATTGCCAGTTGGCGCAGAGATGGTGCTCGCCGGGCTCGACCGAGAAAGAAATATAGGAGTTCCCTTTATCGGCACCGACCCACTTTCCATCGACGCCAACCCGCAGCGTTGGGCGGGCAATTTCACCGACGACCTTGGCAAAAACTTCCACTACATAGACCAGGCTCTTACCGGCCTCGGGCTGAGGGTTGGACTGGCTGGGAGCAGTCTGCGTTTCGAACTGGACATCTTTGGGGCCGCAAGCGGCTTCGACGGCGGCGATGGACGATTGGTCTTGAGCGGATGCGAGAGTTGAAAACAATAAAGTCGAGAACAGGAAAGTTGCAAACAGGAGCACAACCTGGGCTACCTTCATGGACGTTCCTCCCCGCTGGTACTGCGTGGCTGGAGTACGGGTCTTGGGGCCAGATTCAACCGGCGCAGGGCCAACTGGAGCCAGTATAGGCCGAGGAGCCGATCCAAGAATGTAGAGATTTGTCGAGTTTTGCGAGAGCAGGGCGGGAACAGAATGCCGTATATTGAATTCATCCGGCGAAAAGGCCGGGGCTTCCGATTCATCTTCATCATAGTCATACCGAAGAGCGAAGGGCGTGAACCATGACCTATCTCGAAGTGGTTTTCAATTACGGCGCGATTCCGGGCGAGAACGAACTGCGGGCGATTGATACGATGCGCGAGGTGTACGGCATCCGGCGAGTGCAGTTCAACGCGAAGGAGCGCACGGTGCGAGTGGAATTTGACGCCTCGCGCATGAAACAGGATGCGGTCGCGAAGCTGTTGCGCAACGCCGGGATCGATGTGCGCGAGCCGGTGGCGCTGGCCTGAGCGACCGCGAAAAAAGCTTTACCACAGAGGACACAGGGGAATTCACTCCGTGAGACCCTGTGTCTCTGCGGTCATGAATTTGACTTTGATTTCTTGCGGGTCAAGGCTAGCGCGCATTTTGCGGGAGCGGTACGGCGGGGAGGGCTGACGGACGCTGCAGGAAAAGCAAGGGGTGCTCACAGAAAACCTCTGGCCGAAGTTATTCTCTGAAGCACCCCGTTGCGCGCCACTTCGTCTGTTCTGAGATATTGCAAACCGCATGCCATCCGTAAAGCGTTCAAAATAAGAGCTGCCGGAACGGTTGCCCGGGTAGGAATTGCGCGGCCCCGGGAAAGAATTACTTCGGACTAATTTCGGCAATTGCAGGGCCAAGGAAGGGCTGCGGGAAAATAGTTGGTGCCGGGGGTCGAGGCGAGATACGATCGGCAAGAAGAGGCCGCAGTCTGAGGTTGAGGTGCGGTTCCGTTTCTCAAGCAAACAATTCTTCGCTATAATTGGGGCTTGTTCCGGTTGTGATTCGTGACAGTCGTCATTCGTTACGATCGTCATTGGTTAGAATCAACGGGCGGCGGTTTCTGCCCATCCAAATTGCGCCCTTAGCTCAGTTGGATAGAGCGACTGGCTACGAACCAGTAGGTCGGGAGTTCGAATCTCTCAGGGCGCACCATCCTTCAACAACCCTAAGGACATCGCCGAACAACGCGCGCAGGTGTGCTCAAATCTTGACGCCAACTGTTCAGGGATTCGTCGCCCCAGTCTGCTCAGTCGTTTCCGTTCGCGGCGGCGTCCACTAGGATTCCCGCATCGTCGTGATTCAGTTGGTAGGTGCTGTAGATAGTCAGACTGTTTGGGGGCAGCACGTCAGGCCAGGCCGGGCTGCCTGCCGCTGGCGAAAACTCGGGCTGCGGGTTGACTTTCACATCCGCGCGATCGCGCTCTGCCTCGGTGTAGCGATATCGAAAAAATCGCCGCGAAGGAGGCGGACCGGCCCACGCAAGTTTGAGGGCGAATTCAACCGGAGCATCATTGACCACTGCAAGTGTCATGTTTCCTTTCGGACTGCGAAAGGCGGCACAAAACACGCGCTGCCAGCCGTCCACCTGCGCGCTACTCACTTTGGTGGCAAGTACGGCCGAATTCTTGGCGGTGAAGCGACTGAGCAGCCCGAGCGCAAAATAGCTGTTTGGGTGCGGCGTAAAATCCGTGAGCAGTTTTTTGTTCTTGCGGTCCCACGAATCCACGTATTGCCATTGGCCGTCGAGATCGCCCCGGTTCAGAAAACTCCAGCGGTTGAAACCATCCACGCCAGCGTTGGCCTCGCGGAGAACTAACTCGCTGCCGGCCAACACGGACGGAGGGCTGCCCGGGCCCGGCTTATCCGGGAGCCATCCGTAGGCCATCGTTCCGAACTCCGAGAGAAACATCGGCTTGCCTTGGTCGTGGGCAAACTTCGCCCAAGCGGCAGCGTTATGCTCTTGCGCTGCAATATGTCCCCCGGTACGAAAATCGAAATCGGCATCGTAGTCGTGGAAATCGTATGCCCCCAGTAGCGGCAGATAATCAAAGGTGCCTAGCGCCGCGCCCGGGAACCCACCCTGACTGACATCCGGCCCTGACAAGGGCAAGTTGAGGCCATGCTGGGCCAAGGCCTTGCGCACCTCCGCCAACCCAGGTCCGATGGAAAGGACGGGGTTGGCAGGAGAATGCCACCACGACCACTTGGCTCCAGGCTCGTTGTTGATGCAGAGCCATTTGATGCAGGTGTAGCCGCGTTTCTTGATGAGATATTCCATCAGGGTAGCCAGCCCGTTGGCGAAAGCCCGCAAATCTTGCGGCGCGCTGTGGACCCTGGCGATAGGATCATTGCGGAACTGCGGGTAGGCCAGCCATGCCGTGTTGCACCACATCTGCTGAAAGAAGACGTCAGTGCTGTGTTGCTGGTTCCAGTCCAAAATGCGATAGAGAATGCGCATTTCTGGCGTGTCGAAGGTGAACTGGTCACGTTCCGGTTCATAGACGCGCTGTTCGATCTCGACGCGGTTCCAATCCAATCCCAGCCAACTGGCGTGCCGGTAGATTTGCTGCCAGGCACGCTCGTCTTCAGCAGGCGGATAAGCGCCCCAGGCGCTGCCACCGTGGCCGATGGGAATGGGGCTTTCGATCGCGTGCCACGAAGCCCCAATACCGCCGCGCATGGTGTTGATGACGTTGGTTGCGTCCACGGTGATTTCAACCGTCGCGGGAGTCTCTGCGGTCGATTCCGCCGCGTGGGGCGGAAATGCCGGAGCCGTCGTCAAGGCTGTGATGAATACGAGCGCGGAGCAAGTGATTTGCCTTGTGACTCTACTTTTCATAGCTGGACCAGACACGACATGCCCTCCACAGCTGCGAAGTTGCTCGGTATTCTCCGGCCTGCCAGCGGATGATAACTCTTGCCGACAGGTAACGCATTCACCCCGCTCTCGTCCTCATAGCCGCACTGTTTTCCGTCGCCGTTCGCGGTAGCAATGGCTCCTGATGTGACCTCCGTGACTTCGCAGGTGCTGCGGTGCGTTTTTCCTGTGCCCTTTCTGCTAATCTCTGACCAGCCCTGTTGTCATCTTTATTAAATCGCCACCGGAATGTCTGCCGGGATATCGGGTTAGCGCGCCATGTCGAAGGGAAATCAACAGCAGGATGTGTCTGTATTGTCGGCCGCCAAGCGGGGATTGGTGTATCTCACGCCCAACGATTGGGCGCTGATTGCCGATAAAGCGACCCGGCTGAAGTTCAAGCCGGGGGATCTCCTTGTGCACCAGGGGAAGCGGACGCACGGGGTGTATCTGGTGTTGAAGGGCACCGCGACGGTGCAAATTCCGTCGATGGGGACGCACGCGATCCATCCGGGGGAGGCGTGCGGCGAGATTTCGTTTTTGGACGAATTGCCGGCGACGGCGAATGTGGTTGCCAAGGAAGAGGTCGAGGCCTATTACCTGGACCGGCAGACGCTGCAGTCGGTGTTTGAACTGTTCCCGCATTTAGGTTCCCGCTTCTACCGATCCCTGGCGGCGATTCTCTCGCGCCGTTTGCGGGAGCTGATTGGCCCGGCGCCGGAGAAAGCTGCGCCGGTCAAGGCAGAACCTTCCAGAGCAGAACCTCCCATGACAGAAGCGGCCAGGAAAGAAACCAAGAAAGACCACTCGGAGAAAGATCAGGCCAAGGGGCCGTCCAAGTAAGATTAGTCCGCGAGATCCACCGGGCTTCGCTCAGAGCTTGCCCTGAGCTTGTCGAAGGGGCAGCCCCTTCCCACTGCGTGAAAAACTCTCGGATCAGGATGACACCCCTGGGAGCGAACATCATAAAACTCAATTCGCACTGCTGTGAAAGATCGGCGGCGGCTGGTTTGTGGCCGAGAGTATGCTAGCCTACAAGTCCGGCTTGTGGCGTGAGCAATGCGCCAGCGAACTAGCCGCGCGTGGAATTCTTCTTTGGTCGACCCCGTCAATCTACGACTGGCCCTGCTTTCGGCTGCGGTACTCGGCTTCCGGCATGGACTGGACTACGACCACATCGCGGCCATCAGCGATATCAGCAGCGTGCAACTGAAAGCGCGCGACGCCATGCGCTACGGCCTGCTCTACGTGGCGGGCCATGCGACGACCATAGCCGTGCTGGGATCGGCGGCGGTGGTGTTCCGCATCGCGCTACCGGCGGCCAGCGATCGCTGGGCGGAACGACTGGTGGGACTCACGCTGCTGGTTCTGGGAGTTTACGTGCTGGGCACGTTCTTCCGTCCCACATTCTTTGGTTCGTCGACGCACGGCCACTCCCACCCGCGCACTCGGATCACGCTGCTGATGAACGCCGCGTTATGGGTCTACTGGCGGCTGACCCGGATTTTTGGCGGAACCCGGGTGGAAGCTCCGCAGGTGTTTAAAGATGGCTACGGCACAAGTTCGATATTTCTGGTGGGCGTGATTCATGGACTGGGAGCGGAGACACCGACGCAAATTCTGCTCTTTCTGATGGCGGCAAACCTGGGCGGAACCGCAGCCGGGCTGTTGGGCCTGCTGATGTTTATCGTAGGGCTGCTGGTCATGAACACGTTAATGTGCGGAGTAGCCGCCGGATTGTTCTCCGCTGACAAAGTACTGGCGTGGTTGTCGCCTGCAGGATCGCAGAATCCGTTTTCGCGGGCGCTTGGGTCGGTGCTGAGTGCGGTCAGGCCCCACGCATTAGGGGGTCTGACGCTGCTTACGTCGGCCTACAGCATTGTGGTGGGGGCGATCTTTCTGCTGGGATCGGCGGGCAAGCTACCTTCGCTGACCGGCTGACGGCACGCGCAAAAAGGATGTTTGAATGTGCACGACTTTGCACTCCAGCACAGGAAGCGGTCCGTCGATGTTAAATTAAGTCTATATATTGCAACAATTTAATCAGCGAATGGATTTGGCACTCCAGGTGCGGATGCGGCTGTGGGACTCTCCGTGTTAGGTGTGTCCCCGGGAAAACTCAGGAGGGTGTTTGTGATGAAGAAGATTCTGTGGATCGCTCTGCTTGCCCTTGCGCTGCCGATGGCAGCGTTTGCCAGTTCAGGTGTTGACTTTACGAATAGCGGCGGTACGTTATCCGGCAGCAGCGAGGGATTGACCCTCAGCGGCTCGGAATTAATTGCGGTGAACGGCTTGAACGGATTAGGGTTGGTTACGGGTGCCTTGGGCAGCGTATCCTTCTCGACGGGAGCGTTGATGTCCGGTGGCAGTCTGCAGATGGGCGGCACGTTCGCGGGCGGCTCTGGCAGCAGCTTCGTCATCGACGGCAACGGGTTGAACGGAATTCCGACAGGCGCGATCTTCAGCGGAACCTTCGACGGACCGGTGACCTGGACGCTGATCACACTGGCCAACGGCACTCACAACTACACGCTAACTGGTTCTGTGACGGGCACTTGGTATAACGGGAGCACAGTGTTCGGGGCGACCGTACAGCTCACCATTAACACCGGCAGGGGCTTCTTCAACGGCAGCACGACGATCTCGAGCGGCGACACCAGTATCGGCGCGTCACCGGTTCCTGAACCCAGCAGCCTCATTTTCCTGGGCACGGGGCTGATTGCCGTGGCCGGATTGCTGCGGCACAAGCTAACCATCTGAACGGTTTACAAACCTTCCTGAACTCAAGCCCCGCCTGGCAAGGCGGGGTTTTTTCTTGTCTGCAATGTAGATAGAGTTTGTTCCTCGCAGTCTCTTCTTCCGTTACCCCGGTAATCTGGGGGCAGGGATTACCGTTGACCCACCCGGCACCGCCTCCTTACATTGCCAACAGGGGGTTGTATGAAAGATATCCATGAGGTCCTGCGGCAAAAGCAGGCGAAATACGCCCAACTTGGCAAACAGATTGAGATGCTCCAGCAGGCGGCGGAAAAGCTGCGCGAAGTAGCGCCGTTGCTGGCTGAGAACGATGATGATGACAACGGAGTGTTGGCGGAAGTGGACGAAGCGACTCTGGGGGATGCCATGTCAGCTAAAGCGGGCGCGGGTTCCGCTGGTGCAGCTTCTTCCAAGGCAGCCCGGCCGGCAGCTCCGCGCTGGCCGTAAACACCCGAGGTTTTGGGATCCGATCGCACTATGACCCTTCAGGCACTGCTAGTATCGACCGACGACGACGCGGCTTCCGTTCTGGGCAGGGTTTTGCCCACGTTCGGCATTGCCATGGACCGCTCCAGCGATCACGAGACCACGCTGGCCCGCATCCAGCAGCAGCGGTTCGACGCCCTGATTGTGGATTTTGACAATCCGGAGTTGTCGGAAGATGTGCTGCAGCAGGCGCAAAAACTCGGCACCGAACCCTTAAGCATCGCCCTGGTGGCCGATACGGGGAAGGTGCGCGACATCCTGAGCGGCGGGGCGCACTTCGTGCTGTACAAGCCGCTTTCCGAGGATGCCGCGAAGGCTGGCCTGCGAGCGGCGGCGGCTCTGTTGAGCCGGGAGCGGCGGCGGACGGTTCGGGTTCCGGTGCAGGCAGCCGTGGAAATCACGCTGCCGGACACGCGCAAAGTGGATGGCATCCTGCTCGATGTGTCGGAGAGTGGGATGGATGTATTGACGGCGGAGCCCCAGAGTGCGGGGACGCTGCTGGCTTTTCGTTTCGAACTGCCGGATGGAGGCCCGAAGATCGACGCCCACGGGCAGGTGGCGTGGGCAAATCCCAACGGGCAAACCGGAGTACATTTTTCGGACCTGGCGGAAACCGCATCGGCTGAGTTGAAGACCTGGCTGAAAGCCGCGGTCAGCACGGCTGGCACAGATCCCAATGAAGCGGTACCAAATTGCAAGTTGACTGACCTAAGCCTGGGCGGCTGCTACGTGCAAACCGACGCACCATTTCCCGAGCGCGCTCTGGTTGATCTGTGCTTGAAAGCGCAGAATCTTGAGGTTCATACCGAAGGCATGGTCCGAGTGGCGCATCCCGGGCACGGCATGGGAGTGGAATTCCCTTCCCGCACGCCGGAACAGCGGGCGCAGGTTGGGGAGCTGATCAATTTTCTACGCAGTTGTCCGGCGACTATGATCGAGATGAGTATTTCGCCGCGCGCCCTGGTTGCCGACCTCACCCAGTTCGAACCGGGGGAAAAGAAAGTGGACGACTCCGGCGAAGAGCTGGAAGATCATTTGCTCGAACTGCTGCGGCGCGGCACCTCCTTGCAGCAAGACGATTTTCTTTCCGAGCTGCAGCATCAACGCAGCCCGCAAGAAACCTCAGTCTAGCTTCCCACTTTTAATTTTCATCTTGACGCCAGAGTTCTACAGGCAATTGTGTTCGCACGCCTGTGCGGATTCCTTTTCGGCCTGGTCAGCACTGATCCTTCAACGCACTCTGGTGAAAAAAGCCTCCCGCGGCAGGTCGTGGGCAGATAATCTTGAGGGTGTGATGCGGGCGGGCAGTGTGGCGGGCGAGAACGTGAGGGAACGGGAGGCTTTGGCGGCGGTCAGCTTCCGAAGCATTGAAGGACCCGGGCCCCGTCTTTGACACGAGCCCTTCAATCTTCGTGGTCTGTTCCACCCCAATGCGATTACGGTAGTCGAACTCCATTGCATGATGGTTTCAGCCGTGTTAAATCTGGGTTAAATCTAGAGCGTTAAATCTAGACCGCTATATCCAGGCTGGGTTTTCTGGTTGGCGTGAATTAACTCTTGGCGGCAAGGGGCGAATCTGGGAAAGATCGGCACGACGGGGCGTTCGTTGAGCGAGCGGTGTGAGAACGAGCGGCCCCGTGGGTCGTTGCGCTGGGTGCCGCTGCTCGCAATTGGGGCTGCGGCCTTCGCGGTAGAAATTCCCTTCTTCTTTTTGGGCACACCTTCAGGGCACGACGTTGAGTTTCATCTATATTCGTGGCTCGAAGTGCTGGCGCAATGGAAGCATGGGATTTTTTTTCCCCGGTGGGCCGTGCTGGCTCATTTCGGTTATGGCGAGCCCAGATTCATTTTCTATCCGCCTGCTTCGTGGACTCTAGGGGCGGCCCTGAGCGCGATCTTCCCGTGGACGCTGGCATCCTGCATTTATATCTGGATCGTGCTGGTGGCGGCGGGGGTTGCCATGTTCCTGCTGGCGCGACGCTGGCTGGATCCGAAGAGGTTCGATCCGCAGGGGCTCGATCTTCAGAAATTCGACCGGTGCGATGCCATTTTCATGGCGGTGCTTTATACGGTCAATCCCTACCATTTGGTGATTGTGTACTGGCGCAGCGCGTTCGCGGAACTGCTGGCGAGTTGCCTGTTGCCGTTGCTGCTGCTGTTCGTTCTGAAGGCTGCGGACGAGGATGAGGCCGATCATGACGGCTGGCGAGCGATCATGCCGCTGGGGCTGGTGCTGGCGGCGGCATGGCTGACGAATGCTCCGGCCGCGGTCATGATTCACTACTCGCTGGCGCTGTTGGTGGTGTTCTTCGCGTGGCGCCGGCGTTCGGCGCGGCTGCTGCTGGTGGCGGCGGGGGCAGCGGCGCTGGGCGCGTGCCTGGCAGCGTTCTATCTGCTGCCCGCGATCTACGAGCAGCGCTGGATCGACATTGCCCAAGCCGTGTCGGCGGGATCGCGACCGGCGGACAATTTCTTGTTCATTCACACTACCGATGCCGATCACGATGCGTTTAACCGCGTCATCTCGTGGGTGGCGCTTTTCGAGACGGTGATTACTCTCGGCGCGGCGTGGGCGGCGCGGCAGTGGCGGGAAGCGAAGCGCGATCTGTGGAATGTTCTGTTGGGCTGGGCGATCGCATGCAGTGTGCTGATGTTTCCGGTGGCGGGAGTATTGTGGAAAGTTCTGCCGAAGATGGAGTTCATGCAGTTTCCGTGGCGCTGGCTGCTGTGCCTGAGCATGATCTTTTCTATTTTCGTGACGGTGCTGACGACGGGGCTACGGCGTTGGTGGTGGCGCAGTGCGGTGTGCGTAGTCGCCATCCTGGTGATTGTTGCGGCCTGGCATCGGGTTCAGCCGCCGTGGTGGGACAGTGCCGACGACTTGCGCGAGATGCAGGACAACATGGCAATGGGTTCGCTGTACCGGAGCGCAGGCTACGAGGGCGTGGACGAGTACACACCGCTCGGCGCCGACCCGGCGGCGATCGACAAGGACGCTCCCAATGTCACAGTCGACGGCGCGGCGCGGGCGGGAATTCAAATTCACGTCGACCGGTGGGATTCGGAGTCGCGCATGTTTACCGCGGAGATGCCGGCGCCCGGCCAGTTGGCGGTGCGGCTGTTTGCGTATCCGGCATGGCAAGTCGAGGTGAACGGGCGGGTGGTGGAGACCGCGGCGCGGGCGGAAACGGGGCAGATGCTGGTTCCGGTCGGGGCTGGGGTGAATCGCGTAGAGATCACGTTCATGCGGACTTGGGATCGCGCGGTGGGGGGATGGATTTCACTCTTGTCTGCGGCGCTGCTGGGATTTTGGTTTCTCCGGACAAGAAGCCAGCGCGAGCTCCGTCCAGTTCGGACTCCTTAAATGTTGAATCTCTTCGTGTACCTTCGTGTCCTTAGGGGTTAACGGTTTTTCCGTTTATGATGCGACGAATACTGATTGCCACTTCAAATCCGGGAAAGCTGCGAGATTTTGCGGGGGCAGCCGCACCGCACGGAATTGAAATTGGCGGCATCCCGAACTTCACTTCCCTGCCGGCTGTGGTTGAGGACGGACTGACATTCGAAGACAATGCGCGCAAGAAGGCCGAGGAATATAGCCGGCACGCGGCGGGAGAAATCGTCGTGGCTGACGATTCCGGGCTGGAGGTCGATGCGCTCGACGGGGCGCCGGGCGTGCATTCCGCTCGCTATGCAGCGGATCAGCCGCACTTGGCCGACGAAAATACGGATGACGAGGCTAACAACTCGCGCGTGCTGCGCGAACTGAGACACGTTCCGCCGGAGAAGCGCACGGCACGGTTCGTCTGCGTGCTGGCCGCGGCGCGCGACGGGCTAACTCTGGCTACGTTTCGCGGGACGGCCGAAGGAGTAATTATCGACTCGCCGCGCGGTACGGGCGGGTTTGGATATGATCCGCTGTTTTATTTTCCGCAGATTCAAAAAACGTTTGCCGAACTCAGCGCCGAAGAGAAGGCGCGTTACAGCCATCGGGGGTCGGCGTTTCGGATGTTTCTGGAATGGTGCGACGCGGCACCGAAATGATTCCCGAACCGATCGGCTGAACGATTGCAGTCACCGATTCGCGCTAGAATGGTGGGCTCAGTAGGGGGCTCCATGGCAAAGATCGCCAGCCTTATGCTCGGCCTCTTATTGGCTTGTCATCTGTCGGCTTAAACAACATCCCACCCACCTACAGATTCAGAATTGGCTCAGATTGCCGCCCGAGGTCAAGCGCTTGCCGGCTATGATGCGGCCGCATGGCATGCATCAGACGCCATATTGGCACTCAAGCCGGACAAGAACTCCATCCAGCGCTACGTAGCGCGCAAGACGGACTCGGGCTGGGTGGTCGCCTGGGGGCGTTTTAACGAAGCGGGGAACAAGTTCCTGATTGCCTATGAGGCACGCCAGAAGGGAGATTCCGAGGAGTACACCGTAACGAAGCATGATTCGCCGATCGAGGACGACGATTTTTACTTCCGTGCTGCGCGAGCTCATCGCCTTGCATTCGAGGAATTTCTAGCTGTCAAACCAAGCCGCCCCTACAACATCTCAATTCTACCTGCGCCCGACGGGGAGTGGTACGTCTATGCGATCCCCGCTCAAACCGATTTGGCGATTCTTCCGTACGGTGGGGATGTACGCTACACCGTTTCTGCCGACGGTGCAAAACTGCTCGAGAAGCGGCAAATGCATCAGACGGTATTGGAGGAAAATATCGGGAAGAATCCCGAACTCGGATTCCACACTCACATTTTGAGCGACGTTCCCGAAGACAGTGACGTGTTCTATGCGTTGACCCGAAAGGCGGCGCGCGGAGAGTGGATCGCCACCAAACAGTATGTCTACGAACTGCGTCTGCCCGGAACGTTGATGTATCTGGGGCCTACGTCTGAGGTTGTGAAACAATTGCAGGAAGGAAAAACGCTGGCTCTCGACGAACCATATAAAAACATGGTTTTGTCGTCGGTCGGCCGGTTGCTGCAAGATGTGACCTCTGGCAGCCCCCTCGAAGCCTTCACTACTTTCAATGGCGTCCGGTGCACGGATAAAACGTTGTGGCTGAAATTCGGCATGACACTGCATAACGTGGGAGAGAAGAAGCTCATTCTGTACCGGGAGCCCCTTCGGAACTCTCAAGCACGTTTTGGCGCAACAGCTGGCGAGATTTTGTCTGATAAATATGAAAAGTTGGTTTTTTTCTCCGTTACCCCCGGTGGAGAGAAGCTTTCCGAGGACGGCTCGTATATAGCGCTAGGCCCAGGCATGACGTACAGCCGCGAACAGGAATATCCAATGCTCGGCATAGACCTGAATGGCAAGGCTGCGGTGCAGTTTCTCTTTTTCACATGGCCGGTTGGTCAAAGAGACGAATTCGCCACGCAGCAAAAACGCTTTGAAAATGCCGGTGACTTGTTCGGCGATACGGTTGCCGCCACGCCTATTCCTCTGAACATCGATCCTGCTCTTCTGATCTGTCCGCCGTCGAAATGACACGACCTTACCTTGACTTCACTTCTCCCGCCGCCCGATAATGTGTGGTTCTTTTCTCATAGTCGAACTTATAAGGAGCGCTACGTGGCGTCAGCCAGTTCTACTGCTCCCGCAATACGAGAGGGCGTCGCTCCGTTGCGCGCGGGTCAGGGGTATTCGTTCGTGTTGCGCCGTCTGCATTCCCTTTCGGGCATCGTTCCGGTCGGCGCATTCCTGTTTGAACATATTCTGATTTCGAACTCGACCGCCATCGGGCCCAACGGACCCGGCTCCTATGCGCGCCAGGTCAGCTTTCTGGCGAATCTGCCGCTGGTATTTTTTCTGGAGCTGTTCGGGATCTGGCTGCCGATTCTGTTTCACGCGCTCTACGGTTTCTACATCTGGTATCGCGGCGACGGAAACGCGGTCGCGTATCCCTGGAGCGGAAACTGGATGTACACGGCGCAGCGCTGGACGGGCGGGATCGCCTTCATATACATCCTGTGGCATACCTACACGATGCGGTTTACCGGGGTCGACCTGCACGACGATCCCACGAAGTCATTTTGGAAAGTCCAGAATGAAGTAATGCATACTTGGCTGTTCGTGTTTTATGTAGTGGGCCTGGTGGCGGCTTCGTGGCACTTCGCGTATGGCATCTGGCTGTTCTCGGCGAAGTGGGGAATTGTTTCCGGGGACAAGGCGCAGAAAAGATTGTTGCGCTTGTGCATCGTATTCTTCATGGTGCTGTGTGGAGCGGGGCTGGCGAGTTTGTATTCGTTCCGCTCACATCCGCTGGCGGAGGATGAGCCGAACCGCGCGATGCTTCGTTCGGATCATCCGCAAACCAACCCCAAAACCGCCGAGCAGACGGCAAGCTACGGAAGGCCGGTGCAATAAGATGGCGACTCCGAAAATTATTGTTGTGGGGGGCGGCCTGGCGGGGCTGGCCGCGGTCATCAAGATCGCGGAGATGGGCGCCAACGTCGACCTGTTCTCCATTGTGCCGGTGAAGCGCTCGCACTCGGTGTGCGCGCAGGGCGGAATTAACGCGGCGAAGAATCTGAAGGGCGAGGGCGATTCCACCTGGATTCATTTTGACGACACGGTTTATGGCGGCGACTTCCTGGGCAACCAGCCTCCGATTAAAGACATGTGCGAGGCCGCACCCGGGATCATTGACCTGCTTGACCGCATGGGCGTGCCCTTTAACCGCACGCCGGAAGGCCTGCTCGATTTCCGCCGCTTTGGCGGAACTTTGTACAACCGTACGGCGTTCGCCGGCGCGACCACGGGACAGCAACTTCTTTACGCCCTCGACGAGCAAGTCCGCCGCTACGAATCCGAAGGCAAGGTGAAGAAGTACGAGCACTGGGAATTTCTGTCGGCGGTGCTCAATGGTCAGAAAGTGTGCCGTGGAATTTGCGCCATGGATTTGCGGTCGATGGAAGTGCGGACGTTCCCGGCCGACGCGATCATTATCTGCACGGGCGGGATTGGCGCGATTTTTGGCAAGTCGACGAATTCGGTGGTATGCACCGGTTCGGCGCAGTCGGCGCTGTTCCAGCAGGGATGCTACTACGCGAACGGCGAGTTTATTCAGGTGCATCCGACCTGCATTCCCGGCGAAGATAAATTACGGCTGATGTCAGAGTCGGCGCGCGGCGAAGGCGGGCGCGTCTGGGTGCCGAAGAAGCCGGGCGACAATCGCGATCCCAAATCCATTCCGGAGAATGAGCGCTGGTACTTTCTGGAAGAGTGGTATCCGAAGTACGGCAATCTGGTGCCTCGCGACATTGCGACGCGGGCCATCTTCAAGGTCGTGTACGAGAATAACCTTGGCATTGACGGCAAGCCGATGGTCTATCTCGACCTGACCCACATCGACCGCAAACTTCTGGACAAGAAGCTCGAAGGCATTCTCGAGATCTACGAGAAGTTTGTGGGCGATGATCCGCGCGACACGCCGATGAAGATTTTCCCGGGCATGCATTACACCATGGGCGGGCTGTGGGTCGACTTCAAGCAGGCGACCAACATCGCAGGAATTTTTGCGGCGGGCGAGTGCGAGTATCAGTACCACGGGGCGAACCGGCTGGGCGCGAACTCGCTGGTGTCGTGCATCTACGGCGGAGGCATTGCCGGGCCGAACGCGGTGAAATATGCGCGCGGGCTGCAGGCGACGTCTGACAGCAATGGATGCTTTGCGGCCGAGCAGAAGCGCCAAGAAGACATCAACGCGAATCTGATGAAGGCTGATGGGTCGGAGAATCCGGTGAAGTTGTGGCGCGAACTGGGCGAGTTGATGACGAAAGACTGCACGGTCATCCGCTACAACAAGGCTTTGCAGCAGACCGACGGCAAGCTGGTCGAGATGCTGGAGCGCTATCGCAAAATAAACCTGAGCGATCGCACGCAGTGGGCGAACACGACGGTCGTGTTTGCGCGGCAGCTTTACAACATGCTGCAACTGGCGCGGGTGATCGCGCAGGGCGCGGGCATGCGCGATGAATCGCGCGGGGCGCATTACAAGCCGGACTTCCCCGAGCGCGATGACAAGAACTGGCTGAAGACGACGAAGGCGTATTTCGCGCCCGATGCGGACGAGCCGAAGTTCGAGTTCGAGCCGGTAGATACGTCGCTGATTCCGCCGCGGCCGAGGAAATACTAGAGCTAAATCGGCACGAGCAGAGCTCAGGATTTCATGTTTGTTGAGCCACTTGGATGGGTTATGAGCTTCACATTACGCGCGCAGGGTTTTGGGGCGATAGTTCGAAGACGCCGATCTCCGTTAATGAATGGCACGACATTCTACGAAAAGACCCGGAGCTTAAGCTGGCGGGAATCAACGGGCCAAATTTCGCAGTTTTCGCTAACGTGTCTGAGCCACATAAGAGTTCATGGCTTGACTGGGTCAACGGGAGCATCGACAGTAAATATCCAACGACTCGAATGGTAAGAAAGATGATCTCGATCTCGGAGCAGCTCGGTGCAAGAGTTCAGGGGGACGACGGAGAAGTGTACAGCTTAGAGGAAATGCACGGCATCGACGAAGCTTTCGATAAGGAACTCGGATACGAATAAGTCCCTAGCTTGTTAACACCCATTACTATGGCCGATAAATCTGTAATCCTCAAGATCAAGCGGCAGAACACTCCTACTTCCAAGGCTTACTGGGAGGAGTTCTCGGTTCCCTACCGGCCGAACATGAACGTGATTTCGGCGCTGATGGATATTGCCGCCGAACCGTCGACGCGCGGCGGCAAGGCGACTACGCCGATCACCTACGACTCGAATTGTCTCGAGGAAGTGTGCGGATCGTGCGCCATGCTGATCAACGGGCGGGCGCGCATGGCTTGCTCGGCGCTGATTGACGATCTGGAGCAGCCGATCCGGTTGGAACCGTTTTCCAAGTTCCCCGTGGTGCGCGATCTGGCGGTAGACCGCAGCGTGATCTTTGAGAATCTCAAGGCCGTGAAGGCGTGGGTGCCGATCGACGGCACGTACGATCTCGGCTCGGGGCCGCGCATGTCGGCCGAGGAGCAGGAAGCCGCGTATCCGATCTCGCGCTGCATTTCGTGCTGCTGCTGCATGGAGGCTTGCCCGCAGTTCAATGAAGACACGGGCTTCGTGGGCGCGGCGACCATCGCGCAGGTGCGGCTGTTCAATACCCATCCCACGGGCAAGGCGCTGGAGCGCGAGCGACTGGCGGCGCTGATGGGCGATGGCGGCATACAGGAATGCGGCTATGCCCAGAACTGCGTCGAGGTTTGTCCCAAGGACATTCCGCTGACCAAGTCCATCTCCGAAGTGGGCGGGCAGGTCATGAAGCAGGCCCTGGGTGACCTTTTGCGGCGCTGAGTCTTGGCGCTGATTTTTGTCACTGATTTTTGTCAATGTGCAGCGAAATCGCCCAACCCAGGCATTCCAGAGCGTCATCTGAACGCACCAAGTCGTTGCTAGCCGCGCACATAGCTGCCGGTCGCCTGGGTTCAAGAATGGCCCGTCATTTGCCGATAGAACTGTTGGGCACCTCCAATCGTGGAAGCCTAAGTAACCACATTGAGGTGCTGCTTTGGGTACTCAAGTAACGGTTTCAGCCGGGCTTGAGTTGGACCACTTGACAGCATGGCTTAGAATAACCGCTACTCACACGCAACAGTGCGTGAGGGCGCTTGGCGGGCGGCAGTGCCCGTACCCATGGGCAGAAGTGAATGCCCACAACAGAAAAATTCTCTTGAGACGCACGGCTAAATTCCAATTCGCAACTTTCTTCCTGCTGGCCCTGATGTGTTGCGGGCTGTCGGGGAACGCTTTCGCGGTGCATCATGCGACCGTACAGCGCGCACACCACCGGCATTTCCGCTGGCTGCGCTGGAATCCGATGTTCCGGCCGTCGCACGAATCGTTGCTGATTCAGAATGCTGAGATCAACCGGTTGGAGTTGCCTCGCATTCAGGATGAAACCGAGCTTGAGGCTTTGAAGGCTGACGGTTCCCTGCTGGAGATTCGCGCGGGCGAGACGCTGCGCTTCGATCCGCGGCTGGATCCTTCGCGCCGCTTCTGCCGTCCATGGACGCTGGATTTTGTCGACGACTTGAGCCAGGCCTACTACAACCGCTTCCACCAGCAGATTCAGGTGAACTCGGCGGTGCGGACGGTGAAGGTTCAGAAAAAACTGCGGCGCCACAATCGCAACGCGGCTCCGGCCGACGGCGATACGGCCTCCTCGCATCTGGCGGGCGTGACCGTTGACCTGCAACGCCGCGGCATGAGCAAAGATCAGGTTCACTGGATGGAACACTACCTGTTTTACATGAAGGCACTCGGACTCGTGGAACCCGAAGAAGAACGCCACCAGTGGGTGTTTCATATCATGGTGAGCGGGCTGTATTCCGACTGGCGAGAGACGCAGGACATCATTCCCATCGAGCGTCCGAACGAGCATCCAGATAGCGAGAAGCCCGAAGCGCAGGTTGCGCTGGGCAGCGGGACGAAGTAAGCTGCGCAAGTTTCTAGTTTCTAGTTCCAACCTCCCGGGTAGCACCTTCCGCTGTACATCCGTTACGATTCTCTTCTTATGATTGTTTTGATGGCTGGGCTTCCCGGCAGCGGCAAGAGCACGCTAGCCCGCGAACTGGCCGCGCGCACGGCGGGCCGGGTGGTGAGCAAGGACGAAATCCGGCACGCGATCTTTCGGCTCGATGAGATCGAATACTCTACGCGGCAGGACGACCACTGCCTGCAGATCATGCTGGAAACCGCGGGATACTTGTTGGCGCGGAATCCGGCGCGCGCAATTTTCCTCGATGGGCGTCCGTTTTCGCGGCGCTATCAGATTGAGAACATGATTGCCGCTGCCGTTGGTCTGCAGGAGCCGTGGAGGATTCTCGAGTGCGTGTGCTCGGACGAGACCGCGCGGCGCAGACTTGCGGTGGATGCCAACGCCAGCACGCATCCGGCGGGAAATCGCGACTTCCAACTCTATCTCGAGGTGAAGGAGCGCTTCGAGGCCATCACGCAAGCCAAGACCGTAATCGATACGGAACTGCAGCTGGAGGCTTGTGTGCAGCAGGCGCTCGCGGCTCTGCGCAGTCCGTCCGGTTGACGGAAAAAGCTTCAGCCGCGAAGGACACGAAGGTTCACGAAGGAAACATCACTCCAGGAAGTCCTTGGTGATACTTCGTGTCCTTCGTGGAACAGGCCGTTGGCTCTTCCTCCTTTGTCGAGTCGCGCCCGTAGCGATACAATCGGGACCTGCCCGCATCTCTTCGTTCCGTGGGCCACAAACTATGACAAGCAGATTCCGTTTTGTTTTCGTGCTGGTCTCTTCTCTGGCCGCGGCTCAGACTCCCGAGAAGCCGGCGGCCTCCGACATTGTGGTCAGCGAGCGGGCCCAGAAACTTCACGACTCTGCTCTGGTGGTGGACACGCACGCCGATACGCCACAGCGCTTTCTCGACGAAGGCTTCGACATCGGGTCGACCGATCCGAAAGATATTGGCCACATCAGCCTCGACAAGGCGCGGCGCGGAAACCTGGGCGCGGAATTTTTCTCCATCTGGGTGGAACCGGATACGAACCAGGGGCATTTCGCCCGCCATACGTTCGATCTGATCGATTCGGTTTACGAGCAGGCAGCGCGGCATCCCGACCGCATGACGATGTGTTTCTCGCCCAACGACATTGACCGAGCGCACAAAGAGCACAAACTCGCAGCGCTGATGGGGATCGAGGGCGGGCACTCGATCGAAAACGACATTCACCTTCTGCGCGACTACTACCGGCTGGGCGTGCGCTACATGACGCTGAGCTGGTCGAACACCAACGAGTGGGCCGACTCTTCCGGAGACATCGACGACGCGAAAGTGCAGCACCACAACGGGCTCACCGATTTCGGCAAGCAGGTGGTGCTGGAGATGAACCGGCTGGGCATGATGGTGGACATTTCGCACGTGGCCGATAAAACCTTCTGGGATGTAATGGCCACGAGCAAAGCTCCGGTAATCGCGTCGCACTCGTCGGCGCGGGCGCTCGTGGATGCTCCGCGCAACATGACGGACGAGATGCTGAAGGCCATGACCACCAATGGCGGCGTGGTGCAGGTAAATTTTTTTAACGGCTTTATTGACGAAGACTTCCGCAAGGCGCAGCTGGCGCAGGCGAAAGATCAGGCCGCCGCCGTGCAGGCGTATGTCGATCAAATGAAAGCCGAAGGCAAGACGGTCAACTATGTCGACGAAGATCGCATTGAGCGCGAGTGGGCGGCGAAGATTCCGCGGCCGCCGCTGAAGTCGCTGATCGACCACATCGACCACATCGCCAAAGTCGCGGGAATTGATCACGTCGGGCTGGGCTCTGACTTTGACGGCGTGAGCGGGGCGACACCCCAGGGCATCGACTCAGCCGCCGACTTGCCGAAGATCACGCAGGCGCTGCTTGACCGCGGCTACAGCCCCGACGATATCAGGAAGATTCTGGGTGGAAATCTGATGCGCGTGTTTCGCGAAGTGGAAGGCGTGAGCCACGACATGCAAGCCCACCCGGCGACGGCTTCCAAGTAAGCCCGACGGTTCGCCTTCATTCGTCCTTGATTCGTCATAGGAAACGATGGCGGCCGCTGTCGTACAATGCAACGTTGCGCAAATTTTTCAGGCAGTATTTTGCGTTCCGCGAGGACAATCCATGCGTAAGACATTTGCAATCTCAGTGATGATGGTGGCTGCCTCGGCCGCTTGGACACAGACCGGTTCGATGAGCCAATCTTCGACAACCCAGTCCACGACAACCCAAAGCACGCCCGCGGCCAAGCCGGCCACGGCCGCCAAACCGGTGGTCCACATGGCGACCAAGCCAACGGCCATCATCAAAACCACGGCGGGCGACATGACCTGTACGCTCTTTCCCGACAAGGCTCCGATTGGCGTGGCCAATTTTATTGGTCTGGCCAGTGGGACCAAGGACTGGAAAAATCCCGTCAGCGGCGCCACCAAACACGGCGTGCCGCTTTATGACGGAACGATTTTCCATCGGGTCATCCCCGAGTTCATGATCCAGGGCGGCGATCCGGCGGGGACGGGATCGGGTGCCGATCCCGTCCCCCAGTTCAAGAACGAGGTCTCCTCCGATTTGCTGTTTGACCGGCCGGGTCGTTTGGCCTATGCCAACGCGGGCCGTGACACCAATGGCTCGCAGTTTTTTATTACGGAGACCGCATTCACGGGGTCGCAGGGGACCATGCTGAATGGCAACTACACGATTTTTGGCCAGTGCGATGAAGCCAGCATCGCACTGGTGAAGCAGATCGCGCGCATGGCTACCGATCCGGCCACCGACCACCACCCGCTTCGCCCGGTGAAGATCATCCACATCACGATCGTGCGCAGTACCGGGACGGGGACGGGCGCCAAGCCGGCGGGAACTACGGTGAAGAAGCCAGCGACCGCAGCCCCGAAGGCCGCGCCCAGTTCGAACTAAGTTGTTCGAAGTAGGTTGAGCGAATTCTTCGGAACCGGATTCACGCTCAGCATGACGCTGCCCAAGCCGGTCCTGCTAAAATCAAAGGCCATCTACGACAAGGAGAATAAATATTCATGAGCCGTCCCGCGGGCACCTATGCGATTTTTGAAACCTCGGAAGGAACCATTGTTTGCCGTCTGTTTGAAAAGGACGCGCCCAAAACCGTTGCCAACTTCGTGGAACTGGCCGAAGGCAAGCGCGAGTGGACGCATCCCGTAACGCGCAAGAAGTCGAAAGACCGGCTGTACGATGGAACGATTTTTCACCGCGTGATCCCCGACTTCATGATTCAGGGCGGCGATCCGCAGGGCACGGGCACGGGCGGCCCCGGCTACCAGTTCGAGGACGAGACCAAGGGTTCGCCGCACAAGTTCGACCAGCCGGGCAAACTGGCCATGGCCAACGCCGGGCCCAACACCAACGGCTCGCAGTTCTTCATCACGACGGTGCCGACGACCTGGCTCACCGGCAAGCACACAATTTTTGGCGAAGTGGTCGAGGGGCAGGACGTCGCCGTGAAGATTACCGGAGTTCCCCAAAACCGGCAGAATCGTCCCAACAAGGATGTGGTGCTGAAGAAGGTGACGATCGAGAAGGTATAGGTTCAACGATTCGACAAAACGGCAATGTCCTTTAACTTGGCGAGTTGTTCGTCGGCGGTCACCAGAGTCAGACCAAATACCTTTGCCGTTGCAGCGATGAAGCCGTCCGCTGGGTCGTTGTGAGGCAGGTTCAGCGAAGAGATCGCAAGCGCCACTTCAAACGTCATCGGCGCCTCACGAATGTTCAGCCTACTTAGGTTGGCATGGATCCAGCTGACAGCATCGGGGATCAACTTCACTCGGCCCTTGTCGTGAAGCAACCTTAGTTCCCAGATGCTGACCGCCGACAGCCAGATCTCATTCTGTGGGTTGATCAACTGTCGTGCCACGCGGCGGGAGAGGCGCTCGGGTTGCAAAACGCTCCAGACCCAGATGTGCGTGTCGAGAAGCAGCTTCAATCGCGCCCAGCTTCCCAGTCCTCTAGGCTGCCGGTTGGACCGACGATGTCGCCCAGAATCTCTCCTGTGCCCGCCATGCAACCTAGCCAGCGTTTCGGGCGCTCCTCCGGCGCAGGCGGGACGACTTCGGCCACGGGCTTACCGAAGCGGGTAACCCGAATCGGCTTGCGAGTCTTGCGCACCTCTTCCAGAATGCCGAGGCACTTGGCTTTGAAGACGGAGATGGCGATTTCTTTCATGTTTTATTTATACCATGGTCAATGACCATGGTCAATTCTCAAACACCTAATTATCCACCGTAACTTGCCGACCGTGAAATATCAGACGAGAATCGGGCGAGATCGAAATCGAACGAATAATGAGGCAGTTTGTGAGGGCTATGCGCAGCAGTTCCATCTTCCGATTGGCAGGATTTGTCTTCTTGATGACGGTGCTGGGCTTTGGGCAAGCAGAGGCCGATCCATGGCTGATCGTGCCGAACGGTGATGGCGGCCCGATCAACTACCGGGTTACTCGAGCGGACCTGGTGCAGCGGTATGGGGCTGCCAATGTTGTGGATCAGGAAGTGGAGTTAGGCGAGGGCGATACGGACACAGCCACGGTGTTGTTCCCGAAGGATCCGCACCGCAGGATCGAGATTCTTTGGCAGGACCGGGAGAAGGAAGCGTACCCAAGCAGCGTAACCGTCTCCGGCACGGCGAGCCGTTGGCATGCTGTGCACGGCATCTCGTTGGGAATGCCGTACAGTGAGTTGGCACGAATCAATGGCAAGCCCTTTGCGATAAGTTGGGGAACGGATCAGGGCAACGTAGTTTTCTCCTGGAACGGCGGCCTGCTCAACAAAGATCTGAAGGACGTATGGGTTTATTTCGACGACCTACCGGGCAACGCCACCAAGAAGGAAGCTTCCAGTATAGGCGGCACCGCGAATCAAAAGCGTCGCGTGGATCAGATAACCTGGGGTTTCCTTGCCCAGACTCCATAGCGAGGTACGAGGCAGAAAGCTAAACCCCGATCACCCCCACCAGTTCCTTCACCGCGGCGGCACTCTTATCGAGGCCGGCTTTTTCTTCGGCCGTCAGCTTGATTTCGATGATCTGCTCGATTCCCTTCGCACCCAGCTTTACCGGGACTCCGACGTAGAGGCCATTGATGCCGTATTCGCCTTGCAGATAAGCGGCGCAGGGAAGGATTTTCTTTTTGTCTTTGAGGATGGCTTCGACCATCTCAGTGGCTGCGGCTGACGGCGCGTAATAAGCCGAGCCGGTTTTGAGATACTTCACGATTTCGGCGCCGCCATCGCGAGTGCGCTGAACCAAGGCATCGAGCTTGGTTTTCTCGATCAACTCGGTGATCGGGATTCCGGCGACCGTGGAATAGCGCGGCAGTGGGACCATGGTGTCGCCGTGTCCGCCGAGCACGAAGGCCGTGACGTTCTCGACGCTGACTTTCAGTTCGTCGGCGATGAAGGCGCGGAAGCGGGCCGAATCGAGCACGCCGGCCATCCCGATGACGCGCTCGCGGGGGAATCCGCTGAGCTTGTAAGCGGCCTGCGCCATGGCGTCCAGAGGATTCGAAACAATGATCAGGATGCAGTTCGGCGAATTCTTGACCACCTCGCCGACCACTGCTTTCATGATGTTGTAATTCGTGTTGAGCAGGTCGTCGCGGCTCATGCCGGGTTTGCGCGGGATGCCGGCGGTGATCACGACGATGTCGGAATTCGCGGTGTCTTTGTAATCGTTGGTGCCGCTGACATAGGAGTCGCGCTTCTCGATGGGCATGGCCTCGAGCAGATCGAGTCCCTTGCCTTGCGGGACACCTTCGATGATGTCGATGAGAACGACGTCGGCGAGTTCCTTGGAGGCGATCCAGTGAGCGGCCGTCGCGCCCACGTTGCCGGAACCTACGATGGTGACTTTTTTGCGCATGGGATGATTCCTTTCTATGAGGACTGCAGGGGCTAAAGCCCAGCGTTCTCTGGCTGCGAACGCGGCGCTAAAGCGCCGCTCTTCCACAAAGCCACTCTACCGCAAAGCACTCTTCCACAAAGACAAATAGCTTCAACGATCGCGGACCGCTTACACGAGCACACTCGCATCCATGTTTTCGATCATCGCGTCGGCGAACTCGCTGGTTTTGACTTTGGTGGCGCCGGGCATCAGGCGCTCGAAGTCGTAGGTAACCTTTTTCTGTTCGATCGTCCGCTCCATGCTTTGCTCGATCAAATCGGCGGCTTCGGTCCAGCCGAGATGACGAAACATCATGACCCCCGACAAAATCACCGAGCCGGGATTGATGACGTCTTTGTCGGCATACTTGGGAGCGGTGCCGTGCGTCGCTTCGAAAATGGCATAGCCATCGCCAATATTGGCGCCGGGAGCGATGCCGAGGCCGCCGACCTGTGCGGCACAGGCGTCGGAAATGTAGTCTCCGTTCAGATTGGGGCAGGCCAGCACGGAATATTCGTCTGCCCGCGTCACAACCTGCTGGAAAATCGAGTCGGCGATTCGGTCGTTGATCATGATCTTCTTCTTCCACGCGCCGTTGCCGTGTGTGCCGTAAATCGCGTCGAGTACCGCTTTCACTTCTTTTTCGACCGTCTGGCGGAATGCCGGGGGAGCGAACTCCATGCCGGGCTCAACCATTTCTGCATTCTGCGCGACCGTTAGATTCGGATCTTTGTCTTTGTTGCCGATGATCCAGCTTTCGCGTTCGGTGACGACTCTGTCGCGGAATTCTTCGGTGGCCACCTCGTATCCCCAGAGACGGAACGCGCCCTCGGTGAATTTCTGGATGTTGCCCTTGTGCACAAGCGTGACGCTCTTGAGGCCGTTCGTAATCGCGTGCTGGATGGCCATGCGCACCAGGCGCTTGGTTCCGGTCACTGAAATCGGCTTGATGCCGACGCCGGAATCGAGGCGAATCTGCTTCTTGCCGCCTTTCAGCATATCCTTGTTGAGAAATGCAATCAGCCGGGCGCAGTCGGCGGTTCCCTGCTCCCACTCGATGCCGGCATAGACGTCTTCGGTGTTTTCGCGGAAAATGACGACATTCATGCGCTCGGGATGCTTCACCGGCGACGGCACACCTTTGTAATACTTCACCGGGCGCACGCAGCAATAGAGGTCGAGAATCTGGCGCAGGGCCACATTGAGTGAGCGGATGCCGCCCCCCACGGGCGTGGTTAGCGGACCTTTGATGGCGACGCGAAATTCGCGGACGGCGTCGACGGTGTCATCGGGCAGCCAGGTATCGAACTTGGCCTTGGCTTTCTCTCCGGCGAACACTTCGTACCAGGCGACGCGGCGCTTGCCTTTGTAGGCTTTCTCGACTGCTGCATCGAACACGCGCAGCGAGGCTTTCCAGATGTCGCGACCCGTCCCATCGCCCTCAATGAAGGGAATGATCGGGTTATTGGGAACGTCATACTTGCCGTTGGCATAACCAATCTTCCCGCCGTCCGCCGGTACGGCTACGCCGTTATAAGAGCCAGCCATCCAAAACCTCCGCTAATAAGTGTGTCGCGCCGCGATTTGGAAAACTTCCAATTATAAAGAAATGGCGGATCAACCGTCGATTATTCTTGCTCTGTGCCATAATTCCGCCGATGATTTCGAGGACATCACCCTGAGGAGGCTCCATGGGGTCTAACATCCGCCTTCCGCTCCGGCTATCGGCGTGGTTTCTGCTCGTCGTGGCCTTCACTGCAGCTGCGTTCGGCGCCAGTTTGCACGAGCGCACTCAGACAGGACACAACATCAGCGTAGGCCCGGGCGAAGAAGTCAGCGAGGCGACCTGCTTTGGCTGCAGCATTCGTGTGCGCGGACATGTGGCGGGCGACGTAACCGCGTTCGGTGGCAGCATCGTGATCGAGGACCAGGGGCAGGTCGGGGGAGACGCGACGACCTTTGGCGGAGACATCCGCCTCGATAAAGATGTGAGCGTGAAGGGCGACGTCACCGTATTCGGCGGCCGGATTCGCCGGGACCCCGCCGCCACGGTGGGAGGCGATACCACCAACATGGGTGGCCCTGGCTGGGTTGTTCTGATTTTTCTGCTGCCGCTCGTCTTCTTGGGGCTGTTCGTGGTGCTGATCGTGTGGTTCATTCGGCGACTGCTGCGGCCGGCCACGCCGGTTGCGGCGTAGTGTCAGGGTTCAGGCCGCTTCCCGCGCTACCAGCGGCGCGTGCCAAAGGTTTTGCGCACGCCCACGGTCACGTAGCGTCCCCAAGGCCCGTTGTTGCCCAGGTCGGCGGTGCCCAAATTCTTGTCGCGCGCGCCCAGGCGGTCGAACAGGAAGTGCTGCGTGACGCGAAACTCGAATCCCTTGTTGAGATAAATCCCAATTCCCCAGGAGTGCTCGATCCCGATCGCGTCCGGCGACCAGGTGTAAAGGGTCTTGGGTAGGGTCTTGCCGAACAGAAAAGTGGGCGCTCCGTACACCATGAATCTCCGCAGCGGCCCGCGCCCGAAGGGACGAACCTCCAGGATTCCCGACAACATATAGCGCGCAAACAGACTGCAGGGATCCTGGAGTCCGCCGTTGGCTGCGACGTCTCCGGAGCAGAGATTAGGATCGATCTCGTTGTGCGGGGGCGCGAGGTCCAGCTGCGCCCAGCCCCAGAGCATATCGTGCGGGAAGAACATCCGGTCGCCGGAACCGGCATTGCGCTCGTTATCCTGCGAACTGCCAGCGGCCTGCGCAGGGTTCTGCGGAGAGTTTAGAGACGATGACAGCTGCGCCCCCGCCAGCGAGACCAGTACCGGAATAGTCAGAATCCACGCCCACCGTTTCATTGCGCCTCCGAAATTAGTTCGTGCTGTGTGATTCGTGTTGTGCGAAAGGATGCCGAATCCCAGACCCGCCCGACCTTCAGACAGGCAGGGCTCGACGGAAATCCTGAGCAGAGCGGAACATTGTAACCTGCATATCGATTCTGGCAGCTGGCCATGAAGAGTCCGGGGGCGGCGGACGCGCCACTCGTAAATTACGTCTGGGCGCAGTTAAGGCCCCTGAGATTCCTATTCCGGCAGTTGGAACCAGATGGCCCAATATCAAGCTCTTCCAGAATCCATATTCCAAACCCGGTTTATTCCATTCATAGTACGTTCATGTTAGTGCAAATCGGTCTAAACCACGCCAAAACATGGGTCTACGGGTTTGGTGCGCGGATTGCACTGTACGGAAGTACAGGAAAACCAGGAACCCTATGCCCCAAGAGATTTCTGTCTCGTATCAGGCGATCAAAAGCAAGGTTTACCGGCTGATCGATTCCCTCGTGGTAGGTGAAAAGAGCGAGCCTGAAGTGCAGGAGTCGATCCGGCGTTGGTGGGCGCTGATCCACCCGGCCGACCGGCCCATAGCTCAGAAGTATCTGCTGATGGTGCTCGGCCGCTCTGCCTCTGCCCTGGACAATATGGGAGATGCATTTCTCTCGGTCAGCAGCTGCGAAGTTGCCCGCCCGCAAATGACCGACATCCCACTTCCCGGCAAACGCATGCGCTTGCTGGAACGGGTGGTCAAGGAAAACACCGTACGAACTGCCGTTTAATCCGAGCACGCCCCTGCTAGACACAGAATTTACATTTCCCCTGTTGCGTTTTTTATCGTCCAGCCGCTATCTTCAGTCTCATCCCTAGGATCGTCTTCGACAAAAGCCCATCGGGCTGTAGAAATCCGCCACACAGGAGTCAGGAATGACCGCATCGTCGTCAACACCATCTAAAAAACCGGGGAGACTCGGAATCTACCTCACTTTCGGAGTACTGCTGATTATGGCCACATCGCTGTTCGCAGGCTCGGGGGTCTACAGCTTCACACTGAACTCCATCGACGGCAAGCCAGCCCCCTTGGCCGACTATAAGGGCAAGGTCGTCATGCTGGTGAACGTGGCCAGCAAGTGCGGGTACACTCCGCAATACAGCGCGCTCGAGGCGGTTTACGAGAAGTACAAGGGCCAGGGATTCGTGATCCTCGGCTTCCCCGCCAACAATTTCGGCGCGCAGGAACCGGGCACGAACGAAGAGATCAAAACCTTCTGCACCCGCAAGTACAACGTGACCTTCCCCATGTATTCCAAGATTTCGGTGAAGGGAGACGACCAGGCACCGCTCTACGCCTATCTCACGAAAGAAACGGGCGCAGGCATCGCCGGCGAGATCAAGTGGAACTTCACCAAGTTCCTGGTGGATCGCGACGGGAAAGTCGTGCAGCGCTTCGAACCTGCGGTGACGCCGGATTCGAAGGAAGTGACGGCGGCGATTGAGAAGCAGTTGAAATAGCGGCGCTGTTCACAATCAAGTTCGAGGGGGTGCTCCACTCTTGTCCCTCCGCTTTATGGAGGGAAAGGGTGGGGCACCCTTCGGTTCAAGACTAGATGTCGTAATACAGCGCGAACTCATACGGATGCGGCCTCTGGCGGATCGCGTCCACTTCTTTCGAGCGCTTGTAATCGACGTACGTCCGTAATAGCTCTTCGGTAAACACATCGCCTTTTAGTAAGAAGGCGTGGTCGCGCTCTAGCGCGTCGAGGGCGTCTTCGAGCGAGCCCGGCATCGACGGGATGGTCGACAACTGCTCGGGATCGAGTTCGTAAATGTCTTTGTCGAGCGGCTGGCCGGGGTCCATTTTGTTTTCGATGCCGTCCAGGCCGGCCATTAACATCGCCGCGAACGCCATGTATGGATTGCAACTCGGGTCGGGAGGACGGAACTCGACCCGCTTCGCCTTGGGCGCGACCGAATACATTGGAATGCGGCAGGCCGCCGAGCGGTTGCGCCTCGAGTACGCCAGACTTACGGGCGCTTCAAAGCCGGGGACCAAGCGCTTGTAGGAATTCGTTGTCGGCGCGATGATCGCCGACAGTGCCGGTCCGTGCTTGATCAGGCCGCCGACATACCAGAGGGCGAGCTGCGACAGGCCAGCATATCCGTCGCCGGAGAAGAGCGGCTGGCCGGCCTTCCACAGCGACTGGTGGGTGTGCATGCCGCTGCCGTTATCGCCGAAGATCGGCTTGGGCATGAACGTGACCGTCTTTCCCTGGCGGTTGGCCACGTTCTTCACAATGTATTTGTAGAGCAGCATTTTGTCGGCGGAACGCACCAGCGAATCGAACTTCAGGTCAATCTCAGTCTGCCCCCCGGACGCGACCTCGTGATGGTGACATTCCACATCGATGCCACAGTTCAGCATGGTTAGTACCATCTCGGAGCGCAGGTCCTGATAATGGTCGGTGGGCGGCACGGGGAAATAACCTTCCCGGTAGCGCGGACGGTAGCCGAGGTTGTTCTCCTCCCTGCCCGAATTCCAGCGGCCCTCTTCGGCGTCGATGTAGTAAAAGCCGTACTGCTCGCGCTGATCGAAGCGGACATTATCGAAAATGAAAAACTCTGCTTCCGCACCGAAGTAAGCCGTGTCGGCGATGCCCGATGAGGTCAGGTAAATCTCAGCCTTCCTGGCGATGTAGCGGGGATCGCGATCGTAACGCTGCTTGGTTACGGGATCGACCACATCGCAGACCAGCACCAGCGTGGGGACCTCGGTAAAAGGATCGAGCAAGTGAAAGTTGGCGTCGGGCTTGAGCAGCATATCGCTCTCGTGAATGCCGGCCCATGCACGAATCGAAGACCCGTCAATGCCGAAGCCTTCTTCGAACGAGGATTCCGTCAACTGCCCGATGGGATAGGAAACGTGGTGCCAGAGCCCGGGAATGTCGGTAAAGCGCAGGTCGAGCATCCGGACGTCGTTCTTCTTCGCGAACTCGAGAACAGCCTTGGGGTCGGTCATGAAAACTCCTTGCCGGGAGCAAATCTTTCAGAAATCGAGCGAACGGTTGCGGAGAGTCGTAACTCCCACTCTAACGTCGCAAGGAACGCGACGTTAGAAATAGGGCACCCGGCTGCTACAATCGGTCGCGTTGAGCAGGATTGAGGAGTGTAAAGCCAGTTGCGGAAGCTGGCAATTCGATTGTTCTTATAGCGGCGATAACGCGACTTTATACTGGGAGCTGTAAGGGCTTTAGCCACAGAGGACACAGAGTGACACAGGGGAAACCTACGGCCTTCCTCTGTGAAACCCTGTGGCCTCTGTGGTTAAAGCCTCACTGGCAACTGTTCTTATGGATTTTGACCAGCTCGAAACCTTCCTCGAAGTGGCGCGGCACGCCTCGTTTTCGCGGGCGGCGGAGAAGCGTTTTCGCACCCAACCAGCCATTTCGTCGCAAATTCGCGGGCTGGAGGAAGAGGTTGGGGCCAAGCTGTTCGACCGCTCCGGCGGCAAAGTCTCGCTCACCGCCGCGGGCAAGGCGTTTCAGAAGTATGTCGAGGAAACGCTGGACGCCCGCAAGGCCATGCTGGTCGCCATTGCCGAGATGGAGCGCGTGCCCCGCGGCGAAATCATTGTCGGGGCGAACGAGGGTACCTGCCTGCACATCCTGCCTTATGTTTTTGCCGATTTCAAGAAGCAGTATCCTGATGTCTCGGTGAACATCAAGCGCGCCGACTACGGCAAGATTCTCGAATCCATCATCGACAACTCGGTCGACTTCGGCGTGATTTCCCTTCCCGTGACGGACAACCGGCTGACCGTGGTGCTCATCCATCGCGATGAACTGATTCTGATCGCGCCGCCGCAGCACCCGCTGGGCAAGCTGAAGTCGGCGACGGTTGCCGACGCGGCCAAGTTCCCGCTGGTCGTCCCCAAGGCGGGACACACGCGGGATGCCATCGAGCAACTGTTTCACGAACGGCGACTAAAGGCCAACTTCACCATGGAACTTGATTCCAGCGAACTGCTGAAGCGATTCGTAGCCGCCGACGTGGGCATTGGCTTCATCGCGCGCTCGAACGTCGAGGAAGACGTTCGCGCCAAAGTTCTGGCCGCCGTTCCCATCGCCGACGCACAGGTACGCCGTGATCTGGCCCTCGTCTTCCGCAAAGACAAAGCTCTGAGCCGAGCGGCGCTCGCCTTCATTGACATTGCGGTGAAGCACAAATCCACCGAAGAGTTGGCCCACATTCCAAGTCGATGACCAGACGATGATGAGAGCGACTCCCAGGCTTCTGTTCCTGCTGCTCACCATCATCGCCGTCCTCTGTCTGCCCGCGATAGGTCAAGTCTCCTCGCAGAAGCCGCTGGCGCAGATGCCGGCCTCCGCGCGGCAACTGATCGCCATTAAGGTGGTCGGAAGCAAACGGTTTCCTGAAGCCGCCATCGCCGCCGCGACCGGCCTGCAGATGGGCACTGCCGTCAACGACGACGACTTCAAGAAAGCGGCCCGCCGCCTGGGCGATATGGGAGTCTTCACTGAGATCGCCTATACCTTCACGTATTCGTCGGCGGGAACCAAGCTCGAACTGCAGGTGACCGACGCCGACAAATTTGTACCGGCGCATTTTGAGGATTTCGTCTGGTTCACCGACGCCCAGTTGCGGCAGCGAATTCAGCAACACTCGCCGCTGTTCGATGGAACCTTGCCACTCTCGGGCCGCCTGGCCGACGACGTTTCCGATGTGCTGCAGGCCATGCTGGTGGAAAACTCAATCCCCGGACACGTCGAGTATCAGCGTACGGGCAAGGCGGACGGACCCATCGACTCGATCAACTACCACGTGACCGACGTCCTCATCCAGGTGCACAAGATTCTGTTCACTGGGGCGGCCGGTGGCGAACTGCCCGCGCTCGAAGCCGCCGCCGAGAGGCTTCCCGACCACGAATACTCCCGCACCAGCCTGAATCTGCTGGTGCAGCGCCAGCTGTTGCCGGTCTATTACTCGCGCGGATACCTGAAGGCGCGGTTCGGCGAGCCCGAGCCCAAAGTCGTCAAGCAGCCCGGGGCTGAGAACACTGAAAACGAAGAGGGGCCGCGTAACCAGACCATCGTCGATGTCACGTTTGCCGTAACTCCCGGCGAGCAATACCAGCTGAAGAGCTTCGAGTGGTCGGGCAATCACGAGTTCCCTGCCGAAACGCTGCAGAAAATGGTGCGGGCCGAGCCCGGCCAGCCCGCCAACACGATCCGCCTCGCCGACAACCTCAAGGACATCCAGAAGCTCTACGGATCTCACGGATTCGTCACCACGGCGATTAAAGCCGATGCCCAGTTCGACGACGCCGCCGGCACTGTCGTTATTCACCTGATCGTGACCGAAGGCTACGTCTATCACATGGGCGACCTCGAATTCCGCGGCCTCGACAACAGCCTGACCGCAAAACTCCGCAGCGCGTGGAAGATTCGCCCCGGTGAGGTGTACGACTCAACCTACTTGAGCGAATATTTGCCGGCCGCACAGAAACTTCTGCCGCCTACGCTGGACTGGGAGGTCTCGCCACACGTGACCGCCAACGTCCGCGAAAAGACGGTCGACGTCGATCTCATCTACTCCGCGAAAGCGCCGAAATAGGCGCCTGCAGCCGGGTGGCGGCCCATGGTTTGTTCGGTTTTTGGAACAACTTCAGAGATGTTTTCAGAAATTGCTTCCCTTCCCGTACTCTTAGTCGCACATTTGCCGCGCGCGCTCTAGCCGCAAGAGCGATCAAGCGCGTTTGTGAAATGAGGGCGCCTTGATACACTGGCCGCAAGTCCGCGCAAGTCAGCGCTACGGGCTGCATCGTTCGAAGGAGACTGGGGATGAACCGAAGTTGGGAGCAGGTTTGGCGGCGTAGTGGACAGCATGGTTGGCGGAGAAGTTGGCGGCGCGCGATCTTGATTGCGGCATTGTTAGGTTCGGCAAGTTTGTTCCTGTTCCGTCCGGCGATGGCGGGCGGGAAACAAACGCTGACCGGAGAAGTAGGCGACGCCATGTGCGGCGTTAAGCACATGGAAGGCGAAGGCACACCCGCCGAGTGCACGCGAAGCTGCGTGGCACACGGCTCAAAATACGCGCTGGTCGTGGGCGACAAGCTTTATGTTCTGAATACCACGGACAAGGCTGTGCTGGCTGTGCTCGATGAGCAGGCGGGCAAGAAAGCCACCGTCACCGGCACGGTCGACGGCACGAACATTGAAGTCAGCAAGGTGGTGGCCGCCAAGTGAGGCCGCTTTTGCGGCGCACCGACAAACGAACGATTGGTTCGGCCGAGGAAACGAATTAGAAGCGGTTTTGCCCGGGCCCTCCCCCTAGAAAATCCGGGCACCCAGCGGGGACGCGCGCCAGCGCTCCCCGCATTTTTTCATCGCGCCAGTAAATTCATATTTCCTTTACAAAGCATTGTGTTAGATTGTGCATTCTCCCTGTTCAATTTCTTCTTGTCGGAGGATCACAGATTTGGGCAAAGACATGGTTCCGAAGCGGATTTTCTTTACCAAGGGAGTCGGGAAGCATCGTGAGCGGTTGACTTCCTTCGAATTGGCGCTGCGCGACGCCGGTATCGCTGCCCAGAATCTGGTGCGGGTCTCCTCCATCTTCCCGCCAAACTGCAAACTGCTGGCCCGCAAGGAAGGTGTGAAGTACCTGCATCCCGGAGAAGTAGTTTTCGCCGTGGTGGCGGAAAACTCCACCCGCGAGCCCCACCGACTCCTGGCTTCCTCGATTGGCGTGGCCATTCCTGCCGACCGCAACACGTACGGGTACCTAAGCGAGCACCACTCGTTTGGCGAGACCGAAGACGCCGCCGGCGAATACGCCGAGGAGCTCGCCGCCGAAATGCTCGCCACCACCCTTAACGTGGAATTCGATCCCGACCGTTCCTGGGACGAGAAGAAGCAGATCTATCGCCTGTCCAACAAAATCGTGCGCACGGCCAACGTGACCCAGTCTGCCGTGGGCGACAAACGTGCCCTGTGGACCACGGTGATCGCCTCGGCCGTTTTGATCTTCGACTGAAAAGGGCTGAGCCCTCGCCCTTTTCACCTCTCGGTATAGTGTCGGCTTTCGCTCACGTCTGTGGCGGTTCTACGTCCAACTTCCATATCTCAGATCTAAGATCTCTGAAGGAGTTTTTCTCTCCGCAATCTGGCGGATGACCGATTCCGTTTACTGCATTAAGTGGATGAAAACAATGCAATTAAATGAATCTGCGCGGCACCGCCAGCATCAAATCTAGGAGTAGGACTTTAGTAACCCCAGCCGGACTCGGATGTAATACTCCGTTAACAGGAATCGGCTATGATTGAACTGGTAAAAGACACAGATCGAGGAGTGGCAGTGGACATCGAAACACGCAGAAAGAAGCAACAGACGTTGATGGTGCAGTTGGTGGAGCGCAAAGTCCGTTCGCGGGCCAAACAGCTCTACGAAACTCGCGGCCAGGAAGACGGCCAAGCCTTACAGGATTGGTTTCAGGCAGAGTCGGAAGTTCTTGAAAATAGTATCCTTGCGCCGTTGTACCGGCGCATGCGGACGGGTAATCACGACTCCCAGCCGAGCGACTCCGCCCAGGAGTTCAACGCTCAGGATGCAGGCGCCTGCGAGAGCAACGCGTAGGTCGCGCCTAGCGGTAGCTCCAAATAAGCGAGTCGTCCCACTCGTCGGCGGCGCCACTCCCTCTTAGTTACTTCCTGGATGCGGCCCGGGCACCCTTGCGCCCGCCTTTCTTCGATTTATCCAGCCGCTCGATCACCGCGGCGACGATGATCGGAAGGCCGACGGTCGCATCCACGAAGACCTCCCCAAACCTGCCGCCTTCCGACGGAGGCACAAACTTGCCCCAGGAAATCGCCTCGCTATAGGGACTGCCCGACAACCCGCCCCAATACACGGGCTCCGGGCAAATCCTGAGACCGTAGTGGTAGCGCTTCAAGGGAACGTTCTCTCCCAGACGCCGGTGCCGCAGCTCGCAGAACGGCCCAAACTGCTGCGACCAATTGCGCGGCACGCCGCCGCCAATGGTGAAAATTCCCAGCTTCTTCTGACGCAGCAAAGTCGCGGCAAAGTGCTCCAGATCTTCGAAGGGATCGAAGCGGATCTTGTGCCGCCCAGTCGATTCCCGGAGCCGATTGTTCAGAGCCGTGTCCAGACCCAGTTCTGAGTCGCTGAACGCCGGCACGAAGACGGGCACTCCCTGCTCGTACGCAGATTTGAGAATGCCCCGCTGATTCTTGTCGCGCTTGGCCAGAAATTCGCCGATGGCATGATTCAGCTTGTACGAGCACATCACCTCGTTGTGGTCCCAGGCTTCGAGCACTGCCGACATGACTTCCTCGACATCGTCAAGGTTCTGCTCGGGCTCGAGCGTGTCGTAGACGCGGTTATAGCCCTGCTCGTAAAGTTCCTCGTCGGAAACCTCAGGATTGGCGCGGAAGTGCGCCCGCCCCGTGGCCTCGACCAAGCCGTGAGCCATAAGCGCGCCGGTCGAGACAATCGCATTCACGATGCCGCGATCGATCAACTCAGTAACGATGAGTCCCTGCTTGGCAACGGTCATGGCCCCAGCCAGGGTCATCACAATGAAGGCGTCTTCGTCGAGCGCCATGGCCTCAAGCACATCGGCGGCTTCGCCCAGTTGGCGTCCGGTGAACGCCGTCTTCGACATCGCCCGCACCAAGCCATCGATGGAATGTATTTTGCCTAAATCGAGCGGCTCCAGCGGAATCAGCCGGTCTTCGATGGGATTGTGCAGATGACGGTCTTTGCCCTCACCGCCCGCCCCAGCCGCCTGGGCATGATTCTTCCGCGCAGGATCGTCGTGCTTACTATTCTTCGAAGTGCCGTGATTGCCGTGTTTCAACGCGAGCCTCCCAGGCTGGGTACAATTCTTCCCGACAAGATACTCTACAGGAACTAAGTGAACGGACGCCACGCGCGAACCGATCTTCAACCATGAAGGACACGAAGTCATACGAAGGAAAGCCATCCTTCACCACAGAGGGCACGGAGGACACAGAGGAAATGAAGCCTATATCCAATTCTCTAGATTCCTCTGTGTACCCTGTGTCCTCTGTGGTAAAGATGGAGAATTCCTTCCGTGTCACTTCGTGTCGTTGGTGCTTGACGCCTTTCTCTTCCCTCCTCAACCGACTACACTGCCAACCATGCCTGGCAAGCGCGCCTTCGAAGAACAACTCGCAGCCCTGGACGGGCTTCGCCACGGCCGGGCAGAAGCCCGCGTCGAGCCGCTGCGCAAGGCGCTGGGACATCGCAACAATTTCATCGTCGCCAAGGCTGCCGACCTGATTCGCGAATTCGTCCGTGAACCTGTTTTTGACAAATCTGGCTTAGCCGATCTGGAAGTAGAACTGCTCGCGGCCTTCGGCCGCTTCTTCGACGATCCGGTAAAAAACGACCCGCAATGCTGGGCCAAGAACGCCATCAGCCGCACGCTCGCCGCCCTGGAACTTCAGGATGAAACCGTCTTCCTGCGCGGGATGCGCCATATCCAGATGGAACCGGTCTGGGGAGGTCAGTCCGACACCGCCGGAACTCTGCGCGCCACCTGCGCCCTGGCGCTCGTGCAATGCCGCAGTCTGACGGAGCGCGACTTGCTGGCGCATCTGGTGGATTTGCTCGCCGACAAAGACAAAACGGTGCGAGTCGAGGTGGTGCGCGCCATCGAACAAATCGGCTCGGTATCGGCGAGCCTGCTGCTCCGCCTGCGAGCCGTGCTTGCCTCCGACAAATCAGGCGCGGACGAACCGGAAGTCCTCGGCGCCTGCTACAGCGGCGTTCTGCGCATCGAAGGCAGGAGCGCAATCCTGTGGGTTCGCCGTTTTCTGGCCTCAGCCGATGACAACGCCGCCGAAGCCGCCCTGGCGATTGCCGGAACTCATTTACCGCAGGCTTTCGACGCCTTGCGGGAAACCTTCCTGAAGGCGCACGATCCCTGGTGGCGCTCGGTCCTGCTGTCGGCCATTGCGCTCACCCGCCAGGATGCCGCGCTGGAGTTCCTCCTCGAACTAGTCAGAAAAGAATCGCTCGAAGCCGAAGCTGCGATCGAGGCTATTCTCCGCTCCATGCCTTCAAAAGAAGTGACCGATCGCCTCGGACAGCTGGTCGAAGGCAATCTCCGGCTGAAGCGCGCGTTCGCCGCACAAAAGGGCAGGACATCTGGAACCCGCTAGAAGGTCGTTCTCTGCGATGTCCGCGAGGCCTCCGCGGACTCAGCGAGTAAAAGCTTGTAAAGCTGAGATCACAACAAACGCGGTCGAGCCCGCGAGGGCAGGATTTCCAAACTGAAAGCTGATAGCTCTCCTGCTATATTTGTTCGCGGAGGTCGGAAACGCGTGCCCCCTGACAAATTTCGCGTGGCATTGATCCAGATGTCGTGCGGGCCGGAGCCGGAGCAAAATCTTGAGAAGGCCATCACCCGCATTGCCGATGCTGTCGGCCGCGGGGCGCAGGTCGTCTGCCTGCCCGAGCTTTTCCAGACCCAGTATTTCTGCCAACGCGAGGATCATTCCCTGTTCGACTTGGCGGAGCCGATCCCTGGGCCCACGAGCGAGAGGCTGGCGGGTGCCGCGCGAAACTACGGGGTGGTTCTGATCGCGTCGCTATTTGAAAAGCGGGCTGCCGGGGTTTACCACAATACGGCGGCCATCTTTGATAGCGACGGCTCCCTGCGCGGACTCTATCGCAAAATGCATATCCCCGACGATCCGCTCTACTACGAAAAGTTCTACTTCACTCCCGGAGACCTCGGATTCCGCGCGCTCGACACCAGCGCCGGACGCCTCGGTACTCTGGTCTGTTGGGACCAGTGGTATCCCGAGGGCGCCCGTCTGACCGCCTTGCAGGGCGCAACCATCCTTTTTTATCCGACCGCGATCGGCTGGCACCCTGCGGAAAAGGCTGAGTTTGGAGGCGCCCAGCACGACGCCTGGCGCACCATCCAGCGGGGGCATGCCATCGCCAACGGCGTTTATGTCGCCGTGGTGAACCGCGTGGGATTTGAAACTGGGAACATCCGCGGCAACTCTGCGCCTGGACAGGGCCTGGAGTTTTGGGGCGGATCGTTCTTCTGCGATCCTTTCGGCCGGGTGCTCACGGAAGCATCGCACGACCGCGAGGAAATCCTGATCGGCGACGTTGATCTGAAGGCCCTCGAAGACATCCGCCGCAACTGGCCTTTCCTGCGCGATCGGCGAATCGACGCCTATGCGCCCATCACCAACCGCTTGATTGACTAGGACGATCGACGAAGACGACTGACCAGGACGAGAATCCACCGTGGCCAAGGCTCTCGGCAAATCTTCAAGTACTACTTTAGGTTTCAGCGAAGCCACGCCCGCGTCCCTCGGCTACCGCATGCCCGCGGAATGGGAGCCCCATGCCGCAACCTGGCTGGCCTGGCCGCACAATCACGCCGACTGGCCGGGAAAATTTGAGCCGATCGCTTGGGTCTTCGCCGAAATCATCCGCAATCTGGCGAAGCACGAGCGGGTCGAGTTGATTGTCAACGACGCCTCAGCCGCCAGACAGGCGCACCGCGTGCTCGAACGGGCCGATGCCTTTTCGGCCAACATCCGCCTTCACCGTTGGCCGACCAACCGCATCTGGCTGCGCGACTCCGGGTGTATCTTCCTCACCCATGGGCAGAATAACTATCTGGGGCCGGGTCTCAGGCCCGGACGGGCCGAGCAAGGCTCGGCTGCACTCGCCCTCAAGTTTCGCTTTAACGCCTGGGCAAAATACTCCAACTGGCGGCACGACGAAAAAATCGGCAGCCTGATGGCGCAGACGAAAACCCCCACTTCTCGCGCCAAGAACGTGCGAGAAATGGGGCACCCTCATTCCCGTCACTCTCACTCGTACCCGCGCGAAATTCATCCCATTTCCGGCGGAGAGCGCATCGTCCTCGAAGGCGGATCCATCGATGTGAACGGAGCCGGCACAATCCTCACTACCGAAGAATGCTTGCTCAGCAACGTGCAGGAGCGCAATCCGCACATGGCGCGGGTGCACTACGAGAAGGCGTTTGCCGACTATCTGGGCGCGCCACACACCATCTGGCTCGGTCGCGGCATTTTCGGCGATGACACCCACGGACACGTCGACGACCTATCCCGCTTCGTGTCGAAACACACCGTCGTTACCATGGTCGAGCCCAACTCGAAGGACGTGAACCATGCGCCCCTGCAGGCCAACCTGCGCCGCCTGCAAGCCGCGCGCGATCAAGACGGCCGACAGTTGACCGTGGTCGAGCTGCCGATGCCGCAGCCTGTCGTCTTCGAAGGCCGGCGCTTGCCCGCCAGCTACGCCAACTTCTACATTGCCAACGGAGTCGTGCTCGCGCCCGTCTTCAATCGCCCCAACGACCGCATCGCGCTCAACACCCTGGCCGAACTGTTCCCCACGCGCGAGGTCGTGCCGATTTACTCGGGAGACTTCATCTGGGGCCTGGGGGCGATGCACTGCATGACGCAGCAGCAACCGGCGTAGGTGGATCACTACGGCGTCACTGAGGCACGGAGAACGAGCCGAAGCAGGTTCCTCACCGGTCTTTCAGCCCGGTTCGGAATGACAAGACGGACTGCAGAATTTTGATTTTGCACAGCCGGCCCTTGTGACATCCGTTACAGCCAAAAATCTAGGTCGACCTTAATACCTTGTCATTCCGACGCGCGCTGAAAGCGGGCGGAGGAACCTGCTGTTCCCAGGAACCGGCGATGGCTGAGCGGGTTTATTACATGTACATCTTGGCGAGCAAGAGCCGAGCGATCTATGTCGGCGTAACGGGATTTCTTATGGCTCGGGTTTTGCGGCACAGGGCTGGCGAGGGCGGAGCGTTCGCGCGGAAGTATCGCGTGCATCGGCTGGTTTACTTTCACGCTTTTCAGAACGTCGGCGACGCTCTTGCCCCGCGAGACTGAGATCAAGAAATGGCGGCAGGAGAAAAAGACCGCATTGATTCATGTGGAGAATCCAACGTGGGAGGATCTTGCAGCGGGGTGGGGCGAGGCGGCACCGATGAGAGTATCGGGGAAAGCAGGTTCCTCACCGGCCCTTCAGCCCGGTTCGGAATGACAAAATTTAAGCAGAGCTGCTCAAAGCCTACTTCTTGTACAGCGTCGGCTGCGGACCTTTTTCCAGCGTCTTGCGGTCCCAGATCCAGCCTTCGCGGGTGTAGCTGGCAAGCTCGAAATCCTGGGTGAGTTCGAGGGCGTCGACGGGGCAGGCGTCTTCGCAGAGGCCGCAGAACATGCAGCGGCTCAGGTCATAGGTGAAGTTGGTCAGTTCCTTGCGGCGAGTTTGCTCGTTGCGCGCGCTGGAAACTACGATCAGATTCTCGGGGCACGCCACCGCGCACAGGTCGCAGGCAATGCACATGGTCTCGTCGGTGTCAGGATTGACGTTCAGCCGCGGCGCGCCACGGTAGCGCTCGGCCACCTGCGGCCGCTCCAGGGGATATTGCTCGGTGTAGATTTCCTTGGGATCCTGATAGCGAAACGTAATCTTCAGCCCCTGCAGCAGGTCGACCAGGAAGATTTTGCGGAGCAGACTCGGCATTCCCATGACGCCGTAAGCATACCATTAACCGGCGCTTGACCGAAACCCGACCAGGCCAGCCCCAAATCCCGCGATCACCGTTTTCCGGGCCAAACGTCTAACTTT
>JBKQID010000011.1:0-141932 GCA_052148475.1 Candidatus Sulfotelmatobacter sp. | reverse complement strand
CCGTCATCGAGAGGATGCGCCAAAGCCGCGGGCGAGTGAATCCACTCCAGGCCGTGGCTGCTTAATGGCAGAGACGAGAAAAACGGCGATTCGGCGCCGAGCGGATAAACGGCAGATCCGAAATCATGCTGGAATCCAGGCAAAGTCAACTCCAGCGTGCGTGCGGCCCCGCCGGGCGTAGGCTGGGCTTCCAACACGTCGACTTGTATGCCTGCTTGGGCCAGAACGATGGCTGCGGCCAATCCGTTCGGACCAGCGCCGATGACGCATGCCTTACGGCTCATCGTGACTCCGCTCAGCGATTGAAGGGATCGCGTTTACCCGGGCAGGACGACCGAACCGTTCGCGCGCCGGGCGACGAGACGGCCGCCCTTGAGCAACTCGTAGTTGTTGTCGCGCCACAGGCTGCGCTTGGACAGGTAGCTGGCGCACCAAATGATAAATCCGTGCAGGTCGCGCAGCGGATAGAGCAGCACCCAGCCGGGTGCGACCGGGTCATGGGCTGCCCACCAGCCGAGCAGCCAACACTCTGCCATGCGGTTCAGCAGGGAAGCGGCCAGAAAGGCGAAGCCGATCCACGGATGACCTAACAAGGATGCGCCGATCAGGCCCAGAATCCCGAAAGGCACTGCGAAGGTCAGTCCTGTTCCAAGGTGTCCTTTGGGGCGCGAATAGCGAGTTCCCATTGCCCAACGCAGTTGTCGTTCCCACATTTGCCGGAACGTCAAACGCGGGGATATGTGATCGACCACGTGGCTCGACAGCACGACCTTGAAGCCAGCCTTATAAATGAAGTTGCCGACCACGAAGTCGTTCGACAGATACTCACGAACTGCGGCATAGCCGCCAATTTTCCCGATGGAATCCTTGCGCAGCGCGATGGTCGGTCCCAGCCCAAATTTCATGCCTTCCAGAAGATTGGCGATCAAAACACCGGCGGTAAATTCGACAGACATTCCGATGGCGTCGAGAGCACCCCAGGGTCCGCCTGCGTTCTTGCCGCGAAACACGCAGGTCACGGCGCCAACCTTGGGATCGAGCAAGGGAGCGACCACGTCCCGCAAATAGTCCGGTCCAACTTCAACGTCGCTGTCGCTGGTAACCAGAATGTCGTGGGTCGCGATTTCGGTCAGGCGATGAAAACAATAGTTGGGAGCATTCGGCCACGGTGGTTGCCCGGTGATCAGGATCCGGCTTGGGATGTGGGGGTAGCGCGCGCAAATTTCCCGGATGACGGGCAGCGCGAGGTCATCCGGTTCGTCTGCCGCGAACAGGATTTCGAATTCGGCATAGTTCTGGCGAAAAAAGCTCTCGATGTTCTCTTGCATCCGAGCTTCATTGCCATGCACTGGTTTTAGAACGGAGACCGGAGGCATTTTCGCCGGCAAGCTTGCATAGGCTTTCTGGTCGCGATCGGCAATGCGGCGGAATTCGAGAACTCCGAAAAAGGCAAGGATAAAAACGATTGTCGAAGAGATGGTCCCGATGACAGCCACCCCCAAGATAATGTATGCAGCAATCAACAAGCGTGCGCTCCTCGAAACCGTAAGCGGTGGAAACGCGGCGGGAATGGTCTTCGATCAGGTTGCCGGATGGATTGCACAAATCTAGCAAAGCCGCAGGGGTTATTTTAGCAGAACGAGGAACGAGTCCGCAGTTATTTCCGTGGCTTGTGATTCGTGAAAATGAGTTTTCCTCCGCTGCGCGCCAGTGGGAACGACTCCAGACCGCGCAGTTCTTTCGGCTCCTCCTGGTCCGTCCACAGAAACACCGTTCCCGGGCCGTTCCACAATTCCGCCAGCGATTCCGGAGTCTCGAAAATATGCGGCGCATCGGGAAATTTGGCGCCGTACCACAGGTTGCCGCTCGGCTCGTGCAGAACATGCACCTGAATCCCGGTATAAAAATTCAGCGTGGAGGCGTCGCTGTACTCGCCGTCGATGACGATCACATCACCGGGCCGAAACTGCTTTCGAATCGCCGCCGCGAGATCGTAAGAAGAGAGAATTGGGGAAAACGTAATAAAGGAGGAATGCACACAGGCCAGCAACACAACCATCATGGCAGCCAGCGCAATATTCCCCGCAAAAGGACGCCGGCGCCACCGCAGGACCCAGTTCAATCCGGTACCAAGAAACAAACCGAGGGATGCCCCGAGAAGCGGACCGCGAAATGCACCCAGCGCTCGCGGGGTTAGATCCAAAACATGCCCGAGCGAGAAGTTATAATCCTCGGGATTTTTCTTGAGCAGGTCCGCCAGATCTACCCCGGGTGCCGGACGATGCGAAACCGAGAGAAGGTACATTCCGGCCACAAACGCCAGCACACCAAAAACAAACAGCACGGCTGAAGAGATCCTTCCCGCGCGGCGGTCGGACTCGCGCGCTTCCGGTCCACCTTCACGCGCCAGCCACGCGCCCACCAGAAGCGCGACACCCGGCAAAGCCGGGATGGTGTAGTACTCCTGTCGCGTCGAGAAACTGAAGAAACCCAAAATAACGAGCGCCCACAAAAAGAAGAGCAGATTCGCGCGCGGCCGCCGGTCCAGTGGATTCCCGGGCAGGCTGCGAAGGTCCCGCCACCGCACCGGGACTTCGCGCAGAGCTTGCGGCAGGAAGGCGCTCCAGGGCAAAAGCCACGCCAGCAGGAGCGCCCAGAAGATTGCGAGCGGAACGGTGTCGTACCCGGGAGGCACGCGTTTGCCCAGGAAGCGCATGAGATGTTCGTTGATGAAGTAAAACCACAGAAACCCGCGCGCCTGGCCCTGTGGCGGATTGCGCAGCGCCGCCAGGATGTGCCACGGGGCAGCGATCGCGAAAAATACCAGCGTGCTCGAAAGCACGTGCAGCCTCAACAGGAGCCGCAAATCTCCGGTCAGCAGAAGGTAAAGTCCGATCGCTCCCGCGGGAAATACCAGTCCGATCAGGCCTTTCGTGAGGACGTTCAATGCGCACATCGCGGCGAATCCCCAGCAAACCAGGCGTGAGGGCCGTTCCTGTTCGAGCGACTGCAAGAAGAAGTGGTAGCCCAGGGTCAGCCACAATGCGACCAGTACCTCGGGAATCAGAAAGCGCGTGAAAATAAACAGGCCGAGCGAGGTGACCAGCGCCGCGCCCGCATACATGCCGCCGGCCTCGCCATAGGCATACCGCCCCAACCGGTAGGTAGCAAGCACCAATGCCAGCACGCCGAGCATAAGAGGCAAGCGCGTGCTCCAGTCGCTGATGCCAAAAATCTCGTAGCTGGTGGCGAGGCTCCAATACATGAGCGGGGCTTTTTCCAGATAGCGGAAACCATTGGTGTAGAGCGTCACCCAGTCGTGCCGCAGCAGCATCTCGCGCGCTGCTTCGGCGTGCACCGTGTCGACGTCGTCCAGCAATGGCGGCCGAGCGATGCCCACCATATAAATAACGGCCCACAGGCCCACGAGCGCCAGCACCGACATCCGCCAGTCTGAAAGCACGCGGCTCGGACGGATCGTTGCCGGAGGGACCGCGTTCTCAGTTATCGTAGGTTTGAACGGGGGCGTGCCGCTTGGATTCATAGCGGGAATCGGCATTATAGTGAGGAATACGTCCAGAGTCCACGTGGCGCTTGCGACGGGGGACACTTGCGACCCAGGAAACGCTGGTCCCCTAAACTCACTGCACCGTCAGATCCCGCCAGTAAGCGTCGCCAGCTTCGTGGTGTGGAACCAGGACGCGCTGGTAGAGCCGCAAGACTACCTGCTGGTTCTTGTAGTCGGATAGATCAATGCTGACATTTTCCCAATGGCGCGAATCAGATTCGCCCGACTCATGCAGCCCGTCAATCAGATTGTCGAATACTTTTTTGTCGTTCACGTAGACCTGCAGTTGCCACGCCCGTCCCACGTCCACCCCGACCTTGAACTGCAACGCTGGAGCTGATCCTAACGTCACGGCCCGCTTCAACACCGTCCCGCGCACTTCGTCCCGCGGATAAGTGGCAAGCACCGGACCGTCGAGGAAGGTAATGCCCCGGATTCCCGGCATGCCGCCTCCCGCGCCTCCGAACCCGGCGCGTTCCATGGTCCAGTCCCGGTTCCAGTACTGCATCAGGTCGGCCAGTTTGAAGAGCTCTGCGGGCTGGGTCACAGGATCTTGGAGAGGAATTCGAATCGAGTCTCCATCGTTATTCGCGCCGTGAGCGACGAGGATTGCCTCGCCGATGCGCGCCGTACGTCGCGCCAGCGCCGAAATACTCTCGTCGACCGGCGGCGTAAGTTCCAGAGGGCCCATTTCCTTGCCCTGAATCCGATCATGGAGCTCCGAGACTGGCTCGGAAGGCAGCGCTTTCATGCCATGCATGGCCGCCACCACGGATTCCGAGTTCGCGGCATTGCAGTCGGTGTCCGCGAAGTCGGCGGCGTGAACCGCGAGTTGCAGCGTTTTGCCGAAATCGCCGTCCCCAAACCACACGCTGGTGGCCACAATGCCGCCATTGACCACCGCATTATTGGTCGCGGGATATTCGATGCCCCAGCGTTCATCGACAGCTCGGAAAATCTGCTCGGCCGTGCGACCCGCCTCTGCCATGGCGATGACCATGTCCAGACACTGACGATAAGGCGAATCCGGGTGGATCAGACTGGCGGCCTGGCGAACAATCTCGCGGGTGTCGTTTTCCACGAATGCGAGGCTGATCATTCCGGAAACAAAAACCGCGCCATCGGTTCCTTCCGCGTAGCCGTTGATGTGGCCGAGATTCCGCGCCAGCGTCGCGGCCACGTTCGGCATGCCGGGTGTCAGCGCGCCATAGACGTCACTGCTGAACTGGGGCCCGATCGTCCACCAGAGCTTGTTATATCGAGGGTGCCCAGTGTCCGGAGCCTTCACGCCCCGCTTCAGCAGGAGTAGCGCCTGCTCGCTCGATCCCCACGATCCAGCGTTGTTCTCCAGCCACTGTTGTCCGAGTTGCTCGACCGTGAGACCGACGCCGTATTTCTCAAATGCGCGGACCGCCACCATTTCGTAGTAGTAGTCGTCATCCACCGGCGCGTAGCCCGGCAAATGAGTCATGGGAGTCACCGGCAGAACGGAAGCCTGCTGATGCTCGAAGCGTACGCCCGTGATCTGGGCGATCATCTGCGCGGTCCAGATCGCCTGCACTCGATCGAGATACTCTGCGCGTGACAGGGCAAGGATTTTCGGCGGGGGCCCGGTGGATGCCGCGCGGGGCGAGTGCTGCGTGTGTGCCACACAGGTGAGCAGAGCCCCGAGGCACAGTAAGCATGTTGCCGGTTTCTTCATCTGCGTTCGAAGGGATCGAGACCCCTCCCATGTTCTCGTTAGGGCGCGATCTTCGCGGCGAGGGGGAAACGAATGCAATCGTTGAAACCTTTCAAATTTGCCGAAACGCAAGCGACTGCTACGTGGCCGTTGTCAACCCCTCTAGAATTCCCGGAAAGCCTCAGGACAGGGCTACTTGCTTCCGCCCCCGTTTCACCGCACTCGATGTTTGCGCGGAGCCATCCGCAACGCCATCGGAAGGTGGCCCCACCGAATTGCGCTGCTTGAATTCGGTGGGAAGAATGACTTTTTTCGCGGCCGACCGCAGCCCGTCCACGCGCTGCATCAAGAGCCGCGCCGCCGTCGCCCCCAACTGATATCCCGGCTGGTACACCGTGGTCAGGGAAGGATCGGTGAACTTGGTGAACTCCAGACTGTCGAACCCGGCAATCGACAAATCCTCAGGACAGCGCAGTCCAAGTTCCCGGGCCGCCTGAAGTACTCCAAAAGCCATCAGGTCGTTGCAGGCAAAAATCGCAGTCGGGCGAGGCAGCATCCGCAAAAGCCGAAGGGCGGCCTGGTAGCCACTCGCCGTGTCGAAGCGCGCTTCTTGCACAAACTCCTGCTCTATCTCGATGCGGGCTTCTTTGAGCGCACGCGTAAAACCCTTCAGCCTCTCGGCCGCATTCGTTAGTTTGAGCGGCCCGGCAATCACGGCCAGACGCTTATGCCCCATCTGAATCAAGTGGTGCGTGGCCAGATACGCACCTTCCGCATTGGCCACCAGGACCGCGTCGCCTTTCCACCCGTCCGGGACACGATCAATACAAACCACGGGAACCGAAGCCGACGCGTAGGCTTTGAGGTGGCCCGCGATGTCGGCACCTGCCGCAGGAATGATCAATAGTCCGGCGATGTGATAGGAGCGCAACTCACGAACGTACGACTCTTCCTTGGAAGGATCGTTGTCGGCATTGCAGAGAATCACGCGGAACGAGCGCTTGTAGGCCACGTCTTCAACGCCGCGTACCACGCCCGGAAAGAACGGATTCGTAATATCCGGAATCACCATGCCGAGCATGTTGGTGCGGTTTCGCCGCAATCCCTGCGCCAGGGCACTGGGCTGGTAACCCATGCTGCGGATCGCCTCCAGCACCCGCTCGCGCAACTTGGCGCGGACCACGGCAGTCTGGTTGATCACATGGGAAACGGTGCCGATGGAGACACCGGCGCGCTCCGCGATTTGCCGCATTGTCACAGGTGCCGTCATGATTCGTGCCGAGTGGAAGTTCGCCGAGTGGAAGGATAGCATTTCCGCGGCGCTACAACGCCCCCCGCCCGATCATTGCGAGTCTACTACGCAGCGGAATCCCACTCCCCCGGAGCGGTCCATGCTGGGGGACATCAGCAGCAGCTTGCCGTGTTCGTTCAGCTTGTAAGCCTGAGGGAAGTACCAGATTGAGCCCTGCGGCCGATAGTAACTGCCACCGCGGAGAATCCCGCCCCGCGTGTGCTCGTCCACAAACTCCTCGGTCCATTGCCAGACATTTCCTACCATATCCATCACCCCAAATGAACTGGCTCCCTTAGGATGCGCGTCGACTGGATCTGGGCCTCGCATGGTGCGCGACTTGTCCGGCGCCGGCACGGCGCTGTCATCCCACTCGTTGCCCCAGGGATAGAGCCGGCCGTCCGTGCCTTGGGCCGCATACTGCCATTCCCACTCATGCGGCAGGCGCTTTCCCGCCCAACTCGAATACGCCCGCGCATCTTCCTGCGAGACCCACGTTACCGGCCTGTTCTCCCATCCTTTCTGGTAGCTTCCATCCCTCCAATCACGCAGGAAATTCAGCTCGTCTTGGGGATGATAGTGAGTGGCGTCGAGAAACTTCTTGAAGTCAGCATTGGTGACCGGATACTTATCGATATAGAACGACGGCACGTGCATGGGGTGCTCGTGAAAGCGCCGTGGCGAGACTTCCCAGGGATATTGAACATCGACGCCAATATCGTTGAACCCCTCAATCTCGATTCCCGAAACCTGGAAAAGGAAATCGGCCTCCGGGACCTTCACCATGCCCGCAGGCGCGCTGCTGGCGGTCTTTGTCGCAGGGATCGGAATGATCTGCTGGGGCAGAACCTTCCATTCGTGCGAGTACTCGGCCAGCGGCGTTGCCGTCAGTTCTTTCATTTTGGACATCAAGGCCACCAGTTTCTGATCGGGCGCAGAGCTTGTTGCCAGGATGGCGCCATACCCCTTGGCCTCGACGGAAAAAGCAAGCACAGTTTTCCCACCCGGCTTGGGCTGCGTCTTCAGTTCTACCCCGTGATAAAGATCGAAGTAACGAACATTGTCTTTCGCGGCAACCTCGATCTGGTCACCCTCAACGTCGTACTCGTTACGGTTCACAATTGTCCACAGTGATTCGTCTCCCAGCGGCCAGCGACTCGAATACACGCCATAACGGAGCATGGGCGACATCGGCTCCCAGCCTGGGCTGACCAGGAACGGCGCCACGACACGCTCGACGATCGCGACGCGTCGCGCGGCTTCTGCGTCGCGCGGCGTGATTCCATTCCAGATGCCCCAGATGTTCTCCCAACTCTCCCACCCAACTCCGTTGAAAAACGCGAACTGCAGATCGTCCGTCTTGTCACGATTCCAACGGTCCGATATGTTCACCATGTGCCGCGTTTCAAGCCATTTATATTTATCGATGAGAGGAGTGAAAGGGAATTTGTATTGGCCCCATGTCATCACGTTCCAGGCCAGCGCCTCGTCAGAGGGGCTTCCTTCGGGCTCAAAAGCGAGGGGATGGCCAGTTTTGTCAGCCGCTAGCGAGAAGGCCAAGGGCACACCATCCTGCGTATCGCCGTTGATGCCGTCGGCGCCCACTTCCGCCATCAGGCTGGCGATCGCCTCAGGCCAAGACATGCCCGGATCCCGGGTGCCCTGGTCCCACATCATCATCGGAAACAACACGCGCACGCCCCGGCGATGGAAGTCGGCAATCATCTGCTTTACGCCGGGAACGCCCCCCGGCATGCTGCGAATCATGTCGTGCTGATCCCGATTGTCGATTCCCATGTTCGGATAGGTTGGCCAGATCAGGACCGCATCAATGCCGCCATAACGCTTCTCAAGGTCGTCGACATAACGGTCCACGGTGTACTTGCCCGCGACGGGATCGTAGAAGTACCGATCCTGAACCATCATCTGGGGCTGCATGAAACTCGACTGCGTCCATTGCAACGCCGGCAGATCGTACCGGGTGCCGTTGTATCCGACGCGGATGCGGCGTTCCATTCGCCAGTGCGTGATATCGGCAAGCCAGGCCTCGTGTTCCGTCTGACTGCACGGCTTCGAGCCACCCTCCCACAGACCCTTCATCGACAAGCATTCGGGTACAGGAATCTGCTGGCTTTTGGGTGAAAAGTGCGAGTCCTGAGCGGCAGAAATCGTGGCGGCGGCGAGTACAAGAACTGCGATCTGCAGAAGTAAGGACCTCATGGAGTGGCTCCTCAGCCTCGATATCATTTTCGGCTCGTAATATAAAACGTTTCAAACTGGTTGTCCACTAGCCGCAATCCCGTAGTTCTTTGGGCAGTCTTAAAGAACCGCTCGGACTGATTGGCCAGATTGCGGGGCCTCGACGCAAGCCTGCCAAACTAGACTCGGCGAGTGGCCCGATCGCTGCCGGTGCTTTTGGAGTTGGCCTAGAGGTGGGCGAGTTTAGGCCAACGCCTGCCCTTTCGTGTTCTCCAAGAAGCTGTTAGGATAATTGTGAGTTGAAGATGCCCTCAGTTCTGTCGGCCGTCTTGCCCAGGTTACCGGCAACCAGCCGCATAAACACTCCAAAACGTTGCAAAAAGCGGAGCTTTCACGATTGAAGACGCGAACGTCCGCAAGCAATTCGAAGCCGAGCATTCAAAGACGGCTCCACTCTACTATCGCGGCCAGATTCCATTGGACAAAATCCTCGCCCGCATTCAGCAAGACCTCGCTCGTCTCTAGCTTTGAGGCCGGCTAGGCTTGGCCCACGGCAATGTCTCGACTTACGCCGATCAGTCGGACACTTTCTCGTCCGTACGTGAAATCTGATCATTCGAGTTGGCTGTGCGCCAGTTGAGTGCCCAATTTCAGGTTCCTGCATTCGCAAGGCGGCACTCACGTCCGTCTGGATGATGAAGGACGTTATCATCCATGGCCTTGTGGCCATACCATCAGTAATTGCTCTGCCCAACTCGCCATTTGCCGTTTGGTGATTGATAGGCGCTCGCTGCATCGAGAGCAACATACGGAACCTTCCTGACTTCTGATTCGATAAAATACATTATCGCGTTAGAAAACGACCGGGACGGGAATGTGGTTTCGCCTGAGCTCTGAGATTTTTCTAATTATTCGATTTGCTTTCACATGCTCGCTTCCATCGTCTGGCCGCTTCCGATTCCGCTGCAGCCAATCGTCTAGCTCTTGCCCGTCGTGATGCCCGCGTTGCTCGTAGGGTTCATAGGCACAGCCCCAAGAAGTGCTCTTTAGCAAAACCCCGTCCATGTGCAGCGAATGAGTATGAGTAAAGTCAAAGCAGAGGTCTGCTTGTTACGAAATCCGAACAGTGTAAAACGTCCCCCGCTTGGGAAGGCTCTTTGTACTTGACATCAAGCTGACACGGCGCATAATTGGGCCAAGTCGGAGCCACGGCGGTGTTGTACCGGAAAGACTGGCGACTCCTTGTATATGTTTGACTGCAGCTTCCGATTCGAGGGCGCAAGACGCAAATGCTCACCGCTTGCGTCCAGCTATCACGGGTCTTCTCGCACTCAAGCAAAGATGAAAAGGTCGCGTTTCAAGCCGCACGTAATTGAGGACCGGAAGCGCGGCCGGCGCGTTCGGAGTCACTTACAAACGCAACCGGGTCTCGAACGTTGCTGTTCTGGCGCGCTCTTTTCACCTTCCCTCCACTCGATGTGACGAGTGTATCCGACCGGTGTGGCTGCATTTTAGGCCCAGTCACCGGTAAGACGCTATGGAGTACAAAGACATTACCGTCCACATCTCGCCCGGAGCCGCGGGTAGTTTCAGTGTCCGCGTCGAATCCGGAGAGGGAACGATCAACTACGAGGTAGCCCTCCCCTTTACGCGCCGTGACCTCGATGGAGTGCTATCTGGCACCTCGCGTGATCTCTCCTTCGTTGGCCACACCGGTCCGACCGTGGCTGGTGTCAAGAGCGCGGAAGATTTCGGGAAGAAGCTGTATGAGGCGCTCTTCCAGGAAGCCGCCAAAATCAAATTGGCTGAAACCCGCACGGCGGCGCGCTACACACCGAATACTGGCGTGCGCATTCGGCTTTCCATGGACCTGAAGGGCGCAGGAATGACCGAGGTGGCTAGCCTTCCATGGGAACTTATGTGCCCTACCGACGAGCGCCCGTTGGCGGTGTCGACACATACTCCGCTGGTGCGCTCTCTCGACGTTCCGCAGCCGACCGATCGACGACCGTTTCAGCCACCGCTCCGGATTCTGGCTCTGATGGCGAATCCGACGGGAACCGCGCCGCTGAATCTCGATAAGGAGCGCTCCCGCATTGAAGCCAGCTGGGCGCGTCTGCCCGGTGTGAAGGTGGATTTCCTCGCGCCCGGCAATCCCCTGGGGATGCGTCCCACCCGTTCGGATCTTCTCAAACAGGTGGCCAATGCCGAATATCACGTGATCCACTTCATGGGGCATGGCGACTTCAATCCCGGCACCGGTGGCGTCCTCATGCTGGAACGCGACGATGGGAGCGGCGATCCGGTCACTAGCGAAGAACTGGCCGACATGCTGGAAGACGAGCCCATTCGACTCTTTTTTCTCAATGCCTGCAAAACCGCGACCACTAGTTTGGCAAGTAGTGCCAATCCATTTGCCGGAATCGCGACTTCCCTTATCCGTGACGGTGTGCCTGCCGTTGTGGCTATGCAGTTTCCGATTTCCGATGAGGCTGCCGTCAATTTCGCCCAGACGTTCTATGAACGCATCGCTCAGCGCCTTCCAGTGGATGCGGCCGTAGCAGAAGGACGCAAAGCGCTGTATTCCAATAAGAACGCGGAGTGGGCCACGCCGGTACTGTTCTTGCGGTCCAGGAATGGGGAGCTATTCAACTTCGCGCCGGGCGACATGCCACCGACAACCACCGTTTCCTCGCCGGCGATCGACGACCTTTGGGGTGCCGGAGCGGCAGATAAGTTCCGCATCCTCCTTGCGTCCACAACCGAAGCCCTCCGACCGGTCCACCGGCAACTCGAATCGGAGCTCTCCAACGAAGGGATTCGCGTGTTCAGTTCCATCCCGCCGCCGTATGACGCTCGCGAGCACGCCGAGAGAGTGCAAGCCCTGGTGCGGAGCGCGGACATGTGTGTCCATCTTCTTGGCGATCGCCCCGGCGAGCCACTCGACGGGACGACCTATCCCCTGGAGCAATTGAGGATTGCGATCGAGGCCGCTAATTCCCAATTGCTGCTGGTTCCCGAGGACGTGGACATGGCAAACATCGAAGATCGCAAGTACGCGGACTACATTCGGGACCTTATCGATCGGCCGCGCGAGACGTGCCGGTTCGAGTTAGTACGCACCGGTCGCTATCAGATGAAAGATGAAATCCTGGCAAAGCGACGAAGACTGGACCAGGCACGGCAGGCCCAGAAGAATGGGAGCGCTTCGTGCGGAGCACTGCGGAGCGCATTCGTCGATCTGCACAGCAAGGATCTCGGGAACGCTGTGCAACTCATCACGTATCTGCAAGACAAGGGCATCACGCCACTCGTTATACCCTCGGGCGACAAACCGCCCAGCGAGGCGATGTCGCTATTTGAGGAAATGCTCAGCAAAGCCCTCTTATACGTAGTTGTCTTTGGGAGCGTGACTCGCGACTGGGTAGTGAACCGCCTGAATCAGGCGTTCCAATCCGCCAACAAGACTGCGGGGATGACCACCTGTTTCGGTGTCTATCTAGCCCCACCTGTGAAGGGAGCCGAACAGGTGAAATTCGCGCCGTTCGTCCAGAAGGTTGGGAACATGGCTTCCTTCGACCCCAGTTCGGTCGATGTCCTGATTCAACGAGCCCTTGAGTGAGTAACGTAGACAATCTCGATCCCCAGTCGAACCCGTACGTCGGACTGCGGCCGTTCTTTACCGAAGATAGCCTCCACTTCTTTGGTCGCGAGCAACAGGTTGCGGATCTGCTAGAGATCCTTCACCAGCGTCGTTTTCTCGGGGTGGTGGGAAGTTCGGGCAGCGGTAAATCGTCCCTCGTGCGCGCCGGCTTACTTCCCGGTCTGCTCGGAGGCTTTCTCAGCGGGGATCGCGATCAATGGCGCATCGTCGTCATGAGGCCTGGGGATGCGCCGATCTGTAATCTCGCCCGCGCGCTTCTCGCGGCAAAGGACACGGAGACACCCCGGGATGCGCCAACTGCCGCACAGTTCGAGCAGGCCATGCGCGATGACCACACCGACGCCGTCGTCCGATTCCTAACGCCGTGGGTGGAAAACAACGCGAACGTATTTCTCCTCGTCGATCAGTTTGAAGAGATCTTCGCTTTTCGTGGCCCCTCAGAGGAGGATAGTTTTGAGACTGCCGACCTCGCGCGCCGGAAGGAGCGTGCCCGGCGCAAGGCTGAGGCGGCCGATTTCGTGGATCTCCTCCTCTCCCTGGCCGACCGAAGGGAAGTTCCGATTTATGTCGCTCTAACCATGCGCACCGATTTTCTCGGAGACTGCGACCTGTTCTACGGCTTGCCCGAGGCGCTGAACCGAGGACGCTACCTGGTGCCTCGCCTGACTCGCCAGCAACTGCGCGAAGCCATCGAAGGTCCCGCCAAGCTGATGCGGCAGCGCATCGCACCCCGCTTACTCGACCACCTGCTCAACGTCCTCGGCGATCGGTTCGACAGGCTGCCCGTGCTCCAGCACGCTCTGCTCCGTACCTGGGATGCCTGGCAACGGGCCGGCGGCGTCGGCCCAATCGATCTCCAGCACTTCACGGCAGCAGGGGAACTCGAGCACGCGCTGGACATGGATGCCGAGTGTGCGATGCAAGGACTCGACGTAACGGCTACCGAGCGTATCTTTCGGCGTCTCACCGATACGGACCCGAGTCAGCGCCGTGTGCGCAGTCCCGCGCGTATCAGCCAGTTGAGTGCGGTCGCTCGCACGGAGCGGAGCGTGGTGCAGGGGGTTGTCCAGCGGTTCGAGGAGGATGGTCGGAGTTTCCTGCATACCTCCAGCGATGGGAATCCGGATGACCCCAGAGTGGATATCTCGCATGAAAGCCTCATCCGCCAGTGGAATCGGTTGCGCAATTGGGTAGACCAAGAACGAGGAGCGCGCGATCAGTATCTCGAGTTAGTGTCACGGGCGCGAAAGCATGACCGAGCGTTGCTACAAGGATCTGAATTGCAGAGCGTACTTGCCTGGAAGAGCGATGTCGATCCCACTGCAGAATGGGCCGAGCGGTATGCTCATGCCAGCGATGACTTCGATCTGGCGATGAACTATGTCGGCCAGAGCGTAGAAACACAATGCCAGAATCTGGCGGAAGTAGAGTTGGACCGTCGCTGGAACAAGTTCTGGAATCCGATCATCATCTTCACCCTGTTGCTTGCGGTCGGACTGACCGTGAGAAGGATTGATGTTCACAGAGTCGAGGAATTCCGCAAGAAGGTAGAAGCATCCTCCCAGGAACATACTCCGGTCGGAGCGCAGGCACTGACAAAGGTTGAATCCGCAGTCGCCGGTGAGAAGCGCGAAGCCGAAAAACTGACGAAAGACGTGGAAGCGCTGGCGCCTCCGGAGAGCCGCCTGGTTGTTGCTGACAAAACCTTGGGTCAAGGCGAGCACCAGTCTCAGAAGTTTTGGCAGGCAGTGGCGAAGTTTTGGCAGACAGCGGTGCAAGTTGTCAAACGTTGCCTCGAATTCTGGTATCTCGGGGTTTTCTTACTCTGCTATTTCGGCCTGCAGTGGACTGGCAAGAGGATCCATCGCCGCTTGGTTTTCGGCGCAATTCTGGATAGCTTCCGCGCCACAGGCGGGCTCGTTGTTGTCGAAGTCAAGCCGATTCCGGCGGTACTTCCGGATGCAGCAGCCATGCACGCGACGAGTTATGCCCACACTCTGCGTCGTATTGCTGGTTCCTTGGTTGATTTCGAGTTGAATCTGTTCCTGATGCTCCTGATCTTGTGGCCTTTTTTGTATCTCCCCGACACCGGTGTGTACCTTTGGTTGGCCACGTGTCTGCTCATCAATTTGTTGTATGAGACGCTGCAAATCTCCTCGAGCTGGCAAGCCACACTGGGGATGCGCGCGGTCGGCATTTTTCGAACCGACGTGCATGGGGAGCGCCTGTCTTTTGGGAAGGCATCGGAATGGTATGCCTACCGCCTGCTTTCGATTCTAGCCTTTGGCCTCGGCTTTTTCTCGCAGCCATTTACCAAGAAAAGGCAAACTTTCCATGACTGGATGGCCCGGACCGTGGTGCTTCTAAATCCGAAGGATACCGTGCCGGTGAGTCCGACGAACTACGCTTCCACCATGCGACGCGTCGGTGGTGCCTTGATCGACCTCGAGACCAGGCTTGCCCTCGTGTTTCTCGCATGGTTGCCGTTCGGTATCGCAGGCGTAACGAATGAGTATGTGATTCTTGCCTTGTACCTGGTCATCGACGGGTTGTACTTCACCTTGCAGATCGCATCTGACAGGCAAAGCACGCTGGGTATGAGTGCCGCCGGCATCTTCCGAACTGATTTAAACGGGAGGCGCCTGTCTTTTGGCAAAGCAACGAAATGGTACCTCTGTCGTTTGCTGTCTAATGTGTGTTTCCTCGGCTTTCTTCCGCAGCCATTTACCAGGAAAAAACAGACTTTCCATGACTGGTTGGCTGGGAGTGTAGTTCTTCTCCGCCCATCAATTCCCTCTACACATAGAGACGAGACCCTAGTGGCGGACTTACAACTCACCGTCCGTGTTCCATGCCCGGTATCGCTGAACCAGCGGGCCAAAGGATTCCAGCATGAGTCTCACAGAATCTGAGCCGAAGCCTGCTGGCAGACCGGGCTTGACGGGCGGATTTGAAAAGCACCGCGAACTCTTAACCTCAACGCTCAAAACCTGATTCTTTCTTGCAAGGAGATCACAGACATGTCCGGTCAACTTTATGCTCTCCTGGTCGGAATCAACGACTATCCGCCCGAAGTTGGCAAACTTGCTGGCTGTATCAACGATGTCGATCATCTCCAAGCTTTTCTGGTCAACAGTTTCGATAAGGCCGCTCTAGCCGTCGAAGTATTGAAAAACGGCGATGCCACTCGTGCCAATATCATCAAGGAATTTCGCAACCACCTGGGCCGCGCCAAACAGGGCGATGTGGCGCTATTTCACTATTGTGGCCATGGAGCACGCTGGGCTTCGGCAGGAGCATTCCGTGAGTTCTATCCCGACGCCAAGGATGAAGGCCTGGTTTGTATCGATAGTCGGCGGCCGGGCGGATTTGACCTGGCGGACAAGGAACTTGCGATCCTGATCTCAGAAGTCGCGAATAACAATGCGCATGTGGCCGTTATTCTGGATTGCTGTCACTCCGGCTCCGGCACCCGAGGCGCCGACGCATTCCGCGGTCTGCGTGCGCGACTCACCTATGAAGTCGGTGACGAGCGGCCACTCGAAAGCTATCTGGATGGTTACTACGCCAAGCTGCGACAAAAAAACCGGAATTTGTTCATTCCCACCGGCAAACACATGCTGCTGGCGGCGTGCGAGCGCACTCAACTGGCGCAGGAAAGCCCGGACCGGAGCGGCGTTTTCACCAGCACCCTGATCGAGGTGTTGGATAAGTCGGCCGGTGACCTTACCTATGCCGATCTTTTCGTGCGCTGCCGAGCTGCTGTCCGCAGCCGCGCCGACAATCAGACCCCCCAATTCGAGGTCTATGACAACTTCGATTCGAACAGCGGCTTTCTAGGACGGAAAGCTTCGTTCACCGCGCGCCGCTACAGCGTCTACTTCGACCAGGACAGCTGGAAAGCTGATTGCGGCGCAATCCAGGGTATACCCACCGAGCCACAAAAAACCGTGACCCTGGCCCTTTATCCGGAAAACAACCAATCACGGCTCGCCGGTACCGCAACCATCGTTCAGGTCGGGCCCCAGAAGAGCGCATTACAGCTGGGTTTTGCTAGCGAGGAGTCCGTTCGATACCGAGCGGAGATTACCAGCCTCCCCGTTCCACCAATGCAGATCTATTTCAAGGGGGATCGAGAGGCTAACGACATTGTTCAACGAGAGCTCAACAAGGATGGCTCGGTCAACGTGATGTTGACCGACATCGAAGCGGGCGCGCGCTACGCAATTTCCTTCGAAGGTGGCAACCTGCTACTGAAGCAGAGAGAAACGGATCTGTTGATCCAGGGCGTGAAAGTTGAAGACGGCAAGCCCGGGGACGCGGCCGATCGGATGCTGCTCGTCCTGAAGCAGGTTGCGCAATGGGAGCGCGGCCTGGCGCTACAAAATTTACACACGCAGACCGACCCCACGCTGGTCGATTTTGTATTCGCCGAGCAATTGGACAATGGCGCGGAGCACGTTTATGCGCAGGGAGACATCATTCTCGATTTCGCTAATACCGGACAGGGTTGGAACGAAATAAGGGGAAAGTTAAGAGTACGCAATCGCACGACGCAGACCTTGCACGTGATGCTCGCTTATTTCTCCGCTGCCTATGGCATCTATGTCCTGAAGAACGATCCCATCGATCCGGGCGACGCTTGGGTGACGCTGTGGGGCGAAAAGCCGGAGGAGTATTTGTACCTGGACGACGCGGTCAACGAATCGATCGAGAACTTCAAGCTGATTGTCAGCACCGAGAAAGTCGACGATTTCCTGATGGTCCAGGAGGACCTTGAACTGGGTAAGATGACCATCACCAAACGGACTATCGGAAACATCAAGCCTATGAATAAGCTGGTGCATCGGAATGAATGGTTCACTAGGAACTACCGCATCAAAGTTGTTCGGCGGCTAGACGAGGTGGGCACGAGAGACTCTGTTCTTGCCGAGGGTAAGATCGTCGTCAAGGCCCATCCAACGGTCAGAGCCAATCTAAGCCTGAGTGCGGCGAAATTCGGAAATCGCGGCCCCAGAGAAGGATTGGATTTCTACCAAGGTTTCGAGCGGCAGGGCATGGAGTTACTGAATTTCGCCGGCACGAGAGGCGACAACCAGAGCATTCTGGAACTGACCGACATTCAAAATGCGGCATCGCTCACAGACAGTCCGCTGGAAATCCAGGTGAATGTGCCACTGCAGGAGAACGAAGGGATCCTACCTTGCGTCTACGACGGTCAGCATGTGCTTCTCGGCGGCGATCCATATAAAGACGAAGACGGCAATACCCACATCAGCATTGACCATATTATTGAGGTAGCCGACCAACGCCGCAGTCTGGGAGGATCGTTGAAGCTGTATTTCTTCAAGACCTATCTCAAGCACGACAACCTCAATCAGTTGCGCTGGATCGAGTACAAAGCGGATGGCTCGTTTGCATATCAAAAGAGCATGGTCGCTGACAAAGTGGCCGCAGCCCAGAACATACTTCTGCTTGTTCACGGCATCATCGGCGATACGGAAGGAATGGTCGCTGGAGTCAAAGCATGCGGCCTCGATCGAAAATTTGATCTGGTTCTCGCCTACGACTACGAAAATCTGAGCACGCCAATCGAGCAAACCGCGCGAACACTCAAATCACAATTAGCGGCGGCCGGGCTGCAGCCAACTGACAACAAGAAACTCACGCTGTTGGTGCACTCAATGGGTGGTTTAGTTTCCCGCTGGTTCATTGAGCGCGAAGACGGCAACAAGGTCGTCGATCACCTCGTGATGTGCGGCACACCCAACATTGGCTCGCCCTTCGGCAAGGTCGACGGGGCGCGCAGGATCCTGAACCTGCTGACGAGTCTGTCGATGACTTACTTTCCTGCGCTCGTTCCATTCAGCAGCAGCGTGCTCATGTTGTTAAACCGTTCGAGAAAAATCACGCCGACCTTGGAGCAGATGAACCCGGCATCGGATTTCATCAAGACCCTCAATAGCAGCGCAGACCCGGGCATCCCATACACAGTACTCGCGGGCGATGTCGACCAGTACAAAGAGCCCTCGGATCAGTTCTTTGCCCGGATGCTGACCAAGGCCGGACAGAGTTTCATTTTCGAAGCCTTATTCGAGCGGCAGGCCAACGATATCGCGGTCGCTGACAACAGCATCCTGGGCGTCGGAGGCCAGAGTGCGATCGTGCCTATCCGCCGCAATGTCGCCTGCCATCATCTGAACTACTTCGCCTCTGAGGCCGGTCAGCAGGCGCTCACGGCAGTGAACTGGTGAGGCAACCCCTTCACCCGAGGCTTTGATGGGAAAGGTACTGAAAAAGTAAGAAGTTGTCCCACGGACAAGCACCAATTCTCAACTTTGATTTGGAGTTTGGGCGGAAAACAGTGCCCAGCAAGTCGCTTGTATGTGATAGTTGTCGCATTCCGCGCGACAAGTTCCGTTTCGGTATCGTCATTCCGATCTCGGCAAGTGAGTGGGCCCAGCGGGATCTTGACGGTGCCAGTGCAAAAGGAATGGCCGCGGCGGCTAGATCCCATTTTGTTGACCAGTGTCGCTCGAAAATTGGCGATTGGAGAAACGGCCACACAACCAGAAACCGACGTGTACAGCCGATTCGACCTTCTGCTCGCGGCTCTTTTGGGTCAGGGTTATGAGCTTGAAGTTCAGACGACTGTAGCTGTTGCAGACAGCTGAGAATCGAGCCCGCTGATGGCCGATCAGTCGTCCTGCAGGGAGGACCCTCATGAAATACTGATCGTCCGGGACTTGAGGTGTGCCAGATGTGTGCCGGATTCACGCGGCATTAAAACGAACCGCGGAGAGGCTGTCTGGATCGTGAATGATAACGTCCTTTATCGTTCACAATCCAGACGAGCCCTGAGTGCCGCCTTGGGAATGCCCGCATCTGAAATCTGGCACACAACTAGCGCCCAACCAACCCGAATGACCGGATTTCATGTGCAGACTGATCGGCCGTCAGGAAGTCGTACAAGTCCCTAAGGAGCGCGTTACGACTCAAAGGGTTCTCTTTTTAGTGCTTGTCGGTTTGACTCATAGGGATGGCGCTCGGCCAGTGCCACCGCTCGAGTGTTCGGATTTCGTAACAGATGTCAGATTTAGTTTAGGCACCCCTTCTCTGTCTGGCATCATCCACCGTCTTCCCTCCACGAAGTCTCGGCTTCCAACAACCGTTGTCTCCCCTCTCGGAGATTGCCTGTTGGATTTGAGAATCGAGAGGCCCAACCTAGGGTCAAGTGTAGCTGTAACGATTCGGCACACGTTGTCACTACATAACATGAACAAAGTACAGATCGCTGGGCAATGCCTTAGCTCAAGGCTGTTGGTACCGGAAGCGAAATGCTGAACCGGAGGATGTAATGAACAACAAACGGGCGATCAAACACTTTTCAGCTTGTATCGGCTTACTGGCGGGTGTACTGGCGGTAGCGACCGTTACAGGCGCTCACCCCGCTTCACCGCAGTTGCCGGCCGTGATCAACGAGCACGGTCCGAAGGCAATCCCCGGGCAGTACATCGTTGTCTTTAAGCCAGAGACCGCGCGAGTGGCTTCCAAAGCGGGATCTGCCCGACAGGCCCTTTTGGCCGCAGAGAAGACGGTCGAGAAACTTGATGGTACGATCCTATTCACCTACACTTCGGCGTTGATCGGGTTCAGCGCCAAGTTGCCGCCGCGAGCGTTGGAAGCGGTTCGAGCGATGCCAGGTGTGGCGTGGATTGAAGCTGACCAGACCATATCGAAGCAAACGATCCAGACGATGGCGCCCACCGGTCTGGATCGCATCGACCAGCGGCTCCTGCCGCTGAACGGCCTCTACACCTACAACGACACCGGTCTAAACGTGAATGCCTACGTCATCGACTCGGGCATCCGGAGTACACACGTAGACTTCGGAGGCAGGGTCACCGGAGGACAAGACTTTGTCGGCGACGGCAATGGAACCAACGACTGTGACGGACACGGCACGCATGTCGCGGGGGTAATCGGCGGACAAGTCTACGGTGTAGCAAAGCAGGTCAGCCTTCATCCTGTACGGGTGCTCGATTGCATGGGCGTCGGGTCACTTGGCGCGATCATTATGGGCGTGGATTGGGTTACCGCGAATGCAGTCCAGCCTGCTGTCGCCAACGCGAGCGTTGGTACTGCCCAATCGCCTACGCTTGACACGGCGGTGAAGAGCTCCATCGCGTCGGGTATAACCTACGTAGTAGCAGCAGGGAACCAAACTGACGATGCCTGCAACTACTCTCCGGCCGATGTGATGACGGCCATCACCGTCGGCACTACTGATCCCACTACCGACATAACCGATCCCGCCACGAATTACGGTACCTGCGTGAAACTCTTCGCCCCCGGCGTGAATATTACGTCGGACTGGGACACCAGCGACACCGCCACGAACACTACCTCCGGCTCGTCGGAGGCGGCCCCACATGTTTCGGGCGTGGCGGCTCGCTACCTGCAAACTCATACCATGGCAACACCGGCAGAGGTATGGGTTGCGATACACGCCGCGGACGACGTCTTCCCGGGCACACCGGGGTGGCCCGGTATAACTGGTCTCGGGGCAGGCTCACCCAACGAGTTGCTGCATTGGGGAGCGCTTAACAACGGACAAACCGACGGTGATCCACACTTGATCAACGTCGATGGAACTCACTATGACTTCCAGGGCGCGGGCGAGTTTGTCACCCTGCGCGACACGGATGGGATGGAAATCCAGACTCGCCAGACCCCCATCGCTACTACCTTTGATCCGGGACCGGATAGCCATGACGGGCTTGCTACCTGCGTGAGCCTCAATACCGCCGCCGCGGCCCGCGTGGGTAAACACCGGGTCACCTACGAACCGAATCTCAACGGCGTGCCTGATCCGAGCGGCCTACAGCTCCGCGTAGATGGAGAGCTGAATACACTTGGCCCGGCAGGGCTCAATCTTGGGGATGGCGGTCGCATCGCCAAAACCTCGGCAGCAGGCGGAATTGAGATTGATTTTCCGGATGAAACCGCGCTGTTCCTGACGCCAACCTGGTGGGCTTCTCAAAGCAAGTGGTACCTCAATGTGGACGTATCTCATACTCCAGCCTTGGCCGGGTTATTGGGAGCGATTCCGCAGGCCAGTTGGTTGCCGGCACTCCCGAACGGCACTTCGATGGGACCAATGCCCGGCTCGTTACATGCCCGCTATATCGCTCTTTACCAGAAGTTTGCCGATGCATGGCGCGTAACCGCAAAAAGCAGCCTATTCGACTACGCGCCGGGCACGTCAACCGACACGTTTACCATGCGCAGCTGGCCGCTGGAGCAGCCGCCGTGCAGGATCGAAGGAACCAAACCCGTGGAGCCCGTCAGCCAGCGTGTCGCGCAACGGGCTTGCCAGTCAATCACCAACGACAAACTACACAATGACTGCGTCTTTGACGTAATGGTCACCGGCAACCTTGACTTCGCCCAGACTTATCTGGTCAGCCAGAAGATCCAGATCGGTCCGGCAACCACAACGACGGTGTACGACCACAGAGATCCCACCGAGGTCGAAGAGCCAGTGAGATTCACCGCCACCGTGGTGGCCGGCAACGGCGTTCCAACCGGAATGGTGCAATTCACACTCGACGGCCACGACGAGGGGCAACCAGTCGCTCTCGACTCAAGGGGCCAAGCAATTTGGAAGACGTCGAACTTGAAGCCAGGAAAACATAGGGTGGCGGCCACCTTCATCCCTAGCCCGGGCAACGAGCTTCTGCCCAGCACCAGCCCGGATGAGCAACACACAGTCAGGGGCGAAGAGGAGTGAAATTATGCAGCCCGCTACCGGACCTATCTTCTCAGACGTCTATATGTCGAAATCTCGAGGAATGGTGCTCCACAGGCTGCGGAATGGTCGTGGCACGATCTGCTTCTATTTTCGGTACCGACAGCAGCTTGGAAAAAGATTGCAGCTGCACTTTTTTCTGCACTTCGTACGAAAGATATATATTCCCCGCGTCCTGATTTTCTGCGACAGGTAAGTCTCCGTGAAACGAAAACACCTGCGCCGACACTATTCAAATGAAGTCGATCGTATCTCATGCCCCATAGGGAGTCTGTATGCCCTGGACAACCGAACCTTCTCTTTTGACTGCGCGTAACGGACTGGCAGCAGCTACCTGTGACGCTCCTACGCCGGGTGCGGGATACCGAATCTACGCCGTTGGCGGCAATGATGGAACGGGTCCGGTTGCAACGGTGGAGGTATACGACACGCTGGCAAAGATCTGGTCGACGGCCGCCTCGCTGTTAACACCTCGCCTAAATCTTGCCGCGGCGTCTGGGCCGGGACGGCTTTATGCCCTAGGGGGATCGAGCGGCACCGCCGCACTGGCCACGAACGAGATCTACGATCCTGCAGCCGGCACCTGGACGGCGGCTGCCCCGCTGCCCACAGCGCGAGCCGGCCTGTCTGCTGTCACTGGCTGGGATGGACTCATCTACGCCATTGGAGGGATCAACGGTTCAGGCCCTACTTACCTCGCGACCGTAGAGGCGTTCGACCCGACGACAAATTCATGGGTCACACGTGCATCGATGCCCACACCGCGATCCGAACTGGCTGCCGTCGTTGGTCCCAATGGGCTGATTTACGCGATCGGCGGTTTGAACGGAACTACGGGAGCTCTCACCACCGTTGAGGTTTACGATCCCACCAGCAACACGTGGACGACCGGACAATCCATCCCGGCGGCTTGTTACGGTCTGGCCGCTGCGGTGGGTCCGGATGGGCTTATCTATGCCTTCGGTGGCATCGACGCGAGCGGTGTCCCGCTGAGCAGCGTGTACAGCTACAACACGGCCACAGCAGCACCGTGGGCCGTGCAGCCGTCGTTGCTGACGCCTCAGGCCTTCCTGGCCGGCGACGCCGGTCCGGATGGGCTCATCTACGCCATCGGCGGGCAGAACTTCACTGGCTCCGCGCTCAACAATGTCGAAGCTTTCACGGTTGCAACCGTGTTGGCCGCGCCCGACCCGTACATAGGGAACGGCACCTACCAGAGTCCCGACATTATTTTGTTGGACTCCGGCGGTGTCCCGGTTCCGATTGGCGGAGCGCCAGGTGGCGCCTGGGATACACTTCTGCTGCCCCTCACGAACTACGGGATCCAGGCTGTCATTTACAACGACTCGACAGTCGCGGCCGTGAACACATCGGTTCGGTTCTGGCATTTCCCTGGTGGGGTCGGAACAGCGGGGACGCAAATCGACATGCAGACGGTTACCGTCCCGCCGAGTAGCTCGATCGTGGTCACGTCGGCCAACCCGTTTCAAAGTGCCGCCGCCTTAGATCATGAATGCGTCGCAGTCAGCGTCGCGAACTCGGCGTCCCCTTACTTTAGCGTCGATCCCACGACGGCGACAGCAGTGATCGACCCAACCATTCCTCACCCGGCTGGCTCCGGACACTTTGGATCGGCGTGGCGCAATACCAACTCGATAACGATGGGTCCGGGGGGCATGTGGAGGTTTCCTTTCCAAGCCAACCTTAATGACATCGATCGACCATTCCCCGTCAAACTTAACGTCACAACTACCAGGGTGCCTGCGGACTTGGACCGCGTCGGCGACAGCGCTGTCATACGCAAGGCGCTCGCAAGCGCGGGGAGCACACTACGCCTGCCGTTGTTCCTCGTTCCTGAAGTACGCTCAAAGCTGCCAGCTGCCGACTTAGCGGTGAAGATTTATACCCGAGAAGGCAAGGGGAGGGACGAGGGTATTTGTTCACACGGTAGGGCAGAGCACCACGTGACCATCAAACCCGGTAAAACAGCGCAGTTTACGGTGTCGGGCAATATTCCCAGGGACGCCAAGACGGGCGACATTTTTCTTGTTAATGTGGCAGCTCATTACCCAGCCACGTCGCGGACCAGGGAAGCTGTCGTGGAGTACCTTGAAGTTATCTATGTGAAGAACTAACTACTCGCCAAGTCCGATCGGCTGCCGCCGCGAGAGGGTTGTTGAAAATCAACGCGCAGTCAAAGGTGAGCAGAATAGGTGTACAATCCTCGCGTTCTCCAGGCTAAAAGGAAAATCTTAGTTCGGATCTTCGTTTTGGGGAGGCAACCATGCCAGAGTTAGGCGACGTGTTAGAGATCGGATTGGTCCTGGCGGCATTCGAACGACGCCTCGCTGCGATCAATGCCAACTGGAACGGGCAAGGACCCGACCTGATGACGCCCGCACAGTTGAAAGCGTTCATGTCGGATGCCCTATCCCTCCAGCAGGAGTGTGGGAATCTCCTGCTTGCAGTCGGTCAGTACTCGGGTCGTATCGGAATAGGCGAGATAGCCGCCTAGGACGACTTGGCGACCGGATTAACGATCACAGTGACGAAAGTGAACATCAAGGGCCAAAAAAGGGAGAAGTGTTTTTGTCTCTTCCTAGTCCACTTTTTTCGCACTTAGGGTCACCCATCGTGTCCGTCGTGGTGGGGCGATTCGGTTGCAGGCCGTCACTTACGGCGCCATCCTATCCACGTCCGGCTTCGCTGAACTTGCGTGGGACTATTCGACCAAATACTGCGATTGCTCGATGCGCCTCGCACGTTCTTATAGATAGGGTTAAGGATGTGTTCGGGAATTGTAACGATAGGGGGACTCCAAGAGTTAAGTTTGTGCATGCGCTTTTCACCGAAAGTGCTACGTTTACAGCGCGCTCAGCAGAAAGTGTTCGTGATTCGTAACAGAAGAAATTAAAAACTGACACTACTTCGGTCTTCGTTAAAGATTTACAGCCAAAATCAGAACGAGGAGACCGGCTAGTCGAGGTGCGGTGCTTCTCACTGAGCTTCTACACGCAAGGAGGACGACAGTGGCCCCTAAGACTACAATCGCAGGCAAACTGGACGACAAACCGATACCCGATGCTCTAAAGACAAAGGTTGAGCACGCCCTCAAGGATGTCCTGGAGGCAGAAATCCCGAAAGTCGGAGGCGGCGTTGTCGGGACGCATCACATCAGTATCACCCACTTCAGCATCGTTTGGGACCAGGCTTAACCCGAGGCAATTTCCTATCGGTCCCCCAAAGCTCCCAGCTATGAGGGCCCGGTAGTTGTGTGTCACCGAGTTCGTGGCGCGGGAGGTTGCGTGAGCGAAGCTCGACAGTTTGGCCCAGCCAGGTATGTTAACCAAGTCATTCTGAAGGTCGCATCGCGCTGCAATCTGAACTGCTCGTATTGCTATGTCTACAACATGGCCGATTCTACCTGGAAAATGCGGCCAGCCTTGATGTCGGATGAAGTGTTTGAGGCGGTGCTAGGTCGCATTTCGCAGCAGTGCCGCGCTACAGGCCAGAAGCGGTTCTATATAGCCTTCCACGGGGGCGAACCCTGCCTCATTGGTCCCGACAGATTCGATGCTTGGTGCGGAAAAGCACGAGCGGCGCTCGGAAGTGCCGAACGGCTGAGCCTGGTCCTTCAGACGAACGGAACCTTGCTGGATTCACAGTGGATCGGCTCATTCCGAAGGCACCAAGTGAGCGTTGGGCTTAGTATGGACGGCCCCAAGGAGATCCACGATGCTGTAAGAGTTGATCATCGGGAACAAGGTTCGTATGACCTGGTGAAGCGGGGATTAAGGCTTTTGCAGGAGGGGCAAGTGCCTCACGGTGTCGGCTGCGTGATTCCGCTGGGAGCCGATCCTCTGACTGTGCACCACCATTTTCTGCAGCTGGGTTGCAACCAGATTACGTACTTGATGCCGCACTTCACCCATGACACGATCGCGCCAATCCGGCAGCGCTACGGCCCAACGCCCTGCGCGGATTTCTTAATTCCAATTTTCGACGATTGGTGGTTTGAGAGCACTATGCAGGTGCAGATAGACGATCTTAAAAACGTCGCGAGAGTGATCATGGGGGGGAGGAGCCGCAGTGAAGCGATTGGCAATGATCCCCCATGCTACGTGTTCGTCGAACCAGACGGGGAGATGGAGGGGCTGGACAATCTCCGCGCTTGTCGCGATGGACTTTCCCGCATCAAGCTAAACGTGCGTGATTCAGACTTCTTCGACCTCTTGAACACCAAGACGATGCATTCCAAGGCTATCTTCGAGGGCCTGCCTCTCGCCAGAGTTTGTCATAGCTGTCCAGAAGTGGCGACCTGCGCCGGCGGATACCTGCCTCATCGCTATTCCAGCGATCGAGGCTTCGATAATCCGAGCGTCTGGTGTGCGGACCTCTTAAAGCTGTTTGCTCACATTCGATCTAGGCTGGGCGTGAGCGTTGAAGAAACGAATGCGCGTCGGCAGATGCTCGCAGACAAAGCTGGTTCTGGGTTGGACGCGGTGGGCACGCATGTCTTTTGAGGGCCAGAACCTATGCACACCGAGACAAGAAAAGAAAAGCTCCGCGCGATCCTACGGCAGGCGCTTAATGAGCAATTGCAGTCTGAGGCGGAAGCTACAGACTTAGATTCCAATCGGTGGCGATTGTCCGGGCCATGGGGCGCATTTTTTGAGGAGCACAACGCTTGGGACTGCGCAACGCGGCTCAGCCGGGATTTGTACTTGGAGTTGAGCGGCCAATTTGACGATAACCTGATTAGAGAGATTCTACTCGCTGCGGCGGATGTCAAGATTTCCCGCACTAGTCTAACCGATGCGAAGATCGGCCAGCTTCAGGTCGCCGCTGAGCGGCACGGATTTCAAATAGCTACAAGCAAGGACCAGTGGATCCTTCGCGCCGACCAGGGAAAGGGTGGCTGGGCCAATCGAGCGGAACGATTGGCTGAGCCAGGTGAAGCCTGTGGCGTTCGCAATGTATATATAGCATCTGACACCACGTTGGCCGAGACGGGCAAAATGCTCGACGAGGCAGGCGAAGATGATCTGTTCGGGGCGCTTTTGGGTATACCGGCCTGCTGCCGCGAAGCCTTTGAGCGAGCCAAGCAATTGGCGGCGGAGAAGCAGTACGATTTTGTGCCTTTCGTGTTGCAGAATACGCGTGGGTCTATGCCGTATGATTGGCGCCTGAACTACACGGCGCAGTATTTTGGATGCTCACTGTTAAGTTTCTTTCCGTGCTCATTCCGCTGTCCGGCGGCGGCCATAGTTGCGGACAGAACCTTCAGTATGCTGACTCAGTGCGATCCTACCTGGTCTGGAAGATTCGTCGAGTTGCAGCAAACAAATGTGCTCTACACCGAATTTAGTGGCGTGCATCTTTTCCGGGCGCGGCTCTGCAACGGTCTAATCACCTATCAGCCAGGAGACATAAAGTCTAGCGAAACCACTGAGTTATCCAATCTCCTTCAACAAGGAGATCGGCTGATGATTCGAGGCAAGCATGCCGTGCATGTATATCGCGGTTCAACAAAGATAGGTGAATGGGCTGGAGAGGACGCTTGCATGTGCGCCTTTTATTAGTGCCTGCCAAGAGTAATGCTAAAACTTCGTTGCGCGGGCTGCGTTTAGAGGTTATGGGCCTCTTCTATGGTGCTATCCTAGCAGGCGAATGCAATGCGATGACGAGCCGAATGCTCAGCGAATCGGAGCTGACTACCGAGCGGATAGCGGCTGGCTGACGCCAGAACTGGCGATTGGAATCCGGAGGGTTCAAGGGGTAAAGCGGCTGGGGCGGAAAATCGGCAACTGGCTCTCCCGGAGCCAGGCGCAAGAACTTGTGAATGCCGCGTCGAAGACAAACCTGCGCGGCTGGCGGGACGGAGCGATCGTTGGGTTACTTCTCGGTTGTGGATTACGGTGTTCTGAAGTGGTCGGATTGACGCTGGAGCAATTGCAAGTGCGGGAGGGACGCTGGGTCATCGTCGATTTGATCGGTAAGGGAAGACGGCTGCGAACTGTGCCGGTGCCGGCATGGTCGAAGCAATTGCTGGATGCATGGCTCTCGCATTCAGGAGTCAGCGAAGGACGAGTATTCAGGAGAGTTTCGAAAGTAGGAAAGCGACAAGAGGCTTGCGTGACTGCGAACGTTGTCTGGTATGCGGTCAAGCGATGTGCCCGGCAGGCCGGCATTCCCAACCTGGCGCCCCACGACCTTCGTCGCACCTGCGCCCGCCTCTGCCATGATTGCAGCGGCGAACTCGAACAGATTCGATTTCTTCTCGGCCACGCTTCCATCCAGACAACGGAGCGATACATCGGCAGCAAACAGAAGCTGCAGGACGCCGTTAATGATCGTTTAGAATCTCAGTCGCAAGCGACGCTGCCTAAAGAACGCAGTCGCCACCTCACTTCTTGCACGAACGGTCCCTCGGGCGCTGTTTCGTGCGGATGCCCGTTTAGAGAGTGCCGCAGCAGCACTAAGATGATTTGCGCAGACATGACTCCGAAGTGAGCAGACACGAGTACATCTCCGTGTTATTGCTTTTCGAATACAAGTACTCCCCAACTCGGCAGATTTATCGGGAGTTCCCCCTGAACTGGCGACAGAAAAGCCCCGAAATTGCCAACAGTTCCGATTCCCCCATAAACCGGGGCCTGCGAATTAAATACCTCCTGCCAGCTCCCGGAATTATCACCCGCCAAGCTGACCTTGTATTCGCCTTCGTATTCGCCTTCGCCCCATTGTCCATTTCCTGCATTGACCACGACCAGCAGCACATCGCCGTCGAGGTTGTAGCGCTTGAAGGCAACCACCTGATTCTGCCAGTCCGTATGTGTGACGAATCCAGCCGGCGACCGCAGTGCGTCATGATTCCAGCGGAGCTGATTGATATCCCGCACCATCTGCTGCATGGGTGCCCCGGTCGGATCACCCACCTGCTGCCAGTCGAAGCGGTGGTCATAACCATTTGCTGCTTGAACCACCGGATCCCAGAAACCATCGAAATGTCCTTCGGTACCCATAAACATCATCGGTGTGCCCGCTAGTGTTGCGTTCAAAGCCCATGCGAGCCGGGCCTTTGCTTGTGCCCACCCATTGCCGCGGCCACCAAAGCGCTGGGTGAAGTACACCCCCGAATCGTTCTGTCCACCATAAATCTGATCGTGCGAGCCGGTAAGATAGCTCACCTGGTGCCATGGATTGGGATCGCTGAAGCTGCCGATTCGAGCCAGCAGCAGATTGACAACGTTGTTGCCGCTCAATGCGGAGAAGCTATCCCAGGGACTATTCATGTCCCACGTTGCACAGAATCCCAATGTCCCGTAGGGATCGGCAGGGGGCGATGCCGCGGAACTCGCGTCGTCAGGGTTATATTCGGCGATCAGATACTTGTCCGGGAACTCCTTCCGCAATTCCTGCACGACGTACTGAACCGCGTCGGAGGGAATGGCCTGCACTGCGTCAAAACGGAATCCATCCACCAGATAATCCCCCAAATACATGCGCGCATTATCCAGCAGCAGATCCTTCGCCTCCTGCTGCCAGACAGCGAAACCCGAACCCCACGGTGTCGGATGTCCATCCATAAAGTAGATCCCTCCATCCTGTCCCTGTCCCGGATCTCCCGCGCTATTCCCGTCGTATCGCCAGTACCGGTTGTTTTGAATTGCCGCATGGTTATAGACGATATCCAAAATGACTGCGAGCCCCATTGAATGCGCCGCGTCGATCAGCCGGATCAGCTCCGAGGCCGCCCTTTCCGGACTGGTCGCGTAGGCATCTTCAGACGCAAACAGATCGGACGGCCCGTATCCTTCACCTGCGCCTCCCACGTCGCACAGGAAGTCCGTGATGGGAAGCAGCTCGATCGCATTGAACCCGAGGCCTTTGATGTAATCGAGTTTCGCTATCACATCAACAAAGGTCGCGGTGTCATTAGTCACGGAGATGCCATCGTTACGGCCCGCATACGATCCCACGTGCAGCTGATAGATCTGGAAATCCTGGAATGCTGGTGTGGTAAATGGCTGACGCGAGGTTGTGAAGATCGATGGATCGATCACGTATCCCATCGATGTCGACTCGGAGCTCTCGACTTGCTGCGCGCGCGCGTCTGTCCGGTACCACGGCTGAGAATTATTGTTGTTCGGTCCGCCTTGGTTCGTAATGATGTACTGGTATTTTCTGCCGGCGCCGATTCCCGGCACCCGATCTGCCGACCAGTTCCCTGTTCCTGGTTCTGGCCCCAGGTCAAACGCCGGAGTATTCGCAATGCTGTCGAGAACGACCTGGACGCGGCTCGCATTCGGCGCCCAGACTCGGAAGCGGCAGCCCGTGGGCTCTAGCAGGCTTCCCATCCCATCATTCGACGGAGCAGGAACACGCATAAACCACCTCCCCTGAACCGAAGACATGTGCACTTCGGGTCCAATTTGGCTTTAGGCAGTCAGTCTATCCCATCCGAATCCTGCCATCACGCCATAGAATTGTTAATTTGGAAGAGGTACCGACCGAGGCGCGTTTCGACTGATGGCGCATTGGACAACGCGGCGGCGGACTCAAGGTGGGACTATCCGACTGCTACATTCTGATGAGTGCTAAGGCCTGTCGACAACGGTCACCCTATTTCGCGAGTAATAACGTCCTTTATCGTTCGCTACCTCCTTGGACAGCCCATGCGGAACCTAGGGACGCGCTTTTGTCAGCCTTCGCTAAAAGCATGAACCGAATAGTTGGGTCAGATTACGATAAACCGCATGGCAATTGAGTACCGCAATGATTAGTGTTGCAGCCGTCGCGCGGCCCCCATCGATGATTGATCCGCACATACGATCTGAGACTGTGGATGAACACGACGACCTAACGATGAATTTCCGCAGATAAGCGTCGCTGGCCGCGTGGCACACACTCATCGCCCGCGCCCTCCGTTAGTGTCAGAATTACGCATTGGCAATAGTTCATTCGTCGACACTCCTAACCGGTTTCACTACAATGGCTTTTGATGATCTTTCAAATGCCGCTCTTTTCCCTTGGCGGTTCTTCTAGCCCCGCTTCGGTGAGACGGGAGCAAATCGTCGCCCAAATTCGGGGTGCCTCAAAATCCGACCAGGAGAAGGCGATTGCGGAATTGCAGCGCGAAGCGCAAGCTTCCGAGGGCGACGAGCAAGCTTGGAGCCATTTGGCTCTCGGCCTGTTTCAAGCCGGGTATTTTGAAAATGCCGGCGAGCTTTTTCGCAAGCTCGCCGACGCTTTCCCCGCCCACGATGTCCATCGGCTCAACGTTGCCACTTGCCTGAGCCAGATGGCCCAGTTTGACCTCTGCCGCTACGAGCTTGAACAAGTCAGGGACCACGGACAAAGTGAGGTGGGGCGCAGCACCGCTGCGGACCTGCTGGATGGTCTCGCCCAATGGCGCGGCAAAGCTGCCAAGAACCAGCAGTTTGCCAGCTTGCGGATGGCCGCGTTCCGCGAACGGGTGGAGGCTGGCGAGGCCGAGCCCGAGGAGTACGTTCAGCTCGCGCGCCTGCTCCTCCAGCAGGAAGCGAATGACATGGTCAAGATCGAGGCAGCGACCGAACAGGCTCGTCACGTTCTCGAGCAGGGCGAAAAACGCTTCCCGGAATCCGCCCCGATCCTCGAGCACCTGGCCTTTGTTTACCTCCGAATGAATGGCACGGAAAAACAATGCAATGCCGTCCTGCAAAAGCTCGAGCGCGTTGCTCCCGATTCTCCTGCCCTCCAAGCCGTGCAAGCGAGCTCCGATGATGAGGAAGCGAAGGCCTTCAGCGAACGCATGCGGGGACGCGCCTACGAGTTGATGCAAAATTGTCAGAAGCGAGACGATCCGCCCCTGGTCGAGGCTTCCCTCCGCGAACTGCAGAAGATGGTGGTCATGTATGCCCAGTCGCCGGAGTATCGCAAGGTCTATGCCTTCGCCCTCATGATCGCGGGCCGCCACGACGAGGCCTTGCGCGAAGCGGAAATCCTCGCCGCTCTCGGCGACGACTCGCACGACATGCACTTTCATCTCGGACAGATTTTCTCGGCTTGCGGCGACGTCCGCGGCCTCCAGCATCTCGAACTCGCCTTGCAGTTAGCCTCTTCGCAGGAAGATCGTGAGCAGACCGAGATGCTCATCGCGCAAACCAAGAATCGCCCTGTCGGGTCCAGCCAGGGTTGATCACGTATGAGTAGCGCGCCCAATCCGCAGACCTCGCTCCGGTCCGAATTCTATCGGCAGGAAGCTCGGCATCTCCTCAGCCTCGGCTCGGTCGAAGCGATTGAGCGCTTTCTTTCCACGACGGAGGCACTGGACGTTGCGCTCCTCCTTCAGACTTTGACGGAGTTCCGCGACGAAGCCGCGACGGCCGGGAAGACCGCCAGCGCTCAACTCGCCTGCTTCGTGCTGGAAATCGTCAAGAACTTTATTGCGGAACGCAACCGGGCGCCCGAAACCCCCTCGGCCATCGAAGCCCCGCTGGACCTGCTGAAGGCTGCGGCGCTTGCGCCTAGCGCCGTGCATGCTGCCAGGCTCCTGCAAAGGCACCGTCACTTGCTCAGTGCTCGGCTGCTTGATGAGTACGGGATTTCGGCGATGGAACAGGTCAAGCAGTCGCATGGCAATCCCCCACCGACCGCGGTGCGGCTGCTGCTTTGCTTCGTTTTGATCGCCAGGTTCATCGGGGACCGGGAAAATCTCGCCAAGTGGAACATGATCTGGGCCTCCTACCTTCGCGATCATGGTCACCCGCGTGGGGCTTTGCGGCGTTTTGCCAAGGTCTCCTCGCTGGTTGAGAATTCGTCCAGCGCCTTCCTGCGCATCGGTGCGCTGATCGGCAGCGCCGGCGTATACGACGCGCTGGGTGATACCCGCCGGGCGGCCGATGCCTACTCCGCCGGCCTCGCCCTCGCGAAATCCACGCCGGGCCAGGAAATGACCATCCCTGGCACCAGTATGAAACTGGCCACCTGCTTCCGCGGGATGAATCGCTACACCGACGCTTTGCAGCTCATTGATTCCGCGCTCGCCTCTTCCGGTTCTCTCTCCCTGATTCCGGAGATGCAGCTCAATCAGGAGCTCAGGTGCCGTATGTACCGTGGTCTCCTCCTGGAAGACCTCGGGCGCTTCGATGAAGGCCGCGCGGAATACCAGAAGGCCGCCAAACTCGCCGCCGAGTCCGGTGATCGCGGCCGGGAGTTTACCGCGCTCACCAATCTCGCTGCGTCGTATGCCAAGGTCGGGGAGAGCCGTAAAGCCCAGCAAAGTTTTCAAGAGCTTCTGAAAAGAACGACGGAGTGGGGCAATCTGGCGATGGTTGGCTCCACGCACAACAACCTCGGCAATCAGCTCCTCCGTCTGGGCCGCGCGGCCGAGGCGCTCCCTCATTTCTTCGCCGCGCTCTCCACCAAGCTCTCAACCGAAAACAAAAAAGGCGAAGTCATCAGCTACATCGGCATCATGGATGCTTTCCGCGAACTTGGCCAGGTTGAACAAGCGAAAACTTTTGAAACGCTCTGCCTGGTGCCGTTGTTGGAGTCTGGCGATGTGGAAAGCATCTTCTTGTACGCCGCCCGCGTGCTCGGGGAATACTCTGACCAAGCCGATACCGAGGCTACCTTCTCGCTGCTCAAATGGGCCCAGGAACAAGCGCGTGCGCGTGGCGATGTGGCAGACGATCTGGGCATGTCCGAAATCGCCGCCCGCTGGCATTCCCGCCACGGCCGGCCGGAGGAAGCTCTCGAAATTTTCCGCCAAGCCATCAAGGTCGGCCTCGCGGCAGATCCCCACTCCGACGTCGTCCTGGACCTGCAAATCGGCTTGGGAGAGCAGTTGAGCAAAGTTCGCGAAACCCGCCAGGAAGCCTATGACCTGCTCACCCCCATCGCCGCCCACATCGAAGCGCAAATGGGCGAGGCCCTGCTCGATCAGCGGCGTGGCAACGTGATCGGTCGCTGGATCCGTCTTTACGGCGATCTCATCCGCCTCCTCATCGCACCCGATTGTGCCCTGCGCCTGGGTGACGATTCGCGGTCGCCGTTCGCGGTGGCCTTCGATTTGCACGAATCCGCGAAGGCCCGCAGTTTTGCCATCAGCCTTGCAGCCGCCGATTTGGCGGTGCCCGAATCCGTCCCACGCCAGTTGCGGGAGGAGGAGATGGTCCTGCTCCAGCGCCGGCGCGAATACCAGGCGGAGAACCCACGGCAGGAGATCGAGAGTGAATCCTCGCGTCTCGATCGCCTGCGTGAGATTGCCGCGGACCTCAATACCTGCTGGCGAAACATGGAGCCGTATGCGCCGGCTTACGTAAGATTGCGCCGCGCCGAAAGTGTGCGTGTCGAAGATGCCCGCGCACTCCTGCGGGAGCTTCCTGGTAGCACCGCCACGGCATTAGTGTCCGCCTTTATCGATAAGCAGGGGCTGGTGTGGTTTGTGCAGCGCTCCGATTCCCCGGGCCTCGAGATCTTCCGTTCGCCGCTCGGCAGCGAAGAGCTCCTCACGGCCGCGAAAATGTTGCGGCGTACCTTCAATGGTGCGCCATCCGAGTTTCCACCCTACCCGTCCATTCGGCGCACCGAGCCGCAAAAGCGCAGCCTGGAGTTCCTCGAAAAACTGGGCGGTGACCTGCTTGCCTTCTTGCCGGGAATCACCGGCATCGAGCACATCTGCATCGCGCCGCACGGGCCGCTGCACCTTCTGCCGCTCCATGCCCTCCGCACCGGCAAAGGACACTACCTCGCCGAAGAATTCGCTGTCACCTACGCTCCAAGCCTCAGCAGCCTGCGCTACTGTATGGCGCGCCGCCTTCCGTCCAATGCCCATGTCGCCGGCGGTTCCGTGTATTGCGCCGGCGTGGCCTCGCGGGAAGACGCGCGTCCTGACCTCTTCGAGCATGATGATGCCATCTTTGCCGAAACCGGTTTCGCCAACATCGTCGTCGAGTCCGGCTTCACAGCCGGGCGCAATACCGTGCTGCAAGGCCTCCGCGGACCCACGGTCGTTCACCTCACCTGTCACGGCTTTTTCGATGAGAGCAATCCGCTGAATTCCGGTCTCCTGCTTTCCAATGGCCGCGAACGGCCCCCGCGGAACCTAAGGCAGATTCCCTTCATGGAGCGAAGCGCCTTCATCCTGTCGGTCCGGGATTTGCTGCGCACTCCCATGAATGCGGAGTTGGTCACGCTGCGCGCCTGCTCCACCGGCTTGCAGGCAGAACGCAATGCCGGCGATGAATTCGAGGGCTTCAGCCGGACCCTGCTTCAGGCCGGAAATGCCGCCGCCCTCGTCAGCCTGTGGAACGTCGACCAGGAAAGCTCGCAGCGCTTTCTCACGCGCTTCTACCAGCACTGGTCGAAGCCGGCGCAGCCCATGGAAAAATGGCGCGCCCTGTGGATGACACAGAAGGAGTTTCTGGGTGACGCCGGAGAACCCTTCCTGCAGCACCCCTACCACTGGGCGCCACTAGTTCTGATCGGCGACTGGAGATAATTCTATGAATACCGACCCAAGACAACTCGACATCCGCACCGTGCAAATGATCCTGAGCCACCTCACTCAGGAACTTAGGGAACAAGTTCCGGAAGGCCAGCGAGCGGCTGTCCAGAGTGAGGAAGAAGCCCGGCAGGCGGTCGCTACCCTGCTGCAGGAAACAAGAACTGCCAGCGTCTCGCCCGCCGAACTGGCCTTGTCCGATGAGCAGGCGGACGTCGCCGCCCGCGAAACGCTCAGTCTCCTGCTGAACGATCCGGAAACCGAACCCAAAGTGCGTGCGCTCCTCGCCCATCTGCCCACCGATTCGCAATTGTCCGTCGAACTCGCCTACTCCAGCGCAATTGTCCTCGGCATGCTCATTACCTGGCTGCAAACCAAATTAGACCTGAAGGTCCAACGGAAGGACGGCAGGGTAGACTTCGAGTTCAACCTGAGAAAGGATGCCGCCTCCAGCACTCTCCTCACAACAGTTGCAAACACAGTGAAGAAAGCCTTTTTTCTCTAGGGAATCGACCGTGCGGCTGAGCGACTAGCCTTGTGCTTCGCATTCGGTGAGCATTGCGGCGCGACGGGGCATGCAAGTGCCATTGCGAGAGGTGGATATAGCGGGCCGTTACTTTAAGATCGCGATGGCTTAACGGGATCTGGATGGTCGGCAGATCGGCGCCGGATTCGAGGTGGATGGCGAAATTGCGGACCACGTGAAGATAGAAAGGTCTTAATCTTGATGCCACGGACGATCCGGCAGGCAACGTCATCGCACCGCTCGAAGCATCCAGGAGATCGATCGTTACCCGTGAGATTATCATTCATAGGTGAACAGGAAGCTCTCTAGCCTGGGGCAAAGCAAGATCCTCGACAAACTGACATGAGTTCCCCAATGGGGGTTGCTGTAGCCCACACATTGCACGGCGGGAGTATTAGCCCCATTTATGTATGATAAAGGACGCTATCGCCAGAGTGCGGCTCGTCCAGCAGACACTCTGCCGCATCCAGCCATCGGCCTTTGATGCGGTCTTCAACGATGTTGATTGCCGAGTCCCAGTCTTCGCAACCGTCAAAGGCGTCCTTCCAGTGTTTTTCGGTATACCGTGGCGACAGCCTCAACGGACGACTACCTTTCGGATCCACGCTCACGTTTTTCTCCATACCGCCCCTTGATTCTAGCTCGTAGCGTAAACCGTCTGACGGGTTTCATTACGCAAAGGGATACTTTCGCTCGCCGTGCCTTCGGCATACATTTAAGGTATGCCACTGAAACTTGACGCCCATGATCAGGCCCTTGTCGCCACTGTTCAGGCAGCAATGAAGGGAGCCATTTCGACGGCTCACCGTAAGCATATACCGCGTGCCATAAACGAGAATCGGGGTTGCAGCACTGTCATCTGTAATTTGTACCTCGCCATCAATAATCCTCCAGTAACGATCCTGCCGATGAAGCATGTGCCATGTTCGAAAGGAATCTGTAGTCTTCGTCATATGTCTTTTGCATTTTCAGTTTGCTTGCCAGATCAGCGACGCCCAGTCCAGACCAACTCGGTAAAGGATTGCCGCTCTTCGTGAATTCCAACCATTTTTTGTTTTGGTCATACAGGTCTTGCCACTTTTTGCGCTCTTCGGGCGTCAAAGACGGATTACTTAGAATCCCTTTTGGAACGAGATGAAAAAAATAGGCGAGACATTCTCGTCCGCGGTTCTCGCGCTCCGGTTCACGGGGATCGGCAGAGGAACATTACTCGCGAGACCCCGGAGTACAGCTTGTCGGGGCTGTGGTCTGCAGAGCACTGCGAATTCTTTCAGGTCCTTAAGTTCAATCTCCTGCAACAATTCTGCGGCCCGCGAGTCGTCTTTGCCCTCAAGTTGTTTCTGTAGAGTTTCCAACTTTTTCCTGAAGTCCCCCAGCTTGGGATGGTGGCGCAATTCCAGCACTCGCTCCCACGATAGGCTGCTGAGATCTGGTATGCGCTGCTCCACAAACCTACCCTCAGTGCTCGCGCAGCTCTCCGTGTGACCCAATTCCCGAAAACTGAACCATCTAGAATGTGGGTTCTCCACCCTTCGCGAACCCTCACGGGCACACCGTCAAAACGCGAGCGCCCGGGAAAATGAAGGTGGTCTTTCGTGTTCTGCGAGAAGCTGTTAGGATATTTCTGTGACAAAGATTTGCGAAAGTTTTGCTGGTGGTTTTGCCCGGGTTGGCAGAACTCTGGATCGCCCGCCGCAGCCCTTAGAAGGTGTTTTGCGCATGCAAAACAGCAGGGAAGTGGTCGAACTTTATGGGCGGTTTATGGGCGGTTCGGACCGGAATACAGGCAATTCGGGTCGCTTTGGGCAATCTGTGCAAAATATGCACATTGTGCAAAGCCGCATGAACACTGGTTATTTCGCATCTTGTTGATTTGGCGAGTGGGGACGTAGTTCAGTTGGTTAGAACGCTGCCCTGTCACGGCAGAGGCCGCGGGTTCGAGTCCCGTCGTCCCCGCCATTCTTTTCAAGCACTTGCAACCCTAACGTCCAGCAGATCAGGGGATGTTAGGGGACGATAAGCGCCGGACGAGAATGGTCCGATCCGAAAACGCTCACAAGCAGCATTCATTGGATTAGGTTTGTCTTCGGCAAAATACCCGTCGGCAAAATCGCGTCGACCAATTTGTCCTGTGCCAAGCGCTTGGTCTTCGATGTCGCCTGCAGGTACTTGTTCGTGACATGAAGGTTGCTGTGCCGCAAGTAGTCGCGGATTGTGAGCTGGTGTTCGCCCATCTCCGCCAGCATGGTTCCAACCGAATGCCGGAACCTGTGCTTTGCGATGCACCAGTTTCCCGTTGATGTCTTCTTCCCACCATCGGTAGACCCAGACTGCCGGTCCCTTCTTCCGCTCTTCCCGTTCGACGCTTCCGTGTTGGTAACGTGTCCGTCTAAACAAAACACCTCCTTTGTTTAAACGGTGTCGGCGGACTCCGTCAGAATAGATCGGCTAATCGTTTCGGTCGAGCTGTTTTTTGTTCCTCACTGCACCGAATGGTCAGCTGGCGAGTTTGCCGAGCCAACGATCCAACGTGGAGGCACGAAAGCGCCAACGTTTTCCAACCTGGACAGCGGGAATTGATCCGCGCCGTGCCTTCGTCCGAAGAGTTCGAGGGTGCATTCTGAGAAGCCTTGCGGCTTCTTCGGTGTCCAGCGGAGGCTCGAAGTCTCTCTGACTCTGAACCTGTTTCCGGTCTTTAGCGTCCTCGGTTGCCAGGTCGATAGTTTGATTCGCGTTCTCTGGCATTGGAGCGCCACCTCACACCGCTGCACTGGGTTAAAGTCCAGTTGATCTCCCCAGCCAATCATCGGGTTCTAAACTGGAAGCAGATATACGTCAAACGGGTTCGCGCGGTGTTTTTTCGCGTATTTAATAAGTCGGATGATGCGCGCGAAGTAACCATTTGCCGCGCAATCATTTAGCGTGTTGTATCAAAGACCGCCGATGGCACGGTGATTGGGGTGACGCCGAGGCATGAGGAGAGACTCACGCGGCCGCTGCTTACTACTCGTAACCGCTTTGAACTATGCTGGTTGCGCCAAACAATCGCTCGTACAGCTGGAGAGGATTCAAGTGTAGCTGATTGAGTCACCACCCGTAGCGATCTCAGTTGAATAGTCCCATCGATTCGACAATGGATAGGGATCAAAACACCCGGATGGGATATCGGGTCCACTCAAGACCCTCCTGTCGAAGCCCAAGAGAATATGCCCCCGCGCTAACGCTACTGAGGTCGATGTCAACCCGCAGATCAGTAACGTGATCGTGCAGATGCGCCATCCCAGTCGCGCGCAAGATCTGGTCATCCGCTTCTGTTAGGAGACCTACGTCGTAGGGTCCTTCTTTGCTCCCAATCGGAAGATCAAGAATCAGGTGTCTAGCGCTTCGAGGAACTTGCAGAGGCGACTGAGCACTCTCAGACTGGCTCTGCCCGCGAGCCATCGACCACTCACGAAGATCCAAGACTACCGTGTTAGTTGTCTCAACGGACTGTCCGCCTCGCACCCACAACCATTACCGGTGCGCAATCCTAAAGGCCTAAAGACGTTCATTAATCAAGTGTCTGACCCCACAAGTCTAACTTACCGAAAATACCTGACGCAGGCCCAATTTTACGCCACGTACGGAGCTACAGGCTCAGACTATGCAGCACTGCAAAACTGGGCCCAAAAATCGAGCGGATTCACGGTCGACGCCACCTACCCGAACAATCTACTTCTGAGCGTAACCGGCACCGCAGCTCAAATCGAAAAAGCGCTATATGTGAATCTCGTATACCGACAGCGCAAAGATGGAAGCAAATTCGTGACGGTGGACCGCGAACCGTCCCTGGACCTAGCAGTCACGATACTAGAGATCAACGGGTTGGACGATTTCGTGCTGCCGCGCTCTTCAGTCAACATAAACGGCACCGGTATACAAGGGTGTTCGCGAGGGTCAAACAACCCGCAGGCTGCCAATAATTGCTACGCGGCTGCGGATATACGCAATGCGTATTTGGGTGTGGGCTCCAGTTGCTCTACCCTGAACGGCTCGGGACAGGTAATCGGCGTCATGGAGTTTTCACTTATGAACATTTCTGATGTCCAAAGCCATGACGCCCTGCAGACTCCCCCGATCCCGCCAATAAGCAACGAAAGCCTCGTAGCAACGCAAGGTGGACTCTTCGACCCCAATGGGGTGTTGGAGGCGACGCTTGACGTTGAGATGGTACAAGCGATGGCGCCCAACGCAACAATTTTGTTCTTCCAGGGGAACCCGGGAATCACCAGCCATATGGACGATACCATGTACGCTATGGCGACCTCGAACCCACCACTGAACGTTGCCAGCAGCTCCTTACTTACTGGAGGAAGTAATAACATGCAGCAAGCGCTCGCGAAATGGCGGCGCAGGGAGTTTCCTTTTTCACCGCATCCGGCGATTACGGCACGTCGGGGACCCCCACGGCAATCTGAACATGGATTACCAGACACTAGTTGATGGATTACCAGACACTAGTTGGCGGAACATTCCTGTCGACAAATTCCACGGGTTCAAATCCGGTCTATCCGACGACAGGTTACTATTCTGGGGAAACGACCTGGAATACTCACCCTGTCGTTCCGTTTCACTCTGATCCGAACATCGGTTACCCCTCCGCCACATGGTCGACCTGGGGAGTAACAGGCGGCGGCGTCATGGATGGGAACAACTTGAACGGGAACTGTTACTGCTGGCCGTACAGTTCGTGTTGCGGCGGCGGAACTCCGATTCCGGCTTACCAAACCAGTGTCAGCATGGCAACCAACGGGGGATCGACCACGTTCCGAAACTACCCCGACGTCGCCCTGCTGGCAGACGATGCGGAGGTGTTTTTTCAGGGAGCATGCAAGCTGGCTTCGGGGGCACAAGCTTTGCAGCGCCGCTGTGGGCGGGCTTCATGGCTTTGGTGAACCAACAAAGCTTGCAAAACGGTGGCGGGTTGGCCGGTTTCATCAACCCGGCAATCTACGCGATTGGCCTAACGAGGGGTTCTGCCAACGATCTTTACTCGACTTGCTTCAATAATATTAATGATGGAATGAGCAACGCTAACTGGGGTGCCAGTTTATGGGCGGGTGGTCAAGGAGTGAGTCTGGCAGACTTCAGATCCGTGCCAGGGTACAACCTGACCACCGGTTGGGGCACACCAACGTGTGCGCTCATCAACCAACTCGCACCTCCCCCTCCGCCTGCCCCCAGAGAACCTGTGTCGTGTTCGGTATTTGACGATGGCTACACAAATCAGCAAGGACCGACCGACGCGATCTACATCCACGATAACAACGGCACGCCGCAAGCCTGCATGCCCAGTAACACACCAGGCCCGGGAATATGTCATAAATGGTTTGGCCTATGCGCCACGAACACTACGAAAACCCCAGTAAACTTGTACGTGTTTGACGACGGCTACACAAATCAGCAGGGACCAAGCAATGCTGTTTACATACACGCGAAGTCGGATGGCAGTCTGGAAGAATGTATTCCAAGTGATCCAAGCGTATCTGCGATTGGTTTTTGCCATAAGTGGTTTGGCCTAGGGGCGACGCAAGACGGCAGAAGCGTTAACTTCATGGTGTTCGACAATGGCTATACGAATATGCAGGGACCAAGCAATGCGGTCTACATGCTGAATCAGTCCGGGATAATCAAGTCATGCATTCCAAGCAATCCGAGTGCCTCCCCCATTGGTTTTTGTCATGACTGGTTTGGCCGCGGCCAAGCAGTTGGCCAACCTTAACTGAGCGAATTAAATTTCAGGCGTTACCCAGATGCTCTTGGCTTGCCAGCTTCGTCTGCAATCACGACTCGATTGGTAATGAAATGACGACCTGTCAGTTCAATTCTACAAATAGCATCACAACCTAGAAGAGCAGTTGATTCTGAGTCTGGACGGGTTGCACCCGTGCGGAACATTCTTCGTCGTCGCCTGGTTGACGCGAGTGCTCACGGGGTAAGAACGCATTATCCGAGCATCCAAGGGTTTCAACAGTTCGGAAGCTAAATCCACATTCCTCATTCCCGGATCGAGCCACACATCGTAGGAATCGAGATCAAGGATGACTGGCATACGGTCGTGGACAACAGCGGTCACGGCGTTCGGCGTCGTGGTCAGAATCGAGCAGGTTTCCACTGCGTTGCCACTGGCATTATTCCACCGATCCCAAATTCCTGCGAAAGCGAACAACCCGCCTTCGTTGACTTCGAAACAGTATGGCTGCTTCGATTTCCCGATCCTCTGCCACTCGTAGAACGCGTCGGCAGGAATCAGGCACCTGCGACATTTCAGTGCATCCCGGAACGCGGATCTTGCATTGATCATCTTTGCCGCAACAGACGAGTCTTTAGCCCACGATGGAATGAGTCCCGAGCGAACAAACGACATTTCCCGGACAGGTTCCTTCGGATTTTGGCGAATGATAGGGACATTCTGGGTAGGGGCTATGTTGTATCGGGGATTCCAGTCATCTTCCATCGCTGCCCTGCAAGTTGTGGGAGAAGTATGGCTCCACAGCGCTGGCCGCTCGCGATTTGTGGACATCCTTCGGCGCTGAAGCGGTCGAACTCTACGCTGCAGTGCACTCCAGTCGAAACACCGGCATTCCTCTGTACCCTCGCACCCAAGATCATTTCACCTTAGTAATTTGAAGAACTCAGCGGCAACCATGATGATGGGTTGTGATGCCGAATTCCGACAAGACGCGCCGGTGGACTCGCCTTCCCATCGACATTCCCGTCCGCGTAGTGACGTCCAAAGGTTTTTCGACGACCGTGGTGGAAGGACGGGGCACGGAGATGAGTGAAGGTGGCATGGTGTTGTATGCAGGAATCCTGCTGAATCCGGGCGATCTGCTGGAAATTGAGTTTGATACTCCCGCGCCCTCGCGGCTGCCGGCCATCGTGCGTTTCCGCAGCGGTTTCTGCTTTGGCCTGGAATTCATCACGCCGCTCCCCGCGTAATTTCGACCTATGGCCTCTCCCGTAGAATTACCTGCCGAATTGTTCTAGCATTTGGGCGATGTTGGGGGCTCCTTCCATGTACTTCGAACAGTTTTATCTGGGATGTCTGGCGCACGCTTCCTACCTGCTGGGTTCCGGCGGGGACGCGGTCGTGGTCGATCCGCAGCGGGATGTGGAGTTGTATTTGAAGGCCGCCGAGCAGCAAGGAGTCACGATCCGCCACATCTTTGAAACTCATCTGCACGCCGACTTCGTTTCCGGACACAAGGAATTGGCAGCGCGAACCGGTGCGACCATTTACATGGGGGCGCAGGCCGGCGCGACCTTTCCTCATGTGCCGGTGCGCGACGGATTTGAGCTGAAGTTTGGGCGGGCATCGATCCGCGTGCTGGAAACGCCGGGGCACACTCCCGAGAGCATCTGCCTGGTTGTGACCGATCAAGTCGTCACTGATCAGGAAAAATCCTCCGCTCCGTGGGCGGTTCTGACCGGAGACACACTGTTCATTGGCGACGTGGGCCGCCCTGACCTGTCGCCCCGGCACACGCCCGTGGAACTGGCGGGCCTGCTCTATGACAGCCTGCACGACAAGTTGCTCAAGCTCGCCGACAACGTGCTGGTCTATCCCGCCCACGGCGCGGGATCGCTCTGCGGGAAAAATATGCGGGCCGAGCGGTCGTCGACGATCGGGACGGAGCGGCTGGCCAATTATGCGTTGCAGATCAAGAGCAGGGAAGAGTTCGTCGCGCAGCTGACCAGCAACCTTCCCGCGCGGCCGGAATATTTCCTCAAGGACGCCGAGATCAACCGCACGGGGGCGGCGGCGTTGGCGGATCTGCCGCCGCTGCGGGCCCTCGCGCCTGCTGAACTGAAGGCCAGGTTGAGCGCGGGGGAGCTCGCGCTCGACGTGCGTCCCGGCGACGAGTTTGCCGCCGGGCATGTGCCGGGGTCGGTGAACATTGCGCTGTCGGGGCAGTTTGCCTCGTGGGCAGGCACGGTGCTGGGACTGTCGGCGCATCCGGTGCTGATTGCCGACTGCGATGACGAGGGTTCGAACGCTCAGTTGGAAGAGGCCCGCCTCCGGCTGGCGCGAGTCGGAATTGAAGTTCTGGACGGGTATCTTGACGGAGGCGTGGCCGCCTGGAAGCAGGCGGGATTTCCGGTGGCAACCGTTTCCCAAGTGACCGCAGACGAACTTAGCGTGCAGCTGAAATCGCACAGAGTGCAGGTGCTCGACGTGCGCCGCGAGCCGGAGTGGGATGCGGGGCACATTGAAAACGCGGTCTGGTGGCCTCTGGATAATTTCAAAGTTTCTCCGCCTGAAATCGATCAGGATGCGCCCATTGCGGTTCATTGCAAGGGGGGATACCGCAGCATGATCGCCAGCAGCCTGCTGCAGCGTGCGGGGTTCAAGCATGTAATCAATGTGGTTGGCGGATTCGATGCCTGGCAACAGGCAAAGCTGCCGACCGTGAACGAGAAACCAGTCGGCGCTTGATTTTGTTGGAGTTAGCCTGTGGAAAAAATGTTCCTGCAGGAACATTGTTGACAAACATGTACGTACAACGGCTTAATGAACTGGGTTTAAGGAGCGGGTTGCGAAATGAAGAATGACAAGCTGGCCAAGACTTTTTGCATAGAAAGCGACAAGCATTTCCGCCTGAAAGATTGCGATCCTGGCGCCACCGGACAGTGGCGCTCAAAAGAGCACGCGGCCGAGGCTCTGCAGGAGGGCATTGCGCGCACCGCGGAGCTGCAAGACAAGCTCTATGCCCAGAACAGCTGGGCGCTGCTTCTGATCTTTCAGGCCATGGACGCGGCCGGAAAGGACGGCATCATCAAGCATGTGATGTCGGGAGTCAATCCGCAGGGCTGCCAGGTGTACTCGTTCAAGGCGCCCTCGGAACCGGAACTGCAGCACGATTTTTTGTGGCGGACGACCCGCGACCTGCCCGAGCGCGGGCACATCGGCATCTTCAACCGGTCGTATTACGAAGAGGTACTGGTGGTGCGAGTGCATCCCGAAATTCTCAAGAGCCAGAGGACGCCGACCTCGCTGGTGGGCAAGAACGTGTGGGACGAGCGCTTCGAAGACATCCGCAGCTTTGAGCGGCACATGGCGCGGAGCGGGACGGTGATCCGCAAATTCTTCCTCCATGTTTCCAAGAAAGAGCAGAAGCGGCGTTTCCTGGCGCGCCTGGAGGAACCTGAAAAAAATTGGAAGTTCTCGGCGGCCGACATTCGCGAACGGAAGTATTGGGACGATTATCAGAAGGCCTATGAGGAGATGATCGAAAACACGGCGACCGAGCATGCGCCGTGGTACGTCGTCCCGGCAGATAATAAATGGTTCACGCGGCTGGTGGTGTCGACGGTGGTCGTGGAAACGCTGGAATCTCTCAACCTCACATACCCCAAGGTGGATGAGGCGAAGCGCAAAGAACTGGAAGCGGCGAAGAAGATCCTGATATCCAAGAAGTGAAAGCACGTTTGCCGGGCATGACTCAGAGTCAAGGCCGCCGCGCCCCGCAGCTAAGACATGGAGCGTTCGCTGCCCTTTGCAGCGAGGCTCCGCTGGATTACCATAGCCCATCGTCACTTCTTCCTCCGGAGATCAATCCTGAACATGGTCGGTCCAAACCGCATTTGCAGGAACATTTCGCTCGCTGCCCGGTTGCTGTTCGCAGTGTCCCTCGTCGGCGGATTCTCTATAGGCGCACACGCGCAAGCCAAGCCGCAGAAGCAATCGAAGGCGGCGCCCACCCAGACTGCGCCCACCCAGATTGCGCCGGCTGCGGCTGTGAGTGATTCTGGCGCTGCCGAACCGGCAAAGCCTGAAGAGAAGGCCTTTAAGGGGATGAGGTATCGGCTGATCGGGCCGTTCCGCGGCGGGCGATCGCTTACGGCGGCAGGAATTCCGGGCGATCCGGCTACCTATTATTTCGGCGCGACCGGGGGCGGAGTGTGGAAATCGACCGATGGCGCCATGACGTGGTCCTCTGTATTTGACAAGGAGGGCACGTCGGCCATCGGAAGCATCGCGGTGGCGAATTCCAATCACAACGTGATTTACGTGGGGACAGGCGAAGCCTGCATTCGCGGCAACATTTCGCACGGCGACGGCGTCTACCGCTCGCTCGATGCCGGCAAGACCTGGAAGAACGTGGGCCTGAAAGATTCTCGGGCCATCGGCAAGGTCATTGTGAATCCCACGAATCCCGACATTGCGTTCGTGGCGGCGCTTGGTCATCCTTACGGGCCGAACACAGAGCGCGGTATTTTCCGCACCACCGACGGCGGCAAGACCTGGGAGAAAGTCCTTTACAAAGACGAGAACACGGGCGGCATTGACGTGGCCTTCGATCCGCATAATCCCAATATTCTTTTCGCGGCGCTGTGGCAGGCGCGGCGGACAAGTTGGAGTATGGCGAGCGGCGGCCCGGGCAGCGGCCTCTACCGATCGAACGACGGCGGCACGACCTGGAAGCATATTGAAGAACACGGCCTGCCCAAGGGGCCGTACGGAAAGATTGGCATTGCCGTGGCCGCGAATTCTGATCGCGTGTATGCGCTGATCGAAGCTCACAATCCGGATGGCGGCCTGTATCGCTCCGATGACGGCGGCGAATCTTGGCAGTTGGTGAACCCCGATCACAGTCTGTGGCAGCGTCCGTGGTATTACATGCACGTGATCGCCGACCCGCGCGACGAAAACGTTCTCTACATTATGAATGTCGAGTCCTACAAGTCGACCGACGGAGGACATTTGTTCAACAAGGTCCGAGTGCCGCACGGCGACAACCACGGGTTGTGGATCGATCCGCAGAATACGCGGCGCATGATTGCTTCGAACGACGGCGGAGTGACCGTGACGCTCGACGGGGGCAAGACCTGGAGTCTGCAGGATAACCAGCCCACGGCGCAGTTCTATCACGTGACGACCGACACGGCGACGCCTTATCGCGTATACGGCCCGCAGCAGGACAGCGGCACGGTCGCGATCGTCAGCCGCAGCGATGCGGGATCGATCAGCTACAGCGACTGGTACGACGTGGGTGGCGGCGAGGCTGGCTACATCGCGCCCGACCCGCGCGATCCGAATATCGTCTACGCGGCTGACTATCAGGGAAACATCACGCGCTATGACCGGCACATTGGACAGGTGAAGGCGATCACCGAGCAGCCGGAACTTTCCGATGCGCATGGGGCCGCGAATCTGGAGCATCGCTTCCAGTGGACTGCGCCGGTCATGCTGTCTCCGCATGACCCGAATACGCTCTATCACGCGGGAGAGCGGCTGTTTAAGACCACGGACGGAGGCGTGCACTGGCAGGCTATTAGTCCGGACCTGACGCGCAACGACAAGGAGAAGCAGAAAGTTTCGGGCGGCGACATCACGATCGACGATTCGGGTACGGAATATTACGACACGATTTTTGCGTTGGCGGAATCGCCGATCGCCAAGGGAATGCTGTGGGTCGGGACCGACGACGGACTGATTCAGCTCACGCAGGACGAAGGCAAGACCTGGACTAACATCACTCCAAAAGATATGCCGGAGTGGAGCCGCATCAGCCAGATTGATGCGTCTGGGCACGATGCCGGAACCGCCTACGTGGCCGTGGATCGGCACCAGTTCGACGATCTGCGTCCGTACATTTATAAGACCAGCGATTATGGCAAGACCTGGACGAAGCTGGGGCAGGGAATTCCGGACAACGCGTTTGTGCGCGTCGTGCGCGAAGATCCGAAGAAGCGCGGGCTGTTGTATGCCGGAACGGAAACGGGCGTGTATGTGTCGTTCAACGACGGAGGGAACTGGCGTCCGCTGCAGTTGAATCTGCCGACCACGCCGGTGCACGATCTCGTTATTAAAGATGACGACCTGGTCGTAGCCACGCACGGGCGGGCGTTCTGGATTCTCGACGACCTGTCTCCGCTGCGGCAGTACAGCGACGACATTGCGAAGAAGGACGCATTCCTGTACGCGCCTGCGACGGCTTACCGGATTCAGGCGGGTGCAGGCGGCGGCGATCATCATCCTTCGAAACGGACGGGGCAGAATCCTCCGGCGGGCGCGGTGATTTATTACTTCCTCAAAGATGCTCCGAAGGCGGAGACCGAGGCGAAAATCGAAATCCTTGACGCGTCCGGCAAAGTCATTCGCAAATATTCGAGCGCCGAGTACAACACGCTGGATGAGCCGCTCGATCCGGATGACAAAAAGCCAGAAAAGCAACTCAAGCCGGAAGCTGGTTTGAACCGTTTTGTGTGGGATTTGCGCTATGACGAAGCGCATCACGTGCCCGGATATTATCTTTGGGAATATGGCGCCGGAGCGCGGGGCCCAGTGGCCGTGCCCGGCCACTACGGGGTTCGGCTGACGGTGGGGGATCAGAGCCAGACGGCGTCGTTCGATTTGAAACTGGATCCGCGGGTGCAGGTCAGCGAGGCTGATCTGGAGCAGCAGCTGAATCTGCTGCTGCAGACGCGCGACGAACTAAGCCGTGTTTACGATGCGGTCAATCAGATTCAGGATGTTCGTTCGCAATTGTCGGGACTGAAGCGGCGGCTGCCGGAAAACGCCAGCACGAAGACGATTGTCACTGCGGCCGACGATCTGGAAAAGAAACTGGTCGCGGTGCGTGAGGAACTGATCAATCTGACGATTAGTGCTAACGAAGATTCGCTGGCCTATCCTCCGCAGCTGGACGCGAAGCTGGCGTATCTTGCGATGGATGTGGGCACCGCCGACTCGGCTCCGACCGAAGCGGAGCAAAAAGAATTCGAGAAGTTGAAGCGGCAGAGCGGGGAACTGATTGGACGTTGGCAGGATTTGCAGCGCCGCGATCTGGCCGCATTTCAGAAGCTGACGGCGGAAGGCAGCTTGTCGACGGTGGTAGTGCCGCCGCCGGGGCGCGCGACGGAGGATGAGGTTCCAGCGCACTGATCTGTAGTTTGCAGGATTTGGCAGAGGAATTTTCGTCCATTTTCGATTCTGTATTTTCAAAGGCCCGGAAAGGCAGCAACAAACCCCCACGTCTCGCAAAGAACGCGAGACATGGGGCATCCGCCTTTTTCACTGGACCCTTTTTCGGCATTACTCCTATTACTTCCGTGCCATTTCCATGGCACTGAGGTGCCTTGTTCGCTCGATGCCGCGTTGCTATTGTGCCGATAGAGATATTTGGCTTCCTCCCCTGGGGATCAAATGAAGTCGATCCGGATTGGGGGTGTCCTATGCGGAAGATGAACCTGTTCTACGCGGCACTTGGCTTTGCGGTGGCTCGCTGGATTTTCAAGCGGCAAGCCGTGGTGGACCCCGTCACACGCTTTCGGTCGCAGGGTCTTCTGTAGAGAGTTTACCCGAGCTTTGGGCGCGCGCCCCGTTGCGCCTCCATTTCGTCAGCGCGCGCCCACAGCTTCACTCCTCCCTGAAGTAACGGTTACCAAGGTTTGCCTGCATCATCCGTGTTTCTACCTTCTCTCCATACAATTGGCTCAGGGACCGTTGTCTCTTGTCAGGTCCGCTCTCATCTGAGCTTTTATGTTGCGGCCGCGAACAATGCGATTGTTCCTTGTTCTGCTCGCTCTGCTGGCGGCCCTCGTGCCCGTGCGGGTGGTTGCGCAGGCCGATCCTATCGATGATCCCAACGCGGATCCGAACGTTGACTTGAACGACAAGCCGCTGGGGGATGTCGCTCGGAACCTGCGCAAGAAGACGCCTCCGTCACAGAAGGTGATCGACGACGACAACCTGTCGACAGTGATGGCGCAGGCCGAGAGCCGGCACGCGCAGGGTTCGGCGCTGAAATTTCTGATGGCGGGAGAAGAGACAGGCTTTCACGTCAGCGCGCCCGACGTCACCTGCAGCCTGGCGTTCACCGCAAATGTTAAGTCGTTGCTCTCGCGTCAATACGCCCAAATGGAGCTTCCGCCGGGCGAAGTGCTCAAGCTGGAAGGGCCGGCCACGATCGCAGGCAATATTCTAATCGTAGCGGTGTTAAACCGAACCGACTGGCACCTGAGCGAAGTTACGGTGGCATTGACGGTGGTCAAGAAGAGTGAAGCTGGCGACGCGCCGAGCGATACGCTGCCGTACGCTGCGGCAAGATTGCTGCCTGCGGTCGCGGTTAGTTCGCCGCAAGCATCTGAGGCCGGTTCGGAGAAGAAGCCCGATGCGACCAGAATTTACCGGATGCGCGCGGCCGCGCCGCCCTCGGCCACCACAGTTTTCAGCGCGCCGCTGAATCTGGAGCTTGCTTCTGACGAGGAGTGGCACTGGGCCATTGTGCAGGCCAGAGGGTATCCTCCGCAGAGTTACGCTGGCACGGTGCCGCCGGCGACGCAAGCCAACACGCCAGCGTCCGCACAGCCGGCTTTGCCTGCGACGCAGATGTCGCAAAATCAATAAAGTTCGCAGTTACTGCACAAACTTTCCATTTTCCACTTCATACTCCACGCGGAAGGGCCTGAGCGCCTTGCGGTCCTGCCAACCCTCCTGAGCGATCATGCGGTTGGCTTGTGCCAGGCGCTCGGAGGGGAGGGGATGAGTGCGGAAATATCCCTGCAAGCTTTGAATGGCGAGGTCGGAGAGTTCTTCCTCCGGGCTGTCGGCGTGAATCACATATTCGTTGTTCAGCTTCTTGAAACGCTCGAACATGCTGACGGCGCCGTAAGGCGAGTAGCCGCTCAGAACCGCCAGGCGAATTCCTTCGCGGTCGGCTTCGAGTTCCTCGTCCTTGTTGTAGCCGGCTTCCCAGACCTGAAGCGGGATTTGCAGAATGGAGCCCACGATGCTGAGCTGCAGGTTGCGCAATTGGGCTTCTATCTGCACGCGTTCGGCGCAATGGTAGTGATCGATGTGTTCGATCTCGTGCGCCAGGATGGCCGCGAGCTCGTCTTCGCTGGTCATCAGGTCGAGCATGCCCTCGCCGATGTAAATCGGGCCGCCGGGCAGAGAAAAACCGTTGATCATCGAGCGGTCTGGCACCAGGTGAAACGAGTAGGGTAAGCGCCGGTGAGCGTGCGAGCTGACGGAATCGCCGATGCGTTGTACGTAACTCTCGAGGGCCCGCTCTTCCGGAGTCATCGTTTGCGGGTTGGCGGAATATTGTGAGGAGAGCTCTTTGCCGAGCGCGATTTCCTCGTCGTCGGAAAGGCGCGTCAAGCGCATGGGCGCGCGAGTGAGATCGCGCTGAGCATCTGCCGCCATGGCCACGACTGCGTTGGCTGAGACCGGCGTAGGATCGTGCCGGCGCTGGCTGAGATAGAGTCCTGCGACCCCAACCAGAAGTACGATCACGAACGCGACAGCTCGTTTCATAAGAATTGCCGGATCTTCTCGCTGTACTTGGTATAGAGAAATGAAGCCGAGACCATTGCCACACCGACAATCACGAAGGTGATGTACCGGTCGGTCCAGGTCCAGGCCTGGGACCACATATCCAAGAACAGCATTTTGGCGAAACTGGCCAGCAGAAGAAGCAGACCAGTCAGGCGAAAGCTGCGCTCATTGATGGCGAAGGCGAAAACCAGGATCGCCAAAGCTTCCAGACCCCACGCGACCGTAACCATGCCGGCCCTCATTTTCTCAGCGAGCATTAGTGTCAGCAGGAGCACCGGCGCAAAGAACATGAATTGTTCCGGGCGGCGCGCGATGGCTCCAATCCAGCTGCTGGAAGGCTGCGGCTTATGGCGGGTGCGCCACTGGAACGCGAACGGCAGACACGCCAGCAGCACGGCAATGGCGGAGCCCAGAACCTGCATTCTGCCGATCCAGTCCGTGCCGGTGAAATAACTGGCGCCGAAGAGATTGTGCATGACGCCGCGGGCGCATGTGCCCAGGGTCAGAAGTAGCGCCTGATGCAGAAAGATGGGCCGATCGAGCGCCAGCGCGATTGCAAAAAGAATGAAGACCACAACCGCCAGTGCCGTGACCACCCACTCGCCAGCGAATTGGAAATAGAGAAGAGCGACCACCGTGCCCGTGCCCAGATAGGCGATCAGCGCGTCGAAATGCAATCCGCGATCATCGCGGGCAGTCGCGTCTCCCGGGCCCAGTTGGGCGTACACGAAGAACAGGATCAAAGTTATGGGTAGCACGGTATAAATGCGCGGCCCCCAGAACTCACCCAGAGTCTCGGCGGTAAGATTGGCGAAGAAAATCCGCCCGAAAGACGCGGCCAGAGCCACATAAGCCTGGAAGCGAAACTGCCTGACCTTGCGCCACAGACCGTACTCGAACAGGACCAGGCCGAAGACGGCCCAGCCCACGGCAATACTCAGCGGCTGCAGTTCATACCACAGCAGTAGCGAAACCAGGGCCGAGGCAGCCCAGGAATAGATGTGGTGAAAATCGCGCTTGCGCAATTCCTCCGGCATGCGGATCAGCTGAGCCAGTGCGTAGAAGATGACCGCGACAATCGCCAGCGAGAGCAACCGGACGCTGATGCCGTGCCAGGTGTTGGTTACGTACAGATTCACCGTTATGCTGCGCGCCATGGCGAGCGCGGCCAGCGCATGCGCCTGCCAGCGCAGATCTTCAAGCTCAAAGCGGCGATCGACCAGCACGAGCACGAGAGCAAATATTGCCCATAGAGGCGCCAGCCATGCGTTGGGAGCTTCATGCCACGCTAGCAGGGCTAGCAGGGCGGTAGCAGCAGTGGTATGCAGATATGCGACTGCCTGCCGAGACTCGGACTCGGAATCAGGTGGCGTCGATTTGCGCGAGAGGAAATAGAGGCCTGCGGCGACTATCGAAATTGTGACCAGGCGCAGCGAAATGCCCGCCCACAGTGGCTGCGCCATTTCCAAGTCGAACCGGTAGGCGCGCATGAGCGATAATGCGGCCACGGCATTCGCCTGCCATCCCAGTTGCCGGTAACCGATCTGGCGCATCACCAGCGCGAGGACGACCGCAAAAATAATCCACGAGACCGCGATCCACTGCGCAGGCACAGCTTCGTTGAGCACCCAGACCATCATCCCGGTGGCGGCCCAGCTATAGACGATGCGCCCAAAGCTTACGTGCGCCACATTCGGCAACTTGATTCGATAGGCGACCCAATATGCTCCGGCCACCACTGGCAAGGCGGCGATGGCATGGAGCGGGATGTCGTGCCAGCGTTGGGCGCCCGAGGGTTCGATAGCCAGAGCGGCCAGCGTCGCTCCGCCCGCCAACAGGTGTGTGTGCCACGCCAGCAGCGGGTAGCCGATCTGTTGGCCAACTTCCAGCAGCAGCACGGCGAAAGCCATCGCCGCCAGCGGCTGCCAGAGTTCCGGCACCTCGAAGTAGATGAGCGCGGTGATCAGCGCCGTTCCGGCAAAGGCGAACAGCCCGCGGAAAAGGCGCCGGTTATAGTCATTGGTCGCTGCTGACTTCGATGTGAAAAAGGCCGTGAGATAGAAGGCCGTGGCGATGATGGGCAACGTGATGAGGCGCTCGCGGACGTGGGTGTATTGCGGAACCTCGCTGTGCAGGTTGACCACGACCACGCGAACCAGGGCCAGCAGGCCCAGGACGCCATACTGCAGTTGCAGATGGAACGATTTTAGTTTTTGTCCGAGTACAGCCAGAGTGAGCATGATCGCGGCGAAGGCGACGGCGGTCCAATCCCCAGTGCACAATGCCCATGCGGCAGAAGCGGCCGCGAATGCTCCGAGATAGGAATGAGCGTTAAGCAGCGGCTCATCCGGCACATCGGCGAAGAACTCCTTCCACCGATAGCCGACAAAAAGCGTATTCAAATAGAAGACGACGGCGCAGAGCGCGAACATGACTCCGACGGCCAGGACGACATCGTCGCTGGCGCGGCGGGCCACCATGAGTTGCTGAAAATCGATTCCGATCAGGTGCAGGCCAACTAATAAGCCGATGCAAAGGCCCAACCGCCGGAAGACGACTTCGCCGACAGCCACGCCAGCCGCGAGAAATACTTCTGCGCCAATCAGCCACAGGATGACGGGGTTGTTGTTGGAACCGCGGAAGGGCACGGCCGCAACCATGAGAGCTGCGCCCAGAACGCAGAGGACGACGAAAGCTTCGCGGCGGCGTCTGATCTGCGGAAGCTGCGCAATCGTGAACTCAACCGCGCCGATGATCAGAAGCGCCATATACGCCAGATCCGGGCGTACCGACTGGAACTTCAGAGCACCGAGCAGCAGCAGCGTATTGAGCACCGCGGCCACCGTGGAGATATGTTCGCCCTGCCTTGTTTTCGGCCTGCGAATGACATACGAGATGCGATAGGTGATCCAGTAGAACAGCAGGATTGCGGTGCTGGGGTAGTATTCCGGGAACGCGTGTCCCTGGGCCCCGTTGGGACCGAGCAGGCGATACAGCCAGTAAATGTGATTGGCATAGCCCGACAGGATGCCGAAGATTTCGAGTTCGTACCATCCCATTTTGAAGACGATGATGACCAGGCTAATGGCGAGGATCACGCCTGCGGAAAGGCTGTAGACGTCGTCGTTGCTGAGGGAGACAGTCCAGTAACCTAGCAGGAAAGCCATCCCCGTCACCACCTGCGAGCGGTAGCGCAGCGTGTGCAACACCATGGCGAGAGCCACGGCGAGCATCAGGACGAGATCGATGCCGAGCGAATCCACCAAGTGCATCGCCGTCACGTGATTCAGCGCGTAGGTGGTGAAGAACAGAAGCGCCCACCCGCCGCCGATCGAAGGGTAGGAAAACAGGCGATAGCGCTCGCGCTTCTCCAGGTAAACGCCGCCGCCGAGAAGAACAAAGGAGGCCAGATAGGAGAGCGCGACTCTACCCAAAGGACCGAGATTATTGAGTGCCTTGATGCCAAAGTAGGCGACCCCCAGCACAATAAGAACAATGCCGATCTTGTTCAGCCACCTTCTGCCGAGTATTTCTTCGAGCGCGAACACGGACTTCATGCGCTGCTCGGACGTTGTGTGAGACGCCGGGAAAACGGGTGCGGGAGAACTGGGCGGCGCAGGCGAAGCCGGCGCGGAAGCACGGAACGCGGCGTAAGCCGGCGGCGCGGCCACGCGAGCGGCGGGTGCTGGTGGAACCGGGGCGGGAGGCGGCACAACTGGAACCGGTGGGGCGGCGCTGGGCGGCATCTCCCTGCGCGAAAGCGGCGGAGGGGTTACTGCCGGAGGCCGCGGCGGTTCCGGGCTCGGGGATGGTGGCTTGGCCGGAACGGACGCTGGTGGTTTCAGCTCCTGAGGCGCTGCCGCAATGAGGGGAGCGATGCTCGGAGGAACAACGACCGGAGGAACAACGACCGGGGGAACAACGACGGCAGGTGGAACCGGTTTCGGCTCAGCCTTCTCTACTACAGTGGCGGCAATCGGCGGCGCGGGCTTCTCCGGAAGCGGGCGCTCCGGCTTCGGCAGCACGGGCGTCGCGACAACTGGCGGCGTCTCGGGGAGCTTCGGCTTTTCGTGAACAAGCTTTTCGTGAACGACAGTTGCAACCGGAGCAGTTGCCTTCTCGACAGGCGCGTGAACGCCTGGATGGACTGCTGGCGCTTCCGTTACCACCGCCCCAGCTCTGACGGACGCTTCGACCTGCCGCTTCAACTCCAGCAGATCGCGCCGCAATCCATCGCTCACCTCCAGGCTCAGGTCGGTGAGTTTCAGGAGTCGCTGTCGAAGTTTGTGCTGCTGCCACAGGAGGTAGATGGTCAAAAACGGCGTGGCAAGCGCCAACATTCCGAACAGTACGAGTATGGGCCACACGAACGGCACTCTCCCGTATGTTACGTAATCATTTAAGCCTCCATAGTAGAACGCGCGGGCGGCGAATCTTGCAGTTTATTTGATGCTGCAAACTCCGAAGTTACTACCGTTCTGTCTCTTGTGACTGGATTACCGAACCTCTTCATGACAAGATGTGCAGAACCCCAAGACTTGCAGAAGTTTGTCAGGGCATCCCTATGAGCCAAGGTAGTGCCGCGACTGTGGCTGAGAGTCCCACGAGTTCGGCGACCGAAAACGTAGTGAACGCTTCCGCTCCGGCGTGGCGGCGCGGCTTCTGGTCGCTGGTGGTCACGCAATTTCAGGGCGCGTTCAACGAAAACGGACTGAAGAACCTGGTGGTGTTCCTGATTCTTGGGATGGCCATGCAGAAGGCCGATCGCGATCGGCTCGTCCTGATCGTCGGTACTCTGTTTTCCCTGCCGTTCATTCTCTTCTCGATGACGGGCGGCTTTCTGGCGGATCGTTTCAGCAAGCGCACGGTCACGATCTGGACCAAGTTCTTCGAAATCGCGGTCATGGCGTTTGCCATTGCCGGATTGGGCTGGCAGAACATCCATCTCGAAATGGCTGCAGTGTTCCTGGCCAGCACGCAGGCGGCGTTGTTCGGTCCATCGAAATATGGATTGCTCCCGGAACTCTTACCTGAGCCGCTGCTCTCCTGGGGCAATGGCGTGCTCGAACTTGGTACGTTCCTGGCGGTGATTGCGGGAGGCGTCTCGGGCGCGTTCCTCGCCGATTTTTTTCAGAACCATCAAGGCTGGTCAGGGCTGATCTTTCTCGGTCTCGCGTCCGTAGGATTGATCTTCAGTCTTGGAATCACGAAAGTTCCAGCGGCCGATCCTACGAAGAAGTTTCGCGCCAATCCAATCGGCGATCTCTGGGTGCAGGGGCGCCTTATCCGCAACGATCGCGTGCTTTGGCTGGCGGTGCTGGGCAATACTTATTTCTGGTTTCTGGGCGCGCTGCTGACGGCGAATATCGTGTTCTATGGCAGCGACGTGCTGCACATCAGCTCCACGCGCACCGGGATTCTTCAGGCTGCGGTTGCGATTGGTATTGGCGTGGGGAGCTTGACGGCGGGATACCTTTCGGGCGGCAAAGTGGAATATGGATTGATTCCGCTGGGATCAGTCGGCATGACGGTGTTCGGAATCCTGCTTTCCGCGCATGGACTATCGTTCGAGCATGTGCTGACCCTGCTCGCTGCCCTGGGATTTTCTGCCGGCTTCTTTGCCGTTCCAGTCAACGCGCTGATTCAGCACCGGCCTGACGAAAAAGATAAAGGCGGCGTGATCGCAGCTGCGAACCTGCTTTCTTTTGTTGGCATCGGAGGCGCGGCCGGCATTTACTACGTCCTCCAGCACTATACCCACCTGAGCCCGTCGGCCATTTTTCTTTGCGCGTCACTGATGACCGTGGCCGCGACGGTCTACGTGTTGTACCTGCTGCCCGACGCGTTGCTGCGGCTGCTGCTGTGGTTCGCGACTCACACGCTCTATCGAATTCATCTGCAGGGCCGCGAGCACGTTCCGGTCAAGGGCGGAGCGCTGCTCGTCCCGAATCATGTTTCGATGGTAGACGCAGTTCTGCTGGTTACTTCCATCGACCGTCCGATTCGCTTCCTCATGTTCAAGGGTTCTTACGATCACTGGCTGGTGAAGCCGTTTGCCAAGATCATGCGCGTGATCCCGATTTCGTCGCAGCTGCGTCCGCGCGAGATGATTCAGTCGCTGCGCACGGCGACGCAAGCGCTGAAGGACGGAGAAGTTGTGTGCATTTTTCCCGAAGGCCAGATGACTCGCATCGGCCAGATGCTTCCGTTCCGCCGCGGAATGGAGCGAATCGTGAAAGGCCTGGATGTGCCGATCATCCCGGTGAATCTCGGAGGCGTGTGGGGATCGATTTTCAGTTTCGAGCGTGGGCGATTTCTGTGGAAGCTGCCGCACCGGATTCCCTATCCCGTAACCGTCACGTTCGGAAAGCCGCTGCCCACGACGACCGGAGCGCAGGAAGTGCGGCAGGCGGTGCAGGAACTCGGCGCCGAGGCGTATCACTTCCGCAAGCGCTACATGCGGACGCTGCATCGCTCGTTCGTGCAAACAGCGCGCCGCCATCCTCTGCGCTTCGCCATGGCCGACGGCCGCACTCCGAAAGTCACGTTCGGCAAGGCTCTTACGGGAACAGTTTTTCTGGCGCGGCGGCTGCGCACGGTTTGGCAAGATCAAGACATGGTCGGCATTTTGCTGCCGCCCTCGGTTCCCGGCGCATTGATCAACCTGGCCGCGCTGCTGATGGGGAAGGTCCCCGTCAATTTGAACTACACAGCGTCGAATGAAGTTCTCGCGTCTTGCGCCAAGCAGTGCGAACTGAAAACTGTCATTACTTCGAAGGCCTTCCTGGAACGCATTCACCTTCAGGTGCCGGCGCAGGCGATCATGCTCGAAGATCTCGCCGCGAATCCGCGATGGATGGAACGGCTGAGGGCTGCTCTTATTGCATGGCTGTTGCCGGTGCGGCTGATCGAAAAAGCAGCGGGAGCCAGCCGCAAAACCAGCCTCGATGACATTGCGACGATTATTTTTTCCAGCGGTAGTACGGGCGACCCCAAGGGCGTCATCCTCACTCACTACAACATCGCGTCCAACGTCGAACAACTGAACCAGGTCTTTATGCTGGGGCAGAACGATAAAATTCTCGGGATTTTGCCTTTCTTTCATTCCTTCGGCTTCACCGGGACGCTTTGTCTGCCCACGACCATCGGCATGGGCGTGGTGTTTCATCCGAATCCGCTGGAACCGCGAGCGATCGGCGCACTGGTCAGCCAATATGGCGTAACTTTTCTGCTGGCCACGCCAACATTCCTGCAAGCGTACATCCGGCGCTGCGAGCCGGAAGATTTTGGCAGCCTGCAATACGTGATGGCGGGCGCGGAAAAACTTCCGGAGCGCACCTCGATCGCCTTTGAAGACCGCTTCGGCGTTCGTCCGCTCGAAGGCTATGGCTGTACTGAATGCTCTCCGGCGGTAACGGTGAACACGCGCGACTTCCGGGCAGCGCAGTTCCGGCAGGTGGGCGCCAAGCGCGCCAGCATTGGGCATCCGCTGCCGGGAATCAGCGTGAGGATCGTCAATCCCGAGACCTTCAATCCACTTCCGTTAGGCGACACCGGTCTGCTGCTGGTGCGCGGCCCCAACGTGATGCAGGGATATTTAAATCGTCCAGAAAAAACTGCCGAGGTCCTGCGCGACGGATGGTACAACACCGGCGACATTGCCGCGGTGGATGAAGAAGGGTTTGTCCGGATCACCGACCGCATGAGCCGGTTCAGCAAAATTGGCGGCGAAATGGTGCCGCACATCAAAGTCGAAGACAAGCTGCACGAGCTCAGCGGCGCCACCGAACAAACTTTTGCCGTGACCTCCGTTCCCGACGAGAGGAAGGGCGAGCGGCTGATCATCCTGCACACCCTGCCTGAGGACAAGCTGGAACCGTGTCTCGCCCTGCTGGCCAAGTCCGACCTGCCGGCGCTGTGGAAGCCGCGACCCGATCAGTTCGTTCATGTGGAAACGTTGCCTTACCTGGGGACGGGCAAACTCGACCTTCGCCGCCTGAAGGAAATCGCGACCAAAGCATCGGAGTAAGTGAACGGGTTCCCCTTTCCTCGCTCCTCTCTGCGGCAATATCTCTTCATCCTTGCGCGTGCTAGACTAAGCACAATCCCTGCAAGCAGAGGCCACGCATGAAATTTGGCGTCATCACCTTTCCTGGTTCGAACTGCGATCACGACGCCTTTTGGACGATTCAACACGTCGCCAACCAGCCAGTCACTTCCCTGTGGCACGAATCACACGAGCTGGAAAACTGTGATGCCGTCATCGTGCCCGGGGGCTTCGCCTATGGAGACTATCTGCGCACCGGAGCGATTGCCAAGTTTTCGCCGGTGATGGAGTCGGTTCGCAAGTTTGCCGACGGCGGCGGCCTGGTGCTGGGTATTTGCAACGGCTTTCAGATCCTTTGCGAATCGGGTCTGCTGCCGGGTGCTTTGATGCGCAACGTTGGCCTCAAGTACGTTTGCAAGCCCGTGCAAGTGCGCGTGGAGAATGTCGAGACGCCTTTCACCAATGCTTGTGCGCAGGAAGAAGTGTTGACCATTCCGATCGGCCACATGGAGGGCAACTACTTCTGCGATCCTGACACGCTGCAGGAACTGCATCGCGACAATCGTGTGGTGTTTCGTTATTGCTCACCCGGCGGCGAAATCACGGCGGCGGCCAATCCGAACGGTTCTTTGGAAAATATTGCCGGAATCTGCAGTCCCGGGGGCAATGTCTTGGGTATGATGCCTCACCCGGAACGCTCGGCCGAGCCGGAACTGGGTTGCACCGATGGCATGAAGGTATTTCGGTCGATGGTCGGTGCGATGGCTGCGCGCTAAGCTGACCGAGATTTAACAAGCGCTTAATCTGCGGCGCAGAATTCTCTTGGTTATCAACAGGCCCCGGGTATATTGTCGTTGCGTCTTCCCCTGTAGTACGGGTCCCCAAACCTGGTTGTTTACGCAAGCACACGCGGGGAGGCGTGTCTCTCATGACACCGAAGCAGATCTTAGATTCTTTTTCAGAAACGTTGATGCGGGATGAGCGGATTCTCAGCGCGCAGGAACGCGCTCTGGTGGCCACTCTTCTGCAGCATGCCAAGTCGGCCAGCAGCCAGAACCCTGAGACGCAGCAAGCGGTCCGGGCAGTGATTGCGTCGGCCGTCGGAGAAACGGTGGCTCAGCGCGCGTTCTCCGTGCTCGGCGGCAGCATTGTCGAACGCATCCTGGAGGGCAGCAAACTTCCGCAGGAAGACTCCGGAGCGCTCCGCAGCGCGGATATCTTTCCTGTGCCGCATCCTCCATTCGACCCGCAGACCCCGTCGGAGCTGTTCCATACCGACGCGCCCCTGCGGATGAAGACCGAACCGGATCCGCCCTCGCACGGACCGGGACCGGGTGTTCGGGCGCCGCAAAAAGCGCCGCAACCCCCGAGCGCACCCATGCGCGAACCCGATCCACCGTCGACCCAGCCGCCATCGCCGGGGCCGGGCGTGCGCGCGCCTCGCTCGGAACCGGATCCGCCGAGTCACGGTCGCACGACGACGGTCTTGGAAACCAGCGCCGCCGTTGCGGAGCGCCCGCCGGTACTCCCAGCGCAATCGGTGGTGCTGGACGAATTCCTGGCGCCGCAGGAACTTGAAGAACTCATGCGCTTCACGCTGGAGCACGAACCCGAGTTCAGCGCGAGCCTGGTGGTTAATCCGACCGCGGAGAGCGGCGTGGTCAACTACGAGCACCGGCGCTCTCGCGTGCTGATGGATCTGGCCCAGCACGAAGATGTGATGCTAAGGCGTATCAAGTCGGTGTTGCCCATGGTTCTCGATAAACTCGGCATGGAGGAGTTCGCCATCTCCGGAGTGGAGGCTCAGGTCACCGCCAGCAACGATGGAGACTTCTTCCACTTCCACAGCGATAACGGCAGTGAGCGGGTGAGGTCGCGCCACCTGACGTTTGTCTACTTCTTCCATCGCGAGCCACGGCAGTTCGAAGGGGGTGAGCTGCGCATTCACGACGCCCACCTGGAAGAAGGGGTTTACGTCAGTGACGACACCTACCAGGCGATCGTCCCGCGGCAGAACCAGATCGTCTTCTTCCCGTGCGAATTGCTGCACGAAATTACACCGGTGACGTGCGCATCGCAGCGCTTCGCCGACAGCCGCTTTACCCTAAACGGATGGCTTCGTCGTTGAGCAGCACGGCAAACAACCCGGCGTGGCTGGCGTGGATGACCACCCTGATGGACGAGTCGTCGCCGGCTCGGGGAATACGGGCCGAGGTAACTCGGGGAGGAGTGTCGCGGCATACCTATGCCGCGACATTCCCTCCCAATCGTTTCTATTGCCTGCTGGATGAACTGCCTCTGCACTTGATCCCGCGGCGTGTTTTCAAGTCATTGCAGCGTCCAGACGACGTGCAACAAACTCTGTATCTGAATCCAGAATGCATCTTGTGTGCTGGCGGGCAATCGCCGGAGGAACTGGCTTCTCGCAGGGAGTTGCTGTCTGGATTTGCTCTGCAGGGAACGACGGCGTGGGTGCGCAGCCGCGCGACCGGAAACTTGCTTCCATTTTGGCTCGGGCCGCAGTTGGAGGCCGTAGTGGGAGCCCTGCGTCCAAATGAACCGGTGCCCTCGTCGGTGCCGGAGGGGGCGCGGCGCCTGTTGGCGGCAGCCGATATCCTGGTTCGCGACGACAAAGTATCCGAGGAGCGAGACGGTTGTGTGGGACCGGGTCTGGGACCCGGTCGGGCCGCGCTAGCGGCCTCGCGACCGCCGACCGGGTCAGAAACCCGGTCCCACACGGTGCTGAGTCGCGAAGAGCGAATCGCCCAGGCAGGTTCGTTGTTTCGCGAGCGAGGATATGCGCCGCTCAGCGACCTGATCCACCCATTTCACATCGCCGCTTTGCGCCGTTACTACCGCCATTTGATCCGCACCGGCGCGATCACGCTGGGTGATAGCCAGAGTCCCCGCCGCTATGTGGCTTACAACGAGCCCGTGGTGCGCTTCTTCCACCATGACATCGCTGCTACTCTCAGCGCGGTGGCTGGCGAACCGCTCAAGCCGTCTTATGTCTATATGGCTTCGTATTTGAGTGGAGCGCGACTCAAGAAACACACCGACCGCGAACAATGTGAATTCAGCGTGACCCTCTGCTTGGACTTTTCTCCCGAGCCTGCGCTCGAAACTCCCTGGCCGATTCGGCTGGACACTGCCACGAGCAGCGTCACCGTTTATCAGGCTCTGGGCGACGGACTGGCGTACCGCGGAACTCGGTTGCCCCACTACCGCGACACTCTCGCAGACGGCCAGACTTCGACGTCAATTTTCTTTCACTATGTGGCGACGGATTTTTCGGGGTCGTTGGATTGAAAAGCGTTGGATTGAAGATGTTTGGATAAGGGGCAGTCAGCGTTCTAGTGCAAGCCGGAGATCAGATAAAGAACGGACAGAGCCTGATTATAGCTGTACACAAAGTGAGTGCCATCGCGGCTGACCACGATCGGGGCGACGATCACTACGCCCGCCGGCGCTCCCGGCCTTAGTTCCTGTACCACCGTCTGTTTTCCTGTAGTGATCGCGAACTGGTAAATCTTGCTGGGAAGTTCGCCCGGATGGTATCCGTAGAGGAAAGAGCCGTCACTCGACCATTGCACGGGCAGGAAACCCGAATCCAGTGCGGGAAGTGGTCTAGACGGACCGCCTGCTACCGTGTAGATTGACACGCTCGAATTTGGTCCGACGCCCACCACGAAGCGGCCGTCCGGTGACGACGGGCCGCACACAATTCCCTCCGGGGTCACTGCTGTGGGTTTCCCGCCGGCAATATCCAGCACATAGCATCGGTTCGCATCATGGCCCGCCTCATTCGCATTGACGATGAGTCTTTGTCCGTCAAGGAAGCGCGCCCATCCGTTATGAATGTGTTCCAATCCAGTCATATCGACGGGGCGAGGTTGGCCGGGCCCGATGGGCAGCAACGTCACTTTCTGCGGCTGGTCGGCTGAGACTGAAACCGCCCACTTGCCATCCGGTGAGAGTCCGCCCGCCGCGCCGTCGCCGAGGCGAATCGGCAGCGTGCCGTCCAGCTTGCGCCGCGCGACCGCGTAGCCTGAGTCCGCCGCTTCGCTGGCATCCCCAAACAGCACAAATTGACCGTCGCGTGAAATATCTTTGGCCACATTCCAGTCGTGCCAAGAGAGTTCCACATCCCGGTCACTGCCTAGACTGCTGAACGCCATGGCCAGGCGCTTGGTGTTCAACGCCACCAGGACGCGGCCGTCAGAAGCAATGTCCTGCAAAGTAATTCCCACGGGCAAGTCCAGCAGGGTCCGGACCTTGCCGGTCAAAGTCACGGCCAAGAGATTCAGGTTGTTGCCTTTCTCGATCGCGCTGAACCAGATTTCCTTCCCGTCCGGGCGCCAGGCCAGTCCCTGCTCGGACCCCCATTCGCCGGTGAGAGTCTTGACCACGCCAGCCAAATCCACCACGCAGACTGACCCGCGTTGGTCCCACAGCGCCGCGTGACTCATGAACGCGATCTGGTCGCCCTGAGGAGAGAAACGAATGTTGCTGATCCAGCCGGCGCTCTGATAGAGGACTTTGCCGATGGGATACTCCAGACGGCTTTGGCCGTCGACATCATGCACCACCGCTAACCTGCCCTCTTTGTCCCAGTCCGCCCAGCGCACGTCGGCCTGCAATTCCCTGGGAGATCCTCCGGCCAAGGGCGCACGCGCCAGCATCCCGTCGACGGTTTCCATTTGGCCGTTGTGAGTGCCGTTCAGCAGGACCGCAAGTTCGTTGCTGGAAGAAATGGCCAGCAGGTCGGCATCGCTCAAATTCAGCGGCTGGGCGAGCGTGGAGTTACCGACCGTCGTAAAAAGCTGCACCGGCTTGCCGTTCCACGCCGCGCTGTAGACGATGGACTGACCGTCGGGTGCGAAGCGTGCCGCATACACTGTGCCCGCCTCGAACGTCAGGCGCTTGTATGTTGGAGGCGGAGTATGCAGTAGTTGTGCAATCGCCAGAACTGCGGTCGCGACGGCCAGCAACGCCACTAATGCCCATGGCAGCGCAGAAGTAATTCGAGGCGCCAGCTTGGGCAAAGAACGTGCTTTGACTGGCGAAGACCCCGAGAGCGTTTGCAACGCAAAGACCAGATCCTTGGCGGACTGAAACCGGTTCTCCGGCTCCTTCTCCAAACAATGCCGGATGATGTCCTGATATCCAGCCGGGATCGCGGCCTCGTCCAGTTGTGCGCCTGCCGGTTCTTCGCGCAGCACCGCGGTCATGGTGTCGACTTCGGTTTCGCCACGGAACGCGCGGCTTCCCGACACAATTTCGTAGAGGATGGCGCCAAAACTGAAAATGTCGCCGCGGTGGTCAACTGGCCTGCCGCGCAGTTGCTCGGGGGACATGTAGGCGACGGTGCCGATCATGGTTCCATGCTTGGTCACCGTGGTCAGGCTTTCGATGGGGCGATTGTCTTCGGCCGGCGCCTGCAGCTTGGCCACGCCGAAATCCAGAATCTTGATGCGCCCGTCGTTCGTCAAAAACAGGTTTTCCGGCTTCAGGTCGCGATGAACAATTCCCCGGTCGTGAGCGGCGGTCAGGCCCTGCGCAATCTGCAGAGCGTAATCTACCGCCTCACGCATGGGCATGGGGCCTTCGCACAGCCGCTGCCGCAGGTTCTTGCCCTCCAGCAGTTCCGAGACGATGTAAGGAACCGTGCCTTCAAAACCAACGTCATAGATGGCGAGAATGTTGGGATGATTCAGCGCGGCCGCGGCGCGCGCTTCCTGCTCGAAGCGGCGCAGATGATCTGGATTGTCGCTGGAAGCGGGGCGAATTAACTTCAGCGCGACATCGCGCCCCAGCCTTTCGTCGCGCGCGCGAAAGACTTCGCCCATCCCTCCGGCACCGATCTTTTCGAGGACCCGGTAGTGCCCCACGAGCTGGCCAATCATAAGTAATACACGAGCGCGCGTTGCAAGGCATGGTAGGAGCCATGGCTCCCTCAGTCAATAGCATTCTGAAGATTCTGAAGCGCCGATGCTAACCCGTTGCGGGGCATGCTAGAATGTGGCCGCTGTGGGCCAGAATCTGCCAACACCGCCGCCTACGCCGCCGTCGTGTTCCGAGTGTGCCTCCAAGATGCAGCCTGCCGGAGGCGGCCCGCCAACCCAGTCTGCGTCGCGCATGTGGCGTTCGAGTGACGGCAAAACGCGCATCGACACGTCGTTGAGCAGCGTGATTTCCGATCCAGCCGCGCAGCACACCATCGTGCTCGATCACGTGAAGAAAGAAGCCAGCGTTATCCCGATGACTCCGTCGGGGGCCACGCCTCCGGGTGCCCCGAGTGCGCTTGGGGCTCCGGCTGCGCCACCTCCTCCGTCCGTGCACGTGCAGGATCTGGGCAAGTCGATGATCGAAGGACACGAAGTTGAGGGCAAACGCTTCACTTTGCCCACACCGCCGACGCCCCCCAAGCCGCCGTTGCCGGCGATGCCAGCTGCAAAGATGCCTGCCTTAAAGATGCCAGCTCTGAAGATGCCGGGCGTAAAGATGCCCGGAGCCCCTGCGGCTCCAAAGCCGCCGACCGCGCCGGCGCCGCCGACCGCGCCCGCGCTGCCGACCGCGCCCGCGCTGCCCAAACCGCCGAGCGTAACCGAGTTGTGGACCAGCGTGAAGTTGAAGACTCCGGTGCTGACCAAAGTCACCACCCCTGCGGGCGAGCTGACCACTTATTGCAAGCCCACATTAACCGCGGAGCATCCACCTTCGGTCTTTCAGATACCTCCGGGATATACGATCAAGCCGCCTGACATCAAGCCGCCCAGTATCAAGCCGCCCAGCATCAAGCCACCTAGCATCAAGCCGCCCAGCATCAAGCCACCGAAACCCTAAGGCCTTCTTCACCGGACTCATGCTATAATCCGAGTTCGCCTGCATACGAACCGAGGCAAATCCTGTGATCTCCTCTGAAGGCGAATCCTGCGCCATCCATAGCTCTTTAAAGAAGGATTTTCGACACGAGGTCTAACCATGTCCGGCCATTCAAAATGGGCCACAATCAAGCACAAGAAGGGCGCGCTCGACGCCAAGCGCGGCAAGATTTTCACCCGTCTAATTAAGGAAATCAGCATTGCCGCAAAGAACGGTGGCGGCGATCCTGATTCCAACCCACGCCTGCGCGGCGCCATCCTCGCTGCCAAGGCCGAAAATATGCCCGCCGACAACATCAAGCGGGCCATCCAGCGCGGTACGGGCGAACTGCCTGGCGCCACCTACGAAGAGTTCTCGCTCGAAGGCTACGGACCCGGCGGCGTCGCGGTTCTGCTCGATATCAACACCGACAATCGCAACCGCACGGTGAGCGAAATCCGTCACGTCTTCGGCAAGAACGGCGGCAACATGGCCGAAGCGGGCGCCGTTTCCTGGATGTTCCACAAGAAAGGGGACATCCTCATCGCCAAAACGGCCGCGAAAGAGGACGACCTGATGAACATCGTTCTCGAATCCGGCGGAGAAGACCTGAGTGACGATGGCGAGAACTGGGAAATCCTGACCGAGACTTCCGCTTACGAAGCGGTTCTCGAAGCGGTGAAGAAAGCCGGCATCGAACCCATCTCCGCCAGCGTCGCCATGATTCCGCAGAACTACATCAAGGTGGAAGGCGCCGCGGCCAATACCATGATCCGGTTGATGGAAGCGCTCGAAGAACACGACGACGTGCAGAATGTGCACTCGAACTTCGACATCGATCAGAAACTGCTGGAAGAAGTTGCCGGATAGTTCTGCAGCCAGCGATTGCTCTTCAACGAGCAAGATCCGCAAGCCGCCCTCGTTCCGGGCGGCTTTTGTCTTTGCATTTGTCTTCTTTGCAGGCGATGTTTCAATTCACGCGGTGTTTGCAATATCGACAAGCATTCTTTCAGCCGAAGTTTTCAACATGTTCGTGCAAAATGCTGTGGAAAAGGGTCGCAGTACCTTCGTAAGTGATTCACCCAGGAGGCGCTTCAACACTTTGCACTGGACGGAGTGCTGGCACTTTCGTGGTAGAACTCGTGGCGAAATAATTTCTTGAAAATTCGACTCGACAAACTTCTGGTGGATCGGGCTCTGGCAGCTTCGCGCGAGCGCGCTCATGCTCTGATTCTTGCGGGCAAGGTGCTGGTGGACGATCAGAAAGTCGAGAAGGCGGGCGCGCAAGTTTCTGCGGAGTGCGTCATCCGCTTGCTCGGAGAAGACCTGAAGTATGTAAGCCGCGGCGGACTGAAGTTGGAGCGCGCCCTCGAACACTGGAGGGTCGACGTTGTTGGGAAGATCTGTCTTGATGTCGGCGCCTCCACCGGAGGGTTTACCGATTGTATGCTGCAGCGCGGCGCCGCGCAGATCATCGCAGTTGACACCGGCTACGGTCAAATGGACTTCCGCCTTCGTCAGGATGCGCGGGTGCGATTGCTGGAGAAAACGAACGCGCGTTACCTGACGAGCGAAGCCGTTGGCCCTTTTGCGGACCTCATCGTGATGGACGTTTCTTTCATCTCCGCAACTCTGGTTCTTCCCGCGGTGATCGGCGCCGCTTTTCCGGCATCGCCCGACGCACGCCGGGAAAGAAAGATCGTTGTGCTGGTGAAACCTCAGTTCGAAGCGGGCAGGGAACACGTGGGGAAGGGCGGCATTGTGCGCGACGAAGCCGCACAAGTCGCAGCCGTTGAGAAAGTCAGAACCGCGCTGCAAAGTCTGGGCGCGGTGCGGACGGACGCGATCGAATCGCCCATACTCGGCGCTGAAGGCAATCGCGAGTTCCTGCTCTACGCCATGTTTTAGACTCGTGTCCCCTGTGTCCTCTGTGGTGAAGTCCTTGAATTTCTGTACAATCTCCTTTTGCCCATGGCCAGCCCGCAAGCATCCTCCCAGAAAACCGCAGCCGTCATTTCACGGCCCGATCGTCCCGCAGTCGCGCAGATTCTTGCCGGACTTTTCACCTGGCTCGGCGAGCACAGCTATCAAGTCATCATCGATGAGGAAACGGCGGGCTATACCTCTGGGCAGAAAATCGTGGCCCGGACGGAAATGGCGTCACATCCGCTGGATCTCGTCATTGTTCTCGGCGGAGATGGAACGCTGCTCTCTGCCGCCAGAGCCACGGCGGTGGTGGACGCGCCACTGCTGGGCGTCAACCTGGGGTCGCTCGGATTTCTGACGGAAGTGCCCATGCAATCGCTGTACCCGATGCTCGAAGCGATTGCGCAGGGACGCGCTGCCACCGAGCATCGCTCGCTGATGCAGGTTCAGTTGTTGCGTGGAGACCCGGTTCGCGGAGAGACGGTTCGCGGCAGTTACCTGGTCTTCAATGACGCAGTGGTGAACAAAACTGCGGTTGCCCGCCTCAACACCTACGACCTATATGTCGACAAGGTATTCGTATCGAGCTATCGGGCGGACGGCATGATCGTGGCCACTCCGACCGGCTCGACGGCCTACTCTCTTTCCGCAGGCGGACCCGTGCTCATGCCGACGGTCAACGCCCTGGTGATTACGCCGGTCGCGCCGCATTCCCTGACCCATCGCCCGCTGGTCGTGCCGGATTCCGTGGAGATCGAAATCGTGCTGCGCAGCGAACAGGAACTCGCCTACTTAAGCCTGGACGGGCAGCCCGGTCTTGACCTCTGCGACGGCGACCGCGTGCGCTGCCGTTGCTCCGAGCACCAGGTGAAGCTCTTCCGCACCGGGGCAGACTTTTTTTCTGTGCTGCGCACCAAGCTGAAGTGGGGAGAGCGGCAGATCTGAGCGGACCCCTGAGGTTCACTTTGACCTGCGCGTTCCGTGAATGACGTTCAGCGAATCGACAATCACAATTCAGCGCGCAACAGGTCAGCCAGTTTCTCGCGGCGCCGGATTATCTTCGCCGACTTGCCCGTAACCAGCACTTCAGCCGCGCGCGGACGCGTGTTGTAGTTCGACGCCAGCACCACTCCGTAAGCGCCGACATCGAGAATCGCAAGCCGGTCTCCCTCGGCCAAGACAGGCAGTTCGCGGTCGCGCGCGAAAAAATCTCCAGTCTCGCACACCGGACCGACGACGTCGGTTATCTCGCACTTCGTAATCTCTGCATTTTTCGGCGAGACCCGACGCAGCGTCACTGGGACGATTTCATGGTACGCGCCATAAAGCGCGGGTCGAATTAAATCGTTCATCGCGGCATCGACCACCAGAAACCGTCTGCCGTCATTTTCTTTGCGATAGATCACAGACGTGACCAAAACACCCGCGGGACCAACGATCGAGCGCCCGGGCTCGAGCAGCAGCCGCACGTCCAATCCCCGCAAGGGTGAGGCGAGCGCCCGCGCATACGCCGCCGCGGTGGCGGAAAACTCGAGCCCATTCGCTTTCTCGTACGCGATTCCCAACCCTCCGCCCGCGTCGATGCAGTCGATGCGGTGACCATCCCCACGCAGTGTGCGAACCAGGTCGGCTACACGCTCCATGGCCTCGCCGAAAGGGGCCACGTCCGTGATCTGCGAGCCAATGTGAACGCTCACCCCGCGCACCTTGAGGTAGCGCGCGCCCGATGCCTTGGCGTAGAGGGCACGCGCTTCGCCGATGGGCACGCCGAACTTGTGCTTGCGCAGGCCCGTGGAAATGTAGGGATGCGTTACGGCGGCGACATCGGGATTCACGCGCAGCGCCAGTGGCGCGGTTTTGCGCAAGCGTCCCGCGCATTCCGCCAGCGCCCATAACTCCGACTCGCTCTCCACATTGAAGAGCAGGATGCCGGCCTTTAGCGCCGCGGTTAGTTCCTCGCGCGTTTTGCCCACGCCGGAGAACACGACTTTCCTGGCGGCCTTGCGGTCTGCGGCCAGCACGCGTTCCAGTTCTCCTCCGGAAACCACATCGAATCCGCAACCTTTTTTGGCCAGCAGGCGCAGCAGGGTCAGATTCGAATTCGCTTTCACCGAATAGCAGATGTTATGTGGCTGGCCTTCAAACGCCGCGTCAAACACCTCGTAGCGCTCGCCGATCATCTCTGCCGAATACACATAGAGAGGAGTGCCATACTGATCGGCCAGTTCCTGCATGGACACGGCTTCGCAGTACAGGACAGACGGGCCGCTCCGGCGCAGGATGCCACGCTTCGTCTCGCGATAGACAAAAGCTGGAGGACGCGGGCCCGGGCTCTGACTGGGCGTGGTCATTTCTTCTTGTGAGGAATGTGAGCGCTGGCGTGTACGCGGATGGCCACGACGGTCTGGTCATCAAAAGTTTCCACGCCCGCCGAGTGTTCGGCAGCCGCCTTGAAAAGCGAATCCACCACGCAGTTCGCCGATTTGTCCGAGCACTCCGCGATGATTCTCTCGACCCGTCCCCGTCCGAACAATTCTCCCTTGCGGTTGCGCGCGTCGAGAATGCCGTCGCTGAAGAATACGAACATGTCGCCAGGCTTCAGGCGGAACTTGAATTCATCGTACTCGGCTTCGTCGAACAGGCCGAGCGGCAAGCCGGTCGCCTCGATCACTTCAATCTTGCCGTTGTGCACAAAAATCGGGCGAGGCAGTCCGGAGTTCGCTACCGTCAGCGTACGGTGCTCATCGTCCCACACCGCGTAAATGATGGAGACAAACTGCGCTTCGATGCGGCGTTCGGCCAGCGAAAGATTTACCGCCGAAAGCATTTCCGCCGACCCTGGTTCAATCGGCGCGTGGGATCGAATGATTCCGCTCACCAGCGCGGCGTAGATGGCCGCCGGCGCGCCTTTTCCGCTAACATCGCCAATCGCGATGCCCAGCCGCGACATGGAGTAAGGAATGAAATCATATAGGTCCCCGCCGATGGCGCGGGCGGGCACGAATTTCGCCGCCACCTCCAGATGAGCGAGTTTTGGACTGGTTTGTGGCAGCAACCGACCTTGCAACTCGCGCGCCAGGGCCAGATCGCGCTCCAGTCGCCGCTCCTGCCGCTCGATCTCTTCGTACAGGCGGGCGTTTTCGATGGCAATCGCAATTTGCGCCGCCAGCGTGGTCATCGTGCGCTGATGCTCTTCCGTAAAGAATCCGCGCCGCGTGTGCTCCAGATCGAGCACGCCAATTACTTTGCCTTTGTAGATGAGCGGCACCACCAGCTCAGAACGCGTTTCAGGATTGGCCTGAATGTAACGCGCATCTTTCGAGACGTCCGGCGCCAATACAGCGTGCTTGCTCTCGGCCGCTGCGCCCACTAATCCCCGCCCCAGCGGAATCTCATGCTTCAGATGGATATTTTCGTTGAAGCGCAAGGAAAAACGGTGCTCCAGTTTCTCGCCGGAGGAATCCAGCAAAAGGATGCTGAACATCTGGTAGTCAATCAAACGCCGCACCAGTTCGGCAATCCGGCCCAGCAACTCGTCCAGGTTCAAAATCGAAGTCAGTTCGCGCGCGATCTCGTTGAGCAGCAGCAAAATCCGCGCCTGCTTGGTCGTCCGCGTGTAGAGTTGGGCGTTTTCGATGCCGGCCGCCATGCGTGAAGCCACCAGCGTCAGCACATTAACATGCTCTTCGGTGAAGTAGCCGGGTTCCCGCGCTTCGATGTCGATGACGCCGATGACGCGGTTCTTGGTGATCAGCGGGACGGCCAGCTCCGAACGCACATTCGGAATGGCCTCAATGTAGCGCGAGTCCTTGGTCACGTCGTTAATCAGAACCGCCTGCCGCAATTGCGCCGCCTGCCCGGTAACTCCCTCGCCGACCTTGATCCGGCTGCGCTCGGCAAATTCCGGCGGATATCCCACCTGAAAACGGAAGCGCAGCTCCTGTGTCTTTTCGTTGAGCAAAAGAATGGCGAAGATCTCGTAATCGATGACTTTGCGGACTACCTCGGCCACCCGGCGCACCGTCGTATCCAGGTCGAGTGACGTGGCGAGAACGTCGGCGACGTCAAGCAGCAAAGACTCGACCGGCAAGCGATCCGGTTTGGTAAGGACAGAACCCATTGTTCGTATGATAGCAGCCGGTATGATAGCAGCCGCGTTCCGCGTCTCTTAATGTTATTCCCGGGGCACGACGCAAATGTCAGCGAGATTGCGATACTTCTCGGCGTAATCGAGGCCGAAGCCGACCACAAATTCATCGGGAATCTTGAACCCAACGTAATCGCCTTCCAGCGGCAGCTTGCGTCGCGACGGCTTGTCGAGCAGCGCCGCAACTTTCAGGGATCTGGGCTGCCGCGCCAGCAGCATTTTTTTCAAATACGTCATGGTCAGGCCCGTATCCAGGATGTCTTCCACCAGGATGATGTTCTTGTCCTTGATCGATTGATCCACATCTTTCAGCAGCCGGACCTCGCCAGTCGAATCCCATCCGCTCTTCAATTCGCTGGCGGGGCTGGGACGATTGCCGTAACTCGATACGCCGATGAAGTCGAAGGTAGAATCGAGATGGACTTGCCGGGTCAGATCGGCCAGGAAAATCGCCGCGCCCTTGAGCACGCCGACAAAAATAACGGACTGGCCGGCGAAGTCTTTCGTGATCTGCTCGCCCAGCTCGGCCACGCGCTTGGCGATATCCTGCCGCGAAATCAGCACCTTGAGTTCTGCCATGGCGTTTCATATTAAACTAGGAGGCTGATTAATGGAAAAAGAGTCAGCCGCTCACCGAGGAGCAACATGAATCTGAAGGGCATCAAACTCACGTGGTTGGGCCATTCGACGTTCCGCATTGAGACGCCGGGCGGGAAGACCGTCTTCATCGATCCGTGGATCATGGGCAATCCCATGTGCCCTGAGGCTGACAAGAAAGTGAGGAAGGCCGACATCTTGCTCTGCACTCACGGTCACGGAGACCACATCGGCGATGCCGTCGAAGTCGTCAAACAGCACAACCCGGTGGTGGTGGGGATTTACGAACTCTGCCTGTGGCTAGCAAAAAAGGGCGCCAAACAGATTTCTCCCATGAACAAAGGGGGAACGCAGACCGTCGGCGATCTCAAGGTAACCATGGTCCACGCCGATCACTCGTGCGGCATTCAGGACGGTGACGAGATCATCTACGGGGGCGAGGCCTGCGGTTACGTCATCGAGTTTGCCAACGGTTTGAAGATCTACCATGCCGGCGACACCAACGTTTTCGGGGATATGGCGATTATCCGCGAGCTATACGCGCCGGAAATCGTCATGCTGCCCATGGGCGATCTGTTTACCATGGGACCACGCGAAGCCGCTTACGCCATCAATCTTCTGAAGCCGAAGACCGTGATCCCCATGCATTTCGGAACCTTCCCCGCATTGACTGGAACTCCCAGCGCATTGAGCAAACTTGTTCCCGGCGTCGAAGTCCTGGAGATGAAGCCGGGCGTCACGATTGGGTAGTGAGCGAAGTAATGAATGGCGGGCCGTTGAAACTCGCGAGAACTCGAAAGGCAAGCCTGTGACCCAGAGCAAGAAAAAAGACAGCCGCGCCAGTTGGCGGCATTACAACTTCACTACCGCGGGGCCAGTCGATGACTACCTCTATTCCATGCTGCCCAAGCGCGACGAGGTGCTGGCCGAGATGGAAGACTATGCCACTGCGCACGACGTGCCCATCGTGGGTCCGGCCGTGGCGCGGGTTCTGCAGCAGTTGGCCCTGATGATTCAGGCCCGTAGCGTGTTCGAGCTGGGCTCGGCCATCGGATATTCGACGGTCTGGTGGGCGCAGGCGGTGGGCGACCAGGGACGCGTCATCTATACCGACGGCGACTCCAAGAATGCCGAGCGCGCCCGCGGCTACTTCAAGCGTGCCGGAGTTTCGAATCGCATCACGCTGCACACCGGCGACGCGCTGGAATTCCTCTCCGAGCAGAAACAGGAGTTCGACATCATCTTCAACGACGTCGACAAGGAAGACTATCCTCGCGTGCTGCGCCTGGTTGGGCCGCGCCTGCGCAAGGGCGGACTATTCATCACCGACAACGTGCTGTGGAGCGGCCGCGTCGCCGAAAACAATCCAACCGACGCGAGCACCAAAGCCATCCTCGAGTTCAATCGCAAGCTCTACGACGCGAAAGAGTTCTACACCACGATCCTGCCAATTCGCGATGGGCTGGCGGTCGCCGTCAAGAGATAGCGGCGGTTCTTTCTCAACCTGGAATTACGCCACCGCCTTTCCCATCTTTTAACACGCCCGTAACATTCCTTCACTATAGTTCCACAATTCCTGTGGGTTTTAAATTCAGGCGTCTTAGCAATCACAAAGGATAACCATGGCTGCCCCGTCCACCGTCCTCGACCAAAAGCTCTCGCGCTCTTCACCCGGCGCGATCGGAATGATCATTTTCGGCATCGTGCTGATCATCGGCTTCGGCTATGCGGGAACGCACCTGTTCAACGACCTTTCCACGGTTCACAACGAATCGGTGATGCCCTACGTCCTGCTTGGGATCGCCCTGCTGGTAGCGCTGGGTTTTGAGTTTGTGAACGGATTTCACGACACCGCCAACGCGGTCGCGACCGTCATTTACACCCATTCGCTGGAGCCGCACGTGGCCGTGGTTTGGTCGGGCTTCTGGAACTTTCTGGGAGTCATGGTTTCCTCCGGTGCGGTCGCATTCACCATCGTCTCGCTGCTGCCCGTGGAATTGATTTTGCAGGTGGGCAGCAAGGCGGGATTCGCCATGGTGTTCGCGCTGCTGGTCTCAGCGATCCTGTGGAATCTGGGCACATGGTGGTTCGGTCTGCCAGCTTCAAGTTCCCACACGCTGATCGGCTCGGTCATCGGCGTGGGCATTGCCAACCAACTGATGGCCGGAAGGAGCGGCACCTCGGGTGTCGACTGGGGCCAAGCCGCCAACATCGGCAAGTCGCTGTTGCTCTCGCCCCTGGTTGGGTTCGCGGTCGCCGCGCTGCTGTTGCTGGCGGCGAAGGCGCTCATCAAAGATCCGAAACTCTACAGTGCGCCGGAGGGCGAAGCCCCGCCGCCGTTCTACATTCGCTGCCTGCTGGTTCTCACCTGCACTGGCGTCAGTTTCTTTCACGGCTCCAACGACGGGCAGAAGGGTATGGGACTGATCATGCTCATCCTGATCGGAACCGTGCCCACCGCTTACGCCCTGAACCACGCGGTGACTTTTCAAGAGTCACAGGATTTCATCGCCGTTTCGCAACAGGCGGCGCAAGCGCTCGACCACTACGTCACGCCGGGTGCTGTCATTGGCGACGCCCGCGACGACGTGACCGAATACATCCGCACCAAGCAGTTCAACGCCAACACCATGCTGGCCATGCGGACCCTGGTCAACGACATCGGCAACGAAACTGCCATCTACAAGGAACTGAAGAACGTTCCTAACGACCGCGTGCGCAACTTCCGCAACGATCTTTATCTGGTGAGCGAAGTGCTGCGGCTCACGGCGAAAAGCGGCCAGCCGAAATTCTCACCCGAAGATGCTGCCGTGCTCGCCAACTACAAGAAGCACGTCGATCATTCCACCCGCTTCATTCCTACATGGGTAAAGGTTGCGGTGGCCATGGCGCTGGGCTTGGGAACCATGATCGGGTGGAAGCGGATTGTGGTGACCGTGGGCGAAAAGATCGGCAAAGAACATTTGACCTACGCGCAGGGAGCCGCCGCGGAAATCACCGCCATGGCGACCATCGGCGCGGCCGACGGATTCGGTCTGCCGGTCAGCACCACGCACGTTCTGTCCTCGGGCGTGGCCGGAACCATGACCGCCAATCATTCGGGCATTCAACTGAGCACGGTGCGCAACCTGGCCCTGGCCTGGGTGCTCACCCTTCCGGTTGCGATGTGTTTGTCGGGATTGTTGTTCTGGCTGTTCAGTAGGATTTTCTAAGCGGCAATCTTTCGGGGCTCCAGGCGCGCGGGGCTGGAGCCTCCAAAGCGACTCGCCTAGTTCTGAGGCAGCAGTCCGTAGACGTCGACCTCGGTCCGCGTGCTCACGTAGACCTTGCCGTTGGCGATGGTGGGCGGTACAAACTTCACCGCGTTTCCTGCCTGATCGCGAAGGCCCGCAATCGAGCTGTTCCAATACTCCATCGCCAGATTGGTCGCGTTGTAAGCGTGGAGAATGGCCGGCCCCGCGCATGTTGAGGGTACCGGTACGGCATAGCAGTAGCTCGGGTTGATGTTGCCTGAGTTCGGGCTGGCGTACCCGTACAGGCCCGCATCAATGGCCCAGACGATGCCATTGGAAGCTCCCTGCGAAGACACCGACGGCGAGACGTCGGGGAAGCCGAACGCTATGCTCGACCACGAAGAGGCGGTTGTGTTGAATTCGGTGCTCGGGTCGAAGGTGAATTGCCGCAGCACATCGCCCGCGCCTGCAAAGTAGAGATTGTTTTGCCAGAAGGCGGGCGTTCCCCAGAATCCGCCGGTGGCCTGGAAGTACTGCACGATCTGGTTGGTGGACGCATTGAAAGAGCCCATACTGTCACTGTCGCGGTCGATCAAATAAACAACGCCGTCTTTGCCGAGTTGGACCAGCAGATGCGGCGGCCCTATCGTTTGATCGGGGAGCAGCACCGGCGCGCCCGAACCAAGATCCACATCGCCCCCCTCCAGGGAGTACTCGTCGTCGGGGCTAAAAAAGCCGTTCACCTGCATGTTGGCGCCCGGCGCGCTCGGTGGACTGAGATTGAGAACGCTGTCGCCGTAATCGCCCTGCATGGACATTCCCGTGCCCTGATCAAATACGCCATTTCCTGTGGCGACGTAAATGTTTCCACTGCTATCGACTGCGGGAGCGCCGCCTGCACCCCAAATTCCGCCATCCGCGCCGCCATTCTGGCCAGCGACACCGTTCGGCGTGGTGTTGAAAACGCTTGGCGCCACCGACAAATCGGATGTGGCCGTGCTGTAACCGAACAGCCATCCGTGATACGGCGTCGCATCCTCGTGCGCGGCAAACGCCACGTAGACAGTTCCTCCGGCCAGCGCCAGCCCAGATCGGTTGTGCTGTAACTGCGAAGTGAAACTCAACATGCCGCCCGAGGATCCATCGCCTGTTCCTGGCACCGTCGCCCCAATGGTCACCGGCGCATTGAATTTCTCATTCCCCGTGGTGATGTCCAGAGCATGCAGCCGGTGGAAGAAGCTTCCCGCCGGGAGCGAGCAGTTGCCCGAACTTTGGCCGGGGATCTCCGACGCACTGACCATGTAAATCGTATTGCTCGACGAATCAATGACCGGCGTGCCCGTGACTCCCACCTCGGGATAAATGTCACCATAGCAATAGCCTACGTCCTGCCAGACGACAGGCCCCTCGCCGGCGGTCCCGCCGTGCGCCGAATCCAGCAGCGACGCCTGCCAGAGCTGCACGCAGGGATTGGCGTCGGCGTCGAACGCGAACACGCTGTCATGTTGCGTGGCCACATAGATCACGTTGTGAACTGCGCCGTTAATGGTCACTCCCGGCACCCAGAGCGGCTGAGTGTAAACCGCGCCGTCCACCGCACACGAGAAGAGCTTGCCGAACGTGGCCGTGGTGATCATCGCAGGCGTCAGTGCATACTCCTGCGTGTTAGCCCCGTCGCGCGACAAATCATTGTGGTAGGTGAACACGCCGGGCAAGTCCGTGACCGCGACACTTGCCGAGGCGGAGGCTGTCGACAACGCTACGCTGGTCGCGGTGACGGTGTGGGTGCCGCCCGTGGCTGGCGGCGTATAGAGACCACTGGCGCTGATTGTCCCGCTGGTCGCATTGCCGCCCGCGACGCTATCCACGCTCCACGTGACCGTAAGATCGTGCACATTGCCGGTTACAGTGGCGTTGAACTGCTGCGTCTGGGGCGTCTGACCGGCGGAGGCCAAGGCCACTTGTGTAGGCGAAACGGCAACCGTGGCATAGGGCGGCGCGCCCGACCCGCCGCATCCGGCGAGAAACAACAGGGCTGCCACCATCCACCAACCACAAAACTGTGCGCGTGTTGTCATGTCTGAACTCCTGGCCAGAACGGAATGCGGCAAGACTCTCGGCAGACGGGGAGCAACGCCGCGCTATTTCGACGGAATCAACTCCACGTCGATGGTAATGGTGATCTCGTCTCCGATGACGCCCGGCATCGTACTCACACCGAAATCCTGCCGGTTAATCTTGGTCGTTGCCGACGCACCTATGCGCTGGTTGCCCCACGGATCCTTGATCGCGGCTGACGGGCCATCCACGTCAAGCACGACTTCCTTGGTTACGCCATGAAGCGTAAGGTCGCCCGCGATCTGCAGTTTGCCCGGCCCAGCCGCTTTCGTTGCCTTGGAGTGGAAGACCATCGTCGGATACTTTTGCACATCAAAGAAGCGAGCACTCCGCAAATCGTTGTCCCGCATCTCCACCCGCGTGTCCACCGAGTTGGTGTCGATGGTGGCGTCGAGAGAAAGCTGAGACGGGTTTGCTGGATCGTACTTCGCCGACCCGCTCACCTTCGTGAACGCGCCCCGCACCGTCGAGACGCCAAGGTGCTTCACGGCAAACTGCGCCGCGGTGTGATTAGGATCGATCTGCCAGGTTCCAGCTTGCGCGGCGGCGGTGGCTGCCAGCGCCAGCGCAGCGATGAGTGTGCAAATAGAGCGAAACATATTTTTGACTTCTCCTTCGAGGGGATGGTCCAGCAATGCTAAATGGATTTGACCGGAATCGCCAGCAAGTCTTCAACCAGGCCAACTTCTTTTTGCAGGAAGGGTTCGGCGTGGTTTACGCCGCCCAGCATGCCGTAGAAGCGCGCCATGGCCTCGACGCGGGCGCGAATCTCGTCGTAGGCCGGGAACAGGTCTTTGCCCGCCGCCTGGTCGCTGAACTGCGATTTGTACGCCAGGATGGAAGCGAATTTTCCTTCAAACTGCTCGCTGATGTCGACCACGAACGTAGGACGAATATCGTAGTAGAGCGTAGCATAGAGAATCTTAAACGGCCGGTGAGGAGCCAGCCGAGCATCCATATTCGAAGTTTGGCTGACCGCTGAGAGCTGAGAGCTGAGAGCTTTCTGCGGATCTAATTTCGCCAGCCCCGCCAGAAAGCAAGCCTCGTATCCCAGCACGGAAGCCGTGTAATGGTCGGGATGCCGCCCCTTCCAGTAAGGCAGAATGATTACCCGCGGCCGCGTCTCGCGAATCACGCTAGCGACCTTCAGCCGGTTTTCCCATGTGTTCTCGACGCGGCCGTCAGGAATATCGAGCGCCCGCCGCCAACTCACGCCCAGAATCTTGGCCGCGTCGGCGGCCTCGCGCGCGCGGTCTTCCGCCGTGCCGCGCGTGCCCATCTCGCCCTGCGTTAGATCGAGGATTCCAGTGCGTTGCCCGCGCTGCGCCGCTTTCAGCAGAGTGCCGCCACAGGTCTGTTCGACGTCGTCGCGGTGCGCGGCGATGGCCAGGATGTCCAGAGAGTCTTGATTCATCGCGAGGCTACTGGCTCGATGGAGTTGATCGATTTTTCGATCCCGCTCACAACTTCCGGTGAGTTTGCGGAAAAAGCGAAAGAGACGACCTGTCCCTTTAGAACCGTTGTGTAGACGCTCGCATGCTTTACCCTGTGACCTTCGCGCAGCTCAAACGCCGAAATCGTAAAGTGGAAGTCTCCGATTCTTGCCTCTTTCGGTTCCCCAACCTCGTTTGTTCCGATTCCGGCCACCCAACGCGATACTTTGCGAATTGCCGCCTGATCACTGAGGCCAGTCAGGTTCGCGCGCGGGTACGTTTCAATTCCAATCTTGTGCCAGTTCTGATCGGTATCTTCGGAGGAGGATTGTAGAGAAAGTCGAACCTTCAGTACTTTGGTTGTATGCAAGGCTGCGGCCCGTTCCTGAACATACCGATCATCCGCAGCAGTGAAATCGTTCAGCGTTCCGGGAGGAGTATAGCGGAAACCGAGTTCGGGGTACGTGAATGGCGCCCCAGTCGTTGGCGCCTGAGCGTACGCCTGTGATCCGATGACCACAAGAGCGAGGATGATATCGGCGAGTCTCATTTACAAGGTTAATGCCCGATCCTTTAGTCCAAACTCCCCTGCTCCAGCACCACGTTCTCACGCACGATCAGCCGGTGCGCCGCCATTTCCTTCAGCGTTGGCAGCACGCGGTTCACATGCTCATCGGTGTCGACGAAGATAATGATCACCGGCAGTTTTCCTCCGGCCTCGACTAGGTGAGAGGTCTCCACTCGCTGCCGCCCCAGGAATCCTGCCACGCAATGAATCGCGGTTGCCGCATAGACGTTTTCCTTGCGCAGGTAGTTAAGAATCTCCATGTGCAGCGGCCGGTGATGCCACTGGTCGGCTTCGTTCAGGTAGATGGTGACTTGTACAGCCATCGCTTCTGGCATTTTACTCGCGAACCTCGCTGGAATGCTGCCCCGAAATCTCCCCGGAAATCTGCTGCGCACTCTGCCATTCCCGTCGCAGGATGCCGTACAACTCCGAATCCACAAACTGATCCCACTTGCGATAGTGCTCGTGCTGGCAGCCTTCGTAGCGCATGCCCAGCTTCACCAGAATCCGTCCAGAAGCTGGGTTGTGCTTGAAATGCGAGGCAAAGATGCGGTGCAGCTTTAGATCCTGAAATCCATAGCGCACCATTTCGCGCGCCGCCTCGGTGGCGTAGCCATTGCCCCAGTAGGACACGCCAATCCAATAGCCCAGCTCGGCGTGTTGGTGGTCGAACCCAAACCTGAGCCCAACGCCCCCGATGAGACGTCCGTCGCTGAGCAGGGTGATGGCAACCCGGGTTTCCGAACCGTCGCGAATTCTGACGAGGAAATCTTTCGCGTCCTGCTCGGTGTAGGGATGCGGGATGCGCAACGAATTCGCCGCAACCTCACGAGCTCCGATGAGAGGCAGCAACTCTGCGATGTCATTGTCGCTATACGGACGCAACTTCAACCGCGCGGTTTCGAGGGTTGGAGGTTCGGCGTTCACAGTGCCCGCGCCAGCGCCATGCCGGCGAGCGCGCCGCCCAGGCACAGCAGGTTGTTGCTGAGAACGTTGGTCAGCATCAGTCCCCACTGGCCCTGCTCGAAATACGACATGGTCTCGAACGCGTAGCTGGAAAACGTGGTGAACGATCCGCAGAACCCGACCACCACCAGCAGCCGCCAGCGCGGATCGACCAGCACTCGTTCGGCGGTCCAGATTACGAAGAAGCCCACGATGAAGCTGCCCACGATGTTGATGGTGAGAGTCCCGTAAGGAAAGATCGGGCCAAATTCTCTGGCGGCGAGACGGCTGATTAGATACCGCAGGTTGGCGCCGACAATCGCGGCGACGGATATAGCGAGGAAATCTTTCACGACGGAGCTCCTACAAAAGTGGTCTAGATTTTGTAGGAGTCATCAGCCAGTTCAGCAGGCGGTTATGGCGAACTCCATCGCCGTAGTTATTTTGTAACACATTTCTTTTCTTTACGATGGTACACGGCCTGCCCAGGACGAAGCCGAAGTGCAACAAATCCAAAGCGCAACGAGTAATCCGTCTAATGTTCCCCTTGTTTCTCCGTGACGATGAACGGGAACTCGGCCTTGTTCCGTATTGTACGCCCGCCGCTCGACAACTCCTGATCGTAGATCAACGTTGCGCCATCGTCAGTGCGGGATATTCGTTCCATGATCTCCAATTCCTGTCCGGCAAAGAACTGCAGTGTCTGATGGACTAACGCTTTGTCATCCCAGTAGTGAAATGCGTTTCGTCCATAGGTCTCCTCATCTCTGGGAAACAGCCCTCCGCCTCCGACCATTGCCGAAATCGTTCCTGACTTGCGCGTCTCTTGAAACCGTCGCTCCACCAACTTTCGGAACTCGCGACTCCGATCGCGTGATCGCTCGATCTCAGGGCGTGGCATACGGGGCCTCAGTAGACTATCCAGGTACAAGCGGATGGGTTGAAGCATTTCTTCGGGAAGCCGATCCAGCAGCGAGTGAAGGTCATCTCGACCATCCATAGCTCCTCCAGTCCGAATGCAATATGACCGAAAAGAAAGTTACTTCTTTCTCTCAACCAGAAACCGCGCCAGCTCCTTCAGCGTCTCCGCTCGTTCGCCGAAACTGTCCAGCTCTGAGAATGCTTGGTTCACCAGCGCATCCGCCCGGCGCGTCGACGCTTCAATCCCAAACAACGCCGGATAAGTCGCTTTCTCTGACGCAGTATCTTTGCCAGCGGTTTTTCCTAGCTGTTCGGAAGTCTGCGTGACGTCGAGCACGTCGTCCACAATTTGAAAGGCCAGGCCAATCGCCAATCCGAACGCCCGCAGCTTCGCCACCTGATTATCTTTCGCTCCGGCGTATAAGCCTCCACTCACCAGACTCGCCGTGATCAGCGCGGCCGTTTTCGATCGGTGGATGTACTCCAGCATCTCCGCCGTTGGCCGGGTGTGCTCCGATTCCAGATCGACGACCTGCCCGCCAATCATGCCGTCAACGGTTCCCGTGCCGTGAGCGATCTCCTCGATAATTCTGACCCGGGCTTCCGCGGGACACTTCAATCGCGCCAGAACTTCGTAGGCCTGGGTCTGGAGCGCGTCTCCCGCCAGAATGGCGATGGCTTCGCCAAACGCTTTGTGGCAGGTGGGACGCCCGCGGCGCAGATCGTCATTGTCGAGCGCAGGCAGATCGTCATGAATCAGCGAATAGGTGTGCAGCATTTCCAGCGCCGCACCCAGGTCTTCGATATGCGCCGGCAACGATCCCGCCACCATGCGCCCTGCTTCTATGCAGAGCACCGGCCGTAGGCGCTTGCCGCCGGCAAACACGCTGTGGCGCATGGCCTTGTGGATCGACTCCGGATGCTCGGTCTCCAGTGGAATCAGCCGGTCGAGCGCAGCGTCGGTCAGTTGCCGTCCTTGTTCGAGTGTCTCTTGGAGCATGAAGCAGTGAGTATAACAAGGCGGGGGATGCAGAAGCCTGGACAGGACCGTTCAAGCCGAAATCGATCCTTGCAAACAAAAAACAAGAGAGGACGCCGGCCGGGCGGGCGTCCTCTCCAAATTGAACAGATCTGGTCTCTTCTGTTCTATGTGTTCTATGCTGCAGCCGTCCGCGCCAGCGCAGTGTTGCGCAGAACCGACGTCAGCACGTTGGTTACATCGTCCGCAGGGCAAACATCGCTGGCACCTGCCGCCAGCGCAGCCATCCACATCTCTTCGTCAGGAACGCGGTGGGTGCAGACAATGGGCAATGTCGGAAAGTCGCGGTGCAGACTCTCCACGTCGGCCAGCAGCCAGTGTTCCAAGTTGAGCACCACGGCTTGCGGTTGGGTTCGGACAACATCTTCCCGCAATTCCTCGCTGGAGCGGGTTACATGCACGGAAAAGTGAGAGCGGAGTCCACCGGCCAGGGATCTGGCCACTCCAGGATTGTGTTCGAGAACCACTACGCTTAGCGCCATAATTCCCCCGATCTTCAACCTTCGTCAAGGCGGACATCAACATCCGACTAGGGCTGCGGGGTGGCTGCGAGAACCACAACTCCACAGACATCTAAAGCTCTCGAATCGCGGTCAGAAATCCGCACGACTTACCGTCGTGCCGGCTACTTCTCTGTCAGCGCTTCGAATGGTTCAGCTTGAAGCTTCCCGTTCTTCTTCAGCAGAATTTCAACTTTTCCTTCCGCCTGCTCCAGTTCTTTCCGGCAGGCCGAAGAAAGCTGCATACCCTCTTCAAACAGTGTCAGAGACTTTTCTAAAGGGACTTCGCCCTTTTCCAGTTCCTGAACAATTTGTTCCAATCGCTGGAGGCACTCTTCAAACTTGGGCAACGGGATTTCGCTCCGTCTTTTATTGTAATGCAGGATTTTGAAAGAAGAGTCCAGTCTTTTCTATGCAACCCATCGAAATTAATGAACCATTCATTCCCGGAGAGGGAAGCAGTCCCGCCATAACGATTTTCTGATTTCGTCGAGTGCAGATTTGGGCAGCGGCGTCGCTGCCGACCGTCAGGAAGGAGAGGCCGTCGCTTTGGAGCCTTGATCTCCTCCCAGCGCCTCCAGCACATCCACCGCCAGGTTGTAGCGACCCTGGGGCGCGCTGATCTGCGCTCCCTGCGCCATCTGCTTGGCCGCAATCAGCATTTCTCGCGCAATGGCTACACCTTCCGCCCTGGACAGTTCCGGAGTCTGCGCCCGCGCCATACGCTCTAGAATCGCGTCCGGCACCGAGACTCGGAGTTCGTTCTTCATGAACTCAGCATTGCGCACGCTGACCAGCGGCCAGATCCCGGCCACGACCGGAATGCGGAAATGTTCGATCCGCTTCAGAAAATTCTCCAGCAGACGCAGATCGAACACCGGTTGGGTCACCGCATATTCCGCTCCGGCCTCGACTTTGTATTCGAACCGCCGAATCTCTTCGTCTAAGTCGGTGAGCCCCGGGTTCGCGCCCACGCCAATCACGAAGCCCGTTCCGGCGCCAATCGGATTTCCGCCCAGATCGAGCCCTCGGTTCAGATTGTGCACAATGTTGACCAGGCCGATGGCGTCCACGTCGAAAACCGCAGTCGCGTCCGGATAATTCCCCATCTTCGGAGGATCGCCGGTGATGCAGATGAGATTCTTGATGCCGACCGCGGCCGCTCCCAGCAGATCGCTCTGGATGCACAGCACGTTGCGATCGCGGCAGGTGTAATGCAAAATCGCGTCGAGGCCAACTTCGCGCTGGATCAGCAGCGACAGCGCCTGGTTGCTCATGCGCGCCGAAGCTCGCGGGCTGTCGGGGATGTTCACCGCATCCACGCCCACCGATTTCAGAAAGCGCGCGCCCTCGACCTCCTTGGCAATGTCGATCCCCTTTGGTGGGACAATCTCAACCATGGTGACAAATTCGCCGCGAGCCAACTTCGCGCCCAGCAGGGAGCGACTCTCCAGCGGCACGGTCGCAATTGCCGCCGGCGCAGACTGGGCGCCTGCCACGTGAGCGGCGGCAGCCTTGCCTCGCGCCTCGCCCACCCGCAGAGCCGACTTCATTACCCGGATGTGTTCTGGAGTCGTGCCGCAGCATCCGCCCACCAGCCGCACTCCTGCCGCCACGAATTTGCGTGCGTAGCTGGCCATGTATTCCGGCGAGCACAAATAAATATTTCTGCCTTCAACCGACCTCGGAATGCCTGCGTTGGGCTGGGCTGCCAGGGGCAGGGAAGTCGCCGCGCGCACTTTCTCCATTGCGTCCAGCATGGCGACCGGACCGACGCTGCAGTTGCAGCCAATCACGTCCGCTCCCCACTCCTCGAGTTTGGATACAAAGGTCTGCGGGTCGGAGCCGTCGAGGCAGTTGCCGTCTTCGTCAATGGTGACCTGCGCCACGAGGGGCAGCGTCTTGCTAACATCACGGGCCGCGAGCATCGCCTGATGGATTTCTTCCAGGTATCCGAAGGTCTCCAGAATCAGCAGGTCGACCCCGCCCTCCACCAGCGTTTCGATCTGCTGCCGGAAGGCCTCGCGCGCCTCTTGAAACGATGTTTTCCCCAGAGGTTCGATTCTGGTTCCCAGCGGGCCAACCGATCCTGCCACCCATACATCGAAGCTTTTGGCGGCTTCCCGGGCCAGGCGTACGCCCGCCCGGTTGACGTCGCGGACCTTGTCGGCCAAACTGTGGCGGCCCAAGCGGAAAGAGTTGCCACCGAAAGTATTGGTTTCAATAATCTCGGCTCCGGCCTGCAGGTACTCATGGTGAATGCCGCGAATCAGGTCGGGCTGAGACAAATTGAGTTCGTCGTAGGATCGGTTAATGAAGATACCCTTGGCATAGAGCAGCGTCCCCATGGCGCCGTCGCACAACACGGGAGACTGCTTGATCCGGGCAAGAAAGTCAGCGGCCATATGTTATTTTCTCAGAATACAGGATGACGGCGGGTTCGCGCATCTCACAACTAAACTCGGTCCCGCGAGCCGCGCATGAAGCCACGGTCCGGGTCTGTTATAATCCACGATTCTTACAATAAATCTCCCTTTTTCATGTCGTTAGGAGCCAGTCGTTTGAAGAGAAGCGTGAAAAGACGCATCCTCGTTCTTGTGCTCGGAGTCGGCGCCAGCCTGAGTTGCCTTTCCTGCGGTAGCACCAGCGCTAAGAATGGATCCAGCAGCCTGCCCGATCGGGTTCTGGCCTCGCAAGGGGTTACCTCAACCAACGACTTCGGTGGCCTGGTGATTATCGATGGTTACAACGACACGATTCCGCGAATTCAACGACTGAGTACCGGAAACTCCCCCGGACTCATGACCGTTTCGCCGTCCCTGAACCTGGCCGCGACCTTTGATGCGAACAGTAACTCCGTCTATCTGGTGAGCACTGCCACGGCAACCGTTTCGGGGAGTGTGCGCATTCCAGGCTCGACTTCGAGCATGGTGTTTCCCACGTCCGATCAGACTGGATATGCCGCTGTGCCTTCGGCCACCGTGACTGGCTATTCTTTCGTGGGTGGCGTGGAACTTATGAATTTCACCGCGAGTCAGCTCACCACGATTGCGGTCACCAACGCTCAAACCGTGGTCTCGAATTCCGGGGGCAGCGAGCTTTTGGCTTTCAGCAACGACTCCGATTTGCTGACTGTGCTCTTTCCCGCCAACGCCGTGCCTCCGGTCGATACCAGTTGCTTGAACACCGTTCCGAACCAGCCCGTGACTCCCACCACCGTGTGTGCCACGGTCACCGGCTTCGACCGGCCCGTCTATGCCGTCGTGAACGGGAACACCGCCTACATTTTGAACTGCGGTCCGCAGTGTGGCGGGGTCATGGCCAGCGTGATGGTCTTTGACCTGCCCAGCCTTACCGTTACCAGCACGATCCCCGTCGACGCCGCCACCTGGGCGCTGCTCAACGGTTCAACGCTTTACGTTGCCGGCACATCGCCAACCAACAACGATTGCCTTGGACAGACGTGGGGCACACCGCCGGAGCCTACGGCCGCCACCGTTTGCGGCCGCCTCGACATCATCGACTTGCCTTCGGGAACCGTTACCGCCAGCCTCAAGATCACCGACGGCTACCATGACCGCATGGATTTCAACGTCCTCGGCCAACTCTTCATCGGATCGCACGACTGCACCAACCTCGGCAACGTCAACTTCCCCAACGGAGAAGTTCGCGGCTGTCTTTCCATCTACCACACCGCCGACAACTCCGTGTTCATCGCTCCCGACAACGGCGACGTGAACGGCCTGCAGGGAATGACGATCCGCCCCATCGAGTACGTGGCCCAAGGCGGCTACCTGCGCGTCTACGACGTCACCCAGGATATTCTCCTCATTACCGATTTCATTCCGCAGGGGACGATCCAACTTGTCGGCTACGTGGGCGACGTGAAGTCGATCGACTTGTTCTAGCAGGCCACACATCTGGGCGTCTGTTGTCGGTCGCGACTTAACCTTAGCTCCGAGGCGCGCCCGTGCTTACGGCTGATAAATCTGCACATTGCTGATAGCGCCCTCCGCCCAGTAGGCAACTGTGCCGCCGAGGCAGTACAGCCGTCCGTTGTAAACTGCGGAACCGGTTTCCATGGCGGCCTGCGGCATGGAGGCCAGCGTCTCCCAAGTGTCCTCGGGCAGCGTGAACGATTCGTTTAAGCTGCCTCCGTAATATCCGCCTACGATGTACAGCTTTGTACCGATGCTCCCGGTGCAGGCCATGCTTCTCCATCCAGAGCCCCCGGGAACGGGATCGGCCTTCAGGGTCGTCCACGTATTTGTAGTCGCGTCGTAGCCTTCGGTGTCTCCGCCGCTGGCATATCCGTCCGCGGCCACGATCGTCGTTCCGATCACCCCGACCGATGGCTCGGACCTCCCAACTAGCAAAGGTGCCTCTTCCGTCCAGGTGTCGGATGCGGGATTGTAACTTTGCACCGTTGTAGCCCTCAAATTGTCAGGAGAGTTCCCGCCGACGAGGTAGATAATGTCGTTCTCCACAGCCACGCCCGCGTCGTGCAAAGCTGTGGGCATGGCGGACTTCGCCGACCACGCATTCGTATTCGGGTCGAAGGCCCACACCGCGGAGCTATAGTCGTACAAAACTCCGTCCACGGCGCCGCCCATCACGTACAAAACGTTATTGACCACTGCACCGCACGCGCCTTCGAGCCGTGTTGGCAGCGGCACGCCAGTCCTCCAGGTGTTCGTGGCCGGGTTGTAAATCTGGGTGTCAGCAATGATCGTGTTATCGGCGTTAACCCCGCCAACCAGGTAAATCTCGCCGTTGAGTAATCCTACGGCCGAGGCCCAAACGGGCTTCGGCACCGGCGCCCCGCTGGTCCATGTGTCGTGCCCGGCCGCTTCCACTTCTTGCGTGACTGATGCCGAACTCTCCGCGACGTTGGAGTCTCCGTAGTAGGTCGCCGTGACCAGGTTCGAGCCCTCTGGCAAGGACGAGGTCGAAAACTTCGCTTCGCCGCGGCTCAGCTGAGCCGTACCCAGCACAGTTTTTCCCAGCAGGAAGGTGACCGGACCCGTCGGGGTGAGAGTGGGCGAGGTGATCGTCGCGCTGAAAGTTGCCGGCCCTCCGATCGTGGACGGGTTCGGAAATGCCGCGACCGTGGCTGCACTAGCGGCTTGGCTCACAACTTGATTCAGCGCGAGTGATGTGCTGCCCAGGTTGTTAACGTCTCCGCTGTACACCGCCGTCAACGTATAGGTATCAGCGTTGAAATTCGACTTGGTCAGAGTTGCCACGCCATTGCTGTTCAGCGTTCCGGAACCAACGGTGTAGGTCTCTGTGAAGAACTGCCACTGGAATGTCACCTTTCCGGTAGGAGCGACGGGACCGCTGGTCGTAACAGTTGCCGTCCAAGTGATGCTCTGCCCGTAGACTGACGGATTGAGGCTGGAGCCAAGAGTCGTCGAAGTGACGGACTTCGTTGTCGAGTTGACGACTGGCCGGGGCGAAGCACTGGCCGCGACCCTGAAGCCGGGGACCGCAACCGCAGCGAGAACCGCAACAACTTCAAGGAACCGGGAAACAAGACGAAGAACCTGAACCTTGGGAGGGCTTTTTCGAGCCATGGGAAACCTCCGTGAATCTGCGAGCGAGGGGCAGCGAGCAATTGTCGGCTCGTGCTCGGGAGAAGGTTTAAGACCTCAGCGATTCACCGCTCAGCGAAAGCTGGGAGGTAGGATCGCTGCCGATGGTATTCCACTGACACCATACGCTTGTGTGCTGGTTTGTCCGTGACGGGCGTCACAACAGTTTCGTGTCGCAGAACACAAGAACGACACGGTTGGCGCTTATCACCGGCTCACGCTTGCGTTCCTCGCCCGACGTGTTGCCAAACTCTGCATGCTTGGAGATCCGCGGGGTGTGCGCTTGAATCCCTTCGCTGTCTATGAGCCCGCTGTCTTATGGGTCCGACCTTGAGTTGCCGGCCTTCAGAAGAAAGTGCTAGGGTGACGGAGGCATTTTTCTCCTGGTGGCACCAGTGTGGACCAGGGGTTACGGGCGGACACCTGACAAAGGGGGCAGCATGGCATTGTATGGCGTGTACAGAGGCACGATTGTGAACAACAACGATCCTCAGGTTTCGGGACGAGTGCAGGTCGATGTGGAAGGTCGAGTGGCCTGGGCGCTGGTCACGTTAACCACCCCGAAGATTCAAGTTGGTTCGTCCGTGATTGTCGCCTTCGAGCATGGGGATGCGAACTTTCCCGTCGTCCTCGGGCAATTGACGTAACCGTTCTTTACTTACTCGGTTCCAACACCAAACGATGTGCCTTGGCCGCGTCCACGGCCTTCGCACTAAACGGCAGAGTAAGCGTCGTTCCTTCGTACCAGGCTTTCCATTGATCCATGTAATAAGGGCTCAGGAGATTTCCACCCTGCCCGGTCACCGTGTTCAGGGTCGACTGGTCCAAGTCCGCCAGGTTCGCCGTGAACCGCTCCGACGGCCCGTGATGCCGGGTCACGGCCTTCACTGTGTATCCGCTGCCCGACTGCTCCTGCACTCCCGGTCCTGACCAGTGGCGGATCAGCGGAATCTTTCCCAGGATCGGATGTTCAATCTCCACCGCATTGAACGCGCCCCAGCGCCACGACCCCAAATCCTTCGGCGCGTCCGGCCCATCCACCGCTGCATCCACGGCCGCGGTGAGCAGTTCGTCGTAATTCGAATATTTGTCCGGCAACCACCGCTTCGGCCGGTGCAGCAGAATGTTTTCCATCCACACCGAACGCATTTCCCACGAATAAGTCTGCCAACTCAGGACTTCATCAGCTTTCGCAGCGTCGGCGGGTGCGTTCCCCAATTTCGGTTCGAGCAGCAACCGCCTCAGTTCCACAATAGACTTCTCGGCGATCGTCGGCGCCGCCGACGAAGCCTGCATCCGTCCGTCCCAGCTGCGCATCAGATCTGCCGCCTGCTTGGCCCGTGCCGAAGGCTTGGAGGCGTGATCCACGGCATACACAAACCGTTCCGCCGCGAACAACTCAGCTTCGGAGTGAATGTCGGTCTGCAGCGCCAGCATGTCCGCGGCAGAGAATTGCCGTCCTGACTCGAGCACGTGATAGATACGTTCCTGGCGCCAGGGAGCTTCCCATTCCATGCTGATCGAATTGGGATAATTGTCGGGCGTGATTCTTCCGTTCGCCGTGCCAATGATTCCCGACAGCGGGTTGTAAATGCTGGGCAGCTTCTCGAACGGAATGTAGGAAGTCCACTCGTGCGCGTTATCGGCGCCGCTCACCGGCAGGCTGCCGTCGCCAGCGGCGCGGATCGGAACCTTGCCCGTCGTCTGATATCCGATGTTTCCGTCCACGTCGGCATAGACCACGTTCTGCCCCGGCGCATCGAGTTGCGAAAATGCGTGCCGGAAGTCCTGCCAGTTCTGCGCGGTGTTCACCTCGAAAAACGGAATGTGCAATCCGTCGTAGAGCGTCCAACGCAGCGCCAGCGGCCGGGTTTCGCCCGGAACGATGTCCGTGATCACGGGTCCGTGACGCGTGATCTTTACATCTACATTCACGTCTGGTTTCCCTTTGACATGAATGATCTCGACGCGATGCTCGGGCTGCACCCATCCAGTCGGAGTTTCATACGCGCCTTGCGGGTTGAAATTCTCAATGTAAACATCGGTGACGGTCGGACCAACGTTGGTAAATCCCCACGCGATCCGCTGATTGTGGCCGACAATTACATACGGCATGCCCGGCAGTGTCACGCCTGCAACATCCAGGGCGCCCGAATGCAAGTGCGCCTCGTACCAGAGATTGGGCATCTGGTGGCCGAGGTGCATGTCATTCGAGAGCAGCGGCTTGCCGGTGACCGTGTGCGCCCCGGAAACCACCCAGTCATTCGATCCATTCACCGGAGAACCTTCCGGAGCCGCCATCGCGGGCCTTCTCTGGGTTACCGAGTTGTCCGGAGAATCATCGTCATCATCCTCATCAGGGCCGCCGGTGCCGTTGTCGGGCTGCTGCAAGTCTTCGCGCATCACGGTTGGCGGACGGTCGTGCCACGACCGGTTCACGTACAAATCCCCGGTCAGCTCCGGCCCGAGTTTGGCCAGAATTTTCTCGCGGCTGAGCGCGTCGTAAAAATAGTGATAGTTCAGGTCCTTGACCATCTGGTTGGCAATGACCACCGAATCTTCCGCCCGCCACGGTTTCGGCGCGTAATGCAGGATGCGAAACTCAATGGGCAGCCGGTCGCCGCGTGTCGCAATGTAGGCGTTCACGCCGCGCGCGTAGGCTTCAAAGAAGCTCCGGTCGCCCGGGCTGGCGATCTCCATCGCCTTCTTCGCCGCGTCGCGCAAGCCCAGAATCCTCTGCTCGCGGTCCAGTCGCAGAGTGTCCTCGCCCAGAATCTCTGAGAGTTCGCCGCTGGCGTAGCGGCGCATCACGTCCATCTGCCACAGCCGGTCCTGCGCCGTCACGTAGCCCTGCGCAAAGAAAAGGTCCTCCAGGGTGGCCGCTTCAATCGTAGGCACGCCGTGCCCGTCGCGCGTCACCGTGACCGTACCCAAGAGCCCCCTGATCTGCACCCGCCCGTCGAGTTGGGGAAGAGCCGAGTGCGCCACATAATAGGCATACGCCGCCGCGCCCGCCAGTAGCAGCAATACCGCCAGCAAGAGCCACAGCAGAATGCGGGCCGCCGGCGAGCGGCGCGACTTAGGCGTGCTGATTTCTGCCAGAGTGCTCATGAGGAATCTTTAGAGTGTGTTCAGAGATTGTATTCGGAGATTGTATTCCACGCCGTGGGTTGCCGCGTCCGCCGCTGAAAATGAATTTCATTTTCAAGATGCCGGATGATATGCTGAACTCGACATTCTGCAAATGTCATCCTGAAACTGTCATTTTGAACCCGTTTCACCCGACTCAGTCTCATCCGCCATGCTGCAAAAGCGCATCGATGATCAGCCCACCATCTCACGCCAGATGGTTCGCGAAGCCCAGGAGATCCTGCACCGGCACTTGAAAGGCGTGGGGCTCAAGCAAACCGCCCAGCGCGACGCTATTCTCCGAACATTCCTCGAAACCCGCGACCATCTCTCCACCGACGAGCTTCACCGCCTGGTGCAGAAAAAAGATGCCCGCATCGGCTACACCACCGTCTACCGCACGCTGAAGCTGCTGGCCGAGTGTGGACTGGCCAGCGAGGTCGCCTTCCACGACGGTATTGCCCGCTACGAGCACCAGTACAACCGGCGCAGCCATCACCACATGGTTTGCACCCAGTGCGGCAGTTCGGTCGAATTTTTTTCGCAGGAAGTCGGCCAGCTCGAACAGGAGATCGGCCGCAAGTACCGCTACGTCACCACCCGGCACACCTTTCAGATCTATGGAATCTGCGAAGACTGCAGCAAGAAGAATCACATGCCGCGGCCACTTTAAGAGTCTGAGGTCCCCGTCAGACAGATCAACGGGAAGCTGTCTTTGACCAGTTCTGGGGGCGATTGATCTCCGCTTCCGACAAGTCCACTCCCGCCCTCAAACAATCCTGAGGCGAGCCGTTGCGGGCGACTTTGATCAGGTCCGATTCATTCGAGCAGAACGCCGCCGTCCCCGTTTTGTTTGCCGCCGCTGGATACGCCACCACCTGATATTTCGCAATCGGTCCATTCGCCTTCACGGCAGCGCAGCCCTTGAGCTCAAAAATGTATCCATTCTGCTGGCCATGAGCCAGGTCATTGCTGAGTCCCCACGCAGCCTTTAGCTCGGAAAGGGAACAGGTGTACCCGGCTTCCCGGTGGCCTTGCTGATAAGCGATTTCAGCCATGTTCAAACTTCGCACGGCCGCGACGACGGGGTTCTCATAGTTCACGACCTTTACTTTCTGTGCCACCGACTTCTCCCGCTGCCGCACATAGAACCCCGACCAGAGGATCAGCCCCAGAGTCCCGGCCACTCCCAGGTAACCCAGAACCAGGCCAGCGATTGCCAAGCCTTTTCCTGTGAGCCGGCCGCCACTGTTGCGAATTTCCGAGAGCGACAAATGTCCGAAGATGACGGCAGCCAGCGAAAACGGCAGGATGATAAACAACACTCCGCTGACCAGGCTGAAAATCGCCTTGCCGCTGGTTTCCGGGGGAAGACCAAAGGCCACTGCCGGATCAACCGCGCGCCCAGTCGATGCCGCCAGCGCGTCTCGTCCGCAGACTCCGCAGAAGCGTTCTCCCTCCGCCATACCGTTTCCGCAGCCCAGGCAGAACGAACTCATCGCCTCCTCCTCTTCCTCGTTCTAGCGCGTCAGCGGAGCAGCGCCGTGCCCGGCGCCAGCAAGTCAAACGGATGTATGGGGAGATTTCTGGCAATCCCAAACAGAATGATCACAGCGCAGAGCGCGCGGATCCAGCCTGCGCGCAAGAATGGTTGAGGAAGCCCGCGCCCGCGCAGTTCGAGAAGCGCAAACGACGCCAGCCCGTACGTGAGGAACGGCAGCAGAACTACGGTCAGCGGATTCAGAGCCCACGCCGCCCGCAGGTTCCCATGCAGCAGTTGGTGAATGGCTCGCAGCGATCCGCACCCCGGACAGTACCATCCTGTCAGGTAGCGCACCGGACACGGCGGGAAGACGCCCGATGTGGCCGGGTCGAAAACTTCAAGCAGAACTATCCCCACGGCCATGGCCGCAAGCAGCGCCGCCAGCCCCTGATTCCTGCGCATGTCCGGCATCGCGACGCCCCCCAGCCTCTAATTCGAGTGGATGCCGCTGAGAATCCCCACCATGACCAGCACCGCATAGATGAGGCCCACGGCGAGCCCAAGTCCCGCGGAGATCAAGCACCACATTTTCGCGTTCTTGGACGCGAGTTGCGCCCCCGCAACATCCCCGGCCTGCAATTTACCGTTCACCTGCGCCGCATATACGATCGCCGGAATTCCCGCGGGCAGACAGCATAAAACCGTGACCAGAATCGCGAATACCAGATAGTTCTGCACCCCGACGCCCGGCGGCAGAACCACTCCAGCCGGCTGTACCGGCTGCAAAGGAACCGCCGGAGGGCCCGCCTGCAAACTCCGGCCGCACTGCATGCATACCGCAGCGTTGTCCGCGTTGTTCGCCCCGCATTGAGAACAAAACATGTGTTGCCTCCTGAAAGAATGTGGGAAAGCTTACTACAGCGGGCTGCCGCTCTCCACGCAACCCTGCGCCGAGCCGCTGGAATCAACCCTGATGACTGCGGATTCATCCGAGCAAAAAGCCCGCACTCCGGTTTGGTTGGGTGTCACTGGATATGCGACGATCCGATACTTCACGTTGCCTGTCCCCTCTGTTCCGGCCGCGCAGTCCCTCAACTCGAATACGTATCCAGACTTGCTGCCGCTTTTCAACGTGCTATCGATCTGATCGAGATCAGACAGCGCACAAGTGTATCCCGCCCCAGGATGCGCTTGAGAATAAACCTCCTCGGCGAGATTCAGGGTTCTCACCGCCGCTACCGCCGAGGACTCGTTGGCCGCCATCCGCGCGCGCAGCAGGTTTGGGATGGCAATCGCCGCAATGATCAGGAAGGGAATTACCGCCAACCCGGCGTAACCGAGAACCAGGCCGGTAACGGCCATGCCGTTTCCCGTCAGCCGCCCTGCACTCTTGCGAATCTCCGACAGTGAAAGATGTCCCAAGATCACGGCCGCAATCGCAAACGGCGTAAATAGAAAAAGCAACCCAAAGATCAGACTGGCAATCGCTTTCCCGCTCGTCTCCCCGGGTCCCACCGGCGGCGCGCTGGCCGGCATCACGGCAGAGTCCGGCAATGCCGCTCTCCCGCAAACCCGGCAGAACTTATCGTCCCCGCTTACGCTGCTCCCGCAACCCGCGCAGAATGAAGCCACCGCATACCTCCATTGGTCGAATGTTTGAAGCGTCGCTTTCCGCGACGCACAGAAATTTGCACGAAACATACTATCCGTTTGCCTCCCCGTCAATGCGCAAGTGCGGTCCATTTGCCGCCCACCCCGCGTTTTGATATGGTCCCCTCAATGGATGAGACTAGGGATCGGACCGGCAATGCGACCGGGGATGCGAAGAATGTCCCGCCGACTTCGTGTCCGCACTGCGCCGCGCAGATGCCCGCGACGGCCGCGTTCTGCCCCGGCTGTGGCCGGCCCATGCTCAAGCAGCCCATGACCGGCGAGTCCACGTCCGGAGAGTCGATGCCCGGACAGTCCGAACTCGGACCGCCCATGCCGACGGAAACCCGCGCGCAAGGCAGGGTCGGTGCTCTTCCTGAAAATATCGCGGGTGTGCTCGCCTATTTCACGTTCGTTCCCGCCATCATCTTCCTGGTCCTCGATCCCTATAACAAGAATCGCTTTGTGCGCTTCCATTCCGTACAGTGCTTGTTGCTGTGGGCCGCGTCTGGTCTGTTCGCGATCGCGCTCAAGCTGGCCAGTGTTGTCCTTTTCATCATTCCGGTGCTCGGCCCGCTACTCGTCTACCTGGTCTCCACCGTGGTCGTGCTTGCGGCCGTGGTGATTTGGGTGGTGCTGGTCGTCAAGGCCTTCCAGGGAGAGATGTTTAAGCTGCCGGTGCTCGGCGATTTCGCCGCGCAGCAGGCCGGGGAACTCTAGGGTCTTCGCGCCCGCTAAAAATTGTTGATAGAAATTGTCGATTGCTTTACCTCAGGCTTTTTGATACCTTGCCGCAGCGTCGCTTGGCGGGGGTCTTGCGCAGGCTGCAGGGTTCGCATCCTTCGCCCCAAACGACATCGAGGAGGACACCTCTATGGCTTTTTGCAGTGTGTGCGGAGCTCAGATCGCGGACGGAACTACCGCTTGCGCAGCCTGTGCGGGGCGGGCCGCAACCGCCCCCCCTGTACCCCAGGCGACCGCTGGCGCGGGCGGCATGGCCGACAACGTGGCCGGAATGCTGGCTTACATCACCATCATCCCAGCAATTATTTTCCTGGTCATGGAACCCTACAACAAGAACCGGTTTGTCCGCTTCCACTCGTTCCAGAACATCTTTTTTGTTGTGGCTTTGATCGTCTGTTGGATTGCGTTCTCGATCCTGGCCATGGTTTTGGCGTTCATCCCGATTCTGGGGCACCTCATCCTCGCGCTCCTCTGGTTCGCCCTCGCGATCGGTTCGTTCGTTGCCTGGATCATCATGCTCCTGAAGGCCAACGGCGGTCAGATGTGGAAGCTGCCCTTTATCGGCGACTTGGCGGAAAAGCAAGCCAACGCGATGTAGGAATCGAAAGACCATTCACCACGAAGGACACGAAGTCACACGAAGGAAATGCTCTGCAAGCCAGATTCCTTCGTGATACTTCGTGTCCTTCGTGGTTCTAGCTCTAGATTTCTTGCGCGAAAATCCAGTCGCGAAGCACACACCGCCCTTGACTTTCTTCCTGTAAGCTGTCAATCCTATTAGCTTTTACCCGCGTCCCAATTCCACGCCAGCTGCGTGCTTTTCGGACGGGCGGGAATCCGTTGTCCGATTGGGGAATTCATTGCGAGTACGGGTCTTCTATCACGACAAGTGTTTTGACGGAGCCTCATCCGCTGCATTGTTCTCCCGCTTCTACCGTGAGCGCATCCGCGGCGACGCCGACTTCGTGTTCACCGGCCTGGTCCACCGCGCCGGTGCGCTGTTCGACGAAAAGCAATTCGACGGCGACGAGAATGCGATCGTAGATTTCAAGTACTCCAGCTCGCCCAAAATTACCTGGTGGTTCGACCACCACGAGAGCGCCTTCCTGTCGCCCGCCGACGCCGAACATTTCGAGCAGGATCAGAGCAACCGCAAGTTCTACGACCCGGATTTCAAGTCCTGCACCAGCTTCATCGCCATGATCGCGCAGCAGCGCTTCGGCTTCGATCCCTCCTCCCTGGCCGATCTGGTGCACTGGACCGACATCATCGACGGAGCTCTCTACCCTGACGCCAAAACCGCCGTCGAGATGGAAGCGCCCGCCATGAAGCTGACCATGGTCATTGAATCGGCGCCCGACCACGGCTTCGTTCCCAACCTGATTCCGCTGCTGGCCACCAAGTCTTTAGCCGAGATTCTTGAAGAGAAATTCGTTGCCCCGCTGCTTCCGCCTCTGCTCAAGCGTCACGAACTTTCCATCGGAATCCTCGAGCAACGCACCGAGTGCAAAGACGCCACAATTTTCTTCGACGTCACCGATCACGATCTCGAAGGCTACAACAAATTCATCCCCTATTACCTGCACCCGGAGTCGGTCTACAGCGTGGGTCTCAGCAAGAGCAGTTTCCGCGTGAAGGTTTCGGTAGGATCGAACCCCTGGGCGCCGCAGGAACCCGAAGTCAACCTGGCCCGCATTTGCGAGCGCTACGGCGGCGGCGGCCACGCCCGCGTGGGCGCGATCTCATTCAATGTCAACCAGCACGCGGCGGCCATCAAGGCGTCGCAGGAAATCGTCGCCGAACTGCGAGCCGCCATTCGCAAGCGGTAGCGCCGCCGTCCCGGCGGCTGTCGTAGCGGCGTCCCGCCGCTACACTCCGGCCCGCACACGGCGTATCTCGTAGGATTCCTGGTGCATGGAAGTACTGCACTCGCGCTCGCAACCGTGATACCCTGCCTTTGGTAATCGCCAGCCTTCATGCGCCCGCCTGGAACCAAGCCTGATCCACACCGCCGCCAACGGCGAGTGCTCCGGGCTGTAGCTACGCTCGAATTCTTCAAGGGAATTTTTGTGGTGGTCATGGGCGCCTGCGCGCTGGCCCTGTTGCACAAAGATGTCTGGCTCATCGCGGAGAGTCTGCTGGCGCTTCTGCACATCAACACCGATCGCCGTTCCGCCCAGATCTTCCTCGACTTCGCCGACACCATCACCAACGCACGACTGTGGGCTGCGGCTCGCTTCGCCTTCGCGTACGCGGCTCTGCGCTTCACCGAATCCTACGGCTTGTGGAAGGGACGCACCTGGGCCGAGTGGGTTGCCCTGATTTCCGGCGCTCTGCTGCTGCCCTGGGAGGTACGCGAACTCATGCGCGGGTTAACGGTTCTGCGCAGCGCTCTGTTTATTGTCAACCTGGCCGTGGTGCTTTATATGCTCTACGTCATCCGTTGCAACCGCCGCGAACGGGAAAACGCTGCTGCCGTAGGCGCGGCGGGCTAGAATCTATTTGGCTCGGATACGACCATTCGGAATCATCAGAACACGTTCGTAATCTGTTCGTCAGAACAGACCCAGTGTAAACATCGTATCTCGGGAACCTGAAGGCCCATTAAGTCCCATTCGAAGGAGATGATCCATGAGACCATTTTTGACTGTCGCCGCTCTGTTGGTCGTGTCGGCGTCCGCTTTCGCGCAAGCCGCAAAGCCTTGCGAAGACCTGAAGGCCGAAATCACAAAGAAGCTGGAAGCGAAGGGCGTGAAGTCGTACACGCTTGAAATCATGGCCAAGGACGACAAAGAGGGGGACGGCAAGGTCGTCGGCACCTGCGAGGGCGGCACCAAGAAAATCGTGTACACCCGGACGACAGCCGCGGCAAAACCTGCGGCGGCTGAACCGGCCAAGCCCTAACCCCAGGCTCCTCGCCCAGCATCTCGGCCCCCGCGCCTGAACCTTGGCCGCGGAAGGAAATATCCCTGTTTCCGCGGACCGAGGTGCTACAAACCCGAGATGCTGCAAACTTTGGGTACGTTACCACCGTGCCATCCACGGTCGAGCCATTGCCGGATGGCCTAGTCTATCGGAAACTGAATCACACCATGAAAGCCGAACCAAACATGCGCAAGAAGAAAGACAACTTGAAGGTCGAGAAGTTGTCGCTCCTCGTGCTGACTCTCTGCATCATGGTGCTGGTCTACGTCCTAGTCGTACGGCCCTTCTAGCCCGGCTTCCTTTTTTCAGGTGGCCCCAAACCCCGCTCCAGCAGCCGGAATTGGAGCCTCAAGTCTCTGGCAATTCCCCCGGTTTCGGTGCATAATCGAGGCCGGAAAAACGATCCCTTCCCGGAGGCCCTTATGCGTCCCGCCTGCCTGCTCTGCTTACTGATCGCTCTGACTGGCATCTCCGCCGCGCAAGACACGAACCAGGCTACGAGCCAAGACACGAGCTTTTCCGCTGGCCCGCAATATCTGATCACCTCAAGTTTCTCGCCCTTGTTCGCCCGGCCTATCGCTACCCCATCCATTTCGCTGGCAGCCCCGCTGCCCGAGATTCAAAGCCCGCCCGCCATTGGACCCGTCGTCGAGAATCAACCCTTCGTGGCGAATTCCGACCTTAGCCGCCAGCCTGATCTGTTCCCCATCTACTACGGTACCCCAATGACCAGCGTGGTCGAGATCACTTCGGCCGAGCCTCCGCGCTCCTTGCCTGCCAGCATTGTCGACTCCGGCGTCACGGGAATTACCGACGCGCAGTCCCTGCGCGAGCGCGGATACGGAGCGCCCCTCGGCGACACCGCCGCATTCTGGAAGGCGCACAAGGCTCGCGCCCCTCGCGTCTACACTAACGCCGACGTCCAGCGCCTGCGCCCCAGCTAGTCTTCGCCGTATCGCTGCAGATGTATCGAGCCTGACATATTCGACGCAGAGCACCCGCATCCCCAGGCCGCGTGATAGCCTGAGTTCATCTCACCTCCGCACGGGGAGTTCATGCCAGCTGCCAATCCCTCTCATCTCGACCTGCAGGCCATCGCCAAAGCAGTCATGCAGCAACGCGGTTTCCAGCCGGATTTCTCTCCGCAGGTTCCGCAACAACTGGCCGACCTGAAAGCCCACCCGCCGCAGATCGCCGCGGCAGGCGATATTCGCGACCTGCGGAATCTGCTCTGGTCTTCGATCGACAACGACACTTCGCGCGATCTCGACCAAATCGAAGTCGCCCAACCCGCTTCCAATGGCGACGTGAAGATCATGGTCGGCATCGCGGACGTGGACGCCTTCGTCCCCAGGCAGACCGCCATTGACCAGCATGCCGCGCGCGAGACCACAACCGTTTACGCTGGAGTGCGTAACTTCCCCATGCTGCCCGAGGAACTTTCTACCGGCAAGACTTCTCTGCTCGAGAATCAGGATTGCCTGAGCGTCGTGATTGAATTCGTGGTCGACTCCACCGGAATCGTGAAGTCGCCGGCGGTCTACCGCGCTGTCGTCCGCAATAAAGCGCAACTGCAATACAACTCCACCGGCGCGTGGCTGGAAGGGAAGTCTCCCGCGCCCCCGAAGATTGCCGCTTCCACCGATCTGCAGGCCCAGCTAAGACTGCAAGATGAGGTCGCGCAGAAGCTGAAGGACCAGCGCTTTCAGCACGGCGCCCTGAGTCTGCAGACCGACGAACTGCAACCGCTGATCGTCAACGATCAGGTCATCGACGTTGTGAATCAGCAGAAAAACCGCGCCACCGAACTCATCGAAGACTTCATGGTCGCCGCCAACGGCGTGGTTGCGCGTTTCCTGCAAAACGTCTCGTCCCTGCGCCGCATTGTGCGTACTCCCGAGCGCTGGGACCGCATTGTGCAACTGGCGGCGACCAAAAATGAGAAACTTCCCGCCCAGCCCGATTCCAAGGCGCTGAACGACTTCCTGCTGCGGCGCAAAGCCGCCGATCCCGATCACTTCGCCGACGTTTCGTTGGCCGTGATCAAGCTCATCGGCCCCGGAGAGTATGTTCTGGAACGTGCCGGCGACGTTGCTCCGGGACACTTCGGGTTAGCCGTGCAGGACTACACGCATTCCACCGCACCCAACCGACGCTTCGTCGATGTTGTCACTCAGCGGCTGATCAAGGCCTTGCTGACCGGGCAGAAGAATCCTTACTCCGACGACGAACTGACCGCCATCGCCGCCAACTGCACGCAAAAGGAAGACGCCGCCAAGAAAGTCGAGCGCGACATGTCCAAGCGGCTAGCCGCCGTGGCCATGCAGAACCGCATTGGCGAAGTCTTCGACGCCATTGTCACGGGCGCGACCGACCATGGAACGTTCGTTCGAGCTTTGCAAGCTCACGTCGAAGGACTCCTGGCTCAAGGTGAGCAGGGACTCGATGTCGGCGACAGGTTGCGCGTCAAGCTTATCCGCACCGACCCGCAACGCGGATTCATCGACTTCGCTCGCGCCTAGATTTCTCGGGTGCGCCATTTCTCGCGCGTTCTCAGCCCGCAAGAAGTGGGAATGGCGCGGCACATCCTCTGTCAACCTCTCATCGAGGCACCACGCGAGCCAATAGTCGCCTTTCCAACCACAGCCTAGACTTATCCAAGAAGTTCGTGCGGAAAAGTGTGGGGCGTATCTTTGTTCAGATGGCGACAGTTCGTTTGCTTGCTCATGCTCGCGATTCTGCCCGCTTCTCTAGAGGCTCAGGAAAGCGCAGCCGCCATGTTGCGCAGCGAGGGCGTTGGCGTGCTGGTAAACAAGTATCCCGCTCCAGCTTCCATTGCCCTGTTCTCGAATGACCTCATCGAAACGCAGAAGGCAGTCGTCGCCCGCATCGAGGCCAGCGGATCCGCCGCCGACATCAACGCCGAGACCGTGGTCCAGTTTGAAGGCAACGAACTGGTTCTCGATCACGGCAGCCTGTCGGTCAACACTTCCCGTGGAATGACCGTGCGTGTCGGTTGCCTGACGATTACGCCTGCGAACAACGCCGAGTGGACTCACTACGACGTTGCCGACCTCAACGGGAAGGTTAATGTTTCGGCGCTCAAGAATGATGTGAACATCGAGGAACGCTCCGGAAGCCTGCAACATGCCAGACAGTCCGGCCATTCCAACCGCGTCACCGTGCGCGAAGGCGAGCAGAAATCACGGGAAGAAAACTGTGGAGCTGTCGACATCAAGCAGGCCGGCTCTCTTCCAACTACACAAGCCATCCTGAATTCGCCCTATGCCGTCGGAGCGGGCATTGTAACCATTGGCGTCCTGACCTGTTGGGCGCTCTGCCGGAGCGGCAACCCGATCAGCCCCAAAGATCCCTAACCAGTTCTACTCGGTGACTACAGCCTTTACGAGGTTTCGTGGATGGTCCACGTCGTATCCCTTGTTCACCGCAACGTGATACGCGAACAGTTGCAGAGGAATTACCTCGACAATGGGCAAGAGCAGTTCAGGGGCCGCAGGGACGTAGAACACGTGATCGGCAATGGCCGCGACTTCCTGGTCGCCTTCGCTCGCCACTGTCACCAGCGGCCCGCGGCGCGATCTCACTTCCTTCATAACCTCCAGCGTTCGCCGGTAGCGCAACAGAGAATCCGGATCGTTGCGGTCGCACGTGGCCAGCACCACGACGGGCAGCGTCTCATCCACCAGCGCGTTCGGTCCGTGCTTTAACTCTCCCGCCGGATATCCTTCCGCATGCGCGTACGAAATTTCCTTGAGCTTGAGCGCGCCCTCGCGCGCAATCGCGTAGTGCACGCCGCGGCCCAGATACAGAAACTTTTCCGCCTTGAAGTGGATGCCCCCGAATTCCTCGGCGAGAACGTCCCAGGTGCTTAAGTTTTGTTCGATCGCGTCGGGAAGCCGCATCAGCCGCTGCAAATACGAGCGCGTGACCTCCGACGTCATGCGTCCGCGCTTGCGCGCCAGAAACAGCGCCATCAGATAGAGGATGGTCATCTGCGTAGTGAAACTCTTCGTTGCCGGGATCGACAGTTCCGGCCCCGCTCCTGAAATCAACGCCGCGCCCGCCTCCCGCACGATGGTCGTGTCCGGGACATTCGAGATCGCAACCGTCTTGACTCCGCGCGTCAGGGCCTCGCGCTGCGCCGCAATCGTGTCGGCGGTCTCGCCCGACTGCGTAATCACCATCACGATAGGGTCGACAGCGGCATGGGTCGACCGATAGCAATATTCGCTGGCGTACTCCACATCGACCGCGACGCCGGAAAGATCTTCGATCATGATTTCGCCCGCCAGGCCCGCGTGCCGGCTCGATCCACTGGCGGCGATGATCAGCTTTTCGAACGTCCGCAGCGCGCTTTCAATGGTGACAAGCTCTTCGGGGAAGATAATGTCGTCCTTCAAATGCTTTGCGATTGTCTTCGCAATGGCCGTGGGCTGCTCGTAGATTTCCCGCCGCATGGCGTGGGAATGGGTTTGGCTTGTCACGTTCTTCTTCAGTTTCGTAGGAGTCATGGGAACTGGGGCTGAGAGTAAATCATTTTGCATGTGCTGGGCAAACTGGTGTCCAACGCCGAGCACCGGGTGCCCCATGTCTCGCGTTCTTTGCGAGACGTGGGGATTTTCTCCGAGCTCACAAAGACAAAGTCCGAAAGAAGAGCTTACGACTTCGCTCCCGCGCCCTCGAAGTGAGTCTCAATCTCTTCCAGCGTCTTTCCCTTGGTTTCGGGCAAGAACCACACCGCAGTCACAAAATAAACCACAGTGCAGGCGGCAAATCCAAAGAACATGGTCGAGTATCCGTACCTGCCGACTGTGGGCAGAAACACTGCCGCAATGGTCGTGGAGACCGCCTGGTTGATGACCAGCGCGATGCTCATGCCATTGGAACGGATGCGGGTCGGCATCAGCTCCGAAAGCGCCAGCCACACGCACACCCCCGGACCGACCGCATAAAACGCCATGAAAACAAACAGCGTGATGGCCACGATCCACCCGTTGCGCGGCTCCGGGACAGGCGTGATCAGCGCATTCTCAATTCTCAGCGGCGCCCCTCGCGCCCCATCGAGGTCGCCAAACGGATTGGAGAAGAATGCCACCACTTTGTTGGCTGGCACACAGCCATCACGCGAGATTGCGATCGGCTTCGCTGCCGGATCATCGGAGCGCACGACCTGGCTCGCCGCCCGGAAGTCGCCGTACGAATAAATCACCACCAGCGACGTCGGACGGCTGGTTCCCGCGTTGTTCGAGTTACCGCTCGCACTCAACATTTTGCCGGCCAACTCTTCGTTGTAGAGCAAAGTAAGCTTCTGGTCGGGAGACACCATTCCCTGGACGATGTTCCGCGAATCCACTCGCAGCCGTTCCGTCCCGAGGAAAAGCACGCCGGTGCAAATGAGCGACACGATAATTCCCGCAGTGCCCACTCCCAGCAGGAATTTACGGCCCTTGCGGTCGACCAGCACGACGCCGCCAAAAGTCACTGCAAAGTTGATGATGGTGAAGACGACGTAACCCCAGTGGGCAGCCACATCCGAGAGCCCGCTCTGCAAAAGAATGTTGGTGTTGTACGCGATGATCGAATTAATGCCGGTCGTCTGATTGCAGGCCAGGATGATGCACGCCAGCACGAACGGGATCACATACTTGCGCCGCAGTAGTGACTCGTTGGACTTCGTTCCCGAACTCTTCGCCGTTTCGGTGGCGAGGACCTCCTGCATCTCCTTGAGTTCAAGATCCGCCTGCGCTGTGCTGCGCGAGCGCAACAGAGCCGCATATGCCGGGTCTTTTCTGCCGCGCCGCAAGAGCCAGCGCGGAGACTCGGCGACCATGAAGCTGCCGATTACGAACAACACCCCCGGCGGCAGCGATACCCAGAAGATGCCGCGCCACGCCGTATCCTTAAAGGCGAGCAGCTTGGCCGCATCGCCAAGCTTCGCCACCTGGTCCACGCGGAAACTGAAATACACGCCGACCAGCGCCGCAATCACGATGCCGGCTGTGAGCAGCCACTGGAAAATACCCGTGCCCTTGCCGCGGCTCGACGCCGTCAGACACTCCGCCAGATATAGAGGCACGACCACGCCGATCAATCCCCCGCTCACACCCTGCAATAGGCGACCAAACACCAACGGACCATAACCTTGAGACAGGGCAATCATGGGGATACTGATGACGAACATAACCCCGCTCAGAGCCATGAGAGGCTTGCGCCCCATCCAATCGGCCAACAGGCCAGCAAATAGCGTTGAGATCACGCTGCCGAGAAGCACTGCGGCAACTACGAGGGAAACCTGGCCGGCGGTCAGGAGATGGCCGGAGCTCAGGCCGAATGTCGCCTGCATATATGGCAGGGCGCCGGCGATAATTCCGACGTCCACGCCATAGAGCAGGCCGCCCAGGCCAGCCACGATCAATAGAAACCGGTTGTAGAAAACTTTCTTGTCGTCGAGCGCTGCAGCAGTGCCGGTCGCGATCTCAGCAGTCATAGATTTGAAATGCCGATTCGAAATGCGGATTTGAAGTGCGGATCTGAAGTGCGAATTGGAATGCAGCCTGAATTGTAGCCTAGAGCGAGGCTGGCGCTAGTGCCAACCCACCAAGATTTCCCCCGGCCCCTGTGCCCCTCTGTGTCCTCTGTGGTGAGCTTCTTTCAGACGGCGATCCATCTCTAGGTCAGCGGGCCTTGTCGAGCGGCAAGGTGAAGGAGAACACCGATCCGCTGCCCAACTGGCTGACCACGCCGATGGTGCCGCCGTGCGCCTCCACAATCACTTTGGCGATCGCCAGCCCCATGCCCGTGCCCGGCGCCGTGTACCGCTGGTGCTGGCCACGATAAAACTTTTCAAAGATCAGCGACTGCTCGAACGAATCGATACCCGGCCCACGGTCGGCCACGCTGGTCACCAGCCACTCGCCCTTGACCTCGCAGGTCACTTTGATCGGAACTCCCGGGTCGGAATATTTGCCCGCGTTCTCCAACAGGTGCATGAGCACTTCGCGAATCCGCTGCACATCCATTCGCACCTTGGGCAAGTCCAGCGGCACCACGATTTCCACGGGATGCTTCTCGATCGAGGCCTTCGCGTCTTCCAGGGCCGGCTGCAAGGCGTCCTGGATCGCATGCGGCTCCAAGTCGAGTTTGAACATCCCGGAATCGAGTTGCGCCATCTCTGCGGCCTCGCCCACCAGTCGGTTCAGGCGGTCAGTCTCTTCATCGATGACGGTCAGCAGTTCGCGCCGGCCCTGCTCGTCGAGACTCGCGCCCGACAACAAAGTCGTGATGCTGGCCTTGATGGAGGTCAGCGGAGTTCGAAATTCGTGGGTGACGGAATCGAGCAGTGCCGTTCGCAGGCGCTCGTGTTCCTGCTCGGCCCGGTTCTTACTGAGCGCTTCAAGCGCGCGGGCGCGTTCGATCGCCAGCCCCGCCAGGCTGCCCAACGCATCCAGAGTCTCCCGCGAAAGTTCGTATCCAGTCACGCCCAACGCGCCCACCGTGCGCATGCCCAGCCGCAGCGGCACGTACGACACTCCACCCTGCGTTATGGGCTCCCCGCGCAACAGTGTAGAGCGCAGCACGCTCTCTTCAAATGGCGCATCCAGCGACGAACGATAGACCGTGGGATGATCCGCCGCCATCACAACCACGCTGCCCACCGAGAAGGTTTCCTGCACATACTTCGGCAAAGCATTCAGCAGTTCGAGAACGTTTTCCGACGCGAGCAGCCGCTGGCTCAGACCGAAGAGCCGTTCCACTTCGCGTCGGCGTTGCTTGGCTCCCTCCGCCTCGCGCCGCGCCCGTTCCGCCAGGTTGCTGGCCACCAACGCGGTCACCAGAAAGGCAAATAGTGCGACCCAATTCTGAGGATCGGCGATGGTGAACGTTCCGACGGGCGGCAGAAAGAAAAAATTGAACGCCGCGGTAGCTCCCACCGCCATGACCACCGCGTAGCGCAAGCCCCAGTAAGCCGAGGTCAGCAGCACCGTCACCAGGAACATCAGCGCCACAGTCGTGTGATTGACGTGCAGCTTGTAATCGATTGCCGTGATCACGCCGATGGCGGCGACCACGAAGAAATAACGTTCGGCCTGCGTTCGAGCCCCGGCTTTCACACCCGCATTGTACGATGGACGTGACAATTTCCGCGCCGCGAAAGACAATAGCTGCGGATGACCAGGCAATGACCAAGACGCCCGAGGAATGGCTCAGCGAAGTTTCGCCGGAAAAGCCGCGGGGAATCTTCAAGCTTTTTCTCGGCTACGCTCCTGGTGTCGGCAAGACCTACAGCATGCTGAGCGAGGCCATTCGCCGCGCCAGCCGCGGCGAAGATGTCATCGCCGGAGTGGTCGAGAGCCATGGCCGCAAGGCCACCGCGGAACTGGCCGGCAAACTCGACCGCGTTCCTCCTCGCAAACTCGAGTACAAAGGCACCACCTTCGAAGAGATGGACGTCGACGCCATTCTGGCCCGCAAGCCTGCCGTCGTCGTGATCGATGAACTGGCCCATACCAACATCGAGGGCAGCAAGCACGCCAAGCGCTACGAAGACGTGATGGAAATCCTGGAGGCCAAGATCGACGTCCTCTCCACTATGAACGTCCAGCACGTCGAGAGCGTCGGCCCCACAGTTCAGCAAATCACCGGCGTGCAGGTTCGAGAAACCGTTCCGGACTGGGTGATGCAGCGTGTCGATGAAATCGTGCTCGCCGATCTGACCCCACAGGCCCTGCAGAAGCGCATGGAACGCGGCGACATTTATCCGGTGGATCGGGCCCAGCGCGCACTCTCGCATTTTTTTCGCCCAGGAAACCTGATTGCCTTGCGTGAGTTGGCGCTCCGCCAGGTTACGGGAGTCGTCGACCGCAGTCTCGACGCCTTCCTCGACAAGGACGCGACGCAGCCCGCGCATACCGTGCGCGAGCGCATTGGCGTGTGTGTCAGTTCCAATCCCGCGGCTCAGTATCTGATCGCGCGCGGTTCCCGCATGGCGCAGGCGATGGGTGGCGAATTCTACGTCTTTTACGTCGACGTTGGACGTGACACGCGTCCGGAGGATCAAAAAACTTTGGCCGAGAATATTCGCTTTGCGGAGAATCTCGGAGCGCGCGTCGTGCGCTGTTCGGGTCGAAGCGTCGCCGACGGCGTGGCTCAACTGGTGCGCGAAAACCACATCACCCAGGTGATTTTCGGCCGCTCGGCTCGCACCGGCTGGCAGCGATATCTATATCTTTCGGCTATTCAGCGTTTTCTGCGCGATTCCCCTTCCGTCGACGTCCACATCGTGACCCAGGAGGCCCGCTGATGACAGACCGGCCGCACATTCTCGTGGTGGACGACGAGCCGCAGATCACCCGCGTGCTGCGCACCAGCCTTTCCGCGCAAGGCTATGACATCCGCGTCGCCAACAGCGGCGAAATGGCGCTGGAAATTATGAAAGACTGGTCGCCCAGCCTGATCATCACCGATCTATCGATGCCCTCGATCGACGGAATACAGCTATGCCGCACGGTACGTGCGGTTTCACAGGTGCCCATCGTCGTGCTCTCGGTACGCGACAAGGAGCAACAGAAGGTGGAAGCGCTTGACGCCGGGGCCGACGACTATGTCACCAAGCCCTTCGGCATGAATGAACTGCTGGCCAGGGTGCGCGCCAATCTGCGCCGCGTCCCCGCGGAAAACGAACTGGAAGATGCCGTCATCGAGATTGGCGATTTCCGCATCGACACCGCTGCCCACAAAGTGACGGTCCGGCGTAACGAAGTGCGCCTCACTCCGAAAGAATTCGATCTGCTGGTTTTTCTGGCACGCCGTCCCGGCAAGGTCATCAACCATCGCACTTTGCTGGGAGCTATATGGGGTGGGCAAAGCACTGAGCAAGTAGAGTATCTCCGCGTGTTCGTCGGCCAGTTGCGTAAAAAGCTGGAACCGGACGCTTCTTCCCCGCGCTACATCGTCACCGAGCCCTGGGTCGGGTACCGGTTCGAACCCGGCGAATAGAACGTTCGTCCTCCCGACGAAGGAACGCCCGCCGCTTACGAACATTCTACGAACCTTTTATTCAATCTTTACGGCTTTCAGCGTCAAATCCTTTGAGAGCGGATGGAGACTGACGCAGTTCACCACGCCAGGACTCACCCGATCGAGGATTCACCTGATCCAGGAAAGGTTGGAATTGCATGTCAACGATTCAGGATGTCTCTGCCGAACAACTGGCCAAAGTATTTCATCACTATCGGGAAGCCTTAGGGCGTGACTGCGACGGTCGCGGGATGAAGGAACAAACTTCCTGGGATCGAGCTCCGCAGAACGAGCGCAAACGGATGGTGGCGGCGGCCCGCCTGGCGCTCCTCGAATTGGCCACCACGCCCGCCCAGCCCAGGCCGGTCCGAAAGTATTACGCCAAGCCGGGTGAGGCAGAGTGGGGTTGCTGAATCTGGGTTGCTGAATCTGATTCGGTGGCGCCTCCGGGTCGGTGCTTCCGGAATATCTTGCACGCCCTCCCCTTACGAATTCTTTATGAACTCTTGATCCCGCTCTTACGCGCGGAGATGAACAATTGCGTCTGGAACAAGTTTCAGCGACGGGTTCGCCGGTGACGCTATGAAAGTTGCGCTGGCAATACTGTGCATCGGTGCGGTAGCATTTCTGCTGCGTGTGCTGGCCGCTTTTATCATGGAAGGAATGCGGGCAACCGCCGGCCCCGTGCAATTTCACTTTGCGAAGTTCTATCCGTCCCGGCGGCGGGCACAGCTCATCGAAATGAATCCTGAAGTGCAGATGCGAAGAGGCCCGTCCAGAACCGGCGAGCGCATCGCGCTCTGATTTCAGCGACACGGGATTACGAAATCCAAGAGGAGATTTCCCATGCAGGACGTTCTTTGGATCGCCGTCACCATCGCGTTTTTCGCGGCATCGGTCGCGTATGTGCGTTTTTGCGATCGCATGAAATAGCAGGGAAGTCTGAAGTCGGAGGAATCATGGACCTGCAGTCACTCATCATGCTCATCATCAGCGCCCTGGTAACCGTGTATTTGTTCTACGCCCTGCTGCGTCCGGAGAAATTCTGAGATGACCCTTAATGGCTGGCTGCAGATCGTTGTCTTTCTGGCGCTGATCTTCGCCATCACCAAGCCGCTCGGCGTCTTCATGGCGCACGTGTTCGCCCGCGAGAAGACGTTTCTCGACCTCGTGCTGCGGCCCATTGAGCGCCTGCTCTACCGCGTTACCGGCGTCGACGAGACCCACGAGATGCGCTGGACCGAATACGCGACCACCATGCTGGTGTTCAGTGCGGTGTCGATGCTGGTTCTCTATGTGATCCAGCGAATTCAGGGCATGCTGCCGTTCAATCCGCAGCACTTCGCCGCAGTCACGCCCGCACACCTGGCTTGGAATACCGCTGCCTCGTTCACTACCAACACCAACTGGCAGGCCTATTCCGGCGAGACGACCATGAGCTACTTCACTCAAATGGCCGGCCTCGCCTTTCACAACTTTGCCTCGGCGGCCACCGGCATCGCGCTGGGCATCGCCTTCATTCGCGGCATTGCCCGCCGCCAGATGCAGACTCTGGGAAATTTCTGGGTCGATTTCGTGCGCTGCTGCTTGTGGGTGCTGTTGCCCTTCTGCATTGTGGGATCGCTGTTCCTGGTTTCGCAGGGAGTAGTGCAGAACCTGAGGCCCTACGACATCATAAAACTGGTCGAACCGCAGCAGGTACAGCGTGTCGGTGCAGATGGCAAGCCCGTCGTAGATGCCGCCGGCAAGCCAGTCATGGACACGCAGACCACGCAGACTATCGCACAAGGTCCAGTGGCTTCGCAGGAAGTCATCAAGCAATGGGGCACAAACGGCGGCGGCTTCTTTAACGCGAATAGCGCCCACCCGTTCGAGAATCCCACGCCCCTGACCAATCTCTTTCAGCTGTTTTCCATTTTCGCCATCGGCGCCGGACTGACCTACACACTCGGCCGCATGACTGGATCTCCCGCCCACGGATGGGCGGTCTGGTCGGCGATGGCAATCCTGTTTCTGGTTGGCGTCACGACTGCTTACTGGGCAGAAGCGCGAGGCAATCCGTTGTATCCCTCCACCATCGCGCAGCACGCCACAAGTTCTCAACCGGGCGGCAACATGGAGGGCAAAGAAACGCGCTTTGGCATCGCCAACTCCGCTCTGTTTGCCACGGTCACCACCGACGCCAGTTGCGGCGCGGTCAACAGCTGGCATGATTCCTTTACGCCGCTGGGCGGAATGGTTCCGCTGGTCAACATCATGCTCAGCGAGGTTATTTTTGGCGGAGTGGGCTCCGGCATGTACGGCATTCTCATTTACGTCGTGCTGGCCGTGTTCATCGCGGGCCTGATGGTTGGCCGCACGCCGGAATATCTGGGCAAGAAGATTGAGGCCTACGACGTCAAGATGGCGATGCTGGTCTCGCTGGTCTTCCCGCTGATCATTCTTTCGTTGGCTGGAATCTCAGTGGTCAAGGGCTTCGGGACGGCAGCAATCTTCAATCCTGGGCCGCACGGCCTCAGCGAAATTCTTTACGCCTTTGTTTCGTCCGCCGGAAACAATGGCTCCGCCTTCGCAGGACTCGGCCCGATCAACACACCCTGGTATGACGCGGCTACGGGCCTCACTACGCTGCTGGGCCGCTTCTTCATGATCATTCCGATGCTGGCCATTGCCGGCAACCTGGCGCAGAAAAAATATGTGCCGCCGTCGGTCGGCACATTTCCCGTCACCACGCCGCTGTTCACGCTGCTGCTGATCAGCGTCATCCTCATTCTGGGCGCGCTTACGTTCTTCCCGGCGCTAAGTCTGGGGCCGATTCTCGAGCACCTTCTGATGAATGTGGGAAAGACTTTCTAGGACGCTTCTTAGGAAACTGTTTAGGACGCTTTTTACGACACTATGGCTAGCCATCGCAAATCGGTTTGGGATCTGAACCTTGTTCGCAGCGCCGCCTGGAGCTCTCTGCTCAAGCTCAACCCACGAAATATGATGGGGAATCCGGTCATGTTCGTGGTTGAAATCGGCAGCGTGATCACGACCGTCCTCCTGATTCTCGATCCCCACAAGGCATTCAGCTTCAACCTGCAGATCACCTTGTGGTTGTGGTTCACCGTGTTGTTCGCGAATTTTGCCGAAGCCATGGCCGAGGGCCGCGGCAAGGCCCAGGCAGAAACGCTGCGCCGAGCCCGGTCGGAGACCATTGCCAGGCGCATTGATTGCAACGGCAAGATCGAAGAAATTCCGAGCGCCAAGCTCCGCGCCGGCGACATGGTTTCCGTCACTGCCGGAGAACTGATTCCCGGCGACGGAGAAATCGTCGAAGGCGTGGCCTCGGTCGACGAATCGGCCATCACCGGCGAGTCTGCCCCGGTGATCCGCGAGGCCGGCGGCGATCGCTCGGCAGTCACCGGCGGCACACGTGTTCTGAGCGATTTCATCAAGGTAAAAATCACTTCGAATCCGGGCGAGACCTTTCTTGACCGCATGATCGCACTGGTCGAAGGCGCCTCTCGGCAAAAGACTCCCAACGAAATCGCCCTGAACATTCTGCTGGCTGGCCTGACCATCATCTTCCTGCTGGCCGTGGTTACGCTGCAGCCGTTTGCCGTCTATTCCGGATCGCCACAAACCGTTTTCGTCCTGGTCTCATTGCTGGTGTGCCTGATTCCCACCACTATCGGCGGCCTGCTGTCGGCGATTGGCATCGCCGGCATGGACCGCCTGGTGCAGCACAACGTCCTTGCGATGTCAGGCCGGGCGGTCGAAGCCGCGGGAGACGTGAACACGCTGTTGCTCGATAAAACCGGCACGATCACTTTCGGCAACCGCCAGGCCACCGAATTTCTACCTGCTCCGGGAGTCACCGAAGCCGAAATGGCCGACGCGGCGCAACTTTCTTCACTGGCCGACGAAACTCCCGAAGGCCGCTCCATCGTCGTGCTGGCCAAAGAAAAATACAAACTCCGCGGTCGTGACTTCGCGGCCCACGAGGCGGAATTCATCCCGTTCACCGCACAGACGCGCATGTCCGGCGTCAATCTGGACGGCCGCCAGATTCGCAAAGGTGCTGCCGACTCCATCGCGCATTATCTCGAGCAGAACAGTTCGTCCATGCCCCAGGAAGTGCGCGCCTCCGTTGAGCGCATCGCCTCTTCCGGCGGTACGCCGCTCGTGGTCTCGGAGAACCGCCGAGCCATGGGCGTGATTCACCTGAAAGACGTGGTTAAGGGAGGAATCCGCGACCGCTTCGCCCAACTCCGCGCCATGGGCATTCGCACCGTGATGATCACCGGCGACAATCCACTCACCGCCGCCGCCATCGCGCGCGAAGCCGGCGTCGACGACTTCCTCGCCCAGGCTACGCCGGAGGATAAACTGAAGCTCATCCGCAGCGAGCAGGCCGGCGGCAAACTCGTCGCCATGACCGGTGACGGCACCAATGACGCTCCCGCGCTGGCGCAAGCCGACGTCGGCGTCGCCATGAATACCGGCACGCAAGCCGCCAAAGAAGCCGGAAACATGGTCGACCTCGACTCCAATCCCACCAAACTGATCGAAGTCGTCGAAATCGGCAAGCAACTGCTGATGACCCGTGGCGCGCTCACTACGTTCTCCATCGCCAACGACGTGGCCAAATATTTCGCCATCATCCCGGCCATGTTCGCGGTGACGTTCCCGGTGCTGAACGCGCTGAACATCATGCATCTCAAGACGCCGCAATCGGCGGTGCTGTCGGCGGTCATCTTCAACGCGCTGATCATCATTGCGCTCATTCCGCTGGCGCTGCGGGGCGTGAAATATCGCGCCATGAACGCCGAGGCCTTGCTGCGCCGCAACCTCTTTATCTACGGAGTCGGCGGATTGATCGCGCCCTTCGTAGGCATCAAGCTGATCGACATGCTGATCACCGCGGCCCGGCTGGCCTGAGGATTGACACTCGAATGAAAAAACATCTCATCACCGCATTCCTGATGACCATCGCCACCACGATTCTGCTGGGCGTGCTGTATCCGCTCCTGATCACCGCCCTGGCGCAAGTGCTGTTCAAAGACAAGGCCAACGGCCAGCTCATTACTCGCAACGGAGAGGCGATCGGCTCGCGCATCATCGCCCAGCCGTTCACGTCAGCGAAGTATTTCCACCCTCGTCCATCGGCCGCCGGCAACGGATACGACGCCGCCAACTCCGGCGGCACCAACTTCGCTTCCACCAACCAGAAGCTTATCGACCGCATTCAGGCTGACGCCAAGAGTCTGCACGAAGAGAATCCCAGCCAACCCATTCCCGTGGATCTCCTCACGACTTCGGCGTCGGGCCTGGATCCTGAGATTTCCCCGGCAGCGGCGGAGTTTCAAGTCTCGCGCGTGGCGCGCGCGCGCGGCCTTCCTGAAGCCACGGTTCGCGACCTGGTCCAGAAGCATACGGATCAGCGAGATTTGGGCCTGCTCGGCGAGGCCAGGGTCAACGTCCTCGAACTCAATCTCGCCCTGGACGATCTAGCCCCGAAGCCCTAACAGGGCAAGGCACGAGGCTCGCGCCCTACTTGTGTGAGGAAATCGACGTGAGATAATGGGGCAAATCGCACCGGCCCCGTAGCTCAGATGGATAGAGCAGCGGTTTCCTAAACCGAAGGTCGGCAGTTCGACTCTGCCCGGGGCCACCATCCCTTCCCAACTCCCTTCCTCTGATGCAAGGTGCGACCCAGTTCGCGATTCTCAACTTGGCCGTGGCCAAGTGTCCATGCAGCCGCGCCAGGAAGCAATCTGGAAGCGCATTGATTCCGTCCGCGACAATTTCCGCTGCAACCGATAGGGGCGCCACGCGGATAATTTGAAATGAACGCAGGCCGTTCGGAGCTGCGAGAACAAGGGGCCCCCGAACTGGGGGCCCCGTTTGGTTGAATCCCGATTGATGCTGCGGTCTAGAAAATGTAACGCAAGCCCAACTGCAGTACGCGGGGCCCATTTACGTCCGATGTGATGTTGCCGAAAGTCTGCGGAACGAGAAGGCTTGGCCCCGGGTTGCTAAAGTTGACGTGATTGAAGACGTTGAGCGCGTCGGTGCGGAACTGTAATCTCTGGCCCTCCCATGGCATCTTAAAGTCCTTCAGCAGAGCCAGATCCAAGTCCCAGTAACCCGGGCCGCTGAGAATGTTACGGTTACCGGGACCGCCTGCGATCGGAAACGTGAATGCCGATTGAGCATTGGTCGCGTTCGAGAAGTACTGGACCACATTCGGTAAGCCCGCACCCTGAGAGACCTGATGAATCCCCCGTTTAACATCTGCCTTTGTGCCGATGAATACCCCCGGTTGAGTCTGCGTAAAGTCGATCGTAAACGCACCTGAGTCAACCTTGAAAGGGGACCCGGTAGACGCCTGAAAAATGCCCGAGACGTTCCAGCCTCCAATCAGTTCGTCTAGCAGTTTCGGGGAGTTGCCGGCGAGCCACCGGCCCCGACCGAACGGCAGGCCATATTCGAAGGTCGAAGCCACAAGGTGCCGGTGATCGAAGTCGGAACTTCCCCGGCAGGCGCGCAGGTTGCGGAGGTCGCAGATTTCCGAGGAACTAAAAGTGATAAGGTTGTTCTGCACGCCCGAATCATTGTCAATGGAGTGAGAATACGTGTAGTTGAATTCCATTGTCAGATTGTGCGACAACCTGTGATTCACATGGACGATCAGAGCGTTGTAACTGGCTGAGCTCCAGTTGCCAATAAACCCTGCCGCTCCGTCCTGAGCGAGCAGCGAGACGTTAGGCAGCAACATTCCCTGCTCTACAACCCCGCTCAAAGCATGGTTGTCCGCCAGAGTCTGGATCATGGACGACACGTCGCCATCGTAAAAGTAAAAACCAGCCAAGCCAGCCGCCAGTTGGGTGCAGGTTGTGGTTGCGGGCAGCCCATAAGCAAAGCTAGCCGAACCGCAGGTGTAGCCATACTGGCCAAGCGCCGCTCCCATTTGATTTTCCAACCAGGGCTGGGTCGTGACATTGAGGAAGTTGACGCCCTGCTGTGTCTGCGTCTGCACTGCTCCAAACGCGTTATACAGACTCTGGCCGGAAGCCGCGTCCACGAAGTTCAAGGTCTGGGCAGGATCTCCCAACGCCGTCAATCTGCGGCCGAGCTTACCGACGTAGTTCGCCTCCACCAGCCAGCCTCCCGGCAACTCGCGTTGAATTCCCAGCGAGAAATGCATCTCGTAAGGCGTTTTATAGTGGGGATCGAAGTTAAAGAATGCTCCCTGGCCGAAGCCGCCATTAAAGAACCCGATTGGAAAGCCGGCCCCATCCAAGTTTGGCGTAAACGTGGGGCGCGGAGTGGTGCCGCCAGGAGCTACCGGTGGCAAACTCGCGGACAAACTCGTGCCGGTGCAAGGCGACGGGCATGAGAATCGAGGGTCTGTCGCCAGGTTCCCATAGTTCACAGGAGCCGGAGTGTTGCTGAAAAGGAAGCTGGTTTCGTCCAGTTCGAACCCCTGCCCAATAAGGTTGTTGTCAAAGTCAATCCCGAACCCGGCGCGGATGCTCGTCTTGCGGTCGCCGAGGAGGCGGCCCAAGAACCCCTCGGTCGCGCTTGGCACGTACGCCAGTCCAATCCGGGGTGCAAAATTGTCGTACGACGGCTTGTAATATCCTGGCGCATGATTGGCGCTGCCACCGAGTCCGTAGGTGATGAATGGAACCGCATTGGGACCGGAGACTCCCTGAGCCGCATCCGCCTGGCGAACACTGAAGATGCTTTGTGGGGTCTGGTTCTGGGTGACTTCGTAGCCGTTTATTTCGCTGAGTGGCTTATGGAACTGCCAGCGGACTCCGTAGGTAAAGGTAAAATCGGGGCGCATCTTCCAGCTATCCTGCGCGAAAAGCTCATATTGCGTGGAATGGTAGTCCCGGATGGAAACCAGGCCCTGGGGCAAGGGGTTGCCACCTTTATCATAGTTGTAACTTGAGGAAATGCTTGAGTATCGTCCCAAGGCTAGTGTGAATAGACGGCCCCATTCTGAAGAATCTCCTTGGAAGTCGGACGGAAATTCGGTCACACCAGAGAGGTCTCCTCCGATGCCAATGCCATAGCCGTTCGTATCGGTCAAGTTCCCGGACTTGAAGATCACCGGCGAGATCATGCCTCCGAACTGAAACAGGTGTGTTCCTCGCTGCCAAGTGAGAGTGTCGCGCCCCTGGTAAACCGGAACCACCGGAAATTGTGCGTTCAGACTCTGATACGGACTGGAGATTACGTTTCCGTAGTAAGGGTCGTTGAAGCTCAAGCTATTGGGAAACGTCGGCTGATAGTTCCTCTCAAAAGCGTTGACCTGGTCGGTTTCGCCAAAGGACGCCTGATTGGTCATGGTTGGCGAAATGGTCCAGGTTTCGCCGACGACCCATGCCCGCGAGTGGTCCACATAGCTTGCGATGGGGTTTGGATCATTCGGAAAAATCTGAACCCCGGCGCCACCGAAGCCACCGTCCACGCTTCTATCCCATGTGCCGCGGACGAACGCTCGGTGATTCTGGCTGATCTGATAGTCGATCTTGCCAATGAAGGTGTTATCTTTGCTGTGCACCTTGGAAACAAAGTAATAACCGGAGGTATTCACGCCGTCCCCAACCGAGCTGTTGTTTGGTGTCGGATAGCCGCGGGTTTGCAGGAAACTCAACAAAGATTGGTCCGCGCCGATGCCCTCCGGGTCCAAATTCGCAAGAGAGTTAGCGACGGTGGCATTCCCCGTAGGAGTAAGCACATAATTGGTGCAGTTACCGCTGCCATCTACCTGATTACAATAGTTCAACTGTCCATTGAGGACCCATGGCTGCGGCACCGTGTCTAAGTTCTGTTCCGGTGCCACCTGGCGCAGACCGTTGTAGGAGAAGAAAAAGAAGAGCTTTCCCTTGATGATGGGGCCGCCGAAGTCGCCGCCGAATTGGTTCCGGACCAACTCTGGATTCGGAATTCCCTGGAGATTATTGAAATAGTCATTGGCCGTATAGTCGGTGGTACGGTTGTACTCGAACAATTGGCCGTGGAAGTGATCCGTGCCACCCTTGGTGACCAGTTCCATTTGTCCGCCGGCACTGTGGCCGTAGGTGGCGTCATCGCCCGTGGAGGTCACCTTAAACTCCTGAATCGAATCAAGTGGAAGGTTGATAGTGGGCAGCATCGCAAACCCGCCTCGCTGATCGTTCACATCCAGACCGTCCACAGTGATGTTGGTCTGGTCGGAGCGAGTTCCAGTCACGGAACCGTCCGGAGTTACACCGGGTGCCAGAGTCAGGTATTGCGCCGCGTTGTTGACCAAGCTACTCGGCAGATCCTGAACTCGGTCGCCGTCGATCACCGATGCGATGGTGGCGTCGGTTGTGTTCAGCGTTTCGGATGCGCTGGCCGTGACTTCGACCGTCGTGTTGGAATCGCCGACAGAGAGATGCCCGTCTCGGGTCTCCTTGGTCCCCACGTTCAGAGTGATCTTGTCAAGAGTCAGAGTGGAGAATCCACTCTTTGAAAACTTGAGCGAGTAGTTGCTGGCGGGCGGAACGTTGGGGAATTCGTACACTCCGATTGAGTTTGTTACCTTGCTCGCCGAAAAACCGATCGAAGGATTTTCAAGGATGACCTTGACACCGGGCACCACGGCGCCCGTCTGGTCGGTGACCACGCCGGTGACGGAGGCCACATCCTGAGCCTGCATCACCGCGGAAATGCTAAGAATTAAGCCCAGGACGACGATCCCAGAGACCCAGCGTCGAACCACCATGCTTCCTCCTGTCAGGTGAGAAAAGATGCGCAACAGCATAACAGCTTTGTTATCGATACGAGTGTCGTTGAACTCAAAACGTCAGCCGTTATGCTTGGTTTAACTGTCCCCCATAGAGCTATAACGGCTGTTTATGCGTGTATACAGTCAGGAAGTGTGCGTTTTCAAGTGCAATCTTGACCAGTAACCATCCGTATGACTCCCGGAACCGGCCCGGAGCATCGCCTTTCAGCCTTGCATTGCGTTCGAATCTCATCGTCAGGCTGGCGGTGCAGGCGGGTCGTCGGATTTCTCGGCCTGGTGACTCTCCACCGACAACTTCCGCAGCGACAATCGTTCGTGGTGCGCCAGCAACAGCCCCACCGGCACCACCGCCGCAAACGTCACCAGCCATAGCAGAATCCCGCAACTGGCCGCGAGTTCCGGCGGCACGTCGAATACGCTCGACAACGTTGCAATCGTAGCCATCTGCGACCCGCCGCCCACCGCCGGCAGTTGCAGCATCGAGCCCAGCATGCTCGAAAACATCAGAATCAGGAGTTGCGACACCGGGATCGCCAGCGCATCCACACCGTAGGAGTGCGTCACTTCCTGATATGCCAGCGCAATCACGTACCACATTCCCACCGACACCAAGGTGAGCGACAGCAGCGAGAACGGCCCGTGAATCGTGTTCAGCCCCAGGCCGAACTCGCGCACTTTCTGCCCCAGCTTGTGCCCGAAATTCGACGACAGGTGGGCGAAGCGCTGCTCCACCCACGCCGCCACCCGCTCTCCGTTGCGTCGAATGACAATCGCGGCGATCGTGGTTGCCGCCACCGCGGCTGTCAGCCCGAACCCAAGTTCCCGGAAGCGAAGATAGTACTCAGGATGCGGAATCGAAGGTAGCGCGCTGGGCAGAAAAATCGCCAGCATCATCATCACTGTGAAAGCGCCTATATCAAAAATGCGTTCCACACCCCACACCGCGACTTGCGACGAAACTGGAAGCTCGGTCCGCCGCGCAATCAGGTAGGGACGAATGAACTCCCCAGCCCGCCCCAGCAGAGCCAGTCCCGTGAACCCAACCAGCGTCGGCGACAGCAGGTCCAATGTCCGGGTCTTCGGCCGCACCGGCTTCAGGAAAATCTTCCACCGCCATGCCCTCATGCCGTAGGCGAGGTAGATCAGTGCGACTCCGTGCAAGACGTGAATCTTCTTGATCCGGTGGGTCTGGCTCCAGAACGTGGGCCAGTCAAAAGTTCGCCAGTGGCGATATTGCAGATAAACCAGAACGGCCAGAATGAGAAACACGACGACGCTGGCCAGAATGCGCTTCTTATCCATGAATGGGGAAACCGCGCCGCGGCCCTCGCAACGCGCAGCGGGAAACGGCAGTTCCAAGGTATATGACCTCGCTAAACGGGTCAAACCAAGGTGTCAGAAGGATATAGAGCGAGAGAAGGTACGCGGAGTCTTGCGGCGCGGTTTTCTGGCGGGTTGCGACGAATTCCTACTCCCGCTCCTGCGCCGCACTCGCTTTGGTTTGGGTCACGGTACCGGAGCCGTGCGACGTTTTCGTCGCGACGTGGGCAGCGGATTTCTTGGAAGGAGCGGTTTGTCGCGAACCTCCCTGCTCGGCTGCCTTCTTCTTGTTGAAGTCCCGGACCACGCGCGCCACATACGCTCGCGTCTCGTAGTAGGGAGGCACGCCGCCAAACTGTTCGACCCGCAGCGGCCCCGCGTTATAGGCCGCCAGCGCCTTCACCAGATCGAAGTTATAACGCTCCAGCAGTTCCCGCAGATATTTGGTTCCACCCTCGACGTTGGCCTCCGGATCGAAGGCGTTCGGCACGCCCAGTTGCGACGCCGTTCCCGGCATCAACTGCATCAGCCCTTGCGCGCCCTTCTGAGACACGGCTCGCACGTTGAAGCCGCTCTCCGCCTTAATCACGCTCTTTACCAGGTCCGGATCCAACCAGTACCGCCGGCTTGCGGAGTCGACCATTTCATTCAAGTCCACCGAGCCACTCTCCGGAAAGACCGATGCTCCGGGTGCCCCATTTCTCGCGTACTTTGCGAGAAGTGGGGATTTTGCCTGCGCGCCGGAAGCCGCTAGCCGCGGTTCGGGAGTCGGCGACTCCGGGGGCGCTGCCTCAAAGTGTTCAATCTCAGCGGTGGGCACGTCCACGAAACTCGAACCGTCGGCCGTCACATACAACCGCGTGGTATCGCCGATAACTTCCCGCCGTTCATGCCGAATAGAAAACCCGTTGCGCAACACCGCAACTTCGCCGGCAAAGCAGGGAAGCGCCGCCGCGAGCACCAGCAGCGCAGGAATCCAAGTGCCGAGTTTGAGTGCTAGCCTCATCCGCATTCACAAACTGCTGACCACTGACTACCGGCCACTGAACACTGCTTCTACCGCCGCCGCAATGCCGCACGCATCATTGCCCAGGGTGACGGTCCAACCCCGGCTGCGCAGCTCTTCGCAGGCATTCCCCATGATAACCGGATGCCCCGCAAACTCAAGCATCTCAACGTCGTTGTGGTTGTCACCAACGGCCATGACCTGCTCGCGCCGGTAGCCGCGATGGGCCGCCCAGCGCTCCAGCGCATGCCCTTTCGAACAGCCCGCATTCAACACGTCAATCATCGACAAATCCCGCTCCGGATACTCGGTCCGGAGCACGGTGACGGTGCCATCCATGCCGACCCGGCCGAGCGCCTCTAGCGCGAGTCTCATCCTCGCCATCGTGCCGCAAAACATGGCCTGCACCGGATCGCTCACCAGCGCTTTTTCCAGGGGCACCACGAATTCGATGTACTCCATATTCTTCTCCAGCCAGCGCCGGATGCTGGCCCCGAGTTCGTCGAGCCGCTCAAGCACAATCGCGCCCTTGGTTTCCTGGTCAAACGTCAGAACGGTGTTGCCGCGGAATTCTTGCATTGCTCCGCATAGCTGGCGACAAAGTTCCGCCGGCATCAGGTCGCGATGAAAGGTCTCGCCGGCGAGCGACCGCGTTACCGCCCCATTGGAACTGATCAGCCACAAATCAAACCCCAGTTGCTTGGCGATGGGCAAGGCAAACGTATGCCGGCGCCCTGTCACCAGCACAATCTCGATGCCCGCCGCGTGCGCCCGGCGCAGCGCCATCAAGTCGCCGTCAGAAATCTGAAATTGTGGATTGAGCAGCGTGCCGTCGATGTCGGTCGCCAGCAGCCGGATGGAAGGTGGGGAAATCTTCACTACTCATTTTAGCATCGGGCCGGGAAGGGGTGACGAATTGGGAAGGGCACGACTTCAAGTCGTGCCGAACGAGCAGCACAACTGATGAGGGCTTTAGCCCCTGAGGGCCCGCTCGCCGCGATACCCTTGCTAGCCCGGCAGCCGCGCCAGCAGCGCATCGGCTTTGCGGAACCATGGCCGCTCGCGGCGGCGAAGATAGCCGGGCATGGTTGGTTTCTTGGCCAGAATCTTCTGCGCCCACTCGCGGGCCTCGGAGGCGCGTCCCTGCGACTGCAGGAACAGGGCGTAGTGGTAATAAGTTTCCGAGATTGTAGAAATGCGCGTGGCCTCGCGAAACATCGCTTCTGCCTTTTCGTTCTGGCTGGTCTGGGCGTAGGCCCAGGCCAGTAAACCCTTGGCGCGGTGGAAGTCGTAATCCGGATCCGAGGTGACGGCGCGTTCCAGATCGGGTACGGCCGCGGCGAAGTCTCCGAGTTCGATCTCCGCAATGCCGCGCCGGTAGAACGGATCGGCGTGGTCGGTCCGCGAGGAAATGGCCTTGTCGTAACACTCACGGGCGCGCGCGAAGTTTCCGTCGTCGAGGTACAGCAGGCCAAGCTCTTCGTAGTTTCCCGCCGAAGGATTGTCGAGGACGATGCGCTCCAGTTCCTGAATCCGCCGCCGCCGCGGAAAAACCTCGAACGAGCTGCGCAAGAGCCCCGCGTCCGGAATGACTTCCACGACGATGTAGACGAGCGCTCCGATCCAGGAAAACAGGATGACCCAGATCCAAAAGAAGTTGGGCCGGCGGCGGACGAAGTGGACGATGGCCACAATCTTCAGCAGGATGGACCACCAAGAAAACACGGAGAAGAGAAATGAACCCATGCGAAATCGCACTATAGCATGCGCCGTCGCTCCTGACCGAAAAGCCGAACTGCGCCACCAATCCAATCTCCCTGCTGCCGCGTACCTATCCATGAAAGCGGTTTACATCGAATCAGGAGACATTATGAAGCGCACAGTTGCAGTTTTGTTGTTGAGCATTGCGGCCATCGCCTGCACGGCCCTGGCGGCCGACAAGAATCCCGTCGTCGGCGGACAGCCCATGTATCCCACCAAAGACATCATCGATAACGCAGTCAACTCCGCCGACCACACCACGCTAGTCGCCGCCGTCAAGGCCGCGGGGCTGGTCGACACCTTGAAAGGGCCCGGACCGTTCACCGTCTTTGCGCCCACCAATGAAGCCTTTGCCAAACTGCCGGCGGGCACGGTGGAAACTCTGCTGAAGCCGGAGAACAAAGAGATGCTGACCAAGATTCTTACCTATCATGTGGTGGCCGGCCGCCTCAGCTCCGCCGAGCTGAAAAAAGAAATTCGCGCCGGACACGGGCAGGCCACGCTGAAGACGGTCAGTGGCGGCACGCTCACGGCCATGATGCAGGGCTCGAACATCGTCCTGAAAGACGAAAAGGGAGGCATGTCCACGGTGACCATCCCCAACGTGTTTCAGTCGAATGGCGTGATCCACGTGGTCGACACGGTAGTGCTGCCGAATTAAATCGGTTCGCTGGGTGCCCCATCCTGCTTTCGCGTCTTGTGCGAAAGAGGGTGGGACTTTTGATTTCGGTATGGGCAAGAAACCATGGCCATCCCATGACCTGAGCCGTTGCTGGAATCTTTCCCACCCTGCCGGGGTGGCTAAGTCGTTGAAAATACGGCTAGGTAAATTTTATATATGTTCCTGCAGGAACATTCTTATGTACTATAATGTACATACAAATGTGTATTACGTTGTTGATAGCAGAGGAGATAGCGGGTTTGGGATGGGTTAACTAGTAAGTTAATGGCCGTAAGGGAGGGTGAAACAAGAGTCCGCTGCGGATCGGAGTAGGGGGTCCGGCGGGGGCGCGGTTCTTATGATCCTAAAGTTTCTTGATCGCCGGCGGAAGACAGGCGATAATTAAGTTGACCTTGACGGGGTGTTAAGCACCTGAGACGGCCTCAGCTTTGGGGCCGTTTTTCTTCGCTGTGGTGCCCGCAGCATCGATTCCCCACACAACGAAAACCGCGTTGTGTGGGCCAGCCCGCCGGGAATGCGCTATCCTTAAGTTTCGGGCTGCTCGCATGTTTTCAGTTCCCATCGACAATCTGACTTGGAACGACGTGAACAGTTTCTGCCAAGCGCGTCCGCGCGAGGGACTAATCCTCGACTACAAGTTGGATTTTCCGCGACGCCTTGATAAGACCATTGCCTCCTTTGCGAACACGTACGGTGGGCACGTGCTGATCGGAGTGGATGAGACAGTTACCGGTGAACCTGTTCTACCCGTTGCTGGGGTTCCACTTCAAGAGGGACTGCGTGAGCGCGTCGTTGCGATAGCGCTTGGATCTATCTATCCCCCGGTTTATCCCGAAGTTCGCGTTGTTGAGTTTAGGTCGTCTGACGCAGTCGTAGCCCCGGACCGGGCGGTCATCGTGATTCGCGTGCATGAAAGCGATGCGGGGGCTCACGCTGTTGACGGAGGTAAATCAGTCTACCTGCGGGTCGACAACATCTCTGATCAGTTCACAAGGCAAGCGACGATCGAGGAAATGGAATGGCTGCTGAATAAGCGGCAGAAATCGGTCGACCTAAAGGAGCGACTCCTGCGAGAGGCGATTCGGCGCGCAGCGAACCACCTCCCAACCTATCGGGCGGCAGGACGATTGCCCACCGACGAACCACGGGGCAAGTACATCCTGTGGACTGTGCCCACTTTTCCGAGAGCTGAACTCACGTCTCCGCAAAGGCTTCTGGCACTCAGCCGCACCTGGCGTGTCCGAGTGGCGAACTTCAGTTTCCCGACGGGCGATGCCGAGCCAATTGCGGGCGGCGTTCGACATCCGCGAACACCGGTGATGAACTACTGGTACACAGAAGTTAATCGATTTGGCCTCGTGTATACAGAAATCGGGTTTACTGGGCGTGGAGGGGAACATCGTGACGCAATCACGTGTGACCTTATCGCAACGCTAATGGTGGCGAATCTACGATTCTCCATGAATTTGTACGAGAGCATTGGTTATTTCGGGCTGGTTGATTTTCATTTCGATGTGGCGCCCACGTTAAACCGCTACCCGTTCTTATCGATCGCCCTTGAGGGACACTTGACCGAAAACCGCAGTCTCGAAGATAGGGTTAGCCTGGCATTTACGTCCTCTGTCAAGGAAATCCGTGACTCTCTGGTTCAACGCTCAAGGGAGAAATATAGGGAGTTCATGTGGGCGTTCGGGCTGGACGTGAGCGACGGGGAGGCTTCCGGCCACTTTACTTCGTTCGGGATCAGTTGACTCTCAAAACCCGTCTGGCCCGCCGTTGCATGAAATGACGAAAGCCCCGCTCTTGCGAGCGGGGCTTGGGTTTTTGCGCCGAAGGCGCGTCTGCCTGGACGGCTAGTCCTAGTACATGTCGCCCATGCCGCCACCACCGTGGCCGCCGCCGGCGGGAGCTTCCTTCTTTTCAGGAATCTCCGCGATCAGGGCTTCGGTGGTGAGCATCAGGCTGGCGATGGAGCCGGCGTTCTGCAGGGCGGTGCGCACGACCTTGGTGGGGTCGAGCACGCCGGCCTTGACCAGGTCCTCGTACTCGTTGGAGAAGGCGTTGAAGCCGAAGTTGGTTTCCTTCGACTCGAGCACCTTGCCCAGAACCACAGCACCTTCTTCGCCGGCGTTCTCGACGATCTGGCGCAGGGGTTCGGTGATGGCGCGCTTGACGATGTTGATGCCGATCTGCTCATCGCCTTCGGCCTTCAACTTGTCGAGCACGCTGGCGCAACGGGCCAGAGCCACGCCGCCGCCGGGGACAATGCCTTCTTCCACGGCCGCGCGGGTCGCGTGCATCGCGTCTTCCACACGGGCTTTCTTTTCCTTCATTTCGGTTTCGGTTGCGGCGCCGACTTTAATGACGGCTACGCCACCGACCAGTTTCGCCAACCGCTCCTGCAGCTTCTCGCGGTCGTAGTCGCTGGTGGTCTTGTCGATCTGGCTGCGAATTTCTTTTACGCGGCCTTCGATTTCAGCATGCTTGCCCTTGCCTTCGACCACCGTGGTGTTGTCTTTGTCGATGGTGATCTTCTTGGCCTGGCCGAGGTCGCTGATCTGCACGTTCTCGAGCTTAATGCCGAGATCTTCGGTGATGGCCTTGCCGCCGGTTAGGATAGCGATATCCTGCAACATGGCCTTGCGGCGATCGCCGAAGCCAGGAGCCTTGACGGCCGCGACTTGCAGCGTGCCACGCAGTTTGTTGACGACGAGGGTAGCGAGCGCTTCGCCTTCCACGTCTTCTGCGATGATCAAGAGCGGCTTGCCGGACTTCGCGATCTGCTCAAGCAGCGGGAGCAGGTCTTTCATCGAGCTGATCTTCTTTTCGTTGATCAGGATGTAGGCGTTCTCGATGGCGACTTCCATGCGCTCGGGATCGGTGACGAAGTAGGGCGAGAGGTAGCCGCGGTCGAACTGCATGCCTTCGACGACTTCGAGCTGTGTTTCGAGCGTCTTCGACTCTTCGACGGTGATGACGCCGTCTTTGCCGACCTTCTTCATCGCTTCGGCGATGATCTTGCCGATGGTCTCGTCATTGTTGGCGGAAATGGTGCCGACCTGGGCAATCATTTCGCCGGTGACGGGCTTCGACAGTTTGTCGAGCTCGCCGTTGATGCGGTTGCCTTCTTTGTCGAGTTTGCCGGCGATGATGGTGACGGCCTTCTCGATGCCGCGCTTCAGAGCCATTGGATTGGCGCCGGCAGCGACGGTCTTGACGCCTTCGCGGAAGATGGCCTGGGCGAGAACGGTGGCGGTGGTGGTGCCGTCGCCGGCGACGTCGGACGTCTTGGAGGCGACTTCACGAACCATCTGGGCGCCCATATTCTCGAGGCCGTCCTTCAGTTCGATCTCTTTGGCGACGGTGACGCCGTCTTTGGTAATGGTCGGCGAACCGAATTTCTTTTCGATGACTACGTTGCGACCCTTGGGGCCGAGGGTGACCTTCACGGCATCGGCCAGAAGGTTGACGCCGCGGAGGATCGCCTGACGGGATTCTTCTCCGTGAACGATTTGCTTTGCCATTTCTTTTATCTCCTATTTTAGTTCTGTTGCAGGATTACCTGCGGATTTCTTCGGCGGCTCTTGGCTTTTAGCTTTGGGCTTTTAGCTGAACCGCAAATTGCATAGGTCCTTCGCGCAAAGAGCGCGCTCAGGATGACAATGCTTAATTATTTCTTGCTTCCGGCGAGTTCTTTCTTGGCCGGAGCGGCGGCGCCGGTGAGGATGCCGAGAACTTCTTCTTCTTTCATGATGATGAACTCTTCGCCATCAATCTTGATCTCGGTGCCGGAATACTTGCCGAACAGGATGCGGTCGCCGTCGTGAACGGCCAGAGGGAAGGTCTTGCCTTCGTCGTTGGTGCGGCCTTTGCCGGTGGAGATGACTTCGCCTTCCTGCGGTTTGTCTTTGGCCGAGTCGGGGATGATGATGCCGCCACGAGTGGTGGAAGCTTCTTCCACGCGACGGACCAGAATGCGGTCATGGAGTGGTGAAAATTTCGCCATGGTGTGTTGCTCCTTTCAAGGATTTAGAAGGTTGTCTGCTTGGATTGATTTTGCTTAAACCTATGATTCTTATGGGTTAGTATCTGTTGTTAGCAGTTAAGCCTATCGAGTGCTAATTGTAAGGCGGGAGCGCGGAGTTGTCAAGGGGGCTCGGGATCAACGGCCTGAACCACCGAGGATGCGATGGCCACGAAGGAAAAACTCGCCCTTCTTCGAGTGCACGCGTTTCTTGGCCGGGGTTTGGGCTCTTTGCGGTGCTGGATTCATTGCTGGCGACTGGCACGGCTCCCCGCCAGGCGTTGTAGTTCGATGTCAGTTCGATGCTTCTCGGAAAGCTTCAAGCCGTTTTTCCTGGTCGGGAGGGAGCTTCAGGCGGGGGTCCAAAAGCATAATGCCGGTATGAAGCTTCGCAGGATGCAGGAAAACGTTGATGTAGCCCTGTCTGCCGACTGTGTCCTTATCCAAGACGGTCAGCGAGGTGAGGAACTGTATCCAACGCTGCTGGTCTGGCCTGTTCGCGATCCAGTCACCCGAATAGCCTTTGCTTTGGACGAAGATATTCCACAGGACAGACTGGTCGAGTTTTCTGAGGGATTCGATTATCTGATGGTCTTCCGCGTCGGTGGAAAAGAAATAAAAGGAACTGACCGCCCCATAGCATGTTTGCCACGGCGAAAAAAGCCCTCCCGTATTTTGCGCAGGAGCGTTGCATTCTTCCGATACCGCTTTCAGGGTACGTTGCAACCCGACTTCGGGCCCGTGATCGAATAGCTTCTGAACCGCCCTCCGGAGTCGTGCGTACTGTTTCCAACAGCGCGGATTGCTGTCTTTGAAGCACGCGTTCAGCCCTTCGGGGGTAGACGGGAAATCCTGGTAATTCTCCAGAGATCCCAGTTCTGTGAAGGCTTGTCGGAGTCCACTGTCAGCGGGCTCTTTGGAGGCGCTCGGAGCAGCGAGCAAAGTGAGCGCTGCCAGGCCGACGGAGAAATATCGGACGAACGCTCGCGCACTTTGCCTGACGGACTTCATTACCTATTTTGTTGCGGGAAGCCTTGTCCATCCAGTGTCGGAGTTGCTCTGTTCCAGGCGGGGGAGCACTTCGTCAATGTCGGAGGGCCGGTCAACCACCGAAAAATCTATCTTGTTAATTGCGCCCTCCGCCGCCTGGCCGAAAACAGTATTCCACTGCTCCGCAAAGCTTTCGGTGTAGCAACCGTAAAACTTCGAGGGCTTGCCTTTGGCTTTCATTTTCTTGGAGACGGTGCCCGAATTCTTGGCGATGTCTGCAACCAGAATCATGTCGGATGTGTTCGCGGCGGGCCCGCAAGAGTCGTCATGGATGAGTTTGAGCATCAAGCCTTTGCTGCTCGCGTGCCCGATATACCACAAGCGGCTGACCGAGCTTTCCGGGAGCGCATTTAGCGCGCTCCAGAAGTCGCCTGGCGTTTCCAGCGCCTTGAACGAAGCGTGCATGGCTGCCGCCATTTTGCTGATTCGGTCCAGGTAATCCGTCGCCCCGCTGGACGTCACTTTGTTAATGGCTTTCTGTCTGCTCTCGACGAGGTAGCGGCCTTTGTCGACCTTTGGATCGCTTACGACGGCAGTGTCATCTTCCCACCGCTCTCGGTAAGCCGGCGCGTAAACCCACCATTGGAGCGTCTCGCCGGGTGCGAGATCAAGCTGGTCAGCCTTCGTGGCAACCTGAATAGGGACGATGTAGTTCGTCCAGGTCTCATCATGTTCGCGGTCGCACGGGGCAAACTTCCCCGGTCCGCCGATGAGAACGATAAACACTGACGGTTTCGGTTTTTTAGGTTTGGACATGCGGTGTTCCCCACCATACCCGCACTTGAATAGGTCGAGGGGATTTTGATCCGAGTTGGTGGGCTTGTCAACCGGAAGATTGAACTTTGTTACCGTCGCGTTCAGAGCCTCCGGCTTCGCCGGGGACTCCGCAGTTTCAGAATGATAGGGGGTGGCGAAAGTGCAGGTGGTGGTGGCTATCCCTCGACCGCCACGAAAGGTGGGGCGGCCTCGGCCGTGCTGATTAAAGGTGGGCCCGCCCACCGCGATCAAGATGACAGATTGGTCGTTGGAGCGTCCATAATACCTGGATTGGAGGAGACTCACTCTATGAAACCCATCCGAAGGTTCCTGCTTCTGCCGTTACTGGTATCGATAGTCACGCTTCTAGCCACGAGCCCGGCCCGGGCTCAATCCTCGCAGCCGACTCTGGCTGCGGACGTGGATCACGACATCAGTGCCGTCGAAAAGCAAATCCTAGACGCTGCCGAGGCCATGCCGGAGGAGAAGTTCAACTTTTCTCCGGAGACGTTGAGCATTCCGGGCGATGATTACAAAGGGGTGCGCTCGTTTGCGGTGCAGGTCAAGCACATCGCCGCGTCCAATTACTTCATTTGGTCGCATATCACGGGCGATCCCGTGCCCGCATTCATCAAGGATGGCAACGGTCCCGTCGAGATGAAGACCAAGGCTGACATCCTGAAGTTCCTGCGGGACTCTTTCGCGCTGGGACACAAAGCGGCGGCCACGCTGACGCCGCAAAACATGATGGAGCCGGCCGTGGGGAGTAAGTCCACGCGGCTGCACCTGACCGAATTTGGCGTGGCCCACGCCTACAACCATTATGGACAGATGGTGGAATATCTCCGCATGAACGGAATCGTGCCTCCTGCCAGCCGAGGCAAATCTGACTGAGTGGGCATGGATCGCGTCAGAGAAGATCCATTCACCCCGGAGTGGCACCAAGCATCACGACGGCTTTGGCGCTATCATTTCCTGCCATGGCAACTCTCGATCCCGCAACGGAATGGCGACGGCTGTCGGAACTCTATCGTCAGATGGCCGACGGCGAACTTGTTGCGCTCGCGCGAACGAAGTCCGAATTGACCGAGGTCGCCCAGGAAGCTCTGGCGGATGAGATCCGGCAGCGGAGGCTGAAAGTGGAGCCGGAGGTGGCCCCGCCTCCGCCGCCCACTCCTGAGACCCCGCCGGATTCTCCTTACTACGAGGACCGGCAATTGGTGGAGGTCGCCACGGTGTGGAGTTTGGCGGATGCGCTTCAGGTGCAACGCTTGCTGGATCAGGCGGGGATACCGTTTTTCATGGGACCCGAGAAAGCTACGGGTGTGGATGCTGTGACCTCAAACTTCGCTAGCGGCGTCAGCGTTTCGATCATGAAAATTGGCTGGCCCTGGGCACGCGAGGCGCTGCAATATTACGAGCCCTTGAATGATCCGGGCCGAAAGCCGGAGGAGGAAGTTGGCGAAGTTGCGGTGCGCTGTCCGAAATGTCGCTCCGAGGATGTCATTCTTGACGAACTGGTCGGAGGGCCCGCTACTTCTGAGAAGGACTCGCCTCAGCAATACGAATGGACATGCGACGCATGTGGTTATCGGTGGAAGGATGACGGCATCGTGGGGAAATAGAATGCGGGTGGTTCGGCGCTGGGAGAAACGCGTTGGGGTCCGTGGTTCCCACCCTTCGAAAACCGCGAAGGGTGGGGCAGCCTCTGTCGTGCCGATGTAAAGGGCTGGGAATCTTTCTTCACACTTGCGGGTCCACACGCCGGTAGCCCAGATTAAATGGACGAATCGCTTCGCAAACCTCTAAGAGTTCAGGAAGGAAGCCGTGCAACCTATTTCTTGTTTACGCTGCAGGCGGGAGATTGAGGCTGGAGACAAGTCGGTGGCGGTTTATATGTTCGCGCAGACTGTGGGGGTGAAGCCGCGGCAGAAGTCGGGGGCGCAGCGGATTTGCTTTTGTCCGCAGTGTGCGGTGTCGCTGGCGATGGGGATGCCGCCGGAGGGTGCGCTGAACCTGGCGGCGTGGGACATGATCCGCGACCTGGTGAGCGCGGAGCCATCGCTGAATCAGGCGGCGTGGGAGAGTCTGCGGGGCGTGGCGCTGCTGGGGTCGGGCGAAGATTCCGCCGCCTCGGATGCGAGGGTTCGGTTCCGAAGGGCAGGGTAGAGGCACAGTGCCCTCGATCCTCCCTCTTACCGCTTACTGCTCGATCTTATTGCACGATCCTATTGCACGATGACTGTCTCCGACTTGGCCGGCTTCTGGGTTACCTGCTGCGTGCTCGGCAATTGCGAACGATCCCAACCCCCGCCCAGGGCTTCGACCAAGGCCACGGCGGAGGTCATCTGTTGCACCTGAAGAGTATTCAGAGTCTGCTGGTCCGCCAGCACTGTGGTCTGGGCAATCAGCACGTCGATGTAGGGATCGACGCCGGTCTCGTACCGCGCCTGTTCGAGTTTGAGGTTGGTTTGAGCCAAGTTCACTGCCTGCTGCTCCTGCTGGATCTCCTTGGAGAGGATGCGCACTTCGGCCAGCGAATCTTCCACCTGTTGGAATGCGGAGAGGACCGTCTGACGGTAATTGGCGACATCCGCGTTATAAGTGGCGACATATTGTTGGACGGTGGCGCGGCGCAAGCCAGCATCGAAGATGGTTTCTGGAATCGCGGCGCCGACGGACCAGAAACGGCTCGGCCAGGAGAGCCACTGACTGAAGGCTGAACTCTGAAAGCCGGCCTGCCCGTTCAAAGTCAGGTTCGGAAAATAGGCCGCGTAGGCGATGCCGATCGTTGCATTCGCTTGGGCCATGGTGCGCTCGGCCGCGGCGACGTCGGGCCGGCGCTCGAGCAGTTCCGAAGGTACGCCGACTGGAATCGGGGGCGGAGCAACCGTCATCGGTCTCACGGGAATAGAGAAATCAGAGGCAGATTTGCCTACCAGCATAGCGATCGCGTTCTCATACTGCGCTCGCGCGATTCCGACATTGGTTGCGCCCGCCTGCGCGCTGTGCAGCGTGGTTTCGGCTTCCACCACAGAGATCTGGTCGTCGATGCCGGCTTCATAGAGAGAACGCGTTAGTTCGTAGGCCTTCTGGTCCGCGGCAACGGTGTCGTCATAGATTTTTTGCAATTCGTCCTGGCCGCGAATCTCGAAGAAATATTCCGCCAGGCTGGCCTGCTCGGTCAGTCGCTCGTTCTCGAGATCGGCGGCGCTGACCTGAGCAGCGTAGTGGGCTTGGCGAACCGTGTTGCGGACCTTGCCCCAAAGGTCGGGCTCCCAGGAGGCTTCGAGCGGCAGGGAGTAGACGGTACTTTGCAGTTGTTTGGCCGCGGTGCCTGTGCCGGAGGTGTTGACGGGCGCCGTGTTCAGGTTCCCCGAGGTTCGAGAACGGGTGAACGAGGGCGCGGTCGACAGCGTGGGAAAGTATTGCGCGCGGGCCTCGCGCACCACTGCGCGGGCGGCCATGAAGTTCTCGAAGGATTGCTTGATGTTTTGGTTGTTAATATCCAGTTGGTCTTCGAGCGCGTTCAACTCGGGATCGTTGAAGATTTCCCACCACTTGCCGCGCAGCTTCGCATCCGCAGGCTGTGCCACCGTCCAGCCTTCAGTTTCCTTGAATTGGGTGGGTGATTCCTTGTAGACCGCGGCGGGTGGCGGCGGAGCAGGTGGGTGGTATTTCGGTCCGACCACGCAGCCCGATAGCATCAGTAAAAGCGCAGCCGCACACCGCCGAAGGATGGTGTTTGAGGCAATGACGTAAGCCGGTTTTCGCGCGAATATTTTCTTAACGATTCTGCTTGACCAATTTTTCATTCTTGAGTCCACCGTCTCAGTCCACCGTGTTACATCGCTTCTCCCGGAGCCAGGGAAGCAGGTTTTGCCTTTCTCCCCTCGAAGCGCAGCCGCAGCCGATCGAACTCCAAATAGACGACCGGCGTTGTATAGAGCGTGAGCAACTGACTTAAGATCAGCCCTCCCACAATGGTAATTCCAAGGGGGCGACGAAGCTCAAACCCCGTACCCGTCCCCAAAGCCAACGGCAACGCGCCCAATAACGCAGCCATCGTGGTCATCAGGATTGGACGAAAGCGCAACATGCACGCTTCAAAAATCGCGTCCTTTGTGCTTTTTCCATCCTCGCGCTCTGCCTGAAGAGCGAAATCGATCATCATGATTGCATTCTTCTTTACGATTCCGATCAGTAGCACGATGCCGATGATGGAGATAATGTTCAAGTCCTGCTTAAACAGGAGCAAGGCGAACATCGCGCCTACGCTGGCCGACGGCAGAGTGGAAATGATGGTCAGGGGATGAACCAGGCTTTCATACAAAATGCCGAGGACGATGTACACCGCCAGCAGCGCTGTCACAATCAGCACGGGCTCAGTGCCCAGAGACTGCTGGTAGGCCAGCAGTGTGCCGGCAAAAAAGCCTTGCAGCGTGGAAGGCGCGCCAAGCCGCTTTTGCATCTGGCCAATGGCCAGGGTGGCATCGCTCAAAGACACGTTTGACGCCAGGTTAAAAGACACGGTGACGGAGGGGAACAAGCCGGTATGGTTGATGGCCAACGGGGTGGTGTTGGCTCGGCCCTTAGCCACCGCGAGCAGCGGAATGTTACCGCCGCTGGAGGAATGCAGGTAGATGTCTTTCAATCCTTCCGGACTTTGCCAATACTGCGGCGCAACCTCCAGCACTACGTAATACTGATTCAACTGGGTGTAGATGAGGGAAACTTCCGATTGTCCGAATGCGCCGTATAACGCCGAGTCCAGCGACTGCGCGGTGAAGCCGAGTTTTGCCGCAGTCACGCGATCATAGTTCATCAGCTCATCCAAGCCGCCATTCTGCTGGTCTGAGCTTACGTCCTGCAGACCGGGCAGATGCTGCATCTCACGCAGGATGATCGGCCCCCACTTGGAAAGATCCTGCACCGTGTCGGATTGGATGGTGTACTGGTACATCGCATTACTCGACCGGCCTCCAATGCGCAGATCCTGCACGGATTGGAGGAATGCGGATGCCACTGGCAGACGGTTCAATTGCGGGCGCAGGCGGTCGATGATCTGAGTGGCACTCACCTTGCGCTCCGCCAGCGGCTTGAGAGCAACATAGAGGGAGCCGGTGTTGGTGGCCCCGCCGCCGCCGGTGGACTCAGTCACATTCTCTACTGCAGGATCATTCTTGATCACGCGGCCAATCTGCTGAATGGAATCGTTCATCGCCGGGAACGAAGCATCCTGCGGGCCGCGCACACTGCCGGTGATCGCTCCCGTGTCCTCCGTCGGGAAAAACCCCTTGGGGATCTCGACGATCAGCACCACATTGAGGGCGATGGTGACGAAGAGCACGACCAGGGTGAGAGCCGGATGGTCGAGCACCCAATGCAGGCTACCGCGATACCCGGACAGCACCCAGTCAAAGACCTTCTCGCTGGCCATGTAGATGCGGCCGTGCTTTTCCGCGCGCTCGTTCTTCAAGAGGTAGGCGCACATCATCGGGGTTGTGGTCAGAGAGATGAGCATCGACACGAATACGGCGGTCGAGAGAGTGACGGCAAATTCGCGAAAGAGACGGCCAACGATTCCGCCCATCAACAAAAGAGGGATAAAGACGGCAATGAGCGAAATGCTGATGGTGAAGACGGTGAATCCGATTTCTTGCGCGCCTTTCAGGGCGGCGGCGAAGGGTTCCATGCCATCTTCCAGATGACGCGCGATATTCTCCATCACAACGATGGCATCATCGACCACGAATCCTGTAGCAATGGTCATGGCCATTAGTGAGAGGTTATCCAGAGTGTATCCAAACAGATACATCACGGCGAACGTACCTACCAGCGAGACCGGCACGGCGACCGCCGGAATGAGCGTGGCCCGGCCGTTGCGCAGGAAGACAAACACCACGACGATGACGAGGGCGATGGAAATGAGCAGCGTCCTTTCCACGTCACTGACCGAGGCGCGGATGGTGATGGTGCGATCCAGAACGATGGTGGTGTCGATGCCGAGTGGAATGGAGGCCTTGATCGACGGAAGTTGCGCGCGGACGCGGTCGACTGTTTCTATGATATTGGCGCCGGGCTGGCGGAAGATGATGACTGTAACCGAGCGCTTGCCGTTCAAATAACCGGCAGCCCGTATGTTCTGCACCGAGTCCGTGACCTGGGCCACGTCGGAGAGTCGGATCGCCGCGCCGTTCTTATAACCCACGATGAGCGGCTTGTAGTCGGCGGCGTGCGAGATCTGGTCGTTGGCCAGGATGTCGGCGGTTACCGTGCCATCGGTGACTTGTCCTTTGGCCAGGTCGGAGTTCTGCAGGCTGAGCACGGACTGCAGATTGGCCAGGGTCAGTCCATAGCTGGCCAATTGTGTGGGATTGGCGTCCACGCGCACCGACGGCAACGCGCCGCCTCCGACCGAGACCTGCCCGACGCCCTGTATCTGCGACAATTTTTGCGCGAGGACGGTCGAGGCTTCGTCATAGATCTTATCGGGACCGAACTTGTCGGAAGTAAGGCCGAGGATCATGATCGGCGAATCGGCGGGATTGACCTTGCGGTAGGTGGGATTGCCCGGAAGATTGGCAGGCAGATAGGTTCGGGCCGCGTTAATCGCGGCTTCGACGTCACGCGCCGCGCCGTCAATATCGCGGCTGAGGTCGAACTGGATGGTGATGGATGTGCTGCCCAGCGTGCTGGCGGAGGTCATCTCCGTCACACCAGCGATGTGACCGAGCTGCCGCTCCAGGGGAGTGGCGACAGACGACGCCATAATGTCGGCGCTGGCTCCCGGCAATCCGGCGCCGACTGAAATTGTCGGGAAGTCGACCTCCGGCAGCGGCGCTACCGGCAGCACCTCAAACGCAATCGCTCCCGCCAGGGCAATCGCCACCGTGAGCAGCGTGGTCGCTACGGGCCTTTGAATGAAGGGTGCTGAGATGTTCATGCGGGCCCTGCCAATTCTCCGTCCCCGGTTTCCGGTTGAGTCGACTTGTGGGCAAAACGCTGTGCCAGATTGTCAAAAAAGATGTAGATGACGGGCGTGGTGTAAAGCGTGAGCACCTGGCTCAGCAGCAGTCCGCCCACCATGGCGATGCCCAGCGGCCGGCGCAACTCTGAACCAAAGCCTGTTCCGAGAGCCAGCGGCAGCCCCGCCAGCAGCGCGGCCATGGTGGTCATCATAATGGGGCGGAAGCGTAGCAGACAGGCGTCGTAAATTGCATCGGTCGCGTTCTTCCCGTGCTGGCGCTCACCTTCCAGCGCGAAGTCGACCATCATGATGCCGTTTTTCTTCACGATTCCGATCAGCAGCACAATGCCGATGATCGCCACCACGCTTAAATCCTGGCGAAAGAGAATCAGCGCGAGAAAGGCGCCCACTCCCGCGGAAGGCAGCGTAGAGAGAATCGTAATCGGGTGGATAAAGCTTTCGTACAAAACACCCAGCACGATGTACACCGTGACCAGCGCTGCCAGAATGAGCAAGGGCTCGTTGGCGAGCGAATTCGTGAATGACGCTGCAGTGCCTTGAAAGCCAGCCTGCAGGCTGGGAGGCATGTGCATGTCTTTCTGCGTTTTGTCGACCGAAGTAATGGCGTCCCCTAGCGCCGCATTGGGCGCGAGATTGAACGACACGGTGATGGCCGGGAATTGGCCCTGGTGATTAATGGAGAGTGCTTCTGTCGTCTTTTCAAAATGCGAAAAAGCGCTCAGCGGCACGGCGTTGCTGGGGGTCGAACTGGTGGCGCCGGCAGAGTTTGCTCCCTTGCTGGCGGTGGAGGCGGTCGTCGAAAGCGCGTTCGCCGGCGGAGCGAGTGTGTTAGCCGCCGGAGTGTACTGGGCCGAAGCCGTCAAGGCATTCGACCCCGCGGAGGATGATCCGGAGGACGCGAAAGAGGAAGAGGCACCGGTTCCAGTTGCCCCGGACGACGCATTGGACTGAATGTAGAGATGGTTCAGCTTGTTGGGGTCCAGTTGAAACTGCGGTTCACTTTCCAGCACAACGTGGTACTGATTCACCTGCGTATACATCGTGCTGATCTGACGCTGACCGAAGGCGTCATACAGAGTGTTATCGATGGTGGTGGGCGCGATGCCAAATCGCGAGGCGGTGGCCCGGTCGATGACCAGAGATACGGCTAGCCCTCCCAGTTGTTGATCGGTGGCCACGTCTTCCAGTTCGGGCAGCAGCTTCAGCCGGTCGACGAAACGATTGGTCCAGTCATTGAGTTCATTTGCATCCGGATCTTCCAGCGTGTACTGGTATTGGGTGCGACTTACCCGGTCATCCACGGTAATGTTCTGCACCGGTTCCATAAACAGCTGGATTCCCTGCACCTGGCTTACTCTGGAGTTGAGCCTGCGAATCAGGTCTGAGGCACTGATCTTGCGCTGGTCGAGCGGCTTTAAGTTGATCGACATCCTGCCGCTGTTGGTCGTGGTATTGGTGCCATCGGCGCCGATAAACGACGAGATGCTGTCCACTGCCGGGTCATCCAGAACGGCCTGGGTCAGCTCCAGTTGCTTCGCCGCCATGGCCTTGTAGCCAATCGTCTGCGGCGCCTGCGAGATGCCCTGGATGACGCCCGTATCCTGCACCGGGAAAAATCCTTTGGGGATGATGATGTAAAGGAAAACCGTGAGCAGCAGTGTGGCCAGCGCGACGAACAGCGTAACCGTTTGGAAGCGGAGGACAACCTTCAGCGTGCGGCCATAGAACGCGATCATCCCCTCGAAGGCACGCTCCGTAGCTCGATAGACCCGCCCCTGCTGCTCTTTGGGCTGGTGCCGTAGAATTCGCGCACTCATCATGGGGGTGAGCGTGAGCGAGACTACTGCCGAGACCACGATGGTGACGGCCAGGGTTACGGCAAACTCGCGGAACAGGCGCCCCACCACGTCGCCCATAAACAACAGCGGAATCAGCACTGCGATGAGCGACACGGTCAACGAAAGAATGGTGAAACCAATCTGTTCCGCACCCTTGAGCGCCGCTTCCATGGGTGGATCGCCATCTTCTATATAGCGCGCGATGTTTTCGATCATCACGATGGCATCGTCCACCACAAAGCCGGTGGAAATCGTGAGCGCCATCAGCGATAAGTTATCCAGGCTATAACCCAGAATGTACATTGCCGCGAAAGTACCGACCAGTGAAAGCGGCACCGCCACGCTTGGGATGATCGTGGCGTAGAGACTCCGCAAGAAAAGGAAGATGACCAGCACGACGAGTCCGACGGTCAGCATCAATTCGAACTCGACGTCGGAAACCGATGCTTCGATGGCGGTCGTAAGATCGGTCAGCGTGGTCACCTGGATGCCCGTAGGCAGATTGGCCTGAAGCTGTGGCATGAGTTGCTTGATGCTCTTGACCACGCTGATGGTGTTGGCCCCGGGCTGGCGTTGCACGTTCAGGATAACGGCCGGGGTCTGATTCATCCACGCTGCCTGGTTACCGTTCTCTACGCCATTCACGACATTGGCTACATCGGTCAGCATCACGGGGGCGCCGTTACGGTAGGCAACGACAACCTTCCGATAGTCATCGGTGGTGATCAGCTGGTCGTTGGCGTCGATCTGGTAATCCTGGCGCGGCCCATCGAAGTTCCCTTTGGCGGCGTTCACACTGGCCTGGGTCAGCGCCGCACGAAGATCCTCCAGATTGAGGCCATAGGACGACAGAGCCGTAGGGTTGGCTTGAATGCGGACGGCTGGCTTTTGTCCGCCGCTGATGGTTACAAGACCGACGCCGCTGAGCTGCGAGATCTTAGGCGCAAGCCGCGTGTCCACAAGGTCCTCAACCTGAGAAAGCGGCATGGCACTTGAGGTGATGGCCAGGGTCAGCACCGGGGCATCGGCTGGATTCGTCTTACTGTAAATCGGAGGCGCGGGCAGAATGGATGGCAAAAGACTCTGCGATGCGTTGATGGCCGACTGCACCTCCTCCTCAGCCACATCAATATTCAGACTGAGGTTGAATTGCAGCACAATGACGGAAGTACCTCCGGAGCTGGTCGAGGTCATCTGGCTCAAACCCTGCAGTTGGCCGAATTGACGCTCGAGTGGCGCCGTCACCGTGGTCGCCATCACGGTCGGGCTGGCTCCGGGATAAAACGTGAGCACCTGAATGGTCGGGTAGTCGACTTCGGGCAAGGCGGAGACCGGCAGTTGGAAATAGCCAACTATGCCGACGAGGAGGATGGCCGCCATCAGCAAAGAGGTGGCTACCGGCCGCAAGATAAACGGGCGCGATGGACTCACGGGGCGCTGCTCCCGGCTGGGGCTGGCTGGGCAGGAGCCTTGTCCGAGTCTTTATTGGCAAGGGCGACGGCGACGTTGTCCTGCAACTTATCGAAGCTGCTGTTGGCGACGACGTCTCCGGGGTTGATGCCATCGATCTGAGTCATACCGGAGTCGGTAACTCCCGGCTTGACGCTTCTAATGTGAGCGAAGCCATTTTGAATCAGGTAGACGAACGATGCCTGGCCATTTTGTTGAATGGCGGAGGCTGGAACCAGCGTCACTCCGCGCAGCGTATTCACCAGCAAGCGCGTGTTAACGAATTGGTTGGGGAACAGCGCATCATTTTTGTTCTCAAAGATGGATCTGGCTTTTACTGTGCCGGTGGTGGTGTCGATCTGATTGTCTATGGTGAGCAACTGGCCGCTGGCGATTTTTGTCTGCGCAGTACGATCGTAGGCAGTGACGGTGAGCTTGGCCTTTTTGTGGAGTTGCGCAGCGACCGGGCCCAGACTGTCCTCGGGGATGGTGAAAATTACGGTGATAGGCGTCAGCTGCGTGATTACGGCCAGAGTTACGGTTCCGGCGGATTGCACCACGTTGCCGGGATCGACCAGGCGCAGACCAACGCGGCCGGAAATGGGCGCGGTGATATGGCAGAAGTCGACTTGCACCTGGTCATATTGCACGGCGCCCTCGTCGTTTTTCACTGTGCCCTGGTTTTGCAGAACGAGTTTTTCCTGATCATCCAGTTGCTGTTTTGCGATGGCATTGCGCTGCCACGCGTCACGGTAGCGCTGCAGATCCATCTCGGACTGGGCGAGGACGTTCTGGTCGCGCTCGAGCGCGCCTTGCGCCTGCAGAAGACTTGCACGGTAGGGACGCGAATCGATGTCAATCAGCGGGTCTCCCTTGCTTACCAGCTGACCTTCCTTGAAATGCACGGCGACGACTAAGCCCGTCACCTGGCTGGTAATCGAATCGGTATAGACCGGAGTGACGGTGCCGATTTCATCGAGATAAACGCCGATGTCGCCAGTTTTAGCGGTCGCGGTGGTGATGGTGATCTTTGGTGGCGCGGGCGTTTTCTTAGCCGCGGTCTCGTGGTGGCGCCAGAGCAGCACGACTGCGAGCACGACGATGAGCAGCAACACAATCAGCCACCATATGCCTCGGTGAGAATCCGAAGCGCGAGCCGGGAGTTGATGGCTTGGGTCCAGGGTGGGAGGATGCTCGTTCGTGTCGACGGTCAAAAGGGTCTCCTTGTCCGCGCGGAGTCGTTCAAAAGTATAGCCGAGAGAAAGGGATTCGATTCGCGAGCTCGATGCGCGGTTGCCCCCAGGGCCAGCGGGGTCCGGGTATGACGCGCGCGCCTCTCAAGCGAATTTGCAAGTGGCTCTCCCCATCGGACCGGTTAGGGATCTAATGGCTGGCCCGCTGATTTGTCTTGTTTCTGTAGAATCTCATCCACGAGAAACAAGTCGGTGAGTAAGGCGCGGAGATGGATGGAGGCGTTCAGATTGTCGATCAGCTGGGAACTGATGACGGGTTGGGCGAGAACCAGTTCGATGGCGGCGAGGGAACCGCCAGCGTCGCGATCGAGGACGGCGAAAAACGCCAGGTATTTGTCGGCGGGTGCGAGCGCTTCCTCTTTGACGGCCAGCGCGCAGGTCTCGGGAAGCCCCGCTAAGGCCTGGGCGGCGCGCTGCAGGAAGTCACGGACTTGTCCGCCCGCAGCGCTGCCTTGGTCGCTGGGCAGGCCCTGAGCCGCATAGGCCAGCAGGAATTCGTAGCACTCTTCGATAGCCGCACAACGGCTGCTAATTTCGGCCAGCAAATGATGGTCTCGTTGGCAGAG
>JBKQID010000010.1:0-44960 GCA_052148475.1 Candidatus Sulfotelmatobacter sp. | reverse complement strand
CTGAAAGACTTCAGCGCTACATCAACAAAAAGGAACATTGCATCAACATGGAAACAGGAACAGTGAAGTGGTTTAACGACGCCAAGGGGTACGGATTCATCAGCCGCCAGAACGGCGAGGATGTATTCGTGCATTTCTCCGCCATTCAGGCCAGCGGTTTCCGCAGCCTGCAGGAAGGTCAGCAAGTACAGTTTGACGTGGTCAAGGGCCCTAAGGGCTGGCAAGCTGAGAACGTCAAGGGCGTCTAACCCCGCTTCGCAGCTACAATTCGCAATGAGGGCGGCCAGTGATGGCCGCCCTTAGTTTTTGTCGGGATTGAATTTGGTTGTTCTACTGCTGCATGTCTCGCACCAGAACCACGTCGGAGTCGGTATGGCCACGCACGACCGCGAGTTGTTTGCCGTCGAACGACCAGCGGAAGTCGTTGATGTGTTCCGACTTGAATGAGGTCAGCTGTTTTCCGGGGGAACCGTCCAGGTTCTGCTGCCAAAGGTTGTCCACGCCGTTCTCGCGGATGGTGTACACCAAACCCTTGCCGTCGGGCGTGAAGCGTGTCTGTTCCAACCTTTCCTTCCCGTATTGTTCGTATTTAAGGAGCTGTCGAACCTTGCCCGTAGCGGTGTCGACGAGCGCAAGATTTTCCGCGTGATCGCCGGCATGATCCACGGTGGCAAAAACAATCGCGTTGCCATCTGGAGAAATATCTATCCGGCTGGCACTAGCTAAGTCGGTCACTTTTTGAGCGACCCCGCCATCCATCGGAACTCTCATCATTTCTCTCGTCGCGGCATCCCGGTAGTAGACCCAGTTCCCATCGGGGGAACAGACCGGATCGCTGTCGAACCTTCCGTTTGATAGTTCTTTCAAATCTCCCCCGGCGGCATCCGCGCGCCAAATGTTGAGGTTGCCGTTGCCCCCTCGCAAGCCGTGAACGAACACAATGTACCGGCCATCGGAGCATGCCGAGGGATCGCCGCTTACGGAGTCTGGCTCGGTTGCGAGAACCCCCTTGGCCTGGGAATCTGGATTGATCCAATACAGCGCGGCGTCCTTGTCGTAGACCAACCGGCCGTCGCGTGTCCAGGTGAAGTTGGAACCCGCGTTCGCGGGACCGAGATTCCGCACGTCTCCGCCGCCGGGCGTTCCTGCCGTGATCGAAAGACTCCAATGGTCTTCGCTGAGCACAGTGGCTAGCTCCTGCCCGCTGGAGGCAATGCTCAGGTCAGAATAGCTGTTGGTATCGTGGGTGATCGCACTCAACTTTCCCTCCGGATATGAGACGAAGAATATCTGCTGTCGCGAATAATTCGAAGAGGGAGAGCTATCCAGAACCAGCAGGCCGCTGCCATCCGGCATCCACATGGGCAAGAGGAGATCGTCTTTGGACCCGACGAAGAGTTGTTGCTGGCCGGTCTTCGCGTCCACCGCCATCAATCCGGACAGCGCATTTCCGGGCTGGAGTACGACACACATGATCGTCTTGCCGTCGGGTGACCATGCCGGCTGTGTGAGTATCTGGCTTTTCGGGCCACTGGTGAGCACTGTCTCGGGACCGCTATCTGCCGCGCGCAGAATTAGCTGGTACTTGCCCGGCTCGGGATTGTCGTAACGCAGGAAGGCCAGCTTGCGGCCGTCCGGGGAAAGTGTGACTTTCGAATCCACGTCCGAGGCCAATTTCTCCGGGGGCCCGCCCAGCAGCGGCGCGCGATACAGAAATTTCAGTACGGGCGCGCCCGGATCGCTGCGCACGAAGTAGAAATAATTGCCGTCGGGCGAGAAGCTCAGGCCGTAGGACGCGAAGTAGACGTCGGCCGGAGGTTGCACTTGCGTCATGCTGTTGGTGGGAACATTGCGCAGCCACAAGCTGGCAAGGCCCTTGTCGCGCACCATGCTGAGGATGTACTTGCCGTCAGGTGACACTTTGGCAAACATCACGTTGCCCTCCTCCGTCACCTTGGTGACGGAGAAGTTGGCAAAGGGGGTCGCTCGATGGCGTGAGATCAGCGAGTAGACTCCATAGCCCGCAGCCAGCAGGATGACGACCCCGATCAGCACGAATACGCCAGTCCCCAGCTTGTGCCGCCCGGCGGCGGCCACCACGGCAGGGGTTTGACTGGAAACTTGCGAAGGCCCGGGCACTCCGCTGGGCAGGGCGGGTCCAGACGACGGGCCTGCGCCGGCCGAAGGCGCCGTGGCCGACGCCGACGGATGCGTTACCCCTGGCTTACGCCCCGATTCGCTGTCGCGCTTCAGCCGCTTCAAGTCGCCGCGCAGGTCGGCGGCGGACTGGTAGCGCAGGTCGCGATCCTTCTCCAACAGCTTCTCAATGATCTCTTGCAGACGGGGCGGCAGCATTGCATTCCACTGCACCACCGAAACCGGATCCAGCTCAAGAATGGCGTGAAACACCACTGCCGAGGTTGCTCCCGAGAAAGGCTGTCTACCGGTCGCCATCTGGTAGATCACCGAGCCCAGCGAGAACAGATCGCTGCGCGTGTCGAGCTCTTCACCGCGCGCCTGCTCCGGCGACATGTACGCGATGGTGCCCACGGTCGAGCCCGGGCTGGTCAGGTTTGCCATAGCCGGGGAGTCTTGCGTTGCTCCGATGGTCTCCATCTCCAACTCGGGCCGGGTCAGCTTAGCCAGACCGAAGTCCAGCACTTTCACCTGTCCGCGCGCGGTCAGGAAAATATTTGCCGGCTTGATGTCGCGATGAATGATCCCCTTGGCATGCGCGGCGTCGAGCGCGTCCGCCAGTTGAATAGCCATGTCGAGCAGCGGGCCGACCGGCAGCGGACCGGTATTTAACTTCTGGTCGAGGTTCTGTCCCTCCAGCAGCTCCATGGCAATGAATGACTGCGCATCGTCGCCCTCGCCGGATTTTTCGACGGCGTAAATCGTACAAATGTTGGGATGATTCAGCGCCGACGCGGCCCGCGCCTCCAGCAAGAATCGCTCAAGCGCGTTGGCATCGCCCGCCAATTGTGGTGGCAGAAACTTCAGCGCTACCTTGCGCCCGAGGCTCAGGTCTTCCGCCTCGAACACCACGCCCATCCCGCCGCTGCCCAACTGGCCGGTGATGCGGTAGTGCGAGATGGTCTGGTTAATCATGTCCGGTTGATCATGCCTGGTGGATCACGTTTGGTGGATCGCGGTTTCAGTTCCGGTGATCTGGCCGACCGCTCCAAGAATTAGGGATTTATCTTAGCCGCGCGGACGGCCCGCTTCTAAGTTTTTTTCTTGTAGTCGTCCGGGTACAGACGCTGGGCGCATTCCGGGCAGATGCCGTGGGTGAAGTTGGCATCCGAGCGGTCGCGGACGTAACGCTCGACCGGCGTCCAGTTGCCGGCTTCGTCGCGGATATTCTTGCAGGAGGCGCAGATGGGCAGCAGCCCGGTGAGAGTCTTGATCTTGGCCAGGGCGCTGGTCAATTCCTCAATGAGACGCTCGCGTTCCGCCTGGGCGCGGATGCGCTCGGTATCGTCGCGGTCAATGCTGAGAACAACGTTGCGCCCATTGCGCTCGAGCAAGGCGGAGTTGGCCACGATGTTCATGGGAGTTCCATCCTTGCGGAGGTGGACGGTGTGGTAATCGCGGCACGAACCGGTTTGCAGGAGCTGACGAAGTCCTTCCTCGCCTCGGGGGACATCGACTGTCAGCGATTTCAGATTCATGCCAATGAATTCCTCGCGCGTGAAACCGTAGATCTCGCACGCCTTCGGGTTGGCATCGAGAATGGCTTCGGTTTCGAGATCGAAGATCATGATGGAGTCATTCGCGTTTTCAAACAGTGCGCGGTACTCGCGCTCCGACTTTTGGAGGCTTTCGCTGGCCCGCCTGCGGTCGGTGACATCTCGAATCGCCAGCAGCACAAATTCCCCCCGGTCCGTGCTGAGCGGACTGAGGCTGATGTCGACCGGAACCTCTCCCCCGTCGCTGCGCAGGGCAAGCAACTCCAACTCCGCCCCCATGGGCCGTGCTTGCGGTTGGTCGGCATAATTGGCGCGGTGACGCTCGTGTTGTTCCCGCAGCCGTCCTGGTATCAGGGACTCGACGGCTCGCCCCTCGAACTCTACGGCGGAGTATCCGAAGAGCCGCTCCGCAGTCGGGTTGGCGATCACAATTTCTCCATCGCAATTGACGATCAGCATGGCGTCCGGCGCAGCATCCAGCAGGATGCGGCAATCGTCAGACAGCGGGGAAGCCGTGGGGTGCCCCAGGGAGGGCGGGTTTGGCATTATGTTTTCCGCACTTGGTTTCTACGGATTATATCCCTTTGGTCAATCCACCTGGCGCAGTTCGATGGAAATGCGGTAGCGGCACAGTTCGCGGTCCCCAGCACGTTGTTTGAGTTTTGCACAGGAGAAACATGTTCATTGGTCACAGACGGAACCCTGATCAAAATGGGAGGCTGGAGAAGCGCTTTTCTTGCTGAGGCCGTCCCTTTTTGAGTCCCCCTCAACCGGGCGGCCTCCCTTTCCCATCCGCAAATCCCCTACATGGGACCCGAAGTTCCTCAAGAAGCTCTGATTAAGCCTCCTGATTCCTCTGTGCGCCTCTGTGTCCCCGGTGGTTTACGCTTTCTGTCGTTACCTTAATCAGAGCTTTCCTCACCGCGCGTTGCGCACTATCCGAAAGTCGTATTGCGATCGATTGCCCAATTTTGCGACACTTTCGAACCTCTAATCCCTAAAGGATCACCGCAACAAATTCCAGACTGCGGTGTTTATGGCGCTGGCAAGTGCGGAGATATACGCTATGACCCCAGATGAGCGCGAGAAAATGGCTATCCTGTGTGAGCGAATCGCTAAAGAGCAGGATCGGGCCACATTCAAGAAGCTCGTCAAGGAACTGAACGATCTACTGAGGCGGAAAGCGCAACGCCTGCAAAGCAAACCTGAGGAAGCTCTGATTGAGCCTCTGTGAACCTCTGTGTCCTCTGTGGTTTAGCGTTTGTGTTGGACCTTAATCAGAGCTTCCCTAATCATTTGATTGCCAGATTCAATCTGCCCCTCACCGGAGCTGCGGCCTGGTTCCCAGATCACTGCGGCGCTTATGGTTTATCCTAAGTAGTTTGGCGTTCAATGTCAGAGGGGGCGCATTTGAAACGATTTCATGCAGTCTTTCGTCTCGTCGTGGGCTTGGTGGTTCTTCTATCCGCAACCGCAGGCTGCACCCAGGTTCCCGAGAACCTTTACCAGGATTTGCACTGGCGGATGATCGGCCCGTTTCGCGGAGGGCGCACGCGCGCCGCCGCGGGCGTGCCCAGCCAGCCCAATGTGTTCTACGTGGGCCAAGTGAACGGAGGCGTCTGGAAAACGGACGACTACGGCCGCACCTGGAATCCGATTTTCGATGACCAGCCGACGCAGTCTATCGGCGCGATCGCGGTCGCGCCCTCCGATCCCAACATCGTTTATGTGAGCAGCGGCGAAGGACTGCACCGCCCCGACCTCTCCGTGGGCAACGGCATTTACAAATCGATCGACGCCGGCAAAACATGGACCCACCTCGGACTGCTCGACGGACAACAGATCCCCGCGCTGGCCATCGATCCGCGCGACCCCAACAGAGTTTTTGCCGCTGTGCTTGGCCATCCTTACGGGCCCAGCGAAGAGCGCGGCATCTATCGCACGACGGACGGCGGTCAGACCTGGCAGCAAGTCATTTCTAAAGACGTAAACACGGGCGGCTCTGACATTGAGATTGATCCCTCGAATCCTGACGTCGTCTATGCCTCGATGTGGGAAGTTCGCGAAGGCCCGTGGGAAGACGGCAACGAATTCAACGGCACCGGCGGCGGACTGTACAAATCGACCGACGGCGGCAGCACGTGGCGCCCACTGACCAACGGCTTGCCGAAGGATCTTTCGCAAATCTACGTCGCCATCGCACCCAGCGATCCGCGCCGCCTCTACGCTACCCTGGCCGCAGCCTCGGGAAAATTGAGCGTCTACCGTTCAGACGATGGCGGCGAGAGCTGGGCGCAGATCACCAATGATCCTCGTCCCTCGGGCCGCATCGGCGGCGGCGATCTTCCCATCCCCAAGGTGGATCCAAAAAATCGCGACATTGTGATTGTCGTCAGCACGGTTACGATGCGCTCGACCGACGGCGGCAAGACCTGGTCAGGATTTCGCGGCGCGCCCGGCGGCGACGACTACCAGAATCTCTGGATCAATCCCAACAACGCCAACATTATTCTGATCGTCAGCGATCAGGGCGCAATCGTCACCGTGAACGGTGGCGCCAGCTGGAGTTCCTGGTACAACCAGCCCACGGCGCAGCTTTACCACGCGATTGCTGACAATTCTTTTCCTTATCGCGTCTGCGCCGGACAGCAGGAGAGCGGCTCGGTCTGCACTTCCACTCGCGGCAATGACGGCGCCATCACTTTTCGCGACTGGCATCCGGTGGGCGTGATCGAGTATGGCTACGTCGCGCCTGATCCGCTCGACCCCGATGTGATTTATGGCGGCGGCCGGACCGAGGTCTCAAAATTTCACTGGTCGACCGGCGAAGTGCAGAACATTACTCCGATTCCGTTGCGCAATCTCAAGTATCGTGCCAACCGCACTGAGCCGCTCTTGTTCTCTCCGGTCGACCCGCACATTCTTTATTACGCGACGAATTTCCTGTTCAAGACCACCGACGGCGGCAATTCATGGCAAACCATCAGCCCCGACCTGACCCGCGAAAAGCCGGACATGCCCGACAGCGTCGGCACACTTTTCAACCAGGGAGCCGACAAGCAGCGTGGCGTCATCTACGCGCTCGCCCCGTCATTCAAAACCGTAAACACGTTGTGGGCTGGAACCGACGACGGCCAGCTTTGGATCACGCACGATGCCGGAAAAGATTGGGCCGACATCACGCCCCAGGAACTCACGGCCTGGAGCAAGGTCACGCAAATCTCGGCCTCGCATTTCGACGAGCAGACCGCCTACGCATCGGTGAGCCGCTTCCGCATCAACGATACCCATCCTTACATCTATCGCACGCACGATGGCGGCAAGACCTGGCAACTGATCACCGCCGGCCTCCCCCAGTTTGGCCCCGTCGACACGGTGCGCGAAGATCCAGTCCGCAAAGGCTTGTTATTCGCGGGCACGGAAAACGCCGTGTGGATTTCGTTCGATGACGGCGACCGCTGGCAGCCGCTGCAGCTGAACCTGCCGCACACTTCCATGCGCGATCTATGGATTCATGACGATGATCTGATCGTGGCCACGCACGGCCGCGGCTTCTGGATTCTGGATGACATCGAGCCGCTGCGTGAGGCCTCGGCGACGATTGCGAATTCGGTCCATCTCTATGCCCCCGCGCCCGCCTACCGCGTGCAACGCGACACCAACACCGACACTCCACTGCCGCCCGACGAGCCGGCCGCGGCCAACCCGCCCGATGGCGCTATTATGGATTACTATCTGCCCGCGGCGGCTACCACGGTGACGCTCGAAATTCTGGATGCGCAGGGCCATCTGGTCCGCCGGTTCTCCAACAACGACAAGCCCGACATCACCGACGAAGAATTGCAAAAGCAGTTGATCCCGCTGTACTGGGTCCGCAATCCGCGGCAACTTTCAACCGCCGCCGGAATGCACCGCTGGGTCTGGGATCTGCACTATCCCGCGCCGGCGGCGACGCGCCACGACTATCCGATCGCCGCGATTCCGCACGACACGCCCCGTTTGCCTCTGGGCCCGACCGTGGTGCCGGGAGCGTACACGGTCCGGCTCACCGTCGATGGAAAAACCTCGACCGCGTCGCTGACGGTCAAGATGGACCCTCGCGTCAAGACCTCGACCGCGGGCCTGCAGAAGAAATTTCAGGCGGAGACGCGTCTGGCCTCCATCATGACCGAATCCGCGCAGGCGCTTCTGCAGGGCGGCTCGATTCGCGCCCAAGTGGAAAAACTGAGCGCGCAAGCCAATGGTTCGGCCAAGGACGCACTAGAAGCAACCGGAAAAAGACTGACCGCTCTGCTAGGTGCGGCTCCTGGATTTCTAGCGCCTCCGTCCCCGGACAGCACCGTCAGCAGGCTCAACGGCCAGGCCGGCACGTTGTACGCGCAAGTGTGGCAAGCCGATGCCGAACCAACTTCTTCTCAAATGGAAGCTCTATCGACGGTCGAGCGAGACAGCAGCGAAGTCCTGAAGCGCTGGACTGACTTCAAAAACACAGGCTTGCCCGCGCTCAATCGCCAACTGCGCGAATCCAAGGTGCCCGAAGTGCAGTTGGACGCGGACCTGCACCAGGAAGAACCGCAGGTCGACGAAGAGTAGCGGAACTGTAGCGGTCGACTGGCCCAGGTTTTGATCTCGCTGGCATCACCAGCACAGTGGGTGCCCCGTCCTTTGCGCAGTTTGCAATGGCGGGAACCACGATCGCATAGGCAACGGGGTTCTTGCCGAACGGCAAGAATTGTGTCGGCATCATCTCAGCCCGCCCTTGCCAAGAACGCAAGGACGGGGCACCCTCCGCATCGATGATGCAAACAGCAATCCACCCCGAAGTCCAGTTGGTCTAGAGCCGCTCCACGGCCGTCTGCAACTCCGACGCGATTTTCTGCTGATCCGTTCCCGGCGGAAATCTCATGGGCTCGCCAATCCGCACCCGAATTCTCCACGGAGCCGTGAACCTGCGGCCTGACTGCTTCACTTCAAACAGGCCATCAATCCGCATGGGCAAAACGGGAACGTCGAGGCTTTCCGCCAGCAGGCCAATGCCCGCCCGAAACGGATTCAGCTTCCCATCCGCGGTGTGCCGACCCTCCGGAAAAACCAGCACGCTGTACCCACGATCGACCGCCTCCCCCGCATAAGCAAAGCTCCGCCGGAAGCCCGCCTCGCGCGGCAGGGGAAATAAGTTGAGCAGCGAGACTCCCAAAATCCACAGCACGCGATCATAAATCCGAGCAAAAAAACCGCGAGCCGGCGCTGGCGATCGCAGCAATTCCAAATCCTCGCCGCGTGTAGCCGTGGCCAGCCGGTGCCGAAAGCGCGCCGGCAGCGCCGTCAAAATAAACCCCAGGTCGACATCACTCACATGATTGGAGACCACCAGCAGAGGTCCCTGCACGCCGCGCAAGTGCTCGCGCCCTTCAATCCGCGGCCAAGCCATCAACACGATCGCAGGCCTCAGCAGCAGATAATGCGTCAGAAGCCGCACCCAGGTTACCGGCCAGCGCAGCGTCCAGTTAGGATAGTGATAGATCGCGCCCGCCACGGCATCTCCGCGCAGCATGCGTTCCAAATCGCCGACCGTCTGCACCGCGCTGAAGCGGGTTTCGCTCAGATCGACCTGATAGCGGTCTTCAAGCGTCGAAAGCAATTCCACCCGGTCGAGCGAGCTCAGCCCCAGATCGGAATCGAGACTGGCGTCGTCGCGCAGCGCGCCCACGGGCCGTCCAGTGACTCGGGCAATCAGCTCCGCCAGCGGACGGTTCGCGCCATTTTCGGATCGATCGTGTTCCGTGCGATTCTGTAATATCTGCGCCTGCGCCACTTCCCGTATCACGCTGCGCCGCGGCTTCTGCGTGTTGGTCCGGGGAAAATCCTCCTCCGGCCACTCCACCCACATCCGCATTCGTTGATACTCCGCCAACGGTTGATTCGCCCGCTGCACAATCTCTTCCAGGCGAGCGTCGTGCGACTTCTCAGCGCTCCGCAGAATCACCACCGCGCACGGCTCCGCGTTCCCGCCCCGCTCAATTCCCACCACCACACAATCCTTCACCTCCGACTGCCGCCGCAACGCTGCCTCCAGATCCTCGGGATACACATTCGTCCCGCCCGGCGTTACGATCACTTCCTTCTTGCGCCCCTTGAAATAGAGGTTCCCAGCCTCGTCGAGCGCGCCAATGTCGCCGGTGCGATACCAGCCTTGGTCGTCAGACATACGGGCGTCTGAAATTCGCGCGTCCGGAGTGCGCGAATCGGAAGCCTGCTGCGCACCGCGTCCGTCCCAGTATCCTGAAGCCACGCCCCCGCCCCGCACCAGAATCTCGCCATCTTCCGCCAGCTTCACCTCGCGACCCGGCAGCACCTTGCCCATCGATCCCTTCCCCAGCCGGAAGGGATGGTTCACGCTGATCAGCGACGTCGTCTCGGTCAGCCCATAGCCCTGGATCGCGGCGTAGCCCAGACGATCCCAGAACTCCTCGGTATCGCTGTCGAGCGCGGCGCCGCCGGAAATAAACGCCCAGAACTTCCAGCCGAACTGGCGGCGAATCGCACGGAAGGTCCACCAGCGCCGCAGGAAATGCTGCCCCTTCGACGAGTGAAATCGCCGGCGGAACGCTTCCATTTCGTCGCTGTCTTCGAGGTCACGCTCAATCTTCTGCTTGAGCGACTGCAGCACTCGCGGCACACTGACCAGCACCGACACGCGCTCGCGCCGAATCGTGCTGATCACTTCCGACGGCTTCAGCTCGTCTTGAAAAATCACCGTGCCGCCGAGCAGTGGTGGCAGGAACATTCCCAGAAACTGCCCAAACACATGGCTCAGCGGCAGCAGGTTCAGAAAGCGCACGGGATGCACCCAGCGTTCATACTTCAGGTAACGCCGCATCTCGCGCTCCAGCGGCGCGATGTTCGCCAGCACGTTCCCGTTGGTGATAACTACGCCTTTGGGTTCCGCCGTCGTCCCCGAAGTAAAAACAATTTGCAGGACGTCGTCGCACCCCAGCGCAACAGGGGGCGCGCCCGGTGAATACCCCGCCGTCTGCGTCAGATCCTCGATATTTAGCGTCGCAATTGAATGTCCCGCCGCCGCGACCTCGAGCAGATGGCGCCGCGACCCCACCAGCAGTTTTGCCGAGACTTGCTGAAACACCCGCAGAGCGAAGTCAGTCGCGGCCACATCGTCCATGGGCACCACGATCACCCCACGCAGAGCACACCCGAAGAACGCCGCGACCCACTCGGCGCAGTTCTCACCCCACACCATCACCCGCTCGCCCTTGGCAATCCCGCGCGCTTCCAGTTTGGCGGCAAAGCCCGCAGCCATGCCCATCACTTCGCCGTATGTAAAGGATTCCGTGCGGTAGCCGCGGCGCTGCCGGTAGGCCCGCTCCAGGCGGCGCGCGTGAAAATGTTCCGAGAAAAATTCTGCGATCGATTCCACCATGGCAGCCGGCAAGGCGCACGAACTTCGGCGTCGGTGCTCCTTCCAGGCTCAAGTTTAGTGGAAGGGTTCGCTCGAGGAACGAGGTTTGTACAGTTTTGAAACTGCCCCATCGAATAGTGGACGCCCGTCTTACCCGTGCCCGCAATTCTGCGCTGCGTGGGGTTTATCTCCTTCGAATGGGGCGAGCCTGAGGTCGTCAGCTGCTCAGCGTGTAAGTAACCGAGGTCGTCATTCCCGGGTCGTCATTCCCGACCTACGCCCAGCGCGTCGGCCACGCGATTGATGTAGTTGAACCATGACGCGATCAGCGTGATCTGCAGAATTCCGCGATCATCGAATCCCGCGGCCCGCAGTCCCTCAATATCGTCTTTCCAAACCTTCGTAGCGTCCTTGGTCAGCTTCACCACGTAGTCGAGCATCACGCGATCCTGGGCCGAAATCGGCGCGGTGGTGTAGTCCTCGGCCAGCGCCTCCACCAATTCTTTATCTAAGGTCACTCGACGCAGAAACTCTGCGTGGGACTCGATTCAATACACGCAGCGGTTGGTCACCGAGACCATGGTGGCAATCATCTCGTGCTGCCGCCGCTCCAGCGGCAATTCTGGCGACATCAGCGCCCCAAACGTGCTAAAGGCGTGATAAAGAGCCTCGGGAATCAGCGTATGCGACCCTACAATCGACGACGCTCCCGACGGGTCGGGATGAACCGGTTCGGCATACTCCTTCGGATAAAACATCTGCTCGCCCGCAATCGCGCGGCGCAGCTTTTCGTCGGCTTCGGTCAGCGGCACAGTTCGAATCCAGGTCATATCTGTCCTCGTCCCCAGTGCGGCGTTTCCGCAATTTCGCAGTTGGAAAAATACACCGTCCCCCCGCAGACGCCACATACTGCATTCATACTAGAGCTAATTCCAGGAAGGGCGCTCCGCCTTTTGTGCAAGATGTCAGGTTCCGGATTGCGGACGACCCGACCGGAGCTGGCCGGACGTTTCCCGGAGCGCCGTTTGACCTGCTCCCCTCACCGTTGGGACTTAACGCGCTGACCACGCCCTTTCAAAGGGACCGCACTTTGCGGGCGCTCTCGGCGCGCGCCAGGAACTCCGCCATGTTCTGGTCCTTGGCAGCGTGGTACGCCCACCCTTCCGCAGTGGCGTCCCAGCGATAGTCGCGAATTGTCATATCGATGCCGTGGTCAATGAGAAACTGCGCCGCTTCATAGTTCCCGCGGATGGCGCATTCGTGCAGGATGCTGGCTGGCTCATGCGTGCTCCAGTTGGTATTGATGTTGGCTCCGCGCTCCAACAGGAAAGACGCAATCTCAAATTGCCGGTTCATGCACGCCCAGGCCAGCGCTACGTCCAGTATGGGTTGCGAGTTGGCGGGGGTCCAATGCAGGTTTCGCAAAACCGAAGAGTCGTTGGCAGGGTAATGCTGACCGAGGCTCCCCAGCCTCGGACGGCCGGCCTCATCAAACCAACCCCTGACTCGCGCGAAGTCCCCTACTCCGGCTGCGTGGCAGAGATCATCGGGCAGCGGCCAAATTGGGGTCAACATAGGGATGAGATGCGCCTTCCCATATTCCAGAGCGAACACCAGCGCGGACGAAGGAGGGTGCCTTATCGCTAGCGCGGGAGCGAACTCCAGCAGCCGTACGATCAGGGGGGCGCGATCTTTCAATACCGCTCGCTCTAATAGTTCCACCTGCAGCGCCACATTGGATTCGCCGAGCAGATCGGGTTCCCGCTGTAACCACTGGCTGAACTCTTCATGGTCATTTTCATCAATCGCCGCTAGCAGTTGGTTCATAACGACCGTCTGCCAGGGACTTCCGTACTCATGCGGATGTTCGGCCAAGTAGTCGATGAAGCCGCTTGTTCCACGCCATTTCTCCACTCGTCGCCCGAGCGCGGGGTCGAGCTCGATGCAACGGTTGAGAAGGAGAGCGGCGACCGACCGCTGCTGAAAACGGCAGGCACAGAGGAACGCCTGCGTGACGGCGGCGGCATCGCCACCGGGGCGGTTCCGTGCTGACTCAAGACAATCGCGTACGCCGTCGGCCTCACCCAGTGCGGCGAGAATATCGAGCCTGCGCGGCAGAACACCCTTGCGCGAAAGCAGTTGCAATACTCCCCTGGAGCGGGCGCGGAGTGCGCCCTCCCATATCGCCGGGTTCGCGATGGCCCCAGCGTTTAATAGAAACTCGGCGCATTCGAGGCGTGTGAACATCTGCTCCCGGTAAGAATCGCCGCTATCGCCAAACGAGCCAGTGGCAAACCCGAGCAACGATTCTCCGGAATCGTCTCGCCACGAGAGAAGCGCTGGATATTCCTGAACCAGTTGCGTCAATTGCTCGACGCTGTTGTCGTGGATGGCGCGCTCCGCCTCAGCGGCAGCCCACTCCAGGCCCGCGCCTTCCTGGCGGAGCACCGCCGCGCGAAGGTCCCGCCAGCCTGCGAAACCGTACTCCCGGGCGAGCACGAGTTGGGCGTCTCGCAGCGATAGAGGGAGGATCGGAGCCAGAAGTTGGGCGTGTACACGAGCCACAGCGTCGGGGTCGCTAGCGGCCATCTGGCGGACCAGTTTCTTGGCTTGTTTCCGGATGGATTCAAAGGATGAGTGAGAGGGCAAAAACTTCGACCGGGTCACAAGTCCTCCTTTCATATTTGCCCGTGTCCCGCTGATACCAGGCTGAAAGAAGGTAACCTCGCGCCTCAAACGAAAACAGGTGGGATGTTTCCCTTGCCGCGGGTAGGAGGCGCCCTGTTAGCGCACTGGCCCAACCATATCCAGCTTCCATCGAGCTTGTCAATCCGTTCCGCGTAATTCCGCGTAATCCACCCGTCGAGCCACAAGTCCACTTCTGGGAAGTTGACCTGCCTGCTCCGTCTCGAATTTCGGGCAAACTGGAAGTTGATCGCCGACGAAGCTTTGGGCCGACGGAGCTTGTTTTGATGCCAACTTTTACCCCTCGGAAGTCACCCGCGCCCTATTCCGTTGGTAACCCATTCGTACACTCCCTTTTGGTAACCCTTGGTAACCATGCGGTTCATCAGGTCCAGACGTACAATTGGCCTTGTCCGGTCGGTCCATCTGCCGATATGTGAGATGCCCTTCGGACCAGTATGCGGGAGCAGCTTCTCGCACGTTGAGCCGGTTCTGTATCGAGACTTTTGGATTTGAACACCAGTATTTTGACGAGTCTTTGAACACGAGTCTTTGAACACCAGGGTCTGGAGTTCGCACTCTTATGGCATTGTTCGGGTTCAACAAACAAAAGGTTCTGGCCAGTGCGGAGAAGTATGTCCAGCAGGGCAAGCTGCAGAACGCCATCTCTGAGTACGAAAAGGTCCTCAAGAACGATGCCAAGGATCTGACGGTCACCAACACCGTCGGCGACCTTTACTCCCGCCTCGGCGAGACCGATAAAGCCACCGAATGTTTCAAGACTGTGGGCGATGCCTACGCTGGCCAGGGTTTCACGGTCAAGGCCATCGCGATGTACAAGAAAATCTGCAAGCTGCAGCCCTCGCTGGAGAGCCTGCTGAAGCTCGCGGAACTGTATAGTCAGCAGGGACTTTTCAACGACGCGCGCGCCCAGTACCTGCAGGTCGCGGAAGAATTCCTGAAGAACGGTGAACTCGACAACTCGGTCCGCATCTTCCAGAAGATTCTCGAGATGGACCCGGAAAACAGCAACATGCGGGTCCGCCTGGCCGAAGTCTACATTCGTCTGGGCAAGAAACCGGAAGCCTGGCAGATTTTCTCCGCGGCCGCGGAGAGCCTGCGCTCGAAAGGTTCGCTCAGCGGCGCCGAAGAAGTTCTGCAGCGCATGCTGACCCTCGATCCGGGCAACACCTACGCGCTGCTCATGCAGGGCAAGAACATGATGGAGTCCGGCGACGCTGCCGGAGCCGTCGCCACCCTGCAGAAAATTACCGACATCGATTCCAATCCCGATGGTCTGCGCGATCTGCTCAAGGCCTACCTGCAGACCGGCCAGCTCTCCGAGGCTGGAACCGTCGCCAACAAGCTGCTGACCGTACACAACGATCTGGCGGCCATCGCCAGCTTCGCCGAAGCCCTCATGCAGGCGGGACAGTATGAAACCGCCCTCCAGGTCTTCGACGAGCACGCCGAGCGCCTGCTGGCCGAAAATTCCGATAAGGTGCTCGACAGCCTGCACACCATCATCGGGCACGTGCGCGACAATCCCGATTCCCTGCAGAAGCTGCTCGACCTGTTCAACAAGGCGGGAGAGAACACCCACGTCAGCGAAGTCATCGAACTGCTGGCCCACGCCAGCGTGCAGGCCGGCGACTTGCCTAAGGCTCGCGACCTTTATCAGAAGCTTGCGACCGTCGAGCCCCAAAACCCCCTGCACATGCAGAATTACCAGCAGGTGGTCAGCCAGCTGGGCGGCACCTCCGGCAGCAAGCTGATTACGCCGGAAGAGGCCGTAGTCCTCATCGACGATCTGGAAGCGACTGCACCTTCGGTTCACCAGCACTACACTGACGAGATTGCGCTCGCTGTCCGCTCGGCCCTTACCGACGCCGAACTGTTCATCTCTTACAACATGCCCGCCAAGGCTCTCGGACCTCTGGTCGGAGCCTTGCCGCTGGCGCCCACCGATCTTCGCCTCAACCAGCGGCTAGCCGCCTTGCACACCCGGGCAGGCCGCTTCGCCGAGGCCGCGCTCTGTTGCCGCACTCTGCAGAGCGTCTACCACGAAGCCGAATATCCTGAAGAAGCTTCGCGCTACGGCGAGCTGGCCGAGCGCTATGAGGAGCGTTCCTCGGCTCCGACGCCTGGCGTAGCCGCTGAAGAGGAACACATTTTTCTCGATGCACCCGCGCCCGAGGGCGAGAACACGGTCGAATTTTCCGTCGACGAATCTGCCGCGGAAGAAGTTGCCGCCCAGGAGGAAGCAGCGCCTGAAGAAGCTACCGTGGAGCACGGCACTTCTCCGTGGCCCACGGCCGCTGAACCCGCCGAGGAAATTACCGTCGACGCCGCCGAACCCGAGTTTGCCGTCGTCGATGAGTCCGCAACCTCAGCCGAAGCAGCCACGTCACCCGGTGAAATCGACCTCTCTTCAGAGTGGGACGACTCCATCACCGTGGAGGAGACCGACACCCCAGCAGCCGCGGAACCGGCTGAAGCCGAAGCCGACGGCGCCGTCGGCGATCATGACGTTCCCGACGCTGGCAAGGTCGACGAGACGGTCGAAGAAATTCGCTTCTATCTGGCTCACGGCATGCCTGAGCAGGCCATGGCGGCCCTGGCCAAGCTCCAGACTCTGACCGGCGATCAGAACAAGATTGCACAGCTTCGCGCCGAAGTGGAAGCCGCCAGCGCGCAGTCCGACGAGGACGCCGCCGCCGAACCCGTGGTGGAAGAGTTGTCCGCTGACGATATTCCGACCATGGAAGTCGCGGCCGATGAAATCTCAGTCGACGAAGCTCCAGCCGCAGCCGGAGAGCCCGCTGTCGAACAGCTGGAAGTCGTCGAACCCGAGGTCGCCGAAGCAGAATTCGTCGGACCTGAAATCGTGGCGCCGAAGCCGGTCGCTCCTAAGGTCGTCGCAACAAAACCAGCCGCACCGCGGCCTTCCGCACCCAAAACCGTCGCGCCCAGGGTTGTCGCACCCAAGGTTGTCGAACCCGAGCCGCCCGTCGTCGAAGAGATTCCAGTCATGGCCGAAACCGCGGTCGAGGCCGAGCCTGAGCCTGTGACTCACACGCCCGAGGCCGAACCCCAACCCGGTGTTCTGAAGGAATTCGTTTCCGATCTGGAAACTTCGCTGGGGGACAACTTCCTGCCCGGAGCCGTTAGCAAGCCGGCCGCCCCCACAGCCGCTCGGCCTGTCGCCGCCGCGCACGCCGAACCCGCTGTCGCCTCCGGCACCACTGCTCCCGTTCTGGGCGAGTTTGTTGCCGATATCGAAGCGTCCCTCGGGGAAGATTTCCTGAAATCCGCGCCCGTCGCCGAGCCGGCGTCGTCCGCTGTCGCAAAAACCCAGACCGCGCCGCCGATGGCCGCAAGCGCCGCCGCTTCCGCATCCGACGCGCACACATCGACTCCAGCGCCCCATGGTGCTCCGGCGCACGCCGCGCCCATAGCCACTGCGTCCGTGGCTTGGCACGCGCCCGTCGAAGCTCCCCGGCCGCCTGCCATTCCGGTTTCTCACGCGCCTGCCGCGCCTAGTCATTCCGCTCCACCGGCCGCCAAAGCTTCTCCCTTTGGCGAGGATGCCGGCATCGATATTGCTGAAATGTTTGGCGAACTCAAACAGGATTTGGAGGCCGACGACGCTTCCACCGACGAAGATCCCGAAACGCATTACAACCTCGGCATCGCTTTTCGCGAAATGGGCCTGCTCGATGAAGCCATTGGAGAGCTGCAAAAAGCCTGTCAGGCCTTCGATCACGGACATCCCTTCCCCCAGATCATGCAGACCTACACCTGGCTGGCACAGTGCTTCCTCGACAAAGGCGTGCCCGAGGCCGCCGTCCGCTGGTATGACAAGGCTCTTACCGTTCCCACCATCGATGGCGAAACCCGCGTCGCCCTCCACTACGAACTGGCCGCCGCCTACGAAACCGCTGGAGACAAGCCTTCGGCCCTCAGGCATTTCATGGACGTCTACGGCAGCAACATCGACTATCGCGATGTGGCCGAGCGCATTAAGGCCTTGAAGTCGTAGAATAGCGCGATGGCTTTTGTGCCCAATTTTTCTTACCCGGGGCCCAATGCGCGCCGCGGTGGTCTGGCCGCAGCCGTTTCGCGGCGCCGGAGTTGCCCCGCATGACCGACCTTACTCCTTTTTCCAGCGCTCCCGGTGCCCCGCCCGAGCCCGCGCCGCCTCATTCTGACTCAGGCACGGCTCTTCTCAGTCCTGCTCTCGAGGCCGAGACGCGCTCTACCCACGGCCCCGTGCAAGTCTGGCTGCACCGCATTTCCGTCTTTCTTTTCGTTTTGATCAGTGCGGTCGCGGGGGTGCTGCTCATTATTCTTCCGTGGACCCCGGAGTGGACCGACAACTATCTGCTGATGTCGTTTCCCGCGCTCCGCGACGTGGTCGCCAACGGCTTCTTCCGTGGCCTCTGCAGCGGTCTGGGCCTGCTCGATATCTGGATCGGATTCTGGGAGGCTCTGCACTACCACGAACAACAATAGTCCCGCAGTCTTCCCGGAGTGCTCTGTTTGCCGTTCCCCGCGAGCCGGACGCTCCAGTATCCTGATGCTCTGCGGTTCGCATTCTTGGCAAAGAGATCTTGCCCCAGATTTTTTGGGATTACGAATTTCACTATGACTGACCATCTCAAATCCGCGCCCGTAGCCTACCAGAACGAACCTTTCCTCGACAGCCCTGATGGCCGCATCCTTCGCATCCTGGCCGAGTATCAGGAACCCCTGGCGCGCTTCCGCCGCGAGCAGATTCAAGACACCGTAGTCTTCTTCGGCTCGGCCCGATTTCAGGGTCTCAAGGACGCCGCGAACACGCTCACGACGGTCGAGCAAAACCACGCCTCAGCGCCCGCCGCCGAGATCGAAAAGGATCTCAAACGCGCCCAGGCCGGCCTCGACATGGCCCGCTACTACGAGGACGCGCGCCGCCTGGCCTTCATGCTGACCAAGTGGTCCATCCAGATTCCCGCCCGCCGCCGCCGTTTTGTGGTCACCACCGGCGGAGGTCCCGGCATCATGGAAGCCGCCAACCTCGGCGCTCACGAAGCTGGAGGCAAGACCATCGGCCTCAACATCCAGCTCCCTTTCGAGCAGAGTCCCAACCAGTACGTCACTCCGGCGCTGAACTTTCAGTTTCACTATTTCTTCATGCGCAAATTCTGGTTCGCCTATCTGGCCAAAGGCCTGGTCATCTTCCCCGGCGGCTTCGGCACCATGGACGAACTCTTCGAAATCCTCACCCTAGCCCAAACCGACAAGCTGGCCAAAAAAATCCTGGTCGTCATCTACGGCAGCGAATACTGGAACCGCATCCTCAACTTCCAGGCCTTCGTCGACGCTGGCACCATTTCCCCGGACGACGTCAACCAGTTCAAGATGGTCGACAGCCCCGAAGACGCCTTCGAGTACCTGCGCGATGGCCTGACCAAACACCACCTCGGCGGTGCCCCAAAAAAAGAAGGCGAGGTCCTGCCGGAGATCGCAAAAACCAGGCCGTAGGTGTGGAAGACCGGCGCTTCAGCGCCGCGAGAGATGCTCATGGAATGATTGGGGCTTTAGCCCGACGGCCCGATTACTGGGAGCTGAGAGCTGATGGCTGACAGCTGCCTTCTCTACTACATCACCGACCGCACGGCCTTCCCTGGAGACGAACCTTCCCGCCGGCGCCGCCTCCTGGAAAAAATCTCCGAAGCAGCTCGCGCCGGTATCGACTACATCCAGCTTCGCGAAAGAGATCTCGCCACCCGCGACCTGGAATCCCTGGCCAGAGAAGCGGTAAGGATCATCGCGCCCCTGAGAACTGAGAACCGAGAACTGAGAACTGCTCTCCTGATCAACTCCCGGACCGACGTCGCCCTGGCAGCCGAGGCCGACGGCGTCCACCTCCGCTCCGACGACATCCCCCCGGAAGAAGTAAGAATGATCTGGAAATGTGGGACGGGCCTATGTGGGGCGGGCACCCCTGCCCACCAACTCTCACCACGAGATCCCCGGATCGCTGTATCCTGTCACTCGCCAGCAGAAGTAACTCAAGCCGCCACCAACAATGCAACTGTCGCCGTCTTCGCCCCGGTTTTCGAAAAGAAAGACATCCCAGGCGCGCAGCCCGCAGGCCTCACCGCACTTCGCGAAGCCTGCCAAGCCAACATCCCAGTCCTCGCCCTAGGAGGGATCACTCTGGCGAACGCCGAATCCTGCCTGGCCGCCGGAGCCGCCGGCATCGCCGCCATTCGCCTCTTCCAGGACAACGACATTGCCACGGTAGTGCGCCAGCTGCGTCCGAATTCCTGAAGCCCCGCCCTTCTCGTGCATTTTGCGAGAGGGTGGGGACTTTGACTTTTCTAAGCGGCGTGCAAAACGTCTCCGACTCCGCTACCCCGTCCACTTCTCCCCCGTCTTCAAGGCCCGCATCACCTTCGCCAGCCGCCGTTTCTTAGTCTCTTCCTGCTTCGCGCCAGAAATCGAATTCGCCATCTCTTTCTTATGCGTGAACGCCAGCTCGTCCCACCGCGCCTGAGCCTTCTTGCTTTTCGCCAACTCTCGTTGCAGTTCCGCCGGAGCCTCCACCGTGCGCTCTTCGACGTCGCGCTCCATCACCACGTCGACAATATCTCCCGGCACCACGCCCGCACCCCGGCACAAAGTCTGGTTCACCGGCATCATCCGAGCGCCACCGCAAGGCATCAGCGACGAACGAAATGCAAACCCGTTAATCGTCCCGCGGATCGGCACGCGTGCCCGCGTCCCAAAGTACTCAATCACGTCGACCGGCGGCGCAATCGCCGCCACCACTCCCGCTTCTCTCCCCTGAATCTTCGCCTGGAACCGCAATTTCTTCTCCGCCATCGCATCCTCCAAAGTCCAGCGCTGGTAAACTTTACCTTCGAAGAGATCCGTCGGCAACAGCCATGACGCTTCCTCCAGTACGGCCCGAAATTCCAGCCCTCTCGCTCGAACCGGTTTTGGTTGCCATCCCCGCCGCCTGGTTCCTGATGGGTTCCAATTCCGGCCAGGACTGCGAGCGCCCCATCCATCGCGTCTGGATCGATGCCTTCCTGCTGGCCGCCACGCAAGTCACCAACGCCGAATACGCGCGCTTCCTCACCGCGACCGGCGCAACTCCACCGCCATTCTGGCAGGACCCAAACTTCAAACATCCGCAGCAACCGGTAACCGGAGTCTCCTGGAACGAAGCCGCCCGTTTCTGCGAATGGTTGAGTTCGCAGACCGCCCGCTCCTACCGCCTGCCCAACGAAGCCGAATGGGAGCACGCCGCTCGCGCCGGCCTCGATCAAAAACAATTCCCCTGGGGCGACGATCCCCCGCAATCCCTCCCCGACTACGCCACGCGCTGGCAAACCGGTCCCGAGCCGGTTGCCCGCTACGCCCCCAACCCCTTCGGCCTCCACGATATTGGCGACAACGTCCACGAATGGTGCAGCGACTGGTATGACCCGAACTACTACGCCACGTCGCCCGAGCGCAACCCGCGCGGCCCGGAAATAAGCCCGATGAAGCCGCCGCGCAAATCCTCCCGCGGCGGATCCTGGCGCCACCACATCAAAGTCGCCCGCTGCTCCGCCCGCTCCAGCATCCCCCCAGAATTCCAATACGCCGACTACGGCTTCCGCATAGCCTGCAACTGAGGATATATGCCAATTAAGGTTGCACTACAGACGATAGACAATAAGAAGCTGGAACAAATTGTTCCGAACGCCTTAGAAACTGTGATCAATGATTGGTTGCCATTTGGTGACTCTGCGTACCCAATGCTTCAATACATCGACGAGTATGGCAATACAATCTTCAACGGGCTCCAAATGCGCGGATTCCTCGCCGAATGGGATCGCTTGACACAAACCTTGGCGGATCCCAAGCAACGCAAGATTGCCTTGGATATTCGCAGATTGGCCGAGGAGTGCCAGAGAAAACCGCATAACTACTTGCGCTTCATTGGAGATTGATATGAGTATGGTAAAGTGCCTCGGCCTGAGTGTCGTAACTCATTGCAGAAGTTGTGTGACTTATTAATTTGTAATTAAGAGCCTATAGCTGCGTCGCGCGAGTGGTTTTCAACCATAAATCATCCAATCACTCAATTTCCTATGTTCACTCCCGATCTCATCGCCCACAAGCGCATCCTCATCACCGGCGGAGGCACCGGCCTCGGCAAAGGCATGGCCGCACGCTTCCTCGAACTCGGAGCCACGGTCCACATCTGCGGCCGCCGCGAAGGAATTCTCGAACAGACCGCGTCCGAACTCTCCGCCAAGGGAACCATCCACGCCCTCCCCTGCGACGTCCGCAGTCTTGAAGCCGTCGAGGCCATGATCGATTCCATCTGGAGCGAAGCTCCCCTCGACATCCTGGTCAACAACGCCGCCGGAAACTTCATCGCGCGTACCGAAGAACTGTCTCCCGGCGCATGGAACTCCGTCATCGGTATAGTTCTGATGGGCACGCTGAATTGCACTATGGCCTGCGGACGCCGCTGGCTTGCGGCCAAGCATCCCGGTACGGTGCTCAGCATCTCCGCCACCTACGCGCCGGTGGGCTCCGCTTACGTCGTTCCCTCCGCCGTTTCCAAAGCCGGAGTCGAAGCCCTCACCCGCAGCCTCGCGGTCGAGTGGGGCAACCGCGGCATTCGCATGAACGCCATCGCGCCCGGCCCCATTCCCACGCAAGGCGCGTTTTCCCGCGTCCTGCCGCATCCCGGACTCGAACCCCTCGCCCTCGACCGCAACCCGCTACATCGTTTCGGCACAGTCGAAGAGTTAGCCAATCTCGCGGCGTTTTTGGTGAGCGACGGCTCCGGCTACATCAACGGCGAAGTCATCCGCATGGACGGCGGTGAATTCCTGCAAGGCGCCGGAGAATTCAGCAATCTGGGCAGGGTTCTAACCGAAGAAGACTGGCAGGCGATCAAACCGAAGAAGTCAGGAAAGAAGCCGACCGGTAGCGCGAACGAAAGGTAGGATCTATATGGAAATCGCCGTAGCTTTGGGCATCGTCGTGATAATTGCGGTGATTTTCTTGAAGGGTTTCGACGGTATAGCAGGGCGCGGACCGAAGCAGGTATCTGACGGCATGAAGAGGGCGAGGGACAGCGAGGACCGTATACCGTGCCCTATGTGCGCCGAGAGGATACTTCCCCAAGCGAAGATTTGCCCGTTCTGTAAATCAGAAGTCAAGAAATAAACCGTAACAAACGGAAGAATCGAGCCAGCCCCGGAGGGAGAAGAACCTGGGAAAGCGCGCCCGGCTCCTCTACAACTACCGCCGGTCCTTCGCGGGCATCACAAGCGTCTTCAACAGCAGATTCACCAGACTGAGGAGAATCGCTCCGATGAAGGCCGCGAAGAACCCGCGTACTTGGAATCCGGGCGATAGAAGCTTCGAAGCAAGCTCCAGCATGAGCGCATTGATCACGAGCCAGAACAATCCCAGCGTCACGATAGTCAACGGAAACGTGACGATCTTCAGCACCGCCCCAAGCGTTGCGTTGATAAACCCGATGACCAACGCAGCAACCAGCGCCGTCCTCAGACCTTTCACAGAGATTCCCAACCCGAGCTGAGCGACGATCCACACCGCAAGCGCACTTAGCACCCAATTCAAAAGCAGTCGCATGCCGCCCTCACTAGAACCCAACTATAGGCGTTCTCCCTAACATTTGTCATTCCGAACGGGTGCCCCATTTCTCACGCGGTTTGTGCGCGAGAAGTGGGGATTTCTGATTTCGACGACCACCTATCCCCGGGTCACACCACCCGAAAAATTCATCCCGCATTCTCCGCCCGAATCGCCCCATACGGTACACTCTTCAATTCGACTTCAAGGAGGATTTTCCGATGCCCGACCCCGCCCTCAGCGGATCCGAATTCAAAAAGCAACTCCGCGCCGGCAGCCCCAAGATGGGCCTGTTCCTCAACGCCCACAGCCCCACCGTCGCCGAGCAACTCGCGTACAGCGGGTACGACTGGCTCCTGGTGGACTCCCAGCACGGCCCCATGGGCTACGAAAAACTTTCCGCCATGTTGAGCGGCATCTCGAACGGCGGCGCCAAGTCCTTAGTCCGCGTCGGCGGATACGACGACCGCCCCGGCATCCAGCAATCTCTCGACATGGGCGCTGACGGCGTGCTCGTCCCCTACATCAACACCGCCGAAGAGGCGCGGGTTGCAGTAAGTTGCATGAAGTATCCCACCGTCGGCACGCGTTCGGTTTATTTTCCGCAGCGCAGCATGAACAAGGCCGGACTCCTCGGCTACGCCGGCAGCTGGAACAACGAAGGCATCGTCGCTCTGCAAGTCGAGACCGCCGCCTGCATCGAGAACATCGCCGAAATCGCCGCCGTCCCCGGCGTCGACATCCTCTTCCTCGGCCAAAACGACCTCTGCATGTCGATGGGCCTCTACAACAAATACGAGTTCCCCCACATGTACACTTCGCCCGAGCTCGACGCCGCGACGAAAAAGCTGATCGAGCACGCGCACAAGAACAACGTAATCCTCGGCCTGTTCCTGTTCGGCACCGCCCGTGTCGGCGAATTCCTCGAAAAAGGATTCACCTTCATCAGCGTCGGCAACGACCTGCACCATGTCCTCACCCAAGCCGGAGCCTACGTCGGAGCCATGGAAAACATCGCCAAAGAAAAAGGCAAGCCCTGGAAGCGCCGCTCCACCGCCCTGTTCTAAAAAAGAACTCGAGGGTGCCCCACCCTTGTCGCGTTGTGCGCGACAGGGTGGGGACTTTGACTCCGCTTCCTCTGTGTCCTCTGTGTCCTCCGTGGTGGAGCTCTCTCTGTCTCCCTCCTCGAACTCAGTTAAAATCACAATTCCGGACACATCATGCTCCTCACCGAAATCGAAACCCGCGTCCTGGGCTCGTTAATCGAAAAAGACATCACCACGCCCGACTACTACCCGCTCTCGCTCAACGCCCTGGTCAACGCCTGCAACCAGAAAAACAATCGCGACCCGGTCATGACCCTCGACGAGTCCGCGGTTCGTGACGCCCTCGCCACGCTGCAGGAAAAGCGACTGGCCGGCCCGGCCAGCGGCGCCGACAGCCGCGTCACGAAATACGAACACCGACTCCAGGAAGTCTTCAACTTCGACCGTCGCGAGATCGCCGTGGTCTGCGTGCTCCTGCTCCGCGGCCCCCAAACCCCCGGCGAACTCCGCAGCCGCACCGACCGCATGTACCACTTCGAGGCCCTCGACGACATCGTCTCCACGCTCGACCGATTGGCCCAGCGCGACCCCCCGCTGGCAGCAATCCTCCCCCGCCAACCCGGCACCAAAGAATCCCGCTACATGCACCTGTTCTCCGGCGCGGCGCCAGAGCCAAGTGTGGGCGCGGGCGACTCGCCCGCGCACCCGGCCACAGGTTCTGCTGCCTCCACCACCGAGCGCATCGCTCACCTGGAGCAAGAGGTTTCGATCCTCCGCCACGAACTCTCCGAAGTCCAGCAGCAACTCGCCGCCTTCCGCAAACAGTTCGAGTGAGACTTCGAATGAAAGTTTGAAGGAACGACGGAACTTTTCCCCAGCCCCAGACGTACAATCATTCAGAGAGAAGGAGGTCTCCCCATGTTCGCGTTCCTGCTCTGGTGCATTCTCTTCGTTCTCTGCTGGCCGCTCGCGCTGCTGGCGCTGGTTGCCTATCCCGTCGTCTGGCTGCTCTTGCTCCCGTTCCGCATCGTCGGCGTCGCTGTCCACGGCGTTCTGGAGGTCGTATTTCTGGCCATCACCCTGCCCTTCCGCCTGCTGGCCGCTCCGTTCCGCATTTAATCCGATCCGCAGGCCCTTCCCCGGCTCCCACCGGTTGGTGTAGCCTCATACAGACGTCACCAGGAAGTCGCGGAGGTCTATGCGGGGATTTCCATAATTCTCTCTGTGTTCTCGGTGTCCTCTGTGGTGAAGTTCTTTAGGAGGTCCCCATGCGTCGCCGCGAATTCCTCATTCGCTCCGCGTCAGGCGTCGGAGCCGCCTGGCTCAGTTCCAAATCCATCCTCAGCGCCATCGCCCAGCAGACACTCCCTGCTAAGTTTTCGGCGTCAGACACCGTCACTCTCGGCAACACCGGCATTAAGACCAGCCGCCTCGCCATGGGCACCGGCACCGTCGGCTCCGAGCATCATTCACATCAAACCGCGCTCGGCGTCAAAGGACTCTCCGATCTTCTGCTCAACGGATACGACCACGGCCTGCGTTTCTTCGACGCCGCCGATTCTTACGGAAGCCATCCCCACGTGGCCGAAGCGCTCAAGCACGTGCAGCGCGACAAAGTCACGGTACTCACAAAATCCTGGGCACGCGACGCCGCCGGCATGCGCGCCGACCTCGACCGCTTCCGCCGCGAACTCGGCACTGACTATCTCGACGTCTGCCTGATGCACTGTGTCACCGAGGCCGACTGGACCGACCGTTTCCGCGGCGCCATGGATGTACTCTCCGAGGCCAAACAGAAAGGAATTATCCGCACGCATGGCTGCTCCTGTCACTCGATCGAAGCCCTGCGCGCCGCCGCCAAATCTCCCTGGGTCGAGATCGATCTGGCCCGCATCAACCCCGTCGGCGCCTACATGGACGCCGATCCCGCAACCGTTGTTGGAGTTCTAAAAGAGATGAAGGCGGCAGGGAAGGCTGTGGTAGGAATGAAAATTCTAGGTCAAGGCAAGCTGCGCGACCGTCAGGACGAGGCCATCAGATACGCCGTGTCGTTGGGCATCCTCGACGCCTTCACCATCGGCGCCGAAAGCAAGCAGGAGCAAGAAGACCTCATCCGCCGCATTGCCGCCGCGTAACCTTCCAGGAACACGAGGGTGCCCCATCCTAGCCGCGTCCTTTGCGGCTAGGGTGGGGATTTTGAATTTTCGTGTGCGGACAGCCGGGCTCGTTGTCCCAGTCGCGCAGCGGTAAGAGAATGTCCGCTAGCAGGAAGGCCTGATCCGCCGCATCTCCGCTGCGCTAACTGTACGTTCTCCATTCCCGAACTCACTTTTTCGGCTTTGTATTAGACGCAGCCGCCGCGGCGGGTTTCGTCGAATTGCTCGAACCCGCCTTGCCATTGTCCTGAGTACTTGTCGAGCAACCAGTGCCAAAAGCTTTGCACCAGAGTTGGTTGATGTTCAGGCCGACCCCAAGCCTGTAGTAGTCCCGGTTGGGTTGTCGGAGCGGAAGAACAAACACCGTTGGCGATGGCACAGTTACAGCTGTTGTCGGGGCCGCCAAAAGCAACGGGGGAAGATCGGCGTTCTTTTGCAAGCGAATGTACGACGATCCAAAAAGGTAGAGCCAGGACGAACTCCCCGTCGGTATGGGCAGTATGCCGTCCAATTTGAACACTAGGCGGTGCAGCGATCCGCCGGTAACAGACGCGTCTTGCCCGAGTGTGGCGTCCAGGGCGGCATAGGCAGTAGAACATTTGCTATCTGAGGCGCTACCGCACTGGCCGAATTTGAAGGGGTATGTTGTGCGAAGTCCCGGCGCCGTATTTCAGCAGAAAACTGGATCGATCCTGGTTCGCGAATGCTATGTCCGTGTATCCCCCCGCGAGACAGGTAGTTGGGTTTGGTGCAGTATTTGGTGGCAAGCCAGGGTTGTAACCATTCGCCGTCGAAAATCGACTGACTAGTTCGGCGCACTCGTCCCCGGACCTGGCGCCACAAAAGTCAAAGTGCTGTTTTGCGAAGATAGCGGAGTCGTGGCCCCGAATCCGGCGATCAGGGTCCAGTTCGGTTTGAAGTTCCAAGCAGGACCGAAAACATAGTCCAGCGCCTGCCCTACGTTGGCGTAGTCTTGGGTGGTGAGCCCAGTGGGGTTGGAGATTACGCTGACAACGCCGTTTGTGGCTTGTTGCGGCGAACTCGTCAGCCGTATTCGGGTCCATCCGAAAAAGCCGTTGGTCTTCAGGCCTTGATAGTAGATATTAAGGAAGCCGTTAGTGGTTTGCGACTGCGCGCTGTAGCCCGAGTATTCGACGCCTCCGATCACGACGGATACAGGCTTATTCGGGGCGTCCGATGCTGCGGGCTGCGCGACAATGTTGACCTTTTGACTCTGTCCTCCGTAAGAAGGCGTTGCGCCCGGATTTATGGAAAGAGCCGTAACAGAATCTCCGGCATTCACCGGCACCGTCGCAGTTCCCCCATTAAAGTTACCGTTCTTGTCTACCGTCGCTGGTGCCGTTTCCTTTGGAACGTTGTTGACACATATACGTACGCTGCCATCCTTTGCACCCTTCACTGTTCCAGAATAAGTCATCGAATTCGCGGTGCTTGGGGAGACAGTGAGTGTTGGTGGTGTTCCGGACGAAGACGCAAGTTTAGAGCAATCGCCCACGATAGATAGGATGCTCGGAACACCATTTCTCTTGGGTTCGGCCACGAACTGCGCCTGCACCTTGTCGCCAGCTTTCAGGTTCTTGAGGCCGCTAAACGCGAAAGAGGCGCTATTGTTGACTTGGGTACTTCCAATTGTCGTGCCCTCATCTTTACAAAGATTAATGGTTCCAGTTGCAGCCTTTGGCAAGCTTCCGGAGATAGAGATCTCACCACTCTTTCCACCTGCCATGTCATCTATGGGATTAAGAGTGGGCTGGCCTAGATCCGGTTCGTAAGGGGGCAAGGGACATGAGTGGTCAACTTGGGCGCTGGCATCGATGGCGCCGAGCACAACAGCTGTGAACAGAAGTGCAGACGAACAGAAGGCAATGCGCCTTGTAAGACCTCCGAGGCGAGTTTGGCTACAGAGGTTAAGAGCCGCGTGCGTGCGATCGGCAGCGAAACAATGGTCTCAAAAGATAGATGAGACCATTGATAACCTCGGGGAAGTGCGGCAAGCAGGACGGCGCAGAGTTAATCTATGTAGCGCAGCAATCTGATTGCTGAGGTTGCGATTAAAAGCTAGGACAATCTTATAAGGAAGTCAACCGAAAAAAGCTGCAGAGATTACACATGCGAGGTGCCTTAGCACTTAACCGCCAAGCAGCGTTAACTCTCCATCACCTTCAACCCCGGGCTTACAACCAACCGCGCCTCGGTAGCCCTCTGCACATCTTCCGCCGTCAACCCCGGCGCCACTTCCTCCAGCACCAACCCATCTTTCGTCACGCGAATGTACGCCATCTCCGTCGCAATCGTATCGACGACGTTAACCCCAGTTAACGGCAGCGTGCACATCTTCAAAATTTTCGGAGCCCCCTCGCGGGTCGTATGCTCCATCGCCACCACCACGCGCCGCGCGCTGGCGACCAAGTCCATCGCCCCGCCCATCCCCTTCACCATTTTTCCCGGGATCATCCAGTTCGCCAGGCTCCCCGACTCGTCCACTTCCATCGCGCCCAGTACGCTCAAATCAATATGCCCGCCGCGAATCATGGCAAACGAATCCGCACTCGAAAAATACGAAGTCCCCGGCATCTCGCTGACAGTTTCTTTCCCCGCGTTGATCAGATCCGGATCCTCAGTTCCCTCCACCGGATACGGCCCAATCCCCAACATCCCATTCTCCGACTGCAGCGTGACTTCCATCCCAGCAGGCACATGATTCGCGATGAGCGTAGGCATGCCAATGCCAAGATTCACATAAAAACCATCGCGCAACTCGCGCGCAATCCGCTTCACAATCCGCTCGCGCTTATCGACGTCTTTGCCCGGCTTATTCATAGTTACATTGTCATCCTGAGCGAAGATTTTGCTTCGCGATCAGCGAAGCAAAACCGCAGTCGAAGGATCCCTACGCTGCCAAGTATGCTTGAAATTTATCGCTTCCGTACCATTTCGGTTGCCCTCTTTGGCGCGCTCCTTCTAACACTTCCTTGCCATCCTTGTACTCTCAGACCGATTTCTCGACCGGACAAGTCCCGGAGAAACGCTGGAGTAAGCTGCAACTCGAAACACTCGTCGCCTTCTTTCTCCTGTGGGTTCACCTTATGATTCAAAATCAGTTCCACTTCTCCATTCCCACCGGTAAAGTCCGCCCAAAAAGCAGTGTTCTTTCGGAGAAAACGAGAGATACTTCTCAAGGCACGTTCGTAGTCAGAGGACTCCGTACCGTCCAGTAGACGTCCATAGAAAAAGCTCCACTTCGCACGAGCCTTACCGAGATTTTCGCCTACTGGCCAAGAGGCTTGGGGCTTTAACGAGAGTGTCTTCGAGATACTCTCAGGGCTATGCGTTGGGTGGCGAAGGACTATGTCGATACTGAATGAACCTTTCGATGTCTTCATCTAATTCAAACTGCCTTTCTCACCGTCCTCCGCTCAATCCGCCGCTCGTACAACTCCCCCTGGAAAATCCGCTTCACGTAAATCGACGGCGTATGAATCGAATCCCCATCCAACTCGCCAACTTCCACCAGATGTTCCACTTCGGCAATCGTCACGCGAGCCGCCGTCGCCATCATGGGATTAAAATTCCGCGCCGTCTTCCGGTAAATCAAATTCCCCTCGCGGTCACCCTTCCACGCCTTCACAAACGCAAAGTCCGCCGTGAGCCCGCGTTCCATCACGTAAGTGCGCCCATCGAACTCGCGCGTCTCCTTGCCCTCGGCAACAATCGTGCCCACGCCGGTCGGCGTATAAAACGCCGGAATCCCCGCGCCCCCCGCGCGAATCCGCTCCGAAAACGTCCCTTGCGGCACCAGATCCAGACGGATCGTCCCCTTCAACACCATCTCTTCCAGCAACCGGTTCTCACCCACGTACGTCCCGATGTGATGCACAATCTGCCCCGCCGCCAGCAACAGCCCATTTCCCACGCCATCCACTCCGACGTTGTTGCTGATGGTCCGCAGATTCTTCGTCCCCTTGCGAGCCAGTGCGCGAATCAGGTTTTCCGGCATCCCGCACAAGCCGAAGCCGCCGATCATGATCGACGCGCCGTCAAACACGTCGCGGATGGCCTCCTCCGCATTGGCCACAACTTTATTCATAGCTGGGAAATTCTAAATCACGCTGACTATTGAATGAAATCGGGTGCCCCATTCTAATCTCGCCGTCCTTTGGCGAAATTAGAGTGGGGACTTTCTGCATTCTTCTTTGGAACGCTCTTCCTCAGCGCATGCGCCTGCTCGAACTCCGCTGCCAGTTCTCGCGTCGCCAGATTCTCCCGGATATGCGCCAGCCGCTGCTCCACCTTCCACAGCGCTTTTTCCAGATTTGATTTGTTGCTGATCGCGATATCCCGCCACATCGAATACGGACTCGCCGCAATTCGCGTCATCTCCTGCAGCGCCCTTCCACCGGCTGCCAGCAGCGGAGCCTCATCGCCAAACTCCTCCACCAGCGCCGCCGCCAGCGCCGTCGAAATCATCTGCGGAACATGGCTGATCCACGCGCACAGCCGGTCATGCTCCTCGGCAGGCAGCATCGCAATCCGCGCACCGATCGCATCAATCCATCCGGCAAACTCCGCGAAGAGACCCTCATCCAGATTTTGTCCCGGCAGCGGCGTCAGAAACCATACCGCCTTTTGAAACAAATCCGCATCCGCATAGTCCACCCCGCTCATCTCTTTCCCTGCCATCGGATGCCCCGCCAGAAACCGCTTCGCCGCACTCTTCCCAAACACTTTCATCGCGCTCTCGACCACCGCGGTCTTCGTGCTGCCAACGTCCGTCAGCAAAGTCTTGGCCGGAAGCACGGGCCCGATGCGTTCGATCAGATCCACGATCGCCAACACTGGAGTCGCCAGGACCACCACCTGGCTGCCCCGCACCGCGTCCCCTGGATTCGCCGTTCCATCATCGATCGCTCCCCGCGCCCGCGCCCGCTCCAGCGTCCCCTCGCGATCACATCCCACAATCCGTCCGGCAAATTTCTTCTTCCGCAGCGCAAGCCCCAGCGACCCGCCAATTAGGCCGGTCCCAATAATCGTGATTTGCCGAATCGCCATAAGAAAAAATGTTGATTGATGATTTCTGATTGCTGATTGAAAAAACCTGAGCCCGAGGTATTTCGGTTTTCAATCAGCAATCAACAATCAAAAATCGACAATTCCTCCGAGTCGCCGTAATCCTATCCGATTTTTCTTCCCACCGCCGGCGCGATCATTCTCAGCTCATCCATCAGCTTCGCGAACTGCTCCGGAAACAGCGACTGCGCCCCGTCCGACCACGCCTGGTTCGGATCGCAATGCACCTCAATCAGCAGCGCATCCGCTCCCGCCGCCACCGACGCCCGCGCCATCGGAGCCACTTTGTCCCGCCGCCCCGTCCCGTGTGAAGGATCAGCCGTCATCGGCAGATGGGACAGCTTGTGAATAATCGGAATGGCCGAGATATCCATCGTGTTCCGCGTATAGGTCTCAAACGTGCGGATGCCACGCTCGCACAGAATCACCTCGTAGTTCCCGCCCGCCATAATGTATTCCGCCGACAACAGCAATTCCTCCAGCGTTGCAGCAATCCCGCGCTTCAGCAGCACCGGCTTGCGCACTTTTCCCAGCTCGCGCAACAAATTAAAATTCTGCATGTTGCGCGCGCCCACCTGCAGAATGTCGACGTAGGGCAGCATCAGCGGAATCTGCGAAATCTCCATCACCTCGCTGATCACCAGCAGCTTGAATTTCTCGCCCGCCTCGCGCAGCAGCTTCAGCGCGTCTTCCCCGTGTCCCTGAAACGAATACGGAGAACTCCGCGGCTTGAACGCCCCGCCCCGCAGCACTTTCGCCCCCGCCTTCGCCACAGCCTCGGCCGTCGAAAAGATCTGCTCCCGCGTTTCCACCGAACACGGCCCCGCCATCACGACGATCTCATTCCCGCCAACATCAATCCCGTTCGCCAGCTTGACGATCGTCCCCTCCGGCCGAAAGCTCCGCCCCGCGAGCTTGTACGGCGAACTGATGCGATGAACTTCCTGCACTCCCGGCAACAACTCCAGGATGCGGATATCGAAATCAATCCCCGACCCAACCGCGCCCAGCACGGTCATCCGCGCCCCCGTCGAGCGGTGCACTTCAAACCCAATTTTCACCAGGTGTTCAATCACCTGCTGAATCAGCCCCTCATCCGCGCCTTCCTGCATCGCCACAATCATAAGAAACCAGCTCCTAGCTGTTAGCTCTTAGCTCAAAACCCGCAGCAAGACAAACCTCGTCATTCCGAACGCAGCAAGGAATTCGCTGTCACACACCTGTGCCTCAGCTCATGGCAAGCTCGGCTTAGCTAAGGGCTGAAGGCCAATAACTAAGAGCTAAGAGCTACTTCAATCATTCACTTCCGAATCCAGTTCCGTCTCCGCCTCAGCCGCCTCGGCCTTGGGCACAATTTCTTGCTTCTGCACGTTCCGCATCACATCGATAATGCGTTCATAAATCCGCACCAGATCGCGACCCGGCAGCGGCCCGCGATTCGCTTCCTGCACATTCGCGAAAACAATTCGCTCCCGGTCCGGCTCGTAAATCGGCATCGAAGTATCGCGCTTCAGCTTCCCAATCTCCACCACGGCCCGAGCCCGCTCGCTGATCAATTCCACGAGCCTCCGATCGACCTCATCGATTTTCTTTCGCCAATCTTCGATATCCATGAAAGCCCTTGCACTCCACCGCGTCGGGTGCCCCACCCTTCTCGCGCATTTTGCGAGAGGGTGGGACTTTGACTTTCGAGCACATCCAACCCCGGGCCCCATTTCTCGCGCGCCCTTTGCGGGAGAAGTGGGAATTCTTCGAACCACAAAGCATTCCTACGAAGCAGTCAACGAACTTTCAGCGCCGACACTTAGCAGCTTCCTCACAAACTCCCCCACAGCCGCCGCCTCCCGCCCTTGGTTCCGCTCGACGGTATCGACGATTGCGCTGCCCACCACCACGGCATCTGCGAATTCGCCCACTTCCGCAAACTGCTCCGCCGTAGAAATCCCAAATCCCAACGCGACCGGCAACTTGGTCACGCGCCGCAACCGCTTCACCAACTTCCGCGCATCCGCAGCCAACTGTTGCCGCGCTCCCGTCACTCCCATCCGCGACACCGCGTATACAAATCCCCGCGAAACCTCCGCGATCCGCTTCAGCCGTTCATCTGGACTCGTCGGCGCAGCCAGAAACACCGGCGAAAGATCATGCCCCCGCATCGCTTGCAAATATTCGCCAGCCTCATCCACGGGTAGATCAGTCACCAACACGCCGTCGACACCCGCCGCCCGCGCCACCTTGCAGAATTTCTCCATCCCCATCCGCAGAATCGGATTGAGATAAGAAAACACAATCAGCCCCGTCGACTGCGCTTGATCCCGCACTTCCGCCGCCAGCGTCAGCACCTGCGCCAGGGACGTTCCACGCTTCAGCGCCCGCTCGCTCGCCCGCTGAATCACCGGTCCATCCGCCACCGGATCGCTGAACGGCACACCCAGCTCAATCACATCCGCGCCCGCCTCAATCGCCGCCAGCACAATCTCCCGCGTAGTCGCGAGATCGGGATCCCCGCAAGTCACATACACTACCAGCGCCGGTTTCTTGTGGAAAGTTAGAGGCATAAGAACAATGCAGATTAAAGATTTTAGATTTTAGATTGAATGTGAGCCGTCAACCCTCAATCTGAAATCTGAAATCATCAATCGAGTTTCAGGTTCTCCCGCATAATCCCAATATCCTTATCCCCGCGCCCAGAAATATTGACAATCACGATCTCAGATTTCTTCATGCGAGGCGCCCGCTTCACCACCTCCGCCACCGCATGCGCCGACTCCAACGCCGGAATAATCCCCTCCGTCCGTGCCAGCAAAGTCGTCGCCGCCAGCGCCTCCGCATCCGACGCCGGTATATACTCCGCCCGCCCCGAATCGCGCAACGCCGCATGTTCCGGCCCGATCGACGGATAATCCAGCCCCGCCGACACCGAATGCGTCAGCGCGATCTGTCCGCCTGAATCTTGCAGCACATAAGAATACGTCCCCTGCAGCACTCCCGGCGATCCTCCCCGAAACCGCGCCGCATGATCTCCCAGCTTTTCGCCGCGCCCTCCGGCCTCGACGCCGATCAGCCGCACCTTCTTGTCATTCAGAAAATCGTAAAAAATTCCAATCGAATTCGATCCCCCACCCACGCAAGCAATAATCGCCGTCGGCAACCTTCCCTCAACCTTCAAAATCTGCGCCCGCGCCTCGCGCCCAATCACCCGATGAAAATCCCGCACCATCGTCGGATACGGATGCGCCCCCAGCACGCTCCCCAACAAATAATGCGTAGTCCGCACATTCGTGACCCAATCCCGCATCGCCTCGTTAATCGCATCCTTCAGTGTGCACGATCCCGACGACACTCCGCGCACCTCCGCCCCCAGCAACCGCATGCGGAACACATTCAGTTCCTGCCGCCGCATGTCCTCGGTCCCCATGTACACGACACAATCAAACCCCAGCAGCGCGCACACCGTCGCAGTCGCCACGCCATGCTGCCCGGCCCCAGTCTCCGCAATCACGCGATGCTTCCCCATCCGCTCGACGAGCAGACCCTGCCCCAGGCAGTTATTGATCTTGTGCGCCCCGGTGTGCAGCAAATCCTCGCGCTTCAAATAAATCTTCGCCCCACCCAATTTCTGCGTCAGCCGCCGCGCAAAAAACAACGGCGTCGGACGCCCCGCATAAGTCGTTAGCAACTCCGTGAGTCGCGCCTGAAATTTCCGGTCGCGCTTCGCCCGCTCATACTCGCGCTCCAATTCCTCCAGCGCCGCCATGAGCGTTTCCGGCACATACCTCCCCCCATAAACCCCAAACCGCCCCGGCTCATTCGCTGAAACAGGAGCGCGGGTGCCCCACCCTTGTCGCGCTTTCTGCGACAGGGTGGGGACTTTGACTTTTTCCGGGTGCCCCATTTCTCGCGCGCTCTTTGCGCGAGAAGTGGGGACTTTGATTTTCGCACTCCGTGGAACCGTAGCCATCCCTAACTCCCTTTTCGATCCATCTGCCGCACCGCCCGCACAAACGCCCGCACCTTCTCCGCATCCTTCTTCCCCGGCCGCGCCTCGACCCCAGAAGACACATCGACTCCCCAAGGCTTCAAAATACTCATCGCCCCACCAACATTCTGGGGCGTCAACCCGCCAGCAATCACCACCCTGTGACGCAGGCTTAAATGAGCAACCGTCGGCGCAGCCCGATTCCAATCGAACGCCACGCCTGTGCCTCCTGGCCGTTGACCACTGCCGGAATCAAGAAGAAGCGCCACGCACTCACCTTCTGGATCCTGCATTTCGACGGTTAGCCCCTGCTCCTCGACTTGCTCGACCATGATTTGTGAAATCGGCAGAGCCATGTAGATTCCTGTTTGCCCGGGCTTTCTCCGACTGGGAGGCCACGCTCCCACATTCTCCAATATCTCGAGAATCCTCGGCCCGGACGTCGTGTAAACCTGTAGTCCGTCCAGTCCGACAGAAGGCCCGGTTTCCTCAGCTCTCGTTAGGCTATCGCCGACAAACACTCCGACCTTCTCCACACTCTCCGGCAGCTTGGAACAAATCTCCCGCGCCGTCTCCACCGTCACGCACCGCGGACTCTTCTCATAAAACACAAACCCAACCGCGTCGGCCCCGGCCTCCACGGCCACGAGCGCGTCTTCCAAATTTGTCATCCCGCAAATCTTCACCCAAGTCATAACGCAGGAGCCAGCGGCCAGTTGTCAGCGATCCGTAAAATCATTCGTAGTCATCCTGAGCGAGGATTTTTCTTCGCGAACAGCGAAGCAAAACCGCAGTCGAGGGACCTCGTGTTCCCCCTGCGTCCGGGTGCCCCATTTCTCGCGCGTCCTGTGCGCGAGAAGTGGGGGTTTTGCTACCGTCCGATCGGAGCTCGTTCCTCCCCACTCGGTACCCGCATCAACTCCCGCAGCGCCTCTCCTGGAGCGGAAGCTCGCATCAGCGACTCACCCACTAAAAACGCGTCATACCCCGCCGCTCGCAACCGTCCCACATTCTTCGCGGAGTGAATCCCGCTCTCCGCCACCCGCACCACATCTGCTGGAAACCTCGCGGCCAACGCAAACGCCGTCTCCAAATCCACCTTGAACGTCCGCAGATCGCGCGTATTCACGCCAATCAAATCAAATCCCGCGTCCAGCGCGCGCTGCAACTCCTCGCCATCATGCACTTCGCACAAAACATCCAACCCGTACCGGCGTGCACCGGCCGCCAGCAAACTCAATTCCTCCGCAGACAAGGCCGCCACAATCAGCAGCACCGCATCGGCTGCATTCGCCCGCGCCTCCACCAGCTGAAACTCATCGACGATGAAGTCCTTGCGCAAGCAGGGAATCGAAACCGCCGCTGAAGCTTCCCGCAAATTTCCCAGCGATCCCTGAAAGAATTCCTCATCCGTCAGCACCGAAAGCGCCGCCGCCCCCGCCGCCTCCAGTTCCCGCGCCAACTCCGCCGCACGAAACTCCGCGCGAATCAATCCCTTCGATGGCGAAGCCTTCTTCAACTCCGCAATCACCGCGATTCCATCCCGGCTCTTCGCCTGCAGCGTCCGCCGAAACCCGCGCGGCACGTGCCGTTCCGCCCGCCGCTCCAGGTCGCGCCAATCCACCTCGCGCCGCGCTTCCGCCACGCGCGCCCGCGTAGCGGCAACAATCCGTTCAAGAATGGCAGCCATAGCGAATCTTTCGATTATAAGGGACGCAAGGAATTGCGCACCTTTCCAAACACCGAGGGTGCCCCACCCTTGTCGCGTTTTGTGCGACAGTCTGGGGACTTTGACTTTCTCGATGCAAAATACCAACCGCGTGTGCCCCGTTTCTCGCGCGTCCTGTGCGAGAAGTGGGGATTGTGAATTGTGACCGTTGACTCTTGAGCCCGCCTTACTCCATCCCCAGCGAAGCCTTTACCGACTTCCCATACTCCCGCGCCTTCTCCAGCACAGCAGGCTCATCGATCGTCAGCAACTTACGCCCCCGCATCACCACTCGTCCACCAATCACCACCGTCTCCACGTCGCTTCCTTTCAGCGAATACGCGATCTGCGCGTAGACGTCATACATCGGCACGGCGTTCGGCTCATCCAAACTGATCAGAATCAGATCCGCTTTTTTCCCCGCCTCCAGCGATCCAATTTCCTTCTCCATATGCAGCGCCCGCGCTCCATCGATCGTCGCCATCTCCACCACCGCCTTCGCATTCAGCGCCAGCGGATTCATCTTCGTAATCTTCGCCAGCTTCGCCGCCAGGTCAATCTCCTCCATCAAATCCAGATCGTTATTACTCCCCGCCGGACCATCCGTCCCCAGCCCCACCGCAATCCCCGCCGCGCGCATCTCCGGCACCGGGGAGACTCCGCTCGCGATCATCATGTTGCTCGACGGATTGTGCACGCACCCGACTCCCCTTTCCGCCAGCAGTTTCCGGTCGGCCTCATCCACAAAAATGCAATGCGCCGCCACCAGTTCCGGCCCCAGCACTCCCAGCTTCTCCAGATATTGCACTGGAGACATCCCGTTCGCCTTCTCGCTGTCGTCCCATTCCTTCTTCATCTCCGACACGTGCATCAGCAACGGCGCATGATATTTCGCAGCCAGCGCGGCCGCATCCTGAATCGTTTTCTTCGAGCACGTATAAATCGAATGCGGCGCAGGAGCCGCATGAATCAACGCATCCCCCTGCCACCGTTGCAGAAACTTCTCGGTATACGCCAGCATCTCCGCTTCGCTCTTGTTATCCGGCGCCGGAAAGTCAATGAAGGTTTCGCCCAGCACCCCACGCATTCCGGCCGCCTTCGTCTCTTCGGCCACAGCATCCTCGAAGTAATACATATCGGCAAAGGTAGTCACGCCCGCCCGAATCTGCTCCGCCGCCGCCAGCCGCGTCCCCCAACGCACGAACTCCTCATTCACATTCTTCGCTTCCGCCGGAAAAATATATTTGTAAAGCCAGTCCTGCAGCGTAACGTCATCATGCAGCCCCCGAAACAAAGTCATCGGCACATGCGTGTGTCCGTTGATGAATCCCGGTAACACCAGTTTCCCGCGCGCATCGATCACTTGCGCGCCCGCGTATCGACTCTCAATCTCCGCCCGCGGCCCCACCCCGACAATCGCATCGCCCTTCACTGCGACGCTGCCATCGTCAAGAATCGCCCGCTGCCCGTCCATGGTCACTACGATCCCGCCGCTGACGATCAGATCCACATTCTGTTGTGCCTGCCCAGCCATCACTGGACACAACGCCAGCAACACCCCAACTCGAAACCCTCCAGGGATTTTCATCCTGCTCCTTCTTCGCTTATGCCTGATGCTGGTGCCCATTTCTCACGCGTCCTGTACGCGAGAAGTGGGGATTTTGAATTGCATTTTTCGCTGTGGGGATCTTGACTCATTTTCCCATCGCTTCAGATCTCCTTCTTCTCCGCCACTCCCAGTTCCGTGTCCGGCACCGGCTTACTCCGGAACACGCTGAAACCCCGCACCTGATTCAGCACAAATGTCGGCACACCCGCATCAGCCGCCGCTTTGATCCGCCCGAACTCCGCACTATCCACATCATCCAGTACAAACGCGGCCCGCGCCTCGCGGTTCGCATGTTCAATCTTGATCCCATTCATTTCCATTCCCCGCGCATGCCGAATAAAAAATCCATGCGCCGGAGTCGTTCCAAACATACTCGGCTCCGGATATTCTTTTTCTTTCTCCGCCAGCTGCCGTTGCGCATCGTCCTTCGTGCCTCCGCCCGCGTGGACAATCATGACGTCACTCATCTTCACATCCTCGATCGGATGCCCCGGAATCCCCGCGAAAATCGAGCCGATTCGCGCTCCCTGCCCGACCGAATAACTCCCGCACGAACAAGTAATGTTGCTCAAAATCACGCGGCGCAATACACCCACCGCCGCGCCCGCCGGACCTCGCATCCGCGCCCCCAGCCGCAAAAAAATCGGCGCCCCCACCACATCCCGCATCGTAAGGTTGGTCACGCTCACGTCTTCAATCACCGCTCCGTCCACCGTCTCAATCGCCAGCCCGCTGCATCCGTCAAACACGCAATTCGAGATCGCAATGTTCTTGAACCCGCCATTCGACTCCGTCCCAAACTTGATCCGCCCAGTACGCGGCGCCTTCGCGTCAGCGGCAAAACGCTTGAACGTCCCATCGAGCAGCGCCCCTTCCTCGTAGCTCCCCGCCACCAGACAACCGCTGATCGTGACCATCTCCGTCGCCCGGACATATCCCAGCGCAAACGAACTCTTCAGGCAGATGCCGTCATCCCACGGCGAATTCACGCTGCAATTCGCGATTCGCACATTCCGGCAGCAATCAATGTCCATGCCGTCGCGATTCGTGTCGATCTTCAGATTGTCGATGGTGAGGTTATCGACCCCAGTCGCCAGAATTCCAAAATGCCCGCCATGGAGAATGGAAAAATCGCGCAGCAATACGTTGCGGCAATTTTTCAGGGCAATCGCCTTATTCGCCACTCCAGGCTGCTCAGCCTTGGGCCCCGCTCCCCAGCCGCGGCTCAACCCCTTGCCCCAGATCAGCCCCGGCCCGCCAATCGAAAAGCCCTCCAGCCCTTCGCCCCAAATCAAACTGTTATGCCAATGGTTGTGCCCGTAATCCTGATAGTCCTCCCACGGCGCGTTCGATTCCGCCAGATCGTATCCGCCACTCGCGTCCGTAGCCGGATCCGCCGCAACGATCGTTGCGCCCGCATCGAGATAAATCGCAACCTTGCTCTTGAGGTGAATCGAGTAACACAAATAATTCCCCGCCCGAAAATAAACCGTCCCGCCTCCCGCCGACGCCGCTGCATCGATCGTCCGGTTGATCGCAGGCGTGTCGATCGTCTTCCCATCCCCGGCCGCACCAAACGCAGCAACGTCATACATGAGCCCTCGCACCGGGTGCCCCATTTCTGCCGCGCCGTTTGCGGCAGAAGTGGGAATTTCTTGCCCAAAGAAGCCGCTCGGCAGAAAGAGAGCCCCTCCTGCAAATCCCGCCCCAGCACTCTTCAAAAATCTGCGCCGCGCACTTCCTTCCGATCGCATCACCGCTCTCCTTCACCAAGATGAACCGGGTGCCCCACCCTTCTCGCGTTTTGTGCGAGAGGGTGGGGATTTTGACGTCACGCTTTCACTTCACACTTACACTTCACACATTTCACCGCGCACGCTCACCACTCGCCACTCTCTTCAAATAAAACTTAAAGAAATCCTCCGCATTCGACTCCAGGCAAACCTGCGCGTTCGCCGTCCCCGGCTCCTCGCGCGTGAACCCCTGCTCATCCACCCGAATATGCAACCCCTGCACCGGACACAACTCCGGCCGCAACACAAACGCAATCGTCATCGGATCAAACAACGTCGGCGTCTCTTGTCCCCATGAGTGATACAGCACCGCCAGTTGGTCGGTAACCGCCGTCCCCTGGCTGAACAGAAACGCACGCTTGACCTCATCCATCTTCAGCTGCGTCGAATCCAGCGGCATCACAAACACCGGCACACCCACGGCAAACAATCTCTGCGCCGACGCCACATCATTCAAAATGTTCCACTCCGGCATAGGAGGCACCGGCGCCGTGTACCCCAAATCCCCATACCCGCGCCGGATCGACCCGCCCATCAGCACCACCCGCTTCAACTTCCGGAACGTCGCCGCATCCTTGTCGATCGCCGCCCCCACATTCATCAGGGGACCAATGGCAACCAGCGTAATCTCTCCCGGATATTTTCGAATCTGCTCCAGCAAAAACTCCACCGCGTCTCCGTGAGAGCTCTTCGCAAAATGTCCACCCTCTCCATACTTCCGCTGCGACATCGGATTCTTGGTTGCCGTAGCCTTCCCCGCCAGCGCCGGAATCTCCGCCCGTCCCACCTCACCGAGGAACCGGTCGACAATCTTCGCCCGCGCCTCGGTATCGCCAAACGTAGTGGTCACTCCCAGCACCTGCAACTCCGGACTCTTCACCGCCAGCGCCAGCGCAAACGCATCGTCCACGTCGTCGCCAATGTCAGTATCAATAATGATCTTCTCCGGCGTCCGGCCTTGCCCCCAGCCAGCGCCCGAGGCCAGCAACAACAACGAACACAGGATGAATCTCGCCGCAATCCGCGACCTGGCAATGCCCATCGCTTCTCCTCTACTCTTTAATCTCCGGGGTAACTCTTCAGGGTGCCCCATTCTAAACGTCGCGCCCTTGCAACGTTAGAGTGGGGATTTTGACTTTAGCTCACCGCCCGTCGCTTTAACGATACCAGCTGACTTCAGGCGGGTGCCCCGCGTCTCGATTTTGAGACGTGGGGATTTTGACGTCCTGTCCGCGCAAGGACAATCCGCGGGCTTCCGAACGTCGAGAACCCGCGCCCCGTGTCCTCCCGTCCACATCGTGTCCCGCGCCCCACGCGGCTTTTCAGCGTTCCTCCCGATAACCCCCGCCAAATCAACGCACCGTCCCATGGCGCTCGCCGTGCATTCCTCAAGGTGCCGCAATCCGGCAGGAGGCAACCACAATGACCCGCATCAACGCAGTTCGCAACATCGCAGAAACCCGCAGTTCAGTAACCCGGGGTTCCGTAGCCTGGGGCAAGCACACCGGCGCGCTTATTTTCGCCGCCGTGCTGATCGTCTGCTCCCTAACCGTCGGCTGTTCCAGTGACAACAAGCCGCAGCCCGTAACCAGCAATCAGATTCCCGCGCCGCCCACTCCGAGCGCAGTCTCGCCGATGCCCGCACCAGGCGTGCAGGCCGCGACCAAGCCCGCTCCGAAAAAAGTCGTGGCGAGGAAACCCGCAACCGTGAACTATGCCGATAAAACCTACGGCGTAACTTTCGAATATCCGCGCCGCTACGCCATTGAAACTGGCGACGCCGCTGCCGATCTTCTGGCCTCGAATCCCATGGCCATGAACTTCGTTCAGCCCGGCGGAGTCGCGCTCGCCGCCGTCGAGTTGCCCGAGACCGGCTTCGCCAACACGGATTTCTCGTCCGCATTCTTCGACGTCAGCGTGAACAAATCGCTTACCGCCGACCAATGCATCGAGTTCGCCGTCCCGCAGCCCAAGGTTTCGGAATCGCAGTCACCACAAACCTGTCATCCTGAGGACCGCGCTTCTTGCGGGACGAAGGACCCCACACCCGCCGTCGCCAGCACCGGCACCGACGGAAGTTCTCACGGCGACGCCAGCGGATCGGCGGCCGTATCTTCAACCGCGACCAACGCGCCCGCAGCCCCTGAGCCAGCGAGCGCAGCGAAGTTGTCCAATGACTCAGCATCGAACTCCAAGCTGATGCTCGGCGACCTCGAACTGCGCGCCACCGAAGCCGTCTCCGGCGAAGGCACGCGCCAGAGCGACTCCAAGTACTTCCACGTCTACCAGAATGGAAGTTGCTACGAGTTCGCCCTGAACGTCACCACCGATGCGTCGGAGGAAGGCCTGGTGAAACACGTCGACCGCGACAAAGTCTTCAACCGCCTGGAGCAAATCCTGGCCACAGTGAAGATCAACGCAGTAGCCGCGCCCGAAGCGACAGCGGAAACCCCAACCGCAACGCCAGCCGCCACCCCGGCCCAGTAGCAATGAAGCAATGGTGAAGGATTAGTGGAAAAGGATGGATTATGGATTAGGGAACGAATCGGGTGCCCCATCCTAGCCGCGTTCTTTGCGGCTAGGGTGGGGATTTTGACTTTTCTTCAGGAGCGGTCTAAGAGTATTCGATAGCCGACTGGATCTCCCGCGGTGTCCATAACTGCATCACAGGTACCGGGAGAATTTCGCTTATGAAGACGAATGGGCTAGTGATCGTTGGAGTTTTGCTGGCCGCAGTTTTTGCGGCTGCAGCTGACGGCAAGCCAACGTTGAGCCAGTCGCCCATGACTGCGGAACAGATCGAAGTGTATCGCGCATTCTTGACCTCCTACACAAACGGAGGTAAATCCCCTCATTTCAATCTGGCGAAACATACTTCCACCCTTGATTTGTCGGAGGAAAAGGGTGAAGGCGGATGCCTGAAGGGGATCGACCTGGACTGCGCAACACATCCCGAGTCAGTCATCCACGAATTTGATCCAAAAATCTCGTTGCGTGAAAACATTACGCTCGTCGATACAGACGACCAGGGCAGAGTTGTCCACGAGAACGACCCCAGTCAAACGATGCGGCAGGGCATACCCGTCGATCAGGCGGTCGGCCGTGCCTTTGCCGCTGGACTTCTTACGCTCTCGGAAGTGGTCTTCGATAAGAACCATCAATTCGCCGCGATGAGGTTCAGTTTTATCTGCGGCGGACGCTGTGGCCACGGCGCCACGCTCCTGTTTCGGAAGAGACACGGAGAGTGGAAAGAATTGAAACGAGACTGCGGAGGATGGATATCCTGAGCAAAACGGAAAAGGCCACGCTCATTTCTGAACGTGGCCTTTATTTATGCCGGCAACTACCTACTCTCCCACACACTTTCGCGTGCAGTACAATCGGCCCAGCGGGGCTTAACTTCCGTGTTCGGGATGGGAACGGGTGGATCCCCCGCGGTATGATTACCGACAACTTGAGGCGTCTAGCAGGCGTGAATGAGCCGCCGGTAAGGCGGCGATTGGGAGCCTGCTGCCGAAATCCTGAGCGCTTTTCAGCGAAGGATCTCAACGCCATCTCGGTTCAGCGGATCAGCGCGACCTCAGGGGCTAAAGCCCAATCAGAAGAGGCGTCGTACGGCACGGCTGAAGCCATGCCCTTCCACAAACCTCTTCGCGGAAACCCCTTAGCGCTGACGCTGAGAACTTTTCAAAGAGCGTGAGGTATCGACACCTCACAACTGAATAGATTGGGTGTGGCTTACTTTCTTATTTGCTTACTTCCGATTTCTGCCACTTATTACATCGGCTTGCTTTCTTATAAAAAGCGTCGGCGCACAGTTATCAGTCTTGCTTCTCAGTCATTCAGTTTCTAACGACTTCCAAACAACATTGCTGATTCCAGTTCAGTTTCGAACCGGCAACTGCAACTGAGAACTGACAACTGTTTCTGCACCGAGTAAATTTTATGGTCAAGCCGAACGGGCGATTAGTACTGGTAAGCTACACGCATTACTGCGCTTCCACCTCCAGCCTATCAACCAGGTAGTCTTCCTGGGCCCTTCTTATCCCTTACGGGTTGGGAGATCTCATCTTGAGGAGTGCTTCCCGCTTATATGCATTCAGCGGTTATCACAACCGAACTTCGCTACC
>JBKQID010000009.1:0-20896 GCA_052148475.1 Candidatus Sulfotelmatobacter sp. | reverse complement strand
TGACCCCTCCCGTCGAGACCCAGCGGCCAAGCGCCAAGGATCCATTCCGCTGGCACCGCTTGAACTGAACCAGCACGATTGTAGAACTTTTTTCCTAAGAATTTGGTGGAGCTAGTCGGGCTCGAACCGACGACCTCATCGTTGCGAACGATGCGCTCTCCCAGCTGAGCTATAGCCCCGTGTGTGGGTGGGTGTGCTGCCCGACTATTTTATCAGCGATCCGGAATCGGCACCAACCGGATGCACCAACGTCGGCAGTCATTACCACAGGTTCCAGTTGTGCTCGCGGCCCCGGGGTACTGTTACAGTTCTGAAACTGTAACGGTACCGGCCCAGAAATTCCCTTGACGAAATACCTTGGGTTACGTCTAACTAACACTGAACCGCGACGAACGCCGTCTGTCGCGAAATGCTTTCAATGTTTGCGCAACTCAATTTCGCGATCGGGCGCCGGGAGCGCTGGCTTCGCATCGGTTCGCTTGTATTCCATGCGCTATTGCTGGTGTGGCTGCTGCACAGCCGCGAACCGCAGCTGATCTCAGTGTCGTCCGTGGCGTCAGGAGAGAACGGCAAATCCGTGACCCGCCTTTACTGGCCCAGCAAATCGCCCGACGACAGCACTCAGAGTTCGTCCGACAATGCAACACAGCGTTACCGTCACCAACGTTTCAGTCACAACAAGTTGGCATTCAATCCATCTCCTCAAACAGCCCAGTCCGTGGCTCCCAAGAATCCGTTGGCGCACACCAACACTGAGGACGACTCGAAGACTCAGACGCTTTCCGCCTTGGGTCACGGGGCGCAGGCCGGCGCTACCTATGGATCTCTCTATCGTGGCCCGCTTTTCGGCGACGAGGTTCGTCCTGCTTTGCCGATCGCGACTTCCGATCCTGTGGTCTACCCGTGGCAATTGCCCGACTACGGCGGCAACGAGGTTATCGAAATCACCATCGACGAACGCGGTGAAATCGTCCGCAAGACCGTGCTGCACAGCTTGGGCCCCGACATCGATGACAAGTGTCTTGCGGCGCTGGAGAACTGGCACTTTCATCCGGCCACGCGCAACGGGGCGCCAATTCCCTCCAAGCAAGACGCTATCTTCCCCTTCAGGGCGCGCGGCTGAACCGAAATAATTCGATTTCAGATTGAAACACGCGGATTTCAAGGCTCCCTGATTCCATCCTTCTCCAATTCAATTCTTCTTTGTGAACACGAACCCCGCTGCGACGTTTCGCTGTGACGAATTTTTACAACGTGTAAGAACTTCCGTAACACTGCAGGGTTTACTCGAAGCGAGAGCAGAAATGACTCTCGACATTTCGCAGGCAAGTAATCCGTGAGCGGCGCTCATCACCGTCAATGCTGGCTATTGGGCCAATAGCCACCCCACCTCATCTTCGGAGAAAACTTATGACGAATCCCATTCGCTACGCGTTCGCACTGGCCCTCCTGTTCGCTGCCATGAGCACAGGGGCGCACGCTTCTTCCATGTATTTCGTCCAGGGGATTGCGGGACGGAACTACGCCGCTGCTACCGACCCTGCATTTCCCGTGGACATTCTGTTGAACGACGAAGTTTGCTATGTGCACGGCCTGTCCTTCGGATCGATCACTGGCCCGCTCACGTTTCTTCCCGGAACCTATAACGTGAAAGTCAGCATCGCCGACTCTCTGGCGCCCTGCAGCAACGCTCCGTTGCTTGAGAAGTCGGTCACAATCGACCCGAAGACTGATTACTCGGCGGTTCTGACCCTGAATGAAGACGGCACTCCCACGCTGCTGACCTTCACCAACAACCTCACGCCGGTGGCGGCCAACACGGGTCGATTGCTGTTTGCACTAGCGGCGAACTCGCCGGCGGTGCAGGTCATCGTGGAAGACACCGCCACGAAGAAGTTGTACGTCTATGCGGTCAAGCCTGGCGCGTTGCTGGATGTCACTCTTCCCGCGGACGGTTACACGGTTGAAGTCAACCAAGGCACAACGACTTTGGTTGCTTCGACCTCCCTTCACCTGTATTCCGAATCGGTGAGTCTGCTCTATGCCATAGGTCAGGCAAGCAACGATACAGTTGTGCTGGAGACTAGAACTCTGCGAGATGTGATCTAGCTTTCGGAAGTGAATCGAAGGGGCCGTTGGGGCGACGGCCCTTTTTTCTTGACCTTCTATTCTCGGAACTCGTCCGCGCCATACTGCCCCGCTATAATGAAACAGTGAGCGAAAATCAAATCCAACAGGTCGCATCGGCGGATTTTCCCACTCGTTGGGGCCAATTCCGCATCTACGGCTTTCGCGGACAGTTCGGTTCCGACGGCGCTCGCCGCGTGGAGGAGGCGGTCGCTCTGGTAATGGGCGACGTCCAATCCACGCCGCCGCTCGTGCGTATTCATTCGCAGTGTCTGACCGGCGACGTTTTTCATTCCCTGCGATGCGATTGCCGCCAGCAGCTTGAGCTGTCGCTGTCGATGATTGCCGACGGAGGCGCGGGCATCCTGATCTACGAGCAGCAGGAAGGGCGAGGCATCGGCCTGATGGCCAAGTTGCAAGCGTACGAACTGCAGGATGCCGGCCTCGACACCGTCGAAGCCAATGAACGCCTGGGCTTCAAGAACGACTACCGCGACTTCACCCTCCCGGCCGAGATTCTGAAGGCGCTGCGGGTCACCCGCGTGCGTCTGCTCTCGAACAATCCTGAAAAAGTTGAGGCCCTGGAACGCGCTGGCGTGCATGTGGTGGAACGCGTCCCCTGCGAAGTCACTCCCAGTCCGCACGCCGAAGAATATCTCAAGACCAAGAAGGAAAAGCTCGGGCACCTGTTCACATCGAGCTAGAAGCTGCTCTCCTCTGCCAGAGACGAGCATCAACCACGAAGGGCACGAAGGTACACGAAGGAAGCAGGTCCAAGAAATCCTTCGTGTGACTTCGTGGCCTTCGTGGTATTAGCCTTGCACGGATTTTCACCGCGTGCTCTAATCGCGCTCGACTACCCCTGTTGACGCCCGCACCTCAATCCGGACTGCGCCCGTTCTCATCCAGTCTTGCACTCTGCCTTGCCCTGATCGGCGCAGTGTCGATGATCTACTACCACCAGGGACTCTTCATGCCTCGCGTCTGGGCCGTGCGAACGGCTGAGGGACTGGGGAACGGAAATTCGTTCGGCAACGATTTCTTCCAGGTATGGCTTACATCGCAGGAATGGCTCCGCCACGGCCGCGATCCCTACAGCCCGGAAATGACGCGCGAAATCCAGACGGGCCTCTACGGTCGCCCTCTCGATCCGGACCGTCCGACCGATCCTGTCGACCGCCGCGTGTTCCCGTATCCTTTCTTCGCGGATCTGCTGTTCTGGCCGGCGGCTGAATTTCCCTTTGCCCCGTTGCGCGTCGCGGTCGTCTGCGTGCTGGCCGCGTTGACCTTTGCCAGCGTTCCGCTGTGGCTGTGCGCGCTTGACTGGCGCATGAGCGCGAAGTGGGTCGCTGTAATTCTTCTGCTCACGCTGTCGAGCTATCCGGCTCTTGAGGCCTTGTTTGCTGCGCAGTTGGGGCTGCTGGTGGCGTTTCTGCTGGCCGCTTCGCTCGTCTCGCTGCAGCGGGGCCGGTTCCTGCTTGCCGGAATCCTGATGTCGATCTCGACCATCAAGCCGCAGGTAACAGTGCTTGCAATCCTCTATTTTATGATCTGGAGCGCTCACGACTGGCGAGCGCGGCGAGGCTTCTGCCTTGGATTCTTCGCGACGCTCACCTTATTACTCGGTACGTCGCTCGCGGCGATGCCTCACTGGATCGAATCCTGGACGCACACCGTCCTCGCCTACCGTCACTACACGCAGCCTCCACTGGTGACGGAAGTTCTTACTTCGCACTTGGGACCGCACCTGGCTGGTCCGGGAACGTTTGTTCTGACCTCAGCCTCGCTTGTCGTCGCGATCCTGCTGGCCTGGCGCAGTCGCGCCGCCGCCTACGGTTCGTTCGCCTTCTGGATGACCTTGACTCTCTTACTCTCCATTACCACGATCACCATCCTCCCCGGACAGGCGATTTACGATCACCTCATTCTCCTCCCTGGAATCCTGGTGCTGGTGCGCTACCGCAGCCACCTCCTCGACGGTGGACTCGTTCCTCGCGTTCTGCTGTTTCTCGGCGCGCTTGTTCTTTTCTGGCCGTGGATCGCCGCGTTTTCGCTGATCCTATTCCGCCCAGTGCTGGCGCCCGTGGATTTCAATTCCACCGCGATCGCGCTGCCCATTCGCACCGCGGCGTCGCTTCCCTTCGCCGTGCTGGCGCTTCTCGCCTGGACCGCACGAGTCAAGCTCGCACGCGTCACTCCCCTGCGACCCAACCTCGCGAGGAGTCCAGAATCCGCTTGAGCGACTTTTTGTGTTTGACCGGAAGGTACTTCAGGGCCGCGCGCACCAAGGCTGAGTAAACTTCGGCAGCAGGTGTGCCGCGCAGCACGCGCAGATGCCGTTTCACCGTATCCACGTCGCCGCGGACAATCGGCCCGCTGAACCCACCCGCCGGGCCGAGAGCCGCATAGTTCGCCAGGGTCTGCAGCAAGATCGGAATCATTCGTTGCTTGGCCGCCTTGCGGTTCACTCCTGCCAGCGCCGCAACCTGCTCGCCAGTGGCGAGCAGCGCCGTAAACAGCGGCGACGCAAACGTTCCCCAGGCGTGATAAGCAGCTTTGTCTTTCTTGCGAATCGAGTACGCGCGACCTCCCACTTCTCGAACTACGCGACGCGCTACGCGCACCGCGGCCGCATCGCCCTCAACCGCAAACGAAACTCCCGCGAACGAAGGCCGCGAGCCCCGCACAAACGTCATCAGCGGATGTACCGACGCAACCGCCGCGCCCCGCCTGCGAAGCGCGTCCAGTTCATTGCTGGTAAGCGCTCCGCTGGAATGCAGCGCGACTTTTCCCTTCCATTCAACTTTCTCGGCCAGCGCCTTTGCCACCCGCACGATTTCGGCGTCGGGCACGCAGAACCATATCAATTCGGCCCGCACCGCCGACAGATCGCCCGTCGCTCGGGCGCCCACCTTCTTTGCCAGCTTCTGCGCCCTCTTCAGTGATCCACCGCTGATCGAGTCACTGCGAGCCCGCGCAATCACTGCTTCAATCGCATAACCCGCCCGCTGCAGCGCCAAAGCAAGAGCCGACCCGAAATTCCCCGCCCCAACAATCGCAACTCGCGGCTTTGCGGCCATGCCCGGCAGCATAGCAGAACGGACCTCAGACCTCAGACGTCGACCGTTTTTCCTCAAGAATGCCGGGACTGAGATCCGAAGTCAGCAGTCCGGCGCCTTGCTTTATATTGTTCTCATGGCCAAATCTTCTTCCAAGCCCGCTCGCAGCAAAGAACGTATCCTATCCTCCCGAACCGTATATCGGGGCCCGGTTTTCTCGGTGACCACCGACCACGTCGAGGAACCCGGTGGCGTGCGGGCGCGGCGCGACGTCATCCACCACTCGGGCTCCGTCGTGGTGCTGGCCGTAGACAATTCCACGGCGCCCCCTCGCGTCCTTCTGGAACGGCAGTACCGTCACGCGGCGACCGACTATTTGTGGGAACTGCCGGCCGGCCGCATTGATCCCGGCGAGCAGGAACTGAAAGCCGCCCAGCGTGAATTGTTGGAGGAAACCGGATACACCGCTGCGAAGTGGCGCCGCATTCTGAAGTTCTATGCCAGCCCCGGCTTCGTCGCCGAGACCATGTCGGTTTTTCTGGCCACCGGCCTTAGTGCCGGCGAAGCACAGCCAGAGGAAGACGAGATCATTTACAAGCGCATGGTGCCCCTCGCGGCCGCGGTCCGCATGGTCATCCGCGGGACCATCCGAGACGCCAAGACCATCTCATCCGTGTTGTGGCTCGATCACATCTCGCGTATGGGAGCCAGAAAACGAAGCGTTAAAAAGTAGGCGGCCGACTCGGCTATAGCCCCGAAACCGCGCGCGTAGTTCCCTTTTGTTTTTTGGTAATACAATCGCTTGACAGCCTACCTCTATCGCTCCAAAATGCATCCTATCTGGGGTTTTTGATTGTGGGCACGTCCCTGGGCCCCCATTTGGACGTGCGGAAAGCGGGGCGTACGTGGAACGGCTGAAAGGAACCGTCAAGTGGTTCAATAACGCGAAAGGGTACGGGTTCATCGGGCGCGCGGATGGACCAGATGTTTTTGTTCATTACAGTGCCATCAGCTCCGAAGGATATAAGAGCCTGCAGGAAGGCGACCAGGTGGAATTCGAAATCACCGAGGGTCAGAAGGGTCCGCAGGCAGCAAACGTGAGCAAAGCATCGTAGTTGCGCATCGAGGCGCTCCCGGCAAAATCCCGCTCCCGGGAGCGCGGCTCGCACCTTGCATGGTCTTAGTGTCTGCCGGGTGACCACTGGCCCTGCCGCTCATTCTTGTTTATCTTTAGTCCGACGCCCAAGCCATGGACAACAAAGCCATCGCCAACATTCTCTACGAGACTGCCGACCTGCTCGAAATTGACGGGCAGGATTCGTTCCGCATCCGCTCCTACCGCAACGCCGCGCAGGCCATCGAGAATCACTCCGAGCAGATCAAAGAACTCATTCCCGAGCCCAAGCAAGTCCTCGCCATCCCCGGCATCGGCAAAAGCATGCTGCGCAATCTCCAGGAACTTTTCCAGGACGGCAAACTCGCCGTGCAGACCGAACTGCTGCAGAAATACCATCCCTCGATGCTGCAGTTGCTGAAAATTCAGGGCCTGGGGCCGAAAACCATCAAGCTTATTTGGGACGCTTACCAAGTCAGCGATGTGGACGGCGTTGAGAAACTGGCGCGCGAGGGCAAAATCCGAGAACTGCCGCGCATGGGCGAAAAGCACGAAGCCAAGCTGCTCAAGGCCATCGCCGACTATCGCCGCATCAGCGGTCGCTTCCTCATCGACGCCGCCGAGGAAGAAGCCGAGAAGCTGACCGCGTATCTGGAAAAATTCCCCGGCATCGACAAGATCACTCCTGCCGGGTCGCTGCGTCGCGGCCGCGAAACCGTTGGCGACCTCGACATCCTCGTCACCGGCAAAGCCTGCACCACCGAAGAAGGCCGCCAGAAAGCCATCGCCTATGTCGCGCAATATCCGCCGTTGATGGATGTGATCGCCAGCGGCGACAACAAGATCAGCTTCCACCTGCGCAGCGGCATGCAGGTCGACGTGCGCCTGCTGCCGCCGGAATCGTTCGGCGCCGCCATGCAGTACTTCACCGGATCGAAAGCCCACAATGTGGCCCTGCGCCAGCGCGCCCTCAAGATGAAGTACACCTTGAACGAATACAGCCTGGCTGAACTTGAAGGCGGGAAGCCGGTCGCGGGAAAAACCGAGGAAGAAATTTACGCCAAGCTCAAGCTCGACTACATTCCGCCGGAGATGCGCGAAAACCTCGGCGAAATCGATCTGGCCGAAAAGCACGCTCTGCCCCAGCTGATCACCGAGGCCGATCTCAAGGGCGACGTTCACATGCACACCGTCGAAACCGACGGCAAGAACACGATCGAAGAAATGGCGGAGGCCGCAAAAGCGCGCGGCTATCAATACATGGCCATCACCGATCACTCCAAGAACCTGGCCTTTGCCAACGGACTCGACGACCAGCGCGCCGTGGCGCACATCGCCCGCATTCGGGCGGCCAGCGAGCAAATCGAGGGCATCACGATCTTCGCCGGCATCGAAGTCGACATCCTGGCCGACGGCGATCTCGATCTCTCTGACGATGTGCTAGCGCAAATGGACCTCGTTATTGCCAGCGTGCATTCGGTGTTCAATCAGGAACCCGCGAAAATGACCGAGCGTTTGCTCAAGGCGATAGAAAATCCGAACACCTCGATCATCGGACATCCCACCGGTCGCATCCAGCTGCGGCGCGACGCCTACGCCTTCGACATACACGCCATCCTGACCGCAGCCGCGAAACACAAAGTCGCCATGGAACTGAATTCCTATCCCGACCGGCTCGACTTGAACGATGTGCATCTCCGCCAGGCCAAGCAGCAAGGGGTGAAGATCGTGATCAACACCGATTCTCACCACACGTCGCACATGGAAAAGATTCGCTACGGCATCCTGCAAGCCCGTCGCGCCTGGCTCACCAAAGACGATGTGCTCAACACCTTGCCCGCGCAGAAATTCGCCAAAGCCATGAAGCACGGCTGGTGATCGAACAAAGTGCTGTCGCAATGCACATCTGGTGTCAATGAGCGCTATCGCGATTTTTCAATAACTACGTGATCATTCGGGTGGGGTAGAAGAGGGACTCTTCGGTGAAGTCACGCTCGTTTGACCACTCTACAATTAATCTCCGAACTGTGACTGAGACCCGTTCTCGCGTCCAGTCCTTCGGCTCATGCCTAATCAACTGCGGGTTCTCAGCAACTATCCAATCAACCAAATCACGCACAGTGAGACAGGTCACAGGGAATGTTCGTTTCAAAGGTCGCGTTATCCATGCGAGCACGAATGCGAACGCTATGGTCATCGCTGACGACGCGAAAAGATTGAGCACGCCCGTAACAGTTAGTCTGGCGGATGCAAACCCAAAGCCCACTGCCGCGAGAAGGACCAGAATCACAAATGTTGTGCGCGACCTTTTGAGTTCCGGCCATCTATTTGCACCCACATTCGTGCCAAGACTTTTCCATCGAGCGCACCGCAGGCTGCGCGGGACAATATCGTCTAATTTGCTATTGGGTGATATAGCCTGACGGGGCAGGTGGAAGCTACGCATTGCGGCTCGCCGTATCAGATGAAAGGCACGCTGGCTGAGGCAGTCACTCGATTCAAGCGACTCAACCTTAGTCATGATCAGATCGACCAATTGTGCGGGAGTTCTAATGGCTTCTGCCTCGTCGTCCGCGATAACGATGCCGAACCTCGTTCCAAGAGCCGAAATCAGGTCTTCAGCCTCGGGCCCTTGTGTGAGACTCAGACCAAAATCCTCGAACCGCGCAATATATGGCCTTTCGGAAGTTTTCTGCTTCATTTGCGTCATGATACGCCCGCGCGAATCTACAGGCCAGACCCAACTGTTGCAAACAAGACTACACAAAAAACGACTGAGCCGGGACTCACTGCGTTGCTATCGCCGAGCCTCTAGCAGCCCGCTGTGAAACACTGAATTAGCTGCAGAGTCTCCCATCGAGCCGCACACTGGTCGCTTCCCGCCCGACGCAAGCGTAGAATCGGCGGGTAGCCAAACGCTTATGCCTGATCAGACTCCCGTACCCCCGCTTAAGCCGCCTCCGCCGCCTTCCGTTCCCGCCGGTCCAACCATCCACATTGGCGAAGAGTTCGGCACCGCCAAGAAAAATCTGCCGCCCGCCAAAATTGTTCTGATCGCCATTGGCGCGGTATTAATCGTCGTGCTCATCGCATCTTTCCTGAGACGCGCCAAGCCGCAAGCCTCGGGCTCGCTCGACAACATTGTCGCGGTAGAGATTCCCGGGCAGACCTCGACCATGGTCGCCTTGACCTTCACCATTCGCAACACCAGCGAGAAGATGCTCTACGTACGCAGCGTGCAAGGCTCGATCAAGACGGCCAGCGGAGACTCCACCGCCGATGCCGTCTCCGCCGTCGACTTCGATCGATATTTTCAGGCCTTCCCCGCGCTCAAGAACGGCGCACAGCCAGCGCTGCCGCCGGAGGCCAAGATTCAGCCGGGCGAAACCGCGGCTCGAACCATCATCGTGGCTTTTCCTGTAACGTTGGACGCGTTCCATCGGCGCGACTCCACCAGTGTCATCATCTGGCCTTATAACGAGACGGTGCCCGTGGTATTGACCCCGTAGGCGGTCCCGCTTGCGCAAATCCTCCGGAATGCGTTTCTATAGCAGCATGAATAATCTTCGGAATTCCTTCCGTGCCCTCGCGCTCGTGCTCGCCCTGGTCTTCCTGACGCTCTTCGCTACCGCCGCACCGGCGGCGAAGCAAGGCACTTATCTTTTCTACGTCGGCACCTACACCGAGGAAGGTAGCAAGAGCAAAGGCATCTACGCCTACCGCTACGACGCCGCAACTTCCGAGATCACGCCACTGGGTCTGGCCGCGGAAACCACCAATCCATCCTTCGTCGCTCCGCACCCGAACGGTCGCTTCCTCTACGCGGTGAATGAAGTTGGCAATTACAAAGGCCCCAACAGCGGAGGGGTCAGCGCGTTCTCCATTGATCGTTCTGCGGACGGCCGCGCCACCGGCAAGCTGACATTCTTGAACGAGGTTGCCTCGCGCGGCGCCGACCCTTGCTACATCACCGTCGACCGAACCGGAAAATATGTTCTGGTGGCCAACTACACCGGAGGCAGCGTCGCGGTTTTCCCCATTCTCGCCGACGGAAGACTCGGCGAAGCCTCAGCCTTCGTGCAGCACACCGGTAAGGGCACGAATCCCGAACGGCAGGAGGGACCGCACGCCCACTCGATCGACCTCTCACCCGACAATCGTTTCGCTATGGTCGACGATCTCGGCCTCGACCAGTTACTCGTCTACAAGTTTGATGCCGCCAAAGGGTCGCTCACGCCGAACGATCCTCCATTCACCAAGATCGATGCCGGATCCGGTCCGCGCCACTTCGCCCTTCGTCCTGATGGTAAATTCGCTTACGTGATCAGCGAAATGGGACACACCGTGACGGTATTCTCGAATGACGCGGCTAACGGAAAACTAACAATCTTGCAAACCATCACGACCCTGCCCAAGGATTTCACCGGCCGCAACGACGACGCTGAAATCCAGGTGCATCCCTCCGGCAAGTTTGTCTACGCCTCCAACCGCGGCGACGACAGCATCGCAATCTATGCGATCGACGAAAGCAAGGGGACGCTGACACAAGTAGGAATCGTTCATACCGGAGGCAAGGAACCGCGCAGCTTTGAGATCGATCCCACTGGCACGCTGTTGTTTGCGGAGAACCAGAACTCGAACACCATCGTTCTGTTTAAGATCGACGCGAAAACCGGCGGTCTGACGCCGACGGGGAAAGTGCTGGAAGTAGCGTCGCCGGTTTGCTTGAAAGTCGTAGCGGCGGAGTGATTCCGGGACACTGGCCATTCGGCGGTCGTCAGCATCTCGCCGCCGTTTTTGCGGAGCGCTTCTCAGCCTCATGGTGTCTAATATCGGCATGAGGCGGATGATTTTCTGCTTCCTTATCCTCTCCGGCTGTTTGTGGGCGCAGAAGCCGTCTGCCAAGAAGACGGAACACGCCGCGATCCAGCGCGCAAAGAATGTGCTCGCCTCGACGCTAGATCGCAGCCTCCCGAAGGTCAGTCTGGAGTTTTTCCTGAATTACGAGGCCGGAGGCGCACCGATCAACTGGGAAGTAACCGACTGTCGGGGCCAGACCGGAAGTCCGCCGATTGATCACCGAAGCGGCTCTGCCATTTGCGTCGAGGCCGAGTTCGAGAAGGACCAGATTGATGTCGCGATCCTGGTTTCGATGGAAGCATTTGAGAAAGCGCCGTCGGGCAGTCCAACATTCTTCGGCGCGTCCGTTACGGGACCAAGCGGCAAAGCCCATTCCTTGCGCCTGGGTGATCTGCCCAAGGAGTTGCATCGCCCGGCACGCGGAATGCCCCGAGACTTCCAGGCTCCTGCTACTGCTTCCTCTGAATCCCCTTGCGTCGCACCAGGTGCGTGTTCGCGTCCGGCTTGATCTCGTCATACTTCAGACATGAGATCGAGCCATCCACTTCCAGCACCGCGAGCGCGACCTGATCGCAGCTGTTGATGCCGTGCTCGCGCAGGGCGCGGTGCAACTCGTCCATACTGACGCGTTCCCGTGCCATATGGGATTCAATCACCTTACCGTCGTGAACCAGCAGCGAGGGCTCACCTTCGATCAGACGCCGCAATCGCCGGTTCGAGCCCGAAACATTCGCGACCAGATAGTTCAAGGTCAGCAGCGTACAGGCCGCAACCGCGCCGCCCAGCAGCGACGTGTCCGGTCCGGTCATCGCATTCTGTACGGAGTTCGACAGCAGGAGCAGTAGTGTCAGGTCGAACGGAGTCATCTGCCCGACCTCGCGCTTGCCGCTTAAACGCACCCCGATCAGCACCAGCAGGTAAATCACGCCCGTGCGCAGCACAATCTGCAGCAGCACGTTGGCTCCGGGGAAGAATACTCCGGTCATTATTCAGAACTCGCCATCATTCAGAACTTGCTATCGCCGTTCTTTAGTTCGCCGTCACCGGCACGGGAGCATTCTTGGGCGTGCTCAAATATCCCGTAGCCTTGTTCTTGTCAACCGTCCATACCACCAACTCAAACAGCAGGTGATCGCGGCCAGAGTAGAACTGAATGGGCTCGGCGATGTTGCGATCTCGCTTCTCGATCGTCTTGTCGTCGGAGGTCACATTCATGGTGAACTTGCCCTTTTTTCCGTCGGTCTTCTTCAGTTGCAGGCTGACGGTCGAAACCGGCTGCGGCTTGGCGCCCCTGAGCAACGTGAACTCGTAGTAGTTGCGGTCGCCTTTGTGCTTCAGAATCTCCAGATCGCCGGCGGTGTGGGCAATCAATCCACTCTGCACTCCCAGATCGCCAATCGTGCTGGCCAGCTTGGCTTTCGTGGCTTCCAGATCGGCTTTGGTCGTGCCCAAGTCGGTTTTCACTCCACCGACATCGCTCTTCACGCCCGAAATTTCTCCGGTCACCGCATTGATCTGCGCCTTCTGTTCCTTCTCCAGCCGACTTTCCGTGGCCTTCTGCTCGGCGCGCAGCTCGGCGGTCTTCTGCGCAAGTTCCTGCTTGGTCAGGCCGGCTTGCCGTCCCAACGTCTGTTCCGTCGCCTCGGCATCCGCAATCCGATTCTGCAGTTCCTTGACTTGCGCCTGGCTGCCGCTCAGATCGCTGTTCAGTTTCTCGACCGCCAGATGCGTGGCGTAGTGCGCGTATCCGGAAGCCGCCACCACCAGAATCGCCGCCACCGTCAGAATCCACTTGCCGGCGTTGGACTGATGCTCCACATGTATCTGATCGCCTTCATCGGCCATACACTCGTTCTCCTCGGAAACAAAGTTATTGAATTGCAGGGATACAGGTATTGTTGAGCAGGACCACCACAGTGTCAATTGGCGCGCCAGATGCCAGATGCGCCTGCGATCGGCTTCTTCTAGTTCTTCTAGCGGCGAAGCGCCAGAGCCTCCCGCAAAGCGGGTTCAGGATCGCGGCGAACTGCGTCCGCTGCCGCACCGAGCCGCTTCTCGATGTGCTGTCGCGCGGCAGCTAATGACGCCGGAACCGCTGGATTGGGAAGCGACTGCATCAGCGATTCTGAATTCATCATGCACGCAAAGGCCAGCCGCGGCGGGAACCCTGCATCATCCAGGAACCGCCCGTAAGCGTACCAGTCCTGCGCACTGGCGCTGGTATCGGCGGTCGAGTCATCGAGCCGCAGCGCCTGCTGGTAGAGCCGCAATGCCTCGTCCAGTTTCCCGGTCCTCGACTGCAACTGCGCTTCATTCACATCGGCCACGCTCTCCAGCTTGGCCTGGCGGGTTTGTGCCGCCAGCGTCTCCGCCAGGTGATACGACTTCACCGCCAGTTCGGTCTGCGACGAGTGCGCCTGGCAATCCGCCATGCGCAACACAATCGCGATGACTTTGTCGGGTGCGGGTCGATCCTGTGCAGGTTGCCGCGCAATCTGCTCAAGAAAAGAGTTGTAATGCGAAGCCGCAGCCTGCGCCTTGCCTTCGCGATCGAGTTCGTCCGCCAGGTAGAGGTGCGCAAGTCTTTGCCCTGGGTCTGCAGCCAGGGCCTGGTCCCAATTCGCCAGGGCCTGGTCGGCATGCCCTTGACGCAGCGCGAGCAGACCACGGTCCACCAGCAGATTGGCATCCTTCGGTGCGTACTTGAGCGAAGCCTCGGTCAAACTGAAAGCTTCGTCGAACCGGTCCTGATCGATGAGCAATTGCAGTAGTCCCTGTCGCGGAGCCGGATCGGCGGGATTGGCCTGCATCGCCCGCCTCCACGCAGCCTCTGCCTGTTGCGGTTGCCCTTCTTCAGCCGCGCGGCGAGCCAGTCGCATTTGCAGAGAACTGTCGAAGGAATTAAGGGCCTCTGCCCGCTGCAGATCGTGCAAGTCGTCTGCGTTCAGCGACAGATAGTAGCGCGCCTGATCCACCGTTCCCCAAACCAGCAGCAGCAACGCCGTACCGATGCGCAGCGAACGGGCGCCGGCACTGCCACCCACCAGCCAGCGACACGCGGCGGCAAACTGTCCGCCGGCCTCTCCGGCGGCGTCCGCGATCCGTTCCTTTGAGTTGAGCAGCAGCGATGCGATCCGCCCGTCGCGCAACTTCCAGATCGCGCCATCCAGAATGAAGTGGTGAATATTGACCAGCGCCGTGAAAATCAAAAAGCTGGAGGTGAAGTCATGATGAAACGCACGGCTAGCCAGCCATGGTCCCGGCACAAACAATGCAATGCCGCCTATGATCAAAACCCCGAAATAGGCCAATGGACGCCAGTTCCGGCCTTGCCTGTCGGAGCGTTCGCCAGTGGCCTCGCGGCGCGCATAGTAGCTCGTGATCCATAAATACTGCGCCGAGTGCATGACTGCCAGCACGCCCGAACTGTACCGATTCTGGGGAATCTCCAGCCCTTTGATCAGCGAAATCGCCGCCGGCAGCAAGAACCACAGAAACTGCGAAGAGAACAAAGTCAGGGACGGGATCAGCTTTCGCCATCCCGTGGCGCCCGCCAGCCGTGACAATCCAAACCCCGACAACGCCACAAACGCCACTATCAAGATGATCTGCTCCCATCGACTCACCACCGCCGGGATTCCCAAGGATATGAACAGCGGATCGGTCGACAGGCCGGTGTGGAAGCCGAGAAACAGAATCAGATACGAAACCACGAAAGCGCCATATAACGCCCTGCGCGTGCTCTTATCCGGATCGGCTCCGGCGCGGCGCGCGAACATCATGAACAGCCCATAGTTCTGTCCGCTGTAGTGCCACGGGCTCCACGTCAGATAGATGGTGAAAATCCACGGCAGAAGCCGAAGCGATAAATGCGACAGGAGCAGCGTCAGCAACATCAAAGCCGTGATGTGAACGGTGAAGATGCGGTACTTCTGGAAGTCTTCGCTACGATGGTAGGCGCGGTAGATCGTCGCCATGTAGTGCGGATAGTTAAAAAACAGCGCCAGCACGTAGAACGCAACCGACCACGCCCGGGCACTCGAAGCGGCAGAAAAGTACGAAAGCAACAGCAGTGGCGCCGACCACGCTCCACAGCCCACGATCAAGTCGAGCCCCGGATTGTAAATCCAGAGCGAGGAACGTTCCTTCGAATTCGGTCGCGATTTCCCCATGACGGCTTGAGCAAATTATAGGTGGGGGACTCGCAACAACGCGTAACTGCAGAGATACAGCAGGGGTAACGAAGGTAACGAGCAGAATTCCGCTATTCGAAAGTCCAGCGCGTCGATTTGCTCTGAAAATATTTCTCCCATAATCCGAACACGACCCGCGGCCGCACGGCGAAAACGGGTTCCTTCATAGACAGAATTTCGTCTTTCATCGACGACATGTCGAATTTGTATTTCTTTTCGTAGACCGGAAGAAACTTGCGCCGCGCCGGAACGTCGGCGATTTCCGCCACGCCTTCGACGATCACGGCTTCCTGCGCATGTTCCGTGCAAACGACGCAATTCGTGTTTCGCGCCAGGTTGCGTGCCTTGCGCGACTTGCTCCCGGTGCTGAACAGGAAACGTCCGTCCTGCCACAGGCCCCAGACGACCATGGTGTGGGGAGAGCCGTCAGGCTTAACGGTCGTGATCCAGTAGTTGTGCGATTTTCTCAGCCGCTGTTCAGCCCACGACCAGGGCAGCAGACCCCTAGTGCCTTTGGGAAAGCCGTAGCCGGATGTGGCGATACGGGAGGAGTGGGGTTTGCGGGATAGGTTGCTCTTTTTCGCCGCTGTCACAAGAAATGCTCCTGCATTGCCTCTACACGCATATGTGAGAATATGCGACTGTGGGATTGTAGCGTGAACGGGGAGTGCAGGGGTTGGCGATGGGGATGGCAGATACGTCGAAGAATCCGCGAGGATGGCGCGGATGGATCTTGCTACTGGCGGGGTTTATGGGGCTGTTTGCTGGGTTGTGCACCGTCTTCGCGCTCGTCGTGACCGCGGCGGAGGCTTGGGTGGAACACCCCCAGGCGCAGTGGCCAACGGCGACGGCCCGCATCCAGAGATGCGGCGTCGATATCTACACCCACAATCCGGAGACGTACTGGATCGATTGCCGCATCACCTACACGGTGCGGGGAGAGGGCATTGTGTCCCACGTTCATTCGCTCAGCAGGCCCGCCCCGCAACGTTTCACCTACCAATACCCGGCAGGACAGATCGAGCGAATGCAAGACTGGGTGGATGAGCATCCTGAGGGGACGCCGATCGCGGTGCATTACGATCCTGCGAATCATGCGAAAGCAGTCCTGGTTGTGACCGACATGCCGCTGGGTGGGCCGCGAACGCCCAATAACCTGAGGCTGCTGGGGTTCTCTGCGGTGAGTTGCGCGGTCCTGCTGACGATTGCGCGAATCGCACGGCACCGAGCCGCCGCAGTTCGCGTGGACTCCTAAGGACCGGGCTTTTTCAGGGATGCCATCGAGCTTTTCATCCGCCCGTTTACAGGTTCTTCTTCGTCCACTGGTCGATGCGGTCCAGCGCCTGCTGCAGGTTTTCCAGCGAATTGGCTACGCTAAAGCGCAGGTAGCCTTCGCCGAATTCGCCGAACGCCGTGCCCGACAGCGCCGCCACTCCCGCCTGCTCGAGCAGTGCGTCGGCTAGCGGCTTCGACTTCCATCCCGTTTTCGTGATGTTGGGGAACACGTAGAACGCGCCTTTCGGCATGCGGCAGGAAAAACCTTTGATTTTATTGAGCCCCGCCACGAACACGTCGCGCCGGCTCTGGAACTCGTCGCGCATGTGATCGACTGAACTCTGATCGCCGCGGATCGCTTCGATGCCCGCAACTTGCGTGAAGCTCGCCGTGCACGAATTGGAATTGGTCATCAGCCGCGTCATGTGCGCGGCCAAGTCGGCACGCATTACGCCGTAGCCCATGCGCCATCCCGTCATGGCGTAAGTTTTCGAAAAACCGTCGAGCAGGATGGTGCGCTCCTGCATCCCCGGCACCGACATGATCGAGAAATGCTGGCCTCCATCGAACAGCAAGCGGCTGTAGATTTCGTCCGAGAGGATCATGATATTGCGGTCGCCGATCAACTTCGCAATCTGCTCGATGTCGCGCCGCTCCAGAACACCGCCGGTAGGATTCTGCGGCGAATTCAGAATAATCAACCGGGTGCGGTCATTGATGAGCGCAGCCAGTTCATTTACGTCGAGCGAAAAGTCCCGCTCCTCGCGCAATTGAATCGGTACGGCGCGTCCGCCGACGTAGTGGATCATCGACTCATAAATTGGAAATCCGGGGTTGGGATAGATGACCTCGTCTCCCTCATCGATCAGCGAAAGAATCGTGAAGAAAATAATCGGCTTGCCCCCGGGCACCACCACCACCTCGTCGCTCGAAACTTTCACGCCCCGAGTACGGCTGACATATTCGGCGAGCGCCTGACGCAACTCGGGCAATCCGGCCGACGGACCGTAATGCGTCCAGCCTTTGCGCAGGGCGTCGATGCCCGCTTCCACAACATTGGCGGGCGTGTCGAAATCGGGTTCGCCGATTTCCAGGTGAATGATATTTTTACCCTGGCGCTCCAGCGCGCGTGCTTTGTTCAAAACTTCGAAGGCGGTTTCGGTGCCCAGCCGCGACATGCGGCGGGCAAGATGCAATTCGTGTTGAGTGGTTTGCGGCATGATGACAAAACTCCTGAGCAGGCCAAACGGCACATTATACGCCCGCCGACTAGGGCATAAACCACGAAGGACACGAAGGTTCACTAAGGAAAACTCTATAAATCAAAGATCTTCGTGATGCGATTCTCCAGAGTAAACTGGTAAGCCAACAACGGAGTAACCGATGGGCGGAGGCAGAGCACTGGCGCGCGTTTGAGGCTGCACACGAACAGGTTCCGACTACTGTGCGCACATGGTGGGCTCAGCAAATTCTTGCTCAGCGAGGAGTTCTTATGTCGGTTAGGGATGAGATGCTGCGACTCATGGACAGCCGAGCCGGTGCCAAAGTTCGAGAAGGCGAACCCATTATTCCTGATGGACCAACGGCAACAACGGAGGACATTCAGGAGTTCAAACGATTGGCTAACGTCTGCGGATATGAAGTCAAATTCGGAAAATCCGCGGCCTTGACCCGGCCAGGTCGGCAAGTCGTCGAGCTAACGGCCAAGTGCACGACCGGCATTTTGAGCGACGAGTTTCTCCACGTCTGGAACAACTTCACCCAGAACAGGGGTCGGTACCTGGACGCGCCGACCTCCATCGAGCACAAAACTTTGAGCTATACGTTCAGACTTTCGGGAAGCTCAAATGACCGCCGTTTTCACCAACTCGAACTTCAGAACTACACCTCTTTCCTGGCCCAGTCCGACGGACCGATCCCAATTTTCTTATGGCGTACATTTAGCTTGCTCAAGTCGGCCGCTTAGGTCGTATCAGCAACGTGCGACGGAACCTCACAAACGCAGGAACCCATGAACTCCTATCTCGATGAACTTTACGCGCACCAGGAGTGGGCCGATGCCGAGCACTGGCGCGCCTTTGAGGCGCATCCCGCGGCACTGGCTGATAAAGCGATCCGCGAACGGCTGCTGCACATTCACCAGGTGCAGTACGCATTCTTGTGGATCACCGGCCCGCGGACGGCGGAATTTGCCTTCAAGAAACTGGAAGACTTTGCCAGCATGGCGGACCTCAAGGAATATGCGCGTCGTTATCACGTGACCGTCGGCGAGTTACTACGGGGATTGAATCAGGCCAAGCTCGAAGAGCTGGTCGAAGCTCCGTGGTTCAAACCGCCGGTCAAACTCAGTCGTCGGCATGCGCTGACCCAGGCGGCCATGCACAGCCACTATCATCGGGGGCAGAATGCGACTCGCTTGCGGGAATTGGGCGGCGTGCCGCCGTATACGGACTTCATCATCTGGCTGCGGGACGGTCAACCGGCGGCAAACTGGTCTGCATCGGAATGAGGCCGCTCATGATCTGCCGCCGATTGATCCTTCACTCACCGGACCCGCGGTGCGAGGCACGACGGGCCTTCCCGTGGGTGCTCACCCTCGCGACTTTCTTCGCTGCTTTCGGTCTTTCCGCCCCGGCGCAGAACGCCTCTCGCGTGCACGGCCTCTGGGTGTGGAAGGGACCGTCGATCGTCGCGGCACCGCAGGGCGCGGAGACGCTACGCGATTTCTGTCAGTCCCAGGGCATCAACGAAGTCTACATCTCGGTTTCTTCGGGTGACACCATGCTGCCGGGCGACTTCCCTCATCTCATCGACCTGCTCCATCGTTCGGGCATCCATGTCGAAGCTTTGCTTTCGAATGAGGAAGCGGACCAACCGGGCCCGCATCGCGACAAACTGCTCGACCAGGCGCGCGCAATCGTAAGCTTCAACCAGCGGCAGCCCGCGCAGCGCTTCGACGGCATTCATCTCGACCTCGAACCGCAGCAGCGCCCGGAGAACAAAGGCGCCGGCAATCTTCAATTTCTGCCCGGCCTGGTGGATGCGTATCGCGCGGTGCGTGGGATCGCCGAACCGGTGCACTTGGCGGTGAATGCCGACATCCAGAAGAAGTTGCTGAAGGGTGACGCCGCGCAACGCAAATTATTGCTGTCCTCTTTGCCGCGCTTCACGCTGATGCTGTACGAGATCAGCAGCCCGAGTGACGGGAAAAACGAGCAGGAAAAGATCGAGAAGCTCCAAACGGAAAGCCAGAAATTTCTAGACACGGCTTACGACGGATTGCAGGGGCCGGATCTGGCGAAGATGGTGATCGGTCTGCGCACTCCGGATTATGGGGAACTCCTCCCCCAGATGCTGGCCGCTTTGGATACGGCGCACGGTTCGAACCCGCACTATGCGGGATGGGCGCTACACTCCTACAACGACTCGCGGTCTAACGCTCACTAGTGAGTTTGGGGAGGGAGACTATTCCGAGACGCTGTGTTCTTCGTTCTGCGAGCGCAGGACGCGGTCGACGGAATACGGCGCGCGGCGGCTGGGTTCGTGGTAGTGGCGGACTTGCATTTCGCCAAGCAGGCCGATCGCCAGCAGATTCAACCCGCCGAGTAGCAGGCCGAGAGCGGCCATGATGAGCGGGCCGTGCGTAGCCATCACCGGCACGTGGCGCAGGAATTTCTCCACGCCCAGCCAGAGCACAATGGCGCTGCCGCCGAAAATGCTGATCATCCCGAAGCTGCCGAAAAAGTGCAGCGGACGCGACAAATAGCGCAGCAGGAAGCGAATGGTTAGCAGATCGAAGAACACGCGGAAAGTGCGCGTGATGCCGTAGTGCGACACCCCGCGCTCGCGATTTACGTTGCGGATGGGCACTTCGCAGATGGTCGCGCCATGCCATGAAGCCAGCGCCGGAATGAAGCGGTGCAGTTCGCCGTAGAGCGGCACCTGCTCCAATATGTCGCGGCGGTAAGCCTTGAACGTGGTCCCGAAGTCGTGGATGTCGACGCCGCTGATCTTGGCCATCATCCAGTTGGCGATGCGCGACGGAATGCGGCGCATCCAGAAATTGTCGACCCGCACTTTACGCCATCCGCTGACAATGTCGTACCCGGCCGCAATCTTTTCCAGAAACAGCGGAATGTCATTGGGATCGTGCTGCAGATCGCCATCCATGGCGATGATGTACTCGCCGCGGGCATGGTCGAAACCGGCTGCCAATCCGGCAGTTTGGCCAAAGTTGCGGCGCAGCTTGACCACCGTCACCCGGCTGT
>JBKQID010000008.1:0-229843 GCA_052148475.1 Candidatus Sulfotelmatobacter sp. | reverse complement strand
GTCTTCTTGGCAAAACCCAGTACGTCTGTATAGAAGCGCAGGGCTTTGTCCTGGACGTCCACGTATAGGGTGGTCACTTTGATTTTCATTTCGTTTCTCCTTTTCGCGGTTTAGGCCGCGTCGTCTTGTTCTTAGCGTTCTTTTTCGTTGGTGCGCTCTTCGTTGGAATTGACCGATCCATGCGATCTTTATCCATTCGATCAAGGTGGCGTTCGAGAGCATCGATGTGCGCAGACCAGAACCGGCGGAACTGAGCCAGCCAGGCATCCACCTGCTGAAATGGTTCAGGTTTCAGCCGGTAGAGACGGCGCTGTGCGTCCACCGTGGATTCCACGAAACCGGCATCGCGCAGCACGCGCAGGTGCTTGGATACGGTGGGCTGCGGCATGCGAAGTTGACGCTCGATCTCTCCCACCGACTGCTCGGACGAAACCAGGAGACTCAAGATCGCGCGGCGATTCGGCTCGGCAATGATTTCGAACGCTTCCATGCTTGTTTATATACTGTATGGAGCATATACGTGTCAAGGTATATTTGCAGTCTTTTTTTCGTGACCGCGTTCCGGGGATGGCGGATTTTCCTGCACGAGCGTTCAGCTCAATCCCGTGTGGCATCGTCTGATCCGGTGTCATCCTCGCGCGCTAGGGTTTCGGGCTTTCATCGGGTAAGATACTTCCGCCGCAAAGGGAGACGCGGCAGGCAACATCTCTACACGCTTACTCAACCATGAATCGCGAATATCACAAGGCTTACAGCCAGGAACTGCACCGGGACATGGAGGCGCTGGTTTACGGGCATGCGGGGATACCGCTGGTGGTCTTCCCGACCTCGATGGGGAGATTTTTCGAGTATGAAGATCGGGGCATGATTGGGGTGCTGGCGCCGAAGATCGAGCGCGGCGAACTGCAGGTGTTTTGTCCGGACGCTGTCGATACGGAGAGCTGGTACAACAAGGGCGTGCATCCGCGGGTGCGGGTGCTGCGGCATTTGCAGTATGAACGGTACATTCTGCATGAGTTTTTGCCGTTCATCCGGTGGAAGAATCCGGCGTGGCAGCTGGCGGCGACGGGCTGCAGCTTTGGCGGGTATCACACGGTGAATTTTTCGATGAAGCATCCGGATGTGGTGACGCATTGCGTGAGCATGAGCGGGGCCTTCGACATTCACCAGTTTCTGGATGGGTATTACGACAACGACTGCTATTTCAATAACCCTCCGGACTTTTTGCCGAACATGACGGACGACTGGTTCCTGAGCCGCTACCGGCAGATGAAGATTGTGCTGGGATCGGCAGACTGGGATATGTGCCTGGATCAGAACGTGAGGTTTTCGGCGATCTTGAATGGCAAGGCGATTCCGCACTGGCTGGACGTTTGGAACGACAATTCGAAGCATGATTGGCCGCTGTGGCAGAGGATGGCGGCGAAGTATTTTTGAGGGGCGGGCGAGGTTCCGCATATGGGCCTTGTTTACATCCTGGCTGGCTTTCTGATTCTGATCTTCGTGTGGTCGGCTGTTGATCAGATCCGCCTTTCGCGTCACCGAGGAGTTTCACGTGAATCCTTCATTGGAGAATTTACAGCGGCTGGCATTCCAGCTGAAATTCCGGGGGCTGTGTGCGACCACTACGTGTCCCTCTGCGTCTCAAGACATTTCAGCATCGCTCCCGACGATTCATTCCCAAGGACATTTCGTCAGGCACACGAGGATGTTGATGATGATGCCGAAGACTTAGTCAAGGCACTGAAGATGGAACTGCCGACTGAGTCGGTGCTACGCCAATGGGAGACACCGTTGGAAACGCTGAGGGATATGGTGCTGTGGCTCAACTGGATACGAGAGCGGCAGGCCTGAATAAGCTGCACGGCGGAAATGCCCTGCAGCGCCACTGGTTTATGCGAGGAGTTCAGGGATCCTTCGACTACGTAATTGGTTCACTTCGTGAACCAATTACTTCGCTCAGGATGACAAGTTTTGTTTGGAGATGAAACCGTGAAGAAGATTGGGATTTTGTTTGGGATGGAGAATACCTTTCCGCCGGCTTTGGTCGAGAAGATCAACGCGATGAAGGTTGACGGCGTGGAGGCGGAGTTTGTGAAGATTGGCGGGATTCGGATGGATGAGCCGAAGAAGTATGACGTGATCATCGACCGGATTTCGCAGGACATCGAGTTTTATCGGGCTTATTTGAAAAATGCCGCGATGCAGGGGACGATCGTGGTAAACAACCCGTTTTGGTGGACCGCGGACGACAAGTTTTTCAATTATGCGCTGGCCCACAAGATGGGCGTGGCGATTCCCCCGACGGTGATTCTGCCGCATAACAAGCATCCCGAGGGAACGACCGACCAGTCGATGCGGAATCTGATTTTTCCGCTGAACTGGCAGGAATTGTTTGACTACGTGGGGTTCCCGGCGTTTTTGAAGCCTTATTCTGGCGGCGGGTGGAAGCATGTGTATCACGTCCATAATCCAGAGGAATTTTTTCATCATTACAACCAGACGGGGCGGCTGTGCATGACACTGCAGCATGGCGTGGAGTTTGACGAGTATTACCGGTGCTATGTGGTGGGGCAGGAAAGAGTGCACATCATGAAGTACGATCCGAAGGCGCCGCATCATGAGCGGTATGTGAAGGGGAATCCGCCGCCGTCGACTCCGGCGTTGAAGGAGCGGATTGAGAAGGATGCGTTGGCGTTGTGCCGGGCTTTGGGGTACGACTTGAATACGGTCGAGTTTGCGGTGGAGGGCGGAGTGCCGTACGCGATCGACTTTCTGAATCCGGCGCCGGATGCGGAGATTACGTCGGTGGGGCAGGAGAATTTTGACTGGATTGTGAATGCAGTGGCGGAGATGGCGGTGAAGATGGCGCTGAGCGAGGAGAATCCGGTGAAGGAGTTGCGGTGGGCGGGGTTTCTGGCGGGGGCTGTGAAGCCTGAGCGCAAGGGTGAGCCGGAGTGGGTGGCTGCGCGGAAACGGAAGCCCGCGAAGTAGGGTCCACAAAACGAAGGTAACAACCGCGGCTGATCGGGGTTTCGGGGATTGTTATACTGTTTATGTTCGGTTTTGCCCACTTCTCGCAAAGGACGCGAGAAATGGGGCACCCGGGGGTTGGGTGCTGCCAGCGAAAAGCAGGTTCCTCGACTTCGCTCGGAATGACAAACTTATTAATTCGATCTACAAGAGATCAGTAATGCAGCCTACTTTTACCATCGGAATTGAAGAGGAATATCAGACGGTGGATCCGGAGACGCGGGATCTGCGGTCGCATATTCAGGCCGAACTCCTGGAGAAGGGGCGGATGGTTCTGCAGGAGCGGGTGAAGGCCGAGATGCACCAGTCGGTGGTAGAAGTGGGAACGTCGGTCTGCCAGAACATCAAGGAGGCGAAGGCCGAGGTCAAGAAGCTGCGGAGCAACATGGTGCGGCTGGCGCGGGAGAACGGGCTGCGGCTGGCGTCGGCCGCGACGCATCCTTTTTCGGACTGGCGGACGCAGGAGATTCATCCCGACCAGCGCTACAAGAATATTGTTGAAGACTTGCAACTGGTGGCGCGGGCCAACCTGATTTTCGGGCTGCACGTGCACATCGGGATTGAGGATCGCGAGACCGCGATCCACATGATGAATCATGCGCGCTATTTTCTGCCGCACATTCTGGCGTTGTCGACGAATTCGCCGTTTTGGCTGGGGATGAATACCGGGCTGAAGTCATACCGGTGCAAGGTGTTCGACAAATTTCCGCGGACGAATATTCCGGATTATTTTCCGAGCTGGGGCGAGTACGAGAATTTCATCAAGCTGCTGATCAAGACCAACTGCATCGATAACGCGAAGAAGATCTGGTGGGACATTCGGCCGCATCCATTTTTCAACACGATTGAGTTCCGGGTGTGCGACATTCCGATGCGGGCCGATGAAACGATCGCGCTGGCCGCGCTGATTCAGGCGACCGTGGCTAAGCTGTACAAGCTGTACACGGCGAATCAGGGATTCCGGCTGTATCGGCGCGCCCTGATCATGGAGAACAAGTGGCGGGCGTCGCGCTACGGGCTCGACGGGAAGATGATCGATTTCGGCAAGCAGACGGAAGTGCCAGCGCGGGACCTGGTATACGAATATTTGGAGTTCATCGACGACGTGGTGGATGAACTGGATTCGCGCGAGGAGTTGAATTACATCCACAGGATTCTGGAGCATGGCAGCGGCGCCGACCGACAACTGCGCGTGTTCGAGGAGACTGGAGACTTGAAGAAAGTTGTTGATTACATCATAGAGGAGACGGAAGCGGGGCTGGAAGAAGAGCCGGCTGACGTACGAAAAGTAGGGTAATGAGCAATTCTGTGGAACGAGTCAATGGTGCTGATCAAGTCAAAATCCCCACTTCTCGCCAAGAACGCGAGAAATGGGGCACCCGCCTGAGCGACATCCCTTTTGATCCTGAGTTCGCGCCGGGGGCTTTCAACGCGGTTCGCGTTTGTTTGCGCGTGCAGCCTGACGAGCAGGTTTGCGTGATCACCGACGAGGCGACGATTGAGATTGCGGCGGCTGTGGTACAGGCGCTGGAGAAGCTGGGCGCGCCGTATCATGCCTGGGTGCTGGAAGAATTGGCGGAGCGTCCGCTGAAGGATTTGCCGCGCGAGATTCTGGACGATCTGGAGAGCAGCCAGGTTTCGATCTTCGCGGTGCAGGCGCAGACCAACGAACTGCGGTCGCGAATCCAGATGACGGAAGTGGTGAACCGGCGCCAGATTCGCCACGCCCACATGGTGAACATTAATCGGCAGATCATGCTGGAGGGAATGCGAGCGGATTTCCAGAAAGTCGACCGGCTGAGCGCCAAGGTGATTGCCATGGTGCGCAAAGCGTCGAAAGTGCGTGCGACTACGGCGGCCGGCACAGACCTGACGGCGGATTTGAATCCTAATTACAAGTGGCTGAAGACCAGCGGGATTATCACTCCGGAAAAGTGGGGCAACCTGCCGGGGGGAGAAATTTTTACGACGCCGGGCGAAGTGAATGGGACGTTTGTGATTGATGGCGTGGTGGGCGATTATTTGTGCGCGAAGTTCGGGAATTTGCAGGAGAATCCTCTGACCGTGCGCATGAAGGAGAACCGGCTGACCGAGGCGCATTCGGAAAATCGCGAACTGGAAGATGATTTCTGGAAATATACGCACACCGACGAGAACAGTGATCGGGTGGGCGAGTTTGCGATCGGGACGAACATCGATTTGAAAGAAGTGATTGGGCAGATTCTGCAGGACGAGAAATATCCTGGAGTGCATATTGCGTTTGGGAATCCGTATGGGGCGCACACCGGGGCGCAGTGGGATTCGACCACGCATATTGATGTGGTGGGCCGGAAATTTAATATCTGGGTGGATGACGAGCAGATTATGCGCGAGGGGAAGTTTCTGGTGGAGGCATGAGGCAGCCGCATGTCAGAGTTGGAATTGGTGCTCAGACAGTCTACGGCGGAAACCATCAAGAACTTGTATTCGGCCTTCAACGCGCGTGACCTCGGCGCGTGTCTAGCCGGGATGCAACCCAATGTGGAGTGGCCCAACGGTATGGAGGGTGGAACGGTTTGCGGGCACGACGGCGTTTGTGCTTATTGGACACGGCAGTGGGGCATAATCAATCCGCAGGTTGAGCCTGTGAAGCTTGAAGCCGATGGCCATGGTCGCGTGGTGGTAGAAGTTCACCAGGTCGTGCGCCAGATGGATGGCAAAGTTTTGCTCGACCGGATGGTCGAGCATGTTTACGCGCTGGAAGGCGGCCTGGTCCGCGGCATGGAAATTCGCGAGTAAGAACCTCGCGCGATCGCTCTTCCCATGATTCCCACCTTACGCAAGCATTTCAACGAGAACTTTACTCCCGATAAGTATCAGGCATTTTTGCGGCGGATGGACGACGCGTGCGGGACGCATGTGCACTTCCGGCTGTCGGAGACGCCGTGTTTCTTCCCGAAGGAATTGATTGACCGGATGGCCCGCGCCGGAAAGGAACTGATTCGACAACTGGTCGATAATCCTGCGTATCGCGCGAAGTCGGAGGAAGCAGTGCCGGCGGAATTCAAAGTTCCGAACGAGCCCGATCATCCTATGTTTGTGCAGGTGGATTTTGGGCTGGTGCGGGATGCTGCGGGCGAGTTGCAGCCGAAGCTGGTGGAGTTGCAGGCGTTTCCTTCGCTGTATGCGTATCAGGGGCCGCTAGCGGAGGCTTACATCGAGGTGTATGGTCTGGACGGATGGTTGAAATATTTCCTGAGTGGACTCGACACCAGTTCTTATCGCGAACTTTTGCGGCGAGCGATTGTGGGGGCACATGATCCAGAGAATGTGATTTTGATGGAGATTGATCCGTCGCATCAGAAGACGCTGCCGGATTTTCTGCTGACCGAGAAAATGCTGGGTGTACGGACCGTCGATATTGTCGACATCCGGAAAGAAGGCGCGCATCTTTATTACGAGCGTGGCGGGAAGCGGATTCCGATTCGTCGAATTTACAACCGCGCGATTGTCGACGAACTGGAGCGCAAGAACGTGAAGCTCGGATTCGATTGGCGGGACGATCTTGACGTGGAGTGGGCGGGGCATCCCAACTGGTATTTCCGAATCAGCAAGTTTTCGATTCCCTACTTGCAGCATGCGTCGGTGCCGAAGACGTGGTTTCTGGACCGGCTGCCGGAGATTCCTCCGGATCTGGAGAATTACGCGCTGAAGCCGCTGTATTCGTTTGCCGGGTTGGGCGTGGTGATTGCTCCGACGAAAGCTGATATTGATGCGATTCCGGCGGAGAAGCGGCCTTATTACATTTTGCAGGAGCGGATGCATTTTGAGCCGGTGATTGCGACTCCGTTGGGCGGGACCAAGGCGGAGGTGCGGGTGATGTATGTCTGGCTGGACGAGTTGACGCCGGTGCTGACGATCATCCGCATGGGGCGGGGGCTAATGATGGGCGTGGATCATAACAGGAACATGGAGTGGGTGGGCGCGTCGGCGGGGCTGTGGATGGAGTGAGCGTATCGGGGATGGCTGCGCAAAATCCCCACTTCTCGCAAAGGACGCGAGAAATGGGGCACCCGGATTTTCGTCGGATGACGGGTTGACTTTGGACGACTATTTCAGCTTCACGAAGAGCAGGACGAAGATTGCCCAGATTCCGACTGTGATGGGGAACTGGACCACGGCGGCGTCGCGCATCGGGCCTCCGCGGGGTAAAGCAAAAGTCAGCAGCATCATGGCAAGCGCGGTGAGCACTCCGACGGCAAATCTGCTTTTCGCATTCATTTTCGTTTTCCCCTCTTCCCTGCTTCGGGCTCGCTGTTTCAGGCATCGCCAGAGACGTAGCAAGCTAGTCTCTACGAAGCCAGCGCCAAGCCCTTGCGGGCAGGCAGCGATTCTACACCATCCGCTTCTACGCGGGGGCTGTTTCTAAGCGGCGGCTGACGAAGATTCCGCCGGCGATCAATGCAATCATGAGCGCCACAAACAGCAACATCCATCCCCAATATTGCATGGGATGGCGGAGGGCCCGGATGAAGTGACGGCCGTAATGGTCGGCGACGAAAGCGATGGCGGAATAGCGGACGACGCGGCCAATGGTGACAATGGCGAGAAACTTTCCCAGGGGATAATCGGATGCGCCGGCGGCGGCGAAAAACATGCTGGTCGGGGTGGGGATGGGGATTGCCGTCGAAGCGAACAGAGTTCCCGAGCCCCAGCGCTTGAACAGCTTGAGGAACTTGGCCAGCTTCGTCTTTTTGAATTTTTTGTCGAGGTAAGCCGATCCGGCATGGCGCGCCACTCTGAATGTGAAGTAGGCGCCGAGAACCGATCCGGCGGTCGCCATGGCGGCGTACTCATACCAGGGATCGCGGTGACTGGCGGATAACACGGCGGTGAGAATGTCAGGACCACCGAAGGTTGGAAGCGGAGAACTGTCAAGGATGGCTAGGAAGAAGAGGCCCAGGGCTCCGAGGTGGCGGAGAGTCGCGGCGAAGGTTCGCGAGACCGGCCGCTTGGCGGCGGGGGCGAGGGAGTTGAGCATGTTGGCAATATATCAAGTGGCGATCACGGGGGCTGAAGCCCGCATTAATTTTGCACTATTACGCGGCGCTGAAGCGCCGCTCTTCCACGGGTGGCGCGGCCTTCCGTGCGATCTTAGCAGGACGGTCTTGGCAGGCGGACAGCAGACGATTGTTTCCCGGCGATCAGTTCAGCTGATTTTTTGGACGATGGTGGTTTCGAGGATTTTGCCGTTGGGGCGCTTGAGGTACATTCGGTCGCCGCGGAAGCGAACCGGGACCGAGACGCCGGGGCCGAACTCGCCGGGCAGGTAGCCGTCGGAGAAGGCCGGATCATATTCGCCAACATAGGCGGCGCCATTGACTTTGACGACGATGGCGGTGCGGCGCGGCTGGGGCTCGGCGGATTCGCGCAGAATCTCCTGCTCGGCCTGCGCCCAGTTCTCGAGGTCGCGGCCGGGAATTCTTCCGTTGCGAATGTAGATTTCTTCGGCGCGGCGCTGAATGGCCTGGTGCCAGTGGGGCGCGGCGGCGGGTCGGGGCTGGGGTGGTTTGGGAACGGCGTTCACGAATCATGCCTCCTGACTGGACGAATCACCGACGCCGGCTTCGTCTTAGTTCATGATAATTTGCGTAAACCGTGGAGAAGTGGGCGGGCATCTCACGGAAGGACGTAGGTGAGGGTAAGAATGGGAATGGGTGAGGGCGATGCCCGGAACAGAACAGCGGCCGTCTTAATCGCAGCCCTGAAAGCGCTGCGTCACCCAAAGGCGATTTGACCGCGGCGCTGAAAGCGCGGGGTCACGCAGGAACGGCATCTTTGCGAGGTTTTGAGGCGCACGGGCCCGGCGCATCTGGCCTGTAGGCCTTGGGAAATAAGGGAGTTGACCGGATTCGGCTGGGGGCCTAACATTACCGCCAAGGTCGCGCCTCTCTCATGATCGGCCAGCAGGTCTCCCATTACCGCATCCTTGGAAAGCTCGGCGGCGGTGGCATGGGCGTGGTGTATGAGGCCGAGGACCTGAAGCTGGGGCGGCACGTGGCCCTGAAGTTCATTCCAGAAAATCTGACCGGCGACCCCAAATCGCTGGAGCGGTTCACGCGCGAGGCGCGGGCGGCCTCGCAGCTCAACCATCCCAATATTTGCACCATTCACGGCATTGAAGACAATAACGGGCACCCGTTCATCGTGATGGAAAAGCTGGAGGGCGAGAGCCTGAAGGCGCACATCGCGGGGCACGCGATGGCGGTGGAGGAAGTGCTCGACGTGGGAGTGCAGGTGGCGGACGCGCTGGTGGCGTCGCATGCGAAGGGGATCGTGCATCGCGACATCAAGCCGGCCAACATCTTTCTAACTCCGAGCCACCAGGTGAAGGTGCTCGACTTCGGACTGGCAAAGCTGGTCAACAACCTGGGGACGGAAGACGATGCCGGGGCAGACAATTCGCTGACCGCGGTGGGTGTGATTCCGGGGACGGCGGTGTATATGTCGCCGGAACAGGCGCGCTGCGAAGCCATCGACGCACGCAGCGACCTGTTCTCGTTTGGCGTGGTGATGTATGAGATGTCGACGGGTAAGAAGCCGTTCACCGGAAATAATTCGCTGGTCACGCTGGACGCGGTGTTGCACTCCAAACCGATGCCGCCGCGGGATTTGAATCCGAAGATTCCGATCGAGCTGGAAGGGATCATCGGGAAGGCGATGGAAAAGGACCGCAACCGGCGCTACCAGAGCGCGGCCGAGATGCGGTCAGATCTTTCGCTGCTGAAGCGCGAAACCGAGTCCGGGACCATCAAGAGCGGAAGCGCGACCATGCTGCGGGCGGCATCGAGAACATTTGGCCACAGTTCGCGGCTGCTGACCTGGCTGCTGGTGGGGATGGCGGGGCTGCTGCTGGCGGTGCTGGCGTCGGTGGGAGCGTGGTGGTACAAGCACCGGGAAGTGGCGAACGCGGAGCAGCGCAATGCGATTGCGGTGCTGCCGCTGCAGAACATGAACGGGGATTTCAACATCGACTATTTGCGCTTCGCGCTGGCCGACGAATTGTCGAGCGTGTTGACGTATTCGCGCACGCTCGAGGTGCGGCCCTCGTCGGTCACCCGCAAGTATGTGTCGCTGGATATCGATCCGAAAAAAGTGGGCCAGGAACTGCGCGTGGGGCGACTGCTGCAGGGGCACTTCATGAAGCAAGGCGATCAGCTCAGCGTGACGCTGGAAGCGATCGACGTGCCCACCGATCGGCTGCTATGGCAGACCACGGTTACGGCGAAGGCGGAGGATCTGATTGGACTGCAGGAGCAGCTGACGCAGCAGGTGCAGCACGGGCTGTTGCCGATTCTGGGCGGCGGCGGAGCAGTGGAGTCGGCAGCGTCGCGGCCGAAGAATCAGGAGGCGTATGACCTCTATTTGCGCAGTGTGGCCGTGCCGCACGATCCGGTGCCGAACAAGGAAGCCATCAAGATGCTGGAGTGGGCCGTGGGCATTGACAAGAACTACGCGCCGGCGTGGGAAGCGCTGGGGCAGCGATATTACTGGGACTCGACTTACGGCGGTGGTGGCGAGGCCGTGTTCCAGAGGTCGAATGCGGCGTATGAACGGGCTTTGAGCCTGGATCCGAATCGGATGATGGCGGCGGGCAACCTGATCACGGCGCGGGTAGAACGCGGAGACCTGGGACGGGCCTACGATGCGGCCACGGACCTGGTGCGGCGGCGTCCGCAGAGCGCGGACGCGCACTTCGCCTTAAGCTACGTGTTGCGCTACGCGGGAATGCTGGAACAGTCGGCGCAGGAGTGCAATGCGGCGCGGCAGCTCGATCCCGGAAATTTCGCGTTCCGTTCGTGCGCGTGGTCGTTCGTGGAGATGGGCAAGACCGACCGGGCCATGGATTTTGTGCATCTGGATGCGGGATCGGAATGGGAGGCGTGGGTGACTCCTTATGTATATCTGGCGGAAGGAAATGTGACGGAAGCGCGAACCGCCGCCAAGAACATGGGGAAGAATCCGACGTATCACCGCGACTTGATGGAGGCGTGCACGGCGGCGCAGCCTCCGGCGGACCTGGCGGGGATTGTGCGGGAGAACGAAGCGTCGGTGATGATGGAACCGGACCCCGAGGCGTGGTATCACGTAGCGGCACTGATGGCGGCGTGCGGGCAGGGTCAGCCAGCGCTGCGACTGCTGAAGGCGGCGGTGCAGCAGAATTACTGCGCGCACTCGGCGTTGCTGGATGATCCGCTGCTGAAGGATTTGCGCAAAGACACATCGTTCAACGAAGTGTTGACGGCTGCGAGTAACTGCCAGGCGGTACTGAAAGAAGGACGGCAGTAGCAGTTCTCGGTTCTCAGTACTCAGTTCTCAGAAAAAACCTTTTAACCCATGAGGAACTTCACGCGGCGGGCGCTGCTGAAATCGTCGGTTTTGGGCGCGGCGGCGGCTATGGTTCCGACGATGGACGCGAGCCCCGATACTAGCGCGCGCAAGGGGCGCATTCATCAATCGGTCTGCCAGTGGTGCTATTCCCAGATTCCGGTCGATCAACTGGCGGAGTATGCGGCGAAGATTGGACTGCGCGGAGTTGATCTGCTGCAGCCGGAGGAATATGAAATCCCGCGCCGCTACGGGTTGGTGTGCACCATGGGATACGCGGGCGGGGGCGAGATCGGGAAGGCTCTCAACCGCGTGGAGAACCATGCCGCGATCGAACAGGCGTTTCGCACGAATATTCCGCGAGCCGCCAAGGCTGGGGTGCCGAACGTGATTACGTTTTCCGGGATCCGCGGCGGCTTGTCGGATGAGGAAGGCGCGCGCAACACCGTCGCAGGACTGAATCGCGTCAAGAAGATTGCGGAAGATCACGGTGTAACCATCTGCATGGAACTGCTCAACAGCAAGCGCGATCATCATGATTACATGTGCGACCACACGGCATGGGGATTGCGCGTGGTCGAGGAAGTGAACTCGCCGCAGGTAAAGCTGCTGTACGACATCTACCACATGCAAATTATGGAAGGCGATGTGATTGAGACGATCCGGCGGAATGTGCAGTGGATCGGGCATTTCCACACCGGTGGGGTTCCGGGCCGGCATGAACTCGATGGCACACAGGAAATTCAGTGGGACGGGGTGATGCGGGCGATCGCGGATGCGGGGTTTAAGGGTTATGTGGCGCACGAGTTTATGCCGACGGCGGATCCGCGGGAGTCGCTGCGCAAAGCGGCGGAGTTGTGCGACGTTTAGCAAAAGCCCCACCCATAGGCTCCGCTCAGGGCAGGCCTCCTCGCGCAACGGGCGCGCGAGAAATGGGGGCCCGGCAGCCGGCGATTTAGAGCAGCCGAGTAACTGCCTCCGTACTATAATGCGGCGAGCTTTCGCAACCTGCGCGCGACTGCAAAGCGCGCGAATGCACTTGTCTGATCAGGAGCCTCCGATGAAGATTCGTTCGACAGTGATCTGCTGTGTCCTCCCAGTTGTATTCCTCAGCGCCTGCAAGAAGAGCGACAGCGCCGCGGAGCCCGCGGCCAAGCCCGCTCCCAGCACGAACTCCGCCCCTGCCAATCCAGCGCCCGCAGCAAACGCTCCGGCCGCCGCGCCCAGCGGAGCGGATGCGGGCGCGTCCGCCGAAGCGAGCGCCAAGATGGCTGCCGCCGATTGGGCCATGAAGCAAGATGAGATCAAGAACGATCCCAACGGAGAATGGGCAATTCAGGCCACTGCCTCCTCCACTTACGGTGACGCCCAAGGCACAGCCAGCTATTCGGCCAATCAGGCGACTGGGCTTCCTAATGTGGATAGCTACGGGGACAATGGAGCGGCATGGACCTCGAAAACCGCAGATGGTGGCATCGAATGGCTGGACCTGAAGTATCCCAAGCCGGTGTATGCGACCGAAGTGCGGGTGCGCGAATCGTGTGGATCGGGCGCAGTGATTAAGGTTGAAGTCTTTGACGAGAAGGGCGGAGCGCACTCCGTCTGGCAAGGGAACGATCCTACGAAGGAGTTGAACTATCTGATCGTGAAATTCCCCAAGACTGCGTTCAAGGCGGATCGCGTCAAGGTGACGCTCGCGACCAATGTTGTGCCCGGATGGAACGAGATTGATGCCGTGCAACTCGTGGGCACCGAGCAACCGTAAACGGAGGATTTGCGCATATCCCCACTTCTCGCAAAGAAGGGAGAAATGGGGCACCCGGGGCGGGCCCTCGGGGGCTGAAGCCCGGCATTTTTCTCGCTCGTTAAGGCGCCGCTAAATGCCGTGCCCTCCCCAGACCTCCACGGAAAGAATTTGCGTCAAAGCGGTGGTAGGTCCCATCTTTGTAGGGTGAGATATTCGGGAACCTCTAGCCTGCCGCGGGCCGTTCGGCGCCGCGGTTCCTCTATACTTCAGCGAATGAAATTCTTCCGATTTGCATGTTTGCTAGCCCTGTGTTTTGTGGTGGTGCACATACCCACCCTTGCGCAAAATGCGCGCAAGGATGGAGCACCCGCTACGCAGACCTCCGCCGCACAATTGCCGCCCGATGCGGATCCCCCTGGGCTTTTGTATCAGGGGACGCCGGCTCCGATTCCGCAGGATGAGGGGATGGCCGGATTGCGGCTTGAACTGTTGCGGTTGGGGACGACGGCGCGGCTGATGCAGGTGGTAGCGCATCCGGATGACGAAGATGGCGGGATGCTGACGCTGGAAGCGCGCGGGCGTGGCGTGAGCACGCTGCTGATGACGCTGAATCGCGGCGAGGGTGGGCAGAACAAAATCGGCAGCAATTTGTCGGACGTGCTGGGTGTGCTGCGGGCGGAGGAATTGCTGGCATCGGACCAGTACTACGGGGTGCAGGAGCGATTTTCGCGGGTGGCGGATTTTGGATTCTCGAAGTCACCCGAGGAAACTTTTCAGAAGTGGGGTGGGCATGATACGGCGCTGGCCGACATGGTGCGGGTGATTCGTACGTTTCGTCCGGATGTGCTGGTGGCGCGGTTTTCAGGGACGGAGCGGGATGGGCACGGGCATCATCAGGCGTCGAGCATTCTGGCGAAAGAGGCGTTCCGGGCGGCGGCCGATCCGAAGCGGTTTCCCGAGCAGATTGCGGCCGGCCTGCAGCCTTGGCAGGCGAAAAAGTTTTACATCGGAAATGTTTGCGGGTTTGGCGCGATGACGTGTCCGGATGCGGACTGGACTATAAAGTTGAATACTGGCGAGCGCAACGCGGACCTGGGCATGGGGTATATACAGTTCGCGATGCAGGGACTGCGGCATCAGATGTCGCAGGGCGCGGCGAATTGGACGATTGATCCGGGGGATCGGTTCACGTTTTACCGGCTGGTGGATTCGGTGATTCCGTCGACTGTGGGCAAGGATGGGCACGAGAAGAGTTTCTTTGATGGGATTGATACGACTCTGCCGAGGATGGCGACTTGGCTGACGTCGCAAGAGAAGCAGCCCTCTGAACTGCAACCGCAGCTAGCGGAGATTGCGAAACAGGTCGCAGCAGCAAGCGAAGCCGCGAAGGGGAGCGATGCGTCAGCAGCTGTTACTCCATTGATGAGAGTTCTGGCTGAGCTCAATCGCATAAGCACTAAGTTTGATGAGTCGCGATGGCGGAGGCCAAATGGCCCCGACTTCTTGTCACGGATCGCGGAGAAGCAGCAGCACGCGGAGACGGCTCTGAATCTGGCGCTGGGCGTGACGCTGTCCGCGGCTGTGTCGTCTGACGGCAAGAGCAGCGACGGTGGACACGACGTTCACGTGCGGAACGAAGCGGACGCGCTGACCACGGTTTCACCGGGGCAGGAATTTCTGGTTGCGGTGACGTTTCACAACGGATCGAAACTGGCGCTGGTGATCGACCACATCAAGCTGGAAGTGCCGGAGGGATGGAACACGATCAGCGGGAAGACGCGGCCGGAGACGGTGAAGCCGGGAGAAGATTTGCACGCGGACTTCCGGCTGCACGTGCCGAAGGATGCGGCGTATACGCGGCCATACTGGCATCGGGATAATCCGGATGTTGAAGCGGTGAATCATATTGATGACGAGAAATATGCGACGCTTCCCTTCCCCCCTCCGGCGCTGCGGGCGCGAGTGGAGTATTCGGCGGGTGCGACGGGCGCAGCGGCGACGAGGAACGGGGTTACTGCGGTGGTCGTCACACCGTTTCTGGACGATGCAGGAAAGCGGCGGGAACGTCCGCTGGCGATTGTGCCGACGTTTTCGGTGATGCTGGAACCGGGGACGCAGGTGATCTCGACGCACAACGGATCGACTTCGAGCGTAGTGGTCGGCATCACCGGAAACGTAAAGGGCGACGGAATCAAACGCATTGGTTCGTTACATCTGGAACTGCCGGCGGGCTGGCGGTCGGAGCCGGAGCAGTTCGGGATGGAGTTCACGCGGCGCGGCGAAAAGCAGGAACGCACATTCAAGATTATTCCAGCGGGTTTGCAGGAGGGGCGCGCGACCATTCGCGCGGTTCTGACCTGGGGCGGCCAAGACTACAGCGAAGGCTATACGCTGGTGACGCGCGAGGATCTGGGGAGTTTTTATTATTACCAGCCGGCGCGGCAGCGGGTGAGTATTGTCGATGTGCAGGCGCCGCACGATTTGAAAGTCGGCTACATCATGGGCGCGGGGGATGACATTCCGACGGTACTGAAGCAGGTAGGGATGGACGTGACGCTGATTCCGGCGGAGAAGATTGCGACGGAGGATCTGAGCCGGTACGGGACCATCGTGCTGGGGATTCGCGGGTATGACACGCAGAAAGATATTGTGGCGAATAACAAGAAGCTGCTCGATTTTGTTTCCGCGGGCGGAACGCTGGTGGTGCAGTACAACACTGGGACTGGAGACTTCAACAGCGGCAAATTCACTCCTTATTCTGCGGAACTGAGCCGGGCGCGGGTTTCGGTGGAGGAGGCTCCGGTGGAGATTCTGAAGCCGGAGGATCCGGTGTTTCATTATCCAAATACGATTACGGCCCACGATTTCGACGCATGGGTGCAAGAGCGCGGGTTATATTTCATGGACAAGTGGGACGATCATTTCACGGCGCTGCTGTCATGTCACGATCCGGGAGAAGATGCGCAGAAGGGTGGGTTGCTGCGCGCGCAATATGGCAAGGGAACTTACATTTATGCGGCGTATGCATTTTTTCGGCAGTTGCCGGCGGGCGTGCCGGGGGCGGTGCGGCTGTATGTGAATCTGTTGAGTGCGGGTCATGAAAGGTAGTAGCCGGCGGCCGGTCCGCAGATTGTTTTCACCTCCAGAAAGGATAACTACCTGATGCGCGCGATTCGCATTCACTCCTACGGTGGTCCCGAGGTCATGCAGTTGGAAGAGCTCCCCAACCTGGTTCCCGGCCCAGGACAGGCTCTGGTGCGCGTCGAAGCGGCGAGCGTTAACTTTCTGGATGTTCAAAAGCGACGTGGCGAACTTGCCGGGCAGGCTTTCTACCAGCGTGCCGGTTTAAGCGAACCAGATCTTCCGGCAACGCAAGGCAGCCAGGGAGTTGGGGTTGTGGAATTACTTGGCCCCGACGTCGAGAACGTTCGCATCGGGGAGCGTGTCGCGTTCGTCGGAAGTTCATACGCTACGCATGCTCTTGCCCCAGCTGCATGGCTGATTCCGGTGCCTGACGGCATCGGTGCAGAGCTAGCCGCGGCAGGCATGAACCAGGGATTCCTGGCTTACGCATTTACCCATTTTGCTTACCCGATCAAGCCGGGCGAGTGGTGCCTGATTCAGGCCGCGGCCGGGGGCATTGGGCTGTTGCTTTGCCAGATGGCAAAGATTCGTGAAGGGCGAGTGATTGGCGTTACCTCAACCAGAGAGAAGGCCGAAGCTGTCCGAAGCACGGGCGCAGACGAGGTAATCATCTCTAAAGAATCCGATATCGCGAAGGAAGCGCGGCGTTTCACCGATGGCCGCGGGGTCAGCGTGGTTTACGACGGAGTGGGCAAGGACACGTTCGAGGCGAACCTCAATAGCCTGGCTCCCGGCGGATATCTGGTGATCTACGGGCAATCCAGCGGGTACGTGCCCCCGTTCGACCTTATGACGCTGCAGGAAAAAGGATCGCTGTTTCTCACCCGCACGAACGGCCTGCCTTATCGAAAGGAATACCCCCGGTACCTTGAGCAGTTCGTCACGTGGGTAAAGCAAGGGAAGCTTTCCATCAGAATTGATCGCACCTATCCTCTGGCCGAGGCCGCGCAGGCGCATGCAGCATTCGAACAGCGGCGGATCAGCGGCAGAGTGTTGCTTCTTCCGTAGCGGCAGTGATCACAAGGCTCCGCGAACGAATGTCATCTCCATCTCAAGATGGTTCGAGTTCTCCGAGTCTCATCCGCGGGATGGGGCTGGGGTCGGCGACTGCGCTGAACATGATCGACATGATCGGCGTGGGGCCATTCATCACCATGCCGCTGGTGGTGAGCGCGATGGGCGGGCCGCAGGCACTGCTGGGCTGGATTGCGGGCGCGCTGCTGGCCGTGTGTGACGGGCTGGTGTCGGCGGAACTGGGCGCGGCCCTGCCTGCATCGGGCGGATCGTATCGTTACTTGCGCGAGATGTATGGGCCACAGAAATGGGGTCGGCTGATTTCGTTTCTGTTCATCTGGCAGGTTTCATTTTCGGCGCCGCTGTCGATTGCGACGGGGTGCATCGGGCTGGCGGGTTACGCTGCGTACTACTGGCCAGAACTGGACGTGGTGTACGCGCATCATGAGGCTGTGGCGCATATTCCGTGGGCAGGACCGCTGCAGGTGAGTTGGATCGTGACGCCGGGAACGGCGGTTGCGGTACTGATTTGTTTCTTTACCGTGCTGCTGCTTTACCGCAACATCACGGCCATCGGACGGTTGTCGAAAATCTTGTGGTTTGGCGTGATGGGAACGATTGGCTGGATCATCTTCGCCGGGCTGACGCACTTCAATGCCGCGCGGGCCTTTGATTTTCCGCCGGGGGCGTTCACGATTTCGCACAAATTTCTGACCGGTCTGGGCGGCGCGATGCTGATCGCGACCTACGATTACTGGGGGTATTACAACGTGAGTTTTCTGGGGGACGAGATCAAGGACCCGGAAAAAAATATCCCGCGGGCCCTGCTGCTTTCCATTCTGCTGGTGGCGTGTCTATATCTGATGATGAATGTCTGCGTACTCGCCGTGGTGCCTTGGCGGGAAATGATGCAGGCGGGGCAGAACAACAGCGGTTTGTATATTGTGTCGTTGTTCATGCAGCGGGTGTATGGGGCGTGGGCGGCGCGGCTGGTGACGGGACTGGTGATCGTGACGGCGTTTGCGTCGGTGTTTTCGCTGATGCTGGGGTATTCGCGGGTTCCTTATGCGGCGGCGAAAGATGGAAATTATTTCAAGGCCTTTGCCAGAGTGCACCCGGTGCACCGGTTCCCGCATATTTCGCTGCTGGCGCTGGGGGTGGTGGCGGCGGCGTTTTGTTTTCTGCGGTTGAAGGATGCGATTGCGGCGCTGGTGGTGATCCGGTTGATTCTTCAGTTTCTGGTGCAGGCGGTGGGAGTAATCTGGCTGCGGATCTGGCGTCCGGAGATGCGGCGGCCGTTTCGGATGTGGTTTTATCCATTGCCGGCGCTGCTGGCTTGCGCGGGGTTTCTTTTCATCCTGTTCAATCGGGACAACTGGCAGAAAGAGATGAGGTACGCGGCGGTGATTCTGCTGACGGGCTTGATCATTTATATGATTCGGGCTTGGAAGGATTCGCAGTGGCCATTCGGGTCAGTAAAGACCTAACCACAGAGGACACTGAGGACACAGAGGGAGAAACCTGGCGCCGGATTTGCTGGGGCTCATCGGCGTTTGTTCGTACCGTAGCAGGTATGCATACTTGCAGTAAGATGGGGCGGGCGGTTATGCAGGATCGACAAACTTAGGGGGAATCATGAGGAAGCGATTGGGAACGGTAGCGTGCAGTCTGCTGGTGCTGACAGTTGCGGCCGCGGCGCAGGCGGGCATGGCGAAGGAAGAACATCGCACAGTGGCCCAGGTGCTCGACGGCACGGTCAGCAATCTGGAGCACGAGTTCGTTCCGGCGGCGGAGGCCATGCCGGAAGATAAATATGGATTCGCTCCGACCAACGGCGAGTTTAAAGGGGTGCGGACGTTTGCGCAGCAGATCAAGCACGTGGCGGCGGTGAACTATATTTTTGGGGCGGCGATCCTGGAACAGAAACCGCCGGTGAATACGGGCGACGAAGACGGGCCGGCGTCGATCACGAGCAAAGCCGACATTATTAAGTTTCTGAAAGATTCGTTCGAGTACGTGCACAAAGCGATCGCGACCATCAGTGAGAAGAATCTTGTCGGAACGGTAAAGAGTCCGTTCGGCGAAGGTTCGGTAACGCGCCTGGGACTGGCCACCAGCGTGTCGGCGCACGGCTTCGACCACTACGGCCAGATGGTGGAATACCTGCGGATGAATGGGATTGTGCCACCCGCCAGCCGGTAGCGGCGTGAGAAGAACCTAGGAGCGGCGACGGGATTCGGTCTTGCCAGTTTGGACGAGGGCGCTGCGATGTTCTTCGAACGTGAGACCAGGATTCTGGGCGAAGCGTTCAGGATAAGAATGGAGAGCGCGCAGGAAGGACGCCATCTCTTTGCGCACTTCCTCATTCCCGGACGGCCGCTTGTCTGCTGGTTCACGCATTTTCGGCTTCATTTCCAGCGCACCTGCTCGGCCCACCCCGGCCTTCCCGCCCAACACTGCCGGGAGATAGAAACACCGAAGGCACAGATTTGTCCAGCTACGGGATATTTAACCTACCGCGAGTCGGAGCGAGGCGTATATGGCACCTTCGTGCTACAAGGGTTTCCTGTAGGGCGGCCCTAGTCATGACCTCTTGAATGAAGAGCGCGCTCCGCGCAAAGTGATCGAGGTGGGAATCAGTTCGGCGCGGAGATGATTTTGCGCGAGGTGATCGGCGACGAGCCGGCGCGTTTTCTGCAGCGCGGCACGGGGATCGCGCTGGCGGGCATCGTTCAGTGGATCAAGGTTCCGTGGGTCAAGGAACATCAGCACCGAAGGGCCGGCACCGCTCAGCGCTGCTCCGAGAATGCCGGGCTTTCCTTTTAGTTCCTGCAGGCAAGGCAGCAAGGGGCAGAGCGCGGCGCGATACGGCTGGTGGATGCGATCTTCGAGCGCCGATGCCAGAAGGTCGGGGCGGCCCTGGGTGAAGGCCGCGAGCAGCAGCATGGAATTCTGTACATTGATGACGGCGTCGGCGCGCGAATACTGCGTGGGCAGAACGAGCCGGGCTTCTTTGGTGGAGAGGCTCTCGTCGGGCACGGCCAGCAGGAGCGGCCACTTGCCTTTGGGGCGCACGCAGGCCACCTGGGCCGCGCCGGCATCGTCCAATGCTTCCCCGGTCGACCCGGACATGCGCGCGATGGTGAGGCCGCCCATCCAGCAGGCGGAGGCATTATCGGGGTGGTGCTCGCGGCGGGAAGCTTCGCCCACGATTTGCGCGTCGGTCCAGCGCAGGCGACCGAAGCACACGGCAAGAGCAATGCCTGCCAGGCGCGCGGCGGCAGAAGAGCCGCAGCCTTTGCCGATGGGGATATCGTTGTCGATGCGCAGGGAGAGAGCGTTTACTTCGCGGCCGGCTGCCTGCAGCACTTCGCGGTAGGTGTCGAGGATGAGGTGGTCTTCCAGTTTCCCGCAGATTTCGTGATCGCGGCCGTTGGCGATAATGGAGAATTCTTTCGCGGCGCGGGCTTCGAGCTTGATGTAGAAATCCATGGCGAGGGCGGCCGCGTCAAAGGCGGGGCCGAGATTGGCGGAGGTCGCGGGCAGGGCCAGACGGAGGCGGGAGCGCTTCGGATTTCTGGTTTTGGTGGGCATGGTGAATGTTTATTTAGTTCTGCTTCTGATCCTCCAGGGGTAACGCCCTATTCCCTCAATCGGGGCGCGATCGCAGCGCTGGAAGCGCAGCACCACCCAAAAGCCATTTTTGATTCACGTCGAGGCTATCGTGCGTAGCGTTTTCTTACGCCCCTTCGGGGCTTGTTCCGACTTCTGCCTGCCACCCACGGCTTGCGCCGTGGGCTTTATTCTATCGCCGCTTTGCGGCCGGAGGATCAATCGTGGAACTATCCCTCGGCTTGCTCCTTTTCGGCTTGCTCCAGGGTTCGTATTACTGCTTCCAGCGTGGCGTCGAGAACAATGGGCGGATGGCGCAACGGCTTTAACGCGGCACTCGCGCTTTCGTTGACGCCGTCTTTGAACAAGTCGCCGCGATGGAATTCCATGGTGAAGTCGGGATCCTTCAGCAAGTTTCCAGTCAAAACCAAGACCACGTTCTCTTCCGGCTTCACCAAACCCTGTTTCACCAGCTTGTTCAATCCCGCGAGCGTGACTGCCGAGGCAGGTTCGCAGCCGATGCCTTCGGCACCGATCTCCGCCTTGGCTTGAGCGATTTCGATTTCGGTGACCTGCTCGCAGACGCCGCCGGTCGCTTCGAGAACGTGAACCGCTTTCTTCCACGAGGCGGGATTGCCGATGCGAATGGCCGTGGCGCGAGTTTCGGCCTGCACACTGACCAGTCGCTTGCCGCCGGCCTCGCGAAGGCTGCGGACCAGCGCGTTGGCGCCCTCGGCCTGAATGACCGACAACTTCGGCAGGCGCGGAATCAGGCCCAGATCGTGCATCTCCAGCAAAGCCTTGCCGATCGCGGAGCTGTTTCCCAGGTTGCCGCCGGGGACGATGATGTGGTCGGGCGGTTGCCAGTCGAGTTGTTCGAGCAGTTCGAGCGCGAGGGTTTTCTGGCCCTCGAGACGAAAAGGATTCAACGAGTTCAGTTGGTAGACAGGAGCGCGGCGAACGAGTTCCTGCAGCAGGCGCAGGCAACCGTCGAAGTCGGTGCGCAACTGGCAGGTGACTGCGCCGTAGTCGAGCGCCTGGGAGAGTTTGCTCCAGGAAATTTTTCCTTCGGGCACGAGCACCAGGCTGCGCATGCTTCCGCGGGCGGCGTAGGCGGCCATCGACGCGGAAGTGTTGCCGGTGGAAGCGCAGGCGACCCAGCGGAATCCGGCGAGGCGGGCGAAGGTTGCGGCGACAGTCATGCCCGTGTCTTTGAAGGAGCCGGTGGGATTCAATCCCTGATGCTTGGCGAACAGTCGCGGCACGCCGGTAATGCGGGCGCATTGCGGCAGTTCATACAGCGGAGTGTTGCCCTCGCGCAGGGTGATGGCTTGTTCTGCGCTCTCCAGTTCGGGCAGCAGTTCACGGAAGCGCCAGACTCCGCTTAGATCGATGGCGGCTTGCGAGAGCCGCCGCTGGCGCCAGCTCGATTTCAGATTCGCCGCGTCGGGCACGGATTCTTTCCAACGTGGATAGGCGATTTCGAGCAGGTCGCCACAGTGCGAGCAGCGGAAGTCCTGACTGGCGCGGTCACTGAGATCGCCGCAGGCGATGCATCGAAACCGAAATTCGGCTGGACGCACACCCGGCGCTGAACTGGTGGAAGGAGGCATGCCCGGATTTATTTCTTTCCCCGGAGATATTGGTCGGTCTTGTTAATCCAATCGGCGCGGGGAGGATTGAAGACGTCGAGGTCGACGGTATCTTCGAGCGCCTCGGCTTTGTGCGGCATGTTTGAAGGGATGCAGAGAGTCTCGCCGGCGTTCACGACGATTTCCCGGCCGTCGATCCAGAACTTGAGGGCGCCTTCGAGGATATAAGTGAGTTGCTCGTTGTGGTGGCTGTGCTCGGGGACGATGCATCCTTTCTTCAGCAGCACGCGCGCCAGCATGATTTCCTGGCCAACCACGAATTGGCGCTGCAGTAGCGGGTTGAGGTCTTCAAGCGGGATTGTGTGCCAGGGAATGTATTGCAGCGCGGCCGGTTCGGCGGCGGCACGTGGGGCACGGGATTTTGTCACAGAACGCGATGCGGATTTCGATTTCGATTTCGCTTTACCCTTCAGTTTCGCTTTAGCCATGTCGATTGCCTGTTGGATTATTTCTTTCGCCCCTACGGGGCTTGGTCAGTTATTCATCGCCCTCCCACGGCTTGTGGCGTGGGCTGCATTCTTTCGCGGCTTCGCGGCCAGGACGCTTACGTCCTTAATGCACTCGTCCTTCGTACAACTTCACGGCGGTGTCGTGCAGATAGGCGTGGGCCAATTCCATCGCCCGGGCTTCGGTGATTTCATTTTCCGAAACCATTTCGGCCAGAGCCGCGGCCAGCGCGGTACGCGACGACTGTACGCCCAGCCAGTAGCTCTCCTCCGCCCCCAGCACTTGATTGTAAGGGAAACAGTCTGTGCCGAAAGTGATCTTGTCGGGAAAAGTTTCCAGCCACATCTTGAGCGTCTCTTTGAACGCGGAAGGATACTGGGCGAGTTCGCCAAACGAAGAATCCAGGTAAACATTCTTCATGGCAGCGAGCCAGATAGCCTGGCGCTCCAGCGGATATCCGCCATGGATCATCACGAAAATCGTGGAGGAGTAGCGCGGATCGCGCAACACCGTTTCCAGATTCATAATGTTGCTTTGCGACAGGTTGAAATAATCGCCGATGCCGATCGCAGTGTGAATGTGAACCGGCAGGTGCAGGCGCCCGCCTTCGGTGACGAGGTAACGGAAGATGAAGTCCTGGAAGGTGCGGTAATCTTTTTCGCTGGGGATTCCGCCAGTGACGTAGCGCTGGTAGATATCTTCGGCCTGTGCGCGTGTGGGATCGCTGAAGGTCGTCGGGCGGAAATAGGCGACCTCAAACTTCATGGCAATACCGCCCCGTTTGGAATTGTCTTCGAGCACCCGGCTGATAAACTTCAGATAGTCGGCGAAGCTGGCGGGAAGTTTGCTGACATTTTCCTGCAGCATCCAGCGATGCAGCATTTTCTCCTGCAGGGGAATGAAGACGCCCTCGTCGGGATTGCGCGCGGTTTCGCGCTCGTTGTTGAAAGGCCACAGGAAAGAATCGGCGAAGAAGACCCAGGGAAAACGCTTAGGGTCGAGGTAGTCGGGCATCATGGCGCGGTTGGCCACGGAACTCTCGGTGTTGATCTTGTCGAGAATCGAATTGAAGTAGGCCGTGCCGGGAAGTTGCTTCTTCAGTTCTGCTTTTTTGTCGAGCAACCATTTCGCGTGTTCGGGCGAGAAGTCGGTATAGGGATAGCCGAACAAGGCCTTGGCGGCGGCGGCCAGTTCAGGATTATCGTCGCGCGTGCGCAAGGCTTCGCTGGCGTTGGGCGGGGCCGCCATGGCGTCGACATCGGGATCGTCGGCGAAGCCGGGGTGTGCGTGGTGGTCGAAGGCAGGAATCTTTTCGATCTGCGGCAGCAGGCGCTGGTAGATCTGCTGGACGTCGGGGCCGGGGAAAGGGCGGGCCTGGGCAGAAGAGAAAACTGAGAGGCCGATCACGGCAGAGAGAAATAGTCCACCAATCGCGAATCGCATGCAGATTCCTCAGGGGCTAAAGCCCACAATCATGAATGGCTGTTCTCGCAGCGCTGAAGCGCTGTGCCACCTAAAAACTTGCACTCATTAACCTGCGCACTCAGCGAACGACTGCTGTTGCCTGCCACGCCGACGATACTTTCACGACACGCTCGACCGCGTCGTGCAGAGTCGCCATCGACGAAGCGAACGAGAACCGGATGAAATCTCTGCCCGCCGGACCGAAAGCGGCGCCGGGAATGGCGGCAACGCCAGCGTCTTCCAGAAAAATGCGGCACAGGTCCTCGGCTGTCATGCCCGTCGCTGAGATGTCGACCCAGGCGTAGAAAGCGCCTTCTGGCGGATGGCAGCGGAAACCTGGCACGCGATTGAGATCGCGCACAAATTGTTCGCGGCGGCGGGAGAATTCGGCCACCATGTGCGGCGTGTTGCCCTCGCGGTCGCGCAGCGCTTCGATGGCGGCATGCTGGGTAAACTCGGCGACACAAGTGTAGGTGTTCACAGCCATCATCAGCATGGCGGGAACTACCTCGGGCGGAGCGACCGCGTATCCCAGGCGCCAGCCGGTCATGGCGAAGCTCTTGGAAAATCCGTCGATGATGAGGGTGCGCTCCGGCATGCCGGGGTAGCGCAACATGGATAAATATTCTCCACCGTAAATAATACGAGCGTAGATTTCGTCGGAGAGCACCCACAGGTCGTGCTTGACGGCGAGTTCGGCGAGGGCGCGCTGTACCACATCGGTATAGACCGTTCCGGTAGGATTGCCCGGCGAATTCGTGATCAGCATGCGTGTGCGTGGAGTAATTTTGGACGCAATTTCCCCGGCGTCGGGCTGAAACTGATTGCGCCCCGAGAGCGTGAAGGGCACGGGAACCGCGCCCACGCCGAGCGCGATCGAGGAATAGGCCGGAAATCCGGGATCGGGATAAAGAACCTCATCCCCGGGCTCCAGCAGCGCCATCATCGCGAGAAAAAGCGCAATCTTGCAACCGGGGGCGAGCACAATATTGGCGGGCGGGACCGCGAGGTTGCGAGTGCGGGCGAGATACGCGGCGATTTCTTCGCGCAGCGCGGGCACGCCGGCGACGGCGCAGTAGCGGTCTTTGCCCTCCGCCAGCGCTTTCGCCGTCGCTTCGATCACCAACTTGCCGGGATGAAAGTCAGGCTCGCCCAGTTCCAGGTGGATGATCGAGCGGCCCTGGGCTTCGAGTTCTTTGGCGCGGGCAAAGACTGCAAGGGCGCCCTCGCCACTCATGGCCGATATTCTTGAAGCTATAGATCGCATGACTCTCCGAATGAATTCAGAATCAAAACAGATGAGGGCCTCAGCAACATCCGCCCTCAGCGGCTAAAGCCGGGTCACTTTGCGCCTTTACGGCCCGACTGAAGTCGGACCCTTCCCAAAAATATTCCTGCGCGGCGGCGTGGCGCCTCAAGACTCGCAGAGCCTCGCGAGCCCGCGCGTGCGATTCTCACAATCCTTTATACATGCCGCCGTCGACCAACACGGTCTGGCCGGTGAGGTAGGACGCGCGCTCCGACGCCAGCCAGACTACGGTTTCGGCGAGCTCGCGCGGCTCACCCAGACGCCGGAGCGGAGCGTCGGCAGCCCAGGCATCGAAAATCTCCTGCTCCTTCTTTCCCGTAGCGGCCGAGCGGGCTTTGGCCAGTTCCTTCAGACGATCGGTCGCGGTAAAACCGGGGCCAACGTTGTTGACCAGGATTCCATCTTTGCCAAACTCGTTGGCCAGACTCTTGACTAATCCCACAACGGCGGCTCGGACTGCGTTAGAGAGCACCAGGTCAGCCACGGGTTGTTTGGTGGTGATGGAAGTGATAGTGATGATCCGTCCCCAGTGTTTGCGCTGCATGTGCGGGATGACCTCGCGCGCGAAGTAAACCGTACTCAGGAAATTCAGTTCGAGGGCGCGCTGCCAATCGTCGAGCGTGGCGGCGAGAAATCCTTTGGCGGGCGGGCCGCCGGCGTTGGTAACGCAAATATCGACGCTGCCGAAGTTGGCGGCCACGGCGGCGACGAAACGGGCGACGGCCGCGGGGTCGGCAACATCAAAGGCATCGGCAAAAACTTCCGCGGTGTGCTGCTTTCTGATTCTTGCAGCAGCGGCTTCGAGGGTCTGCGTATTGCGCGCGCACATGGCGATGCGGCAGCCTTCGGCGGCGAAAGCTTCGGCGGTGGCGAGGCCGAGTCCCTGACTGGACGCGGCGACCAGCGCGACACGATTTTTCAGACCCAGATCCATGACATTGCTATTGGAGAGCCGCCGATCGAAGTGGGCATTATAAATGGTTGCGGCGCGGGATCGGTGGTGCAATTGGACTCGATACGATGGGACTCGCGAAAATCCCCACCTCTCGCAAAGGACGCGAGAAATGGGGCACCCGATGAAAAGCGCTGACCACTAAGGGCACGAAGGTTCACGAAGCAAGACGCGAGGAACGCTGCTCTTTCGCTTGCCCGAGTCGAATCGGCGCAATTACTCTTAGGAGCGAGGTTGTCATGAAACGGAAGAAGCATCGCCCTGAAACCGCCGCTGTGCATGGAGCGGCCGATCTCGAAAAGAAAAACGGTCCGGTTGGCACACCGATCTATCAGACCTCGACGTTTGAGGTCACCGACAACGACGAACAGCAGCGCGTGACCACGACTGACCGCTATTACACGCGGTGGGGGAATCCGACGAACACGGTGGCGGAGCAGGCCGTGGCCGCGATCGAGGGCGTGGAGGCGGCGCGTACGTTCGCATCCGGCATGGGCGCGATCACGACGACGATTCTGGCCTTGCTGAAGGCAGGCGATCACATTGTTGCGCAGCGCGACATTTACGGCGGCGTGACAAAGTTTTTCTCCGAGTGGCTGCCGCGGATGGGCATTGAGACGACGTTCGTCGATACGAACGACTACGAGCAGCACAAGCGGGCGATACGGCCGAATACGCGGATGCTGTATCTGGAGTCGCCGACCAACCCGTCGCTGCGCGTGGTCGACCTGAAGCAGGCGGCGGCGCTGGCGCGGGAGCACGGGCTGCTGAGTATGATCGACAGCACCTTCGCCACGCCCATCAACCAGCACCCGGCGGAGTACGGCATCGACCTGGTGATGCACTCGGGCACGAAGTATTTGAGCGGGCATGCGGATTTGACTTGCGGCGTGGTGTGCGGGCGACAGGAGTTGATGGATCAGCTTTGGGAGACGCGAACGACGCTGGGCAATTGCATGGACCCGCATGCCGCGTGGATGCTGATCCGTGGACTGAAGACACTGGCGGTGCGGGTGGCGCGGCAGAACGAGAATGCGCTGCGTGTCGCAGAGTTTTTGGGCCAACATGGAAAAGTCCGGCGGGTACATTATCCGTTTCTGAAAAGCCATCCGGAGCACGCCATCGCGCGCGCGCAAATGACCGGCGGCGGCGGCATGGTGACGTTTGAAGTGGAGGGCACTGGCGAAGACGCGCGCCGCGTCAGCGAGGCCATGCGGCTGTTTACGCTGGCTACGAGCCTGGGAAGCGTGGAGTCGCTGGTATCGATTCCGGTGCTGACGTCGCATGCCATGATCTCGGCGGAACAGCGAAAACAGATGGGCGTGAATGAGCAGATGGTGCGGTTGTCGGTGGGGATTGAGAGCTGCGACGATCTCATTGAAGATTTGGAGCGGGCGCTGGAGGCGGTGCGGGGGCGGGAAATGGTGGGGAGCAGAAGTTAGTTTCTAGTTTTGAGTTTTGAACTTGGAGCCTATAGCTTTCGGCTTTACTGGCACTTTTCCGCCGCGCTTCGCGCTGGCGGGACGGACGAATGCGTCCGTCCCCACATGAGCTTTGCTGCTGAATGAGCAAAAAAGGAAACCCGGCCTCTTTTGAGAGGCCAGGCTTTTGTTTCTGCGCGCGGCTAGAACAGGAACTTCAGGCTTAGCTGGAGGACGCGGGCTAGGTGCGCCGAATTGATCTCGAACAGGTTTGCGCCTCCTGGAGACAAGCAACTGGGGTCACCGCCGGAAATGCCGGTGGCACCGCTACCCGGGTCCGGACAGCTCAGCGAACCGGAGAAACCAGCCCACTCGGTGTGGTTGAAGATGTTGAAGGCTTCTCCGCGGAACTCGAAGGCCATGTTCTCCTTGACAGCAAAGTGTTTAAACAGGCCCATGTCAAAGTTGACGCGGCCCGGATTACGCAGGTTGTCCCGGCTGGAGTTTCCAAAGGTGAGTCCTGTCGGCACCTGAAAAGCCGCGGGGTTGTAGGCGAACTTGGAATAGCTTGGTCCCTCGAGCAGGCTATTCGACGGGATATTCGCGCTGGGATTGCTCACTTGGTCCACATACGAACCTGTGCCGACGCCGTTTCCAACACCAGCGTTGTCGCCGTAGGTGGTGCCATTGGTGACCGTCAGCGGGGTTCCGGTTTGGAAGATGGCGATCCCGGAGTATTCCCAACCGCCGAGCAGCGAGTGGGTGAGCCCCTTCGCCTTGAAGAAGGGGAGATCGTAAACATAACCCACATTCAACATGTGGCGTTCATCGAAACTGGAACTGGCGCGGTTGGTAGCAAAATTGTAGGAGTTGACGAACGAGCCATCATAACGATCGGAGGAGTCGTCGATGGAGTGGCTGTAGGTATAGGCCGCTACGAGGTTAAACGCACCTACGCTCTTGCGGGCCGAAACCTGCAGCGCGTTGTAGTTGGACGATGCCGCGTCCGTAAGGCGGGTAATGGTGGAGACGCCCGACAGCGGGCGGTACGGATCGGCGTCATTACCGCAAGCAACGGACAGGTTGGTGGCCCAGTTGTTCGTTATACCAGTGGTATAGGTTGTGGGGCCCGTCTCCACGCCGTCGGGCGTATTGACCGTATAGGTGCCCGGGGTGGCAGTCGCGGTGGCAGCCTGTCCAGCGATGCTGACTCCCGCGCAGTCGAATGGGGTAATGACCTGGCCGAAATGATAGGGATTCTGCGACGCAGGCGTCGGATACAACTGGTTGATATTGCTCTGGCGTCCAAGATGCGTGCCCTTGCTGCCGACGTAAGAAACCGTGAAAACCGTGTGGCCTGGCAATTCGTGCTGGATGTCGAGATGCCACTGTTGCATGTACGGCCATACGACCTGAGCGGGAATCGAGATGAAGCTTAGCGGGTATTGGGGAGCCGCAGCTCCAGCTGACGTTCCAATCAGTGGGTATCCCCCAGGCCCGAGTCCAGACGGTCCGACCCCGGGAATGTTGAGCTGCGAGGAGCTTTGGAGCAGCGGCGAGGACTGGCCTTCCATGCCCTCGGTGTTGGCTTCGTTACCGTTGGCGTGCTCGAAGAATATGCCGTAGCCGCCGCGGATGGCAGTCTTGCCGTTCCCCTTGGGGTCCCATGCAAAGCCGATGCGCGGACTAGGGTTAAACAGGTGCCCCTTGGAGCAGCCTACGTTGGAGGTTGTGCCAACCGAGACATTCGGGAAGTTAGCGTAAGTAACAGGCGGAGCAGCAGCGCCGCAATCCACAAGGCCAACAAACGGGTTGCCCAACGGGTTGCCGCCCAAAGCCGGGGTTAACAACGCGCCCGCATTGCCTGTGATTGAGCCGTCTCCATCGAGCGAAGGAGCGGTTGCCGCATTGGCGGCATAGACCGCCGGGTCCCAGTTGTATGCATGATGGTAACGCTCGCGGTAGGTGCCCTCCAAACTCATGCGTAAGCCAAGGTTCAAAGTCAGCCGGTCGGTCACGCGCCAGTCGTCCTGAAAGTAGGGCTCGAGAATCTTGTAGCGATTGTAAAACTTCAGCTGGTTGCTGCCCTGGGAAAAGCTGGCGATGTTGCCCAAGAGCATATCGGCGAAGGCATTGCCGCTGCTGACCGGGGAGCTGATGTCGAAGGTAAGAGCGCCATTCACCTGCAAGCTGCTCAACTCATTCTTCTGAGCGGCCACCAAGTATGCGCCAAACTGCAGATTGTGGCGTCCGACCACCTTGGTGAGGTTGTCCCGATAGGTGTAGGTGGGATTGGAGTTGTATGGCCCCTCGGGCCATACCCCATCGGGATCTTCCGCGAAACCGCCTCCGTAGACGGACCCCCCGCTGATGTTGATGGCAGGCAGTTTGCCGACACCGCCATTCTGGTACAGGTAACTCAAGCCCCCGTTGGCCGCCGAAGGCCAACTGGAGGCCTGGGACTGCTGCCAGTAACCCAGCGAGTGGAAAGCGATGTGGTCGGTGGTATAGCTGGCTACAAATTCATTGAGCAGAGTGGGAGAAATGGTGCTGGTCAGTCGGGCCACGAAACTGACTCCGGGACCGTTAAAACCGGTTTGCACCGTCGGGAACGACGCAGAGTCCCAGATCGGGCCGGGTTCGACAGTATTCCACGAGTCATGGATATAGCGGAACGTGACGCGGTTGTGATCGTTAATGTTGTGATCGACACGGACCAGTTCCTCGCGCCAGCTCGTGGGCAGCGTGACGTTGGTGTTGTAAATAGCTGCACCCGCATTGTCCGCCGTAGCCAATGGGATCAGCGGGAGCAGGGCCGCGGCAACCGGAGTAACGGGCAGCGGGCCCATCGCACTCAGGCTGAAGGGCAGACCGGTCCTGGGATCGACTGGGCAATCGACGTACGACGGAGGGCTGACGTTGTTGTTGGGGCACACATCGCTGAAGTCGCCGGCGCGTTCTTTGCTGTAGGGCACGGGTTCGTTGAAGGTTCCGGGCACGCGCTCGCGGCGCCATTCCTCGGACCAGAAGAAGAACGTCTTCTCTTTTTTCTGGTTGTAGACCCCGGGGATGTAGACCGGGCCACCGAGGGTGTAGCCGAAATCGTTCTTCTTGTACTCAGGGGATTTTCCCGTTCCACCGGCGGCGATGCTGTTGAAATAATTCTGCGCGTTGAGAGCGTCGTTGCGCAGGAACTCGTACAAATCTCCGTGGAAGTCTTTCGTTCCGCCCTTGGTTTCGACTTCGACCGTGCCGGAGCCGTTGCGGCCGTATTGCGCGCCGTAGTTGGAGGTGAGCACCTTAAACTCGGAAATGGCGTCGATGCTGGGATACACGTTCAACGTGCCGTTGCTGCCGTTGTCCATGTTGTCGCCGCCGTCGAGTTCCCAGTTGTTGTACTCGGTGCGGCCCCCGTTCATGCTGAAGGCGACACTGCCGTTGATGCCGACCGAAGGCTCATCCATTCCGGTCTGGTTACTGACGCCCGGGACCAGCGTGACCAATGTGGTAAAGTTCCGGCCGTTCAGTTCGAGCTGGGTGATCTCTTTTCCGGTCACCGTGCCGGCGAGTTCCGAGGACTGCGTCTCGACCTGGGCGACGTTGCTGCCTTCGACCAGCACTTCGGTATTGGCGGCGCCAACCTCGAGACTCACGTCGACGCGCGCCTTTTCGGCCACGTCGAGCTTTACGCCCTTGGCCTCATATTTCTTGAAGCCGGTTGCGGTCACAATGATGTCGTAGGAGCCGGGCGTCAAGGCAGACTCGTTGTATTCACCGGTGGAGTTCGTGGCCATTTTGCGATTAATGCCACGCTCGGGACTGGTGACCACGACGGTGGCGCCGGCAATGGCCGCGCCCGAGGGATCCTTCACCGTGCCCGTAATCGACCCGGTCTGAGCCCCAGCGGTTAGGCAGAACGCTACAACAAGCAACCCGATCCCCAACAGCACACGATGTAATTTCATGGTGACGCTCCCGTTGGCGCGGGCCTTCGCCCGGCGCGATTCAGTCGGCCTTGCCGCGTTTCTATCCGAACCTTGACGGTTCGGGGCTTGTGAGAACTTTGAGACAGTGCACTTCAACCCGGTGGTTTTGAGACCCGAGGCGGGTTATTAAAACGTATGAATAGTGCTTATATTGGGCAGCGTCTGTCAAGAAAAAAGCGAAATCCCGTCTGGTCCAGTCGCTCTTTATCCTGCAAAATCGATCCTGCGTCCCGGACAAAATCGAAGCGTAGCTCTCGCGCGAAGACCTAAGGCAGGCTCCGGGTCGACTCGCGGACCACCAACTCCGGCGCCACCTTGCGATGAGTAGCACTCATTTCGCGCTTTTCCAGCACCGCATTGATGCCGTCGACCACAATACCCACCGACGACGCTCCCATCGCCTCCATGGGCTGGCGGACGGTGGTGAGCGAGGGAGTGTAGAGCGCCGACGTGGCCACGTCATCGAAACCGATCACTGAACATTGTTCAGGCACGCGCACGCCTGCCCGGGTCAGCGCCCGGATAGCGCCGAATGCGCTCATGTCATCGAAGGCCAGCAGCGCCGTGAAAGGGCGCTTTTGACGGATTAGCTCTTCGGTGAGTTTGTAGCCCGCCTCGAAGCTCGACATCGGGTCGCGCGATTCCGGCAGGTCCAGGATCAGCCGGGCATCGAGTTCCAGTCCGCATTCTTTGGCGCAGTTGCGGACGCCGCGCCAGCGCGGAGAACTGTCGGTAAGCGACTTGGGGCCGCGGATGAAGGCGATTTTTCGGTGGCCGAGGGAGTGCAGGTGTTCGAACGCCATGCGGCCGCCAACCTCGTTGTCGACGATGATGGAACTGATGGTGTCGGTCTCCAGTTCGCAGCCGATCATGGCGGTGGGGATGCTGCTCTTTTCCAGGTCGCCGAGCAGATTGATATCGAGGAAGAGCCAGTTGGCGAGAACAATGAGCGCTTCGATGCGGCGGTCGAGCAGCATCTCCAGGTAGCGCTCGAAGCGGCTGCGCTCGTTGTGCACATCGGTGAGAATGGGGAGATACGACGACTGGTAGAGCGTGTTCTCAATGCCGCGCAGCACCAGCGTGCAGTAAGGATCGGTCATGTCGAAAACCATGACGCCGACGGTGTGGCTGCGCTTGCTGCGCAGGGAGCGCGCGAACTGGTTAGGGCGGTATCCGAGCTTCTGGGCCGCGCCCTCAATCCGCTTTTTGGTGGCGGCGGGGATGTAGCGAGCTAGTGGCGCATTGTTAAGCACGATCGACACGGTGGTCGAGGAGAATCCGCTTTCCTTCGCCACATCACGAATGGTGACCATCACAGCCCTTGCGCCGGAACGGAGAGAAACCGCCGTTCCCAAGAAAATGGTTCCGAAGAAAATAGTTCCGGAGAGAATCTATGTGCGCTTCGAGCACCCGCGTTGCCGCTTGTATTAAAAGCGTACACTGGCGGACACTACAGCAGAGAGTGCTCCGAGTGTCAAGCGCGCGAATCACGTCGGGATGTTTTGTTGTGCTCCTGCTGGCGGCGATGGCCATGGCCATTCCGCCGCGGCAAGCCTCGTCTGAGACTGCTCGACCCGCTGATCCGGCGAAACTCTTTCAACTCGGACAAGACGCTCTCGCTCACGGACAACTGGACGATGCGGAGCGCGATTTCCGCCAAGTGCTTCAGTTGGACCCGCAATCGGGCGCGGCGTACGCCAATCTCGGCGTGGTCTCGATGCGGCGCAAGCAGTGGACTAAGGCGCTGGAAATGCTGCACAAGGCAGAGCGCTTATCAGTCATGCCCCAGGTCACGGGGATCCGATTAAACCTTGGGCTGGCCTATTTCAAGCAGAGTGAATTCCTGCAGGCGATTCCGGAGTTCGAGTCAGTATTGCACGATCAGCCGGATGCGCTGCAGCCGAGACACCTGTTGGGAGTCTGTTATTTTTTTGCGGAGCGCTACGGCGACGCGGCCGCAACCCTGGAGCCGCTGTGGGAGCAGGAGTCGGGCCAGTTGCCGTATTTGTATGTGCTTTCGAACGCGGCTCACCGGGCGGGCCGCAAGGAACTCGACGACCGCGCCACCACCCAACTCATCAAACTCGCGGACGGGTCCCCCACCTATCGGCTGTTCGTTGGCAAATATCATCTGAATCTCGACCACTTCGAGGCGGCTATGGCCGAATTTCGAGCGGCGGCCGCTGCCGACCCCAAGCTTCCTTTTGTCCACTTCTACATGGGTTACACGTACTTGAAGCAACAGGATTACGAGCACGCACGCGACGAATTCTTGAAGGACGCCGCCATTGAGCCCGATCTGGCCCTGGACTACGACGAACTGGGCGACGTCTATTCGTGGATGCAGGACGACAAGAATGCCGAGAAGAATTATCGCGAGGCGCTGCGCCGCGACCCCCGGCTGGTGAATTCCCATCTGGGGCTGGCGAAGATCTATCAGCGTCAGGAAAAATTCGCGGCCGCTCTGGTGGAGATTGAAGCGGCGGTCAAACTCGATCCGGAACGCACTGACCTGCACTACGTTTACGGGCAGGTGCTGCTTCACCTGGGACGCAAGGACGAAGCGAAAAAGGAACTGGATGCGGCGGTGCGCATCGACAACGAGCGCCGCGCCGCGCGCCAGCAGCAGATGGATACGGGTACGGTTCCATCTCCCGAACTCCTGCAAGACCCGCAGTGATGGACCCGCAGTGATACACTTTCGGCACCGGAAACGTCCCTTCCATTCAAAACCGCAACTTACCGTTTAGTAAGGAGGTGCCACATGAAACGCATCCTGAAAATCCTGGCCATCATCGCCGCAGTCCTGATTGTCATTGCCATTGCCATTCCGTTTTTCATTGACGCCAACACTTTTCGTCCGAAGCTCGAAACGGAACTCACGACGGCGCTGGGGCGGGAGGTTAAGCTGGGAAATCTTTCGCTCTCGATTTTCTCCGGCAGCGTGTCGGCGGACGACATTTCCATCGCCGACGACCCGCAGTTCAGCAAATCCGCTTTCGTGCAGGCCAAATCGCTGAAGGTGGGCGTGGAACTGATGCCGCTGATTTTTTCGAAGGCGCTGAACGTCACCGAACTCACGCTGAAGCAGCCGGAGATCAGTCTGGTGAAATCGGAGGATGGCGCGAAGTGGAACTTTTCCAGCCTGGGTGGAAACAATACGTCGGCGCCGAAACCGGCAGCGAATGCGCCCGGCAGCGGGAATCCGAACCTCTCCGTGGCCAGGCTGAATATCAGTGACGGGCGGCTGACGGTGTCGCGCGCGGGATCCGCGGACACATCAAGGAACAAGCCCCGGGTTTACGATAAAGTTGATATCGAAGTTACAAACTTCTCTTTCACCTCTTCCTTTCCTTTCAAAATGACGGCGCAACTTCCGGCCGACGGAGGCCTGAAACTCGAAGGCAATGCCGGGCCCATCGCCGCCGACAACGCCGCGGCCACTCCACTCAGCGCCAAGATCACGCTGAAAAAGATGAATCTGGCGGCGTCGGGGTTTATCGATCCCGCGGCGGGGATTGCGGGCATCGCCGATTACGACGGATCAGTCACCTCCGACGGTCACGAAGCGAAAACCGAGGGGAAGCTGACAGTCGCGAATTTACAGGTGGTTCAGAAGGGATCGCCGGCCGGCCGGCCGGTCGAGGTAACCTACACGGTCGTCCACGATCTCAAAAAAGAAACCGGCAGCATTCCGCAATGCGAGATTGCCATGGGCAAGGCGGTGGCACGCGTGAGCGGCACCTACGACGCTCACGGCCAAGTGACTTCAGTCGATCTAAAGCTGAACGCGCAAGCCATGCCGGTCGACGATCTCGAGGCCATGCTTCCGGCCCTGGGGGTCGTATTACCTCCCAAGTCAACCCTGAAGGGCGGAGACCTGAACACCACCATGACGATTGTCGGCCCGGTTGACAAATTGGTAACTACGGGAACGATCCGCTTGGAAAACTCCTCGCTCTCCAACTTCGATCTGGGCGCGAAACTGTCGTCCATTGCCGCGCTCTCGGGCAAGAAAACGGGCAACGACCTAATCATTCAGAATTTCAGTTCTGATGTGCGCGTCGCTCCCGAGGGCACGACGGCCGACAACATCAATCTCAACGTGCCCTCGCTGGGCGTGGTGACCGGCGCCGGCACCGTGAGCCCGGCCAACGAACTCGCCTTCAAAATGAGCGCGTCCCTCGCCGGCATGGGCATCCCATTCTCCGTCAAAGGAACCACCGCTGACCCGAAATTCGTTCCGGACGTAGAGGGAATGGCGAAGGGTCTGTTGAAAGGGTTGGGCAGCACGGGCGAGAAACCCGCCAGCAGCGTGATGGGATTGTTCAAGAAGAAGCCCCAGTAAAAGTCACACTGAAGATCCATCCGTAGAGACGTAGCTTGCTAGGTCTCTCGCTCCAACACTCCAACGCCGCCAGCAGAGACGTTGCAAGCAACGTCTCTACGACAATCATTTATCATTGTGAACAATTGTTTTATTATTGAGAAATGACAGCTGGCATGACCGACACCATTTCCGAGGGCCTGGGGCGCTACTCCATTGGCGAAAAACTACGCTCCATGCGCCTGCGCAAGAGCATGGGACTGGTGGAATTGGGCAAGCACACGGGGCTCTCGGCGGCACTTTTGTCGAAGCTGGAAAGGGGAAAGTTGTTTCCCACTCTGCCCACACTGTTGCGCATTGCGATGGTGTTCGGGGTCGGCCTCGATTACTTCTTTACCGACGAACGCAAGCGCCGGGTGGTCGGGGTGGTGCGGCGCGAAGAGCGCGTGCGCTTCCCCGAGAGGCCGGGCACGCAGGATGTGCAGTATCACTTTGAGTGCCTGGATTACCGGGCCACGGAGCGCAAATTGAGCGCATTTCTGGCCGATTTCCAGGAGTTGCCGGCGGAGAAGCTCAAGCCGCATCAGCATGCGGGAGTCGAGTTTCTCTATGTTTTGAAGGGGTCGCTGACGATCAAGATTGGCAGCGAGGAATTTGCTTTGGAGGCCGAGGACGCGATCTATTTCGACGCGGCCGCGCCGCACAGCTACCGCCGGCGCGGCTCGAAACCGTGTACGGGAGTGATTGTCACTGTACCGCAGTAACGCCCCGTAGTAACCAGTCGCGCGTCCCGTCTTCGACCAGCTTTCCTGGTTGACGCGATCGAACACAATGGCGGTTGCCCGCGGTATGCGTTTTGACGGCCGAGCTTAGATGGTACCCTAATTGCTATCTACTCTTCATTGACAAGGCTGATTGACCATTCCATACTCGCGGCCAAGCCGCACAAATTCGCGACCTTGTGCACTCCGGAACGGGGAGCGTGGTTGCAGGATTACCTTCCCCTCAGACTGAGTCGATCCTCGACAGGGCATCGTTTCAGGATTCCAGTTTCAGGGTTTCAGCCTTCAAAGTTTCACCCCAGGGAGGACCGTCGTGTCTAAGTCATCTGCTTCAAAGAAATTCATGCCGGCAGTTTGGATCGTCGCGATAGCCGCAGTGGCAACTGCCGGAGTCGCAGGCCTGCGCACGCACGCGCCAAGCACCGCAGCCGCTGCCCAACAGCCAGGCCACACGCGCGCCAGCATGGGCGTTCTGCCGCTGGCTTTTGAAGCCAATCAGGGACAGACCGATCCGACCGTAAAGTACATCGCGCGGGGCAGCGGCTACACGGTATTCCTCACGGAACGCGAAGCGGTTTTCGCGCTGCACTCTGCGCCGACGGCGGGGGATGCGCGGGCGGCGGGCAGGCACGCATTGGGCGCTTCTCGCCAGAACGCAACGGAAGTGCGGGCAGAGGAGTCCCAAACGCAGGAGTCGCAAACGAAAGATCAGAACGCCGCGATTCGCTTGAACCTGATCGGGGGAAACGCGCATCCGCAGATCACAGCGAGCAGCCCGCTGCCGGGGCACAGCAATTATTTCATCGGCAACGATCGCAGCCAGTGGCATGCGAATGTGGCGCAATTTGCGCGCGTCGCTTACCGGAACGTTTATCCGGGAGTAGACATGGCTTTCTACGGCGGGGAGAAACAATTGGAGTTCGATTTCATCGTGGCGCCGGGCGCCAGCGCTTCGCTGATCCGGCTGGGCGTCTCGGGCGCAGACCACATCGCAAGCGATGATTCCGGCAACCTCGTGCTCGCCTCTGCGCCGGGAAATGTGCTGCTCCGTAAGCCCGTGGCTTATCAGGAGAAGGACGGAGCACGGCAGCCGGTCGACGTGCTTTTTGTGCAGCATGCGACTCGCCAGGTCAGCTTTGTGCTGGGTAACTACGATCACAGCCGTGAACTGGTGATCGATCCTTCGGTCAGTTACGCCACGTATTTGGGCGGCAGCGCCGAGGACGATGCTTACGGCATCGCCATCGATGGCAATGGCGACGCGTATGTAACCGGGCAAACCGCGTCCGCGGACTTCCCCACGGTGACAGGCGGCTACTCCACCAGCAAAAAAGCTGAATTCGATGCTTTCGTGACCAAGATTTCGGCGGACGGGTCGACGCTTATTTACTCAACGTACGTGGGCGGCAGCGGCGAGGACAGCGGGAACGCCATTGCGGTGGACGCTGCGGGCGACGCCTTTGTGGCGGGCGGCACCAGTTCGTCAAACTTTCCCCACAACGGCGGCTATCAGACGACTCTGAACGGGAGCTTGGACGCGTTTGTATTTGAGCTGAACCCCACGGGAACAGCGCTCACCTACAGCACGTTCCTCGGGGGCAGCAGCGACGACTTCGCGTCGGGAATCGCTCTGCACGGCGGGAACGCCTACGTGGTGGGCCAGACTTTCTCCACCGATTTTCCGACAAACAATCCGATTCAACCCAACATTGCAGGCGCTTCCAACGGGTTTGTGACGGAGTTGAATAGTTCCGGGAGCGCTTTGGTCTATTCGACTTACCTGGGCGGAGGCACGAGCGACTTTGCTGCGGCGGTGGCGGTTGATTCTTCAGGAAAAGCCTACGTGACTGGCGCGACCCAGAATTCCAGCTTTCCAACTACGCAGGGCGCATTCCAGACGAGTTGCGGCACGGCCGCAAACTGTAACGGCGGGCTGCCGGACGCCTTCGTGACCGTCTATAACGCGGCGGGAAATGCCTACGTGTATTCAACCTTTCTGGGTGGTGAAGGCATCGACCAAGGCCAAGGAATCGCTGTGGATGCCAGCGGCGACGCTTATGTCACAGGGCTAACGCAGTCTTCTCATTTTCCGTTGAAGTCGGCGCTCTATTCCGCGCTAGGAGGTACCCAGGATGCTTTCGTCACCGAACTGAATCCCAGCGGGAGCGCGCTGGTATATTCAACTTTTCTGGGGGGTAGCCTGACCGATGCGGGAACGAGTATTGCGCTTGACGGAAACAATAACGTATACGTCACCGGTCAGACCGGCTCGTCGAACTTCCCGACGGCAAGCCCCACGCAGGGCACCCTGGGTGGAGCTAATGATGCTTTTGTGAGCGAGATTAGCCCATCAGGATCGCAACTGCTGTTTTCCACTTACCTCGGCGGATCGCTCAACGAGAATACGAATCAAGGTAGCAACCTCGCCTCGATTGGGTCCATCGCCGTGAACAGCACGGGCGAGAACATCTACGTAGCCGGGAACACGGCTTCGACGGATTTTCCCAAGGTCGCGGCAGAACAATCTGCCAACGGGGGCGGGATTGACGCCTTCGTGGCAATGTACACGCAGAACTCGACCAACCCAGACTTCACGATCAGCGCCACCACCCCGGCGGGGGTTGCCCCCGGATCTTCGGGCGCCTCCACGGTTACGTTAACCTCGTTGAATGCGTACAACCTGCCGGTCACGCTGACGTGCGCGGTAACGGGGACCGGGACACCGGCGCCGGCTTGCAGCTCCAGCGGCGCGTTTTCGACCAATCCCGTTACGCCCACCAGCGGCGGCGCCACTTCGACCGTAACCATCACGACGACGGGTTCGACGGCGGCGGCGTATCGTCCTTCGCGGATCTTCTACGCTATGTGGCTGCCGATCGTAGGGATGTCCCTGGTCGGGATGCGTTTCAGTTCCAGGGGGTCGCGGCGAAAGCGGCTGTTAGGCTTCCTGTTTCTCGCCCTGGTCATGGGCATGCTGTTCTTCCTGCCAGCATGCAGCAGCAGCAGCGGAGGCGGTGGGGGCTGCACTGGATGCACACCTGCTGGCAGCTATACGGTCACCATCACGGGCACAGATGCGAACAACTTGTCGCACTCCGCGCAGGTGACTCTGGGCGTGAACTAGCGGTCGTATCAGTCACTCAGCATTGCCACGGCCGTCTGCCCAAGCGGGAGGCGGCCGTTATTTTTTTGGACGGGGAGCGCGCCGTGGCGAACTCCGTCCGGGACGAACACTGCATGATGGTAATATGAAGGATTCCGGTCGGAACGATTCCGGAGAATGGCTCTTCCAGCGGATAACTCCAGAGCATGACTCCGGGGAGCGTCTTCGGAGATATTCGTCGGCAGCCGTCGGGAAATGTCTGCGGTAAAATGAGACGCAGATTCCAGCGCCGTCGCACAGGCTGCCGGGCAGCCTTTAGTTAGACTTGTGAATCGAAGCTACTTGAACCGAAACCTGCTCATGTTGAAATCCCTGTCGCCGCAGTCCGAGTGGTTAAGAGCCGAGCCGTTGCCATCCGAGTCGTCGAAACCGAGGTCGTCGAGGTCGAAGCCAACGAGGTCGAGGCAAATCGTCCTGGCCGGGCGCGCTGGGATCCCGTCTTTGTGCCTGGTGGCGGTTTTTCTGATCTTGCCCGCGCCGACGTCGGCACAGAACTTCACGCTGCAGGCGCCCTCGCTGTCGGAGGTTGCGGTCGACCCGGGCGGCACATCGTCTGCGGACATTACAGTCGGGACGACCGGCAGCGGCTTCAGCGGCACGGTCGATCTGACCTGCCAGATCGCCCCGGTACAGGCGCAGACCATCGTCGATCCTCCGGCGTGCACAGTGAGTCCGGGGAGCGTTACGCCTCCCGCCAACGCTTCTGCCACGATCACGACGATGGGCGACACCAGTCAGGTGAGGTACAGCGTCACCATCACCGGCACATCCGCTTCGAACAACCAGACCACCACGACGGCGCCCCTGTACATGACGGTGCTCGACGTTGCGCCGCAGTTCACCATCACGGTGGAGAAAGCGGTGGAACCAGCCAGCGTGCCGGCCGGCAGCAATGGCGTGACCACGGTCGCCATTAATCCGATCAACGGATACGTCACTCCCCCGAGTACACCCGGAGTGACGCTCTCGTGCAACTCCATCACCCCCTTAGTGAACTTCCCTCCCGTCTGCTCGTTCAGCCCGAACCCAGTGACCGTGACCACTGAAGGGCCGAACACTTCGCAGCTCACGATCATCACCTACGGCCCGATCATCACGACCGGAAACACGGTTCCTGGGCACAACTTTTACGGATCTTTCTGGGCACTGTGGCTGCCTTTGCCCATGCTGGCCGTGGTGGGCCTGGGTGCAGCGGCGGGCGGGAAACGGTCGAGAAAGGCATGGGGGATGCTTGGTCTTTTTGTGCTGAGCGGCACCCTTTTCCTGATGCCTGCATGCGGCAACACTTCCCCTCAGCAGCATACGCCGAACGGAGTGACGCCCAATAACACATACGCTTTCACGATTTCCGGCGTGGACGCTGCCGGCAACATATCGAGCAACGCCGGTTCCGGCAGCACGAATCCCACGGCCAGCCTGACGGTTACGACCGCGACGACGAACTAAAGTCATGCGGCGGCTCTGGCATGGTGGGCTGCGTGCGTTGATTCTGGCGGCGGCCATCCCTTTTCTGCTGTTGCCGAATGCTGGGAGAGCAGCCCCTCTTCCTCGCGTTGCCCCTCTTGCTGGCGCTGTCCCTCTGGCTGGCAAAGACAAGCAAAGAATTCCTGCCGTGCGCTGGGATGATCAGCATCCCGGCTGCACCTTCTCGCGCAGCGACGACGGGCACTACAACTACGGCCTGTGGTACGAGGATGTCGGAATCACGATGACCGTCGATTCCCAGGAACTCGAGAAGACTCGCCGGCGGCCTGAGCGATTCTTTGCCGTGCTGCTGGATGTGCGCTACCGCGGGCAGGGTTCGGTGAATCTGGCGGTCGAGAACATTTCTCTCCAGTTCATGAAGCATTTCAAGGTGGTCCAGACGGCGCTCGATCCGGATGAGTTTGCCGAGAAGGTGCAGAGCGACGCCGACGAACGGGATCACCAGGTGGCGCGCGAAGTGGGCAAGCATCCGGAAAAGAAAGAAGAAAAAGACGCCTACGTGCAGGCGCTGCTGAGAGATTCGGCCGAACTGCAGGAATTTGTGGGCAAGAACAGTTTGCGGCCGACCCTGCTCGGGCCGGGCAATCCGGAGAAGAGCGGGTGGGTGCTGTTCAGCACCGAGAGCAAGTGGATCAGCGGATGGAAGAAGCAGGAAGAATTCGTCCTGCGCGTGCCGCTGGACGGGAAGGTGTTTGAATTTCCCTTCAAGCTGCCGCCCAAGCCGGGAGAAGTGCTGCTGCGAAAGCGGGAGTGAGCGTCAGGTCTTGGCGGGAATGATGTGGACCATTTGCTACTAATGCCCCCCGCCGGAATCGCAAACCGACACCCGCGCGGGGGTCGACTCGCACGTCTATTCCCGATCGAACACAAGGATGCTCTTGGGCCGGCTTTGACCCTCTAGGCGCACGGTCATGGTCAAGGTCTTGAGATCTGTAGAAAGCTCGATCTGCCGGGTGGCCGTAGTCTTGCCTTTGAATTTGTCTGTGATTTCCAGACTGCGCTCGTTCACGCGGCGGCCCGAAGATGCAGACCCTTTATCCGCATTCGGATCGAGGTCTGGATAATCGTTCCCATCGAACTTTATTTTCGTAACCAGTTCTGCTCCGGGACTATTGAATGACAGGCCGTCACCCTCGTAGGGCTCGATCTGGAGTTCGATGCCCGCCTTCACTTTCTCGCTGTCGCTGTCCCATGTGCCCGCAAAACCTGCACTCCCCGCCGTCCGCTCGTACACATAGGGCAAGAACAACGATTTCGAACCGTCGGGCGCGAATTCCGTATAGGCGTCGTTGAGCGTTTTGCCGTCTTCAGAAAGCGTCCAATACCCCGTGAGCAGCGTGCGGCCCTTCTGCTTGCGAATGACCACCCAGCTGTTCGGTCCCTTCACCGTGATCGACAGTGTGGTTCCGCTCAGGCCTGGCTGGTCACTCCCGTCGGCTACGATCGTGTCGACGAAGCCGGGGGCAAAGGTGATGGCGTATCGGTTTGCACCCGCGACCTCAACCTTCATTTCGTCGTTGAGTTTGCTTTTGGACGGGTTCACCTTCCATTTGCCTACGAAGGGATCGTTCGCCGCCCATACCGAGCCCGTAACCAGACCAGCAACCAGCAGCGACCGAAACGTACGCCTTAACATTTAGTCCTCCTTCGACGTATTCGGCCTTCGGTCTTGGGAAGTAGGTCTTAGACCTAAGACTGACCCAAGACCCAACACCAGTTTCCTACGAGGCGGCTTTGCGCGCCTGCCGCTCCAGTTCGGCGGCCTGGTGCATGAGGACGTCGCGCAGCGAGACCAGTCCCTTCAACTCCTTGCCCTCAACGATGGGCAGATGGCGGAATCCGAACTCGCGCATGATGAACAGGCACTCTTCGATGGTTTCGTCGGCGGGGACGGCGCGCGGGTTCGCGGTCATGACTTCAGAGACGGCGGTGGTTCCGGGAGTGCGGCCCACGGCGACCACGCGATTCATGATGTCGCGTTCCGAGAGAATGCCCACAAGTTCTCCGTTGCGCAGCACCGGCACGGCGCCGACATTGTGCTCCATCATGTAGCGCGCGGCTTCGAGCACGGTGCGGGTGGCTTCGACGGAATACACTTTTCGGTCTTTCACCAGATGGCGGAGAGTCGTCATGGATTACTCCTTGGGCACAGCGGAAGTACGAGAAATCGGCCAGCCCCCACGGCCAGCCTGTGCAGAGGAAACACTCTATCACAGGCGGCAGCTGACGAAAAATCGCTCAAAACCCCAACTGACAGGCGAACAGACGGCGCAAGCTTGTGTAATCGCCTGCTTACGTCATCCGTAACACTGATGGCGATCCCGATGAAACATCGACCTCAATGAACGACTTCTTCTTCTCACCCTTGCGCCCAATGTCGACTTGCCACTTTCCCGATGGTAAGCGCGTAAAGGAAACATCGCTCAATTCGTACACACGGCAGCTTCTCAATTTGCTGCTTCCGCGTTTGAACTGTGCGACGATCCAACAAGCTCCGGGATTGAGAATGCGGTAACTCCAATATCCAGTCCAGAAACTTCCTGTCGGGAACTCGATGGCGGTCGTGCCACTTACTTCGTCCATCCACTTGTTCAACTGGTCCCTCTCTTCGCGAAAGCTGCTCTCGTTCGCTAAAGCATACCGCCTGCCCATTACCCAAAGGCCGCAAGCGTAGTAAAAGAACAGCAACGCCCAACCATTCGCGGCAATCCACCCGAGCGGTGTGTGGGAGTTCGGGTGGTCATTCGATAGCGCGTCACCAATCGCAAAGAAGAAGCAGAAGATAGACAAGGCATAAACCTTGAAGCGCCAGTCGAGCCACAGGATTATTGCAGTTAGAAAACTCGCGGCAGCAAGAGCCACCACTAGGACTGTTTCGCGACGAGGAGCCGTGCTATTGACAGCTAGGAGAATGAATAAGGGGGTCAGAACCACTAGCCCGATACGAGCACACGAAATCGTGGACACACTAGCCCTTGATCGCGCCACCAAATCCAATCGCTCGATTCGGGACAGAGCCATCCGTCCAATCCTCGTCGGAACAACATAGGATTCTAATCCTCGCTGGATTTGGCCACAAGGAAGTTCCAGCGCAGCAATTGCTTAGAAATGGGCAAGAACATGATTGGGCGATAAATCCCCATGGCGCTCATCGACACAATTGTTGGTTGCATCTCGACGAATCCTGCTCCTGAAGGCTACGACTCATTCCGACCGCGGCTCGACGCATTCCAGGTCTAGTGCAGAACGAGGTCGTGCTCTTCGTCGTACGTCTCGTGATCGAGGGAGTCGGGCAAGGCCTCGGGGATGTGGGGCGGGAGGACAACCTTCTCCGGTTCAGCCATCGCTTTCGCGGCACGCACCGGCTTGGAATACTGCAGCAGGGGCAGGAAGGCCAGCATCAGCAGAAACACGACTCCCATGATCCAGAAGGCTTCGACAAAGGCGAGCATGGCGGCATGCTGCTGCACCATGCCATAGACCGCGCCCAGAGCCTTGCGCGAGGCGGTGACGCGATCAATGCCGTGGGCCACGAAATCGGCGCGCAGGCCCTGCAGCAGCCGCGCGGCCTGTGGGTTGCCTGCCCTCACGTCGGCCACCAGATGGTTCTGATGGACTTGCGAACGGCGGGCAAGGAACGTGGTCATGAGGGCGATGCCCACGCTGCCGCCGATGTTGCGCATCAGGTTGAAGATGCTGGTCGCATTTCCCATTTTCTGCGGCGAGATGTGCGACATGGCCAGCGACATCAGAGGAATGAAAAGGAAACTGAGCGCGACGCCCTGCAAAACCTGGGCCCAGAAAATGTCCCAGAACCCCGCGTACAGATTGAGCCCGGAGAGCTGAAACATGGTGACGGAACCGAGGACCATGCCGAGCGCGAGCAGGCGGCGAGGGTCCATTTTGGTGGTCAGGTGACCTGCCAGCGGGGTGAACAGCAGCGCTCCAATGCCCCGCGGCGACAGCGCCAGACCCGAGTTGTAGGCGGGATAACCCATGAGCGTTTGTAAGTAGAGTGGCAGCAGGACCAGGCTCGCATAGAGAACGAAGCCCAGCAGGCTGATCAGAAACACTCCGGCGCTGAACGACCGGTCCCGGAGCACGCGCAAATCCACGACGGGATGATCGGTCATCAACTCGCGGATGATCAGCGCGACCAGCCCAAACACGCACAGAGCGGCGAAGACGCGAATGTATTGCGAGGAAAACCAATCCTTGCGCTGGCCGGTGTCGAGAAGAATCTGCAGCGAGCCGATGCCGAGCGCGAGAAAACCGATTCCCCAGAGGTCGACCCGGGCGCCGTGGCTGCGCTTCACGTAATGCGGGTCGAAGACAAACTTGTTCATGAGGAACAAAGAAAGAACGCCGACCGGCAGGTTGAGATAGAAGATCCAGCGCCAGCTGTAATTGTCGGTGATCCATCCCCCGAGCGTGGGGCCGAGGATCGGCGCCAACAGAATGCCGATGCCAAAAGCCGCCATGGCGTGCCCGTGCCGCTCTTTGGGAAAGGTTTCCAGAAGAATGGCCTGGGCCAGCGGTTGCAGTCCGCCTCCGGTCAGACCCTGCAGCACGCGAAAAATAATTAGCTGCGAAAGTGAAGTGGCCAGGCCGCAACACAGCGACGTGATGGTAAACCCTGCAACGCACGTTAGCAGGAGGCGCTTGCGGCCCATTTGGTTGGCCAGCCAGCCGGAAATCGGCAACACAATGGCATTCGAGACCAGGTACGACGTGACGACCCAGGTGCCTTCCTCATTGGTTGCGGCCAGATTGCCGGCAATGTGGGGAATGGAGACGTTGACGACCGTGGTGTCGAGCACTTCCATGAAGGTCGCCAGCATCACGGAGAAGGTGACAACCCACGGGTTCACGTAGCGTTGTGGATGGGCGTCCACTTGAGCCTGAACCTGCCTGCGGAAGAGTTCCGCGTCTTAACGATTCAGTGTGGAGGAAAGACGGAACTTGTGCCGTGACACAGATCACAGGCAGCCGACGGATTTCGAAGCCCAGGATGAGAAGGTAAAATCAAGCGACGCAAATCAGGGGCTCGCGCCGTTTCATTCGCTAGATTGCGAGTTCTGTTACTGCAGGTGATTCAGCCGGGTGGGGATCGCGTCGGCGCTGCTGCTGTCGGAACGCGGCGCCATCGAAACGACGATGTACTGGCGCTCCTTGCCGTCGAGATGCCCGTTGTCGGGGTCTGCCACGCGCAATAGCAGCTTTTCTTTTTGCAGGCGGAATTGCGCCTGCTCGCCCACGGGCAGAAGCACGGGACGCTTTTCATGGCGCGGACGGATGCGGTAAATCACTCGATCGGTCTGCAATACATATTCCTGACAAGGGAGCGGCTGCGTCTGCTTGCCGGTGTCGGCGCTGAGCTCGCCGGCTAAACTCGGCGCGCTTTTTTCAGGCGTGCCACACTGCACGGAATCCATCTGCATTAGCTTTCCCGTCTGATACGGCTTGGGATCTTTGGCGAAGGCCGCTGCGGCCAAGCTCAGAACAACCGCGAGTATCCACTTGGAACGCATTTCACGCACCCCCAAAAGCAGATGAAGCCAGGGGGAGACAATTGTCTCCCTGCGCCCGCTCATTCGTCATTCTTCTATGGCCGACGAGGGGAAGACAGGTCACCGCAGTAATAGACCCGAAGTTACTGCCGCTTATCGTTCGACGACTTCTTCGAGGGTCTGAAAGAATGCAGGGTAGGAAATGGCAGCGGACTCGGCGCCGCGGATCAGGGTTTCGCCGCCCGCACGCAGGGCCGCGACGGCGAAGGCCATGGCGATGCGGTGATCACCGAAAGAGTCGAGTTCGGCGCCGTGCAGTGCCTGCCCTCCGGGAATCTTGAGGCCGTCTTCGCGCTCTTCCACCTGCGCGCCCATAAGCCGCAGATTGGCGGCCACGGCGGCGATGCGGTCCGATTCTTTCACACGCAATTCCCGGGCGTCGCGCACTTCAATTCCCTGCTCGGTGTACGGGGCGATCGCGGCCAGCACGGGAATCTCGTCAATCAGCGCGGCGGAATCGGCGCCCGCGATGGTCGCGCCTTTCAGCCCTGCGCCTTCGACTTTCAGCGATCCGACTAGCTCGCCGTGAATCTCATCCAGTTCCGTGACTGAGATGCGCAGTCCGATTTGCATCAGGACGTCGAGCAGTCGGGCGCGCGTGGGATTCATCAGGAGGCCGGGGACGGTGAGTTGCGATCCCGGGAACAAGGCGGCCGCGCACAGAAAAAACGCGGCGCTCGACGAGTCTCCAGGAATGCGGGCTTCGATGCCGCGCAGGCGCTGCCCGCCGCGAATACTGATTTGATTGCCCTGACCGCTATTCTTGCGATCGAGCTTCGCGCCGAAGGCACGCAGCGCCACTTCACCGTGATCGCGCGTGCGCAGCGGCTCTGTGATGCGCGTCTCGCCGTCGGCGAAGAGTCCGGCAAACAGCAGACAGGATTTCACCTGCGCACTGGCGACGGGCATGGTGTAGTCGATGGCCTTTAGATTCGCGCCGGTGATGCGCAGCGGCGGCTTGCCTTCATGCGATGCGATATGCGCGCCCATGGCGGAAAGCGGAGTGATGACCCGCTCCATAGGACGGCGCGAGAGCGACTCATCGCCGACCATTTCTACGAACTTCTGGTCGCTGGGGAATTTCTGGCCGGCGACAATGCCGCTCAACATGCGCATGGTGGACCCGGAGTTGCCGCAATCGAGCGCGGCGGCGGGAGCGGCGAGCGACAAGCCGCTTCCCTGCACCTCGATGGCACCGTCTTTGTCGTTATTATTGCGCTCCCACGCGACGCCGAGAGCCCTCATGCAAGCGAGAGTGCTGGCGCAATCGGCGCCAGTCGAGTAATTCGCGAAGCGAGATGGTCCCTCGGCAATGCCGGCCAGCATGGCGTAGCGATGGGAAATCGATTTATCTCCGGGCAGCCGCACGGTACCACGCACATTGCGCGCTGGACGCACCGTCACTGGGGCCTCATTTTTCATTCAAGATCAATATTAGCGGATTGGGAATGGGGAGGAGGTTCGACAGTACCCACTTCTCGCAAAGAACGCGAGAAATGGGGCACCCAGCCACGTAGGCCTGGACGCGTTCGTCCGGGCGGGCGGACGAATGCGTCCGCCGCTACGCGATTGCCTTGGCTTCGGCGGTGGCTTCTTTCAGAATGTTGGCTGGCACTTCTTTCAGGGCCACGCTGAACTCGAACATGGGCGTCTCGGTGCCGCGGCCCCAGCGGGCGACTTCCCAGTGGGCGCGGACGAATCTCACATCCGCATGCGCGGTCAGATCGAGCAGCAGCGGAGTTTCTCCGCAATAAAACTTCTGGGGGAATGCGGCGATCGATTTCGCGCCCCAGGTTGTGCCGTCCGCCGAACCGAAGATGCTGAGGTCGAGCGACTCCTGCTCGATGATCTTCGTGATGGCCAGAGTCACAAGGAAGACGCGGCTGGCGGCGCCACTTACATCGACGGCCGGGCCGTCGCCCTTGGCGTTAACAGTTTGCGCAGCGACTAGAACTGCATCAGTCATATTCATAGCAAACGGATTCTAACAAATCTATTCCGTCGGATGCGGGCCGGTGAAGTCTGAGCAGCAGGGCTTCTGCACGGGCTTGAATTCCATCAGTTCCACGCGCACAAAATCGGGATCGTACAAGTTGAGCTGCCACTTGCCGTCCTTGCCCATCTGCGCCTTTTCCTCGCCGTGCGTCTTCCAGCCGTGCGCTTCCAGAATCGCTTGCGCCTTTTTCATGTCGGCGACCCCCAGCGAAATGTGATTCATCACACCCGTCAATTGCAGGTCGGGATGTTCGGGCTGGTTCAGCATGTACTCCAGCCAGTCGGTGCCATCAGGGACTTGCAGGGCGACCCAGTCGGTTTCATCGTCTTTCATTCCGCCGTGCCAGTAGGGGCGAAAGCCGAGGATGTCGCGATAGAAGTGGTCTTCGGCATCGCGGTGGTACACCAGAAATCCAGCGTGAATCATGTGGCGCGACACGGCCGAGGCGGCCGGTAGCGCGGCCTCAGCCTTGTCCCGCTCCACGAACTCGATGCGATGCCCCTCGGGATCGTTCACCACGAAGAAGAGACTGTGGTCGGAACGGCCCTGAATCTGCGGAACTTTGATTCCCTGCGCGATCAGATATTTTCGCAGCGCGACGATATTGTCGGTCGAGAGGGCCACGTGATCCATGCGGTCGGTGGCCCTGGGATCAGGCGCGGGACTATAGCCGATCCACTGGGTGCCGACCATGTAACGCACGAGTTCTCCGGATTCGACCGGAGTAGCGGCGGCCAGGCCGAGCACATCCGCGTAGAGCTTTCTCACGCCGTCGGGCGCGGCGGTGTAGAACGACACGTGGTCGATGCCGAGAATGCGCGGGCGCGGGGCAGGAGCCTGGGCGTGAGCGTAGATTTGGAGCGCGGCGAGAGCGACTACGATAGCGAGTCTTTTCATGACGCACTGATTCTAGACCAAGTGGAACCTCAGGAGCTAAAGCCCGGTTGATTCTTCACGCTCTCACGCGGCGCTAAAGAGCCGCTCTTCCACGGTCGCGCGGGCAACGGCTGTGCGGGCGTTCGCTCAATGAAGGCCGTCCAGAAACTGGCGGAGAATGGTGGCGGCGTCCTGAGGCTGTTCCCAGGGTGCGTAGTGGCCGGCTTTTGGAATGACCCGCAATTGGCTGCCTGAGATGTGCTGGCGCATCAATTCGGCTTCGTTCACTCCGGTCAGAATGTCTTCGTCTCCAGTGACCAGTAGGGTGGGAACATTGATGGTCTTCAAGGTTTCGATGGAGTCGGGGCGGGCGGCCATGCCGCGCTGCACTTGGGCAACGTCTTCGGGCGACATTTTGCGCATCATGCGCAACGCGCCGTCGACCAGGTCGGGGCGAGTTTCCCGCGTGGTCTTGCCGAACAGCTTTGGGATCATCGATTCGAAGAAAGGTTCCGTGCCGCGTTCAAGGACGTCGTTGGCGGCCTGCAGGCGTCCGGCGCGGGCTTCGGGGCCGTCGGCGGGGGCTTTGGTGTTGCACAACCCGAGCGCGGCGACGCGGCCGCGATGTTTTCTCCAGAACTCGAAGAGCACGTAGCCGCCGATGGACACACCGATGAGCGGGGCGCGGCCGACGTTGGCATCGTCCATGATGCCGGCGAGGTCGGCGGCGTGTTTCTCCATGGTGGCTGGGCCTTCGCCGATTTCGGAATCGCCGTGTCCGCGCAGATCGGGGAGGATCACGCGATAGCGCGTGGCCAGAGTCTCGGCGACGGGTAGCCAGAATTCATGATGGGCGGGAAAAGGATGCAGCAGGACAACGGGCGGTCCGGCGCCGAGGGCCCAGTAGACGATTTCAGCGTCGCTGGTTTTGATGCGTTGGGAGGGGATGCGCTCCATGCGGGAATTAGATCACAAGCACGGCTTCTGGCTCACGGCTTCCGGCTTGACTATAGGGATCCTTCGACTCCGCGAGCTCCTTCGAGCTCGCTGCACTCAGGATGACAGCCGTAGAAAGGAAGCTTCCAGATTGCGCCCTGCGTTATGGGGTCGTCGCCGGCTGTGCGTTCACGTGGGCGGGAAGCAGGTACGGCTCTTCTGGCATCACGATCCACGCGATGATGTAAGGGATGAAGCCGAATCCGGTCATGAGCGCCGTGACCAGCCAGACCAGCCGCACCAGGGTGACATCGATGTCGAAGTACTCCGAGAAGCCAAGGCAAACGCCGGCGACTTTGCGCCCCAGGCGTGGGCGGACGAGGCGGGTCCGAGCCAGCGAAGCACCGATGCGAATGCCGCAGTAGGCGCAGACGGCAGCATCGTCCTGAATGACTTTGCCGCAATAGTTGCAGTACATGGTCGTCCCTCCCCACTAGACAATACGGAATTGCAGGCCAAAAGTTCCGTCTGTCTCACGAAACGACTGGCTGCACTTTGCGGGTGCCTATCCTCATATACGGCATCCTTTATTCCCGGTAGGCTTCTTTGATGTAGCGGCGGGCTTGGTCGGCCTGGCCGGAGTTGGCGTTGCCGGCCAGCACAGTTTCATACTTCTTCATGGCCAGGTCGCGCTTCTGCAGCAGGTCGTACATTTCTCCGGCGGCCAGATTGGCTTTTTGCAGGACGTCGGGGTCGGGATTGGGAGCTTCGTTGACCGAGTCGTAGGCGGCCGCAGCGCCGGCTGAGTCTTTCTTGGCGCGCAGCAGTTCTCCCAGTCCCCAGGCGGCGAGTTCGTAATGCAGTTTGCCGTATTTGCCTTCGCGGCCGGTCTGCCAGACTTTGCGATACATGGCCTCGGCATCGTCGAGACGTCCGGCAGCGCGCTCGAGGTTGGCGACTTCGGTCGGGAACAGGTGATTTCCAGGAAATTTCGCCGAGAGTTCGTTCATGTAGCCGATGGCCTCGTCATACTGGTGCTCGCGGCGGAGAAACAGGCTGAGCACGACTTTGGCGTCGACGGAGTTCTCGCCGTCGCTCTTGGCGACTTCGCGAAGATAGTCGAGACCTTTCTCCGCCGATCCGCTCAACCCGGCCAGGGCGGCAGCCACCTTCACGCTCCAGGGCAGGCGGCCAATCACGTAGTTGTGGGTGCCGACGACCATTTTTGCGTCGATGTAGCTGGGATCGAGTTCGAGCACGTGCTCATGATCGTGGCGCGCCCCAACGGCGTTGCGCAAGGCGGAAAACCACGCCCGCTCCACCAGGCCCGTATACACCGAGAACTGGGCGCGGGTGACGCCGCGGCAGTAGAGAGCGTTCACGTCCTGCGGGTTCTTTTTGAGTTCCTGCTCTTCGAGATCCTGGGCGCGGCGGGCCAACTGCTTGATGCGGTCCTTGATCTTGGTATCGGTGGGGCGGGGGGCGCGGCCAATGAAACTGTCATTGGCATAGTCGCCGGTGTTCATGGCTCCGGTGTCGTAGAGGTCGTGCATCAGCACGACGGTTAGCAGATGGTTGACGGCAAAGGGATCGTTGGGATGCTTGTCGAGGATTTTCTCAAGCTCCGCGGTAGCGCGGTCGTATTGCATGTTATAGAAATCATCGAAGGCGGCGTCGGTCTGGGGATCGTGCGGGACGCCGTGCGGAGCGTCAGTGGCGGGTTGCGACTGGCTCAAGGCGGGAATGCGCGACGCGACCAGCAGGCACAGCAGGATCAGGAGCGCCGGCGTGCGGGGCTTCAGCTTGGTCCAGAGGGTGTTCGTTTGTGCCGTCACGGATCGATTGTCCCCTAGTCTAAACCAAGTCGACTGTGCTCGGCCCACAGTCGAAAGCGAAAGAAAAAGCGCAACCTCGAAGGGCACGAAGTACCACCAAGGTCTTCGAATCGACCCGCCGGCGGGATCCGATTTGCGGATCCAATCCGGTGAATCAAGCCCGATGCCACCCAGCCGTCTGAACCAAGTCTGACCCCAGGTCTGAACCAAGAAAGTCATCTACGTGCCCTCGACGCTAACTGTCGTGGGCGGCGCGCGAACTTATAATCTGCGCAGCGACCAGGCTGCTGCAGGTTAGGGGCAGGCTCGTACCAGCAAGCTGCGCCCGGTCCGCCGAATGGAGCTCGGAGGACCGAGTGGCGCTCTTGCTTAGGATGCAGATCTGGACTGCTTGGACTCCGAGCTTGTGATCGCTAAGCCGTGTTGTTCATGGGCACGGGGGAGTGGGAAGCGGAGTTCAACGGCTTTCGTAACTGGTGCATCTTTACTCGCTGGCGAGCGTAATTATTGCCTGCGTAGGGGCGTGCGGCGGGTTGGAAGATATTGCAAGTATTTGCGGCTACGCCACTTAGATTCAGACTGGGCTTTGGTGGTTGGAATGCCATAGAGGGCTTAAGGTTTTCGCCGTAGGACAAATCCAATGTCGGAAGTTGTGCAAGACACGCAGCAGGAATTCTGGCGTCCACCCTCTCCGGTGGCGGACGAAAGTGACGAGATTATCGTACGCGAAGCCGTGCCCGCCATGGCCGAAACCTGCCCGCGTTGCAGCAGCGAGTTTCTGCTGGGTTCGCGCTTTTGCCATACCTGCGGCGGGCGCAGGCGCGAAGCGATCAGCCCGACGGCCCGGGCCGATGCGGCCGTAATTGCCAGACTCTGGGAGCAGGGCGTCGCGCGGATGTATTCCCTGGTCGCGGGATTGACTTCAAGAAAGACCTGGAGCGCGGTCTGGAGCAAGATCCAGTTCCCTGCCTGGCCTCGTTACCTGCACTTCCACGAGATCCAAAGCTGGATCGGGCTGTCGACGGCAGCGCTCATCGCCTTCATGATCGGCTTGGGATGCGTGGCGGGCGCCTTGCTGGTGGGACTGCTTACGGCTAAGACTCTGGTGGATTGGCAGGCTATTCAGTTCTACCGGGTGGAATGGCTGCTGGCGGCGACGGCCGCGTTTGTGGCGGGAATCCTGCTGAAGAAACCTTCCGGGCGCGACGGCGAATAGCTCTGGTTGCGGGAAGAATACTCCTAACGATCTACTCCACGGGGGCTAAAGCCCCACATTCTTGCTCGCTCAACGCGGCGCCGCTCTTCCACGCGCTCTCTCTTCAACGCTCTCTCTTCCGCCGGGCCTGATTTCGGAGTCCTACGATTCGCTACTTCCCGAACCTGCGGCACGGCGCTGCTGGCTCATGCGGTAGAGATGGTGAACGGGACCTGTTCCGCGACCCAGGGGATGTCCGTTGGCGATGGCGGCAGTGACGTAGGTCTTGGCCAGCAGGGCGGCTTCGGCCAATCCGCGATCGAGGGCCAGGTGGCAGGCCATGGCGGTGGCGAAGGCGCATCCGGTGCCGTGGGTGGAGTTGGAGCGCTGGCGCTCGGCTTTGAAAACTTCCTGCTCCGGCGAACGAGGCGTCCGCTCCCCGAACGAGGCGTCCGGGGCTCCGTTCTTGGTCCTGACTGTGAAGCTCAGGAGGTCAGTGGCTTTTTCGAGATGGCCTCCGGTGATGACCATGGCTTTGGCCCCCATGGAGTGCAGTTTGGCGGCGGCGGCTTTCATGTCGTCGAGGTCGCGGACTCTGATTCCGGTGAGGACTTCGGCTTCGTCGACGTTTGGGGTGATTACGTCGGCTAAGGGGATCAATCTTTCGATCAGCAATCGAGTTCCGGCGGCATCCAGAAGGTCCATTCCAGAGGACGACTTGAGGATGGGGTCGAGGACGATATTGGGCAGGCTGGCTTTTCCCGCCGAGCTTCCAGATTGGCCTTTTGAGCCCCCCGAAAGGAAATCCGCGACCGCTTTGACCACCTTGGCCGACCCCAGCATGCCAATGTGAACGGCGGCGATGTCGAGGTCGGCCGCCAGTTCTTCGAGGGTCTCGGAAATCACGGAGGGGTCGACAGGATCGACCCGCTTCACTCCGGCGGTGGACTGAACGGTCATGGCGGTGATGCAGGCTACTCCGTAACAGCCATGGGCGGCGATGGTCTTAGTGTCGGCGGTGACGCCGGCTCCCGACGAAGGATCGAACCCCGCGATGGTGAGTACGATAGGTGGTTTTTCGGACATGGACTTCCGTTCCAGCAAATCCGATAGTACTGCGGTTCAGGGCTCAGCATCTCACATCGGCGGAACTTGGAAGTTACTTTCGGGTCCAACCGCCAAGAAAAAAAGTTCGGGGCTGACTTCGGAGTCAACGCTGTAAGTAGATGATTCCATGCAGGTTGGCGGTAGACGCACTGTAAGTAGTTGATTCCAGTCGGGTTGTAAATTCTACCTTGCCTTCTCTTCTGTGCTATTTACTTAATAGTAAATGCGTAACCTTCCTGAAATAAAGGGTCTTAGGCGGATGTGCCTAAATTACCAATAGGTTACGTAAGACATCGATAACTAGGAGGTCATCGACCGAGTGGCCAAATCGCCTTGACAGGGATTTGGCAGGCCGATAGCATCTACAAACTGCAGCGAAACACCAGCCTTAAGGCCAAGGGCACTTTTGAGTATGCGAGGAGAACTGAATGCGAAGATGTATAGCTCGAGGACTGACGATCGCTATGTGGGTCGTCGGCCTGGGAGCGGCTCAGGGACCGAACATCTCGGAGGCGACAGCGGCTCCAGTTAGTTCTGTTCTTGGTAAACCCGAAGTCCGCCAACAGGTCGTCAAGACCAAACCGTATCAAGTTGGGACAGCGTCTTGGTACGGCCAGATTTTTCATGGAAAGCCCACGGCCAGCGGCGAGCCGTACGATATGTACGACATGACGGCCGCTCACCTGACGCTTCCCATGGGAAGCTACGTGCGGGTCACGAACCTGCGCAATGGCCGGGCTGTAGTGGTTCGGGTCAACGACCGGGGACCGATCGTCCCAGGCCGAATTATCGATCTGTCGTATGGAGCTGCCCAGGCGCTGCAATTCAAAGCGCGTGGTCTGCAGCGAGTACGGCTGGATCTGGTCGATCCGAGTCCGATCCACAGCAGTGCGGTCCATAACAGCCAGGCTAAAATCAGCCCAGCCAAGCCCGTTTACCAGACGGTCGCTGTAAACCATCCTCCGGTAGCCAAACTCCCGTAAAAATCATAAACTGGCTGGGATGCCTACAACATCACCCAGCGTCCCGCAAGGTGGCCTGAGCTACCGCAGTGAAGATTTGCGCAACGGTGATCCGCGCCAGCGGCTCATCGTTGCACTGGACGTATCCACGGCGGCCGCCGCGCAAAAAATTGTGGCGGCGGTGGGAGACTCCGCGCTGACCTACAAAGTTGGCATGCAGCTCTATACGGCGGAAGGGCCGCAGGTGGTGCGCGACCTGGTGGCCTCGGGACGGCGCGTGTTTCTTGACCTGAAGTATCACGACATTCCGACCACCGTGGGAGCGGCCGTGACTGAGGCAGCGAAGCTGGGCGTGAGCATGCTGACCGTGCATGCGGCCGGCAGCGGCAAGATGCTGCGCGCGGCGGTCGACGCTGCGAAGGCTCGCCCGGAGCTGGTTGTGCTCGCTGTCACCGTGCTCACCAGCATGGACGGAAACGACCTGGAAAAGATTGGCGTTCGGGGCACGGTCGAGGACAGCGTGGTGCGGCTGGCCACGATTGCGCTGGCCAATGGATGTCAGGGGGTGGTCGCCTCGGCGCGGGAAGCTTCAACGCTGCGCGCGGAACTGGGGGACGGGTTCGCCATCGTCACGCCGGGGGTGCGGCCGGTGGGCAGCGCGGCCGACGATCAGGTGCGGGTGGTGACTCCGGCGGACGCCATCGCGGCGGGGGCGAGCTACATCGTGGTCGGGCGGCGAATCACCGAGGCGGCCGATCCGGCGGCCGAGGCGCGGGCGATTCTAGGGCAAATCAGCGGGTAAGCTCTCGTCCCACCAGGTCGACATGATTGCTGAGTCCTTAGACGAATATCTTTCCATCGTGAATCGCACCCGCAAGGAGTGGGACATCCCGGAACCATAAAGAGCTTTGGTTCCGGGCAGAAGACGAAACCCACCAGAGCACTCGCCTCCAGCCCAGTCTGTATCGTCCGCGAGCCGACGGGAAGCGGAAACCTATCATTGAACTGTTACTTTTGGAAAGTGATCTATACGAAGAGTTCGACCGCTGTGCAACCCAACTCAGCGACTCGAAGCTCGGGGACGACGAGTGGGACTCGTACTTTCTGATGCAACACCACGGAGTTCCTACTCGTCTGCTCGACTGGTCCGACGGCGCGCTGATAGCCCTGCATTTCGCTGTGAGGAAGAAGTCAGATCCCTACAAGAGCGGCTCCGTGGTTCATGTACTCGATCCTTGGTTGCTAGTCGAACTTTTGAAGAAACACCCGGACCGCAGAGAGGCCGAGGGTCGATGGAAGAAGTACAACAAACGGCATCCTGCGGATACGTATGAAGATGATTGGGACCGGCTGTATTTACCCATGGACGAGGAGGATGCGAGCGATTCTCTGCTGGCCACTCCCAAGACGCCGCTGCTGTGGGATTCGCCTCACCTTTCTCGCCGCGTTGCTGCACAGCGGAGCCGGTTCATGATCTTTGGGACGGATCCCCTTTGGCTTTCCAAAATTGCACAGCGGGGAAACTCTCGACTGCTCGCAGTTCAGATACCGACCGCTTCCGTCGCCGGCATCAAACGAGACCTGAAAGATGCGGGAATCACTGAATCCGTCGTCTTTCCCGACCTAGATGGCTTGGGGCGCGAACTACAACAGGTGTGGGAAGCCCGAAGGTAGCGGCGACGGAAGGGCAAATCCCGGCAGAAAAGAGACGCCGGAAACGCCAGTACTACGCTGCCGCTCCGGCGTCTTCTAAACCGAGATCTGAAACCGCTCCTACAGCTTCTCGAAAAATTCACAGGCCGAGCAGGAGATGTAAACTCCGCCGGGGACGCCGCGTTCGCGGTCTTTGACGCGCTTGACGATGCGGGTGGTCTTGCCGCACTTGGGGCAATCGGTGCTCTTGGTGGTGTCCATGATTTTCTTGCGGTCAGCGGTTTTTGCGATCTTGGCGCCTACGGCCATGTCGGATGTCTCCTAATCTCTTCGATATTCTGCATCAAAATTTGCGCAGCGCTTTCCGCCAGGTTCGGCCGCGGATGCTGTGGATGGGATGTTTCCGAAATCCGGAACGACAGGTGATCCACTCGGGAAGACTCTGAAGCTGCGTCTTGATTTTCTTCCTTCGCTCTTGATTTTACAGTAAGGTGGGGGCGGCTGTCTTGCGGACGCTTTGGCCGTGGTGGTTCGAGAGGAAGACTCGTATCAGGGCATGCCTTCAGGCATGCCATCGAGTGTGCAGTTGGGCCCGGCTTTAGCCGCTGCGGTCGTGCTTGCGAAAACCCAGCGGCTGAAGCCGTTTGCGTCCCCCACTCTTGGCGGCATCGCTAAAGCGCTGCCCTGATACGAATCATTCTTCTCAAACTGGAGCAAGCCCTTCTCGATGTTCTTATGACGCGTGCGATCGGTCCCATCCTGCAGACGGTGCTGTTCACGATCCTGGTGCCGGGGACGGTCACCGTCCTCATTCCGTCTTTGCTAATGGGCGGACTCCCGAGGCCTGAGCGGGGGCCGATCCTGTGGCTCGGCGTTGTTATCTTTCTTGTGGGAGCGGCTATTTATTTCCGCTGCGCCTGGGAGTTCGCGGTGCGCGGGCTGGGCACGCCGGCGCCCATTGCTCCCACAAAGTTTCTGGTCACGACCGCGCTGCACCGCTACGTGCGCAACCCGATGTACATTGGCGTCTTCATGGTGTTGCTGGGCGAGGCCGTGATGTTCCGGTCGGCGGTGCTGCTGGAGTATGCAGCCTTCTTCTGTGTTCCGGCGCAGCTGTTTGTCGTCTTCTACGAAGAGCCTACGCTGCGGCGGCAGTTCGGCGAGTCGTACGAGGAATACCGGCGATCGGTGCCGCGCTGGATTCCGAAATTCAAAGGCTGAGCGGGCATTCCAGGAATCACATGTTCGCACAAATCTCCAAAGCACAGTTTTCAGACGCCACGGGAGGGACGTACCTGCGATCACTGACATTCTCCACGCGAACTGGTACGAAGAGACGACTCAAGGCAACGGTCGTGGGCCACTTGAGGTTCCAGATCGAAGTGCGCGGGGCCCTGCCGAACGTCCGGGGGGTTGCGCGGGAGGGAAAAATGGCTATTCCAAAAGTATCGTTGGAAACGATCCAGGACTTCCTGGCTCAGAAACGAATTGCGATGGTGGGAGTCTCGCGGAACCCTCGCGACTTCAGCGTGATGTTGTTCAAAGAACTCGTCAGCCGCGGGTACGACGTGGTTCCAGTGAATCCGAGGGTGCCTGAGGTCGAGGGGCGGCGCTGCTTCGCGCGCCTGCAGGACATCGAACCGGCAGTGGACGGCGTGCTGCTGATGACCTCGCCGGGAGTGACGGAATCGGTCGTGAGCGATTGTGCCGCGGCCGGAATCAAGCGCGTATGGATGTACCGGGCCGCCGGGTCGGGAGCGGTGAGCGACCAGGCGGTCGCCTTTTGCCGGGAGCGCGGAATTGCAGTGGTGCCGGGAGAATGTCCGTACATGTTCCTGCCCCACTCGGGATTGCATGGTGTGCACGGGTTCATTCGCAAGATCACGGGTAGATACCCGCGCCACGCGGCGGCTTAGCGGAAACAATCCTGAATGAGGCCCGTGCATTCTTTGTTCGTCATTCTTCGTCCGATCTATTCTCCGATGCGGCCGCGCAGGATCGTGATCGACGCCATCGGAAGCTGGTAGAGCGCATCCGCGCCGCCAGTCACTGTCACTGTCGACTTGGAGGGCGGGCCGTCCGGGTCGGCATGTCCGCCGGTTCCTTCACGGTGCCACTGATATTCGTTGGAGCCGAACGTGATGCGGTCGACCTGGACTGAAAAATGGCGGTCGCGCTTGCCGGCCGCGCCGGTGAACGCGACTTTGACGGCGTGGTCGTTGTGCTGGTCACGGTTGACCAACATCACCGACCACTGGCCGTCGGGGCGCTCGACGGCGTAAGCGGTGACCAGGACATTTCCAGCTGCGTCGTTGACATCGCTGGCGGCCTTGAACTGTTTGTGGGGCGCGTCGATGGGCTGCACCCATTCTTTGGTGATGATTTGCGCCGCCAGATACTGCGGGGGATATCCGAGAACTTTGTAGTCCTGATCGATCCAGAGAAAATTTCCGAAGCCTCCCATTTCTCTCGGGTACGGCATGTAGTGGAAATAGTAAGTTGCGCCTGCGCCCTCGGCCATCATGGAGCCCACGTAGTCCGCGAGCCACAGCCCGCTCTTCACGGTTGATGGAGGCGCACCGCCTCCGATGTTTCCTTCGGTCATGAAGAACGGAATATTCGGCGGCAGACCGTTGTCTTTCCAGACTTGCACGATGTGTTGCACGTATCCCGGCTCTGGATACAGATCGGCCCAAGAGTATGTGGGCTTGTCCTGATACGGATAGTGCTCGAAGGAAAAGAACGTGAAGTCGTTGAGGCGGCCGTGGGCTTTCAGATAATCGACGAAGCGGCCCAGCCAGGAAACTTTTCCGTTGGCGTCGGGCCAGACTTCGACATCGCCGAAGGTTCCTTCGAACGGCGGCCCGCCCAGCTTCGCTTCCGGCACCAGCTTGTGAATCGCAGTGGCGAATTGTATGTACAACGCGCCATAGTCTTCGGGGAGCATGTGCTGGCCGTCGACCTCTTCGCCCATCTCGATGTAGGAAATCGGATAGTGGCGCTTGTACAGATAGGCGATTTCGTTGGCCGCATCTTCGGGCGTGGCGTAGAGCATGGCGATCGGCACCATGGTCGGGAGGCCGCGGGTGACGCCGCAAGTCATGAAAAAGTCGAATCCGACCTGGTCGCCGCGGGATTGATCGATATCCGTGGCTGCGTGCCAGGGATCGACTGACGACGGCCAGGTCACGGTTTGATCGCGGCTGGGAAAATGCGTGACATAGTCGTTGAAGGCGCCGTCGGCCGAGAGCGATCCGGCGTAGAGTTCGTTGATGGCGTAGCCCACGCAATTGCGCTTGTCGGCTGAGCCGTGACTGTCGCAGGTGTTGGAAGATTCGGTCATCCAGATGCGGATGTAGCGGACGGGGATCGTCCAGTCGACAAGCTTCAGCGTGACCGTTCCGCCTTTGCCTTCGGTGATGTTGCCGAGCGGAAAAGCCTGCCACGTGCCCTTGGTGGTGCCGTCGTAGAAGGGCTCGAGCTCGCCGGTCCAGAATTGCACGGAGTAGTGCGTGGCGTAGGGATCGGCCCAGGCGATCCGGATGGCGTTGATGTCGATCTTGCTGCCGAGGTCGATCATGACCCACTGCGGATGCAGCGAGTCGTCTTCGCCGGTGAAAGCTTTGGTCAGGTAGGGATTGCTTTTCCAGTATGATTTGAGATCGCCGTCGGTGAGACGCGACCAGCCATTGCCGTCGCCGCGACTGAAACCGCGATGCGGCAGCGGTGCCGCCCACGAACTGTGAATCATGTCGGCCGTCGGCTCGGCATTGCCCACGAAGTAGCCTTCCTGCCTGTCGGCGTTGCTCCACTTGCCTGCCGGATTCCAGTGCCAGGCTTCGACCATCAGCTCGGTATTCTGGCGATAGGTCACGGTCTGCCATCCCGCGCCGAGGATTTCGTGCAGCAGCGGATCCTTCAGCAGATGGTCCGGAGTACCGGTGCGCAGACGGTCGATAGCCGCGCCCAGAGAGCGGACGGGGCTGAAGGTGTTGGCGACGTGCGCGGGGTCGGCATCGACGGTGACTTTCTGGGCGTGCGCTGAATTCGCCGCGAGCAGGATGGAACTCATCAGCACCAGCAGCGAACGAAAATGACTCGTGATGCGCGACGACGCCATAATACCTCCGTGATTTCTATCCAGGGGCAGTTTTCGAAGCTGCCACTGCGTAGTGAATCGATTTAAAACTGGGAAAAGTTCGCAAATAGCATACACCGAAATCCACCTCCATTCTGTTGAAGAGGCTCGGTGCGTTGCCCGTTGACCGCTCTCCCGCGCCCCTGCTACCGTCATATGTTTGCCCTGCGGCGCCCGCCCGGTCCTTGGGGAGCCACTTTCATCAGGAGATCATCATGCCTGCCATAAAATTTCGCGGTGTCGATTTCATTCAGTACGATTCCCTGCTGACCGATGACGAACGGTTGGTGCGCGATACCACGCGCCAGTTTATCGAAGACAATCTGATTCCCATCATCGAGGAATGCAATCGCGCCGGGCGCTTTCCACGCGAACTGGTCAAGCCCATGGCTGACCTGGGATTTTTCGGAGCGTCGCTGAAAGGCTATGGCTGCGCCGGAATGGGCAACGTGGAATACGGGCTGATGACGCAGGAACTGGAGCGCGGCGACTCCGGCGTGCGCAGCTTTGTGAGCGTGCAGTCGGGCCTGTGCATGTATCCGATTTACGAATTCGGCAGCGAAGAGCAAAAGCAGACGTGGCTGCCGCCGATGCAGAAGGGTGAAAAACTAGGCTGCTTCGGGCTGACGGAGCCGGATTTCGGATCGAACCCCGGTGGCATGCGAACGCGCGCGAAGAAGGTCGGCAACGAGTACGTGATCAACGGCGAGAAGATGTGGATCACCTCGGGCACAATCGCCGACGTGGCGATCATCTGGGCGAAGGTGGAGGACGAGAAGGACCGCATTCGCGGATTTTTGGTCGAAACCGACCGGCCGGGATTCAAGGCAGACGATATTCACGGCAAGTGGTCGCTGCGCGCATCGGTTACATCGGGGCTGTCTCTGCAGGATGTGCGCGTGCCGGAAGCGAATCTGCTGCCGAAGACGGGCGGGCTGAAATCGCCTTTGATGTGTTTGAATCAAGCCCGCTACGGCATTGCCTGGGGAGCGCTGGGCGCGGCCATGTCGTGCTACGACTGCGCCCTGCAATATTCGCTGCTGCGCAAGCAATGGCGCGATCAGCCCATCGCCTCGCACCAGTTGGTGCAGGACAAGCTGACGTGGATGATCAGCGAAATCACGAAAGCTCAACTGCTTGTGCTGCAGGTCGGACGCCTGAAAGATGCAGGCAAAGTTCAGCCGCAACACATTTCAATGGCCAAGCGCAACAACGTGTGGATGGCTCTGGAGTGCGCCCGGCTGTCCCGTGACATACTCGGAGCGAATGGAGTAGCCGACGATTATCCCATCATGCGGCACATGATGAACCTGGAGTCGGTAAAGACCTACGAAGGAACGCACGACGTGCACTCACTGATCATCGGGCAGAGCGTGACGGGCATCGACGCGTTCTAGGGCTCAGCCGTACATCTCCTCCAGCAATTCATACGCGCGGCGCAGATGTGGCACGACGATACTGCCGCCAACGACCAGTGCGACGTTGAGCGACTCTTCCTGTTCGGCGCGGGTTACGCCCAGGCGAAAGGCTTGGATGGCGTGATAGTAGATGCAGTCGTCACAGCGCAAACAGGTCGAGGCCACCAGGCCCATCAATTCCTTTGTCTTGGCCGGGAGCGCGCCTTCCAGGTAGGTGTTGTGGTCGATGTTGTAGAAGCGCTTCACCAGAAAATTGTTCGCCTTGTCGACGCTGGCATTGAGACGGGCGCGGGTTTCGAGGAAGCGGCGCGCGATCTCGCTCTTGTCGGCAACGTATTTTTCCGTGAACAGATATGTGGGCTCTTTGCGTTCCGGGCGCTCGGCGGTGTGTTCCGCCGATGCGGCGTGGTCGCTGGTCGGGGTGCTCATGGGCAAAATAGTAGCAGACAGCAGTTCCCGAGTGAGGGGCCTTCGCACGGGCTCACGGTCCCGGTCCGAACGGTTTGCCGCTGAACACAAGCACGGGCGGGTCGCCCATGCCCACACAGGCTAGGCCGTGGGCTTGTCGCGCGGCGGCTCGACTGCGAGAAATTCTTCCGCGAAACGGCGCGCGTAACTGTCGAGCAGTGTCGGAATCCGCTGGGAATCGGGCGAGAGCAGGACCAAGCCGGCGTGGTGATGGCGCTTGATGCGAAGGTGCACTTCCGGATCGTTGTATGCCGAAGTGTCCGGATCGGCCTGGCGCGCGAGGGAAAGAATCACTCCGGCATATTCTTCGCGCACCGCGGGCAGGCGGTAGCTGCCATCGCCGCCGGCGATCTCGATGCGCGCCCACTCGCGCCACAGATTGATTCCGGTCGCGGCTTCAACCATCTCGTTGATGTAGGCTCCGCCGACGCGCGCGGCGCATTCCAGGAAATAGAAGTGCCCGTCGGCGTGGGCGTGAATAAACTCGGCATGCGCGACTCCGCGCACCAGGCCGAGGGCCGCGATCAGGTCGCGGTTGATCGCCCGTAAGGCGGAGTCGTCCTCACCGCCGCGGAGCACGGTAAATGTGGTGAAGATTCCACCGCCCTGGGCGACCTTCATGGGCGGCTTGCCATATTGGCTGACGTTGGAAAAGACGACATCGCTCTCGGAGACGACGGAGTCCACGTGATAGACGTCGCCAGGGAGAAATTTTTCCAACAGATATGAAGATTGCTTGTCGCCGAGTTGTTCGAGCAGGGGCCACAGTTCTTCGGCGGCGTGGATTTTCTTGATCCCGATGGCGGAGGCTTCCTGGCGCGGTTTGAGCACCCATGGACCGGGCACGTGGTCGAGGTAGTAGCGAATGTCGGCGTGGTTGACGACGGGCACGAAATCCGGCACGCGCACGCCCCGATCGAGGGCGCGCATGCGCATGGCCAGCTTGTCGCGGAAATAGCGCATGGTGGTCAGGCCCATGCCCGGGATGCGCAGATGCTCACGCAGCGTGGCGGCGGTTTCCATGTCGTATTCGTCAAGCGCGACGATGCGGTCGAGTTTGCGCGAGCGCGCCAGATGGGTGACCGCGCCTACGATGTCGGCAAGGGCAATCTCGGCCGGAAGGTAGAAAGTGTCGTCGAGGCTTTCGCGCGGCCAGTCGACGTCACGCAGTTTCTCCCCAGTTAGAAGAATTACGCGGCAGCCCTGCCGCTTGCACTCGCGCATGAATTCCTGCCCCTTCTCGTAGGTGGTGATGCAGAGGAAAGTCAGGGGGCGCAAGTCAGGCATGGGGTCGGTTCCGCATCGTCAATTCAAAGACAGGGATAGGAGAATATCACGGCGAAGGCGCGGCGTGTACCTCGGAATGAGTGAAGAAAATCGTTACTCCGCATCGCATCTTTCCATTGGCGCCGTCGTTGCGCTATAGTCTCAACCCGGCGCGTGGAGTGTTGTAACGCGCAGGGGAAATCGATGAGTACGACTCGTCCAGAGGGCAAGGCCCGCACTTACGGGGAGAACATTGAGAGCGATCTGGCCTCGCGCTTCCTGCGAGTTGTGGAAGTGGCGGCGATCGATTCGGCGCGCACCATGGGACAGGGCGAACGGAAGCTCAGCGACCAGGTGGCAACCGAGGCGATGCGGAGAACCATGGACACGATCCCGATGCGTGGCACCATCGTGATCGGCGAGGGTGAACGCGACGAAGCGCCCATGCTTTACATCGGCGAAAGCGTCGGCGCCGAGTTTCCCGACGGCACGGAGGTTCCGGAGGTCGACATTGCGGTCGATCCGCTGGAAGGCACGAACCTGTGCGCTACGGGCGCGCCGGGGGCGATCACGGTGCTGGCGGCATCGGAGCGCGGAGGACTGCTCAACGCTCCCGACTGCTACATGGAAAAAATTGTGGTGGGGCCGTCGTGCAAGGATGCGGTCGACCTGGATGCGCCGGTCGGTGACAATCTGAAAAATATCGCGAAGCGGCTGGATCGCGATGTGGAAGACCTGGTGGTGATCGTGCTCGACCGCCCGCGGCACGAAAAATTGATTGGCGACATTCGCACGGCTGGGGCGCGGATCCGGCTGATCGGCGATGGCGACCTTTCGGCAGGAATCGCGGCGGCGGTGATCGGCACCGGCGTGCACGCGGTCATGGGGTCGGGCGGCGCGCCCGAAGGCGTGATTACGGCCGCGGCCATTCGCTGCCTGAACGGCTACATGCTTGGTCGCCTGGTTGTGAAGCCGGAGCAGGAAGAGCGCTTGGCCCGCATGGGCATAAAAGACAAGAAGAGAATCTACAAGGCGGAAGACCTGGCTCCCGGGAAGCAATTGATTTTCGCCGCGACCGGCGTGACCGACGGCGCGCTGCTCAAAGGCGTGCGTTTTTTTGGCGAGGGGACGCGAACATCCTCGGTGATCATGACCCTGCGCACCGGCAAGGTGCGATTCGTGGAAAGCATTCATCTGGAAAAGGGGCCGGATGTGAAGGTAAGATTTTCATAAATTCGTGGCGGGTGGAGTGTGTCTATGGCTCGAAGGGCTCTCACGGAAGGGGAAACTGCCATTCTCCTGATCATTCAAGAAGGATATGGGCAGCACAACAGCATCGATCGAGTGTACTTCTCGCCCGCCGATGAGGCGGTCATGTTCTGCAAGCTGGCCAACGGCATGAATGCCGCGTACGTGAACCTTTCGAATCTGGCGACCGGGCGCGCCAATGGCACGATTGCGAGTGATGAAGAGTTGCGGGTGAAGTGGCTGGGCCTGCGCAAGTAACCGGCAATTGCGGCAGCCGCACGCCCCGGACGCCCTCTATTTCAGATACTCCGAATCTTTCTTCAAGTCCTCCGGAACGACCGGCATGGGCGGCCACTCCTGCGAATATCCCTTGAGCAAGGGAGTCGCAACCTCAGAGCGCAGCGTGCCGTCATGCACTACAAATGTGTGGGGATTGCCGGAGGAATACCCCTCCCAGAGAGAAACGCCGGCGTAGGCGCCGTCTTTGCGCAAGACGTAATAGGTCATATCCATGAAGCGGATTTTGTTCATGTCGCCGCTGTAGTTGCGGACAATGCGCTTGAGCGCGTCGAGGCCCGCGTCCTGCGGAGACATGCCGTGACGCAGGTTCTCGACGATGGTGTGAGCGCCGGCGACCTTGATGTTTTCTTCTCCGCTGCCGGTCGCGCCGGCGGAACCAACGTCCTGATCGGTATAGCAGCCTGCGCCGATGATGGGCGAATCGCCGCACCGGCCGGGCAGTTTGAACGCCAGCCCACTGGTGGTGGTGATGCCCGACATTTCTCCCTTCTCATTGAGCGCCGAGCAGTGAATCGTGCCGGTCGGCGGAAACAGGACGCGACGAACGGCCGCGAGCTGAAATTCAGGCTCGATGCCGAGATCGGCGGCGCGTTGGCGGAGTTGCTGGATTCGATCCTGCCAGACATCTACCTTAGCTTGCGGTTTGGACTGAGGAGCGGGCGGTTGCCAGTGCGGACTGGCGAGGCCCGGTCCCCACCAATCGCGATCGGAATTGAATTCCTTCCACAGCAGCCAGATTTTTCGCGAGCGATCGGTCAGCAGATTCTCGCGCGGAAAGCCCATGGCAACGGCGAATCGTTCCGCGCCTTCGCCGACCAGCATGACGTGGCCGGTGTGCTCCATGACGGCTTTCGAAACCATCGAAACATTTTTGATGTTGCGCACACCGCCCACCGAACCGGCACGGCGGGTCGGGCCGTGCATGCAGCAAGCATCGAGTTCGACCACTCCTTCTTCGTTGGGCAGGCCGCCGAGGCCGACGGAATCGTCGTTGGGATCATCCTCTGGACCTTTCACCACGCGGATGGCTGCATCGAGCGTATCGCCGCCGCTCTTGAGGAAGGCGTAAGCGGCCTCCACATACGCATGGCCGTTGTGGGCGCAGAGGATGATGGGGCGCTTGGCAGAATCGGGCAAAAGGTGCGCTGGCTGGCCGCTCTCGGCGAGCGCGGCGGGAACGGTCGAGTTCGCTCCTACTCCCGCGGCAACGGCTCCGAGCACAGACGTCTTCACGAAATCACGGCGCGAGAATGTCACTGGTCCTCCAGATTGATGCTGGCGAAGCGGGAAGCATATCACGGGCCGGAGCGAGGATTCACGCCGGAGGATTTACAGCAGTGGGACGTTGAACGACAGAAGGCACTAATCACGAAGGCTCACGAAGTTTGGTCGCTCTTCGTTTCCTTCGTGTACCTTCGTTTCCTTCGTGTCCCTTCGTGGTAAAGATGTTCTTTCGCTCCGTGCCCTCAGCGACTGGCGAAGCGGCGTAGGCGGCCGGGATACGCGGCGCCGGCCCGGCCCAGTTCGTCCGCTACTGTTGCGGAAATCGGCTGCACATTTTCCGATCGGTAACGCAGCAGCGCGGCGATGTTTCCGACCTTGTCGAATTCCGGATCGTCTTTTACATAGAACGTTTCAATGTCGCGGCGAATCACCCAAGGCAGAATGGCCTCGCCGACATCGACCATTTCTTGCGTGGCCCGGCCACAGACTGGACAGAAGTTGACCAGATGGGCGTCGAGGTGGCCGCATCCGGAACATTCGACGGCGTGGGCCTGCAGGTTTTCGCCGAGCAGCAGAGTCTGCACTTCTCCCAGTTCCAGCGAACGTAAAACCCGGCGCAATCCGGTGACGCCGCGTCCGTTGCTGCGCGCCAGGCTCAGTGCCTGGCCGACGAGTTCGCGGCAGCGATCGGCTTGCCAGCGCTCGATAATTTGCTGCGCGTGAGTGCGGATCTCGTCGCGAGTCGCGTGGCCCAGGTCGGCCTGAAAGCGTCCGATGAGTGACTGACTGACGTAGGAATGCAGTTGCGCTTCAAGCAGGGAGCGGTGCGAATCGGGACAGGCGAGAATCCATTTCTCGAACACTCCTTTTTCCAGCAACTCCTTCAAGGCCTCGGCGACATTTTTGAAATGCTGGCGAGTCTCGTCTTCGACGCGGCGCTGGGCATGACCTCCGTCATAGCCGGCGAAACCGTCGCTGCGGCCGCGGCGGGTCTGCGGATGGAACAGATCTTCACGCTCGGTCAACTCACCCAGGCGCAGATCGAAAATGCGGGCCCGGTGACGGTCGACCAGCACTACGCCCAACCGCGGGAAAGCGCCCAGCAGATACGCGAGTGGCTTGAGATGGAAATGGCGGTCGACGAAAAGCTGCGTCCCCGGCAGGCTGGCGGGCAAGTCGTATTCCCGCCAGATACTATGCGCGGCGCAGGCGAACACGGCCTTGCCGTGAGTTCCGTTGCTGCGCAGTTCGCCTGACAGGCGCAGGATGCGGTCGAGGTCGGCGCGGGCGCAGTCTCTGTTTTCTTTACCACTCTTTTCTTTGCCGTTCTTTTCTTTGCCCTCGGGGCCCTTGCTGTCCAGGGTGCGCAGGGCTTCGCGCGCCAGGTCTTTGATGAGGATCGTGTCTTCCTTGTGCGCCTTGTTGCGGGGCGCGGAGGGTTGGAAATAGAAACTGACCGCGCAGGATTTTTCATCTTGAAATTCAGCTAATTCACGGATTTGTTCGCGAGTAATGGTCATGAATGACCTCCCCAGAAGTCGAGATTGGATCTAAGCTGCCCCGGTTGGAACGAAGCGGCCGGAAAACTGCTTGGCTAGCCCGGGCGCTTTGCGAAGGTGATCGCGCGCGGCAGAAACGAAGGTGACCACGCGCTCGGCGGGGAGGCCGGTAATCCCCGCAATTTCGTCGACGCTGAAGCCTTCGAGCGCGTGCAGGATGAAGGCCTCGCGAGGGCCGGAGCCCAAATCGCGCAGGGCGGAGCCAATCAGGCGCAGGAGTTCGTCGGAGGCCATGATCTGCTCCGGCGTGGCGACGCGGGCGTCGGCGATCACCGTGGCTCCGGTGATGGACTCGTCGGGCTGGTGAAATTGCAGTTCCGGCTCATCGCTGCCCTTCACATTGCGCGGGCGGGCGGAGTCTTCCAGAGGCAGGGCGTTGCCGTTGCTCTCGTCGGTGCGCGAGAGTTCGTCCAGAGCTCGCAGGGCCAACCGGTAGAGCCAAGGTTCGAGGGCCAGACGTTCGGGTTTTTCCTGACCGTCGCCCAGGGCGGCGGCGATGGTTTCGTCAATCACTTCTTCCTTCGAGAGGCTGTCGGCGGCGATCAAATCCTGCGCCTCGCGGAAGTAGATTTCGCGCTCGACAAAGCGCTCGAGGCGGGCCAGGTTGACGTTCACGTAGGAACGAACGTCGTCCGCGGAAATGGTGGGCGGAAAGACGGCGGCCAGGGTCTTTTCGAACGGGACTTCCCGCACCACGGCGCCGGGCCGGGCGCTGTCGCCGCGCTTGCCGCGCTGCCACTTGTGCGACGAACGCAGGATTTCCTTGTGCTTGTTGACCTGCTGCAGCAGATCTTCAAACGCACTCTTCACCGCGGCGGCGGCACTCGCAGCCGAGACTTGCACCGCCATCTGGCCCGACGGCAGGCGCAAATTCAGCGACACGCTGGTACCCTCGCGGGGCGAGATTTCCTCGACCACGCCCTTTAAGTGGATCAGTTCGGGACGGAAAACCTGCAGGCGTTTTTGCAGTTTTTCGATTTGATGCTGGATGTCTTTTTCGACGGCGGGGATTTTGTGAAGACGGTAACTGACGTGAACGTTCATAGCGCCTCGGCCTTGCTAACGAAGTGCTCAACCAAGTGCTTTCTAAGCGAATTGTACACCCGGCGAAAAAAAGGCAATCCGAGAATTGAGCGGCATAGCGGGTAAGATGGCCGCCTTCGGGAATCCGTTGCGTAAAGAGATCACCTGCGGGACGGTTTGCAGCCGCCTGAGCGGGCAGGATATGATCCGGGGCCTATGACCTGGTCCAAGTTTCTGCTGCTGGCGACACTCACCGCTGTGGCCTGCGCGCAAGCTCCGTCCTCGAAAGAACTGGAATCCGTTTATCCTGACGCGCACGCGCTCTATCTTGATCTGCATCAGAACCCTGAACTCTCAGCGCACGAAACGCAAACCGCTGCAAAACTGGCCGTGCGCTGGCGCAGTGCCGGGTATGACGTGACCGAACACGTTGGCGGGACGGGCGTGGTCGCCATGCTGAAGAACGGGCCGGGCCCCATCGTCATGTTGCGCACCGAACTGGATGCGCTTCCCGTGGAAGAAAAAACCGGCCTGCCCTATGCCAGCAAAGTGCATACGAAAGACGACGCCGGACACGACGTTCCGGTGATGCATGCCTGCGGGCACGACCTGCACATGGCGGCCATTCTGGGCACGGCCGAGATCATGGCGCGCAGCAAAGACACCTGGCACGGTACGCTGATGCTGATCGGTCAACCGGCCGAGGAGACGATCAGCGGCGCGGAAGGGATGATTCGCGACGGCTTGTTCACGCGGTTTCCCAAGCCGGACGTGGCCGTGGCTTTGCATGTCTACAACGAACTGCCTGCGGGGATGGCCGCGATCACTCCCGGCATTTACAACGCGAATGCCGATTCGGTGCGCATCACCATCTACGGGAAGGGCGGGCATGGCGCCATGCCGAACACAGCGATCGATCCGATTGTGATTGCCGCTCGGACGATTCTTTCCTTGCAGACCATCGTCTCGCGCGAGGTTAGGCCGGGTGAAATGGCGGTGGTGACGGTTGGCTACATTCAAGCCGGGACCAAGAACAACATCATCCCCGACCACGCAGAAATGGGGCTGACGGTGCGGACTTTCAAGCAGGAGGTGCGGAAGCAGATTCTGGCCGCCATCCCGCGCATCGCCAAGGCAGAAGCCGCCGCAGCCGGCGCGCCACGCGAACCTTTGGTAGAACGCTATGAAGGCACGAACCTGGTCTACAACAATCCTGCGCTGGCCGAGCGACTGCGGACGCCGCTCGAAGCAGCGCTGGGAAAAGACAAAGTCGTGACTGCTGAGCCGATTCGGGGATCGGAAGACTTTGCTTACTTTGTCGAGCAGGGTGTTCCTGGATTTTATTTCAGCCTGGGTGGGGCCGATCCGGAGAAGTTCGCACAGGCCAAGACGGCGGGAACGTCACTGCCGTCAAATCATTCACCGCTGTTCGCTCCGGATGTGGATCCGGCGCTGCACGCGGGGATTGCCGCCGAAGTCGCGGTACTGCGGAATCTGTTGAATGCATCGCCCGAGGAACTGCGGAAGCTGACTACGGGGCCCTCTCACTAAACGCAACCCGCCTTGTCATCCTGAGCGAAACGAAGGATCTGTGCACTGTGCCGCGCTAAGTCGTCGCTGGCAAGTTGCACAGGTCCTTCGCTTGCCGGCATTCGCTTCGCTCGCGCCGGACGGCGCTCAGGATGACAAGCCCGTCTGGCTGGGACCGTAGAACTGCGGGCTACACCGCGACCGTAACCGATGTCTCCGTGCGCGTGACCGGGCGGTAGAGGGTGTCGCGTTCGATGGGTTCGCGGCCGGCGGCGCGGATCAGGCGCTCCAGTTCTTCGCGGCGCATGCCTTGCGGGGTGGTCGCGCCTGCGTCATGGTAAATCTTTTCTTCGATCACGGTGCCATCCATGTCGTCGGCGCCGAAGCGGAGCGAAATCTGTGCGATCTTCGCCGTCATCATCTGCCAGTACGATTTGATGTGCGGGAAGTTGTCGAGCACGAGGCGGCTGACGGCAATCTGCTTTATATCGAGCATGCCGGTGGTTTTCGGCAGATGCTGCAGCGGCGTGTTATCGGGGTGGAAGGCTAGCGGAATGAAGGTCTGGAAACCGCCCGTTTCATCCTGCAGGGCACGCAGCTTCAGCAGGTGGTCGACGCGGTCTTCGTCGTTTTCGACGTGTCCGTAGAGCATGGTCGCGTTCGACTTGAGTCCGATCTGGTGAGCGAGTTTGGCGGTTTCGAGCCACTGGCTGCCGTCAATTTTGTGGTCACAAATAATATGCCGCACGCGGTCGGCAAAAATTTCGGCGCCGCCGCCGGGCAGCGAGTCAACGCCGGAAGCCTTCAGTTGTTCCAGGGTCTCGCGGATCGAGAGCTTGGCCCGCTTCGACAGGTATGCAACCTCGACCATGGTGAAGGCCTTGAGATGCACCTGCGGAAAACGCTGCTTCAGGCCGGAACAGAGATCGAGAAAATATTGAAAGGGCAGGTCAGGATGCAATCCACCGACAATGTGAAACTCTGTGACGGCCTCGGTGTAGCCGGAAGCCGCGGTTTCGAAGGCCTCTTCGAGCGCCATGGTGTAGGCGCCGGGCGTGTCTTTCTTGCGGCCGAAAGCGCACAGGCGGCACGCGGCCACGCAGACGTTGGTCGGATTGATATGGCGGTTGACGTTGAAATAGGTCTTGTCGCCATGCAGGCGCTCACGCACGGAGTTGGCCATCCAGCCCACGGCGAGAATGTCGCCGGTGCGGTAGAGGGCGAGAGCATCGTCAGCGTTGAGGCGCTCGCCGGCCATCACTTTGGCGTGGATTGGCGTCAGGCGCGGATCGTCTGTTTGAAAGGCGTGCGTTTGAAAAGCGTGAGGCTGAGAGCGGTGAGTGGCAGACATCCCTTTGATGATATCGCAGGATTCTGTTCAAAACCACGATAACGCCTTGGGTTCGGAGGTTTGCGGGAAATCGTGTCAGATCAAAATCTGCAGGATCTAGGCGGTCGCGCTGGCGGCGGCGGCCCGGGCCTTCACCGGTTCTTGCTCGATCTCGGCGGACATGAGCCGATTCCAGAACAGGATGGATGGGGCAACAGTCGCGACGATCGCTGCCCAGGGCAGAAGTGGTGAAACCCAGAAGATGCCGACAGTGAAGCTGAGCACAGCCATCCAGATCAACGTCCCAAACGTGCCGAACAGGAAGGCGGTGCGGCGCGCGCCGATGCGGAACGGCAGCGTGTAACAGCACAGGGCCTGCACCATCAGAGAAAACGGGAAGGCCACGACCAGGTCGACGAAGTAATGTTCGCCAGTGCCCAGCGTTGCCATCACGGTAAGAATCACGAACAACATCGCGATCGCGCGGATCCAGCGCGCCAGGCCTTTAGAGTTCCACCACACCAGCAACACCCAGGCCGTATGCAACGATGGCATGGCGTTGCGCACGCCGGTGCGCAGGATAGGCACAACGTTCATGCGCATGATGTCGGCAATGGCCGGCGGATGAAACGGATACGATGTCCCAAACAGAGCCCTTGGTCCGATGGCCGGCATCATGTTGTAGAACAGCACGCCCACCGGCCCGGTGACCAGGAACGCCAGCATGACCGCGAAAGCCGCTTCCTTTTTTTTCCGAAGCTGCGCCGCGTAGACCAGGGCCAGAGGCAGTGGAAGCGCAATATAAATGACGAGACAAGCAAATCGCACCCACAGGTGAGTCCAGAAGAACTGACCCATCAGGAAGCTGAACTGCACTCGCAGGCTGCCTTCGAAGGAAACCAGGAAAAGATCAAAGCATTTGGGATGAAGTTTTTCGGTGATGTCGAGCAACGTGCTCGCCATGTATTCGGAACCGACAAAAAGAACCGCGGGCAGAAATCCGTAGAGCAGGAGCTTGCGCTCGTCGCCTTCAGCCCAGATGGTGTGCGTGCCGAGAACCCCGAGCGCGGCCAGGCCGACAAAGGAAAAACTCGCCATAAACACCGGCTGAAAGTCCATCACGCGGTAGTCGAGCACCGCCAGGACAAGCGCGCCGGTCGCGACCCACAGCAAATCGAACCAGGAGCGGCGAAGCATCGCCAGAATAATGAGAGCGCTAGCCAGGGCCAACGATAGAAAAGCCGAGGTCATCGAATCGGTGTAGAAATCCCGATTCAGAGCCAGCGCGAGAATCACGGCAACGAGCACGGTCGTCAGGCCCAGCTTGAAAGCAAGCTTCGGGCCGATGGCGTTGACGTCCGGTTGTTTCGAGGTATTGGGCACGAAGTGGGCCGCGAGCTGGCGTCCGGCAAATGGCTCGCACTCAAAAGTTTAGGGGGCGGGCAAGGGCAAGGCAACCCGGTTCGCCGCGACCGTGGTTACAAGAGTAATCCTTCCGATTGTTCACCAGTCATTTCCGGAGCAGCAGATCTCCGGCGACGAACGCAAAGAACAGCACGGAGATGACTCCGTTCATGGTGAAGAACGCGGCGTTAAGCTTCGACAGGTCGCTGGGCCGGACCAGCGAATGTTCGTAGAGCAGCAGCAGGATCACCGTCAGAACGCCGCACACCGCAAGCGTCCCCATGCCGAAAACGATCAGCAGGGCGACGAGCAGGCCCACCATGACCAGGTGAAAAGCACGCGCGATCCAGAGCGCGGCGGGAATACCGACGTAGCGCGGAATGGAGTGCAGTCCGGCTTGACGGTCAAAATCGAAATCCTGGCAGGCGTAGAGAACGTCGAAGCCCCCCACCCAGAAAGTGACGGCGGCGGTGAGCAACAGAATGCGAGGATCGAGTGAACCGCGCACCGCGATCCAGGCGGCCGAGGGCGCGATGCCGAGCGCGAATCCGAGCACGAGATGCGACCAGCGGGTCAAGCGCTTGGTGTAGGAGTAGAGCAGCAGCACCGCCAGCGCCACCGGAGACAGCAAGAGTGAGAGGCGATTGAGCTGGCTCGCGGCGAAAATGAAGATCGCGCTCGAAACCACCACGAACGTGACTACAAACGCGGGCGAAAGATGCCCGGCGGGCAAGGCGCGGGTGCTGGTCCGCGGGTTGGCGGCGTCGATGGCGGCATCGGCCCAGCGGTTGAAGGCCATCGCAGCGGAACGCGCCGCGACCATGGCGACGATGATCCAGACCAGCTGATGCAGCGAAGGCAATCCTCCGGCCGCAAGCATGGCGCCGCACAGCGCGAATGGAAGCGCGAAGATGGAGTGCTCCCACTTGATCATCTCCAGCGTCACGCGCAGGTTGTGCAGCACGGGCACGAGCTCGATTGTAATGCAGGTTGCGTGTTAGGTCTTTGATCCCATGTTTTCAGTCGCAGTTGGCGGCTTCAGGGCGCGCCTGACCTCGGTGGTCGCGAACTCTACGAAGTGGATTGCATCCTGCTCTAACCCAGGGGTTGTCGAACCGTTATTCTTCAGCCGATTATCTTTAGCAGCACGAATCACTCCCCGCCACATAGGCGGGACCGTCTGCATCGCCCAGTCGTACGCTTGGTCTTTGGACGCCAGCGCTCTGTGAAGGGCCGAGTAAAGGATGCGGCAAGCGGTGAGGACCGCGTAAGCATTGTGGATGAACGCCTGGTCAGATCGATCCCCTGCATTGGAGGTCAGGTCTTCCTTCAGGTAGCTAAGTTCCAACAGAAGAGCGCCATTCAGGCATTGGTCGGACACATGCGGCGCGATGACCTTCGCGTCCTTGCCCCACAAGGTGATACCGGACCGGGCAATATTTATCCAGATGATTGGGTTTCCGTCTGACCCATGCCGGGTGAGTTTTCCCATGTAATGGTAGAAACCGCAGCATCGTGATGCCTTGTCGAGAAATTCGTGCTCGATCACGAAGCGCATGTCAATGCGCTTGACCCAGCGGTTTTGCTCCCCTTTTTTCCTGAACCACTCATCGAGTTCGGAAAACTGGCGGTCGTCGAGGTCTCGTCGCGTAACGCCCACGCAATCGACATCGCTACAGGTCTCGTCGAACGCGTCATAGGTCAACGAGCCCCACAGGTAAATGCCAACGAGATTGCCGCTGAGTATTGCCGGGAAGTCGGTCGCAATTGACTGCAGTAGGTCGGACAGATCCGCGGGGATGTTCATCTTGGACAGGCCCTCAAGCCCTCGTGTCCCCATTCCCCGAAATCAGCGGAACAAACCGGCAGAGTTCCCGCAACGTGATTCGCGGCAGCCCGTTTTCCATGCGGATCAGCTGTAATTGCTGAGAATCAGGCATGCCCACTGGCATGATCATGCGTCCGCCTTCGGCCAGTTGGGCGAACAGCGCGGGCGGCACTTCGGGAGCCCCAGCTGAAACCAGGATCGCATCGTAAGGCGCGCACTCGGGAAAGCCCAGGGTTCCGTCTCCGACAATCATTCTCACGTTAATGTAGCCCATGCGGGCGAGAAGCTCACGGGCGGGATCGGCCAGAACGGCGTGGCGCTCCACGGAAAAAACCTGGGCGGCCAGTTCGGCGAGCAATGCCGTCACATAGCCGGAGCCGGTGCCGACCTCGAGTACCCGGTCGGACGAACGCAGGGCCAGAGCTTCCAGCATGAGCGCGACGATGTAGGGCTGGGAGATCGTCTGGCCTTGGGCAATCAGCAGAGGATGATCTTCATACGCCTGATGGCGATCGGGGCCGAGCGCGAACTCGTGGCGCGGCACCTGCGACATGACGTTGAGCACGCGTTCGTCGGCAATGCCGCGGGCGCGCAGTTGCGAGTCGACCATGCGCTGGCGCAGGATTGAAAATCCGGAAGTGTCGGCAGAGGCGGTCATCGTCAGAGGCAGTCGGCGGATTCGGGAATCCGGCCCTGAGAATATTTTATTTCCTGCGGTGGCGCACGCGCACGTCGAAGCTGACCACGCCGTTCTGATCGCGCGTGCCCACGATCGAGACATTGCGGTTGACGTAGTATTCGCCCTGAATAATCTGCTGCGAACTTTGCGAAACGTTCGTGCTGTAGGTGAGAGTTATGTTATTCGCGAACTGCTGCTCGATGGTGACCTGCGGGCCCCGCGCCGTTGGATTGGTTTCGGTGGTCAGGCCCTGAGGATCGATCTTGATGCGGCTGACTCCGAAAAGTTTTTGCATGCGGCTGCTGACGGTGGAATTGATGGCCTGGTTAATGATCAGGTTCGAGGCTTCATCGGTAAAGACCGTCTGGCCGGACTGCTGCTGCAGTTGTTCCGATTCCTCGCTGGTGCGGCCCAGCGCCAGCAAGGCGATGATGTCTGACTTGGGCAGCGGCGGTTCGGAGCGATAGTTCACGTTGAGGCGGTCGGGCGTGCCCGTGACCGTGACGTCGAGATCGTAGTTGCGAACGTGCGTGGTGGCCTGCAGGTTGACCTGGGGTTCGATCGCGATCGGATTGGCGAACGTAATATCGCCGCGCTCCAGGCGGAACTTGATGCCGTTGAAGTTTGCATCCCCCTCCAGGATGTCGGCGCGACCGAGCACGCTGGGCCGCGCCAGGGAGCCACGCAAGCGCAGGTTGGCATCGCCCGACAGGCGAGCCACGGCGGTCTTCATCTGAAGCTCGGGGGCGGTGCGTACGGCCACGTCCATCTTCACGTTGTAGAGGGGCGAATTGGCCGGCGCGAGCGCCGCCGACTGGCGGCTGCGTTCGAGATACGAACCGAAGTCGAAGCCGGGAGTTACGGCCAGCTTTGTGACCAGAATGTCGCCGGACACCGTGGACGCCGAGCGGTTGCCCACCCAATGCAATTCCGTGGTCGCGGTCGAACTGACGCCTGGGGGATAGCGCAGGCGCACGTCTTTGCCCACGGCGGTGAGATTGAAATTGAGTTGGCGGTTGTAGTTAGTGGCATCGCCTTTCAGGTCGAGCGTGCCGCCGCCGGTGCGCGCGGCCAGTTGCACAATATGGATGCTGTCGCGGGTAAACGCCAGCGAGCCATTCATCTCGCTCAAGCCGCTGGGCAAGCCGGCATAGCTGGCGGCTCCGTTCTTGATCTCAATGCTGCCCAGCGGGACCGGCGCGCTCAGCGTGCCGCCTAACGTGAGATGGACCGTCATCAGACCGGAAGCGGTAAGATCCGGAGCCATGCCGCTCAGCAGTTTGAGGTCAGCCTGCCCGTCGGCGGCCATATCGAGTTCCTGCGCGCCCGCGAATTGAATGGAGCCGTGGCCGGTAACGTCAGTTCCCTCGCCCACCAGATGACCCTGCTCAATGTTGATCGTCTGGCCGGCGTAGGTGAAACTCAGCGGGCCCTGGTTGTGCAGCTTGGCGTATTCCACGTCGATGAAAAGGTCGGTCGCGGTGCCCTTCAGCGTCCACTGCCGCGGATAACGCAGCGGTCCCTGCAAAGTAATCGAGCCGGTCACCGCGGAGTGCCCGGTGAGTTGTTGGCCGAGGTAGGCGCGCCACAGGGCGTCGAGATCGAGATGATCGGTCTGCGCCGTAATATTTGCGGGATAGTCGCCGTGCATGGCAACGCTGCCCGCGACCGAGAGCGTGCCTTTCGGAAAATCGGAGTGTCCGGTGATGCGAAGCTCGCCGTCTTTCGTGGTCGCTTCGAAGTCCATGTTACCTGATAGTTCGTGGTCGAACGTGAGGTCGCTCAAGTGCACGGCGGCGTTGACCTGGGGGGCATCGAGTGAGCCGGAGCCTTGCAGGGTAAAGTCGGCGCTGCCCTCGATGGGCAAGGGGTCCAGATGAATCTGGCGCACTTGCGACAGGTCGAAGTTCTCTCCTTTGAGGTCAAGCCGAAAGCTGCTCGTGGCCGGCGTATAAGCGGCAGTGCCGGAAACCTCGGCGTCCCCGTGAGTGAGATGAATATTGTTGAGAGCGGTCTCGGTGCCGAGGATGCGCAGGTCGGCGTCGAACTCCTCGATCGCTTCGCCATAGGCCGCGGCATCGGTGGCGTGAATGTGGCCCTGCACCTGGGGATGCGCGCGCGTTCCCATAACCTGGAGAGCTACATCGGCTGTGCCTGAAACCGGATGGTCAAAGCCAGCGAGCGCGGCGGTCGAGGCGACGTCCACATTGTGCAGGTTCACTCGTGCGGTGAAGGGCGTGTCCTCGGTGAACTGTCCCTTCTGCAAAACGGCGCTGACATCGAAATCGGCGCTGGTATCGGAGCGGCGCAGGGTGCCTCCCCGTAGAGCAAGCTCGTGCGCAGAGAGTTGCATCGTGGCGGCGAGGGAATCCCAGTGCACCCGTTGCTCGGGGGTGCGCGAGGTCGCTGGCATGGCGAATTCGAAATCCTCTGCGACCAGCGTCCCGGCCAGAGTGGGGGCGGAAAACGTGCCGCCGGCGACGCCGTTGAACGTGGCATGGCCATCCACGCGGAAGGGCAGGTTGGTGGGGCCACCCAGCGCCGTCACCAGCGGGCGCCACTCTTCCAGGTTGGAAGTCGAAATGGAGAGGTGCAGCGTCGAAGTATCCGCCAGAGTTCCGGAAGCCTGCACCCGCGACGCAGGTGTAGACAAGTTGAACTGGGCGACTTCAAGCGAGTCGCTCGCGCCGCGATACTTTCCCTGAAAGTGGGCCGTGACGGGCAATTCGCCTGCAACAGCGTGCGGCGGCGGGCTCACGTCGAGAGCCAATGCGACCTCGGCGTTCTTGTAAGACTCCTTCCACACCGCGTCGGCGCTGCCAGTGGCCAATCCTGCCGGGTGAAAATGGCCGAGCGGGTGCGCCGGAACGTCGAGGGCCGCGGCAGTTTCGGCGGCAGAAATATCGCGCAGACGAAGATGTACCACTCCGCTCTGCACCCCCGGCTGCTTCGATTTCTCGCCCTTCTTCGCCGGAGGTCGAGCCGCAGTGATGACAGGAAGGTTTTCAGTGCCCTTCCTCACTTTACCCGATGGCGTCAGCGGGATGCTGTGCAGCCAGTTGTCCACCTGAGCATCGCCCGTGACACTCCCACCCAACAACTTTCCCTGCAACTTCGACAGCTTGATCTGCTGCTCGGTCACCTGATAATCCGAAGTTGCGCTGGCCTGTTTGAGCGTGAACTGATCGTCCTGCCAGCCCAGGTCGCGCAGCGTGAACACGCCCGAGGCGGTGAACTCGCCGGCGTTCAGCAACTCCTCATTCAGTGAAGCTCCGAGGGCCTCACTCAGAAACCAATGGCCGTTGCCTTTGAGTTCGGCGACACCGGCGCGCAGGTCGTGGCGGCGGGCAATCGAGGCTGCTTCGGCCAGATCAACGTGGGCGTCGTAGACCGCGTCCAAGCGGGGATTGTGGAAATCGGTGATGCGTCCGCTGGCCTGGAGAGACGATCTCCCCGAACTCCACTGCAGCGATTTGAGGTCAACGAACGTCGTACCCAGGCTGAAATCAACGGAGGTCATCCAGGCAAACGGGCGGAAATCCGCAAACGCAGTATCGACCTTTCCGAGCGCGAGATGGCTCTCGTAGCGGCCCCGCAAAAACGAGTAATCCATCTGCAGGTTGGTGTCATGCACAGCCAAGTCCAGAGGAATCTTCTGGTCCCCCCATTGCAGTTCGCCCTTCTGCACCGAGAGATGATCGATGGACAGAGCAAATAACTGCTCGAGCGGCGCGCGCTCCGAAGGCGTCACCGGGGCCTGCGGAGTTGGGACGTTGGTGGTGCCATCAGGAGCAATAGCGATGTGAACCACGGGATGATCAAGAATCAACGAGTGGAAGCCGAACTCGGTGCGCAAGAACGAAATTACCTTTACCTGGGCAACCAGACTGTCGACATGAATCAGAGGAACCTCGGTTGCGGCCTCTCTGCCATGGACCGTAACGTTGCGCACTTCCACCTGCATGTGGAAAGGGACAACGTGGAAGCTTCCCGCTTCAGCGCGACCACCGGTAATGCGCTCGACCTCGGCGATCATGCGCTTCCGGACATAGTTCTGAAAGGAATCGGTGGTGATGTACCAGAGAGCGGCCAGCAGGGTGGCGAAGCCCACACCGGTCGCGACCAGCAAGTATTTCCACCAGCGCCGGCGCTTGGCGCTTGTGGGCCTGGTCGCTGTGGGCCCGGTCACTGCGTCGTTACTCCCTCCCCGGGGGACCCGGCCGGGCCGGGGACGCTGACTTTACTTTCCGAGCGTAGGGACTGCAGCCAGGAAATCATGAGCTCGTTCAGTTTTTCCTGGGTGAGCAACTCGCGGATTTTGGAGGAGACGTCGGCCAGGGGAACTTCGCCAGCGCCGGCTTGCTTAAGCTGGGGAACGAATTTGTCGCGGTAATACGCCTCGATGGTCTTGGAATCAATTTGCACGGCGGGACGAAGGCGAGCATCGACCAGGCGCATGACATCGATCTGCTGCTGCACGTGCGCGATCAGATTTTTTTCCGCCAGCCCGAACCGGGACAGCACCGTATGCCAGCCTTCGACGGTCGCGGCCTCCGGATAGTGCTTGCGCGCGTCGGCCAGGCGAGCGGCCGCTTCAGCTTCGGTGGCATGCTGGAAGGAAGCGGACTTCATCTGCTCGCCGAGCAGTTCCTGATCGATCAGGCGGTCGAGCACGTTCCGGCGATCCTCGTCGGTGAACTGGTTGAGATCGCGGCCGTTGAGCAGAGCCTCGTAGCACAGGGCTTCATCCCAATCGCTTTGCAGAATAATGTGCCCGTTGACCGTGGCTACGATGCGGTCGATGACCTCGCCGGCGTGCGCGGCTCGGAGTGTGAGAAGGCTCAAGAGCAAGGTGAGCGCGACCGCAACGGTGTGTGTTTTTCCGCGAATCCTATCCATCAGAATGGCTGGCCTATGCTGAAAAATACGTTGAAATGACGAAGGCGCTGGGTCTCCAGCACAGACGTTGTTTGTAAGCCGAACAGACTTGGAGCCGTATACGTTTGGAAGTAACTGGTCGGATTCAGATTGTACCCGAAATCAAAGCGCAAGGGCCCGATTGGAGTCTTGTAACGGATCCCGAGTCCGACCGCATGCGAAGTGTAATCATACCCGGAGTTATTGAATTGGGTATAGCACTGGGAGTTCGTTGTACCACCGGACAAGCACTGTTGGGGATTGTCCTGATGCCAGCGCAAAAGTCCCTTCAGCATGTCGTGCGGCGCAGTAAAGACGTTGCCCATATCGTGGAAGATGGCAAAACCGAATCCTTCTCCCAGGTATGGCAGGGTGAGCGGAGGCAGGCGCAGCTCGAAATTGTTGACAAACAGCGCCGTACCGCCCACGGGAAAACCGGAGTTCGGGTCGCGTGGTCCTGCCTGATTTAACCCGAATCCGCGATGAGAGTTGCCGCCGCCGGCAAAGAATTGTTCCGGCAGAGGGATGAGTGTAATGCCTTCACACACCGACTCATTCGTATGTGGATCAATGGGACAGACGCCCGGTGGCCGGACCAAAGTCGACCCGAAAGGCTGCTGTGCTCCAATGCTCGTCGACCTCGCAAGCACGAACTGGTGTCCTGCTTTTCCCTTGCCTCCGAGTGCGTAATAGCTGGAATGCTGCGCCAAGGCGCGCCCGAAATCAGCTTCCGATCCGAAGTATTGGGAAGAGGCAAAAGCATCCAGCGTGAAATAGTCTCCCTTGGTGCTTTCCAGCGGATTGTCCCGCTTGTCGTGGATGAAAGTAAAACCGGGGCCGTTCACACGGGCTGGAAGAGAGAGAATCGCAATCTCACCGGGAGAAAATCCCTCTGCAAAGTGGCTGGCTTTCACCAGTCGGAAATCCCAGCGATAGGTGATCGAATTCGGTCCCGCCCGAGTCCCGGGCTCGGCGCCGGAGTTCCCGAACTGTTGCCGCACGTCGATCTTGCCTTCCAGCCGCTGCGAAGTGAACGTAGCCACATCCAGGCTGTTGTCATAGAAAATGGTGTAGATCAGCTTGAACTTCTCGTTATCCAACAGGTTGGGAATCGCGTAACTGATCAGCCCACGTTGTTGCAGGCGCCCGACGTGCGACTGGAAGGTGAGGGTCTGGTCGCGCCCGCCGACGTTGAGCCGGGTCACGTCAAACTCCACTCTGGGACTGACTCCGGTGGTGCCTTGCGGAGCGGACGCCCCGCCGGGCTGGCCGGTTTCGAACTCCAGCCCCGCTCCGTAGGTGAAGGTGTAGCGCTTGGCCTCGCGCACCTGCACCAGAACATTTTTCTGCGGATCGGTGCCCTCCGGATTCTGCACCGCCGTGTCGACCTGGCTGAAAATGCCGAGATCGTAGAGCCGGGTCTGGGTGTTGAGAAGATCCTGCTGGCTCAGCGGTTCTTTCTCGTGAACCTGCAATTCGCGCTGCACGACGTGGTCGCGCGTGTGCTCGGTTCCCGCCACCATTACGCGATTCACCGTGAAGCGCTCGCCTTCCTGAATGGTGTAGGTCACGTCTTCGCGATTGGGCTGGGTAGCGGAGGGCTTGGTCGTGATCTCAAGCGAGGCGTTGGGAAATCCGTGATCGAAGTAATAACTCAGGATTCTTTCCCGGTCGTTGGCCAGCTCCTGTTCGGAATAAGGCTGGCCGGGCTGCGTGCTGGTTTCCGGGAGCTGGCTGGCAGCGACTTGCTCAGTGCCCAGAACATGCAGTTCGCCGATGCGGGTCTGAACTCCTTCTTCAATCTGAATGTGCACCGCAAGCTTGTTGAGAGATTTGTGGTAGTCGTCCTCGACCTTGGTCTGAATCTGGACCTGGCTGAAACCGTTGGAGCGGTAGAGTCCTTCCAGCGTGGCGACGTCGGCCTTGAGCAGAGTTGCACTGTAGCGCCCATGGCTCAGGAAGGCGCTGGCGGGCTGAATCTGCAGGTAGGACCGCAGCTTGGCCGTATCCAGAAAATTCTTGTTGCCGGTGATCTCGACCAGGATCAGCTTGTGCACGGGCCCGGGGTCGATCTGGTAGATCACCCGCAGAGTCTTGGCGTCGGTCTCTTTCTGAATTTCAACCTTGGCGTCGAAGTGGCCGCGAGTCTGAAGGTAGTCCAGCAGGTTCTGCTTGCCCTCGTTCAGCAGGTCGTCATCGACGGCGTTCTCTTCGTAGACCGGGATTTCTTTCTTCAACGTGCCACGGCTGATGGGGAAACCGCGGGCGTAAATCACCACCACCGGACCGGGATCGATCTGGAAGGTGAAATCCACGGTATTGGTTTCCGGGTGGTAGGGCTGGTCGGCAATGGAAACCTGCGCCAGAGCTCGATTCTGCTTCTGAAATCGCCGGCGTAGCCGTTGCAGCGAACCACTCACGCGGGCAGCGGTAATGTGGTCGCCACGGGCCAGGTGCGCGATGCTCTGCACTTCCACCGACGAAAAGCTGGAGGAGCCGGTAACCTTCACCTCACCCACCTTCGCCGGCTCGCCGGGCGTGATGTGGAACAGTAGGTCGACCTGCTGCGTGGCAGGATTTGAGGTGCTCTCGGCGGTCACGCGCGCCCGGTAGTAGCCACCCTCCTGCATGAGCTGGCGAACGTTCTCCAGGGCGCGGTCCAGCTTCTCCTGGGAATAACGTTCGCCCAGCTGAAACTTCGAAGCGTTGACGATCTGGTTTTGGTTGGGGCGCGTGGGTGCGCCCTCCACGTCAACCGCTCCCACAAAGAAGTTTGCCGAGGTGGGAAACGACAGCGTCACGCCGTCGCCCGACGGACTAACTTCGGCCTGGATGTCGGCAAAGCGGCCGGTGGCGTAGAGCGCACGAATGCTGTCGCGGACCCGCGTGCGATCAAGCGGCTCCCCGGCTTTCTGCGGCAGCAACTCCAGGATGTGCTCGCGATCGCGCTCCTCGACGCCCGGAAGCTGGATCGATTGGACGACCTTCCCTTCATAAGGGGAAATTCCGGCGGCGGCTGGCGCTTGTGATTCTTGCCGGGGCGCGGGCCGGGGATTCGACTCGGACGAAGCTGCTTGCGCAGGATTCCGCGCGGACGCTCCTGGTACGTTCTGGGACGCGGCGACGATGGACCACAGCAGGATCATCGTGGTCAGAAGTGTCGCTTTCCGTTTCAGCAAACAGGTGTCCTTGGGCCCAAGCGCTATTTGACTTCGATGAAAAGCGCCCGGCTGTCGTTGTACGAGTAGTTCAGGCTCGCGCTCTCTGGTCGAGACCCGGTGTGGCAATGGTCATCCAGTTACGTTCATCCAGCAATCCTCGTCCGCAGTCTCTCATTCGATCTTCATCCGACAAAGACGGCGGCGGCCAGCCCGCCACTTATAATAAAGGTTTTGCAGTCTGGAACTGGTGACCTGTTTGGCACGCGAAACGCAACCTACTGAACGAGCCGGGATTTCACCGCGGGATATCTCTGGGAACAACCCCGACGAACGGTATTCGCGGCAGATTCTGTTCCGCGGCATCGGGGCCGAAGGCCAGCGGAAACTGGCCGCGGCGCGGGTGGCGATCGTGGGCTGCGGCGCGACCGGCTCGGCTCTGGCCGGGCTGCTGGCCCGCGCTGGCGTGGGGACGCTGCGCATCGTGGACCGCGATTACGTCGAGCCCAGCAACCTGCAGCGCCAGTCGCTCTTTGATGAGCAGGACGCAGCGGAGTCTTTGCCCAAGGCCATTGCCGCTGCCCGGAAGATCGCCGCGTTCAATTCTGGAATCGTGATTGAGCCGAAAGTCGAAGACCTGGTCCCCGCCAATATTGCAGCTTTGCTGGAAGGAATGTCGCTGATCCTCGACGGCACCGACAACTTTGAAACTCGTTACCTCATCAACGACCATGCTGTGGAGCGCTCGCTGCCCTGGATCTATTCGGCTGCGGTCGGCAGCTACGCGGTCACGTTGAACATCCTGGCGGGTGAAACGGCATGCCTGGCCTGCATCTTCCCGGACTCTCCCCGGGGGATGGTCGAGACCTGCGAGACCTCCGGAATTCTGAATTCGGCGGTGAACCTGGTGGCGTCAGTCGCCGCGACCGAGGCGCTCAAGCTGGTGGTCGGGGCCGTTCCGCAACTGCGGCGCACTTTGCTTTCGTTCGATGTGTGGACCAACGAACACGCTGAGATTTGCGCGGCGAAGCCCCGCCCCGGCTGCCGGGCCTGCGGAGAACGCGATTTTATTCATCTCGCCGGAGAAGGCCGGCCCCATATCACGATGTGCGGCAGGAATTCGGTGCAGATCCATGAGCGCCAACGGCCTATCGATTTCGCTGAAATGGACCGCCGTCTTCAGCCTCACGGCACGGTGCGCCACAATGATTTCGTCCTGAAATTCTGGCGCGATCCCTATGAGATGACGCTGTTCCCCGACGGCCGAGCCATCATCAAAGGCACGACCGACACGGCCGTGGCGCGAAGCTTGTATGCACGGTATGTGGGAAGCTAGCATCGCACGATCTCACGTAGCGGCGGACGCATTCGTCCGCCGCGCGAAGCAACGCGAGCGGGATCCCTCGTCACAGCCAAGGCGCAGCCAGCGGGCCCCGGACGAATGCGTCCGGGGCTACATGTGTATTTCGCTCGGCCAGCAGCTAGGAGCTAGCCGCTGAACTCTGCTACTCTTCTCTGCTCGTCATTTTCTGCTCGCACCCCCCGGAGTTCAATTTGTTCGAACATAGATTCGGACAAAGAAAAGAGCGCTGATGCACGAAACAGTTCGCCCGGAGCCCAGCCGCCTCTATCGCTGGATGGTGCTGGTGTTCCTCAGTCTGGCTATGTTTGGGAGCTACTACGCGTATGACGCGCTCAGCCCCCTCGCCGACGTCTTAAAGTTACAGCTCGGCTTTTCGGATGAGAACCTCGGCTTTCTCCAGGCCATCTACAGCTTCCCCAACATTTTCACGGTGGTGATTGGCGGGTTCATCATCGACCGGCTTGGTTTACGAAAGTCGCTAATGATTTTCGGCGTGCTGTGCATGATTGGCCCGGCGATTACCGCATCGTCCGGCCACCTCCCAGTCATGGCGGCAGGTCGCCTCATCTTCGGCATGGGAGCCGAATCGTTGAACGTCGCGGTCACCGCAGCCATGGCGAGATGGTTCAAAGGCAAAGAGCTGAGCTTCGCTTTCGGCATCAACCTCACTATCTGCCGGCTGGGTTCGTTCGCGGCTCTCAACTCGCCGACCTGGGCGCGTGCGGCCTATGCAAGCTGGCGCTGGCCTTTTCTGATTGCTCTGGGCTTCTCCGCCTTTTGCGTGATTGGCGCCATTGTCTACTGGATTCTGGAAGTACAGGCGGAAAGGAATTTTCAGCTCGGGGATGCATCTACCGACAAAGTCGTATTCGCCGACCTGTTTAAGTTTGGCGTCAGCTACTGGTATATCGTCGCGCTGTGCGTGACTTTCTACTCCGCCATCTTCCCCTTCCAGACCTTCGCCGTGAAATTTTTCATCGAGGCGCACGGTACTTCCCGAGAGTTCGGCGGGTTCTTATCGAGCACACTGACCCTGTTTGCCATGATTGCCACTCCGCTGTTCGGCCTGTGGGTGGACCGGATCGGCAAGCGGGCGCTGCTGATGATGTTCGGTTCCCTGTTGTTGATCCCCGTTTATCTGATGATGGCCTACACGCGGATAAACTTGTACGTCCCCATGATGTTGATGGGCGTCGCGTTCTCTCTGATCCCGGCCGTGATGTGGCCATCGGTCGCCTACATCGTGGACCAATCGAAGCTGGGCACAGCCTATGGGCTGATGACCATGATCCAGAACATTGGCCTGTTCGGTTTCAACCTGCTGGTCGGCTGGGCCAATGATTACAGCCACGCCGACGCGTCCAACCCCTCCGGGTATCATCTGATGATGTGGATTTTCTCGACCTTAGGCTTCCTGGGATTGACCTTCGCATTCCTGCTGCGACAGAGGGAACTGGGGCCTCACGGCCATGGATTGGAGACCATCACGACGAGCCACAAATGACGTCTTCAGTAAGTCACCCGATGGTCAAAAATTTACCAATTTCCGAAGATTGCGACTCTAAATTCGGGATAGGGTTTATGGCGGGATGAGCCAGAGTGTTCAACCCCGAGCAGGCAAAGGATTTCCAGAGTCGGAGCATCTCAATCAAGAATCCCAAGATCGGTAGAATGCCTCTGATATTCTGAATATGTATATTACTTTTGTGCCACCGCGACCGCCCGCAAGCCGTACAACGCAAAGATAGTTAGCTGCATCTCACGAGATGCGGCCGGAAAAGGCAACTTGACCGACCGAGATCCAACAGAAGCTCAACGACAGGGCAAGGACAGAGAAAGAGACCCAAACGAAGGCGAGCTGATCGAGCGAGCCAAGCAAGGGGACGCGCAGGCGTTCCAGGCTCTCTACGACAAGCACAAGCGGCGGGTGTACTCGCTCTGTCTGCGCATGACGGCGAACACGGCCGAGGCCGAGGATCTCACTCAAGAAGCGTTCCTGCAGCTCTATCGCAAGATCGCAACCTTTCGCGGCGAATCGGCGTTTTCGACCTGGCTGCACCGGCTGTCGGTGAACGTGGTGCTGATGCAGCTGAGAAAGAAGAGTCTCCCGGTGGTTTCGCTGGAAGAAACCACGCAGGGCGAAGAAGATACTCCGAAGAAGGATTTCGGGGCAGAAGATTTGGCCTTGGCCGGATCTATCGATCGGCTGCAGTTGCAGAAGGCGGTGGACGACCTGCCTCCGGGCTATCGCACGATTTTTGTGCTGCACGACATTGAAGGTTACGAACATAATGAAATTGCAACCATCGTGGGTTGTTCGATCGGCAATAGCAAGTCGCAGTTGCACAAAGCGCGCATGAAGCTGCGCGATCTGCTCAAGATGAATCGAGCCGAAAAGGCCGAGAAGTCCTGAAGCACGGTTTGAAAGGGCGCGGCTTCAGCCACGCCGTAAAGTAAAGTGCACGAAATCGTCGGCGGCTTTAGCCGCCTTCGAGCAGAGACGTGATCCGGCACAGACCGGACACGGCAGTAACCTGGGCTGATGCGGCAACGCCGCAGGCTCAGTTGCAATGGCAGTAGACTGGTTCGACAGAGGCTTGGGGAGAGCAGCATGAATTGCGTTGAGTTGCGGGAGAGCCTGGCGGAGACGGAAGACGGCAGCAGCGTTGGACAAAATTCCGAACAGCGGGCGCATCTGAAGAGTTGTCCGGAGTGCTCAGCTCTGGTCGCGGAATTGAACCTGATCGCCTCCTCGGCGATCGAACTGCGGGCAGCGGACGAACCCAGCCCGCGGGTTTGGAACTCCATTGAAATTGCGTTGCGGCAGGAGGGCTTGGTGCGTCCTCAGCGGCCGAGCCGGTCGCTTCTGCCTTCCCTCGGCAGCCGCTGGGCGTGGGCGCGCTGGGCGCTTCCCGTGGCCGCTGCCGTGCTGATTACGGTGGGCGTGTATGTTCGCCAGACTTCCCTGCCCGTGCAACTGGCTCGTGACACTCGACCGCCCGTTGCCGTTCCCAACGAAGTGTCAGACGTGGCAATTGCCGGGCTGAACGACGACGACCTGTTGCAGGAAGCGGCACACCAGTCGCCCGCCATGCAGGCCCAGTACACCGATAATCTGCGCCGGGTGAACCAGTACATTCAGGATGCGAAGGGCGTGGTGGCCGCCAATCCGAACGACGAGGAAGCTCGCCGCTCGCTGATGGAGGCCTATCAGGAAAAGGCCATGCTTTTTGAGTTGGCCATGGATCGGTCTCTGCCGTAATGTAGACAATGCTGGAGCCGCGGGACTAGGGTTGCGCGGAAACAGACAGGGGCATCGGGAAATCTTATGAGCGGGCGCACAATCGAACTTGCCGTAGCCGGCGCGATGCTGGCTGGAACCCTGACCGTCGGAACTCTGGCCGCCCAGACCCACAAAGACTATCGCTTCAACGTCGGGCCCAAGGCCGGAGTTTCCGTCAACAATCCCTTTGGCTCAGTCTCGGTGAAACCGGCGACGGGCAACGTTGTGGTCATCAATGCCGTGCTGTATTCCGACAAAGTCGAAGTGGACAACAACCTGGTCGGCAATCGGGTCGAGATCCAGTCCCACCTGTTGCCGGGCGGGGATGCCGAATCCGGGCGAGTGGACTATGAAATCTTGGTGCCCGCCGATGCCAGCATCACGCTGCACTCCAGCACAGGCTCGCTGCACGCCGAGAAGCTTCACGGCGATGTAACTCTCGAAGGCGCCGCCGCTACGGTGGACGTCCGCGACATCAGCAACGCACATGTGCACGTGAAGACCCTGAACGGCCCGGTCACAATCACCAACGTGCAGGACGGGCACGTGGAAGTGGACTCGCTGAGCGGCGAAGTCACCCTCACTTCGGTTACCGGACCGCTGGTGCAGGTGATTTCGACCAGCGGCGGCATCAACTACATCGGCGACTTCGGAGACCGGGGCGAATACCGCCTGACCAGCCACAGTGGCAATATTGAAGCGACCGTTCCCGGCTCAACCTCAGCCGACGTCAGCGCGCGCTCGGTGCGCGGTGAAGTGCACGACGACATTCCTCTCCAACCCAAGACGCACACCTGGTTTCCCACCAATAATGGCAGTGCCTTCTGGGGTACCATGGGCCAGACCACGATGTCATCGACGGTGGTGCTGCGCAGCTTCAGTGGTAAAATCCACCTCAGAAAACGCACTTCCAAGTAAAAGCGGATAGAGCCTCGGCTTAGAGACGTTGCTGGCAACGTCTCTCTGTCCACGTGCACACTGCCGCGCGAACAGCTAGAGCAGAATTTTGAAGAAGCGCAAGACGGTTGATGCTCGAAAGCGCACTCGCGTGCGGCAAAGTCGGCCGTCCACGCGGGCTGCGGCACTTTCGGGCAACGCCGTTTTCCTGGTGGGCTTCATGGGTGCCGGGAAAAGCAGCGTGGGCCGGGCGCTGGGGCAGAGGCTGAATTGGGTGTTTGAAGATCTCGACGATCGCATCGAGGCGCGCGAAGGACGTACGGTGGCGGAGATTTTCCGGGATTCCGGAGAATCCGAATTCCGGCGGGCCGAGCGCGCAGCCCTCGAACATGTGTTGCGGGAACTGCGTGGCGGCGGCGCCAGAATCATCGCGTTGGGCGGCGGCGCTTTCGTTCAGAAAGAGAACGCGGCTCTGCTGAAGCGGTCGGGCGTGCCCACGGTTTTTCTGGACGCTCCAGTCGAGGAATTATGGCAGCGCTGCTGTACGCAGGCGCGTGAAACCGGAGCGGAACGTCCGCTGCTCCGTAGCCGGGAACAGTTTCGCGATCTCTATGAGACGCGGAGCCGAAGCTACTCGAAAGCGACTTTGAAGATTCCAACCGCGGCACGCGGAGTGGAAACGATCGCCGCCGAGATTGCGAACACGCTGGGCCTGGCAACAATCGAGCTACGCACCGAACAAGGAGAAGTCGAGTGAAGTTTGAAACAGGAATGCGCCGGGCGCTGGCATTTATTTTAGGCTGTTCCCTTGCGACTGTCGGCGGCGCGCATGCTGCCGACAAGAAAGACAAGCCGAAAGCCGCGGCCAACCAGACCGTCGACTCCGGAGCGTTCGGGGTGTTCGTCAAAGGCCAGCGCGTGGCCAGCGAGACCTTCAAAATCGAGCAGCAGAACGGCGTCAGCATCATCAAATCGGAACTCAAGGAAGCGTCCGGAGCCAATCCAGCTTGGCAGAAGTCGGAACTGCAACTCAGTGCCAGCGGCGAACTGCTGCGCTACGAGTGGAGCCAGTCCGCCGGTGGTTCGCTGAGCCTGTTTCCCGAGAACGAATTCCTCAAAGAGAGAATCACCGCGCCCGGCCAAGCAAAACCGGCCGAGCAGCCGTTCCTTTTGCCCGCAACTACGCCCGTGCTCGACAACAATTTTTTCATCCACCGGGAGGTGCTGGCGTGGAGATATCTCGCGGTCGCGCCCTGCAAGAGCGAGAATGGCGCCCGGCAATGCCAACCCGCGGACTTTGGCGCGGTCATTCCCCAGGACCGTACTTCGATGAGCGTCCGCCTGGAACTCGTGGGGAAAGAAAGAATTACGATCCACGGAGCCGAGCGCGAACTGCTGCGCCTGAACTTGTCGGCGGAAGATCTGCAGTGGTCCCTCTGGGTGGATGAGAACGACCACTTCAAGCTGATTCGCGTGGCGATTCCTGCCGATAACACGGTAGTGGACCGGGATTAAGGCTGCGCCTGCCCGGCGGCAGAATCGAGATCGCCCTGGAAAACTTATTGTTGCTGACTGACTCACGTACGGCGCGAGTGCTAGTGACGGTGCTATTGTTCGCTCTGGCGCTCGGGTTTCTCTACGTGGCGCGCGCCACGCTGATTGCCTTCCTGTTCGCCATTTTCTTCGCTTACCTGATGAGCCCGGCGGTGAATCGCCTGGAACGGTTGCTGCGCGGGCGCAACCGCGCCATCGCCGCAATCTACATTCTCCTGGTCGTGCTGGTGGTGGTGTTCTTCGTGGCCGTCGGTCCGAAGGTAACGCGGGAAGGCGCGAAGCTGGGAAAAGCACTGCCCGATCTCCTCACCCAGCTCAAGTCCGGCAACATTGCAACCCAACTCGGCCAGGAGCATGGCTGGAACCAGAAAACCGCGCAATTGTTGCAGTCGTTCCTGGTCAGCCACAGCGATGACATCGCCCAACTGGCGCAGCGCATCGGCTTGCGCGTGGCCGATGTCGCCAAACAGGCCTGGCTGTTCATCGTGGTGCCGCTGTTGTCCATCTTCTTTCTGAAGGATGGCCGCTCCTTCAGCGACTTCCTGCTTTCGACCATCTCGTCACGGCCACAGCGCGAGTTTCTGGAAAACGTGCTCAACGATCTCAACCAGATGCTGGCCCACTTCATCCGCGCTCAACTCACCCTGGCGGCTCTGACCCTGGTCATGTACTCCGCAGTTCTCGGCGTGATGCGAGTTCCTTATGCCCTGGTTCTCGGCACCATTGGCGGAGTGCTGGAATTCGTGCCTGTGGTCGGCCCGTTGGCCGCTGGCCTCATCATTGTGACCGTGGCCTTGTTGATGAGCTACCAGCACTGGCTGATCCTGATCATTTTTCTCGGGATCTGGCGCCTGGTACAGGATTACGTTTCGTCTCCCCGCATCATGGGCGAGAGCATGGAACTGCATCCGCTGGCCGCGATCTTCGGTGTGATGGCCGGAGGCGAAGTTGCCGGCATCCTGGGCATCTATCTTTCGATCCCGGTGATGGCGGGCCTGCGCATCGTGTTCCGCCGCTGGCGACTGTATGCGGAAAAAAAGAAATTCGGCCCGCTCACCGAATTACCGCTGCGCGCTCACGAAACCCACCGGACGTAGTTTCCGGTTGCGAGGGCTGCTACTGTCCCGCGCCGACTCCCGCCACCTTCTCCACGCTGACTTTGCGCAGAAACTCCGCAGCGGCCTCGGGCAGAACCGTGTTGATGAACATCCCCGATCCCAGCTCAAATCCGGCCACGCGCGTCAGCCGCGGAATCACGCTGACATACCAGTGAAAGTGCCGAACGCCGGCGTATTCGGACGGGCCGCTGCGGACGGTGAAGTTCAAATCGGGATTTTCCAGGCCCACATAGATCTTCGCCAGCAAAATCCGCAGAACGCGCGCCAGGTCGGTGATTTCCATCTCCGAGATGTCGCCGAAACTGGCCATGTGGCGCAGCGGAAAAATGTGCGTGGCAAAGGGGGTGGCTGAGGCAAAGACTTCCATGGCCACGAAGCGCTCGCTCTTGATGACGATGCGGGTCTGGTCTTCCACTTCCCGCTCCACCATGTGGCAGAACATGCATTCGCCCACATCGTCATAGTGGCGCAGCGCCTCGTGCAGGCGGTGGCGCACCTGGCTCGGAATCACCGGCGTCGCGATCAACTGGGAATGCGGATGCTGCAGGCTGGCCCCGGCGTCGGCGCCGTGATTCTTGAAAATCGTGATGTGGTTGACCCGGTGGTCCATGCTCAGCGCGTTGTAACGCTCTTTATAGACTCGGAGAATGTTGGCCACATGCGCGTCAGGCAACAACCCCATGTACCGGGAGTGGTCCGGACTGTCGATGATGACTTCGTGAAATCCAAAGCCTTCGATGCGCCGCCGCAAGTGCTGCAGGCTTCGCGTCGGCTGCACTTCGCTCGACAGCGCCGCGAATTTGTTGGGAATCACGCGCACATCCCAGGACGCGCCGTTCGCCGGAGACCGCATCACCTCCGGCGGCGTCTTGCTCTCGTTGCCCGGGCAGAACGGGCAGCTATCGACAAAGGCCGGCACCGGCTCGACCACGCGATGCGTAGCCAAATCCTCGGGCCGCTTGGCCCGTTCGGTGGCGATGATGACCCATTCCTTGGTGAAAAAGTTCTGGCGCAGCTCGGGCATGATGAATCCCTCCAACTTCTCCTATCGGCAGGTGGAAGGATTTCTGCAGGAGGCAATCGTGCGGAAGTGGTCCTCCTTTCGCTACTTGCCGACTCGCGTCCCGACATTAGAAGCTGGTGTGTCTTTGCCCCCGTCATTCCGACCCCCAGCGAATGCGAGGGGCGGAGGAATCTGCTTTTTCTGCGACTGTTATAGAATTCCAAGTATTCCTGATATTGAGAGAATATGAACCGTAAAACTCCTATTGGTATCCTGGGCGCCACCGGCGTTGTCGGACAACGATTCATCCAGATGCTGGAGCACCATCCGTGGTTTGAAGTGGCCTGGCTGGCCGCTTCCGACCGTTCTGAAGGCAAGGTCTACGCCGAGGCAGCGCGCTGGAAGCTCAAGACGCCGATTCCGTCCGCCGTCGCCGCGATGACAGTTTCGCCGGCCACTCCCGAAGGCGCGCCGAAAATTATTTTCGCCGCCCTTGACGCTTCCATCGCCGCCGAACTCGAGCCCCGTTTTGCCGACGCCGGCTGTGCCGTGGTTTCGAATTCGAGCGCACTGCGCATGAAGGAGGACGTGCCGCTGGTCATCCCGGAAGTCAACGGCGGACATATCAAACTCATCGACGCGCAATCGTGGCGCAAGAAATCCGGTGGTTATGTGGTCACCAATCCCAACTGCTCGGCGATTGGACTCGTCCTCGCTCTGGCGCCTCTGCACCAGCAGTTTGGTCTGGAGACCGTCATGGTGGTAACCATGCAGGCCGTCAGCGGCGCAGGATATCCCGGCGTAGCCTCACTCGACATCCTCGGCAATGTCATCCCCTTCATTAAGAACGAAGAAGAAAAAATGGAAGAGGAGACGAAAAAGCTGCTCGGCCGGCTGAACGGCTCCAAAATAGTTCCCGGCGGGTTCGCCATGAGCGCGCAATGCAACCGGGTCGCCGTCGAGGACGGGCACACCGAGTCGGTTTCCATCCGACTCAAGAAAAAAGCCAAGCCCGCAGAGGTCATTGCCGCCTGGAACAACTATCGCGCCGAGCCCCAGGAACTGAAGTTGCCCAGCGCGCCGGAACTCCCGGTCGCGTATCTCGACGCCGCCGATCGTCCGCAGCCGCGCTTCGACGTCGATCTGGGCGCGGGCATGACCACCGCCGTTGGACGTCTTCGCCCCTGCGGCGTGCTCGACTGGAAGTTCACCGTGCTCTCGCACAACACCATCCGCGGAGCCGCCGGAGCCGCCGTGCTCAATGCCGAACTGCTGAAGGCCAAGGGATACCTGGGATGAACCGCGATCCAGACCCGCACGACACCCTCGCCTCTTGCAGAAAGCCACGCCGATGATCGTCATGAAGTTTGGCGGAACTTCCGTCGAAGATGCCAAGGCCATTGACCGCGTCGTCTCCATCGTGGAAGGACGTCTGCCACAGAAGCCCGTGGTCGTGGTCAGCGCCATGGCCAAGGTCACCGACACCCTGCTGACCATGGCCCGCGCCGCCGGAGAAGGCGAGCGCAAGACCGCGCTCAAACTCTGCCGCTCGCTCCAGGAACGCCATTACAACACGGCCAGCGAACTGCTGGGCACGGCGCGCTTCACTGAATTTCACTCCGAGCTCGGCACGGATTTTGAAGCGCTCGACGAGCTCCTGCGTGGAATTTCCGCCGTCGGCGAAATCACGCCCCGCACTACCGACCACGTCGCAGCGTTCGGTGAAATGCTCTCCAGCAAAATCGTCGCCGCCGCCTTCGCCGCCCGCGGACTCAACGGAGCTCACGTCGATTCCCGCGACGTGCTGGTCACCGACAGCGCCTACATGCAGGCGGTTCCGCAATACGAAGAGACCAACGTCAATCTTCAGGAAAGAGTTCTGCCCTTGCTGGAGGCGGGCCAAGTGCCGGTGATGGGCGGGTTCATCGCAGCAAATCGCGCCGGCATCACGACCACGATTGGGCGAGGAGGCTCCGACTTCTCCGCCGCCATCTTCGGCGCCGGCCTTGGCGCCGACCGCATTGAAATTTGGACCGACGTCGACGGCATCCTCACTACTGATCCGCGAATCTGCCCTGAGGCGCGCCGCATAAAAGTCATCAGCTTCGACGAGGCGGCCGAACTGGCGTATTTCGGAGCGAAAGTGCTGCACCCCGCGACGGTGCTCCCGGCCATTCAGAAAAATATTCCCGTCTACGTGCTCAACTCCCGCAATCCGACCTGCGAGGGAACGCGCATTACCACGCGCGCCCCCCAAGGCAAAAATATTTTCAAAGCCATCGCCGCCAAAAAGCGCATTACCATCGTCGACGTGGCCGCGCCACGTATGCTGCTGGCCCATGGATTTCTGCGCTCGATTTTTGAGGCCTTTGATCGCCACAAAGTTTCCATTGACGTGGTCTCGACCTCTGAAGTCAGCGTTTCCCTGACCGTCGATTCCAATCAGGCCATCCCCGCGCTGGCCGCCGATCTCGCCAAGCTAGCCGACGTGAAATATGAAGGCCGCAAGGCGATCGTCTGCCTGGTCGGCGAAAACCTGCGCAACACGCCGGGAATCGCGGCCCTGGTCTTTCGCGAGCTCGCCGACAAAAAGATTCGCATGATTTCGCAAGGCGCCTCAGAAATCAATCTGACGTTCGTGATCGAAGAGGATGAAGTACCCAGCGTGGTCCAGCGCCTGCACAAAACATTTTTCTCGGAACTGGATCCGGAAGTGTTCGCGTAGTCTGAGGCATTCAGAACGTGAGCGTGCCCGATAACGGTCAGCGGCCGTTGCCTCTCCACATCCGGCTGGTTGTGTTCGTCGCCGTGCTCACCCTGTGGGCAGTCACGCTTGTCACTGGCGCGGCATTTCTGTTCCTCATCGGCATGGCCGTGTTCTTCTGGGCTTGGGAGGGATGGCAATTCCTGCCCTACGCACTGCTTGCCCTCGGGGTGAGCATTGGCGCGGCTTGGCTCTCTGCTCTCCTGATTAGGAAAATAGATCGCCGCTCGAGAGCCACGGACCGGAAAGGCTAGCACTCCAAACTGATCGCTCTCCCCTGTGCCCCTCTGTGCCCTCTGTGGTTAAATCTCTCTAAGCACCCACGCATGACGATACTGATTCTCGGCCGCGGAAAAACCGGATCGTTAGTGGCGGAAGTTGCCGCCGAACGCAAGGACGATATCCGCATCATCGGCGCCAAAGAAAACGTGTCGTGCGCCGCGCTCAAAACGGAAACACTGCGTGACATCGACGTCGTCATCGACTTCACCGCTCCGCACTGCGTCATCGCCAATATCGAAGCCTGCGTCAAAGCCGGCAAGAACATGGTCGTCGGCACCACGGGTTGGTATAGCGAAATCGAACGCATCCGAGCGCTGGTCGAGCAGCACGGCACCGGGTTCGTTTACTCCCCTAACTTCTCGGTCGGCGTGAACCTCTTCTTCGACGTGGCCCGCGCCGCCGCGGCCGCCCTGCGCCACGATTACTCGGGCCAGATTTTCGAGCGCCACCACGTCCACAAAAAAGACGCACCCTCGGGCACGGCCATCGCGATCCAGCAAGTCATCCGTGACGCCAGCGCCCACGGCTCTCATCAATACGACGATCTCGAGATCACTTCCTTCCGCGAGGGTGATGTTGTGGGCATGCACGAAGTCGTCCTCGATTCCCCCGCCGACCGCATTTATCTCTGCCATGACGCCAAATCCCGCCGCGGCTTCGCCGAAGGCGCCGTCCGCGCCGCCGAGTGGCTCGCAGGCAAGAAAGGCTTCTACGATTTCAAAGACGTGTGGCGGGAGCTGTAGGTCCTGAGTGCTCGGTTGGCCTAAGCCACGAAATCGCTTCGTCCGACCACGAATGATCAGCGGTCGTCCAACTCCCATCACTAGGATTCTCAAGGTTGGGGAAATTGGTCCTGCAATACGCACGCTTAGCGGAAAAATCGAAAGCGGCATGTGGTTAGTTGTTAATTAGCAGTGCGCACTTGGACCCATCCTCAGACCACACAATGTCGACTTGGGAGGGTCTATCCCGATCTACAACGTTCGCCACGTTGTAGATGTGCACCGCATCAAGAATCTTGTCAGGAGTACGCAAGAGGTCGAGGGCATAGAAGTAGTCAGTCTCCCCTTCATCCTCGAAGGAAGAAAGAGCTGTGGCGACGATCCGCCGAATCTACGGGAATGATCGTGGGTGTCCCGACTAGCAGCGCTTCCGCTTGCATGGGCGCTCAATCCCTTCCTTGCATAATGGCAGGACTCCGAAAAGAACGAGATGGTTTTTGACTCGGAGTTTCCCTCCACCCTCATTCGCGCTATCTTATTTCTATGCAACTCCGTGGCTGTGGCACTGCACTGGTAACTCCGTTTCATCAGGATGGTTCGATCGACGACGCAGCCCTGCGCAATCTGATCGCGTGGCAGATCGAGTCGGGCATTGATTTTCTTGTTCCCTGCGGCACCACCGGCGAGACTCCGACGCTCACGCACGACGAATGGCTGCAGGTGATCGACACGACCATTGAAGTCGCCGCCGGACGGGTCCCCATCGTTGCCGGAGCGACGTCCAACTCGACCCACGACGCAGTCGAGAAGGCGAAAGAAATTGCCGCGCGCCCCGGAGTCGACGCCATCCTCACGGCCTCGCCCTATTACAACAAGCCCACGCAGGAGGGCCAGTACCGCCATTTCAAGGCCATTGCCGAGGCCGTGGGCGACAAGCCTGTCATTCTTTACAACGTGCCCGGACGCACCGCCGCGAACCTCGAGCCCGCAACGCTGGCGCGCCTGGCCGAGATCGCCAACATTGTGGGTGTCAAGGAAGCCAGCGGCAACTTGACCCAGGTCGCAGAGGCGATCGGCCTCGTGCCTGAAACATTTCTCGTGTTCTCGGGAGACGACTCGGTCACGCTGCCGGTCATCGCGCTGGGCGGAGTCGGAGTCGTTTCCGTTGCTTCCAACGTGATTCCCCGCGAAATGACGGCGCTCACTCGCGCCGCGCTTTCTAACGACTGGACGACCGCGCGCTCCCTGAATCGCAAATACCTTCCGCTGATGCAGGCCAACTTCATCGAGTCGAGTCCGCTGCCGGTGAAAGCGCTGCTCGCGATGATGGGCAAAATCGAGGAAGTCTACCGTCTGCCGCTGTTGCCCATGCGCCGCGACACGCGCTCGCGCCTGCAGAAAATCGCCACCGAAGCGGGAGTGATCGCCAAGCCCGCCGGCCCCGCCGCCGAAGCGCTGGAATTCTTCATCTACGAGAACTGGGCCGCCGGACCACGCAAGATCGTTCTGCACCGCGGATCCTGCGGCCAGTGCAGCCACGGCAAAGGACGGCCCGCAGGCCACGACGTCAACCACGCCCGCTGGCACGGCCCGTACGCGACTCTGCCTGAGGCACGCGAGACTGCACATGCCATGACCGGCGTGCTGATTCGGAGCGAGTGCAAGTGCGTGTAGAAAGAAATTGTTGATTTTTGATTGTTGATTGAAAAACCAGCGTTCGGACGGCGCCACAGCAACTGTCATCTCGACCAGCGAGGAAACGCGAGCGTTGTGAAGGGACCTTGCTTTTTCTCATCTTTGACAAATCAGCAATCAGCAATCAACAATCAACCAGTCATGTCTTCCCTCAAATCTTCCATCGAGCGTCTGGCCTCCCTGGGCGAAGTCGAGCACGATCCCGAAGCGCGGAAAACATTTCTCGAATTCCGCGATCAGCTCACGCAAGGCAAAATCCGCGCCGCCGAAAGAACTGATGGAGGGAAAAACGCCCGCTGGACCGTCAACGCCTGGGTCAAGCAAGGCATTCTGCTGGGATTTCGCCTGGGCGAGCTCGCCGACATGACCTCCGGCCTGTCGTTCGTCGACAAAGACACCTTCCCTGCCCGCCAGTTCACCATCTCCGACCGTGTGCGCGTCGTGCCCGGCGGATCGTCGGTGCGAACCGGGGCCTACGTTGCGCCCTCGGTCATCTGCATGCCGCCCATGTTCATTAATGTGGGCGCCTACGTCGACGAAGGCACCATGATCGATTCGCACGCGCTGGTCGGCTCTTGCGCCCAGATCGGCAAGCGGGTGCACCTGAGCGCCGCCGCGCAGATCGGAGGAGTGCTCGAGCCCATCAACGCCGCCCCCGTCATCATCGAAGACGACGTGCTGGTCGGCGGCAACTGCGGAGTTTACGAAGGCACGCTGGTGCGCGCACGCGCGGTGCTGGGCGCAGGGACAATTCTGACTCGCTCGACCCCGCTCTACGACTTGGTGCGAGGCGAAGTCTCCCGCGCTACAGTCGATGCGCCACTGGAGGTTCCGGAGAATGCCGTAGTCGTCCCCGGCTCCCGCGCGGTGAAGAACGAGAAGGGACCTTGGGGCTGGAATCTTTCGCTCTACACTCCGGTCATCGTAAAGTATCGCGACGAAAAAACCGACCGTGGGATTGAGTTGGAAGATTGGCTGCGCTAGTCAGGTACCTGGAAGGCCACCACGTGGTTTACATCGCAGACTCGGAAGTTTGCCGATATCACACCGGGCCCTTCGATCCGAATAGGTGGTCAGTTCCCTTGCGAGCTATTGGGTGGCTGGAGCATCCTCAGGTTTTTAACACCGCCCCTTCGCCAGCCAATCTGGTTCCCAAACTCAAAGCAATCGTTAAGCAGAGTCGAGAGGCTTATCCGCACTACTGCTTCCGCGGCGTGAAGGACTGTTCTGTGTGTGTCGCAGGCAAGCTCCCATCTCCGGGTCCAATCTGGTCACAGGAAAACATCTTCGTGCCCGGATCGGGCGTCGTCTACGTTGCACCCGGCGGCATCCCGCACTATGTCGAAGTTCACTCGTATCTTCCTGCCATAGAATTCGTCGACGCGGTGTTGGGTTGCGCTGACTGTCGGACGCACGAATATCGTGTGGCGCTTCGCGCGGCGAATCGCGGTAAAGAGCCTCCTTTGAAAGACTACGAGACCCACAAGCTTGAATTCTTTGAGGCTCTAAAGAAAATTAGGGATCGAAATAAAACCTAGCCCGAAAGACTTGACCCACAAAATGGGTGTTCACTGAATCTCCACCTCCAACTTCCCCCCTCTGTTTGACGTAACTTGAATCTGCCCCAGCTTCCCGATCACAGCATCCGCGTGCTCTAACGCATCCTGCGCGTAGGTGCTCGTAATCCCGATCACCTTCATGCCGCCTGCGCGCGCCGACTCAATTCCTGCGGGCGCATCCTCGATCACCAAGCAGTCTGCGGGATTGAACCCCAGCCACTGTGCACCCTTCAAATACGGCTCGGGATGCGGCTTTCCGTGTATGACGTCATCGGACGTGACCAGAACTTTCGGAACCGGCAACCCACAGAAACGCAGGCGATTCGCGGCCAGCAGCCTCGACCCGGATGTGACCACGCCCCATCGTCCCTGCGGAATCGAGCGCAGCAGGTCAACCGCTCCGGACATGACGGCAACTCCACTCTGATCGCCCGCCTCGTGATTTTCGATTGCGCTGGCCTCGGCTTCGGCGTCCAGATTCGGGGCCACGCGCCGGATCACCTCAATTGTGCGCACTCCATGGGCAATGGCCATGATGGCGTCTCCGTCAACGCCTTTGCGGCGCGCCCACTCTCGCCACTCGCGGTCGACCGCGCGCGTCGAGTCGACGAGAACTCCGTCCAGATCGAAAAGAATGGCTGCGCAGGAAAAGGTGGGCATCTCTATTTTTGTATCACGGCAGGCAGGTCAAGGAAGTAGGTCTGCCGTCGCGGCGGCTGAGAGCCGGCCCGAGCAAAGCTGAAGGGGGACGTCCTCGCGCCCGCCGAGCCAAGGACAAGAGGCCCTCGGGATAGCCGGCAGGATGTTGGCGCTACTTTGAGCTGGCCGTCGGAAGACTGGGCTGGCTCTGTGCGGCGAGCGTCGCCTGCTGCGCCCGCTGCCGCAGCAGCAGATGCCGCTGGCGGAAATGCTGCTTGGCGCGTTCGCCCCAGGCGCGCACGAACCAGTAATTCAGCGCTGCGCCGATGGCGGAGCTGGCCAGCGGAATCACGCGGCCCGCCCATTTCTCGACAACTTCTGTGCTGGCCTTGGCCGCAATGCTTTGGATCACGCGAGGCACGAATTTGTTGACGACTTCTTTTTCCAGAAGTTCGCGGCTTATGTCGACTCCGGCCGCGCTGGCCGCGGCAATCCACAGCTCGGCGATTTCCTCGTCGGTATTGAACTCAAATCCGTAGAGCAGGCTCAGTTTCTGAATGGTGCGCATGGTGATCGCCGAAAGGATGCCGAGATCGGGAACGATCGTCAGCAATCCCCCCAGCCCGAGTCCTGCACCCTCAAGGGCCGCGACCTTCATACCGCTGCGGATGACTGAGTCGGCGACAACGTCAAGTTCGCCAATCTCCAGCGAGTACACACCGTGATATCCGCTGATGGGGACGCGGTAGGCCGCGCGCAGTTGCAGCAGAAATTTTGCCGGATCGACACGCACCGTCGAGTAGGCGCGCGTCAGTCCCTTGACCATCGCCGTCTCCACGCGTCGCCGAAGCCACGATTTGCGCTGCTCGGCCATAGTTCAACCTTACCGCAGCGCAAAGAAGAAAGCCATTGAGAGATGATCTCGCTTCTCAAGCGGTCGATCATTCCCGCCGATCCACTGCCGGCACCACCGTGGAAGAGCGGCCCTTCAGGACCGCGTTGGATATCGATTCGGAGAGCGGCTTTAGCCGCGGTGCGCATTCCGTGTCGCGTCACGAACAACACCGGGGCTGAAGCCCACATCCCCGGCCATCCTGACGCGGCGCTAAAGCGCCGCTCTTCCACCTCGTGCTCTTCCACGTCATCCTCCACAACCTCGCAACGCTTCGACTTCATCAACTCGCTGCGGGCTCGCTGTGCTAGCATCATGTTTACTCAATGCCAACTGGAAAATTGCAGATTATCCCCCTGGGGGGCCTGGGCGAGTTCGGAATGAACTGCATGGCCGTCCGCTGGGGCGACGACATCATCGTCATCGACGCCGGACTCATGTTCCCAGAAGCCGAATTGCTCGGCGTCGATATCGTAGTCCCCGACATCACATATCTCGTCGAGAACCGCCAACGGATTCGCGGCATCATCCTGACCCACGGCCACGAAGACCACATCGGCGCGCTGCCCTGGATGCTCTCCGAACTCAAGGTTCCGGTCTGGGGCACCGAGTTCACGCTCGCCTACGTGGAAGATAAACTCGACGAGCACGGCCTGCTCGACGACGCTGACCTGCGCGAGATGCGGCCCAACGAGCGTTTCAAGGCGGGACCGTTCACAATTCATCCCATCCAGGTGACGCACAGCCTGGTGGATTGCGTGGCGCTGGCGATCCACACGCCGCTCGGCGTCATCATCCACACTGGCGATTTCAAAGTCGATCCCACGCCTACGGACAACAAACTTTTCGACCTGCATGCTTTTGCTGAATATGGAAAGAATGGCGTGCTGGCGCTGTTTCAGGATTCCACCAACGTCGAGCGCAAGGGCTACACGCCCAGCGAGCGCGCCGTGCGGCGCAAGTTTGACGAAGTTTTCGCCCACACCAAGCGCCGGCTTTTTATTTCGTGCTTCTCGTCGTCCATTCATCGCATTAATCTCGCGGTGCAACTCGCGCACGAGCACGGACGGAAAGTCGCGTTCCTCGGCCGGTCGATGAACAATTCCGCCGAGATTGCCGAAGACCTCGGATACATCGAAATTCCTGACGGTCTGGTGATTAATCCCGGCGAGATGAAGAATTTTCCGCCGGAGAAAGTTTGCGTGCTGATCAGCGGCACGCAGGGCGAGCCCATGTCGGCGCTATCACGCGCCGCGGTCGACAACCATAAGCACGCCAAGATTGAGAAGGGAGACACGGTCGTGCTGTCGTCGCGCATCATCCCGGGCAACGAGAAAACAATTTACCGGATGATCGACCACCTGTTCCGCCGCGAAGCCTACGTCATCTACGAGGATGGAACTTCGCCGCCCATCCACGTCAGCGGACACGCCAGCCAGGAAGAACTCAAACTCATCATCAACCTGGTCAAGCCGCGTTACTTCATCCCCATCCACGGCGAGTACCGGCAACTGAAGCTGCACGCCGAAATGGCCGGAGCCATGCACAGTTCGGTCGGGAAAGTCATGCTGATCGAGAGTGGAGACGTTCTGGAATTCGACGAGCTTGGGGCGCGCAAAGCTGGCCGCGTCAAGGTGGGCCGGGTCTGCATAGATTCCGGGTCGCGCACGGATGTGGTTGAGGATTTGATTATCAAAGACCGGCTGCACCTCAGCGAAGACGGCATCGTGCTGCCCATCATCGCCATCAACAAGTTGTCGGGCGAAGCGGAATCCGCCCCGGAAATCGTGACTCGCGGCTTCAATCCCGGCGACGACGGCCTGCTGGACGGCTGCAAGCGCATCGTCGAAGACACGCTGGCCCATTCCAGCGAAGAAGAAAAAGGCGACTACGGCGTGATCAAAGAAAAAATCCGGGCCGATTTGAAGCGCTATATCTCCAAGCAAACCCAGAAGCGGCCGCTGATTATGCCGGTGATACTGGAAATCTAGCAGCCCATTTCGTGGTTAAAGGTCTTCAAACTGCACCACTACCCAGCCCAGCGCTCGATTGAATTTGTTTTCGGGAATGCTATACTTTCGGGGTCCGACGGCAATTCTGACAGTGAGGTTGTGTGATGAAACTCTTCGCCTTGCTTGCTGGGTCCCTCCTTCTCACCTGCGCTGTTGTGGCTCAGGAGTCCGATGAGCCTTTCCGCGGCCCCGATCGCGGCACCATCGTTCGAGTCCCCGGAATCCAGATCCTTCCTGCCGCCGAAAGGCCGTTCTCGGGACGAGATCACATCGAGTGGACTCGCACCCTCGAAGACGGAACTGTGGTCACAACCCATCTCTACGCAGCCCTGGCTCGCGATAGCCAAGGCCGGATTTACCGCGAACACATGTCGTTCGTGCCCGCCAATTCGAATCAGCAATCCCGGCGGAGAGAAATCGATTTGCTGGACCCTGTCGCCCACACCCGAACCACCTGCATGGTCGCCACGCGCCGCTGCACCATCACCGAATATCATGCGTCGACCACGTTTACCCCGCAACCCGCCGGCCCGTTCGACCACGGGAGACGCACCCTTGCCCGCGAGAATCTGGGAACCGACGTTGTCGATGGCCTGAACCTGATCGGGACGCGCGAAACAGTTTCGATTAGTGCCGGCGCGGTCGGAAATAGCCAGCCGCTCGTCACCACAAAGGAATACTGGTATTCCCCCGACCTGCAAGTGAATTTGGCCGTCATTCGCAAGGACCCGCGAGAAGGCACGCAGGTAATTCGCGTGGTTGATCTCTCGCGCACCGAACCCGATCCTGCAATGTTCGAGATTCCTTCGGGCTACGTCGTGCAAGACATCCGCTAGATGACCGCGAAAGCTGGAGACTGAAATCGCTGCGTGCGTTTTCGCGCGTAAGAACCGGGAACCATCGCGGAGGGTCGACACGAATTCCGGTTGACTGAATCTTAACCTGACGATACGGTTGAGAGGGTTGTTTCTTTCCGGTAGCTTATGACGATCGAAATAAACCGTCCGGAGATTGAGGCGCTCATTCAGCAACGGCTGCATAGCGGCGCGTTCCAGAGCGTGGAAGACGTGCTTTTCGACGCCTTGGAAATCCAAGGCGAACGCGAGGCCTGGCTGCGGGAAAACAACGAGGCAATCAACGCCAAGATCGAGCGCGGTCTGGCCCAACTTGACCGCGGAGAAGGTATACAGGGAGAAGATTTACGAAAACGTCTTGAATCAGACAAGACGGCATGGCTTGCGGACCGCTCGGGATCGTGAAACCCTATCTTGTCTCTCCGGGCGCCGAAGACGGCTGATGCTCCTGGCAAGGGTCATAGGCGTTCCGACCTGTCCAAGTTCGATGTCCTCTTCTTCAGCGTATATCAATACATGATCGTGTACCGGCAAACGAAGGTAGTCGAGATCGTTGCCGTCCTGCATGGCACACGCGACGTAAGGCGGCTCCTGAAGAATCGTGTGTCACGATAAATGCTCAGTTAGACTGGAACAGCGAATCCCGTGCCATGGTGACCCTCACAGACATCCGCTCCGCCCGCACCCGCCTCGATGGCATCACCGTCCGCACCCGGCTGATCGAACTCGATCACGGCGACGCCGACCGTCGACTCTTTCTCAAGCCCGAGAACCAGCAGCCCATCGGCGCCTTCAAACTGCGCGGAGCTTACAACAAGATCGCTTCGCTTTCCGAAGCGGAGCGGAAACGTGGCGTCATTTCGTATTCCAGCGGCAATCACGCGCAGGGCGTGGCCTATGCCGCCCGCGCGCTCGGCGTGAAGGCCGTCATCGTCATGCCCAACAACGCGCCCGCCATCAAGCGCGAGGCAACTGCCGCGCTGGGCGCTGACATCGTACTGGTGGGCCCGGGCAGCGCCGAACGGCAGCTTAAGGCTGAGGAACTGGCCGCAGCGCATGGCTACGTCATCGTGCCGCCATATAACGATGAGCACATCATCGCCGGCCAAGGCACCATGGGACTCGAGATTCTCGAAGACATGCCCGACGTCGAAACCGTGCTGGCGCCGGTGGGCGGCGGAGGCCTGATCAGCGGCGTTGCCGCGGCCATCAAACTGAGCCAGCCGTCGGTGAACCTTTTCGGCGTCGAACCGGAACTGGCGGCCGATGCACAGGCCAGCCTGCGCGCCGGGAGAATCGTTGAGTTCCCCGCCGAACGGGTTACGCGCACCATCGCCGACGGATTGCGCACGCAAAGCGTTGGCGCCATCACTTTCGATCACATGCAATGTTTTGTCGACGGCATCGTGACGGTCAGCGAAGACGAGATTCACGCAGCTATGAAGCTGCTGGCGGCGAATCCTGACACTGTGGCCGAGCCCAGCGGCGCGGTCGCAACCGCTGGATTTCTTTTCCACGCCGATCAATTGCCGAAGACCAGGGTCAATGTGGCGATCATCTCCGGGGGCAATATCGAGCCTCAGATGTCGAGAGAATTACAGGCGTGACGACTTGCGAATTCAACATCCCCACTTCTCGCGGAAGACGCGAGAAATGGGGCACGCGGATCTCACCGACCCAGGCGTTGCAAGGAGAACTGTTACGTCCAATAATCTAGGTATGAAATTGCGCATGATCGTTCTCGCTGCCGCATTCCTGTTTTCTGCAACGCTCGCCTCGGCGCAGTCTCAGGCGCAACGCGGCACTCTCGTCCACGAAGAAACCATCCGCGTGTCTCCCGCCGCCGACGCGGCCAAACTCGGCGAGGCCAGCCGCGGACACGAACTCGTCCTCCTCGAGACCAGCCGCGACTGGACTCACGTGGAAGCGATCATCCGGGAGCCGCGGAAAGACGCCGACGAGGATGATCCGGAGTCCGAAGGCAAAACGATTACGGGATGGGTTTTGGACAAGGCCCTGGTGACCCAGGCGACTCCCAATGGAGACAAGATTATTTTCGGCGAGGCTGCCGACTCCGAAGACCAAGCCAGCCGACGCCGCGGAAGGCGCGATGCCGCGCAGGACGCCATGCGGCTCTACTACCGCATCTACGATCTGTTTCCAGCCTCACCCCTGGCCGCCGAGGGGCTCTACCGCGCGGCTGACATTCGCTGGCAGATCGAGCGATCGGACGTGCTGACGCGCCCCTCGGCTCGCGAGCGCGACTCCTACATGCGCGGCCAGATCGACGAGCAGTGGATGAAGCTAGTCGTTAAGAAATTCCCAGGCACCAAGTGGGCCGACATGGCCGCCTTCCATTTCCTCGAAAACAAACTGTGCGGCGACTGGCAGGGAGCTTCGAAATGCCCGGAAAAAGAAGCCGAGATGTACGAAAAATACGCAAAGGAGCATGAGCAATCTCCGTCCGCTCCTGAAGCGTTGTACCAGGCCGCCTGGCGCCGGTCGGCGCTGATCGAGATTTACAAAACCGAGGCCAACCAGAAAAAAGCTGACGAAGCGAAAACCCGCGCCCTCGAACTGGCCCAAAGAATCGTCAGCCAGTATGGCCAAAGTGACTGGGCATTGCGCGCGCAGAGTCTGATGTTTTACATTCAACAGGCCGTACCAACCTTCGGAAACACGACGGACTAAACCTTGCCAATCTATCAAGCGGTTGTTCTTGCCATCGTTCAAGGACTTGGGGAATTCATCCCCATATCGAGCTCTGGACACCTCATCATTGTGCGGCGCCTGCTGGGCTGGAATGAACTCTCTCCGGCGCACGAACTCAGCTTCGACGTTGCCCTGCATTTTGGAACGCTGCTTTCGGTGCTGTTTTACTTTCGGCGCACCTGGTTCCAGATTGTGCGCGCGGCCCTGGGAGGAAAAGTCGTGCGCTTCTCGGAATCGGGCACGTCCGATGTGAACCTGACTCCGGACGAGCAAAAAGAGGAGCGCATGCTTCTCTGGTTTCTGGCCATCGCCACCATTCCAGGAGCCGTTGCCGGCAAGTTGCTTGAGCATTCCGCCGAGGACTACTTCCGTGAACACATCTTCCTGATCGCGGGCGCGTTGATCGGAGTTGCGCTCTTGATGTGGCTGGGAGAAAAAGTCGGCAGCCTGCAAAAACCTCTGACCGGGATTTCGCTGGTCGATTCGGTGCTCATCGGTGTAGCGCAAGCCTTTGCTCTGATTCCCGGGGTTTCGCGCTCCGGCGCAACTATCACGGCGGGCCTGTTCCGCGGACTCAAGCGCGACGCAGCAGTGCGGTTCAGCTTCCTGCTGTCAACGCCGCTCATTGCAGGAGCCGCGCTGCTCAAGGCGCACGAACTTCACAAGGAAGGTCTGCCTCACGAAATGCAAATGCCGGTTCTGGTCGGGATCATCGTTTCCGCGATCGTCGGCTATGCCGCCATCGCGTGGCTGATCCGCTATTTGCAAACCAACAGCCTGCGCGTGTTTATCATTTACCGCATCGTTGCGGGCGTCGTGGTCATTGTGCTGGCGCTGGCCTGGCATTTGCAGTGATCTGGCCTGCCCGGCAGGAAACCACCTGAATACTATGGGGTAATTCCGCGATTGTCGGAACCCCGGCTTCTTGGCATAATGTAAGGGCTCTGGCCGATTGCGGCACCGGGGAGGTAGTGTCTCTGGTGTGAATCTGCCTACATGGATTATCTGGCAAGCATTTTCATTCCCACTCGGAACCGGCGGCTCAATGAGCTGATCGGATTCCTGATGTGCGTCTCCGCGCTCCTCCTCTTCCTCGCGCTGGTTTCGTACTCTCCGCTCGACCCCTCGTGGAACAGCGCCTCGGTGCTGACCGGTTCCCATGCCGCGCGCAACTGGATTGGAGTGGTCGGCGCCTACACTGCCGACATGCTGCTGCAGTTTTTCGGCATCGGCGCCTTCCTGCTGGTAATTTTTCCGGCGATGCTGGGCACGCGCTGGTTCCGCTCCAGCCCAGTGCAATCTCCGCTGGCCAAGAGCCTGGGCGGAATCTGGCTGGTCATGTTCGTTCCCGCCATGCTGGCGCTGCTGCCGGGACACTTGCGCTGGATGCACGTGATTCCCATCGAAGGCCTGCTCGGGCGGGTCGTCGGCGACTTGCTGATTCACTACCTGAACGTGGTGGGCGCTTACATCGTGTGCGCCACCGTGCTCGCGGTGGCGCTATATCTTTCAACGGCGTTCTCGTTCTCGGCGATTCAGCTGTGGGCTCCGACGCGGTTCGCCTTCGTCACCGCGCTGTGGAATCGCTACAAAGATTGGCAGGGAGAACGAACGAAAAAGCGTCAGCAGAAGGAACTGGAGCAGCGGCGGATTTCGAAGCCAGTGGTAAAGACGCAGCTGATTCAAACGCGGCCCGCTCCCCTGGCGCCAACTCCCGCAGCAGCGGAACCGCGCCGCACCGGGATCGAGCGCATGCTGGAAGAAGAAGCGCCCAAACCTGCAGCAGCGACGGGCGGAATTCTCGCCGAGCCTCTGGCAGCGGTTGCGCCAGCGGAATCAACTGCCGATCCTGAAGTCACCGAGCGCGCCGACAGCGGAAACAAAGCCAAGACCACGATGCCTCGCATCACCACCGGTGGATACAAACTGCCCTCCAGCAGTCTGTTGCAGCGGCCCGACGAACAGCAGCAAGTCGATGCCGACGAACTCAAATTGCTGGCGCAGGTGCTGACTGAAAAATACGCGGAGTTCGAGATTCACGGGCAGATCACGCAGATCAATCCCGGCCCGGTCGTCACCACATTCGAGTTCAAACCCGAAGCCGGAATCAAGTACAGCCGCATCACCAATCTGGTCGACGACTTGTGCCTCGCGCTTAAGGCCGAAAGCATTCTGATCGAGCGCATGGCGGGCAAGAGCACCGTCGGAGTCCAGGTGCCGAACCGCCAGCGCGAGATTATCTGGCTGCGGGAAAACATCGAGTCGCAGGAATTCATGGGCTCGAAGTCGAAGCTCACCATCGCGATGGGCAAGGACATCAACGGCCGCATCGTGACTGCGGATTTGGCTGGCATGCCGCACTTACTGATTGCCGGCTCTACGGGCGCAGGCAAGAGCGTGGCCATCAACGCCATGATCATGTCGATTCTGTACAAGGCGACGCCCGATCAAGTACGGCTAATTCTGGTCGACCCGAAGCGGTTGGAACTGGGCAACTACGAAGGCGTTCCGCATCTCTACACGCCGATCATCACCGAGCCGAAACTCGCGGCCAATGCGCTGCGCAATGCGGTGCGCGAAATGGAGCGGCGGCTGAAACTGCTTGCCGCCAGGGGCGTGCGCAACATCGACCAGTACAACCGGCTCTTCGATCAGAGCGGCACGCCCAGTCTGTTCGCGGAAGAGTCCGACGAGAAGCCGATTCCCTACATCGTGATCATCATCGACGAACTCGCCGATTTGATGATGCTCGATTCGCACAACGTGGAAGAGTCGATCACGCGCCTAGCGCAGATGGCGCGCGCCGTCGGCATTCACCTGGTTTTAGCGACGCAAAGACCCAGCGTCGACGTGATCACAGGACTGATTAAGGCAAACTTCCCGGCCCGGGTTTCGTTCCGGGTCGCAACGAAAGTCGATTCGCGCACCATTCTCGACGCCAACGGCGCCGAAGCCTTGCTGGGTAAAGGCGACATGCTGTATCTGCCGTCCGGTTCGGCGCGCGTGCATCGCCTGCATGCTCCATTTGTGACGGAAAAAGAAATCGCCGCGGTGGTCGAGTTCTGGAAATCACAAGGTCTCGCGGAGTATCAGCAACAGTTCCTGGAAGCGCCGAAGGGCGAGCGCGAAGCCGGAGCGGAAGGTGGCGGAGAACCCAGCGAGGAAGGCGAAGCCGAGGACGATCCCATGTATGGCGATGCCGTCAAGCTCGTGGTTGAGTTCGGCAAGGCCTCCACTTCCCTGCTGCAGCGGCGTCTGCGCATCGGCTATGGCCGCGCCGCGCACCTGATCGATCTGATGGAGCAGGACGGCATCGTCGGCGCCGCCGACGGCCCCAAGCCGCGCGAAGTTCTGAAGCGGCCCGACTGGATTTCGGAAATCGAAGAGACCACGCGCTAGCGCCAGCCGTTGATTCCATGCCGAACAAAAACATCCTCACTCTCCTGGAAGGCAGGGATCGGCGGACGATCGGCCGCGCGGACCAGGTTGCGGCCATGGTGTCCAACGATCCGCAACTTTTTCCGAAGTTAATCGCGGGCCTGTGGTCTCCGGATCAACTGGTGCGGATGCGGGCCGCGGACGCGACCGAGAAGGTCACGCGAGCGCAGCATGATCTCCTCCGTCTCTACAAGAAAGAACTCCTAGGGTTGATGGCCGAGAGCAAGGAACAAGAACTGCGCTGGCATCTGGCCGTGATAGTTCCGAGGCTCATCCTCAACGCGAAGGAACGGCAAGCCGCAATCTCTTCATTGAACAGTTATCTGCAAGACCGAAGTTCGATCGTGAAGACCTGCGCTCTTCAGGGACTGGCCGACTTGGCGCAGGATGAACCAAGTTTGCGCTCCAAAGTGCTCGAGATTCTGCGCGAGGCGACTCGGAACGGCACGCCAGCCATGAAAGCGCGCGCTCGTAAGCTTCTGACTCAGTTCGAGCGCGTTAACGATCCCCTAGTCTGAACTCCAAGAACAATGCGGCCGTGCTCGATTGTTTTATGACATACCCGGTCCTATAATTCTCACCTCGATAGGGGAGGGCCTTATACGTCTGCCGCTGACCGAGTTCCGCCGATCTTGACCAACTCATCAGCCTCCCACGACGCCAAAAAGTATTGCGGGCTGGATTTTCACGTCTATCAGGAGTTGAAGATCGCACTCCATCGCCACTTGCTGAATAAGGTGGACCTGGAAAAAGTGGCTGAGGTCCCGGACGAGCGGACGCGGGCGCAAGTGCTGATGGTGATCCAGGAGGTCGTGTCGCAAGTAAAAGCGCCGTTCAGCGTTTCTGAAAGAGAGCGTTTGTCGCTCGAGATCCTGGATGAAATGTTTAGTTTGGGGCCGCTCGAGCCACTACTGCAAGACCCGACGATCAGCGACATTCTGGTCAATGGGGCCCAGGAAGTTTACGTGGAGCGGGCAGGCGTTCTGGAAGAAACCAAGGTCAGGTTCAAGGATGATGTGCATCTCATGCGCATCATCCACAAGATTGTTTCGGCGATCGGACGGCGCGTGGATGCATCGTCCCCGATGGTGGACGCTCGACTCGCCGACGGGTCCCGGGTCAACGTGATAGTTCCGCCCCTGGCGGTTGACGGTCCTCATCTTTCGATCCGGCGTTTTGGCCACACCCCAATCACCGAAGAGAATCTGCTGGCAAGTCAGGCCCTGACTGCGCCGATGTTGGCATTGCTGAAGGCTGCGGTCGCAGCGCGACTCAACATCGTGATTTCTGGCGGGACGGGCTCCGGGAAGACCACGCTACTGAACGTGCTTTCGGGCTACATTTCTTCGAAAGAACGGATCGTCACCATTGAAGACTCGGCGGAACTGCAACTCAAGCAGCGCCACGTAGTCCGGTTAGAGAGTCGAGCCGCCGATGTGGACGGCGGGGGTGCAATTCAGGCACGACAATTGGTGATCAACAGCCTGCGGATGCGGCCCAACCGGATCATCGTCGGGGAGGTACGCGGCGAGGAAACTCTCGATATGCTGCAGGCGATGAACACCGGCCATGACGGTTCCATGACCACGGTTCACGCCAACAGCCCTCGGGACGCCCTAACCCGCATCGAGACGATGGCCATGATGGCGTCTCTGAGTTTACCGGAAAAAGCCATTCGAAGACAGATTGCGTCGGCGGTTTCTTTAGTTGTGCAGACTGCGCGCTTCAGCGATGGAACGCGCCGGCTCACGCATATCACCGAAATCACCGGCATGGAATCCGACATAGTTAGCATGCAGGATCTATTCTTGTTTGAAAAGCAAGGAGTTTCACCCGACGGGCACGTACTGGGAAGCTTCCATTCCATGGGAATCCGGCCCAAGTTCGCCGAACGACTCAAAGCCGCCGGCTTGGACCTGCCGTCAAACCTGTTTGACCAAACGGGAAGACAGCGGAAGTGAGCGGCGCACCACCCGATCGATTTAGCGGCGATCTCGCTGCGCAACCCTCCGGGTAGTTGGTCCCTATGTGCCATTGTGGCGAGTGAGCGCCCGTCGTAACCAGCTTTGGTAGCGGAGCATAACCGTTGCGTGAACCGACTTGGATGTTTTCGGCGCGGACTTGTTGCTGAAGACCAGATAATAAATTCCGGGGCCGGCTGGAATGTCGGCATGTACAGTGCTCGCGGCGACATTGCCGCTGTCGTACAGCGAACCGGTCACGGATTCTTTCTGCCAAATCTTAAATGCGGGCTCGGTGAGGACGTAGACCTCAATGCCGTTGTCGATGTCCGCGTGTTTGTTTTCCTCTTTGTTTTCATCCCGCACGTTATTGTCGCCAGCCGCGCTCTTACTGCTGCCGGCACTGGGGGCCTGAGCAGCGGACTTAAACTGGCCAGCCACAGCTACATTCGCCGACCCTTCGGGCAGAGAGAATTTGTAATAGCGGAAGGTGTGCGGACCGACGGAGAAAACAGAGTCGAGGATGATCCGATCCGCCTTAAACCCGGCTAGCTCCCTCACTTCCTGCGCGACCGGGCCGGCGCTGATCGAGATCCAAAAAACGCCTCCGACCAGGATTGCCAGCAACACCCAGAGGACAACGTGACGTTTGCGTGGGGGCGGAGTGATCTCCGCTGGAGGCGGGGGCTCCGGCGCAGCAGGACTTTTGGGCGAAGAGGCCCGCGGTGGTGTGGCGCTGTTTAAAGACATACTCAGTGGCTTCCCGCTCAGCGGCTTCCCGCACTTCTGCACAAGTGCGAAGTCATTTTCCAAGAAATTCCAGCCGATGTTAGCACAGGCTTGTGGCCGGCTCATGTGTGGACGATTCCTGGTAGTAGCTCAGTTTGAAAGTTCGTGGCGCGTCTACAAGGGGCGTCATCACGAACGGAGCCGCTCTTCAGGCGCAGTGAGGGATCTCGCGTGCAGTAAAGCCGGGATACGCGCGAGATCCCCTTCGACTTCGCTCAGGGCAGGCTCTCAGCCGGCTGAAATACGCCAGCTTTCGGGATGACGCCTTCGAGGTGTGATTCAGAAACTTCAAACTGAGCCACTACCCGATCCCGGCCAAGAACGATCTGTTATCCGGCCTTGGCCGCGCTTCCGTCCAGCCCGAGTTTGCCGGCGATGGGCTTCAGGGCTTCGATGCAGAAGGCGATGTGCTCGTCCAGATCGACGCCCAGAGCGGCTGCGCCCTGAATAATGTCGTCTCGGTTCACCTTGCGGGCGAAGGCTTTGTCTTTCATTCGTTTTCGCACCGACTTGACGTCGACTTCGGCCAGCGACTTCCCGGGCTTGATCAGCGCAACCGCAGTGACGAATCCTGCAAGCTCGTCGCAGGCAAACAGCGCCTTTTCCATAGGGGTATCGCGAGTCACGCCCGTATATTCAGCGTGCGACATGACGGCGCGGGTAATGACTTCGGGCCAGCCGCGCCCTTTCAGGATTTCGTTGCCCCTGTAAGGATGATCTTCGAGGCTGGGCCAGCGCTCGTAGTCAAAGTCGTGAATCAGTCCGACGACGCCCCATAGGTTCTCGTCTTCGGCCGAGCCGTTGCCCAGCTTGCGAGAGCAAGCGCGCATGCAGGCTTCGACAGCCAGCGCGTGCTTGCGCAAACTTTCCGACTGGGTGAACTCAGTTAGTAAACACCACGCGGACTCGCGATCGATCATGGTTTTCGCCTGTTTTCTCCGGGTATTGAGCGGGTTGCTTCGCTTTTTGCCCGCGAAATTCGCGGGCTTTTCGCATTTTAACCTTGACATCCACAGGGCGGATGCCGCAGATTGAGCGTGCAAGCAAGGAACAGCTCCCCCAAGTAGTTCCTGCTGTTGTACTTAGGCTGTAAGGAGAGCCCGCTCTGGCACTCCCACAACCCGATGGCCACGACTCTTGCCCCGGTAGACTCACGGGAAGTCGTACGATGCGATCACTGCCTGCTGGTCCAGTTTCGAACATCCAATAATAATTGCCGACGCTGTCACGCGTCTCTGGACGAGGAACCTGAACCCCAGCCCATCACGGTAGCGCCGCCGTTGATGATGCCCGTGCCCGGCACCAACGGTCGCGGACACCTGAACTTGGCGACCTCCATCCGCTCACTGCGCCTGCGTAACGGGCTCAGCCAGCGGCAACTCGCAGGACGCATGGCGGTGCCGCGCACCTACGTCTCCAAAATCGAAAACGAAAAAGCCACGCCCACGCTGTCGTCCCTAGAACGGCTGGCGCGCGCACTGGAGGTCACCGTGCCTGATCTGCTCAGCGGCGGCGAACGCACCCGCCAGGAAGAAGTCATGGAACTGATGAAAGATCAGTTTATCGCGGAGCTGCTGCCGTTTGTCGCGCAACTGAATGGGATGCAGATGTCGAGCATTCTGACTCAGGTGCGGGATTTGACGGTGCGGCCGCGACGGAGCGCGTAAAGACGGAGCGTATAACGTGGAAGAGCGGCCCTTCAGGGCCGCGTTAGCGCGAAGAGAATCAAGAGGGGCTTCAGCCCCGGTTGATGCCAACAATTTATCCGGGCAACCAGCCAACTAACGCCGGGACCGATGTTTGGGTCCCGGCTTTTTTATTTTGGAGGGGCGGACGCCCTCGTCCGCCCAGCCCGCGCCTCTACTTTTGTCCTCGTGAGGTGGCTCCCCGGACGAGGGCGTCCGGGCTCCATGAATCTCCAATCGATGGACTGACATCTATCCATCATGAGTTTTGTTCAAACTGAAATAGCTTCTTTCCCTCTGCTAGGCCTTTCCCAAGAGTCAGGCAGGGACTCCGAGTCTGTCTCCCAGGCCCGGGCGTCTTTCGACGATCTCTCCTTGCTCGATGCGTATTCGACCGCGGTAACCAGTGCGGTTGAGCGCATGAGCCCGTCGGTGGTGAATATTGAAGTGCATCAAAGCGCCGGCCGTACACGCTCCGGCGAACCGCAGGAACGGCACGGCGGAGGCTCCGGATTCGTCTTCACGCCCGATGGTCTCATCCTCACCAACAGTCATGTAGTGCATGAAGCGGCACGCATCGCCGTAACGCTGGCCGACGGTCGGCGCATGCCCGCCACGGTGATCGGCGACGACCCGGCAAGCGACCTCGCCGTGATTCGCCTCGATCAACCGCACTCCGGAGAGCCCGGCCTGACTGCGGCGGCGCTAGGCGATTCGCAGCGCCTGCGCGTGGGGCAAATAGTGATTGCGATTGGCGCGCCTTACGGATTTCAGTCGACGGTGACGGCGGGCGTAGTCAGCGCGCTGGGGCGGTCGCTGCGGTCGTATTCCGGGCGGCTGATTGACGACGTGATTCAGACCGACGCGTCGCTCAACCCAGGCAACTCGGGCGGACCGCTGGTCGATTCCGCGGGGCGCGTGGTGGGTGTGAACACGGCGACCATTCTCCCGGCGCAGGGAATCTGCTTTGCTATCGGCATCAACACCGCGAAATTTGTGGCCAGCCGGCTGCTGCGCGATGGACGCATCCGGCGCAGCTACATTGGCGTCTCGGCACAGACCGTGCCAGTGCACCGACGCGTGGTGCGTTTCTACGACCTGCCGAAAGAGATGGGCGCGGTGGTGGTCGGCGTGGAAGAGAATAGTCCGGCAAAGCGCGCAGGCCTGCGAGAAGGGGATATCATCGTCGCGCTGGAGGGTCAGCCTGTGGCCGGAGTGGACGATCTGCATCGCGTGCTGACCGACGTGCGCGTGGGCGTGAGCTGCACGCTAACTGTACTGCGCTGGACGGACAAGCTGGAGTTGAAGGTGGTGCCGGAAGAAGCGCGGTAGGTTAGTTAAGAATTCGGCGACGGTCTGAAGCCCACTGGGGCATGGCGTCCGGGGTAAAGTCGCCCGGAGACAGAATGCGAAAGACACCGTCTCCCTTGTCATCAATGAAGGTCGTATCGAAAACGCACCCAACCTCTCCGTCGATCACTAGCTTGTCGCCCACTCGATGAGCATCGACCGGGGAAAATCCAAAGGTGTATGCAATGACCTTGCCGTCCACATCGTAACGGTACACCCAGCGAGTCACACCCATGTATTGCGACGGCATAACGCGGTGCTTGCCGTCCTGTTCGAATTCTTGTCGAGGAATTTCAAACAGCCCGGACTCAGCGGCGTCCCTGTCGCTCGATTCAAAGAGAATTACGCGAACAGTCACGCCTGGGATCGGGACGGCACCAAACTTCCAATCCTTGAATGAGTATGAAGCGGGAAACGAGATAGGTGCTGATAGTTTGCCGCGTTCAAGCGCGGGCATCTTCCAACCTTCGCTGCGATAGAAATGGGAGAGAGCAGCTGGTTCAATCTTATAATCGCAAGCCTGGGCTACAGCGACCAGAAGGAGCGACGCCATAACGATCCTTGGTAGACTCTTCACGAACTTATCATAACTCTCTCGCCAATGTGATCGTTGGTCTTTCGCGGCCCAGCAGCTTGACGTCACCCATACCATCCGTGTCATTGCGCGGGTCTTGCCTGCTGTGGTAGCCTCATATCGGGATGACCACTTTGCAGGACAAAGTACCCACGGGGCTGGACCGCAAGGAAAGCGAAGTTTACCGGCGGCTGGATCCGGCGCGGCTCCCCAAACATATCGCCATCATCATGGACGGCAACGGGCGCTGGGCCAAGCGGCGCCACATGCCGCGCGTGGCCGGACATCGTGCCGGAGTCACGGCGGTACGGTCTACGGTTGAAACGGCGGCGCGCATTCATATTACGGCGCTCACGCTCTACGCGTTTTCTGAGGAGAACTGGAAGAAGCGGCCCAGGAGCGAAGTCGGCTTCCTGATGGGGCTGTTGAGCCGCTATCTGAAAGTGGAAGTCCCTACGCTGAACAAAAATAATATTCGCCTGGAATATATCGGCCGGCAGCACGAACTACCGGAAGATGTGCAGGAGCGTATGGCCTGGGCGCGCGAGGCTACGGCAGGCAATTCGGGCATGGTGCTCACGCTGGCGCTGAACTACAGCGCCCGCAGCGAACTGGTGGATGCATTCCGTTCTATGATCAGCGCGGCGGCGCAGAACGGCGGGATCGAGCATCTGCAATTGGATATTGATGAGGACATGGTGGGGCGGCATCTCTACACGCGGCATCTTCCCGACCCGGACCTGGTGGTGCGGACTTCTGGCGAGATGCGGCTGAGTAATTTCCTGCTGTGGCAGTTGGCGTACGCCGAGATTTATGTGACCCCGACGTTGTGGCCGGATTTTCGCGGGCTGCACCTGCTTGAGGGCATCGCGGAATATCAGAAACGTGAGCGGCGCTACGGCGGGCTGAATCATCATGATTCGTGTCACGACGGGCACACGGCGGTCGAGGTATCCGCGGCTTCAGAATCAAAATCTTAACCACAGAGGACACGGAGGAAACAGAGGAAGCCTGGAAATCCTCTGTGATTCTCTCTGGCCTCTGTGGTGAAAATCCGCAATTCGTGCAAAGATCGTTAGCGGGCGCGGCCTAAGGCTGGCGCCGCTGCTGAAATCAACTTCCCTTGTTAAAACGCATCGCGACCGCAGTCGTCCTCATTCCGATTGTGCTGGCGCTCATTTTGCGGGCGCCGGTACCGGTGTTGGCAGTCGTGGCCGCCATTGTGGCGCTGCTCACCATTCATGAATTCCTGAAGCTGACGGAATCCTACGGCGTGCAGCCGCTGCGCCTGCCGACGTACATTTTTGCCGGATTCTTTTTTCTGCTTCTGGCCTTGAATGTGGGGAATGCGAAGCCGCTGCTCTCGACCGCCGTCTTTGTATATTGCCTGGGATTTGCGGCGGCGATCGCGCCGTTTTTATTTCTGACGATCGCCATGCGCCGGAAGGAACTGAGCAGCGGATATCCCGCCGCGGCAGCCTCGGCCTTCGCCTTCACCTACATCGCGCTGCCCATGGGAATGCTGGTGCAGCTGCGGCAGCAATGGGCGGGCGCGTTTTATCTGCTGTATCTGCTGCTAGTGGTTTGGGCGGGGGACATTTTCGCGTACTTCGTGGGCAAATCCATGGGACGGCATTTGATGTCGCCGCGCATCAGCCCGAAGAAAACCTGGGAAGGCGCCGTGGCATCGGTCGTGGCCAGCGTCGGTGTGGGATGGTTGCTGTTTCACTACGCCTTGCCTTTAAGTTCTGCGCTTCTGCGCGTGGGGCTGATCGAGCGGCGCGACGGCTTGTTCGGGCTGGAGCAGCCGGCGATGGGGCCGGCCATTTTTCTGACCATCGTGATCAACCTAGCTGCGCAACTCGGCGATCTGGTCGAGTCGCTGATCAAGCGCGGGGCGGGCGTGAAAGATTCCGGGTCGATTCTCCCTGGGCACGGCGGCATGCTCGACCGCATCGACGCCCTGCTGTTTGCCGCTCCGGTATTATGGTTTTATACGGCCTGGCGCGTGATGCAGTAACTGCTGTTTCGTGATCCTACGTTAACTTCTTCCAGAGATCTCTGGATCCTGCAAACTCAAGCGAATCTCTCAGATGGTTACTGAGACCATACGCGGCTGCCTTCTCTGCGAGTATCTCCCGGAGGACATCGTCCGGATACTTGTCACGACCCAGTCCAAGTCCAATGATGTGCCCGCTAATCTGGTGTTGAAGCTCGTTCAAGCCTTTGAATCCACTGCTTTGCTGCTCTCCCGGCGGGTGGAGGCCGAATTCGCGGCCATGGATCGTCAGATGGCTGGAAACGAGGGCGAGGAAAATCTGTTTGTGCGAATCTGTGAGAGCTAAATACCAACCTCGTAGGTCGTCGTTGTTCATATAGCTGCCTCCTGTTTTTCGTTGTTCCAATGGGTTCTTCAAGGATTGACGGGCACTGATGGGGTTTGCGGGGGCGAGGGGCGAACTTGGGGCTGGGGGTGCGGCTACAGTGAATTCTGCTGAAATAGTATTCGAAAGAACCGGGGCAGTCGAGCGGAAAGGGGGTTGCCGCTGTTCAAATGGAGGTAGCACTGCTCGCCTCTCAAGTTTCGACACCTAGAGGCAGAACCATCGTAGAATTAAGGTTTGAGTTGGGTTGTGCACGGAAAGTCTCTCCTTCTGATGAAACGAATCGCCATCCTGGGATCGACGGGCTCGATTGGGCGCAGCACGCTCAGCGTGGCCGAGTCCTATCCGGATCGGTTTCAGATTGTGGCGCTGGCCGCGGGGTCGAATCTGGAAGCGGCGTTCGAGCAGGCGCTGCGCTGGCGGCCGCGGGTTGTCTCGATGGCGGCGGAAGCCGATGCCGACGGCCTGCGCTCGCGTTTGAAAAAGGAAAGCCTGGGACAGATTGAAGTCGTACACGGCGCGGCCGGGACGGTGCGGGTTGCGACCCATGCGGACGTCGACTTCGTGGTCAGCGCCATCGTGGGCGTGGCGGGATTGGAAGCCACTTACGAAGCGGTGCGCGCAGGAAAAGTTGTTGGGTTGGCCAATAAAGAATGCCTAGTGGCGGCGGGCGAACTGATTACTGCCGAGGCGCGCCGGCAAGGCAAGCCGCTTCTGCCCATCGACAGCGAGCACAACGCGGTGCATCAATGCCTGCGCGGCGGGCGCATGGACGAAGTGGAGCGTATCTGGCTAACGGCCTCGGGTGGGCCGTTTCTGAACCTGCCGCATTCGGAGTTTGCCTCGATCACGGTCGAGCAGGCGCTCAACCATCCCACCTGGAAGATGGGGCGGCGGATCACGATCGACTCGGCCACGCTGATGAACAAAGGGTTTGAAGTGATTGAGGCGTGCCGACTGTTTCACATGCCGGCGGCGAAGGTGGAAGTCATCGTCCACCCGCAGTCCACCATTCATTCCATGGTGGAGTTTGTGGATGGCAGCTTGCTCGCTCAGGTTTCGGTGACCGACATGCGCCTGCCCATTCTTTACGCTCTAACATATCCGGAGCGGATTCCGTCGGAGCTGCGCTTTGCGGTGAGTGACTTGCGTCATCTGGACTTCTGCCCTCCGGACCTGAAAAAATTCCCTTGTCTTCGTTTAGCCTACGAGGCGGCGGAGGCGGGTGGCGCGAAAACGGTGGCGCTGAATGCGGCGGACGAAGTCGCCGTAGCGGCATTTCTCGAGGGCAGTATTGGCTTCAACGACATTTCCAGGATTATCGAAGATGTTTTGTCTGGAACCAATTCCGGGAAGTTGGAGTCGATTAGAGAAGTGCTGGAAGCGGATGCCGAAGCCCGCCGCTTGGCCCGCCAGCGCGTTGTAGACAGCAAGAAACAGGACGGCAAGAAAACGAAACGGCCCCGGGCAACATCGTTCGCATAATTTCGGAATCTGAACAGCTGGAGAGTACGTACCTCGATTATGTCTGACTTCTTGACTTCCCTCGTAGCGGTGGTTGCGGTCCTAGGCTTCATGATCCTGATCCACGAGTTTGGCCACTTTGCCGTGGCCAAGTGGCTGGGCGTGCGGGTGGAGCAGTTCGCCATTGGATTCGGCACCCGTCTGGTGGGCTTCCGGCGGGGCGAGACCGACTATCGCATCAACGCCATCCCGCTGGGCGGCTATGTGAAGATGAGCGGCGAGAACCCGATGGACGAGCGCTCCGACGATCCGCGCGAGTTCATGAATCACTCGCGCTGGCATCGCTTCCTGATCGCCATTGCCGGGCCCACGATGAACATCCTGTTGGCGATCGTTCTGCTGACGGTCATCTACATGGTGCATTACGAGTATCCGGCGGTGTATGACGAACCGACGGTCATCGGATGGGTGTTCCAGGATTCGGCCGCAGCTAAGGCCGGCTTCCAGATTGGCGACCGCATTACCAGTATCGAGGGTATCGAAAATCCTACCTGGGAGCAGGTCGACCTGAAGGAGGCTCTCAGCCCGGGCCAACCGATCGAAGTAGTTGTAGATCGCAATGGCCGGACGATTCAGAAGTCGGTCGTGCCCGAGGCCTCGGGCCTGGACCAGATCGGGTTCGCGGGCTGGGCGCCGAAAGAACGAACCGTTACGATCACCGACCTGGTGGGCGGAATGCCGGCGGAGAAGGCGGGACTAAGGGAAGGGGACGAAATCCTGATGCTGGACGGCAAGCCGGTTCCGGCGCTTGCGGCCATGGTCGAGAGTCTGAAGATTACCAAGGACAAGCCCATCGAGATTACGGTTCTGCGCGCCGGCCAGCATAAAACATTTACGGTTCAGCCGGTTCTGACCGACAAGTGGTATCGCATCGGCATCGGCAGCATGCAGATGAAGGTGAAGACTCTGCCCTTCGCGGAGGCTTTGAGTTTGTCGTTGCACGAGAACCGGCAGAACGCGTTGCTGATCCTGGAACTGGTCAAGAAGATGGCGCAGCGCAAGATTTCGATGCGCTCGATTGAAGGGCCGATCCGGATTGGCCAGGCGGCGGGCGAAGCGGCGCGCCGCAAGGGCTGGACTCCGCTGATGGGCCTGACCGCGGCCATCAGCCTGAACCTTGGCATCTTCAACCTGCTGCCCATTCCCATCCTCGATGGCGGCGTAATCCTGTTCCTGCTGATCGAGGGCCTCATGCGCCGCGACATCAGCTTGAACATCAAGGAGCGGGTGTATCAGTTCGCTTTCGTCTTCCTCGTGCTGTTCGCCGTGATGGTGATCTACAACGATTTGAAGAAGACTATTCCGGGGCTGGCGGATCGGCTGCCGTGATATTGGGTCTGATTTCTTGATTTCGGGGAGCCAAGATCGGCTCCCCTTTTTCTGTTGATTGCCGTATTGGAGTGAGATACAATGTATCTCAGAGATCATCCATGCCCGCGACCGAAATGGTTCACATTCGCATCGACAAGCGCGTAAAGACGCAAGCCGCCAAGGCTCTTTCTGCCATGGGCCTGTCCGTTTCGGACGCGGTGAGAGTCTTGCTGACGCGCGTGGCCGCCGAGAAGGCATTGCCGTTCGACTTGAAGGTCCCGAACGCTACCACCCAGGCGGCAATGAAGGAAGCACGCGCCGGAGGCCTGGCATCGTTCAACAGCGTTTCCGAACTGATGGCTGACCTGAATGCGGAGGATTGAGAGTACTGCTGCCTTCCGCCGCGACTTCAAGCGCCTGAAGAAGGGCCAGTACCGCCGTGACCTCGATTCCTTAGTCTCTGAGGCGGTCTCCTTGTTAATCGAGGACTCACTTCTACCCGAGAAGAACCGCGACCATGGGCTGGGAGGCGAATGGCGGGATCATCGCGAATGCCATCTCAAGCCCGATCTGCTGCTGATCTATCGAAAGTCGGATGCAGACGTTCTGCAGTTGGTGCGGATGGGATCGCACAGCGAACTCTTTGGTTAAGACCGCCATGTGCGGCCGGAACCGGCTTTTCCGCGTGTTAAAATACAAGTTCCCTTATGGCTAATATTCAACGCAGAAAGACCGTCACCACTGTAGTTGGAGGCGTGCGCGTTGGTTCGGATGCACCAATTGTGGTGCAGTCTATGACCAATACCGACACGGCCGACATTCCGGCGACCGTACAGCAGTGCGCGGCGCTGGCCCGCGCGGGGTCGGAACTGGTGCGCGTGACGGTCAACAACGACGACGCGGCCGCGGCCGTTCCCCATATCGTTGAGCAACTCGACAAGCAGGGCATCCGCGTGCCCATCATCGGCGACTTCCACTACAACGGGCACGTTCTGCTAACCAAGTATCCCGAGTGCGCGCGCGATCTGGCCAAGTACCGAATCAATCCTGGCAACGCCAGCATCGGAAAGACCGGCGACTCGAATTTCCGCACCATGATTGAAGTTGCGGTGAAGTACCAGAAGCCGGTGCGCATCGGCGTCAACTGGGGATCGCTCGACCAGACGCTGCTGACCCGCATGATGGACGAGAACTCGCGCCTCGCCGAGCCGCAAGATGCGCGCGACGTGACCATGGAGGCAATGGTGGTAAGCGCGCTGAATTCGGCGCAACTGGCCGAGCAGTTTGGGCTGCGCCCGGATCAGATTATTCTGAGCGCGAAAGTCAGCGGCGTGCAGGATTTGATTGATGTTTACCGCGCCTTGGCTGCACGCTGCAACTACCCGCTGCATCTGGGACTGACCGAAGCTGGCATGGGCGCGAAGGGGGTGGTCGCCTCAAGCGCGGCTATGGGGGTGGTGCTGCAGGAAGGCATCGGCGACACGATTCGGGTTTCGCTGACGCCCGCGCCGATGGGCGATCGCACCGAAGAAGTCCGCGTGGCCCAACAGATTCTGCAATCCATGGGCATTCGCAGCTTCACGCCGCAAGTCACGGCGTGTCCCGGCTGCGGACGCACCACCAGCACGTTCTTCCAGGAAATGGCCGAGCAGATTCAGACCTATCTGCGCGAGCAGATGCCTGCGTGGAAGGGCCGTTATATCGGCGTCGAAGAGATGAAGCTGGCTGTGATGGGCTGCGTGGTCAACGGCCCCGGCGAATCGAAGCACGCCAACATCGGCATTTCCCTGCCCGGCACGTTCGAGGAGCCTAAGGCTCCGGTCTACGTTGATGGACGGCTTTTCACCACGCTGAAGGGTGACCGCATCGTCGCCGAGTTTATCGAAATTCTCGACGAGTACGTCGATTCCCACTACGCGGCCAGAGAGGCCGTGAAAGAAGAAGTTCCCGCCAAGGTATAGCAAATTGCTGATTGTTGATTTCTGATTGCTGATTGAAATCCCCAGACCCGACCGAACGGGGTCTCAATCAACAATCAGAAATCAACAATCAACAATTTAGACTTCCCTACTGTCCGGTCAGCAGAAATACGGGACTCTGCGGCAGCGGTTCCCCGTTCGCTTGCGGAGCTCCCGCGCTGAACGGAGCGAGCAGATCGGTCACCAGGTTGTCGGACGTGTTGACCCCGGTGGCGATCGTGCTGGTCGTGGTGTCGACGATGGCTACCGAACCGCCATCGCACATACTGGCGTAGACGCGGCTGCCGTCCGCCGAGGCGGCCGCGGACATGCGGAAGCGAGCCGAGGCCGGAGTGACGAGCTGCCCATTGTTGTATTGATTTACCGGGGCATAGGGAAGAACCGGGGCGCAGAACGTGACTGGCGCCAGCGCGAAGGGCTGCACCGCTGACACCGGATTCGCGATTGACGGCATCAGCGGAAATATCGTGGTCTTCACCGCGAGAGTGCCGGCATCGAAAACGGTGACTTGCGGAATCATGCATCCAGCGGCGGATACGTTCGGGTCAGGACACGTCGGCGGAGGAACGTTGGTGGGGTTATAGCATGTGTCGCCGATGAGGCATGTCGCAGTTCCAATCACATAGCTGGCGACGTAGAACCGGCTGCCATCAGGTAGAGCCGCCACCGACACAGGTATGGGCGTACTGTAGGTGCATGTGTACCTGGCGCAAACTGTGGAAGCAGGGGACTCGGTGGGCGGCGGGGGAATACTGAGCGCTCCCGTCGAACTTCCCACCGGTGTCGGCGGATCCGTGGTCGCATTGAAAATGTAGATTGACCCGGACGTGGGATTGGTCACGTACAACCGGTTCCGGCTTTTGTCATAGATCACAAAGTTGGCGCCGTTCCCGCCCACAGCCTGCGGAGATCCCGGAATCACATTGTTCGTGGCCGTGTTGATCGCATAAAGCTGTCCGTCCCTCTGGGTGATGACATAGAGGCGCTGGCCGTCCGGACGCAAGGTCGCCCACGCCGGCGTATTGCCGACCGGGATCGTGGTCCGGGTCGACAAGTCGCTCGGCGAAAGATCGATCACCGAATTGCTGCCCTGGGTCAGCACGTAGAGATTTTGGGTATCGGGCGTCTCGACCATGGCAATGGGGTGCGACGCCGCCGGAAGGTACGCAATGTTGCCGACAGCGTTGGTAGTCGTGTTCAAGAAGGCAACCGAGTCGGTGCTGCTGACATTGCAATTGGGATCGCCCTCGGCCCCGTAGTTGGCCACGTACATGGCATTATTCTGGGAGCTTGCCAGGTAGACCGGAATGTAGCGGCAAAACGTGGGAACAGAAGCAACTCCACCGGACGGAACGGGGGAAACTGGCGACAAATTGGCCAGGGGATTCACGTACTGGACGGTGGTCCCGGAGACCGAAAAAATCGGAAAACATCCGTCGTATCCAGTGGGATAGGGCGCGTTAGGAGTCGTGATCAGAATGCCGGAGATCACGATCTGCGATCCCACCGCGGCGGTGATCGGAGAGTCGAGCGTGACTGTCACCAAATTGCCGACTTCGCTGATGGTGGAGATGTTGGCAGACTGAGTAGCGCCGTTGTTGGGCAGCGTAAAGGTCGTCGGCGGACCCAGCCCGGTCGCACTCGGACTGTCGGCTGCCGGGGAGAATGCCGTGACCACATCCGTTCCCGCCGGGCACAAGTCGCCGCCGGCGCTGGCCACGAAAACCCGCGAATTGTTGGGCAGGATGGCGGCATGCGTGGGATTAATCCCCATGTTGGCCGACCCGATGTCGCTGTCGCCGGAGACGTCGATCTGGAAGGCCGTGCCCGGGTTGTACGGCGCATTCACTGCGATCGAAAACACGGCATGGAAATTCGCCGGATTGGGCGGAGTGATATTGATGGGAATGACCACGGGCCGGTAGATCTGGCCGCAGGAAACTTCGAGCCAGGTTACCAGTACAATCGCTGCCACCCAGCTCACACGTCGGAAACTCATTGGCACCCCAAAGAAGAAATTTTGGCTCGAATGATTCTGGTTCGCATGTTTAGGCAGAAGCGAATATTGTAACGATTGTGCGGCGTCCGCGCTAGCTGTGAGCTGTCAGCGATCAGCCTTCAGCTCTCAGCTACACTCTCTGATGCCTGAGGAATGCGGCAAGTTGGACGAGGGAAGCACGGTGAGTGGAACGTTTGGGTTCAGGGCCCGGTCCCAAGGCGGATCAGCCGGGAAGATCCGAATGTGGCGGCCTGCGCTATGCAACGCTTACTAGCCACTGATCACTGACCACCTTTTTCCTATCACCGACCGCGCCGAGACTTTGCCGTCTCCGCGACCGCTTCCTCGGATTTGATGGTCGCTACGGGTTTCTTTTTGCCTTCCATCTGGGCCAGGCTTTGTTTCAACGCCGCCATCAGATCCACGACGGGTGCCAGCTTTTTCGGCTTCTCGACGGCAGCCACTTCCCCGCCTTCGAGCTTGGTCTCGATCAGCTGCTTCAGGTTCTCTTGGAACGTGTCTTTGTACTTCTCGGGGTCCCATTCGTCGGCCAGCGCCTCGATTAACTGGTGAGCAACTTTCACTTCCGCGTCTTTCAACTCCACGTCGGGCGCGCCGAAGCCTTCCACCTTGCGCACTTCTTCGGCGTAATACATGGTGTGGAGCATCATTCCGCCTTCGTGCGGGCGCAGAAACACCGTGTACTCGCGGTTGTGCATGGTGATCTTGGCGATGGCGACGTACTCGCTCTCCTGTAGCGCCTTGGTCAGCAATGCATAGGGACGCCGGCCCGCTTCTTCCGGCATCATGTAATACGAAGACTCGAAGTACACGGGATCGACGTCGCTGGCCTTCACGAATTCCAGAATCTCCATGGTCTTGGCGGTCTGCGGCTCGATCTTCTTGATCTCATCGGGCTCGATAATGATGTATTCGTCCTTGCGGAACTCGTAGCCCTTGACCGTGTCGGCGCGGTCGACGACCTGGCCGTCCGCCAGGCAAACGTACTGCTGCTTGAGCCGCGACTTGTCGGTGCGGTGCAGCATGTTGAAGGAAATACCGCTGCTGCGCGCCCCCGAAAACAGTCGCACCGGCATGGAGATGAGTCCGAAGGTTAAGTGACCTGACCAAACCGAAGATGGCATGATGTCCCCTCGAAAAGGAATCCGCGAAGCTCGGCCACGGGCCGGCTCGGTGGCTTAGATGGTAAACCCCACAGCAGGGGAGAGTTTAGCCTAGAAGTGGTCTGATTTGCACCAATCCAAGGGCATCGGGAACCGAAATTCGAAGCCGGAGGGGATGGGGCCGTCCGGGGATGGGTACTAGGGGTTGTAGTTAACGAAGGGGGTGCCCAATTCTGGAGATCGGCGTCGCCAGCCTGCGGTATCCGAAGCGGAAACCGAAACCGATTTTGAAGCGAGCGACCTTCCGTGATCATCTCAAGCTGCAAAAAACGTTCCCCGGAGGCTCAATGACTGACCTGCGCTATCCCATCGGCAAATTCCACTACGACGGCCTTCTCACCGAAGATCAGAAGCGCGCCTTCGTCGACGATATTTCCCAGGCGCCGGCACAGTTGCGCACCGCCGTCAACGGGCTCACTGAGGCTCAACTCGACACCCCGTATCGTCCCGAGGGATGGACCGTGCGCCAGACCGCGCATCACGTTCCCGACAGTCACATGAACGCCTACATCCGCTTCAAGCTGGCGCTCACGGAACACGATCCGACCATCAAGCCCTACGCGGAGGATCGCTGGGCGGAACTGGCAGACACGAAGTCGACGCCGGTTGAGGTATCCCTAACCATGCTCGAATCGCTGCATGACCGCTGGGTGCGCCTGCTGCGCTCGCTCGGGCCGGAAGAGTGGCAGCGCACGTTCCGCCATCCTGAAATGGGCGCAATGACCCTGGAGAAGACGCTTGCCCTCTACGCCTGGCACGGACGCCATCATGTGACCCACATCACGGCACTGCGCGCCCGCCATGGTTGGTGAGATCGGTCTGGTTAAGACCCGTTGGGAACCACGGCGTCAATACTTTGGTCATTTTTCTCTGGCCGAGGTGTTCCGTAGAATTGTTTCGATGCTGGCGCAGTGGACATTTCGCGGGAATCTTCGGTGGAATCTGATCCTGCTTTCTGCCGTGCTGGGAGTTGCTCAACTGGCAACGGCTCAGAACGCGCCGGCGTCAGCCCCGGCGCCGCCCCCGCAGAGTTCCACCACCCAGAGTTCCAGCAGCTCCGAAGCCCCGATCGCGGCGGCCGCGCGGGACGCCAAGGCACAAAAAGCTGCCCGAGCGAAGAAAGTCTTTACCGACGAGGATATGGAAGCAACCGCGGGCCCGCTACCACGCTTGAAAATGGACGGCCCCGAAAACGGCGACGACGTAGCTGCCGCCATCGCCAAGTACAAAGCCGACCACACCCCGGAGCAGACCGAGAACGCAGTCCATATCTGGTATGACCGCTACGACGATATGTTGGCGGCGGCCATCCAGACGAATATCGACGTCACGGTTCTTCGCCAGACGAACTACAACAACGGATACGAGCTTTGCCAGCAGAGCCAGGACTACCAACAGTGCAACAATCGGCAAATGGCCGAGTTGCGGGGAGCACGCAACGACCAGGTGGAGCTGACCAAGAACAACAATCTCGAAGTGCGGATTCAGCACGCCTTCATGAAAGTCCGCAACGGACTGATGATGAACGGGCTGCGCTACGATTGGTTCAAAATTCGTACGACCAACGGCATCGACCAGTTCTGATTCAACCTGCTCTGATTCGATCCGTTTCAAATTTCCCGGCCGCGAAACTCACCGAACACCCATCTGCCACAGCGAATAACTTGTGGTCTCGCGCAACACGGCGAGCGCGCGCTGCCCCAGGCCGTGCGGCCGCGAATCCGGGCGCGGCGCGACGTAGACCGGGTCAATACCCTCGTGCTCCAAAAGCCGGCGGATGCGGAAGACGTGGTAGGCGTCACTGACCGCGACGCAGCTGTGCAGGCCGTTGGCGCGCATGATTACGCCCACGCGCATCGCGGATTCCGCGGTGTCCCGGCCCTGGGTTTCGGCGATCAGGCTGCGCTCCGGCACGCCGTGGCGCATCAGATAATCGCGGCCCACTCCACCCTCGCTGAAACTGGGATCGCCCGCGGCGCCGCCGGTGGTAATCACGACCGGCGCCACGCCGTGGTGGAATACCTCAAGAGCGTGATCGAGCCGCGCCCGCAGTACCGGCGATGGACGCCCCGAATATTCGGCCGCACCAAAGACTACAATCGCGTCTGCGTTATGGATTTCTTCGAGACCTGCGGTGTGCACAATCTGAATGGCCGTGATCACCAGAAACGACAGCGCCGCCGCGGCCGCCAGAACCAGCAGACGAAGCCACCAGCGCGGGTGCGGATGCTGGTTGGCGGATTCATCGGTCATTACTGAGTCGGCATCCTTCGGGGTTCATCCTTGAGCGAAGAACTGGGAGATTTCATCGGCGGGAATCGCGCCTTCGCGGATGATGCGCCAGCGCGTGGTCTCGTCGCTGAGATCGATAATGGTCGAGGCCACGTCCCGCGGAGAAGAGCCGCCATCGACAATGATGTTGATGCGTCCCTCAAGCTGCTCCCGCACCTGCTCCGCGCTGGTGCACTCCGAAGCCCCGCTCAGATTCGCGGAGGTCGCGGTGATGGGGATGGCCGCGGCAGTCACGACGGCCAGCGGAATCTTGGCATTGGGCACGCGCAGCGCCACGTTGCCGGTATTGGCGGTCACTTTCAGCGGCAGACGCGAGCCCGCTTTCACGATGATGGTCAACGGTCCAGGCCAGAATTTCCGCGCCAGCGCGTAGAATTCTTCCGGCAGCGGCTTGGCCAGTTCCTCCGCCTGGTCGGTGCTCGCAATGAGCAGCGACAGCGGCTTGTGGCGCGAACGGGTCTTGATGTCGTACACCTTGTCGACCGCGCGCAGGTTGAAGGGATCGGCTGCCAGTCCATAAAAAGTGTCGGTGGGCATGCCCAGCACTTCCCCGGAACGGATCTGATCGGCGGCGTATTTTACCAGGGACGACTCAGGAGTTTCGCTATTAATTTTCAGAATCTCGGCGCGCACGGCGCTCCCTTCTCTCGCTTGCTACAGTATGGATTTATCTTGACCGCGAAACCTACCATAATACGGCAAAACGCCGCAAGATGATGGGGCAGCGTATGATTCGGTAATGGTTCCATCTGACAACCCTTACCACGAAGGGCGCGAAGTCACACGAACGAAACTACAGAAATCCTTCGTGATCCTTCGCGCCCTTAGTGGTTCACGGTTTTCCTCATTATGACCCAAGCCTCAGAATCCGCGTCCCGTGCACAGCACCGGCTGCGCCGAATCGAAGGCCGCCACAATGCCCTCGTAAAAGAACTCCGCCAGGCATTCGCACGCGCTGAACGCACCGAAGACGGAAACTGCGCCATCGAGGGCCTCCGCATCGTGGAAGAGGCCACGCGCAGCGGTCTGCGCTTTCGGGCAGTCTTCTTCAAAGAATCGGCGCAGAACCTGGCCGAGCGCCTGCTGCCGCAGATCGGTGCCAACGTCGACACTTTACTGCTCCCCGACAAACTTTTCGACGCCACGGTTCCCAGCGAGACGCCCCAGGGAGTAGCGGCGCTGGTTCGGCTGAAAGACTTTTCTCTGCCGGACGTGCTGGAACGGCTGCAGGTCGGCCCCATCATTGTTCTCGCGGGCCTGCAGGACCCAGGAAATCTGGGGACAATCCTGCGCTCGGCCGAAGCCTTTGGCAGCGCGGGGGTGGTGCTGGGCGAGGGCACGGTCAGTCCATTTAATTCGAAGGTGATTCGCGCCTCAGCGGGATCGATTTTCCGCCTGCCCGTCGTCATCGGGAAATCTGCGGGCGGGCTGGAAGAGATTTCGGCCAAGCTGCGCGCGCAGAGTGTGCGCCTGATTGCAACGTCGTCGCACAAAGGAACGCCGATCGATCAGGCAAAGCTCACCGGGCCTGCCGCAGTTTTTGTCGGGAGTGAAGGTTCGGGCTTGCCCCGAGCCGTGCTGGCGCAAGCCGATGAGCTGATCGCGATTCCCCACACGCAGCAAGTCGAATCGTTGAATGCCGGCGTCGCCGGCAGCATCGTGCTCTACGAAGCAGCTCGGCAAAGAGCAGGCCAGTAACCTCACCCCCTAAAAGAGTTCGCTTAAAACCCGCCTTTGGGTATCGGCCTTTCGGTATCGGCCTTTGGGTGGCGCAGCGCTTTCAGCGCTGCGAACTAGCCGTTTTATTTTTGAGGGCTTTAGCCCCTGAGGTTCGATCTTCATGCTAACCCGCCGCCGTCGACCACCAACGCCGCCCCGGTGATCCAGCTCGCCATCGGACTCGCCAGAAATAAAACCGCGTTGGCAATATCATCAGGAGTGCCAACTCGCCCCAGCGGGCGATTGGCAGCTTCGCGCATGAACGCCGTCACGTCTTCGCCCAGTTGCGCGCACTCACTCCGCAGCATGGGGGTCTCGACATCTCCCGGACAAACGCAGTTCACGCGAATGTTGTGTTTGCCGTGGTCGATGGCCATGGCGCGCGTCAGGTTCACGACCCCACCTTTCGCCGCGCAGTAAGACGCGGCCCGCGGCCCTCCCTTGAGCGACCATCCCGAACCAATGTTGATGATGCTGCCTCCGCCGTCGCGGATCATGTGCGGCACGACTTCGCGCGACAGCAGATAGATTCCCTTCAGCGTGACATCGAGAGCGAGGTCCCATTCGTCCTCGGTGAGCTCGACCACATCTTTGCGGATGGCAACGCCGGCGCAGTTGCAGAGTATGTCGATCTTGCGGGATTTTTCAATGACGGTCGCGACCGCGCGCCGACATTCAGCGCCGCTGCGGACGTCGACGTTCAGGAAAACCGCCTCGCCTCCGTGAGCTTCCATTTCGGCCGCGCTCTCGCGTCCCTTGATGTCGTCAATGTCGAGCAGGGCTACGAATGCTCCCATCTCAGCGAGACGATGCGAGACGCCGCGCCCGATGCCAGACGCAGCCCCGGTGACCAACGCGACCTTACCCTGCAGGGAAAGAAGCTGAGCGGCGCGTTCTTCAATTTTCTTAGGTGGCATCGTCGTGACTAATCACTTCGTTCCAGCGCCTTCCGCGCCGCTTCCAACGTCTGGTCCACATCCTGCTCCGTATGCGCCATCGTCACAATCGAGTGCAGCGCCGCCGACGGTGACGCGTACACGCCGAACGGAAACAACGACAGCACAAACTTCTGAAATGCGGCGCGATCCACGAACTGGCAGAACTCGCGGTAGTCGTGGATCGTAGGCCGATCGGTGAACATCAACTGAAACATCGGACCTACGTTCTGCACTGTCACCGCGCGACCTTTCTTCTTGAACAACTCCCTGAAACCCTCGCACAGCCGCTCCGCGAGGCGCCAGGTATGCGAGAACGCGGCGTTATTGTCGCGGGTGAGCACGCGCAGGTTGGCGCGCGCGGCGTACATTCCAATGCGCGAGCCATTGTGCGTGCCGTAGTGCAGCACGCCTCCCCACTGCAACGCGTCCATCACTTCCGCACGACCTACCAGGGCCGCGACCGGCAAGCCGCAGCCCAGCGCCTTGCCGAAGGTCACCAGGTCCGGCAAGAGATTGTAATATTCCTGGCAGCCTCCGGGAGCGATGCGGAATCCGGTCACCGTCTCATCGAGAATAAAAAGAATGCCGTGGGCGTGAGCGATTTCCTGCAGGCCCTGCAAATATCCTTTCGCCGGCGGAATCACGCCCATGTTGGCCATGACGCCTTCGCTGATGATGGCCGCGATTTGGCCGGGATGATTTTCAACCGCACGCCGCAGCGCGGGCAAATCATTCCAGGGCACGACAATCGTGTCGTCGAGCGCGCTGCGATTTAGACCTGAGCTGTCGGGGATTTTGACGGGATCGCTGCGCAATCCCAGGGCGCTCGGCGGGAGAACATTGGAACTCACCAGCACGTCATCGTGCCAGCCGTGGTAGTGTCCCTCAAACTTCAAAATCTTCGGACGCCCGGTCACGCCGCGCGCCAGGCGAATCGCTGCCATCATCGCTTCCGTGCCGGTGTTGGCGAAGCGCACGCGCTCGGCGTTCCGCACAATCTTTTGCAGCATCTCCGCCACTTCCAACTCTACCGGCGTGGCCGAGGCAAAATGCGCTCCGGTCGAGGCAGCTTCGGTGATGGCTTCCACGACTTCAGGATGCGCGTGGCCCAGCGGCAGCGCGCCGAAGGCCATCATCCAATCGATGTACTCGTTGCCGTCCACGTCGTAAATGCGGGAGCCGCCGCCGCGCTCCATGAAGATAGGATACTTGCCGAAATTCGCCGGCCCGCGCGAGGAAGAACTGCTGGCCTCAATCAGAACGCCCAGCGTGCGCTCGTAGGCCTGCCTCGACTTGTCTGTGGTGAAAGGCAATCGAACCTCCGCAGCCGAGACAGTAGCGCTGCCGGGCCGGCGGCGCTACGTTTCGACCAGCTATGGTACAGCAGAGTCCGGCGCAAAACCCATGGAGTCGGCCATCCGGAGGCAAAGCCTCGCTGAAATAGCGTGCAATTTTCTCCCGCCCGAGCATTCTTATTTTGATGGCTGGCGCCCCTGAAACATCCCCCATGGATCGACACGCATCCCCCCAACAGCTGGACTGAGGTTTACACATGAAAAATTCGATTCTCGCCGTGTTTCCACAACTCAGACGATTCGCTCTGAGACCGTTCTTTCCCTGCATGTTGGCTGCTTCTCTCTGTTGGGGAGCCGCGGCCCAATCTCAAGAAAAGGCAGCCGAGCCCTCCCACAACGCGGGATGGGTCGTGATTCCGGTCGAGGAATACCGCGTGCTGCGGGCCAAGGCGTATCCGGCCGAGCGCGATCCGGAACCGCCTCCGCTGGATGCGACGCTATCGCGGGTGGATTACGACCTGCACGTTGCGGGCGACCTGGCGGCAGGCCGCGCCAGCCTCACCGTCGACGTGTTGAAAGACGGGTGGGTGCGCGTGCCGGTGCCTGCGGGTCTGCTGGTCCGCGAAGCGCGGCTTGACGGCAAGTCGGTGTCGCTGGTGCCTGCGCAGAAAGGTGGAAAACATCTCTCGGCGCTGCTCTCGCATGCGGGGCGCTCGGTGCTGCTGCTCGATGTGGATGTGCCGGTAACGTCCTCGGCGGGCGATGAGAGCATTTCCCTGCCCTCCACGGAATCGGGCGTGACCCGCGCCACGGTGCTGCTGCCGAGGCAAGGCGTCGATCTGCGAATCGGCGGCGGCCTGCTCTCAGAAAAATCCGAGACCTCTGGGGAGACCAAGTGGCTCGCTTATGCCAGCGGGAACGACGCCCTCACGTTTACCTGGCGCAAGAAAACGGAAGATCACCACATCGATCTTCCGCTGCGGCTGCGCGGCTCGTTGACCCAGCTGACGAGTCTGGCAGAGGACTCGACTTCCATTTATGCGGAAGCGAATTTCGAAGTTGTGCAAGGGGCGGCCCGCGAGGTGCGCATCCAGCTGCCGGAAAAAATAACCATCAACCAGGTTTCCGGGGCCATGGTGGCCGATTGGGAGATGAAAAACGGCGAGTTGGCCGTAACTTTCCTCGAACCAGTCGAACACAGCGCACGCTTTGTCATCAACGGCGAGGCTCGCCTGCCGCGCGATGGAATTATCGACATCCCGCTGCTGCGGCTGCTGAACACCGAACGCGACACCGGAGGCGTAGCCGTTGAAATCCTGGGAGCGGGCGAGATCAAAGACCAGAAAGCGCAAGGGCTCGAAGACGCCGACGCCACCGATCTCGGCGAGATGGTGGCCAACCGGCAGTCGCCCGCTCTGGTCGCGTTTCGCGCCCGCTCGGGCGAAGCCGGCAAGGCGCGGTCGTTAAGCGTGAACGTCGCGCGTTACGACCAGCAGGCGGTCCTGATGGCGAACATTGAGGAGGCGCGCTACCAGGTGCTGATGAGCGCCGACGGAAAAGAGCTGGTGCAGGCGCGATATGCCATTCGCAACAACCAGCGCAACTTTGTGAAAGTGAGTCTGCCCGCGGGCGCGGCGGTATGGAGCGTAACGCTGGCAGGCAGGCCGGTTCGTCCCGGCCAATCACCCGACGGCAGCCTGCTGTTGCCGCTGGAAAAATCGCGAGGCGGAGACGATGCGCCCGCCTTCGCGGTGGAGATTCTGTATCTCACCAAGGCCGCCGTGTGGGAGGAGAAAGGCCGGGAGAAGATCACGCTGCCCGCGCTGGATCTTCCAATCTCGCGCACCGGACTGCTGTTGTACTACCCACCGCTGTTCAAGGTTTCGGCCGAGCCTGGAACGTTCCGCGCGCAGGAGTACGTGAATCCGATTTCTGCCGTGCTGGAGCCGGCAACCATGGAGACTCGTGGCAGCCTTGGCATCGCAGCCGATAGCAATGGACTCTCCCACGGCCTGGGCGACCATGCGGCCGGATCCGCTGGGGGAATTGGGGCAGGTGTGACAATCGGCGGACTGGTAACCTCGGCGGCGGCGCCGGCTGCGACGCCCAAAGAGTTCGATAGGTTGGCGAACTATGCCAAGTTGCAAGGCGCTGATGACGACGAGAAGAAGGACGCCACGCAAGCGCTGCTTGACTCGTTCAAAGCGAAGTCGCTCGGCGGCAAGGTGACCGGCATCCTGCCCATCACCGTTTCTTTCCCGGCATTCGGCCCGTCAATTTTCCTGGTTTCCGAACTCACCAGCGAGAACCAGTTTCCCGCCGCCGAGTTCAGCTTTCAGCGCGACAAAAAGGGAGGTGTGCGATGAAAACGAGATTGTTTGTCATCCTGCTGCTGTGCTCTGTGGGTGCCGCGATGGCGCTTGCGGCCGACGACAAGTCCGCGCTGCCCTTGCCCAATTCCGGCAACGTCACGCTGACCCTCGACGAATATAACCGGCTCATGGAACTCGCGGCCAAGCCACCCAAGCGGCCGGATGCGGCACCGCTTCCCTACTCCATCAAGCATGCCGACGTGAACCTGCACGTTGAAAACGACGGCGTGCGGGGCACTGTGGAACTGGAAGGAGAAGTCTTCCACAAAGGCGTGAGCAAGGTTCCGTTGACCAGCGGAATGACCGTGCTCGACGCGCATCAAAACGGCAAAGGCGTTCCGCTGGTCCAGGAGAATGGCACGCACATGGCCCTGCTTCCGGGACCGGGCGAATTCTCGGTCGCGCTCGACGCTGGGCTGCCGCTAAGAATCGAAGCTGGACGCGCTTCCTTCACCCTGCCCGCGCCGGCCGCCGGCAGCGTGCAATTGGCGCTCGTCATTCCCGGCGACCACACTGTCGCCAACCTCAATCCCGGCATCATCACCAGCCGGAAATCTGAAAACGGACACACCGCGATTGAAGCCACGTTGGTGCCGGGACAGCCCGCTACTATCTGGTGGGCCACGCGCGAAGCCGCGACTCCGTCCGTGCCCCGGGAAGTGCGTTTCCTCTCCGACGCTAAGACGCTCATCTCGGTGAGCGAGGCCGAAATGCGCATCGCTGTGCTCGCCGACATCACCGTTGTGCAAGGCGAGCCCTCACAATTCCATGTAGAAATTCCCGCGGGTTACGAAGTCACCGGCGTGACCGGCGCGACTCTCGACTCCACGGAAACCAACTCCGACGTCTTAACCCTCAAAGTGAATGCGCCCGCGCAGCGCACGCATCAGTTCCTGATCTCGATGGAGCGTGCCATCAACAGCGCTAAGGCCGACGCGCCATTCCTCAGCTTCAAAGGAGCGCAGCGCGAAACCGGCGAAGTACTGGTGGAGGGCGCGGGTACCATGGAACTCACCGCGACCGAAGGCGGCGGCCTGAAGCGCATGGACGTGAAAGAAGCGAGCCCCTACTTGCGCTCGCTGGCACACTTTCCGCCGCAAGCGGCGTTCCGCTATCACCGGCAGCCCAGCGAAACGCCGACGCTGGCGCTCGAATGGGTGCGCTTCCCCGACGGAAGCGTGCTCGCAGCTGTAGCCGAGAGTGCCACCGTAACAACCATGGTTACGTCGGAGGGCAAGTCGCTTACCGAAATCAAATTGGTTCTGAGGAACCAGGCGCAGCCATTCCTGAAAGTGGCTCTGCCCGCCGGCGTCACCATTCTTTCCGCCGACGTAGGCGGAGAGCGCGTGAAGCCCGTGCAGGGCCCCGATGGAAGCCGCGTGCCGCTGCTGCGCGTGGGATTTCACCCGACCGATTCCTATACGGTTTCGTTCGTGTTCATGCATTCGGGCGCGCCGTTCGCCAAAAAGGGTGGAGCGGACCTGAGCCTTCCGAGCATGGACATTCCCATCAGCCTGCTGAATTGGGAAGTCTTCCTGCCGGAGCAATACAAGGTGAAAGATTTCGGCGGTGACGTGATTGCCGCCAATCTTGTTCCCGCGGCTTTCCGCGAGGAGGCGGCGATCAATCACCAGGACGAAGGCGCATCCAACAACTTCAGAGTGCAGGCGCCTCCCGGGCAGATGGGCGGCTATGTGGTCGATCCGACCGGGGCCGCCATTCCTAACGCGCGCGTGACCATCACCTATGCAGCCACGGGAAGTGGTGTTTCCACCACGACCGACGCTAGCGGGCGGTGGACTCTCGGGGGCATGTCCTCCGGAAGTTACAAAGCGCAAACTGATGCGGTCGGCTTCAAATCAAGCATTCTCAACCTGAACTACAACGCCAACCAGCCCTCGATGTACGAGTTTCCCCTGAGCATTGGCAACGTTTCAGAAACGGTGGAAGTGACCGCGCAGGCGGTTCAGGTACAAACCTCCACGTCGTCGATATCAATCGATGGCGCCCCGTTGAATGGACGCAACTACCTTCAGTTGGCACAGTTGGCTCCGGGCGTTTCGAATCAGAATACAGCGTCCGCCAACGTAATGAACCTGCAGAAGCGGGTGGCAGGCGTGTTGCCTGTCGCAGTCGATGTGCCGCGGGCCGGCACTTCGTTCAGCTTCGTCCGTCCGCTGGTTCTGGATGAGGAAACGAAAGTGACGTTCAGCTATAAGAGCCGGTGAAAAAGCAGTGGCGAGTGGCTCCGCACCCCGCGAACCACGTCGGCGCTAGCGTTTTCTGGCCGATGGCATAGAATGTGTGTTCGCGGGGAACGCCGATGAGCAATCCTGAGGAGGCGAGAAAGTGGGAAGGTCTCGTAGTCGACGGGAAATTCCCGCTTCGGCAGTGGCTGGGCGGCTCTGAGCACAGCGCAGTCTTTCTCACCGAGCGTCCCGGTCAGACTCAGAGGATCACTCAGAAGGTCGCGATCAAATTGATTGCCCAGGGCTCCGATGCCGAACGTCAACTCTCGCGCTGGCGCGCCGCGGGGCAGCTTTCTCATCCGCACCTGATGCGCATCTTTGAAGCCGGGCGCTGCCAGGTCGACGGCCAGTCTCTGCTTTATCTCCTGATGGAATATGCGGAGGAGGATCTCTCGCAGATTCTTCCGCAGCGCGCGCTTGAGCCCGCCGAAGTGACCGACCTGCTGCCCGCGCTACTGGACGCGCTTTCCTACCTGCACGGCAAGGGATTTGTCCACGGGCGGGTCAAGCCTTCGAATGTGCATGCCATGGGGGATCAGTTAAAACTCTCAGCGGATGAGATTGTGTCGGTGACGGGGCCGCACCCGGCCCGCCGGCGCGACGTCTACGATGCCCCTGAGACCGCGGATGGAATTGTCTCGCCGCCGAGCGACGTTTGGTCCATCGGCGTCACGCTGGTGGCCGCGCTCACGCAGAACGTGTCTTTTGTGGAGGAAGTGGCGGGCACGGCTGCGCATCGCGATCCCGATTCGCCGGCCGTTCCTCAACCATTTCGCGGCATTGCGCGCGAGTGCCTGCATGTCGATCCCAAGCGGCGCTGCTCGATTGCGGAAATCCAGGCACGCCTGCAGCCCGCGGGACGCTCGGTGCCGGCTGAGCCCGAAGCACTACCGCCTGCGAAGCGCCGGGCAACGCGCGGTCCAATCTTCGCAGTACTGCTTATCGCGGCGGTGGTCGTCGGATTCGTCCTCTTCCATTTCCGCGGGAAGAATGCGGCAGCCCCCGCCACCGCGACCAGCGAGCAGCCGACTATTCAAGCTCCGCCGGTGGCCGCACCAGCACCCGCACCCAACCCTCCGGCCAACCAGTCGATCGCGCCTCCGACAAAGGCCGCTGCAACTCGCGGCGAGGTCGCGCACCAGGTTCTCCCTGAGGTGCCTCAGAGTGCGCGGAATACGATCACCGGCACAATCAAGGTGAATGTCCAGGTTGAAGTGGATACGTCGGGAAAGGTGACCTCCGCGAAACTTACACATCCCGGTCCAAGCGAATATTTTGCCCGTCTGGCTCTGAAAGCGGCGCAGCAGTGGGCGTTTACGCCTCCCCAAGTCGGTGGCGCGCCTGAGGCCAGCGCGTGGGTGATTCAGTTTCGCTTCAAACGCGCCTCAACTCAGGCGTCGGCACAGCGCATGAAACGCTAGTCTTTCGTGGGGTGACGCAGTTTCCACACAATCTGCCGCACCATGCCAAGCAGCAGCTTCGCGTCGTAAGCTTCTAACCCGAAACGCAAAATCAGCCAGCGCGCTTTCCTCTCGAACATGGCATCGGTTCCCGGCTTCACATAGCCGCTGATGCGCAGCGCTTCGAGCAGTCCTTCGGTGATTTGCTCGGTCTGGCCCGTAGTGGCCAGCTCGACGTTCCCTTCACTTTGAGGGAACGGCGCCGTCCGCGCTAGTTCGTAGAGACAGACCGCGACGGACTGCCCCAGGTTCATGGAAATATTTTTTTCTTTCGTGGGGATGGTCAGCAACCAGTGGCAGTGGCTAAAGTCCTTGTTGGTGAGCCCGATCTTTTCGGAGCCAAACAAAAGAGCAACCCGCCCGGTCTGCAGTTGCTGGCGAATGGCGACGCCGGCTGGTTCGTCGAGGCGGCGCACCGGCTGCTGCAATGCGCGATTGCGGACAGCCGTCGTTCCTACAACCAGGGCGCAGTCGGCCACGGCCTCGGCAACGCTTTTGAATTCTTCCGCGCTACTCAAGAGATCAGAAGCACCGACGGCGGATTTGGCCTCGCGAAATCCCTCCGCAAAAGGATTCACCAGGCGCAGCCGGTGCGCCCCAAAATTGCTCATAGCACGAGCGGCGGCGCCAATGTTGAGAGGATTGCGCGGGCGCACCAGCACCACCACGAGACCGTCCAGTTCCGAGGGCACAGGCAAGGGCTCAATTCTACGACAGGCGTGGCCGGCGAGCGATCTGCCACGATCTGCCAGCCCATGCGGCCCGCGCGCGTTTGCCAAGCAACTGTCGTTCCGTTGAGGGTTTTGACATCGAATTGAAATTGTAAAAAGAATGTCAAAACCGCATACAATCCGCCTATTTAGCCGCCAAACCGTTGTAAGCTTCCAATAGTCGAGCCGCTTCCGGATGGGGCAATTCGCAGGAACCGGAAGTTCTCCCCCGATCACAGGAAACTTCAAATTATGGGGAACCTTGCTACGCCGCTCAGCACCGCGAGAACCGCAAGTCCAACTACAGCAGCCAAACCCGCTAGCCGCATTCTCGTCGTCGAAGACGATCCTGCCGTGCAGAAGGCGTTGCGGCGTCTATTCGAAACCGAGGGCTACATCGTGGAAACGCAGTCCGACGGCAGGTCTGCACTCGACAGTTTCCAATCGTCCGCGCCGGCTGCCGTTGTTCTCGACCTGCGCCTTCCCAAGGTTTCCGGCCGCGACGTGTGCAAGGAAATCAAGGCGCTGGCCCCGACCGTGCCCATCGTCGTGCTCAGCGCAGCCAGCGACGTCTCCGACAAGGTCTTGTTGCTCGAGTTAGGTGCGGACGACTACGTCACCAAACCTTTCAGTCCGCGGGAGTTGCTGGCCCGCGTGCGGGCCGCGCTGCGCCACACCGCGCGCACCCCGGATGTGCAGGTCGTCAGCTTCGATGGCATCTCCGCCGACTTCAAGAAAATGGAGATCAAGCGTGATGGCCAAGTCGTAGTCTTGACCGCCCAGGAATTCAAGACGTTTCAGTTTCTGGTGCAGAATGCCGACCGGGTCATCAGCCGCGACGAACTGTTGAACGAAGTCTGGGGCTATCAGAACTATCCGTCGACCCGCACCGTCGACAACCACATTCTCAAACTCCGCCAGAAACTGGAGAAAGACCCGTCGAGCCCGGTACACTTCCGCACAGTACACGGCATGGGATACAAGTTCGTCCGCTGACCCCCTTGAACCCGTCTCCCGAACCCGCATCGCAATCTGCCCAGGCTTTAACCACGGAGCCGGCGGTTGGACTTTTGCCGCGCCTGCGCCTGCGCACGCGTTTCCTGCTCTCGATGCTGTTGATCACCACCGGGCTTACTACCACCAGCCTGCTTCTGGTGCAGCGCAGTATTCGCAGCAACGTCCGGCAGAGCATTGCGGTGAACCTGCAGAATTCGGTGGCCGCCTTTCAGGATTTCCGGCAAGAGCGCGAGACCATGTTGACCACCGATGTCGCCCTGCTGGCCGATCTTCCCATCACCCGCGCCATCATGACCAGCCCCGATCCGGTCACGATTCAAGACGCCTCGCAGGACATATGGCAGGATGCGCGCAGCAGCAGCGACCTGTTCGTGCTGGTCGATCGCAGCGGCCGGGTGGTGGCGCTGCATACCAAAACGCCCGGATTCACGAGGGAAGCGGCAGAAAAATACTTTCAGCAGTCCCTCGATGACGATCGCAGAGAATCGAGCCACTGGTGGCTGGGGGACCATCACCTCTACCAGACCTTTGTCGAGCCCATCTACCGTGGCTCCAGGACAAACGGGGTTCTGCTCGGATTCCTCGTTATCGGCTACGAGATCAACGACCGCCTCGCCGCAGAAGTCAGCAAGGTGGCCGGCAGCCAGGTGGCCTTTTCCTGCGGAAATGAAATCGTGGGCACGACGTTGATGGCGGCGCAAGTGGAGGCCGGGAGCATTCAAAATCTGATCGCGGGCTCGGCCCACGACGACCCACGGGATATCGACGTGGGCAACGAACGCTTCCTGGCAACGTCCCTTGTCCTCTCGGGTTCTCGAGAGACGCCAGTACGGTTGAGCGTTCTGGGCTCGTACGATCTGGCCACGAAGTTTGTCGATCAGCTGAATCGTTATCTGCTGCTGTTGGGCCTGGCCGCCATCCTCGTGGGCAGCGGCCTTGTGTTCCTCATCTCCCACACTTTCACGCGGCCGTTAGGCAGTCTGGTAGCGGGCGTGCGCGCCCTGGAAGGCGGAGACTTCCATCACCCGCTCGATCCTCGTGGCGGCGACGAAGTGGCCGAACTGACTCGCGCTTTCGACCGCATGCGCACCAGCCTGCTCAAAAGCCAGCACGACCTGCTGGAGTCCGAACAGCTGGCTACCATTGGACGCATGGCCAGTTCGATTTCTCACGACCTGCGGCACTCCCTCGCCGCCATCGTGGCCAATTCGGAATTCCTCTGCGACAGTCATCTCACTCCGGTGCAGCGCGAGGAGTTGTATCAGGAGGTTCGCAGCGGCGTGAATCTGATGACCGACCTCATCGATTCTCTGCTGGAATTCGCCCGCACCCGCGAGTCGCTCACCCCGGCTTACGCCAACGTCGCGGAAACCATTCAGCGCTCCGTTCTCGCGGTTCGCCTGCATCCCCGGCATCACAACCGCTCCATCGATGTGCTCTGCAGCGTTCAGGTTGCAGGATGGTTTGACCAGCGCAAGCTGGAGCGCGCTCTGTACAACTTACTGCTCAACGCTTGCGAGGCTGCTCCAGCCGTGGGCGGCCAGGTGGAAGTTACGGCGGCGGAAGTCGCTGGCTCCATCGCGATTTCGGTGGCCGACAATGGTCCGGGCATCGCAGAATCCATTCGCGAGCGCCTGTTCCATCCCTTCGTGAGCTACGGCAAGGAAAACGGAACCGGCCTGGGGCTGGCGGTGGTGCAGAAAATTGTGCAGGATCACGGCGGCGAGATCGTGGTGGAGCGTACGGCGCACGGCAGAACGGTTTTCCGCATCCTACTGCCCGGGCGCGGGCAGGATGCCTCCCGTGGTGCGGGTGAGCCTGCCGTTGACGCGCCTTCGCTGGTGCCGGCGCAGCGCCATGATGAGCAACAGAATGATGCGCCACAGAATTCGATTTCTCGTCCGGGCCCGTAGTCGGGCGCTCTCTCTTCGCCAAGTGCCTGACCTCGATCCTGACCCTGATATGGAGTAGGAGGACGGTGTGAAGAGCCTTACGATTTCTCCGGTTCGCGGGGCCGCATGGGCGGTGGCCGCTTTCGTCTTATTGAGTACAGTCGGCTGGGCGCAACAGTCGCCCGCTCCGTCTGCCTCCGCGGCGCCCGCCGAAACCGCCAGCGCCGTTCGCGACCTCGAGGATCAGGTGCGTGAACTTCGCACTCTGGTAGATGGGATGCGCGCTGAAAATGCCGAGTCCCGCGCCGAGATGCACCAGTTGCGCCACGACCTCGAAGCCACGCGCGCGCTGCTGGAGAGGCCCGCATCGCCCGCGAGTGGCGCTGCGACAGTGGCGGCTGCTTCGCCAGAAAATGGATCTGTCATGGCTGCCGCGTCGGGCGCGGCCAGTGTGGCGACTCCGCCGCTCGAAGAGCGCGTGCAGAAGCTGGAAGAATCCACCGCGCTGATCGGTTCGAAAATCGATGAGCAATATCAGACGAAAGTCGAGACCGCGTCCAAGTACCGGGCCCGGCTTCACGGCATCGTCCTGATGAACGCGTTCGGTAACGTCGGCGGCTCCGACAATCTGGACTTTCCCAGCTATTCTCAACCGGTCGGCGCGGGCTTGCCCAAAGGCAGTATTGGAGCGACGCTGCGCCAGTCCGAAATCGGACTGGAAGTCTTCGGCCCCAACATATTCGGGGCCAGAACCTCGGCCGATGTGCAACTCGATTTCGCCGGAGGATTTCCGGCAAGCGGCAACGGCGTGAACTTCGGAATCGCGCGCCTGCAGACCGCCAGCGTGCGATTCGACTGGGAACACACTTCCATCGTCGCGGGCCAGGATGCTTTGTTCATCTCACCGCTCTCGCCGACTTCGTTCGCATCCCTGGCCACGCCCGCGTTCGCCTTCGCCGGAAACCTATGGGGCTGGACGCCGCAACTGCGAGTCGAGCACCGTTTCTCGCTTTCCGACCAGCAGACCTTAACCGTGCAGGCCGGCGTTCTCGACAACCTCGACTGGGAACCGAACTACAATTCTTTCACCCGCACTGCGCAGGCCGGAGAAATGTCGGGCCAGCCCGCCTACGCGTTCCGCACGGCATGGTCGCGTCCGGTATGGGAACATCCGCTCAGTTTCGGCGTAGCCGGCTACTATGGGCGCCAGAACTGGGGATGGGGCCGCTCGGTCGATGCCTGGTCCGGAATGGCCGATTGGCAAATTCCCATTCTTCCGCGGCTCGGTCTGTCGGGTGAGTTCTATCGCGGACGGGGCATTGGCGGACTCGGCGCCGCCATTGGAACTTCTATTCTTTTCGGCGGCCCTCCTGGACCCTACACTCCGATCCGCGGCCTCGACACTGCCGGCGGATGGGCCCAGCTGAAATTTCGATTGACTCCTAAGCTGGAATTGAATGGCGTGGTCGCCGAAGACGATGCCTTTGCCGGCGACGTGCGCGGCTTCGCCATCGATGCGAACAATTTTGGCCCGATTCTAGGCCGCAATCGCGGCGCGCTGGGCAATGTTGTTTTTCGTCCGCGCTCCGACCTGTTGCTCTCGGCGGAGTTCAGACGATTGCACACCTTCCCCGTCTATGACAGCAGTAGCGCAACCAATCAGGTGAATCTGTCCGTGGGGATTCTGTTTTGAGAACTCGCTCGCTCCATTGCGGATGTTCGTTCATGTTCGTGCTGTTGGCAGCGCTCTGCGCGCCCGCCCAGCAGGCCCTCAGGGGACATGTGCAGCTCACCAGAAACGGTCATCCCCTGGCCGACGCATCGAAGGCGGTCGTGTGGCTGACTCCCGTCGGCGCAACCGTCGAGACGCCACGACAAGACCCGGCCCACATCCCACAACTGGTGCAGAAAAACAAAAGCTTTCAGCCTTCGCTTCTGGTGATCCCGGTGGGCGGTGAAGTAGAATTCCCCAACCACGATCCATTTTTCCACAACGTGTTTTCGCTGTTCGAGGGCAAGCGCTTCGATCTGGGACTCTATGAGAGCGGAACCACGCGCTTCGTCCAGTTCGACAAGCCCGGCGTCTCGTTCATCTTCTGCAATATTCATGAGCAGATGAGCGCCGTGGTGATTGCCCTGGCTACGCCCTACTACGCCATCTCCGACGCGCGCGGAGACCTCAGCCTTCCCAATGTTCCGCCGGGCCGCTACCAGTTGCAGGTCTTTCACTCATCCGTAGCCTCCGACGCCCTGCGCGCCCTGAGCCGCGAGATTACAATCGGTCCTGCCGATACCTCAATCGGAAGCCTCACGCTGTCGGAAACCGATGTTACCCTCACTCACAAAAACAAATACGGCCACGATTACGACCGCCCCGACCCCGACAGCCCGGCCTACGCCCGGCCGTAATCGGAAAAGGTTCGCGGACATGAATTCGCGGACATAGTTCGCAAACATAGTTCGCAAACGTGAATTCTCAAACAAGAAAAGGGCGTGCCGCTAAGCACGCCCTTTTCCGCCTCTGACTCTATCTTCACTTCGTTTACATCAACTCGTTACCATCACCGCGGTTGTTCAGGCCTCAGCGATGACCGCCTCCGCCGGAATGGCCACCTCCGCCGGAAGCATGTCCACCCCCGCTCGGTGCACTCACGTGGCCTCCGCCACTCGGCGCACTGTGCGATCCGCCGTAACTGGGAGCATGAGACGCCGGAGCGTGATAGCCGCCGCCGTATGCCCCGCGCGAACTGCCGTAGGGGCTACGCACGATGGGCTGCCGCATATCCAACTGCGGACGCGAGGTCGATCCCCGCCCGTAGCCGTCTGAGTACGAACCGCTGCCGCGCGATCCCGCCGAACTCGGGGCTGTCCGGTTCCAGTAGCTGCCACTGCTGCCGCGCTCGGAACTGCCTGCTGTCGCTCCAGACTCGCCACGCGCGGCGTCGCTGTGCGATGGCGGAGTGAACGGCCGGAATCCATCCCGGTTGCCACCGGCAGCCGACGGGCTCGTGCCGCGCTGCGCTTCCACGCTCGAGGAGCCTCGGTTGTCCGAGCTCCGCTCTGAGCCGAAGCCAGCCGACGAACGCGCGCTGCTGGGCGGCGTGAACGCACGAGTCGTCCCCGCACCCGCTCGCGTTCCACTGCCCGCACTCATGCCCCGCGCGGTTTCGCCAGCCCCCTCCCTGCCTCCGGCTGGAATCGCACCCACATGATTCTGCGCCATGCTCTGCCGCAGGCTTGCCGTCTGCGCCTGGAACGACTGTGGCCGCGATACATTGTTATGCACCGATCCAAAGAAGTGCTCCGAACCATTGCGCACCGTGGATGGCGCTGCCGCGCGTCCGCTCGCCGACAGGCTGGCCCGCGACGGAACTACGGGCAGATTGCCTGCCATCATGCGCGCCCCGCCCAGTTGCTCGCGAGTCGCGGCCCCAGCCGTTACCCGGCCGGCGCCGAAATGTCCGGCGTTGACCGTCGACATACCCCGGCCAATGCGGGCGTCATGAATGTTTGCGACATTCGAGAAACGGGTTCCTGCATGCAGCGGCGCAAAACCGCCGAAGCGGTCAAACCCGCCGCGGTAGCCCACCCAGCCAAACCGGCCGCCGTATCCGCCCCACCACGGATGGAACCAGTCGCAAGGTCCGATCGGAAGCCAGCCAAATCCGCCCCAACCGCCAAAGCCAAATCCGAAGCCGAAGCCCGCGCCCCATCCCCAGAACGAAACATAGGCCGGCGCCCAGAACGGCCGATAGAACCCGCCACCATAGATTGGACCAGGCCACCACGCCCACCCCGCGCCATAGGGGAACCAGCGCCCGTAGTGATACGGCGCCCAGCCCCAAGGCTCGTAGCCCACCCACGTCCAACCATAGTAGGGCTCATAAACCCAGTTGCCGTCGCGATACGGAGCCCAGCCATCGGGCTCGTTCGGAACCCACACATCGCCGTAGTCCGGCACGTTCTGCCACTGGCCGTAGGCATCCAGATCCTGCGATCCGGTGTAGTAGCGATTGGTGTGCCGCCACGAGCTGGCGTTGCGGATCATGTGATCGCGATCGGCGTTCCAGCGATCCCAATCGTCGCGGTCGGGAGCCGGAGAAATTTTGTACTGCGCGGACTGGCTGTCGCCGCGGACCGTCGCCATTTCGCCGGTGTGCACTTCGGCACTGCCCTGCGGCGTGGCAATCTGCGCTTCGCCCTCACGCACAATCACGAGCGTGTCGCCATCCGGCTGCACTTCGATCCTGAACACACCATCCTGATGTGCGGGATGCACCGAAACGTTGGGCGTATCGATCTCCGGCTCGGCTTCGCTCTGTTTCGAAACCGTGAGATTGGCCAGGCCCTGGCTCAGCTGAATCTGAATGTCGCGGTGGGTAAGGTTCGCAACGTTGGCCTTGGCGTTCGCACCCAGACGAAATGTGTTGGCAAAGTCGAGCTGCAATTCGGTGCGGGCATTGTCGCCGGTCGAAACCTTGTCGCCGGTCATGACGGGCTGGTTCAACACCGCCGCCGACCAGTCGCCGGAATCCCCGCGCTGCGTGGACACGTCGCCGTGAATCAGGCTGACGCGTGCCACGCCCTGGTCGGTCTTCGCCGGAGCCTCACCCGACGGCCCGCCAGGAGCAGCCTCGGTAGGCTGCGCGCTGCCGGGTTGTCCCGGCGGCCTAGATTGATCTGCTACTGGACCCTGCCCCGGTTGCCCGATCTCCATCGGAGCGCTGGGCTGATCGGTGGGCGCCGGAGTTTCTTCGGTCGTCTGCGCCAGCGCCGTCATCGACAGTGCACCGGATATTCCCAAAGCTAAGACTGCCAAACCAGCTATAAATCTGCTTTTCATGACCCACCTCTTCGACTCAAACATGACGGTATGAAACCGCAAGCGGACGAATCGCTCTGCCAAAAGAATGGGCAACTGCCATGCCAAAGCGGCAGGAAACGACCGCCTGCAAGTCGTGTGTTTTCAGTGAGCAATTAGGCGAACGTAGCGGACGAATCGGGCGAATTCTAGGAAGCTGGCCGACCTCAGCCAAGGGTGGTGGTTTTCGGCCACCTGCGGAAGAACGCTCTCGTGACCCTCATTTGTTCATCTTCGCGGGCCAATTCAGAACCACGGACATGGGCGTGTTCTCCGCCTGCTTCACTTGCGTGTTGACCAGAAATCGCCGCCCATCCCGGCTCACATCGTAAACGAACAAGTCATAGACTAAGACGGGCTGCCGGGGAGTGCTCTGGAAGAGCACGACAGGAGTGCCGGCATCGAAATGAGGCCCCGTCGAAATCGGCGCTGCCATCATCTTGCCATCCGATGAAAGGAAGAACAACTCTTTGCCGTCTCCTCGCCACCGGGGCTGTTCTCCCCCGCCCGAGGAGATTTGCCATCGGCCGCGTGCGTCCGGAAACGAGGTTACGTAAATCTCCCACTTGCCGCTCTCGTTAGAAGCGTAGGCCACCCATTTTCCGTCCGGCGAGAATTGTCCGTTCCTGAAGACGGAAGGTGCTTTCAGGAACAGGCTGCTCTTGAAGTCTGGGTAAGTCACGAACCACAGGTCCGGGCCACGACAATAGAGAATGTACTTTCCGTCGCGGGACCAGTCACTGGGAAGGCTGCCAATCTCGCCCTGCACAACGTTCTTCTCATCGTTGGCGCCATCGGAGTTCTTTACATAAAGACCAAAGTAGGTTTGCCGATTCGAGGCGAACACCAACCGGCTGGCATCGGGACTCCAGATGGGCACCGCGTCAATGGCCGGGTCAAAGGTAAGCCGCTTGCCGCTACCGCGCTGCAATTCCTGCGTCCAGACGTCGATGTTCAGGCTGGCCATATCGGTCTTGTCGGTGGCGACCGACTTTCCATTCGGCGCCAGGAATACGTTGCCATACACGTCAGGCTTGCCCACCGTACCAAGTGCATTCCCCTTACGGTCGAACCACACCAGTTGTGAAAGGGCGGCCTCGCTGCCACTCTGGGCGACCAGCAGCCCTTGATCAGAAACTGCAAACACCGCCCGCTTGACTTGGGGCAGAAACTGAACCTCCGGCAGGATTACGGTTGCTTCTCCTGTCAGTGCGAAACGCTTGAGATCGAAGGGCTGGGCCAGCAGAGTTCGGTCTCTGTAAAACAGCAGGTAGCCCGGCGCGGCATAGGCCGCATTCGCGGTCGATTCCACAACGAAGCGCTTTTCGTTCGAATCCAGAGAGCCCACGAAAATTGCGTTTACACCCTTCAAGCCAGTGAAGTTGCCGACCAGATACAGATAGTGCTTTCCGTCGGGTAAAAACATGGGCCAGCGGAGACTGCCTTCTCCACGACTCGTATCCAAGCTGCTGATCCGCGTAGGTGTTCCGCCCGATGCCGGCACTCGAAACAGGCCTGAGGTCACATCCGGGGCGAAAACGATCACGCCGTCTCGGTTCCAGCTGCCGCCCCGTCCCGAAGGAGCATCGCAGATCGTTTGCACGGGACCACCCGATACGTCCACCTTCTTCACTTGTGCGTCGGCAAAGAATGCGAGAGATCGTCCGTCCCCCGCCCAGAATGGATAGCTGGCGCCCTCGGTGCCTGCTAGACTTCTTGCACCGTGTGACCCAAGCTCGTAAATCCAGATCATATTTTTTCGCGCGGATTCTTGATACGCGACTACCGCGATGGTGCGCCCGTTGGGAGCTACGGCGATGTCGGCCGCGGGAAACGGGAGCGGAGTGGGAAAATACATGGATTCTGCTGGCAGCTCCGGATTCCGCCACCAAATTGCTCCGGCGATCAGAACGCCGATCAGAGCAACGACGAGTGCACCCGCGAGAAGCCAGGCAAACGCTTCCCGGTATTTTCTTCCGCGGGTTGACGATGGAACGGTTGGACCCGCACCGCCGGGGACGACGGCACTTTCCGTGCTCCACTTCAGTTCCTGAATGAGATCGCGAGCCGTTTGCCAGCGGTCGTTGGGATCTTTGGCCAGCGCCCGCTGGATCACATGATCGAGAGCCGGTGACGCCAGAGGCTGCCCCGACGAAACCGGCTCGGGCTCTTTTTCCAGGATCGCACTCATCACGCTGATCTGGCTTTTGCCCGCGAATGCCCGCATGCCGGTCATCATTTCGTACAGCACTGCCCCGAGAGCGAACAGGTCCGAGCGTGCGTCCGCATCGTGCCCTTGCACCTGCTCCGGGGCCATGTATTGAAACGTGCCCACGATCATGCCATCTACGGTCAGTGGTTTGCTCATGGTCGCCACAGAACCAGAGGCCATCTTCGCTGCGTTCTGCGCCGGCTTGGCTAATCCAAAATCCAGCAGCTTTGCGCCCGACTTGGTGAGCATGACGTTGCCCGGCTTCAAGTCGCGATGCACAATGCCGTTGGCGTGCGCCTTCTCCAGTGCTTCCGCAATCTCGAGCCCGCACTGCAGCGCCTGCTTGAGCGGCAGCGGACCTTTTTTCAGGCGGTCGGCTAGCGTCTCGCCCTCCAGCAGTTCCATGACCAGGAAATCGGTTCCATCCTGCGAGCCGATGTCGTAGAGATGGCAGATATGCGGGTGGCTCAAAGCTGAAATCGCTTTGGCCTCGCGTTCGAACCGCGCCTTGAGATCAGGATCGGAGGAAAGATTCGATGGCAAAACTTTGATGGCTACATCTCGACCCAGCCGGGTGTCGCGCGCGCGGTAGACTTCACCCATGCCGCCTGCGCCCAGCGGCGATTGGATCTCGTACGGCCCGAGCTTGGTGCCAGCAGTGAGCCCCATTGGTGCGCACGATTATATGCCAAGGATGCAAGACTCATCTGGCTGGGCCAGCAACTTTCCCAACTGATTGAAAAGCGTCGTGTTTGTTTACTTCGGTAAGCCCTGTATGAATTCCTCGAGTACACGGTTAAATTTCTCCGCGTCGTCGACGAACAGGGCATGGCCATCGCCCTCGAATTTTTCCAGCCGCAGTTTGTCCCCCAGCTTCGCCTTCAGGAAGTCGGCGGTCGGCTGCGTGTCGGGCTGGTAGGTAAAGAGCACAGGGCGATTCATTTTGGCCAGCCCAGGCGAGAAATCTTTCACCGCAATCATGTCGTAAATCAGCACCGCCGCGGTGTCGGCCGGGGTCTCGACCGATGCATCGATCACCCGCTTCAGATAGTCCTCCGTCTGCGGCTTCTTATACATGCTGCGGACAAAACCATCCGCTTGTTTCTGGCGATCCTGCTGGAGCAGATTCATCCATCCCGAGAGGCCGACGAACATCTCCGGGCTAACCTTGTCCGGTAGAAATCCATCGACAAGGACAAACCCGCCAACGTTATCGCTGCCAAACTGTTCCGCATATTTCACCAGCTCGCCGCAGGCCATCGACCAGCCGACCAGAACCGGTTGCTGCAGGCCCAGATGATCGACGAGTTCCTTATAGTCGCGGCTGCGAGTTTCGAGCAGATGGCCGTAAGTCGGCTTATCGCTCTCGCCCTGCGACCGCGGATCGACAGCAACCACGTGATATTTCTTCGAAAACTCGTCGATCTGTTTTTGCCAGATCCAGGCCGGCATGGTCCATCCTGGAATGAAAACGATGGCGCGGCCGCTGCCGGCCTCGACATAGTGGATCCGTATGCCGTCGGAAGTCTTGAAGAATTCGCTCTTCGCAGTCTGCGCGACAACGCCCGGCACGGCCAAAATACACAGCAAAACCACCGCTAGTCTGGTTCTCATAGTTATCCCCAAGTTAGCTTCCGAATGTCCGATTATGCTTCACGCCAGCGGCTCGTAACACAGGTAGACCTTACCATTGCCGAAAGTCTGTGTATTGGTCAACTTTAAGTAGGCGAGTACAACCTACGATTCCTTCTCGCCCTCATCGGCAATCCCGATCTTCGAAAGGCGATACCGCAAGGCGTTCCGCGACAAGCCTAGCAGTCGCGCGGCCTGGCTCTTGTTGCCGTTAGCGCGGCGCAGCGCTTCCTGCACCATCTCATCTTCCCATTGCTCCAGCGTCATGCCTTCGGGAAGAAATCCGCCCGCTCCGTTCGCCGTTTTCGCGGGACGCACATCCAGGTGAATGTCGGCCGGCGTGAGCACGCTGCCTTTCGCCAGCGCGCAGGCGCGTTCGACAATGTTTTGCAACTCGCGGACATTTCCAGGCCAGTGGTAGTTCACCAGAATCTGCATCGCCTCCGGTGTAATGCCTTCCACGGGCTTGCCCGACTCTCCGGTGAAGCGCGAGATGAACAGATTCGCCAGATCGGGAATGTCCTCTTTGCGCTCGCGCAACGGCGCAATGTCGATGGGCACAACGTTCAGACGATAGTAAAGATCTTCGCGGAATGTGCCCTGTTCGAGCGCTTCGCGCAGATCCTTGTTGGTGGCGGCGATCAGCCGCACATCGACCTTCACGGTGCGTGTGCCGCCGAGGCGTTCGAATTCGCGCTCCTGCAGCACGCGCAACAGTTTCACTTGCGTCACCGGCGGCACGTCGCCGATCTCGTCCAGAAAAAGCGTTCCCTTGTCGGCCAGTTCGAACTTGCCGGGCTTGCTGGCAACGGCTCCGGTGAACGCTCCTTTTTCGAAGCCGAATAATTCACTTTCCAACAGGTTCTCGGGGATCGCGGTGCTATTGATTTTCAGAAACGGGCCCGATGCCCGCCGCGATTTTTCGTGAATCGCGCGCGCGATTAAATCTTTGCCGACCCCACTCTCTCCGCCCAACAGCACGGTCGCGTTGGTCGGAGCGACGCGCTCCACCGTGGCCAGCACTTCCTGCATCTTCGGGCTGCGGGCCACCACGTTCGGATGCGCATATCGCTTCCCCAAGGCTTCTCGTAATGTCCGGTTCTCTTCGCGCAGATTGCGGACGTCGAGTTCCTTGTGGATGACCATCCGCATCTCGGTCAACGAAAACGGTTTCAGCACGTAGTCGCTGGCCCCGGCCTTCATGGCCTCAACCGCGGTTTCGACGCTGCCGAATGCGGTCATCACCACCACGGGCAGAGCGGCGTTCTGGCGCTTGATGGTTTGCAGAAACTCCAAGCCATTCATGCCGGGAAGTTTCAGGTCGGTCAGGACCAGATCGATGGAATTCTCGCGCAGAAGTTTCAGGCCGGTCTCGGCGTCCCCGGCCGAGAACGTGGTGAAGCTGTCCTCGCCAAGGTTCAACTCGAGCAGGCGGCGCATCTTGGCCTCGTCCTCGACGATCAGAATTGCCGGCATTCGCGCGCCTTCCTCGATTCCCTGCCCCTCTGAAATCGGCGGCTCACGAGATCACCAGATGAGCGGACGATCCCACCGTGGCGTTCTCTCGGGCAGCGGGAAAAAATATCACAAAACGCGCGCCCGGGCCTGATGCTGCCGGGCCTGATCCCGATCCCGAACCTCGGCCACCGTCGCCCGTGGAACCGTCTGCGACTTCAATTCGAATGCTCCCCTGGTGCCCGTCAATGATCTTCGACACGATCGAGAGCCCCAGGCCCACGCCGGTTTTTTTCGTGGTCACGAACGGATTAAAAATCTGTTCCCGCAGCTCCGGCGGAATGCCTGGCCCGGTATCTTCGATGCGCACTTCGACTCCGTCCGTCTGACTGTCGCGCGAGTTGCCGCCGCGGCCGCCGACCTGTGCCTGCCGGACCTGAACCCACAGCGTCCCGCCACTGGCGCTCATCGCGTCGTAAGCATTCTGCACAATATTCACGAAGGCCTGCTCGCTCAAGCTTTCGTCCAGCGGAACCAGCGGCAAGCCAGGCTCATATTCTTTTTCGACGCGAACCGGTGCACCCCTCCACAACTGCGCGACATCGTTCAATGCGCGGTCGAGCACGGCAGTAATGCTTTGCGGCGTCAGATCCGCGTGCAACGGCCGCGCGAAATCCAGGAAGCGCGTGACCAGCGCGCTCAGGCGGTTGGTTTCGGTCGAAATATAACCCGCCAGTTCCATCGCCAGTGGATTCGATTCTCCGAGCTTCTGCGTCAACATTTCCGCCGAGCCCTTGATCACTCCGAGCGGATTGCGAATCTCGTGCGCCAGTCCGGCCGAGAGCTGGCCCAGCGCGGCCAGGCGCTCGGAACGACGCGCCTCGGCCTGCGCCTGTTCCAGGCGGCGATTGGTCTCGGCAAGAGTCTCCGCCAAATCCTGGTAGCGCTGCGTCTGGCGCCGGTTCTCGACTACAAAACGATTGACCACCATGGCGGCGAGAAAGAAGAAGAGTAGGCGGATCGCCAGCAGCGGGTAGGCATCGAGGGGGATTTCGCCGTATTCCTGCCATGCGGGATAAAGATAGGAACAATAGGCGGTCGAGGCCAGCGCGGTCCATGCCAGCGTGCCCCAGGGGCCAAAGTATTCAGCTGCCGTGACTACCGGCAGAAAGTAGATCGGCCAGTAGCTGCTGTTGATGCTCAGCTCGCCGGTGTGATCGATCAGCAGAGTGGCCAGCGCAATCTTCAGCAAAACGAGATAGGCGGGACCGCGGCTCGGTAGGCGGGCCATCAGCCAGCCCTCGCCCAACTGGACGACGCCGAAGGCAAGCAGGATGAGCTGCTTGTGGGGTTCCTGTACGGGCGGCAACAGGGCCAGCCCCGCAAGAAATACCAGCCACAGCACGTCCATCCAGTTAATCGTGTGACGCTTGGCTTCAATCATCTTGATTCGATCACTTTACTTCGATGACATCTGCTCCAGGAAGGCGCTGCGCCGAAAAAAATACCGGGAGAGCTCGCGCTTCTCCCGGCGTTGTCTTGACGATTGTTTCATTCGCAAACGCATCTCCTGCGAACCCTATCAGACCGCAAGATGCGCGTCAGCGTCAACGCTACTTCTTAGGCTTCTCCGCTTTCGGCGGCTCTGCAGCCTTGGGAGCCGGAGCTGGCTTCGGCGCAGGAGGAGGAGTCGCGGGCCGCTCCTGGTGCCATTGATTGAACTTCTGTTCCTGCTGCTGCTCCTGTTCCTGACTGCGCTCCTGCACAGGCGGCGCCTGCCGGACCAACGGATGCGTTTGCTGGGGAGCTGGCTGGCTCGCCGGCTGGGCATAGCGATTCTGCGGAGCCGGCACATTCCGATTCTGCTCGGACTCGGCGCTCCGGTTTTCCGGCTGGGTACTTCCCTGCTGCTCGTACACCCGCGGTTGCGCTTGCTGCATCGGCCGGACCTGGCTGTTCCCATTGCTGGGCAGAGTAGCGCCGGGCTGAGCATTGCCGGGCCGGTTAAACGGTTTGAAGCCCTCTTGAGTTGTCGGCGCGGGCCGGCCGGCTTGATTCATCGCAGCGGGCTGCGCCGGCCCCGCCGGGCGAATCAGCGCCTGCTGATTCAGATGTCCACCCGCTTGCGCCTGCCGCTGCGCGATCGAACTCGGAGGCGGAGGAGGCGTCCTGACCGCGACCACGGGACGGCTGACGACCGCTGCCGGCGGCCTCACCGACACGGGCCGCCCCGCGCCAATCACGCTGGCGCGGCTGGGCTCAGCGGCCACGACGTGACTCACTGGCGCCGCCGCGATTTCCCTCGCATCCACTCTCATCACGTTCTGCGCCACCGGCCGCGCGTTCACAAACGCATCGTGCGACACCACGGTCACGCCGTTGGTGCGCTGATTCGCGTAGGTGATGTTGTTCACGGTGGATCGATTGATCACTACCGTGTTGTAGACATTCGTCACTTTCGTGACATTCACCGTCGTGTTGGTGATGTTCACATTGTTCACGTAGGCGCGGCTCACGCGGTAAGACGGCAGATAGACTTCTCCCGGAGCTAGCGGGAACCATCCCACGCCAACTCCCGCCGAGAAGCGGAAGCCCGGACCGCCGCCCACGAAAGCCACCAGCGCCGGAGCCCACACTGGATGAATAACGACCGGCCCCGGCACCCAGAACCATCCGTTATTCACAAACGCCCAGCGCCCGTAGTGGAAGGGAGCAAATCCCCAGGGCTCGTTTTCAACCCAGGTCCAGCCCCAGGGGCCAAGGAAGACCCAATGCCCGAAGCGATACGGAGCCCAGCCTACGACGACGCCGCGCGGCCGCCAGCACGGACCATAGCCAGCCACGTAGCTCCAGTCGCCGCTATCGTCGAGATCTTCGTAACCAGTCATTTCGCGCGAAACATAATTCGCGGAATCGGCGTCATCTTCGCGACTGTCGCGATCAAACGCCCAACTATCAAAATCATCCTGGGCGGAAAGCTGGCCGAGGTCATAATCCAGATGATCGCTGCCAGTAAACGTCGCGGTCTGATTGGCAACCACGGTGTAAGTGAGACCGCCGCCGGTAACCCGGCCCCGGCCGTGCCAGACGGTGGTGATGGTCTGGTTTCCGTCCTCGCTCACGTCCACGCGGTATTCGCCGGGCTGCAGCAGGTTGAATGCGATATTGGGGGCATCGATTTCGTAGGTGTCGTCGTCATCGACGTGACGCACGCGCAGAATCAGCGATCCCTGCGCCAGCCGGATCTGCGTGGTATGGTCGTCGAGTTCGAGGAATGTGATTCCGGTTTTCGCGCCCATGCGGATCGCTGCCGAGCCTACGTGCACTTCGGCGCGCGAGTCCTCGTCAGTCCACAGGTCGTCGCCGGTGACCATCGGGCGATTGGGATCCGCCGTGACCCAGTCGTCTTCGCCGGCCGGGCGAAACTCCACGTCCCCTTGCGAAAAGTTTAGCCGGGCGACGCGGGCGGGAGGATCCTGCGACTGATCCTGATCGTCGGCGTCGGCATTAGCATTATCCTGCGCTTTTGCGATGGTCGAAACTTGCAGCATGAGTGCCAAGCTCGCCAGTAGAAATATCCAGGACCACAAGTTGCGCGTTTTCATGATTTCGCCCCGACGGAATAAAAAATCCGTACACGTCGATTTTACCGACGTCCGTGTAAACACAGTAGAGGCAGTTTAGTTTCCCCCTAAGGCGGAAGTGCATGGCGGTGACGAACTTGGAAACGATAACGGCACTTCAAGATTTGTCATCCTGAGCAAAGCGAAGGACCTATGTACTCTTGCTGGTGCCGGCAAATTGCGGAGGTCCTTCGCTTCGCTCAGGATGACAACGCAAGGCGTCAGTTCTTCAGCTTCGGACGCTGGCACGCATCCACGATCTTTTTCGGATCGATGGCGTCTTTGTCCACCTGCTCTTCCATAATTTTTCCATCTTTGCCGATCAGGAAGTTCACGCGGCGCGGGGCCTGGTATTGGTCTTTGTAGATGCCGTACTCGTGGGTGACTTTTCCGCCCCAATCGCTGAGCAGGGGAAACGTAACTCCGATTTGGTCGGCGAAGGCTTTGTTGGCGAAAGGACTATCCATGCTCACACCCAGGACCTGGGTGTCGGTAGCTTCCAGCGCTTTCAGGTTCTGCTGGAAGGCTTGCATTTGTTTCGTTCAACCGCCGGTGAACGCGAAGATGTAAAACGCCACCACGACATTTTTCTTGCCGCGGTAGTCGCTCAGCTTCGCTTCTTTCTCGCCGCTGGCGTCAATGTATTTCAGCGTGAAGTCCGGAGCCATGTCGCCGACTTTCGGCATGGCGGAATCCTCCGTCTTCGTCTGCGCGCGCAACGGGGACGCCGCCGTCACAACCAGCGTACTCATCAGCAGCCCCGCCGTCAGAACCCCTAAGCTTCTTTTATGCATTGAAACTCCTCCCACAGGAGTGATGGCCCAGCATACCCTGCCTGGTTGCGGCGGTAAACCCGATAGTACCCAGCCGGCCGACCTTTCACATTGCTCAAACGGCTCACAAAACAGTAAAGTTCACTCGAAGCAGTTTCGCGAAGCCGGCTCCCGAATTTGGTTTGCGAATGGGCCTGGAAAGAGCAATGAGCATTCCGAGCATTTCCACGATCAACGATATTTTTTTCGCCGCGGTCGTCCGCGATCTTGACCGCATCATGCTGTACCGCGAGGCCGGAAAGTGGCTGCCCGTGACCTCCCGCGAGTTTGGCCGGAGCGTCGCCCGAACGGCGCGCGCGCTGCATGCCTGGGGCGTTCAGCCCGGCGATCGTATCGCCCTTCTCAGCGAGAATCGCCCCGAATGGCCCATCGCCGATATGGCCAGCCTGTTGCTCGGAGCCGTGACCGTCCCGCTCTATACCACGCTCACCGCCGAGCAAACTGCCTTCGTGCTGAACGACTCCGGCTGCCGCGCCATTTTTCTGTCCTCGGACCAGCAACTGCACAAGGTCTTGTCGATCCTGCCCAATACCCCGCTTAATATAAAGATCGAAAAAATCGTGGTCATGGATCCCGTCGAATTCGTCGGCGATCTCGCTCCGTTCGCGAGCAATTGCGTCGCCATGAGCCAGATCACGTCGCAGGGCCCGGAAACACTCGACGCCGATCTGGAAACGCGAGCGCGCTCCATCGGCCCCGACGACCTGGCCACCATCGTCTACACCTCGGGCACGACCGGAACTTCCAAAGGGGCGATGCTGACTCACGGCAACATCACCTCCAACATTCTGTGCTCGTTGCAGGGCTTCAATATGCGGCCCGGCCTGATCAGCATTTCGTTTTTGCCGCTCTGCCACATCACTGCGCGCCATGTGGATCTCGCCATGATCTATCACGGCGTGACCCTGGCCTATTGCCCGTTTATGGACCGCTTGCCCGCAAGCCTACTGGAGGTTCAGCCGTCGATTTTCGTCGCGGTACCCAGGGTTTACGAAAAGATTTATGCGCAGGCAGAGCAGACCGCCAAGGGCCTGGGCAAGCGCCAACTCTACGAATGGGCTCTTTCCGTGGGGCAAACCCATAAGCCGGAAATTCTCGAGGGACGGACTCCCACATCACGCAGTTGGCGGCTGGCCAACCGGCTCGTGTTCTCAAAGATCCGCCAAGGTATGGGCGGGCAGGTTGAGACGTTCATCTCGGGTGGTGCGCCACTCGGCCGCGAGCTCGCCGAATGGTATGCCACGGCCGGCATCCGCATTCATGAAGGTTACGGGCTCACCGAAACTTCGCCGGTCATCGCGGTGAATACGCCCGTCCACCACCGCATCGGCACGGTGGGCAAAATTCTGTCGAACCTCGAAGTTCGCATCGCCGAAGACGGCGAAATTTTGGTGCGCGGCCCGTCCGTATTCAAGGGCTATTGGAACCGGCCGGAAGAAACGAAAGCCGCCTTGGTGGACGGCTGGTTCAAGACTGGCGACATCGGCAACATCGACGCCGATGGATATCTTTCCGTCACCGACCGCAAAAAAGATCTGATCAAAACTTCCGGTGGAAAATTCATTGCGCCTCAGCCCATCGAGAGTTCGCTCAAGCTGAATCCTCTGGTGAGCGTTGCGGCCATTCTCGGCGACCGGCGCAAATTTGCCTCAGTCATGATTTCCCCTAACTTTGCAGCGCTGGAAGAATGGGCGCGGGAGAACGACCTGGCGTTCACCTCGCGGGCTGAACTCGTCTCCGATCCGAAGGTGCAGGCGCTCTATGAAGGAATCGTCGAGAGCATCAACGGAAATCTAGCGCGCTTCGAAAAGCTGAAGCGCGTGTTATTAGTGGCGGACGAATTCACCCCCGACAACGGCGTCCTGACGCCAACCATGAAACTGCGCCGCCGCGTGGTCGAAGAACGCTACAAAAAGCAGATCGACGAACTCTACGCGCATGCGGAAGCGACGGCCGCACCATAGGAACTGTCGGCACATCTCGCGTACCCGGGACATCAACACCGGCAGCCATGGACGCGACGGTTAAGGGCACATTTTTAATATTTTTCGACGTTGTATCCTGTTTAGGCGCATCCTAATCAGTGGAAGGATTATCGGGTTGCCGCTCCCCGACCTCGGCCGCCGCAGCGGCAGCCTGCATTCCGCGATCCCGGAACATTTTCTCGTGCTCTGGGTTGGCCTCCTTCAGGAGGGATTATGAAGAAGCTGCGCGTCACACTTTGTTTTCTCGCTCTGTTTCTCCCAGCGTCCTTTGTGTTGTCCTGCGGCGCAAGTCCACAGGGAAATTTAGGTTCACAGGGAGATCCACTCCAATCCATCACGCTGAGCCCAGCGACCGCTGACGCTCAAGATTATCCCAACGGGCAGGTGCCGTTCATTGCCACCGGCCACTACATTGATCCGTCCCGCACGGTCACTCCGCTCTCCGCGGGGTGGGGCACTTGCTATCAAGCATCGCCCACCCAACAAGCACCCACGAGCGAAGTATCCGTCACCCCCACAGGCGTGGCTCAATGCACTCCAGGGGCAGTCGGAACCTACACGATCTGGGCAAACGATCCGCCGTATTCCGGCGTCGAATGTCTCGCAATTACCGTCTGCGGTGGAGGATGCTTTGTCGCCGGTACGGCGCAACTCACCTGCCCTTAGCGGGTGAGTCGTGTACTCGCCCCCCGCGCTTTCATTACAATGATCCCATGTCGGACTCATTGAAAATTGCCGGACGTTCTTTCCGCTCGCGCCTGATCGTGGGCACGGGAAAATATAAATCCTTCCAGGAAACGGCGCGCGCGCTCGAAGCCAGCGGCGCGGAGATGGTCACGGTCGCGGTGCGCCGCGTGAATCTCGATCGCAGCAAGGAATCGCTGCTCGACTACATCGACGCCAAGAAATATTTCCTGCTGCCCAATACTGCCGGGTGCTACACGGCCGACGAGGCCATCCGCGCGGCGCGCCTCGGCCGCGAAGTCGGCCTCTCCGATTGGGTGAAGCTTGAAGTGATCGGCGATCAGGCTACGCTTTATCCCGACGTGCAGGCCACGCTCGAAGCCACGCGCGTGCTGGTGAAAGAAGGCTTCACGGTGCTGCCTTACACGTCAGACGACATTGTTTTCGCCAAGCGTCTGATTGACGCGGGAGCGGCGACCATCATGCCGCTGGGCGCGCCCATCGGCAGCGGCATGGGCATTCAGAACCAGGCCCACATCCGCATTCTCCGCGAGATGATCACGGGCGTGCCCTTGATTGTCGATGCCGGAGTCGGCACAGCCTCCGACGCCGCCATCGCCATGGAACTCGGCGCCGACGCGGTGCTCATGAACACAGGCATCGCGAATGCGCAGGATCCCGTGCTGATGGCCGAGGCCATGCACCACGCCGTCCTGGCAGGACGTCAAGCGTATCTATCGGGACGCATGCCGAAGAAGCTGTACGCCACGGCCAGTTCTCCGCTGGAAGGCGTCGTGAAATAAAATTGAGCAATTGCCCTCTTTCGCAAAAACAAAGGGCGGCCATTTCGGCCGCCCTCACTACGAGAAGTTCTCCCGCCTACAGCATCTTGACGCTGTTCACGTGAATGGAATCTTTCGTCACGCTCCCGGTCACGGCCACATGATGGCCAGCGTGTTCCTTCACGGCGTCCTGATTGTCAACGGCGAGCACTTTCGAATCGCCATCGGTAACGACGACCAGCTTCTCGCCAGCCGCCACGCATTTCTTGGTGCACGCTTCGCCCCCAGCGTTGGCGCCCTTGGCGCCGCACTTGGCATCGACGAGCCATCCGTTGACGGTTGTGCTCTTGCCCATGTCATCCAACGCCAGCGCCGACAGGGCGAACACGAAACATAACGCAAGACAAATCACCAGAATTCTTCTCATGGCCGTTTTTTCTCCTTTTCGAATTTCAGATTGCGGTCCCACACCGCAAGAATCCACAGCGCTTCGAAGATTCTGGCTGTCCCCTCGGGAGCAGCAATCTCCGCCGGTTGTGAAAATGAGGCACCGGAAATATACCACATCGAACCTGCGGGATTGTCAGGAGCTCAGGAGCAATTCACACTCAGAAGTTCTGCCGCGAAATTGCCCCACCAGGAAAACTTCCCAATTTATCTTTTCGCCGAGTGATTGGCGGGCGGTACGGGCTTCGCAGGCGCCGGCGGGACGTACACATATTCTCCCGGCTTGGCGTATCCCAGTTGTTCGCGCGCCTCTTTTTCAATGGCCTTCTCATCGCTCTTCAAGCCCTGGATCTGCTGGGTATAGCGCTCGTTTTCCAGCTGCGCCTGAGCGATCTGCTTCTGCAAGGCGTCGTACTCGGCGCGCTTCTGCCGGTAAACAATCATCCCATTGGCGCCGAACATCACATGGACAAAGAGCGATCCGGCGAGCACGGCTACCGCGATAGTCGCGATACGACGGCGCAATCGGTACATGCGAACCGCCAGCGGCCGCATGCGCTCGACCCAGGAAGCGGCCAACGCTTCCGCCTGGGGCGCGCGATCGACCACCGCGCGCAGTCCGTCTTCCGGGCGCGGGAATCTTGCGATTCTAGAAAATGGCTTCACAATAAGAAGAACTTCCTGGAAACCTTCACTCGAAAATCCAGTGCTTCGCGGCCGTGCTCAACTTCTCCAGACCTCTCTGGCTGCGCGCTTCCGTGTAAACGCGCACTACTGGTTCCGTCCCCGACAACCGGTAGCACACCCACGACCCATCACTGAACACCAGCTTCAATCCATCGGTGCGGACGACCTGGCCGACCGGATGCCCGCAGAAATCCCGCGGATCCGACCGCAACTTCTCAGTGAACTTCGCCTTGACCTCGGGCGTCAAGCGGAAGTTCTGCCGTTCCGGATGATAGGAACCAACTTGGTTACACAGCGCCTTCAACTGTTCGCCCAGAGACTGGCCCCGGCGCGCCACCGCTTCACAGCACAGCAGACCGGCCAGCACGCCGTCTTTCTCCGGCACGTGATGCCGGATCGACAGCCCCGCGCTCTCTTCCCCGCCAATCGCGATTTTGTCCTGCATGATCAGTTCGCCGATATATTTGAAGCCCACCGGGGTCTCGTACAACTCAACGCCGTGATGTTTTGCCAGAGCATTAATCAGATTGGTCGTCGCCACCGACTTGGCCACACCGTTCTTCCAGCCCCGGCTCTCGACCAGGTAGTCAAAGAGCAGCGCAATCACGTAGTTCGGCTGCACGAACGTTCCGTCGGCATCGACAATGCCGAAGCGGTCTGCGTCGCCATCGGTCGCAATGCCGATCTGGGCTCCGGTCTCGCGCATCTTCTTTCGCAGATCTTCCAGCAGATGATCGTCGGGTTCCGGCGCGTGTCCGCCGAACAGCACGTCGCGGTAGTCATGCACGGTAGCCACTTGCACGCCGGCGCTCCGCAGCACTTCGTCGGAGTATCCGCGGGCCGCGCCCCACATCGGATCGAAGGCCAGGCGCAAGTTCGCCTTGCGAATCACGTCGAGGTCGATGATCTCCGCCAGACGCTTCAGATAGGCCGGCTTGGGATCGAGATTCTCGTGGTCTGGGGGGCCGGTTTCAGCAGGAGGGGCATCGGAAGCCTTTTCGGACAAAGCACTATCCCTGGCAACAATTTCAGCTTCGATCTTCTTGGTAACTTCGGGCAGCGCCGGGCAACCGTCGGGCGTGGAAAATTTGATCCCGTTGTATTCGGGAGGATTGTGCGATGCGGTGAAATTGATGACTCCGTCAGCCTTGTTCTGAATTACGGCGTGGGCAAACGCAGGAGTGGGGGCGGCCTCGGCCACCACCAGCGGCACGATTCCGTGCCCGGCCAGAATCTCGGCGGCCATCGAGCAGAAGGTCTCGCCCAGGAACCGCGGATCGCGCCCCACAATCACTCGGGCTCCCTTTGGCTTCTGCGAAGCTACGTAGCGGGCGATGCCGCCCACGGCGCGCCGCACGTTGGCAAAGGTAAACTCCTCGGCCATTACTGCCCGCCAACCCGATGTGCCAAACTTGATTTGCGTTAGCATAGTCGACCTCATTCCACGGCAACAAGATGCTAATCTCTCCGTTAGCCAGCTGAAAACGAATGGTTGAAAGATCGCCGAAAGCTGACGGCTGATTTTATATGACCGACAAACGAATCGTCCTGTCTACCACCGGGTCCGAAGATGAAGCCCGCAACCTCGCCCGCCATTTGGTTGAGCACCAACTCGCCGCGTGCGTAAATATCATCCCGCAGATTGAATCGATCTACCGCTGGCAGGGTAAAGTCGAGTCCAGCCGGGAATGGTTGTTGCTCATCAAAACCACGGCTGAGAGATTTCCCGCAGTGCGCGACGCCATTCGCGAGCTGCACTCGTATGAGCTGCCGGAATGTGTAGCGCTGAGCATTGAAGACGGCAGCCCGCTCTATTTGCAATGGCTGGCAGATTCGGTAAGGTGAGCTAATGAGTTAAGCAGAGTAGTTCGCCACAACTCGAGACACTTTTCCGGCCGGTGATATCTCCATGAATTCCGCCGTTCGTGTCCCCTTTTGATTCGCATACAAGAGCACTACACTGCTGATGCCACAAAAGACATCATCGAGTCGAAATCTGAGATTCGGATACGTTTCCAGCCCGCGCTGGAAGTAAGCTCTCAAGCTGGTCTTTCCGATCACTTTGCCATCTGGCGTCCCCAGCAATTGAGCGGCGACCGGCGAAGTCAACTCGACTGCGTCGTCGTAGTGCGCCATGATCAAGTTCAAGTCATGAGCGTTCCAGGCTGCAATCCAATGGTTGGCCAGTTTCAAAGCCTCGTCTCTCGTCACTGCCGTTCCTCCATCTGCTGCCCGCACAACTCAGATCACTTTCAACGCCGCATCCAGATCATCGAGAATGTCGTCCACATCCTCAATGCCCACGGAAATCCTCACCATGCCGTCGGTGATGCCGATCGCCGCACGCCCCTTTGCGCCCAGCCCGGCATGCGTCATGGTCGCGGGATGCGAGATCAGCGTCTCCACGCCACCTAGCGACTCGCCCAGCGAGCAGACGCGCACTTTCTTCAGCATTTTGTTCGCGTTTTTCAGCGACCCGGTCTCAAACGTGATCATGGCCCCGAATCCGCTCATCTGCCGTCTGGCCAGCGCATGCTGCGGATGATCCGCCAACCCCGGATAGAGCACCGCCTTCACCTTCTTATGCTTCGAGAGAAAATCGGCCACGATGCGGCCACTGCGGTCGTGAATTTCCATGCGGGCGGCCAGCGTTTTCACTCCCCGCAGCACCAGCCAGCATTCGAATGGAGAAAGAATCGCGCCCGCCGCCTTCTGTAGAAACGCCAGTTGGTCGGCATGCTCCTGCTTGGCGCACATCACCACCCCGCCCAGGCCGTCGCTGTGACCGTTCAGAAACTTCGTGGTCGAGTGCACCACCATGTCCGCGCCCAGCGCCAGCGGCTGCTGAAAATACGGCGACATGAACGTGTTATCCACCACCAGCCAAACTTTCTTCCGGCGGCAGATCTGGCTGATGGCCGCCAGGTCGCTCAGCCGCATCAGCGGATTCGTCGGCGTCTCGACGTAGACCATGCGCGTGTGCTTGCGGATCGCGCGTTCGACTTTCTCCGCGTCGGAAGTGTCGATGTAGGAAAACTGCAGCCCAAACCCAGCCATCACCTGGTTGAACAGCCGCGGCGTGCCTCCGTACAAATCGTTGCCGCACACCACGTGGTCGCCGGATTTCAGCATGCTCACGACCGCATGGATCGCGGCCATGCCGCTCGAAAAAACGCGCGCCGCCACTGCACCTTCGAGCGCAGCGAGATTCTGCTCCAGCCGCGTGCGCGTGGGATTCGACACGCGGGAATATTCATATCCCTTGTTCTCGCCGATCCCCTGCTGTACGTACGTCGACGTCGGATAGATGGGCACGGTGACGGCCCCGGTCAAAGGATCGGGCTCCTGCCCACAGTGAATGGCCCGCGTGGCAAAACCTGGCTCTTTAGTCTTCTTCATGAACATTTTTCGTCAGCTCAGATCGACTTGTCATCCTGAGCGAAGAAGGACCTGTGTAGTTTGCTGCAACTGCACAGGTCCTTCGCTTCAATCAGGATGACAATGGTTATTTATTTCGCGCGCTTCTCTGCCCTAAACTCCGCCCTCAAAAATCTTTTTCGACAAATAGCGCTCCGCCGAGTCGGGGATAATGGTCACCACACGCCTGCCCGCGCCCAGCTTCTTCGCCACTTGCAGCGACGCAAAGACGGCAGCCCCGCCACTCGACCCCGCCAGAACGCCCTCCTGCGCCGCCAGCGTCTTGACCATGCCGAACGCTTCGTCGTCCGTTACCATCATCACTTCATCGCACACCGACCGGTCAAATGTTTTTGGAGTGAAGCTGGTGCCGATCCCTTCCACTTTATGCGGACCGGGTTGCCCACCTCCCAGCGTCGACCCCTGGGTTTCGACGGCAAACGCCAGCACCGCGGGCGACTTCTCTTTCAAATAGCGGGCGATTCCAGAAAACGTTCCGCAGGTACCGCATCCCAGCACGACGGCATCGACTCGGCCGCTCATCTGCTCGAAGATTTCGTGAGCAGTGGTTTCGTAATGATAGTCGGGATTGGCGAGATTCTCGAACTGTCCGGCCATAAATGCCGAAGGGTCGGTGGCGACCAGCTTCTTCGCCTCGCGGATGGCGCCCTGCATGCCCTCGCCATCCGGCGTGCGGAACACCTCGGCGCCCAGCGCGCGCATGATCGTGACCTTCTCTTCGGAGAAGCGTTCCGGCACAAACAGCCGCACCTTGTAGCCGCGGTTCACGCCAATCAAAGCTAACCCGATGCCGGTGTTGCCCGCGGTCGCCTCGACGATGGTGCCGCCGGGCGCCAGTTTTCCCTCCCGCTCGGCGCGCCGGATGATCCCAATCGCCGCGCGGTCTTTCACGCTGCCGCCCGGATTCAGATACTCCAGCTTGGCAAACACGTCCGCCAACCCGGCCGGAACCAAGCGCTTCAACTGCAACATGGGAGTTTCGCCGACCAGTTGGGTAATGTCGTCGGCAACGCGCAGGCGGGACATTTCAGAAGTTTTCGAAGTCACCTTACAGGGTACGGGCAGAGCATGGAATCGTCAATGTGATCAAAAGATGGAACCAAAAGATCACGTCCTACCGCGTCGTCGATAAGAATGCATGCACCTACACAAAGCTGAAAAAAAGATCATCCAGCGCCAGTTTTCGCACATGCCAGGAACTACGTTCTTTGCCGTCGACGTACAACACGCACGCGCCGGCATCATTTAACCCAACCGTCGCCTGAAACGTTTTGTCATTGGCGTCCCGCATTTCGATATGCCCGTCCGTCAGCGTAAACGTTACAGACTTGTGGACCTTATAAGCGTGCAGATGAATGGCGAAGCTCTTCTCATCGCCCACCATCTCGAATGCGTACTCAAAGCCAAACTGCGGGATCGCCGGACGCATGGCGTTGCGTACATCGACGTCGTGCTGAATCTCCAGTCCCAATCGCTCAAACACTCTTGCCACCGAGCACAACGAGCGTTCCGTTACCCAATCGAATTCTGCGTTCACGATTTCGTTCATTCCGATGCCTCCTCCGCATCGCCCATGGTCAAAGTTAGAAGGTCAAGAAAATCCCGCCGTTGCACTTCGTCGGTTGTACTACGTTGGAATGCATGAATGCAGCCAGGCGGCTGCGCTTCGTGAGTAGTCTACTTCGCGCCGCCCGACGCAGGCTGCGCACCCGCATAATATCCGCTCTTGGTGCGCACCGTCATTTTCCCGTGTCCCTTGGCCCTGGCCTCGACGCGAATCTGGCGAAAGCCGCCGTTTCCCCGGGAGTTAGTCGGCTTGTAGCCGATGGCATACTGATTGCGGATGTCGCGCGCCACGGTCCGGCTGATCTCGTCCACTTCATCCAGCGTCTTGGGAAAAAATGCAATTCCGCCCGTGCGCTGTGCGATGATCTCCAGCGCTTTCCTCGCCCGCTTAGGATGCTCCTCATCCCCCAGCAGTCCGATGGCATAGACCGACGGCCCGTTCTCTTCCTGCAGCAGCTTCACCACCTGCTCCAGATGGCTGATGGTGCTGGCGTTATCCTCGCCGTCGGTGACCACGAACAAAACCTTCTTCTCCAGGCGCGCGTTCCGTCTCAGATGATCGGCCGAGGCCACCACCGCATCGTAGAGGGCGGTGCCTCCGCGCGGATCGATTTTCTCCAGCGCCTCTTTCAGTTTCAGCAGATCGTTGGTGTAATCCTGGTCGAGATAATATTCGTCGTTGAAATTCACGATGAAGACTTCATCCCCCGGATTGCTCGATCGCACCAGATTCAGCGCGGCCTGGTTCACCTTGTTCCGCTTCTCCCGCATCGATCCCGAGTTGTCGATGACGATGCCCATCGACACGGGGATGTCGACGTGGTGGAACGAGACGATGTTCTGCTGCTTTCCATCCTCAAACACGGTGAACGCATCACGCTCGAGATTAGTAACAATGTGCTGTTTGTCGTCTACCACGGTGGCGTGCAGCAACACTTCGTCCACGTCTTTGCGGAAGACGAAGACGCCCTGATCGCTGATTGGGTTGTCTTGCTTATCTTGGGGTTGAGGAGCGGGCGCGACAGCAGGCGGACTTGCAGGTTTACCGTCGCTCTGAGCGGCAGCCTGCGGCCAGGCCGGCAGGGCCAACTGCACCGCGGCCCCCATCACCAGCGTGAAGAGAAAAAAACTCGCGGCCTTATTCCGCAGGCGCGTAGTATCCCGTCCTGGCATACACCCGTAGAGGCGGCAATCCTTTCGGTGGCAGCAGCTTCACTTTTATCTTACGCCATTTGCCGTCGTGCATGACTTTGGTCGGACGGTAGCCCAGAACATATTGATTGCGCAGTTCCACTCCGATCTTGGTCGCCACATCCCCCAGGTCATTGGGATTATCGATGGTGAACGCCCGCCCGCCGGTCAATTCCGTGATGTCGCTCAGCAGTTGCGGCCCCAGGCGTTCCTCGACGGCGGAGGCGTAGCGGTCATAGATCCCGATGGCATAGATCATGACATCGGCTTCCTTCACCAGCGACCGGATCTCGCCTTCGGTGTAGCGGCTGTGATTGTCGCCACCGTCGGAAATAATCAGCAGAGCCTTCTTCGGATACTTGGCTTGCCGCATCTTGCTAACGCCCATGTAAATGGCGTCCAGCAGCGCCGTGCGCCGCCGGGGCACCGCGAAGACCAGCTTGTTCTGGATCTCATCCACCGAACTGGTGAAGTCGCTCACCTCCTCGGGTTCGTCGGAGAAGGTGATCATGAAAAATTCATCCTGCGGGTTCGCCGTCTTGAAGAATTCGACCACCGCGTCTTTGGCGCGATCCATTTTGCTGCTCATGCTTCCGCTGGAATCGAAGATCACGCCCAGCGACACGGGAGCATCCTCAGCGGAAAACGTCCGGATCTGCTGCGAGGCATTGCCTTCAAACAGCTGGAAGTTTTCCTTGTCCAGGCCGGTCACCAGGCGGTTCATGGGGTCGGTGATCGTCACCGGCACCAGCACCAGGTCCACGTCGACCTTTAGCGGACGTATGTGCGCGCTCAGCCCCGTAGTTGAGGTCGTAGCAGAAGAGGTAAGAAGATCCTGCTTGGCAGCTTCCGGCGGCTTCTCCACCACGCGCGGATCAATGTGCACGTCATTCACGTCGGTCTGCGCGAGTGCGGGGACGCAAAAGAACGCGAGTGCAACGAGAGTAATTCCCAGGCAATTCAGGGATACATGATTCTTGCGCAGCCAGCCGTAAGTCGGATCCCAGGGAGAAACCCAACAGCCACTGCGAACGCCACGAACTAACAACTCAGGGCGAGATGACCTGCGCCCTTCGTCCCCACGCAGGCGGGCCATAAATACCTCAATGCCGCGGATGTTAGCACAGCTTTCGCCCCGCCGCGCAGGGATTTTTGTCAAATCTTACAGACAAATCCCAGAACCGAACCTTGGTTGTTATATGTGCTGAAACGGCTGCCGGGCAATCAGTCCCAGCCGCGACAGGCGGCCCCACCTGTCGCGATTTTCGACAAAGCCTGGCCTGAGCTTCGCCGAAGGGTGGGTACCACGGACGCCGACAGATTCCTATCTTGTTACAATCAAAAGTTTCCCGTGGCTTTCATAACTTGGCTTAAATAAAATGGCAGATATTTATCCTTTTCGCGCTCTTCGCTATGACTTGCAGAAAGTCTCCGCGTCGCAGGTCGTGACACAGCCCTACGACAAGATCACCCCCGCCATGCAGGAGCGCTATTACGCCGCCAGCCCCTACAACCTGGTGCGCATCATCCTCGGCCGCCGCGAGGCTGACGAGAACGCCGGCGAAAACGTCTATACTCGCGCCGCCGCCTATGCCCGCGACTGGCGAGCGCAGGGGATTCTCCGGCAGGATTCCTCGCCCTCCATTTACCGCTACTCTCAGACCTTTACCGCGCCCTCGGGCGCCAGCTTCGAGCGCCGCGGATTCATCGCCCTGGGTCGGGTGGAAGACTATTCCGCCAAAGTCGTCTACCGGCACGAGCAAACACTATCCAAACCCAAGGCCGACCGCCTCGACCTGCTGCGCGCCACCCGGGCCCACTACGAGCAGCTTTTTCTGCTCTATGAAGATTCCGGGGAAATCGATTCGCTGCTGGCCGCGCCGCAAGCGCCTACGATTGACGTTGACGACGAATACGGAGTGGCCCACCGGGTCTGGCAGATTTCCGATCCCGTTGTGGTTGCCGCAGTCCAGGACAAAATGCGCGACAAAAAGCTGGTGATCGCCGACGGCCATCACCGCTACGAAACCGCGCTCAACTTTCGCAACGAATCTCGCGCGGCGGCCGGCGGGGCTTCGAACCCCCAGGCTCCCTACGAATTCGTCATGATGACCTTCGTCAACATGAACGACCCCGGACTGCTGGTCCTGCCCACCCATCGCGTCGTGCATTCCCTCGAATCATTCTCTGCCAATGACTTCCAAGACTCCGCCCGCGCCTTTTTCGAAATTGAAGAGGTCGATCCCGAACTCGACGCCTCCCGCGCCACCGCACTGCTCAGCGAGCGGGGCCGAGCCGGGACTGCTCTGCTTGCCATCACCGCCAGCCGCGCCTTCCTTTTACACTCTCCCAAAGCGGCTGGAGCGCACTTCTTTGCCGGCCTCTCCGACCGCCAGCGCTCGCTCGACGTCGTGCAACTGCACAAATGTTTGCTCGAGGGCGTGCTGCGGCTCTCCGAGGAATCCATTCGTAACCAGCAGAATCTTTCGTACCTGCGCGAGGCCGCCGAAGCCCTCAACCAGGTTCGCGGACAAACCCCCGGCAAAGCCGCGGCCAACATCGCCTTCCTGATGAACCCATGCCCAGTAGTGCAGGTGCGCGATGTCGCCTTTGCCGGCGAAGTCATGCCCCAGAAGTCCACCGATTTTTATCCCAAACTGCTCAGCGGATTGACCGCCTATGCGCTGGATTAACGGGAAATGGATTAACCGAAATCCGGGTGCCCCATTTCTCGCGCGCCCTTTGCGCGAGAAGTGGGGATTTTCGAGAGACGCCGACTGGACGCCCCGGCTGCGGTATCTGCTTCTGCAAGTAACTGCGCTTACGCTGATTTCGACTCTTTTTTCTGGCGCCGCCGCGCCCGAGAAGCATCTCTCCGTTTATTCGGTTGCCGCCAACTATTCCCTTCCTCTGGTGCTGCACGATGGCCGCAACTACATCGGTCTGCTCGAAGTGCTCGAGCCCCTGGGCAAGGTGAGCGCCAAGTTGGAGGGCCCGCGCTGGCGCCTGCGCTACAACAATGTCGAAGGTGACTTCCAGGTGGGCAAAACGCGCGCTCGCGTGCAGGGACGCGACGCCGACCTCAGCGGAAAATTCTTCGTAGAAAACAATCGAGGACTCGTCCCCCTCGCTGCGCTCGCCTCCCTGCTGCCCCGCTTTCTTGGCGGCCCGGTCACGCTGCACGAGGAGTCCGGACGACTGTTTATTGGCAGCGTAGCCACGCACTTCACCGCGGCCCTGTCGTTGTCGGCCGACAACCCTCCGCGACTTATCTTCCATTTCACCGCGCCCGTAAACCCCACCGTCGCTACCGAACCCGGTGCTCTGCGCATGACCTTTACTCGCGAACCGGTAGTCGCGCCCGCCTCGCCGACGCTCACCTTCGGCAACAAGATCATTCCATCTGCCATTTACAGCGAGAGCAACGGCTTGGCCGTGGTCACGGTGAATGCCTCGGTCCCCGTGATCGCCAGCTTCAGCAACGACCGGCGCACGGTTATGGTCTCTCCTACGGCCTCGGCCGCGCAGAATGCAACTGCACCCGGGGGAACCGGCGTTCTGGGTGCTCCCGGCACGCCTGAAGCCAACGCGCCACCCACTCCTGCACCGGCCGTCCCGGCGCCGGTCGGGCGCCGCTACTTCGCCGTAGTCGACGCCAGCCACGGCGGCGACGATTACGGCGAGACTCTCAGCAACACGCTTCTTGAGAAAGACGTCACAGTCGCTTTGGCCCGCAGCCTGCGCCAGGAACTGGAAGCCCGCGGCATTCCGACTCTGGTGCTGCGCGACTCCGACGCCAACGTGACTCTCGACCAGCGCGCCGCCATCTCCAACGCCTATCGCGCCGCCATCTATATCGCTGTGCATGCGGCCTCCAGCGGCCATGGCGTTCGCGTCTACACCGCGCTGCTGCCTTTCGACGGCGACGATCGCGGAACCTTCCGCTCGTGGAACACCGCTCAGCACGCTGCCCTGCCGCTCAGCCAGACCACTGCCTCTGCCGTCGCCGCCGAACTGCAGCGGCGGCAAATCCCAGTTCGCGCTTTGACCGCCCCCCTGCGCCCTCTCAACAACCTGATCGGCCCGGCCATCGCCGTCGAAGTCGCGCCCCAGGGATCCGATTCCTCGCAACTCACCGCACCTGACTACCAGCAGCTCGTCACCAGCGCAGTGGCCACCGCAATCGCCGCCACCCGCGATCAATTGGGAGGTGCACAATGAGGGGAAAAATGATGAGGGATAAACCATGAGGAGAAGAGCATGATCCCGCGCCATCTCCTCATCGCCATCGCGGTGCTGCTCGTCGCTGTGCTCGGCCTGAGCATCTATGCGTGGCACATGCGACGCACCGCCGTCTCCGCGCCAGTCGCCTCCATCGATACTCGCCCGCTCGCGCCTCCCATCGCCGGACCCACCGAGCGCGTCACTCTCTATATAGCCCACGACGACGACGGCAGTCTGCGCGCCGAGGCCGCCCTGATCCCCATGCCTTCCGGCCGGCAGCAGCGCGCCGAGGAGCTTCTGCGCGCCCTGCTCTCGCACTATCTCGACAAGTCTTCGCCCCACCTGCTCGGCCCCGGCGCCGACATCCGCAGCGTGTTCCTCGTCGACCCCGGCGTCGCCGTCATCGATGTGAACTCTGCGTTTGCCGATACTCACCGCTCCGGCGTCCTGGTCGAGGATCTGACTGTCGCGTCGCTGATCCACACCATCTCGACCAACACGCCCGGCATTCTGAAAGTCAAGATTCTGGTCGATGGCCATGAACGCAGCACCCTCGCCGGCCACGCCGATCTTTCCTCGTTCTACGACGTAACCGCCGTGAATCAACTCGCCACACAGCTGCAGAACGCGCAATAGAAACGCGGACCTCGGACCTCAGGCCTCAACCGAACCTCGTGGGAGATCCAAGATCCACGCTAGGCAGCCAGTTGCCCGATGAAGTGTTGATAAGGAACATAGCGCCGAATAGGCGCCGGCAAGAAAACGCCAACGATACTGCTTGAGCGGGTTTTGAGTGCTATCGCCTGATTTGCAGAAGTTATGTCGTCCACTGGTATAGTCACTAGATGCGCTCGTCGGGACTTTTTCTTATCTTCGTCACTTCGTTGTGCCTCGCCTCCTCCTGCCCGAATCCTGCATTGCGTCAAGCTGCTATTGGCGGCGACACGATTACTGGTTTCGTTTCGCTGCATGATGGCCCCCTAAAATTTGCCCCAGTGCGTTTGTATTTCTCATCAGGAAAAACCGCGTGGCACGGGCAAACTGACAAAGACGGCATGTTCACCATCGCTAAGATACCGCCCGGCCACTATCGTCTTGTGGTCCGAGGCTGGGGGCGCACGATGGTCCAACTGAATCCAGAGCTTGACAAGAAATTCATCCAGACTCCTGTATGGAATCTGTCGCTCGAAGATGACGAATGTGTGAGTGTCGGGTTTGCGATTGGCTGATCTGGCAACTATTGAAATATCCCCATCTCACTCATCGACGGGTGCTCGTAAATTGGAAATAGATCGCCGACATTGTTACCGAATCGTTGCACCCCATTGGCCCCTTGGACATTGAACCTTGGTCAGCAACAAACCTCGCGAGTCTGGGTTGTAATACATACGCCCAGATAGTCCGGGCAGACGGGGAGATACTGCCGTTTTGGGGCCCCGGCACAAGGAGAAATAACCATGTCTCTTCGCTCAAGATTTCGCAACCTGTTTGCCGCTGCTTTGATCATGACACCGATCATGCTGGCGATGCTTGCCGCGCCTGCCGCGCAGGCACAAATCGGCGTCGCTCTCTCCATCAACATTGCTCCTCCCGCCTTGCCGGTCTATGAGCAGCCACCGCTGCCGGCGCCGGGTTACATGTGGACACCCGGCTACTGGTCCTATGGAGATGCAGGCTACTTCTGGGTTCCGGGCGTGTGGGCGCAACCTCCCAGCGCTGGCCTGCTGTGGACGCCTGGCTACTGGGGTTATGCGGGCGGAGTGTACGGCTGGAACCGCGGCTACTGGGGCCCGCATGTTGGGTTCTACGGAGGCGTTAACTACGGCTTCGGCTTCGGCGGCGTCGGTTTCGCCGGCGGCGAATGGCGTGGTGGAGTATTCGCCTATAACAGCGCTGTGGCGAACTTCGGAAGCGTCCATGTCACCAATGTGTACGAGAACCGCACCATCGTCGAGCAGAACACGATCGTGAACGTCAACCACGTGAGCTTCAATGGAGGCGTGGGCATTCAGGTGCACGCGTCGGCGGTGGAGATGCAGGCGGCCAACGAGCACCACTTCGAGGCGACCGCAGACCAGGTACAGCATGAACACTTTGCCGCGCAGGACCGCGCTCAGCTGGCGTCGGTGAATCAGGGTCGTCCAGCGACCATGGCAAGTGCGAACGTGAGCGCATATCACCAGGTGGCGCAGCAGCACGCGCAATCGCAACCCATCTCGGCTGCCGATCGCTCGGTTGGGCGCAATTACAATCCCAATACCCGCGAAGCCAATCAGGACCAGCGCATCGCCAACGGCCTGCGCAGCGGCCAGATGACTTCCGGCGAAGCAGCCCGCGCCGAGCGCACGCAGTCCAACATTGACCAGCAGGTGCACGACGATCGCCAGGCGAACGGTGGCAAGCTGACGGGTGCCGAGCGTCAACAGATCAACGGTGAGCAAAATGCCGCCAGCCGTCAGATCTACGACGAAAAGCACAACGGGAATACTGTGAAGCCGAACGAGGTCGACGACCGCGAAGCCAACCAGCAGCAGCGCACCGCCAATGGCCTGCGCAGCGGCGAGATGACTTCCGGCGAAGCGGCCCGCACCAACGCGAATCAGGCCAATGTCGCGCAGCAGGTGCACAACGAGCGCACCGCCAACGGCGGCGCCTTGACCAAGCAAGAAAAGCAACAGGCCAACAAGGAAGAAAACAAAAACAGCAAGCAGATCTACAACGAGAAGCACAACAGCACCAAAACGAAACCTGCCAAGGAACGTGACTGATCAACCAACGCAGGAGTATTTAGAATGAAACGGCCGCCTTGCAGGCGGCCGTTTCATTTGTACTTCCCAACTATTCATCAATCAAGGTCGTGATCAACACGAATCTGAGGTTTCAGGTCTGAGGTCCGCTTCTTCACGCCGGCTTCTCCAGCCCCTCGATCTCATGTTTCGCCCGCTCCAGAATCTCCCGAATCTTCGCGATCTTTGCCGAGTCGTGCGAGCCGCGAGTCGCCGTTTTGAGCGCCGCTTTCATCACCTCGGCCGCCGGACGCATCACCTCCGCGCCTTCGATCCCCATCCACGGCGCCCAGTCGCCAGCCTGCTCGGCGCGCTGCCAGATCTTCTTCACGGTCTCAGCTTCGCGCTGCAATTCGGCCTTGCCAGCATCGGTCAGCGAATAGGTTCGCTTCCCCCCTGCCGTGTCCGAAGTCACCAGGCCCTCATCTTCGATTTGCTGCAGCGCCGGATAAATCGCTCCCGCGCTTGCCTTGTAGATGCCGCCCGACTTCGTCTCCAGTTCCTTCATCAGCTCGTAGCCATGCTTGGGCCCGCCTTCAAGCATCGACAGCAACGCCAGCCTGATCTCGCCCGGCCCAAAAAACCGGCCCCAACGACCTCCGCGGCCCCAGGGGAATCCTCCCCCCATAAACGGCGTTGCAAATCCGCCCCGCCACCAACTTCCACATCTTCCGTACATGCTTAAACTCCTTCTCGGTTCGTCGTTCGGCTCAAATTCATTGTTGATTGTTGATTTCTGATTGCTGATTGAAAAACCCTGCTCTGGCCTTGATTCAATCAACAATCAAAAATCAGCAATTGATACCGTTCGATCTGTCGATAACTATATCGTTAGATATATCTTCTGTCAACTATAATACTCCCTTCTACCTCAATCATTTACAATCCCCCATCATGTTCTATCGCTCTGATAATCGGTCACCCGGCCAGCTCCGCCCCGTCGTCCTCACTCCAGAGTTCATCTCCACCGCGGAGGGTTCCGTCCTGATTGAGGTGGGCAACACTCGCGTCATCTGCACCGCGTCGATCGAAGAAACCGTTCCATCATTCATGCGCAACAGCGGCAAGGGATGGATTTCCAGCGAATACAGCATGCTGCCGCGTGCCACGCTGACCCGGACCCCGCGCGAAGTCACGAAGGGCCGCGCCAGCGGACGCACCCACGAAATCCAACGCCTGATCGGCCGCTCGTTACGCGCGGTCACCGACCTGGCGCGCCTCGGCGAACGCACCATCTGGATCGACTGCGACGTCATTCAGGCCGACGGCGGCACGCGCACAGCATCCATTACCGGCGCATTCGTTGCACTCGGCCTGGCTCTTCAGAAGTTGGTGGACGCAGGCACCCTGACTTCGGTTCCGCTCAAAGATTTTGTTGCCGCCGTTAGTGTTGGAATTGTGGACGGAGAAATCCTGCTCGACCTCTGCTACGAAGAAGACTCGCGCGCCGACGTTGACATGAACTTCGTCATGACCGCGGGGGGGAAAATGGTCGAAGTCCAGGCCACAGCCGAGCACCAGGTCTTCGACGACCAGCAACTGGCCAAAATGATCGCCTTCGCGAAGCAAGGCGTGCGGGAACTGATCGCCAAGCAGCAAGCAGTGCTGAAGACGCTCACCCTAAGACAGTAGCAACATAACGCTCTGATAGTGAGCGCAATGGGGACGATTACACGTTCTTGACTCCTTGGAGCGGGGGGTTTGAGTCTAATCGAGATTTATCACCACGTGACACGATTCCCCACCGGCAGACCCTCCGATAACTTCCAGTTAGCCGATAAACCGGGAGTCGGGGTGCGATTTCCCTGTGGCTACTCACCTAGATAGGAGTCTATCGAGCGGTGGCCCGAGCAGAGATGCAGGGGTGGAAGCCCTGCTTGGATCTTCCCCTATTCCTTGCCAACAGAACTCTCAACGACAATACTTCCCGCGGCGAGGACGGCCTCGCTTAGGACCTTCTTGTCTAGCGTGTCCGGTATCTGGGCATTTGGCATGACGAATGTGAGGGCCCGCTCGGCATCTCGGTCTTTAACGACTTCCTTCTCGTCCGTTACCCAAACCTGTCTTTGCTCCGCTACTGCCTGCATATGCTGTCCCCCCCCGATGGTGGGAACCATTTCCTGCACCCATTTGGTTTGAGTCTCCACGCGGGATGTCTTCTCCGTGTCGATATACGCCTCCGTCGTTGAATGAGAGCCAATAACAACAATGTCTTTAATGTCTGCAAATTTGGCGGCGATGCGGTGGAACCGCCCTAGGATTTCAGCGATGCCTTCATCAAGCGCAATCTGGCCCATTCTCTTCCGGCGGTCCTCCATACTGAACGCGTGGCTCGCTTGTCGAAATGCGAGCCCCCCGAAGGATCGGTCCAGTTTGAGGGCGATATTGAGTTGGACGGCCCCGGTCTCCTTTGCCTTGCTCAGGGCGACGGACCGCAGGTCGAATGGTGCGCATCGAAACGCCTCCGCGTCGGCGAGGACCGTCTTCTCGAATTCTTTTTTCAGGGCCTCGTCTAACTGTTTGACATCTGGTGGGGCGTCGCTCTCGACTAGAAAAGACGAAGATACGGATTTTGATAGGTTCAATACGGCGGCAACTTCCTTATCGCTAGATCTGACGTCGAGGTTCACGCCGGAGTAGCCGAATCTTCTAACCCGGAGTCTTCGGACATCGTTATCGCCGCGAAACGCCAAGTCAACCGTAGCCGGTGTAGCGGTATCCATGCAGATAAGAGTCGCTCCCTCCTTCTTCCACACAGTCGCTCCCGGTGGGTCGGACGTAACGGTGATCGTGCGAGAGAGCGTCGGCGCGTCCTGCGCCGCAGCCTGCGGAATGCAGGTGAGCGCCGCCAGAGAAAACGCGATGGCGGCTACGGTCAACAAGAACCGCAGCGTGGCTCCGCGGCATTTCCTGCAACTACGAGACATCGGCATGGCCCCTCCTCGCCCTGGCCGATACCACTTCTAGCGATAGGTAGCCAACACTTTCTGAACCTCGCCCGGCAATGTATCGATAGGATTTATGGCCCTGCGTGACATTTTTTTGGTGTAATGTGACGTGAACGTTACCCGTGTCTCAGGCTTAGTGTTGAGGGATTCGATGTGCAGTGTAAAGACGAATACTCCCCGCTGAATTCCGCTATTGCTGATCGTACCCTTGTCCTTGTCCAGGACCGTAACGCGCCAGCCCAGCCGCTCGATGGCCTCTTGGCAGGCCTGGAAGACCTCGTCATAGCTGTGCTGGTAGACCCACGTTATCTCCTTCGGGGAGTAGTTCCCGTCCTCGTCCTGGTCGTTCTGGGGAGTTCCCGGAGCCAAGGACGCCACCACCAGAACCAGCAACGTAATTAGAGCCAGCTTGCCGAAGGTCGCACCAGCTATCCATCGGGATTGACCTTGATCCTTTCGACTCATAGCGATACACCCCTCTCTAACTTCGCGGACCCACTTGCGCAAGGTTTGGCATTACGGATTCCCCGCCACTGTAAAGGGCAGCCTTTTTGGCGGGTTCTGTCAGTGCGCTCTGTCACAGGGCGATGTGATTGGAGCTAGGGGTTGTTTCATAAAGTCTAGCCCGATCTGAGCGCATGACGGGCAACCCGCAAGTTAACTGTTGTAACCGGACTTAGCACTCACTGGGCATACTGTGTCCACCTGCCCTACGCCACCGCGCCGACCTCGCGTTCAACTGATGTCGAGCTCATCTGAGGGCCGTTCCATTTTGGGCCATTCGCGGAAATGGGACACGCCCTCCGTTACTTTCGTTTCCCGAACCGGACTCCGATCACTTACGCGCCTGCCTTCCGACGCTACGGTGACGGATATGGAGATTTTCGCACTATGAATGGTCAGAGCATGAATGGCCTAAGCATGAATGGCTACGGCGTGGACCGCCGTCGCGAGCCGCGCAGCAGCGCGGACCTCCCGCTCTTGGTTTGGGGGGTCGACACCCGGGGCGAGCGCTTTCTGCAGGAAGCCCGTGTCCGCGACCTCAGCTTGAGCGGAGCGTTATTGTCGGGGCTCGATTCCGAACTCCGCTCTGGAGATGTGATTGGAATTCTCTACGCCGGCAAGAAGGCGCGCTACCGCGTCATCTGGGTTCGCCACAGCGGATCGGAGCAGAAGGCACAAGCGGCAGTACACCGCTTCACTCCCGATGAATGCCCATGGAAGGAATTGCTGGCGGAAGAGCCTGCCGGAGATCCGCCTGCGACCCGCCACTCTCCCGAAGCAACACTGGGAGATTAAACCCAGCTACAGATTAAACCAGCTACAGATATGCGCCGGGTCGCTGGACACGAAAATTTGGACGGTCCATTGTTCTCCCACATGTGTTCTCCCACATGCCGCCCGCGAAAACGTCCCGCCGTAAAGTAAAGATCATCCGCGGGCCAACGCGCGGAATCAATAACAGGAACTAACTTCTGCTTCGAGGCGCTCGTATGCAACTCAAGCCATTCCTGCTCGATGCCTGGCTCGACCAGTACGAACACGACATAGAATTCAACCTGGCCGCGAGCACCGGCCCGACCTGGACCGTAAACGATATCCTCGCCCTCGCCGAGGACGAAACCCGCCACCGCTTTCTGAACCACAAGCTGGTCTATGGCCGGCCCGCCGGCGCCGACAGTCTGCGGGAGGCGATCGCTGAGATGCAGGGTGTTCCGGTCGAGGCCGTGCAAATCGTAACCGGGGCCTCGGAGGCGCTGGTGGCGCTGATGTGGCTGGCTGCCGAGCCGGGCGCGAACGTAATCATCCCGCAGCCTGGATTCACGACTTTCTCGGCGCTCCCGGAATCGCTTGGCCTGGAAACCCGCTTCTATCGCGTGCGCCGCGAGAATGGCTTCCGCATCGACCCCGACGAGATCAAGCGGCTGGCCGACGCGAAGACCAAGCTCATCCTGGTCAACAGCCCGCACAACCCCACGGGCGCGACCATCGGCGACGGCGAAATGGAAGCCCTGCACGACTTCACCGCCGGGCGCGGAATCCAGCTGGTGAGTGACGAGGTCTACCATCCCATCTACCACGGAAGGCCAACCAAATCGGCGGCGCGGCTGCCCCACGCCACAGTGATCGCCGACCTGTCGAAAGCATTTTCGATTGCCGGCGTGCGCACGGGATGGATGATCGAGCACGACGCCCAGCGCCGCCAGCAATACTGGACCGCGCGCGCTTATTTCTCGATCTGCAACTCGACCACCGGAGAAATTCTTTCGGAAATCGCCATCCGCAAACGGGATGTCGTGCTCGGCAAGACTCAGGAAGCGGCGACCCGAAACCTCAAGCTGCTGGAGCGTTTCATGGCGGAGCATCGCGAGGTGCTGGGCTGGATTCCGCCGCAAGGCGGCATGACCGTGTTCCCCTGGCTGGTAAGCGGAGAGCAGCTGAACCAAGACCAGATGAATCAGGAAAATGCCCGCCCGTTCTGCCAGGCCGCCGCCGAGCGTGGAATCCTGCTGGCTCCGGGCGATTGCTTCGATGTGCCCTCGCATTTTCGCCTGGGCTTTGCCGCCGCCGGAGACAATTTTTCCAACGCGCTCGACCGCTTCGGAACCTTCGTCAAAAGCTGGCCGGCGAAAATGGTTACCGCATGACGGTCACAGCATGACTGGACGGTAGCAGCCTCGTTTGACGACGGCCTGCAGCCCCGTCGCGCCGGCCCTATGTTCATTATTCTTTGTTGAAACTTTGCTATTCGCGGCCGCCGCCGAAGCGGTAGACCATGCTGGTGATCACGCGCAGATTGTTCTGGCCCCGGATCGCGCCAGTCGAGTCGCCGAACGTGGTGCGTTGATAGTCCCCCTGGAGGCGGACGGCGAACGACCCGAACAGGCGCTGTTCGATTCCTCCGCCAAAGGCATAGGACGGACGAGCGACCCAGCCGCCCAGATAGTAAGGTCCACTGGTCGGGACGGCGCCTCCAACGCGGCTGGCGCCAACCAGGCCGTGAATAAAGATTCCCGTCCTGCCATTCACCGGATAGAACACGGGGCCGGCCAGCAAGCTCAGGATATTGGCGCCGTGTCCGGTGTTAAAGACGTTGCCGGTGCTGGAATAAGTGCCGTCGACGCTGGCTCCCCAGCGCGGCAGGAACCGGACCAGACCATTGGCGTCAAAGCCGGTAAGCCCTACCCGTTGTTGCGAGGGCACGGGCATGCTGAGATAGACAAAGCCGAGACTTGCCTCAAAAGTTGGATTGGTAGCCGCCGCCGGCGGGCCTCCGGCCCAGTGAGATTGCGCTACGAGTGGCGCGACGAACAGGAAAATGCAGGCCAATACTCTGCAAACCAAAACTCTTCGCATAATGCTTTACTCCGGTGGTTGTTCGAAACCTCACGTGCACCGCGTCAGCGCGCGACAGAGTGCCTCAGGTGACGACGGATTGTGGTGATAGCGCTTGCGATGAACCCTTGTCTCTGTGACAGCCTACCGTGAGTCGTCCGCAGTTTCAGGTTACGTTGGGACGCTCTTCGGTTGTACTTAGGGGGCTGAACCGCGGGGGCTGAACCGTCGTTGCGGAACCGTTTGGTCAGAACCCTTCCATTCTTAGGACCGGAACCCGATGGAATGTGATAGCGATTCGACTCCGAGATCCCGTCGGTGAGTGGTTATCTCGATCTCTTGTCGGTCAAAGAGACGCGGTCTCTCACACTTTCGTAATGGAACGGCGTGAGGGGCCAGCCTGCGAAATCTCGATCTTGTGATCCAATGAAAACAAGGATCCCCTCATGCGTATCCACCGAAAAGGGCTGTGTGCGGCTTCGGTGATCGTCCTCAGCATTGTGGCTCAGGCCCTGCCTTACGTGTTGTTTCCCAAGACCGGTCAGCTGCCCTCGCAGAGCGGGCGTTTCGTGGTCCGCAATGTCGACCCCGGGGGGGCTGCCTCCGAATATATCGGCACATTTCACTCTCTGTTTCTTGAAGATACCGCCCGCGGGCGCACCCGCAAACTGTGCGACTACGTCGGCATAGCAGCCCTGGCATGGACGAAGAACGACCTGCTAATCATGACCGAGTACCTGAGCAAACGCACCTCCCGGATACTCGTCTTTGCCGCCGATGATTCACGAGAACCAGTGGTGATCGACAAGTCGTTGCTCACTCAGTTGGTGCCAGTGGAGCTTCGTCCGCAACTTCGGGAAAACGATCATGTATTCGTTGAGGCGTCACAAATCGAAGCGGACACACTGACGATGAGGGTCTGGGGATATGGGAAACATGACGCCAATGGGTTCCGGTGGCGCTGCCAGTACGACCTGCGCGTAGGTGCAATCTCGTGCCAGGAAGCGGCCGCGGGCAAGTGAGGGAATGCACCACGCGGCCGGGAGAGTCACGGCCCCTTCAGTCCGTTTCTCCTCAATCCGTCTCCTCTTCAATCCATGAGCTTCATCGTGAGATAGGTGAAGTACTCTGCGTCGGTTCTGGCCTCCTGCTTTTTATCGGCGCCGGCGCCGTGTCCGCCTTCGGTGATTTCGTCGTAGAAAAACGGCTTGTGAAACTCCTCCAGACGCGCCGCGAACTTCCGGGCATGCACCGGGCCCACGCGATCGTCTTTCGTGGTGGTGAAGATGAGCGGCTCAGGATACTGCACATCAGGCTTGAGCTGGTTGTAGGGCGAAATGGATGCCAGAAACGCGCGCTCCTCGGGCACTGAGATCGATCCGTACTCGCCAACCCACGACGCGCCGGCCGACAGATGCTCAAACGCGAGCATGTCGAGCAGTGGCACCTGGATCACCACCGCATTCCACATCTGCGGGTGCTGGGTGAACTCTACGCCCATCAGCAGGCCGCCATTCGATCCGCCGATGATCCCCAGCCTGCGCGACGAGGTAATCTTGCGGGTAACAAGATCCTGGGCCACCGCGTAGAAATCGTCGTAAATGCGCTGGCGGTGGGTCTTGAGGCCTGCGTCATGCCAGGCGGGGCCGAACTCGCCACCACCGCGGATATTGGCCAGTACAAAGACTCCGCCATGCTCCAGCCAAAGCTTGCCAGCGACCGGCCGGTAGCGCGGAGTCATCGGGATCTGGAATCCGCCATAGGCGTTCAGCAGAGTCGGATTCGAGCCGTCGTAGGGCATATCCTTACGATGAACGATGAAGTAGGGGATATTGGTTCCATCCTTGGAAGTCGCCTGCAACTGCTCGACGACCTCGGCGCTGGCGTCAAACTGCGACTTCTGCGATTTGGCCAGAGCGAACGAGCCGTCGCCGGCATCGCCCAACCACAGCGAGGGTGGGGTCAGAAAACCCTCGACACCGATAAAGAAACGGTCGTCGGTACGGCTATACGTTCCGGTACCCATGGTGAGATTGTCGGGAACGGGAAGCGGCTTGCGCGTCCAATCGCCATCGCTGCCCAGGGTGTAGACATAAGCGCGTTGCTGCACGTGGTCCAGCGTGGCCACGATCAAGTGATTCTTGGTGGTCGAGAACCACTGTTCAAACTCCTGCGCGGTCGGGGCAAAGATGATGGTGGGTTTGAGGTGCAGCGGATCCTTTTCGACCGCGGCCAAATCCAGCGCCACCACCGATCCCTGGGCAATCTTTTTGGTCTCTCCGTCGGGCGTCCATTCCTCATCCAGCGATACCAGCAACTGGCCGTCGAGCAAGTCCTCCACATTGGCCTTGAGCGGCAGCGCCAGCTTCTTCGGTCCGCTGGGGAGCAGCAGGTAGGTTTCATGCGCGAAGGTGCTCAGATTGCGCTGGATGACCACGGCGTGGTGGCCCTGGCCATCGATGAGCGCCTGCGCATAATCGCCATAGCCGTTGTCTTTCACTTCACCGCGATACACTTCGACGGCGCTCTCCAGGGGCTGGCCGCGCTTCCACTGGCGCACGGTGATGGGGTAACCAGCCTCGCTCATGGTTCCCGGCCCCCAATCGCGGCCGATCAGCAGCGTGTCTTTGTCGACCCACGACGCCCACTGTTTGCCGCGTGGGAGGGCAAAACCGCCCTCGACAAACTTGCCCGTCTTCAGGTTGAACTCGCGCAGAGTATCCGCGTCCTCACCGCCGGCGGAGAGCGCCACGAGACAGAATTCCTCGGCGGGAGGCAGGCAATCCAGTCCATGCCCTACCCAGCTCTGCTGGTCGGTCTTGGCGAGCGCGTCGTAGTCGAGCACCGTCTCCCAATGCGGCTCGGCCGTCAGATAATCCCTGAGCGTGGTGCGCCGTACGATGCCCCGCACATGCTCAGCATCGCGCCACGTGTTGTACACCGCTCCATTGCGCAGTTCGGGCTCGGGCAGGCGCTCGGGAGACTCCAGCACTTTCAGCGCGTCGGCCTCAAGAGGCGCGAAGTGAGGATCCTTCTCCAGCACGGCTGCGCTGCGCGCATTCTCCGCCTTCACCCACGCCATGGGCCGCTCGCCGTGGATGTCTTCCAGCCAGGTGTAGTTATCCGGCTGCTCGGTACTTGATTGGGCGGTCAGCTGCTGGGGACTCGACAGCTGGGCTCCCGCTGGAATGGCACATATCCCTGACACCACCCCCGCAATTGTGATCAGCGTCGCCAGCGGGCGCACGATCGTTGTTACCAAAGACATTTTCAAAGCACACACTCCTTCGAAGAAGATTGCTTGCGACTCACTTATGGTCCTGGCTATAAGACGCGAGAGCAAATTGCTGGTGAGCAGTATCGCATTAGCCAACCGTGTCCGTCACGAAAGGTGGGGTAAACACTGGATCTCTGCAGCGGAATCAGAGATTTATCAACAACCGTTTATGCTCTGCGAAATACATGTCTCACTGCCGATTGGTTATGCTCACGGAAATGTTCTCGGTGTCATCGGCAGCACTCGTTCCGGCATAGGTGTCCGCAAAGACACTGGCGAGTACTCACCCCCAAAACCCGGTCCGGTGTCAATGGCGCAAAGGTCACCACCCAGTGGTTACATTGATTTCAGGTGCATCGACTTTAGAATCTATGCAGTATCCGCAAGCCGAAACATCGTTTGCGGATGAGGGTGGCTGCCCTGCTTAAGGGAGTTGAGTTAAGAGATGAAAATCGCACGTAGCATTGTCGCCGGTTTCGCGCTCTCGTTGGCCTGCGCCTACGGGCAGATGATCGTCCTCAGTGCTCCGCTCAAGGACCCCGAGCTGAAGCCAGAACAGCGCACCGCGACCATCGTCCACTACGAAAAGATGCGGTTCACGGCACGGGGAACCATCCGTGTGTTGGCGCTTGCCCTGCAAAATAGCGACGGCGGTTCAAAACTGAGGTTGAACGAGGCCATCAACAACGAACAAGATATCGTGGATTGGGCGAACTGGTGCATTCTGGCACTACGTGACAAAACCGACGCAGCCAAGACATGTGTATTCCAACCCGACCCCAGGTGATGGAGCCGGATCAGAAAGCGCTATGGACACGTCAGTTGCGCTGTACCTGTAACTTGGCATTCGGTGGCGCCGCCGCAAGGGTTGGCAGGGACCTCGCCGTTGTTGCCGCCGCAGGAGCCAGCGCGCTCGGCCCAGGCCCAAACTGTATACGTGCCAACCGCGCCGGCTGCGCACTGGGCCACTCCCTCGGCGCTAACCGAGACGGCGGTAGTTCGTTGGTTCTGATAGCACGCTCCCCAATTAGCCGAAACCAGTTTCGCCGACTGGGGTTGGTCGTTGAAGTAACCCGTGGCCGTGAACTGGACTGGACTGCCCTGGGCATCGGCGGTCGCGGGGCTGAGGCTTACCGACTGTAAGAGACGCGGAGACGAGCTGCACGCCAAGGTAATCGCGATGGCGAGAATAGCGAGGAAGGAAACGGAAAGGCCGTACTTTCTCATGACAGACCTCCTGTCGCGTTGGACTCCGGGACAAGAACTCGGGTTGCCTGCTGAGTATTTTCTCAAATACTCTCGTGTCGCCCCGAGTCGAAATCAGCTTTGAGACTCGTCGAGCATTAAGGGCCCCTGGCCACTGGCAACTGCCTACGCCACCCACACCGTTTTCGCGTTCACGAATTCGCGGATGCCAATGGCCCCCAGCTCCCGTCCGTGTCCCGACTGCTTCACGCCCCCGAAAGGAATGCGCGCATCGGATGCGACCATTTTGTTGATGAACACCATCCCCGCTTCGAGTTCGTTAATGAAGCGTTCGCGTTCCTGATCGTCGTTCGTCCACGCACTCGCGCCCAGGCCGAAGCGCACGTCGTTGGCGATCCGGATCGCCTCATTCTGATCCTTCACCCGGAAAATCGAGGCCACCGGACCAAAGAATTCCTCGCCATACGCGGGTGAGTTTTTCGGAATGTTGGTCAACACCGTCGGCGCGTAGTAATTTCCCTTGCGCTGGAGCGGATGCCCGCCAGTCAGCAGTTTCGCTCCCGCCTGCACCGTCTTCTGCACGTCGGCGTCGAGCGTGGTCACCGCATCGGCTGTGGCCAGCGGCCCAAGCTCCGTCTTCTCGTCAAACGGATCGCCCACCCGCAGGCTCTCCATGCGAGCCACAAATTTTTTTTCAAACTCCGCCGCAATTGGTTCCGCCACGATGAAGCGCTTGGCCGCGATGCAGGACTGCCCGTTATTGAGGATGCGCGCCTCCACTGCCGTCTTCACCGCCGTATCCAGATCGGCCGAGGGCATGACGATGAACGGATCACTGCCGCCTAACTCCAGCACAACTTTCTTGATCCGCTTCGCAGCTCCTATCCCCACCTGAATGCCCGCCTGCTCGCTGCCGGTCAGCGTCGCGGCCACAACTCGCGGATCGTTCAACAACGCGTCCACCTGGCTTGAGCCGATCAGCAACGTCTGAAACGCGCCGGCGGGAAACCCAGCCTCCAGAAAAATCTCTTCGATCGCCAGCGCGCACTGCGGCACGTTCGAGGCATGCTTCAGCAGACCAACGTTGCCCGCCATCAGCGCCGGGGCCGCAAAACGGATCACCTGCCAGAAAGGAAAATTCCACGGCATGACCGCCAGAATCGGCCCTATCGGCAAATAACGGATAAAACTCTTCTTCGCCCCCACCTCGACCGGCTCGTCGGCCAGAAAGCGCGCCGTGTTCTCGGCGTAGTAGCGGCAGGCCGTGGTGCACTTTACCGCCTCGGCCACTGCGGCCTTGTAGGGCTTGCCCATCTCGAGCGTCATCAGGTGCGCAAACTTCTCCTTGTCGCGCTCCAGGATTTCAGCGGCCTGGAGCATGCGCTTGGCCCGCACGCCGAACGGCGTCCAGCGCTCGGCTTTGAACGTGCTTACGGCAAGCTGCAGCTTCTTCTCGATCTCGGCTTCCGAAAGTGGCTGGAATGTTTTTATGACTTCTCCCGTGGCAGGATTAATGGTCGCAATGGCCATGATGACAGTTCCCTCTTTTGAAGCGGACGCGACTTCGCGCGCCCGCTTCGTTTCCGCGCTAATTGGAAATTGATTTCCGCTTCCGATGCAACTGTGGAGCAAGAATTCGGAGCAAAGAATCGCAGCGGTCAGACCACTATACCACTAAGCGCGCGCTCTACATCGCCGCCACTGGATGTGGCCTAATCCGGAAAGTACTGCTGCTCGTATTTCAGCCGTTCCCTTTTCACGACCTGTAAATACGCTACAGCTTCTTGCAGGGCTCGTCTCTCGGAATGGTGGTCAAGGCTTGTTTTTAACTCGGCCTGACGGGTGCGAACCGCGGCCTCGGCGACTTCCACCAGCTTGAAAAGCTTGATGGTGTCGGCTTCCTTTAACACCTCTTGGTTTAACACCTCTTGATAGGCACGCTGCCAGACTGGAACCCGTCGTTCGGAGGGACGGAAAAGGTCTTTCGACGCCATCGGCGAACTCCAGTCAGCGGCTCCGCATCCTAGGTCAACCTGGGAACTGGCAGGTGAGCACTGTTAGGCTGCGCTTAAGATAAGCAGAGAGACTTTGACTTGTCGGTACTCTGCAAGACGAATATCTGTTCGCTTCCGCACATTCTCAATTTGTTTCCGCTTCCCAACTCTTGAGCTGTTGCCGCACGATTCCGTAGCAGTCGCACGCAGCCTCTTCCAGGGCCTCGCGATTCAGGATGGTGACGCTTCCCCGGGTGTAAGCAATCAGCCTCGCCTTCTGCAGGACGCCGGCGGCCACAGTCACGCTGGAGCGGCGCGTTCCCAGCATCTGACCGAGGAATTCCTGGGTCAGCGGTAGCCGGTCGGAGCGCACCCGATCCTGGGTCATCAGAATCCATCGGGCCAATCTCGATACGACGTCATGCAATCGATTGCAGGCGGCGATTTGTGTACTCTGCATCGCCAATTGGTAAGCAAAGCGATGCAACTGCTTTCCCAATTCGGGAAATTGTTGGATTAATTGCTTGAGCGTCTCAGCTTCGCACCGGTACGCCGTGCCATCGGCTTGAGTCATCACTCTGGTCGGGCCGGTGGTGTATCCCACCAGCAACGGCAAACCAGCAAAGCCTTCCCTGCCGATGAGGCCGACTTCCACCGTTTTTCCGTCAGGCTGAACCGCCAGAATGGACATCATTCCCGAATTCACGAAGTAGCCCGACTTGATGGTTTCTCCGGCCTCGTGCAACACCTGATGAAGCTTCAGCCGGACAAACTCCAACCTGGGCAGGATCTGGCTGCATTCTTTGGGTGAGAGACCGAGGAGGATTCTGTTGGCAACCGAATTCCCGTCGCCATCGGTGGGAGACTTTACGACGGGGGGAGAGACACCGGTCCTTTTAGCCATAACGGCTCCTTGCGCAGCGAAAACGCTGTCTGATTTCGCAAGGAACCGTCACCCGATTGGGTGCCGCGGAAAGATGCTGGAAGAGACACTTCCAGACTACTCGCATAGCAAGAGGTTTACTATGAAATAAACTGCCCTAGCATGCCCTGAACCCGGAATCCCTGGGCGCCAATTCCAATGCCCAACACCGCTTTTCCCGCCACCGTGGTTTACAATAGTCGGTACCGCAAAGCACTCATCTTCATTCGCATTTCAGGAGGATTCTCATGAAGCTCACCCCTGGCAAACTTGCCGGTCTCAAAAAGGTCTCCAACGAACGCGGCATCATCGCCGCCGCTGCCATGGACCAGCGCGGCTCCCTGCAAAAATCTCTGGCCAAAGAAAAAGGCGGCGAAGTCACCGACGCCATGATGGAAGAATTCAAAACCCTGGTCACCGAAGTTCTCACACCGCATGCCACTGCCATCCTGCTCGACCCCGAGTGGGGACTGCCCGCTTCGAAGCGCCGCGCCAAAAATGCCGGCCTGCTGCTCGCGTATGAGAAGACCGGATATGACAAGACCGGTCCCGGCCGTCTGCCCGATCTGCTCGATGTATGGTCCGCGCGCCGCCTGAAAGAAGCGGGCGCCGACTGCGTCAAGATTCTGCTCTACTACACGCCCGACGATCCCAAGCACGTTAACGAGATCAAGCACGCCTGGGTTGAGCGCATCGGCGACGAATGCCGCGCCAACGATATCCCGTACTTCCTCGAATTCGTGGGCTACCAGGAAGGCGCCGACGAGAAGGGGCTGGAATATGCCAAGAAGAAACCGCACATCGTGACCGAGAGCATGCGCGAGTTCAGCAAAGACCGTTACGGCGTCGACGTGCTGAAAGTCGAGGTTCCGGTCAATATGAAGTTCGTCGAGGGCACCAAGTCGTTTGGTGGAACCAAGGCCTACACCAAGAAAGAAGCCATCGACCTGTTCCACAAAGCCGCCAACGTTGCCACCAAGCCCTTCATTTACTTGTCGGCCGGCGTCAGCAACGCTGAATTCAGCGAGACGCTCGAACTCGCCGGAGAATCCGGCGTAAAGTTCAACGGCGTGCTCTGCGGCCGCGCTACCTGGAAAGACGGCATCCCCGTCTACGCCAAGCAGGGCGCAGCCGCCTTCCGCAAATGGCTTGAAACCGAAGGCGTGAAGAACATCAACAACGTCAACGGCAAACTGAAAGCCGCCACCAGTTGGCACTCGATCTACGGCGTGGAACTGGTGCACGCATAAGTCTGAAAGTGTTTATGTGGGCGCGGGCGACTCGCCCGCGCTCTTTTTTGTTGCTCTCGTTTGTTGCTCGCAAACGGTCAGCGAATCCAACTCCGAATGAAACAAAAAATTCTTCTCTCCTGGAGCAGCGGCAAAGATAGTGCGTGGACCCTCCACGCGCTCCGTCAGCGTGGCGAGGTCGAAGTTGTCGGCCTGCTCACCACGATCAACGCTCATTTCCAGCGAGTCGCCATGCACGGCACGCGATACACGCTGCTGAAGGCGCAAGCCGACGCCGCTCGCCTGCCGCTCTGGGAAGTTCCCTTGCCCTGGCCCTGCAGCAACGAAATCTATGAACAAGCGATGGCGGCCGCCTGTGCCTCGGCGGTTCAGCAAGGCGTCTCCGCCATTGCCTTCGGCGATCTCTTTCTCGAAGATGTTCGCCGCTACCGCGAAGACCGGCTGCGCGGCACCGGACTCGAACCCATGTTCCCACTCTGGGGACGCAATACTCGCGAACTGCTCAAAGAAATGCTCGCTGGCGGCCTGCGCGCCCGCATTGTTTGCGTCGATCCCTCGAAGTTGCCCGGTGAGTTCGTGGGCCGCGACCTCGATGAGAGCCTATTGAACCGCCTGCCCGCCGCAGTTGATCCGTGCGCCGAGAATGGCGAGTTTCACACCTTCGCCTACGCCGGGCCTATGTTCAATCAACCGATTCCCATCAAGGACGGCGAAGTCGTATCGAGGGAGGGCTTCCTGTACGCCGACGTCCTGCCCACGTAGGGGCGGACGCATTCGTCCGCCCCGCGAAGCGAAGCGAGCGTCCCCCGGACGAATGCGCCCGGGGCTACGTGAATCCCGCTAAAATAATTCCCATGTCCACCGTCCTCATCACCGGCGCCTCCGGCGGCATCGGATACGAACTGGCCAAACTCTTCGCCCGCGATCACCACAACCTAGTGCTCGTCGCCCGCAGCGCCGACAAACTCACGCAGGTCGCCATCGAACTGCAAGCGCACGGCGTCACGGTCAAAACCGTCGCCCTCGATCTGGCCACGCCGCCCGCGCCGCAGTTCCTTTTCGACCAGCTCCAGCGCGAGGGCGTTGTCATCGACATCCTCATCAACAACGCCGGCTTCGGCGCCTTCGGCGAACTCGCCCAAATGCCCGAAGACGAAATCCTCGGCCAGATCGATCTCAACATTCGAGCACTTACCGAACTCACTCGGCTCTTTCTGCCCGCCATGGTGCAGCGCCGCAGCGGCCGCATCATGAACGTCGCTTCCACCGCCGCCTTCCAGCCCGGCCCGCTCATGGCCGTCTACTACGCCACCAAGGCGTACGTACTCTCCTTCTCCGAGGCGATCGCCAACGAACTGCGCCACTCCGGCGTCACCGTGACTTGCTTCTGTCCCGGAGCGACGCACACGGATTTCGCCAAGCGCGCCGGAGTGGAAAATTCCCGCCTCTTCAAACAACTCGGCGCCATGCCAGCAGAGAAAGTCGCACTCGACGGCTACCGCGCCATTATGGAGGGCCGCACCTTGGCGATCTCCGGCATGCATAACTGGGTGGTCGCACAATCCAGCCGCTTCGCTCCCCGCAAGATGGTTACTGCCGTGTCGCGCTGGGTCGCGGAAAAAGTTCAGTAGAGACACCGCCTGCAGCGTCTTTCGCGGGCACAGCATTCCATCGAGGGATGCGAATTGCATCAAACCCCGCACCCCGCAAGCCTTTACAAATCCCAACTGACTCTATGCAAACCTTTACCCGCAAACGCGATACTTTCATCATGGACGAGGGTCTAAGCGAGTGGAAGCCGAATTCCGCTTCCTAGTCTGAAACAAAGAAGTCAGATAACAAGAAGTCTGAAACCAAGAAACGAAGAAGTCCAAGAAAAAGCACAGAACGAAGTCCGCACGAATCGAAAGCCTCCGCGCAACGGGAGCTTTCGACAGGAGGTAGCAAATGGCGAACACCCGCAGCAAGTCCGTTTCGACCATGAATGCCTTTCTGAATCTGGCCGGGACCCATACGAAACCAACGATCGCTGTAGTTGCAACTTTCCTTTTTGCCGTCACCTGCCTGGCGCAGGACAACCCTCAACCTCAACTGCCCGCACCACCGGATTCGCAAACCATGCAAGCCGCGGCAACCCCTCCAGCGGCCATTGAAGTCATTCCCGCCGGGACCAGGATTGCCCTCGTGCTCACGCATCCCATCCAGAGCCGGTACATCCACCACGGCGACGAGATTTATGCCCAGATCATTTCTCCGGTAAACGAAGGCAACGAGATGCAGATTCCGCCGGGCACGTTTGTAACCGGCACCGTCGACAAACTCAATCTGAGATCGGGAGGACGCGCTGAGCTTCATCTGCAATCCATGACGATCACTTTCCCCGACGGCTATGTCGCGCCCATGTCCGGGCCGGTAACGCTGGTCAGCAATGAGGGCTACGCTCTGAAAGATCCGGGCCCGGGAAGAGTCGGCGGGATGTTCGCGCTGATTGCGGGAGGGGCTGGCGTGGGCGCACTCATCGGCCACTCGGTCGGGAAGCCGGCGTCCTCCGTCACATCCAACTTTCCGCCCGGGTGCACCGGACCACCGCCGTACTGCACCCCGGAAACCACCCCCGTCTACAGCACCCAAGGCAGAGACACGGCCATGGGCGCGGGCATCGGGGTCGCGATCGCGGGAGTGGCGTCCATAGCGTTGCTCTCCAGTACGCACCATTTCTTTATCGATGTTGGCACGCCGGTCGACATGGTGTTGACCCAACCGTTACGGCTGGAGCAAACCCGGGTCTCCGATGCAGTCCAGAAATTTGGACAGCAGCCAGTATCGATCCAGCCCGTCTTACCGCGGCCAGTGCCGCCTCCGCCGCCCGACACCGGCATCTCACCAGCCACCTCACCCGGCACGCCGCCCATGATGATTCCCGGAGCGCCCGGACCCGGTGGTATCCCCGGACCGCCCATCATCATTCCCGGCACGCCCCCGGGCGCGTAGTGGCTGCGCCCTTAAATCGGCCTATGTCGTCCTGAGCGGAGTGGCTGCCTCGCGGAAGTGAGGCAGCCACGCAGTCGACGGATCCCTACCCCGCCTGCGACCTCGGTGTGGAAGAGCATTTGTTGTACTCTTAATCGGCCTGCCATGCCGACACTCATCTCCCAGCCCACACGCATTCAATCCGCCGGCAACAAGCCCAAACTCATCGACGAATACATCGGCCGCGTCAACTCGAAGACAACTGGAGCCAGCGTCGCCCACATGCGCAGCCCGCAAGGCTGGCTCGAGCCCGGCCAGACTCCCGAGTTCGACGAGTTCACCATCGTGCTGAAAGGATTGCTGCGGGTCGAGCACAAAGCCGCGAACGGCACGACCGGTTCCCTCGACGTCGCCGCCGGACAAGCCGTCATCGCCCACGCCGGCGAGTGGGTCCGCTACTCCACTCCGCAAGAAGGCGGCGCCGAGTACATCGCCGTGTGCCTGCCCGCATTCTCGATGGAAACCGTGCACCGGGACGAATAAGGCGTCCACGTAAGATGGGTCATAAGCGGCAAGACCGGGAAGGGCACGACTTCCAGTCGTGCCGAAACGATGCGCTAAGGAAGCCCGGCTTCAGCCACTGGGGGTAGCTGTAAAGGTTCTTCAGCGGCTGAAGCCGCTCTGTCGGGTGGCCAAAAAGGCACGAGTGGAACTCGTGCCCTTACCGATTCGCGCCGACTCCGGCCACATGATTCCTGGTTTGCCTAGGAGCTAGAAGCTGTCCTTACTCCCACTCAATCGTTCCCGGCGGCTTCGACGTCACGTCGTACACCACGCGGTTCACGCCCTTCACTTCATTCACAATCCGTGTTGAAATCGTCTTCAGCACCTCATGCGGCAGCCCGACCCAGTCGGCGGTCATGCCGTCTTCCGAACTGACCGCGCGGATCGCGCACGTATACGCATACGTCCGCATATCGCCCATCACGCCCACCGACATTACCGGCAGCAGCACAGCGAATGACTGCCAGATTTTCGTATAGAGCCCGGCCTCCTTAATTTCGCTGACTACAATGTCGTCGCACTCACGCAGCAAAGCCAGCCGCTCCGGAGTGACTTCGCCCAGCACGCGCACCGCGAGGCCGGGCCCGGGGAACGGCTGTCGCTGCAGGATTTCTTCGGGCATGCCGAGATCGCGCCCGATCTTGCGAACCTCATCTTTGAACAAGTCTTTCAGCGGCTCGATCAGCTTCAGCTTCATTTTTTCCGGCAGGCCGCCGACGTTGTGATGCGACTTGATGACCTGCGAGGGCCCGCGCACTGACCGCGATTCAATCACGTCCGGGTAAAGCGTGCCCTGCACCAGCCACTTCACCTTGCCTTGGGATTCCTCGATGCGCCGCGCTTCCTTCTCGAATACTTTGATAAATTCGTTGCCGATGATCTTGCGCTTTTTCTCAGGATCGTCAACCCCTTTCAGCTTCTTGAGAAAACGCTCGGTCGCGTCGACCGCGTCCAGATTCAGATTCAACTTGTCGCGCAGCGCCTTCTGCACTTTCTCGAATTCGTTCTTGCGCAGCACACCGTTGTTCACAAAGACGCAGGTCAGGCGTGATTTACCTTTGGCATCGCGCAGGGCGCGGTCGACCAACACCGCTGCGACCGAAGAATCCACGCCGCCGGAAAGCGCGCAGATGGCCCGCCCGCTGCCGACCTGCTGCTTCACCTGCTCGACCGTCGAATCAATAAAGCGCTGCGCCGTCCACGTGGGCTTCGCGCCACAGATTTGGAAAATGAAATTCCGCAGCATCTGCGTACCTTGCGGCGTATGGTGCACTTCAGGATGGAACTGCACCGCGTACCATCGCTTGGCCGTGTTCTGAATGCCGGCGACCGCGTAGTGAGTCTTCGCCATCAGTTCGAAGCCCGGAGGCAGTTCGAGCGCTTCGTCGCCGTGCGACATCCACACGGCCAGCTTCTTGGCCAGGCCCTGAAACAGAATCGAATCCGAAACGATGTCGATTTCCGCGTGCCCGTATTCGCGTTTGTCGGCAGGCCGCACTTTGCCGCCGAGCGTGTGCACCATGAACTGCAGCCCGTAGCAGATGCCGAGCACGGGCATGCTCAACTCGAAAACGCGCGCATCGGCCGGCGGAGCGTCCTTGTCATACACCGACCACGGCGCTCCCGACAGCACGATGCCCATAGGCTCGTAGCTCTTGATCTCGTCAAGCTTGGCCGTGCAGGGCAGCACCACGGAGAAAACATTCTGTTCGCGAATGCGGCGCGCGATGAGCTGGGTATACTGCGCGCCAAAGTCGAGGATTACGATGGACTGGGTTACTAAAGTTTGATTGTGCGGGGATTGGGATTCCACACATGAGTTTCTCAAATTCGGAGAGAGCGTGTAAAGGAGTCTATCGTTACCTGGGATGCGAAACCATGCCGAGGTACAATCCAGGTATGGAGCTTTCCAGCGTGCGCGTGGAAGAATTAGTCAATGCCGTCACTCACGGCATCGGCCTGGCGCTCAGCATCATCGGCGCGGTGCTGCTGATTGTGGCTGCCGCCTGGACCCGCGATGCCTGGGTCATTGTGAGTTGCTGCGTCTACGCCGCAACCCTGGTGAGCCTCTATGCGGCATCCACCGTGCTGCACTCCGTCCCTTCGCCCCGGTGGACGCGCCCGCTGGAGATCATCGATCACAGCTGCATCTACTTTCTGATCGCGGGAACCTACACTCCAGTCACGCTGGTCAGCCTCCGCGGCGGGTCGGGATGGGCTCTCTTCGGTGTCGTCTGGGGATTAAGCTTTCTGGGCGTGCTGGCAAAGATGTTCTGGTTCGAGCATGTGCGCAAGCTCTCGACTCCGCTCTACATCGCCATCGGACTGCTCGCCGTCATTGGCTTCAAACCGTTGCTGTCCGCGGTTGGAACTCCAGGGCTGCTCTGGCTGGGGGCCGGAGGTGTCGCCTACATCTCCGGCGTCGGATTCTACGTCTGGCGCCGGCTACCGTTTAATCATGGGATCTGGCACCTGTTCGTGATGGCGGGCAGCCTCTGCCACTACGTTGCCATCTACTACTACGTCGTGCCTCGACAGGGCTAAGTCTCCACCGCAAGAGTCGGCAGGTCGCTCAGGATTGGCTCCTCGCGGTCAATCGTAGTTTGAACTGGTGTGGCCCGAACCGGCGTTATCTGGACCGGTTGTCCTCCGATGGACGGTCGTACCGGCGTGGGCGGCAGCGGCGCCCATACCGCCTCCGGCATCTCCGCAATGCAAACGTATCCCGCCAAGCGCGCCATGTACAGCCAATCAGCGAGCGCGAAATAAACCAGGGTTACCAGCAGCACTGCCAAAACCACAAGCCGCCACGGCACGACGCCGGCGAAGCCAAGCGGCATGGAAGCCACCGTGGTCGCTCCGACGAAGGCGACCAGGTGAGCCAGCACTGTCCAGAAGCTGACCGCGGCAAGCGGCCCGGTGCGCTCGCGACACAGAGTCACGGCCGCGGAAATCGCGTCCACCGCGTCCTCACCGTCGCGCACAGCAAATAACCCGGCCAACGACAACAGCCAGTTGAGCGCAACCCACACCAGCCAGATCAATCCCGCCAAAGGTGCGAAGAGAAAAAAGGCGAGCGCCGGCCGAGGATTGGCGTCAGGCGAAGCAAACCCGGCAAGAATCGCCGCGCCCACAAATCCGAATACTGCACCCAGAGCCACTGCTGCCCGCAGAAAGTTGAGTCTCAGCAATGCCAGGAACCTCGCTGAGACGTTGCTGGCCAGGTCTCTCTCATCATTATTTCGAACGTCGCCCGGAGAGAGCGTCCCAACATCCCGACGAAAATAATCCAGCAGTCCGCGCACGGTTGCGATCCGGCCTACAGAGGCGGCGACAATCCACAGCGCTCCCAGCAGCAGTACCGCGAGTAACAAAGCCATCACGCCGCGGCTCAGACTGCCGCGAAGAATGTGGGCGATTGCCTCTCCGACCAGATAGGGCTGCCGCGTCCGCAGAAAAAGCAGTTCGCCGTTGGTGACCGGCAACGTGTCGAGATATTCGAACAATCCAAACAACAGCAATGCGACGGCGGTTGCTCCGGCAGTCCAGCGCCACATGATCTCCGCCAGCGTCAGCGACGGCCGCCGGAATGCCGCGCGAAAACCTTCAGACGTAGGCGAGATGGCCATGCAATTCAGGATAACTCATTCAGCATCATCCCACGCTCACTGTCATCCTGAGCGAAGCGAAGGACCTGCACAACTCTCAGCCAAGTTGCATAGGTCCTTCGCCGCAAAAAACGCGGCTCAGGATGACCAGGCGCAAAACAGACAGCGAGAAGGTAGACTTACTTCACCACGATGTTGACCAGCTTGCCCGGGACGTAAATCCTCTTCACAACCTGCTTGCCCGGGATGAAAGCCAGAACCTTCTCATCGGCAAGCGCGCGTGCGAGAACCGTCTCTTCAGTGGCGTCGGCCGGCACAATCACGCGGCTGCGCAATTTGCCGTTCACCTGCACCGGAATTTCAAGTTCCTCTTCCTTGGCCAACTCAGCGTCAAACTTCGGCCACGGAGCCTTGAGCAGGTTTCCTTTTTCGCCCAGCATCTCCCAGAGCTCGTGCGCAAGATACGGCGCAAAGGGTGCGAGCAACAAAACAAGATTGCGCAGGACATCCGCCAAGAATGGAGCCGGAACCTCATTCCGGGCAATCGCTTCTTCCGCACCGTACAAAACGTTCACCAGTTCCATGATGGCCGAGATGCAAGTGTTGAAGTGCCAGCGTCCCTGGTATTCGTCGCTTACACGTTTGATGGTCTGGTGCAACTTGCGCTGAATGGCGCGCGCCGCCGGCGGTAGAGTCGTTCCTGGCAACAGCTCCGCGTGCGGCACACCAGATGATGAGGAAGCATTCCTCACCAAAAACCGGTACACGCGCCCCAGAAATCGCTGAATGCCTTCCACGCCCGAATCCTGCCAGTCGAGATCGCGGTCCGGCGGCGCGGCGAACAAGCTGTTGAGGCGCGCCGCATCGGCGCCGTAGCGTGCCACCATCTCATCCGGCGAAACCACATTGCCCAGACTCTTCGACATCTTGGCGCCGTCTTTAATCACCATGCCCTGCGTGAACAGGCGCTCTACCGGTTCGTCGTTGGTGATCATGCCCAGGTCGCGCATGAACCGCGTCCAGAAGCGCGAATAAATAAGGTGCAAGATGGCGTGCTCAACTCCGCCAATGTACTGGTCGATCCCTCGATCGCCAAACCAGTACTGCGCGGCCTTCCCGTCGAAAGGCGCGCGGTCGTTGTGCGCGTCAGTGTAGCGATAGAAATACCAGGACGAATCGACGAACGTATCCATGGTATCGGTCTCGCGCCGCGCTGGCCCGCCGCATTTCGGGCACGTCGCGTGCACGAACTCCGGCACGCGCCCAAGCGGAGATCCGCCGGTGAGCGTAATGTCGACATTTTCCGGCAAGATGACCGGCAAATCTTTTTCCGGCACCGCGACGATGCCATCCTTCTCGCAATACAGCATCGGGATGGGCGTGCCCCAGTAGCGCTGCCGTGAAATTCCCCAGTCTTTCAAACGATACGTGACCGTAGCTCTGCCGAACTTATTTTCCTCGGCGTACGCCGACATCACTTTGATCGCTTCTTCGCAGGCCATGCCGCTGTACCGGCCCGAGTTGATCACCATGCCTTCGTGCGCAACGAACGGAAGCTGCGGTTCGGCGATGGTCTCTTCGGGATCGTTCGTGATCGGCAACACGACCAGGCGGATTTCAAGCTTATACTTCTTCGCGAACTCGTGGTCGCGATCGTCGTGCGCGGGCACGCTCATGATCGCGCCCGTTCCGTAGTCCATCAGAATGTAGTTTGCGACCCACACCGGAATCCGCTCGCTGTTGAACGGATTAATGGCATAGCGCCCGGTGAAGACGCCGTGCTTTTCAATTTCGCCGATGCCTCCCTCTTCTCTGGCTTTGCGTTGCTCGGCGATCAGTTCGTCGACTTTCGCGCGCAGCCCAGCATTGCCCGCCACGAGATCTTTCACGATCGGATGCTCCGGCGCAAGCTGCACCGAAGTCGCGCCGAAAATCGTATCCACTCGCGTAGTAAAGACCGGGATGGTCGATCCCGCCGGCCCGAAGCCGGTATGGTTCTCCCCGTAATCGAGTTTGAAGTCGACCAACGTGCCTTCGCTGCGTCCGATCCAGTTGCGCTGCATGGTGCGAACTTTTTCCGGCCAGCCTTCGAGCTTGTCCAAACCAGCGAGCAATTCCTCGGCATACTTCGTGGTGCGCACGAACCACTGCTCCAACTCCCGTTGCTCGACCAGCGTATCTTCGTGGCGCCAGCAGCAACCGTCGACGACCTGCTCGTTGGCCAGCACGGTCGCGCACTTCGGGCACCAGTTCACTTTGCTCTTCTTGCGATAGGCCAATCCCCGCTCGAACAACTTGAGAAAGAACCACTGGTTCCAGCGGTAATATTCGGGCAAGCAGGTCGTGACTTCGCGCGACCAGTCGTAGGCAAAGCCGAGGCGCTTCATCTGCGCCTTCATGTTGGCGATGTTGCGCAAGGTCCACTCACGCGGCGGCGTGTTGTTCGAAATGGCGGCGTTTTCCGCCGGCAAGCCGAACGAATCCCAGCCCATGGGATGGAGCACGTTGTAGCCGTTCATCCACATGTAGCGGGCGAGCGCGTCGCCGATGGCGTAGTTGCGCACGTGCCCCATGTGCAGCGCGCCCGAGGGATAGGGCAACATCTCCAGCACGTAATATTTTTTCTTCGCCGAGTTGGGCTCAGCAGCGTAGAGTGCGGCATCCTGTTGCCAGCGCTCCGACCACTTGGTCTCGACGGGCTGGGCGTCGTAGCGCTCGTCGTTGGGACGCGGCGCGGGGACTCCGGATTCAGAGCCATTGCTCACACCGTTCACAGTTTTTTCGCTAATCGCCATAGCAGGAAGGTACCACTAAATAGTCCTCTATTTTACACGGCGCACCCTGAAGTCCGGAGCCTGCGACAGCACAACCGCCGCATTCTCCGCAGTTCATCCAACCACATTCACCAAAGTTCCGATGGGCGGAATGTTGATGCGGATCTCGTCGCCGAGCTTCAACGTAAATCCGTCGGGAGGCACGACGCCGGTGCCGGTCAGAAGAAAACATCCGTTCGGGAAGCTGTTGTTGCGGTACAGATATTCAACCAGTTCCTCCGGCTTCCGCTTCATCTCTTTCAGGGTGGTCGCGCCTGAAAATGCCACCGCCCCGCCGCGGCGAATCTCCAGCGCAATTTCCGTGGCGGCCGGCAACGGCTCATCCTGAACCAGCAGACAAGGCCCCAGCGCGCAACTGCGGTCATAAACTTTGGCTTGCGGAAGATACAGCGGGTTCTCTCCTTCTATGTCGCGTGAACTCATGTCGTTGCCAATGGTGTAGCCGGCGATCTTGCCGCGAGGCGTGACGAACAAAGTTAACTCGGGCTCCGGTACCGACCACGAAGCATCGTCGCGGATCGCAACCTTTGCGTCCGGGCCCACCACCCGATGAGCCGACGCCTTAAAGAACAACTCCGGACGCGTCGCAGAATAAACGCGGTCGTAGAAATCGCCACCGCCCGCGCCCTTCGACTCCTCCATGCGCGCATTGCGGCTGCGATAGTAGGTGACCCCGGCCGCCCACACTTCCTGGCTGCCGATGGGCGGAAGCACCTCGCGCGGCGCCCCAGCAGCCGACGACTCGGCCTCGAGAATCACCCGGCGCAAATAATCAAGCAGGTCTTCGCGCCCCGCCAATTCGTCCCACGAAGATGCATCCACATTGTAAAAATAACCCGCATCCTCGACGAGGACGCCCTGTCGCGAACGGTATAGCTTCATGCAGAAGAGTATCGACCGTAGAGACGTTGCTTGCAACGCCTCTCCCGCCACGAGCTGTAACGCCAGTTGAGCAACAAATCCGTCCCGGCCCCAGTACCCGTAACCTTCGTAATTTGTTCAAGCCAATAAGCTAAGTCAACATTTAATCGATATGGCTCAGCCAAACGATACGTACGACGGATACACGGTCCTGCCGAACGAGAGCTCACTCCTCATCGGCTTGCTTGCCTCCGGCGTCCTGATGCTGGCCTTCTTGGGCGCACCTGGGGCTTGGCGTCTGATAGGTGTGCTTCTGTTTCTGGTCTTCGCGGTTTGTCTGCTTCAAATCTTCCGGCCAACCCCCATCGTGCGTGCGACGCGACAAGGCCTCTTCCTCAGCATCGGCACGTTCGGGCGCAGCTTCTACGTCCCTTGGGAGCGCGTGGACGCGGTAATCCTTGCAGAAGTGGCCTCTCTGCCCGGCCCTAATGGCACCGTTACGAGGGATGCCCTTGGTTTCGTGATTCGTCAAGGCGACGGGTTCAGACTGCCCGCCCTACGCTTTAACTGCGCCGGTGAAGACCTGAATGGAACCCCTAGCGACATCCGCTTTGAAAGCACCATGATTCAAGGCGACGTCAAAACTTGGGTTCGCAAACTCGAAGCCTTCCGCAAAGACGTTCGCCACTTACCTGACTGAGCGGCCGCCACATTCCCCGCATCTAATTCATCGTGATCACGGCCCGGAATCGCACCTTGCCATCGGCCACGCGGTCGTAGGCTTTGCCGATTTCGTCGAGCTTGTACGTCTCAGCCACCACTTTCACTTTGCCCTTCGCAACATAATCCAGCGCTTCATACAGATATTCAGGGCCGTTCTGGCTCGATCCCAGGATGCGGACGCGGCTGAGCATCATGCCCATGTTGAAGCGCAGGGGCTCGTTCGACGCGCCCATCACCACCACGCGGCCGTTGGGACGAATACCCTGCGCGGCTTCTTCCGTGGACGCCCAGGAATTCGACGTGCCCAGCAGCACATCCGCGCCACCCGCGGCCAGCAGCGCAGCGCCGTCCGCGACCACTTCGTCGGCACCCAGGTCGCGAATCATTTTCTCTTTATCTTTCGACTTGGTCACGGCGATGGTTTCAAATCCCGCGGCCTTGGCATACTGCAGCGCCAGGTGTCCGAGCCCGCCAATGCCCACTACCGCGACGCGCTCGTGCGGCTTCGGATCGGCCAGGCGCAGCCCGCTCCACACCGTGTATCCCGCGCAGAAAATCGGCGCAGCCTGCTCATAGCTGAGAGCGTCGGGAATCAGCATGGTCGCGTCGGCATACGCCAGCATGTACTCCGCGTGGCTGCCCTGCAGGCCGATGCCGGTCGAGAGCGCGTTCTGGCACAATTCTTTCTTGCCGCGCAGGCACCACTCGCAGCGCCCGCATCCCTTTTGCACCCAGCCCACGCCCACGCGATCCCCCACTTTGCGCGTGGTCACGCCGGCGCCGACTTCCACGATTTCTCCCACCGGCTCGTGTCCCAGCACGCGGGGAAACTGCGTCGGGATCATGCCATGGGTAATGTGTACGTCGGTATAGCACAGGCCGCTGGCATGAATTTTGATGACCACTTGATTGGGGCCGGCCTTGGGCGTCTGCCATTCTTTTACTTCCCACTTGCCGTTTACGGAAGGAACTACTGCTGCTTTCATGAGGAATGCTCCTGGGTTTTAAATGTTGGGTTTCGAATAACGTGATTTTGAATGCGACGCTATATGGATGCAGCGAGCGGCCCGCGGATGCGGCGATCCGCTTAAATCCAAATATTCTTGCAACCAATCACCATCAACTCCCCGAACCCTTCGAACCTGTCCGGCTGGGGAGTGTCCTTCAAATGGCGGAAGCACAACAGTCCGTGCTCGTAGCCGGGCCGAAAGTACTGCAGGTACGCCATAAACCGTTTGCTCCCTCGCCAGTCGACCATGCCCACGAAGGCAAGCACCAGTTCGGTGACCGGTTTTTCGCTCTGTTCTATTTTTTCTTTGATCATCGCGTCGTTGGTCGCGGAATCACCGGTCAGGAACTCCCAGCCGCGAGCCTCCCCGCCAACCGCCAGCCGCATAAACCACTGCTCATTTCTTAAGTTCTCGAACCGGAGCAAATCGTCGAGGCTGGACTTCGCGGGTTCGACCAGCTCTCCCAGTCTTGCTTTCGGATCGGCGCTCGGCATAGGGATCGAAAGGATCGACTAGAATATCCGGCTTTCGCCGCCCCGCGTCAAACGCCGAGCTTAGGCAAGCCAGACACGCTGCCCCCCATTTGCGGTGCAGGTGTGCGCAACGGTAGACTTGACAGGAAGCGCGGCTTCTCCTGCGGCCGTGCTTCACAAAGTAGAGCTGCGCTCGACGGACGGGCGAGTCGCCCGTCCCCACACAGGCACTTTACTCAAGCACTTCCCAGGGTGATCTTATGCTCGTCGTCATGAAGGCGCAGGCCACCGAAGAACAGGTCCGCGCCGTTTGCCAGAAAATCGAAAAGCTCGGCTACCGCGCCCATCCTATGCCGGGCGCAACCCGCACCGCCATCGGCATCACCGGCAACAAGGGCGAGGTCGAACAGGGCACGCTCGAAGAAATGCCCGGCGTGCAGGAAGTCATCCAAGTCTCGAAACCCTACAAACTGGTCAGCCGCGACGTCAAAGAAGACAACACGGTCATCACCTTTCCCGGAACGGCCGCCACCATCGGCGGACCCGGCCTCGCCATCGTCGCCGGGCCGTGCGCCATAGAGAGTCGCGACCAGGCCTTTGCCGTGGCCGAGCGCGTGCATCGCGCCGGAGCCCAGTTCTTCCGCGGCGGCGCCTACAAGCCGCGCACTTCGCCCTACTCGTTTCAAGGGCTCGGCGAAGAAGGCCTCCGCATCATGGCCGAAATCCGCCAGCAGTTCGGCATGAAGATCATCACCGAGGCCATCGACCACGAATCGCTCGACCTGGTCGAAGAGTACGCCGACGTCATCCAGATCGGCGCCCGCAACATGCAAAATTTTTCTTTGCTGAAACGTGCAGGAAGAGCCCACAAGCCCGTTCTACTGAAGCGCGGCATGTCGGCCACGCTGGAAGAATTCCTCATGGCGGCGGAATACATTCTGAGCGAAGGCAACTACAACGTGGCGCTCTGCGAACGCGGCGTGCGCACGTTTGCTGACCACACTCGCAACACCCTCGACCTGAGCGTGGTCCCGGCGGTGCAGCGACTCAGCCATCTGCCGATCCTAGTTGATCCCAGCCACGGCACCGGCAAGCGCAACAAAGTCACCCCGCTGTCGCGCGCGGCCGTCGCCGTCGGCGCCGACGGATTGATGGTCGAAGTCCACAACCAGCCCGATCAGGCCATGTCCGACGGCCCGCAGTCCCTGTTCCCCGATCAGTTCGACACCTTGATGGAACAAGTCCGCCAGATCGCCGCTGTCGTGGGCAGAACCGTGCCCGCGATCGGCGTGCGGGAGCAGGTGGCAGTCAGCAAATAGCTTGGGGCTGGATAACTCGATTCCGGAGCGTGTATGGCAAATACTCGTTTACCCCTGACTCAGCTTGTAGTGCTTCTCACCCTCCTCGGATTTCTACTCGCCGGAATTCCTCTATTCACACAAGACGCCCAGACCCCCTCCGAAGAAGTTGTGTACGAGCACCAGGGCCCAGGCATGACCCATCCCAAGCCTGTGTACCAGCCCCCGCCGGAATACGCCGACCGGCCGCGCCGGAAGAAAATTCAGGGCAACGTTTTCCTTTCCATGATCGTCACAGCCGACGGCACGGTGCGTGACCCTCAGGTCACGCAAAGTCTGGACAAAGATCTCGACAAGAAGGCACTGGAATGCGTCAGCAAATGGAAATTCGATCCGGCCACCAAGGACGGACAGCCGGTAGCCATGCGCATCGCCGTTGAGGTCAATTTCCACCTGTATTAGAAAGTTCAGATCCGGCGGCCCTTATGAAACGCCTTCAAAAGGTTCTTGCTGGCCTTGTTCCGCCACTCGTCGTGATCGCAGTTCTCCTGAGTGGCCTGTTTGCGCAGGGCACGCCATTTCCACACGAGAACACAGGTTCAAGCGTCCCGTCCTGCAAAGAAGCTGCGAGCGTGCCGGATCCCGACCATAGGACCCGCCCGAAGTATCCCAAGGAATCTCTAAAAGAAGGAGCCGAGGGCGCGGTGGAATTGCGGGCGCTGGTTGATCCCGACGGCAGGACGCGGGACTTGAGCGTAGTTAGCGGCGAACCTGCCTTCGGAAGGCCCGCCTTGGAAGCCGTTCGCGAATGGAAATTCCATCCCGTTCTCGTCGCGGGCAACCCAGTCGAAACCGTATATAAGATCCGAGTCAGGTTCGTTTTAATTCTGCAGGAGGCATTCGCCGATTGGGAGATAGAATCGCCACCGCAAAATGCGGATGCCCCCACCAGTAGAGTCGCGACGGACGTCAAGAGCGACACGCCTGACGGTCCCCTCTACAGGGTGTCGGAAGCCGAGAGGGTAGTCGCGCCCAAGGCGATCTATTCGCCCGAGCCGGAATTCTCTGAGAGAGCACGCATAGCCGGCGAGGGAGGCACCGTAACAATCTCCCTAATCGTCGGAGTCGACGGCAAGCCTCGCAATCTCAAGGTCGAATGCGCCTCTGCTCCCGATTTCGCCGAAAAAGCAATCGAATCAGTCTCTACTTGGAAATTCGAGCCAGGGACCAAGGATGGAAAGCCAGTGATGGTTCAAATCGCCGTCGAGGTCCAGTTCCGTTTGTACAACCATCCCTGATATTTCATCATTGTGTATAATCTGATAATCTGATTTTATGAAAAAGACGTCCATCTCGGTGACCGAGGCCGCGCGCAATTTCGCCGAGTGCGTGAACCGCGTCCGCTATCAGAATATGACTTTCGTCCTGCTCAAGAACGGGAGGCCGGTCGCCCGGCTTGTCCCGGAGCTTGCGCCGGAGGACAAGAAGGGATGCACGGGCCCGGAATTGGCCGAGGCGCTGCGCCAAGTGGACCTATCGGAGGCCGAGGCCAGAGCCTGGCATCGGGATCTTAAGGCAGCCCGCAGAATCCTGAAGCCTCCTAAATCTGGGCGGACCTAGAGTCTTCCGGCGACATGATTGGGTCGCATGACCTAATCTTGGCAGCGACGGCCTTGGAGCACGGAAGCACGGTGGCCACTTTTAACCAGCGCCATTTTGCCCGGGTTCCAGGGCTGAACGTGATCGTGCCGAGATAGCGGGCCGCTCGATTCTCACTCTGATAATCTTCTCCTTCCGCCACGGCGGCCTCTACTTTGCGAAAACTTCTCTTTATCGCGGTACTGATTCCCATCCTGGCCGGCCTCGGCTGGTGGTATTTCCGCGAGCAGGCGCTGCCCGACTACGGACCGCTATACCGCGAGTACGCCTACGTGACCAATGGCAAGAGCAACACCGTCAGCGTGATTGACCTGCGCACCTTCGCGCTGGCCAAGACCATCCCCGTAGGCAGCGATCCCACCGGCGTCGCCGCCAACACCAAGAAGAACGAGATTTACGTGGTCAACACCGGATCGAACAACGTCAGCGTAATCGACGCCGAGTCGAACACCGTCGTGGCCACAATCGGCGTGCACGGGCATCCATATTTCGTCGACGTCGCCGAGGACGGCAAGCGCGCTTACGTGGCCAACTCCGGCTCGTCGAACGTCAGCGTGATCGATCTTGAGAAGCGCATAGTCATCGGCAACATTCGCGTCGGCGCTGCGCCGGGCCTGGCGCGGGTTTCGCCCGACGGCTCAACCGTCGTGGTCAGCAATCGCGGCGACAATACCGTGACTGTGATCGACGCCAAGTTGCTGCGTGTGCGCGCCACGCTGCCCGTCTGCCAGCAACCGGAAGAAATCGCGATCCTGCCCGACTCCACCAAGGCCTTCGTGGCTTGCTCCGGATCGTCGCAGATCGCCTCGATCGCCCTGCAGAGCGGTCCCCAGAAGAGCGACCGCCTGCTGGCGCTGCTCGACGTCGGCCACACTCCGGTCAGCCTCACGCTGAAGCCTGACGGCGGCGAAATGATCGTGTGCAATTTCGATTCGGACAGCATTTCGATCATTGAAACCGGTAACGACGAAGTCGGCAGCAGCCTCGAGATCGGACAGCATCCCTCCCACGGCACCGTCACCCTCGACAATTCGCGGCTCTATGTGACCAACTTCGGCTCGAACAGCGTTGCCGTCTATGACATCGATATGGGCCGCCGCATCGCCACCCTGACCGTCGGCAGCCGGCCCGATGGCCTAGCCCTCACGCCGGATCAAAATTATCTTCTGGTACTCGACACCCAGTCTGGCGATGTGACCGTGATCCAGAAACGCCGGGCGCGCAAGCTGGAGCCGACGGAGTATTCACTCCTGACCCTGATCCCCGTCGGCATGCAGCCGAATGCGATCGTGGTGAAGGCGTTCCTAGTGAGCAAAAAGAAGTAGGCGTAGAGGTTGTCGCCGACGCGCTTCAAAACACTTGTCATTCCGAGCGTAGCGAGAGCCTGCCCTGAGCGGAGCCGAAGGGAACCTGCTTTTTGCGCCGGCAAACAGCAGGTTCCTCGTCGCTTCGCTCCTTGGAATGACAAGAAAAACAAGGAAGCCTCTACACCGTGGCGGGCTTCGCGCAAAGACGGTCAAACGCCGCCTGCAAATCGGCCGCGATCGCCGGGGCTTCGCGCGATTCAATATCGCGTCGCGGCATCATGTAGACAAGCTGCCCATCACGCAAAATCCCAATGGACGGCGAAGACGGCGGCTGTCCCGTAAAATAACTGCGGGCGCGCTCGGTCGCTTCTTTTTCTTGTCCCGCGAACACAGAGTATGCATGGTCGGGCCGAACCGAGTTCTGCATTGCCATGCGTACCGCAGGACGCATACGCCCCGCGGCGCATCCGCAAATCGAGTTCACCACGACCATTGTCGTGCCCGCGCTCTTCAGCGCCTGGTCCACTTCTTCAGGCGTGCGCAGTTCTTGAATTCCCAGGCGCGTCAGTTCCTCGCGCATCGGGATGACCATAATTTCAGGATACATCGGCATATCGGTGATTCCCCCAGTTGGATTCTGAATTCATTGTAACGTGGAACCTCGCCTTGGCCCGGCGAGTTGAGATTTCACAGCAAGCAACGTCTCTACGGCGGCTGTATAGTCAAAGCAAGCACCCATGCTGCTGCAGGAAAATGTTCCGCTCGCGCCGCTGACCACCTTCCGCCTGGGAGGGCCCGCCCGCTTCCTCGTGGAAGCCGCGTCGGCCGTCGATGTGCGGGAGGCGGTCGCCTTCGCACAATCGAAGAGTCTCCCTCTTTTTGTTCTGGGCGGCGGCAGCAATCTGGTCGTGTCCGATTCCGGCTGGCCCGGGCTGGTCCTGAAAGTTGCGATCTCCGGCATCGAGCGCCGCTCGGCTGAGCAAGACGGCAAAGTTGTTTTCGACGTGGGCGCCGGAGAATCCTGGGACCGCTTCGTCTCCCAGGCCGTCATGGCGCACTGCTCAGGGGTCGAATGCCTGAGCGGCATCCCCGGCAGCGTCGGCGGCACTCCCGTGCAGAATGTCGGCGCCTACGGACAGGAAGTATCCCAGACGATCACGTCGGTCGAAGTCTTCGATCGCAAAGATGGCCAGGTCCGCGAGCTGTGCCGCGAGGCCTGCGGCTTCAGTTACCGCTCCAGCATTTTTAATACGACCGAGCGCGGACGCTTCATCATTCTCCGCGTCGCCTACGCGCTCACCCCCGGCGGCGAGCCTCACCTCGAATACGCCGACTTGCAACGCCACTTCGAAGGCCGCGAGACTCGCCCCAATCTCGCCGAAACGCGCGAGGCCGTTCGCCACATTCGCGCGCGCAAGGGCATGCTTATCGTCCCGGGCGACCCCGATTGCCAGAGCGCTGGCTCGTTTTTCAAGAATCCCGTGCTCTCCGAACGGCAGCATGACGATCTGAACAGGCGAGCCGGGGCCAAGGGACTTACCGTACCCAGTTATCCCGCGCTCGAGAAGAACCGGAAAATTTCCGCGGCGTGGCTGGTCGAGAAGTCAGGATTCGCCCGCGGCTACGGCTTTGGCCACGTCGGCATTTCGAGCAAACACGCGCTGGCCATCGTCAATCGCGGCGGAGCCACCGCCGCCGAGGTGCTGGCCCTGAAAGATCAGATCCAGCACCGCGTCGAGGAAATCTGGGCCGTCCGCCTGGAGCCGGAACCGGTCTTGGTCGGCTTCTAGAAGCAGTGATCAGCGGCGGTGATCAGTGGCTAGAGAGTCTCGCGAACTTGTCATTCCGAGCGAAGGGAGGAACCTGCTTCCTCTGGCCAGCAGATTCCTCGCGCCAGAATAAAGGCGCTCGGAATGACAACTTTTGTGATGTGCGCAAGCAGTGTGCTCGCGACCGTTCTCCTTTCAAAGAAATTCCTGAACGAAACGGGCCCCAGGCAGGTCTTCATGAGTGAGGGCAGACAAAGTGGTGGCAGGAGAGGCGATCCTGAGCGGAGCGGCCACGATTGATCGCAGCAAGGTCGAGCGCACTGAGAACGAGCGCAGCCGGGTTGAGCGCGAAGATGCTGTGCTCGAAGCGCTTGTTCGGGACCACTCGCGGCTGGTCTACCGCATCGCCTATGCCGTGCTGCGCCGCCATCACGACGCCGAAGACGCCACTCAGGAAACTTTTATGCGAGTGCTGCGCTACAGCTCGAAGCTCGCAGCCGTGGAAGATCCGAAAACGTGGCTGGCGCGCATCGCCTGGCGCGTCGCCGTCGACCGCAGCCGCCAGCGCGGCCGCACCCAGGAAATTCCGTTGGAAGATCCCGAGAAACCGGTTGCGGAGCTGACTTCGTGCGACGCTCCGGCGGATCAGACAGTGCACAGCGCCCAGGTGAGCGCGGCGCTGGAAAAGATGATCGCGGCGCTTCCGGAAAAACTGCGCGCTCCGCTCATCTTGTCGACGATCCAAGAAATGTCGCCCAGAGAAGTGGCTGCAACGCTGGGCATCAATGAAGCTGCGGTGCGCTCGCGAGTCTTCCGGGCGCGACAGATTCTGCGCGAGAAGCTCGCAGAACGCATGCGCAGGAAGTAGAGACCACCATGGCAGACAGAAAACAGGACGAACTCGACAGCATGCTGGATGCGGCGCTGGCAAAGTACGCAGCCGTCGAACCCCGGGCAGGACTCGAAGGACGAGTTCTGGCCAACGTGCAAGCCGAGCGCGATCGGGTTCCGAATCGCGCCTGGTGGCGTTGGAGTCTTGCGGGAGCGTTGGCGGCCTTGGTCGTCGTGGCGTTAGCCCTGGCGTGGAGATCGGGCAAGCCGTCACATCCAGCCGTTGCGAATCAGTTTTCAACCGCGCCGCACGTCCCAAAGCAACCCACAACACCCGTCGTGGCGACTGGCGGTAGGAATGAAGTCCGCGGAAATCAGGCTCGTCCCCAAGAGCGCGCGGCACTGCGAAGGGCAGGCATGCTTCGTCCTCAATCCAAGGTCGACGCAGGCAATCCCAAGCTCGACCAGTTCCCGTCGCCACGCCCACTCAGCGAGCAGGAGAAGATTCTTGAAAGCTACGTCGCCAACTATCCGGAGCACGCGGCCCTGATCGCCCGGGCCAGGGCCGAGGAATTGCGCCGGGACGCAGCCGAAGAGATGAATACCGGTGAGGCAGGAAGCGAAAAGGGCTCGCAACAATAACTAACGCGGCACTTAAGGAGAGTTACTCATGTTCAAGAAACTGGTTATAGCGGCGGCGTTGACCTTGGCATTGACGGCTGGCGGAGGCGCTCAGAAAGCGGCGGCGCAGAACTCGGGCGAACTGAAGGCGACGCCCAAGCCCTTAAGCGCTTACCGGATCGATTTTTCCGTAAATGAGCTAGAGGACGGGAAAAAGATCAACACGCGGCAGTACTCGATGAACCTGCAGTCCGACGACCAAAACGAAATCAAAATTGGCACCAAGGTCCCCTTCGAACAAAAGAAGGACGAGTTTCAATACGTTGATGTGGGCACAAATATCTGGTGCAGAATCGGAAGCAACGTGCCCTGGGAAATAGGCGTGGAGCACCCCGAAGGAATACCGCTTTCAGTACGGGCCGAAGTCAGCAATTTTGCGCGGCCTGATCAGGAACGGACCAGCAGCATACCCGAACTGCGCCAACTCCAGATCAAAGCCAGCACGATAGCGCAACTGGGCAAGCCGATGATCGTAGGCAGCGTGGACGATCCGAACTCGAAGCGGCAATTTCAGCTGGAAGTAACAGTGACGAAGCTGAAGTAAGTTGTGGCGCGGACACTACTTTTCGCAATTTCTGATTGTTGATTGAAAACCGAAACTCGCGAGCGGTCGAGGTCTTCGATCAACCATCAAAAAATCAACAATCAGCAATTGCCTTATTCAGTGGCGCCGCCCCGGTTCGCGACCCAGCTTTTGGGCTATGCCCTCGAAAGAGGGAAGGTGGAGCGAACCGGCTCGAGCGGCGCCTCACTCTACCTATCGGCAAATCTTGCCGCCTCTTGAAAAATTTCTACAAACATTTTTCGCGTCAGCTTCCCCGTCTGTGTGTTCTGGTTTGACGGATGGTATGACGCCAGTAACACGACACCGTCCGGCATCCGGTAACTGGCGCCATGTTTGAAGACATACGCTTTCTTGCCCGCGACCAGCCCGCGGCGCTTCCCGTAATTCAAATAAGCGTCAAAGCCAATCTTACCCAGCGCCACCACCACCTTCACATCCTTTAATCCGGCCAGCTCGCGATCCAGAAAGTGTGAGCACTCGGCTAGTTCCTGCGGCAGCGGCTTGTTGTCGGGAGGAGCGCAGCGCACCGCCGCCGTTATATAAAGATCCTTCAATGTCATGCCGTCATTGCGGTCGGTGGCCGTGGGCTGGCTGGCGAATCCGGCCTCATACAACACCGGGTACATGAAGTTGCCGGAAGCGTCGCCGGTGAACGGGCGTCCAGTGCGGTTGGAGCCGTGCGCGCCGGGGGCCAGTCCCATAATCAGCACTCGCGCCTGCGGATCGCCGAAGCCCGGCACCGGCTTGCCCCAGTAGTCCCAGCTGAGATACGCGCGCCGCTTCACGCGCGCAACTTCCTGGCGGTACGCGACCAGCCGCGGGCAGCGGGTGCAGGCTACGACTTCGCGGTTGAGGATAGTGAGCCAGTCAGTCATGAAGACAATCTTGAAAGGCCCTCGAAGGCCAGGATCGAGTTCTGGCCCAGCGCGGGCCTAACGCATGGTCTAACTCGCCTCTAACGGGGAAAGATCGCGAGATTAAAAGAACAGAAAATCTGGCCCTCACACTTCAGATAGTCACAGCGGGCCCATTCGCCCTTCCATCCCTGATGCAGAAGCTTGGCGCGCAGTTCCCCCACCGATGCTGTATCTTCAATTTCAATGTAGCCGAGGAAGCAGAACCGCTTGCAAATGGGGCACGTGATGCCAAACTTCCTGGTCGCTAACACGGTCAAGTTTCCTTTCGCGTCGGGAAATTATAATGCCAGTTGGCGTTCGATGGAGCGGAAGGCAAGCGCGGCACCACTCCACATTCCAGGGGCACTACGCCGAGCGGGGGCAGAAGCAATCAGGATTCGATGATGCCATCGCCTGTTCTCAACAGTCATCATTTTGAGCACTTGGCATCCGGTTCAAAGTGACACCAGACTCTGCCCCTCTAGAGAGCACTTGGAATTGGACTAGCGGTTGGAACACAATAGGGCAACCCTTCCGCAGGTATGTCGCGCTGAAGTGAGTCCAAAGGTTCGCGCCCAGGGCCCTCCGCAGGAAGCTAAAGGAGAACGAGCCATGACGATTGCGATTGCAACGCTGCCGGAAGTAAACCTCGACTACACGAACCGGGGCCCAGGGTTGCACCTCGGGCTCAAGCAACTCCAGAAGATGCTCGACGACGGGCGGGAGGGGTACCTTGCGGTGAATGTGGCGGTCAAGGGCGCGGTCATTCCCGTCGTTTTAGCGCGTGCGGATCTGTACCTGGTTGGGTTCAAATGTGCCGGCACCTGGTTCCGCTTCGACGACGCAGACTGGCCGTTCTCAGAAGCCGCGAACAAGCTTGGTTACGACGGGCAGTATCGCAACCTCGGTGGTCTGAGGGGCGACCTCACGGCGGGTTCGATCGACGGCATCGCGGACCTTGCGAACATTGCCTCCCGCCTCCAGTGGCCGGACGCGCTGCGAACGTTGCTCGTGGTCGTCTGCGAGTGTTCCCGGCTGATCCCGGTGCAGATGCAGGTATTGGGACTCCTGAACGGCATCGACCAAATCCTGAAGCTCGCGCCTCTCGCGCACTACATCCGAAACTGGGAAAAGGCATCCACCGGCATGGACATGTCCCGAGAGGTGACGCCAAACCTGCGCGTTGGTTTCAAGGATCCTACGATCATCAAGCGGTGAGACTCGGCTGGCGGGAGTTGGGTCGCGGATCGTTGACGAAATATCCCCATTTCGCTCATTGACCTCTGCCTCCCTTCCCGCGCGAATCAGCCATGGCGGAACCGACTCCACGGGAGTCTGCTGACACTCCTCCCTTCACCCCCGTTGGTCGTTTGACGGGAGAAGGGAAAGACATGGTCCCAGAGACCCCCCCACGTGAGATCACGTTGGACGGGGAACTCATCTCTGACCTGTTCCTAGATCATCTCATTCAACTCGATGATGCCCGGTCAATTGGTGCGTGGGACGCTGAGTGGGATGTGGAGTTTGAGTTGGGGGCTACCAGGGTGCGAACGGGGCCGGCTCGTAACATTCTGCGATGGCCAGAAGAAACGGTGACTCAGCTTCCACGGCCCGTTAAGAAAACGGAATTACTGCGCTGCCCGCGAGGCTAGCTCTTGACGCGAAAATTCACTTGCTTTTCATCTTCCTTCTATTGACAGGAAAAGCCGTCGGGCTTAGAGTCTTGGGCAATGTTTTTGGCGAGCACGACTCCAAGACGGGTGACGACTCTTCCTCTTTCGTCATGAGTTTCCTCGCTGCTTCCCCTGAAGTGTGAATGGATGTGCGCCAGCGAGTCGTTGGCGGCTCACAAGTGCGGATAATTCGTTGTAACTGCTAAACCGCGTAGGCCGGTGAGGCCTGTCTGTTCATTTCGTCAGGAGGAAGTGAAGATGAGTCGCTTAGGAGCTGTGCCGTCCCTTTCCGTTCTACCGTCCAGAAGTTTTGCCTTTTTCCTTCTTCAAAGCCTGTTGTTCGTACTTCTCCTAAACCTTCTTGCTGCAAACGCACAAGACCTCGCGGGGTTGGAACAGGGCATCAAGCCTTACGGCTCCTACGAGGGCGGCGACATTGACTCCATCAGCATGGTCAACGGTGGGCTGACCCTCCGCATCCCGCTTATTTCTTTCCCTCAGCGCGGGGGCAGGCTTCATTTCGGGGTGTCAGTCATTTACAACAATCCCATATATACGCTGCTGGATAACCGGGTCAACGGTCGCTGTCCGACCGAGTGCTACACATGGGAGATGGGATCGGCCTCGTCTTCAAACCCGAATACCGGAGCTGGCCTTAGTGTTGTGTTTGACCTCCCCGGCATGACTGATGTGGTGACTTTTCCGGGAGGGCAAGGAAGTTGTCCCCTGATAATGAATTACAAAGTCGTAGAGCAAGATGGCGCGGCACATCTGATGTCAACTACAAATAACGGCAATTGGTTATCATTAGATACGACCGGCTACGCATACAATGGCCTCGGCGTCCTGGCCGATAGGCAAGGAACACAATATACATACAATCTCGTCCAATATGTTGCTCAGGGGCAGAACTGTGGCTCCTACCTTCCAACGACGCTCAACAGAGTGCAGGATGTCAACGGTAATTACATCACTGCAAATTCCAGCGGTGGCTATACCGATACGATGGGCCGAGCGATCCCTGCGTCTGGTCTGTCAACGACTGACTATTCGTATTGCAGTGGTAGCCTGGCAACCAGCAGCGCAGTAGTATGGAATTTCCCCGGACCGAACGGTGGAACCGCGCAATTCAAAGTGTGCTACGCACAATTTCCAATAAACTATACGCCTACGTGTGCGGGCTATGTTCAGTGCTATGGAGTCGGCGGCCCGAGGGGTCAGATTCAAAGTATCGTATTGCCCAATTTAACAACGTGGACGTTTGCCTTCGACGAAACGGGAGCACTCTCTAACATCACGTTTCCAACTGGCGGCACAATCTCCTATACTCCGACACCGAGCCCGAACTACCATTGTTTTCCAGGGGCCACCACTACTGTAGCATTGCAGGCGAATGCTTCCGTCCTAACCAGAACCGTCAATGCTAATGATGGAAGCGGAGCGCATCAGTGGCTGTACGACCTGAGTCCAATGTCGGGGTCAAACGGCGGATCACAAGCCATTGTCACGGACCCCAATGGCAATGATGCAGTCCACACTCTAACCGCGTTACCAACGAACCAACCCAACAGCTGTTCGCTCTACGAAACGGAGCTGGACCAATATAGCGGTTCGCACAATAACCCCGCAGGACTCCTTCGCACAACCGTGACGAACTACAGCGCGGCGTGGGGAGGCAGTAACGTGCTCTATGGCGAAGCTGCCATCAACGTGGTGCCGACATCAGTCACCACAACCGATGTGCCCGCTGTTAGAAGCACCCAGGTCACGAAAACATGGGATTCCGGTGTAGCGAGTAGTCAAGAGGGGACCGTCCTGTATGGCGACTTGATGTCTGAGAGCGATTACGACTTCACGGGAAGCAGCCCTCTGCGCACCACCAATTATTCGTACATGGCCCTGAGTGGACCAAATGCCTCTAAATATTTAGGGTGGAACTTGCTGTCTCTGCCTTACACGGTGCAGGTTGAAAGCGGCTCGGGGGCGCAGACGGCATATACCTACTACGGTTACGACGAATCGAGCTTGCAATCGTCCGGGGTAACGGAGCAAAAGACCACCGGTGTGTCCTATCCAGGGAACCAGACCTCAGTGCATCGCTGGCTGAATGGGAGCGCAGTGTCGCAGACACCCTGCAGTGTCTCGGTGTCGAACGGCTATCTCGTCTCTAGCAATATCTTTTATGACACTGGGGAAGTCCAGCAAAGCACCGATCCCTGCGGCTATCCGATCACGTACCAATACTCATCCACTTATTTCGGAGCGTACCTGACCACTGTCACAAACGCACTGGGCCAGAGCACGACGTACACCTACGACCCTAACAGCGGTTCGGTAACCTCGATTCAAGACCCTAACGCGAATGCGCTGCCGACCACGAAATCCTATGACATCATGGATCGCTTGCTGAGCGTTAACTATCCTGACGGTGGCTCAACCAGCTATTGCTACACGGACGGTGTCCCTAGCAATTGTTCGTCGGGCAATGCCGGTAGCGCCTCTTTTGCTGTTGTCGAAACGAAGTTGATCACATCCTCGACCAATGAAATCTCCACTGCAACGGTCGATGGGCTAGGTCGGCTTTCACAAGCACAGCTCAATTCCGATCCCAGCGGGACAACCTACACACTCACAACCTACGATGCGCTTGGCAGAAAGTCGCAGGTTTACAATCCCACGCGCTGTTCTTCGATTACTTCGAATTGCAGCAACGAGACGACGTGGGGCTACACAACCACGAACTACGATGCTCTGGGCCGGGTCCAATCCGTAACCGAACAGGACGGCTCAACTGTGCAAACGACGTATGACCAAATCAACGCCAGTAATTCTGGCGTATGCACAACCGTTACAGACGAGGCAGGAAAGTCGCGTCAGTCGTGCGTGGATGGATTGGGACGGATGACCGGTGTCTGGGAGGACACTGGTTCGTCCCCGCATCTTAACTACGAAACCGACTACTCCTATGATGCTTTGAACAACCTGCAATCGGTAACGCAAAAAGGCACCAGCACTGCCAATGCACGGGTGCGGACTTTCACCTACGACAGCCTCTCAAGGCTGGCATGCGCTGCGAATCCGGAGGTGCAAGCGGTTACCTGTCCTCCTTTAGTGACGAGTCCTTTCCCCCCCGGAGCAATCACTTATGGCTACGACGCGGATGGCAACGTCATCACCAAGACCGCCCCGTTGCCCAATCAAACTGCAGCCACATCGACCGCCACAACTACCTACACTTACGACCAACTGAATCGCTTGACGGGCAAGAGCTACATGGACGGCAGTACGCACGATCCGTACACGCCTCCGGTCCAGTTCGGTTACGACGGCGTTGCCCTGACTGGCTGCTCGAAGACTCCCCCCTCGATAACGGACACCTATCCCATTGGCCGTCGCACGTCGATGTGTGACGGCTCGTCAACACTTGCCGGCTCAGGATCGACTTCCTGGACTCACGATCCCATGGGCCGGGTGCTGACTGACCACCGCTTCATCGGGAGTGTTTCCGCGAAGATTGTCACCTACGTCTACAACCTCGACGGTTCAACCTACAAAGTTACGGCTCCAGACGGCAAGACTGTGGTCTACGCGCCGGGGGGCGATGGCCGTCCGCTGAGTGGACTGGACGGCAGCGGCGACAACTACGTCAAGAGTGCGACCTACGCCCCGCCCGGCGAACTGCAGAGCTTAACGGACGGCGGGGTGATCTATCGAGCGTTCAGCTACAATTCCCGACTGCAGCCTCTGCAAATGTTCTATGGGACGAATACTCCTCCCTCGCTGAGCGGTTCGACCTGCCCGAGCACTGTGGGCAACATCATGCACAGGGTCTACGCCTTCAATTCTGGTAGCGGCGACAACGGCAACGTGATATCGATTGCCAACTGCCGGGACACAACCCGCACCCAGAATTTCCTGTACGATCCTTTGAATCGAATCTGGCAGGCATATTCGACCGGTCCAAATTGGGGAGAGACATACTCGACGGTCCAATACGCCGCGGGGACGCCTTTCTCTGCAGCCAATGCGGGTATTGACGCCTGGGGCAACCTGACCAATGAGACCGGAATACCGGGTAAGACCAACCACGAAGGGCTCAATACATCGGCGCTCACGAATAATCAGCTTTCCAGTTACGGCTACGATGCCGCCGGGAACATGACCGGCAACAATCCCACTGCCTATTACTACGACGCCGAGAACCGCTTGGTTTGGACCTCGGGGATCATGGGCGACAACGACGAGCGCTACATTTACGACGCCGACGGCAATCGTGTCGAGAAATGCGTCGCTGGCAGCGCGACTACGGCCTGTCCGACCAGCGGCACCAATGGCACACTCTACTGGACAGGCACTGGCAGCGCGGCGCTCGATGAAAGCGACCTGTCTGGCAACATGTTGGAACAGTACGTGTTCTTTGGCGGCCTAAGGGTTGCGCGTCGGGACGTTTCTACGGGTGCGATCCACTTCTATTTCTCGGATCACCTGGGCAGCGAATCCGTGGTCGAAAATGCAACTGGAACCTCCTGCGAGCAGGACATCGACTACTATCCTTACGGAGGTCAGGAGAACGACTATTGTCCGAACGTCGCCCAACACTACAAGTTCACCGGCAAAGAACGGGATACCGAATCCGGTTTGGACAACTTCGGCGCGCGCTACGATTCCTCCAGCATGGGGCGCTTCATGAGTCCTGATCCTCTTGGCGGGAGCCTAGTCGATCCTCAGACGCTCAACAAATACAGCTACGTTCGGAATAACCCAATCAACCTGACCGACCCGACCGGGCTGTACACCTGCGCGGACAGTACAGAGGGTCACAACTGCACGTCGGATCAGGACAAAGCCTTCGAGAAGGCCCGACAAGCTGACTTGAAATCGAAGGATGCAGACGTCGTTCGTGGGGCGTCGGCTTACGGCGATCCTACAAAGGACAATGGCGTCTCTGTGAAGTTCGGCGATCCCGGCAAAGGCAATGACGGAATTACATCGCATGGCTTGGGTGTGGGGCCAGACGGAAAGCTCAGGGCGGAAGAGAACGTAACCATCAAAGAGGGGCTTAGCGGTTCGGGCCTAGATGCGGTTGTTGGGCATGAAGGCAGCCACGTTGCCGATGCGCAGGACTTTGTATCGACGATGACGATGGGCGGCAACTTCGACGTGTCTAAGAACCTGAGCAAATATCAAACGGAGTTCAAAGCCTATATGGTCTCGAACTCCATCATGAACAGCCAAGGCGACAAAGCTTCGTATGGTCAGGGATGCGATGGAGGCCCGTGCGTCTTGGGCTTCGGTGTTGGGCAGAGGCAGGCAGGCAACACCATCAACCAGTTGCTGGCAAATCCAGCAAATGGTTACGGCGTGACGCCTAAGGCCCCTGGAGCGTTGCTCTATCCAACGTTGACAGTGCCGACCGTACCAAAGTAGAGGGAGACTGCTATGCGGAAGTGGAATCAGTTCGTGTTGGGGCTTCTCTTGGCGGCACCCGTCTTCGGGCAAACTAACTCACCGGCAGCAGTTCCAGCGGCTCCGATCCTGCAAGGAGCCGCCCTGCCGATGTATCCGCCCATCGCTAGAGCCGCACACATAACCGGCAAGGTGATCGTGCAAGCGACTGTCAAAAGCGGGCGGGTAGTTAAAACCGAGGTGCTATCCAAAGCCGATGTCGCAGCTGGGCAGCGGTACTTGGAGTCGCCTACAGTCGAGAACCTGAAGACGTGGCGCTTCGCCGCCGACGTAACCGGCACGTTCACGGTGAACTACACGTATGAAATCTCCGGCACGCAGATCGAGGAACCGACGAATGCCCAGGTCGAAATGCTCCCATCTCTGGACGTGAAGATCACGGCCCGGCCAGTGAAGCCGACCTGTAGCGACTGTAGATCGGACTCCGTTCCCGGCTCCTCGCCGGGTGCAGGCGCGAGCCACGAAGCAGGACATGCTCAGGGATCACCCAAACCTTAGAAGCCTCGCAGGCCGTCGTAGCGTGTCTGTGGGGCTGGGGTGAGGGGTCGTTGCCTCTCTGGAAAAGCGCGCCGCCTTCGGCGTCGGGTGGAGGGGGGACACTCCACCCCTGAAAGGGTGCTGCACGGTAACTTTCGGCTACCGTGCGCGAACTTGTTGAAAGCAGAGCGGCTAAGGAAAAAATCCCGCCGTCAGGGTGCTGTACAGCAACCTGAAGTTAGCGCAGGCGAACTTGTTGATTCTTAAGCGCGGCTGCTAGTCTCGGCTGTGATGGCGAGAGAGGAAGCCGGGACATGGTGAAGCCGCCGCTGCGCACGAAATCCATCGGTTTCAAAGTCAGCGAGGAAGAGTACGCGCAGCTCGAAACGGCGGCGCAGGCGAGCGGACGGACGCTCGGGGAGTGGTGCCGCGAGGCGATCCTGCGGGGAGGGTCGGCCAGCGATCCAGAGAGGCACGACCCGGCGCTGGCCGAGATCGTAGGGGTGCGCTTGCTGCTGGTAAACGTGTTGCGGCCTCTGGCGGCAGGCGAGAAGCTGGCCCCGGAAGCGTTCGACAAAATGCTGGACCAAATCAGCGAAGTGAAACACCAGCTCGCCGCCAAGTTGCAGCAGCAGGCGAGCGAGAAACCGCAGCGAGAAAAACCCAGCGGCGAGGGGAAGCGGTGATCCCATTTTTTCGCTGGAGAGTGTACCGAGCGCGGGAGCCGAGTCAAGGGTCTCCGCGTTCGCTCCGATGAACGCGCCAAAACCGCGCGCCCTTGACACGGCCCCCTCTCCGCTCTGTTTGCTTCCAGCCATCGAAAAAATGTGAGAAAGAAATGGGAGCCGGGGAAGTGATCTGAGCTAAGACACCATCCCTTGCGCCTTCGGCGCAACGAAAAGCGCACTGCTGAAAAGCACGCGGCGTCCGGTGTGCATCCGGGCTTTGTCCGGTGTCTGTCCGGTCGTTGTCCGGTCCGGCGTCCGGCGATGAACGGCGGGGCGATCTGATCAGGATGCTCTACCGGGAGTGTTCTGCAGGAAGGCATCAATGGTGGTGAGCAGGGCCATTTGCTTCCGACGCGGCAAGCGTTCGATCTGCTCCATGCGGCGCAAGAGTCTGCGGCTGGGCCTGTGGGCAGGTTCGACAGCTACCGGCTTAGAAACCTGAAGCAGCTCTTGAACGGGAACATCGAGTGCAGCAGCAAAGCGAACTGCTGTTTCCGCAAAAAGCCTCGACTTGCCGTTTTCATAATCGGAAATCACAACCTGAATCGCTCCCACGCGACGCGCCAGTTCTTCCTGGCTGAGTCCCCGCTGTTTGCGAAGTTGCGCCAAGCGGCGGCCCAAGGCACGGTGCCAAGCCTTCGCTGAATCTCTTTCCTTCTTCCCGTTGAGAGCCATAACTGCGGCGAGTGTAAGGGGCAGGGCAAAATCTCTGTTGACTTCCATAGTTGATAACTATAATTTTAGGCACAGCAGGTCAAGCGAAAAAAGCTCTTGACAGGTTTTTGCGAGGAACCCGGAAAAACGGGTGAAAGGAGCCGAGAGCCGATGCCCTATGTTCCCCCGGAGCTGAAGGCGCGCATCAAGCGGGAAATCTCGATCCAGCGTCTCGCGGAAGCGCGAGGCATCAAGCTACGGCGCAGCGGCAAGGAGCTGATCGGCCTCTGTCCCTTCCACCAAGACCGAAATCCCAGCCTCAACATCGATCCCGTGCAAAACGTCTGGCACTGCAAAGGCGCGTGCGGCGAAGGTGGCGACGTGATCGCGTGGGTGATGCGGGCCGAGGGCATCAGCTTCACGCACGCGGTGGAACTGTTGAAGCGGAACTATCTGCCTTCCGCCGCCAGCACAGTCGAGCCGCCGCCGAAAATTTGCACCGTGCCGAAACTGCCGCCGCTGTTCCAGGCGACCGTGGACGATCAAAAACTGCTGGGCATCGTGGTGGATTACTACCACCGGACGCTGAAGCAGACGCCGGGGGCGCAACAGTACCTCATCGAGCGCGGCCTGAAATCTGCGGAGATGGTCGAGCACTTCAAGCTGGGCTTTTCCAATCGCTCGCTGAATTACCACTTGCCGGACAAGAACCGCGTCGAGGGTGCGCGCCAGCGCGGACGCTTGGAGGAACTCGGCATCTTCCGCAAAGGCTCCGGGCATGAGCACTTCGTGGGTTCGCTGGTGATTCCGATTATCAATCTCAACGGCGCAGTGGTGCAGATGTACGGGCGCAAGATCAACGACCATTTGCGGCCTGGAACCGAGTATCACCTGTATCTGCCGGGGCCACGGCAAGGCGTGTGGAATGAAGAAGCGCTGATCGCTTCGAAAGACGTCATCCTCTGCGAAGCGCTAATCGATGCGCTGACGTTCTGGTGTGCGGGCTATCGCAACGTGACGACCAGCTACGGAGTGAACGGCTTCAATGACTATCACCGGGAGGCGTTTCAAAAGCACGGCACCAAACGAATCTACATCGCCTACGACCGCGACGAGGCGGGAGAGAAAGCGGCCACGAAACACGCGGAAGAACTGATCGAGATAGGCATCGAGTGTTTCCGGGTGCAGTTTCCGAAAGGCCAGGATGCGAACCAATACGCCTGCATGACGCAGCCCGCCGCCAAAGCGCTCGGAGTGCTGCTGAACAGCGCGGCGTGGCTGGGCAAAGGCAAACGGCCAAGCACAGCGGTGATGAAGCCGGCGCCGGCATCGCCGGCGTCACAGGAGGAGCGAAAGCCAGAGCCGATGAAAAAGCAGGAGCCGTCCGCAGCAGAAGAAAAACCCAAACCCGCAGCTAAAGAAAAAATAGCAATCGAGACTCCAACTCCTTCGATTCCGGGAGAGAGTGTTCTTTCTTTAGCTGCCAGTCCTGAAAGCGTGCAGCAGGAAGAAGCCGCGCCCCAGGAAGAAACTGTGCAGCGCCCGATGCCGCTGGCCGCGCCCGCCGCGCCGCAGGTCGAGATCAATGGCGAAGAGATCGTGGTCACCATCGGGCCGCGCACGTACCGCGTGCTGAATCTCGAGAAATGCACCAGCCGGGGCAAGATGCAGGTCAACGTGAAGGTATCCGGCCAGAACGTGCGCGGCGAATACTGCTATCACGGCGACACGTTCGATATGGAGATGTCGTTGCGGCGCGCGGCGTTCATCAAGCAAGCCGCGCACGAGCTGGCGACGAAGGAAGAGACGATCCATCGCGAGGTGGGCCAGTTGTGGACGGTGCTCGCGGACTTGCAGCGCGAACAACTGCGAAAGACGTTAACGCCAGCGGAGGAAAAAACCACGATGACGGCCGAGGAGGAATCGGCCGCGATGGAACTGCTGCGCGATCCGCGCTTACTCGACCGAGTGCTGGAGGACTTCGAGAAATGCGGGGTGGTGGGCGAAGAGACGAACAAGAAGATCGGCTACCTGGCCGCGGTCTCGCGCCTCTTGGAAAAGCCGCTGGCCATCGTGGTGCAGTCGGCATCTTCGGCGGGTAAGAGTTCGCTGATGGAAGCCGTGCTCGACTTCATGCCGGAAGAACAGCGGGAAAGTTATACGGCCATGACCGGGCAAGCGCTGTTCTACATGGGCCAGAAAAACCTCAAACACAAAATCCTGGCCATCTCGGAACAGCGCGGGGCCGATGCTGCCAGCTACCCGCTGAAGTTGCTGCAATCGGAAGGCGTGCTGAAAATCGCCAGCACCGGCAAAGACCCGGTGAGCGGAAAACTCGTGACACACGAATACACCGTGGAAGGCCCGGTGATGCTGTTCCTCACCACCACGGCGCACGAAGTGGATGAGGAACTGTTGAACCGCTGCATTGCGCTGACGGTAAACGAGGACCGGGAGCAGACGCGGGCGATTCATCGGCGGCAGCGGGAAGCGCGCACCATCGAAGGCCATCTGTTGCGGCGCAAGCGGGCCAAACTGGTGCGCCTGCATCGCCACGCGCAGCTTCTCTTGCGTCCGATCGCTGTCGTGAACAACCACGACGTGGGCGAGTTCCCCGACTACATGACGCGGGCGCGGCGCGACCACGCCAAACTGTTGACGCTGATCGACGCCATTGCTCTGTTGCACCAGCACCAGCGGGAGATCAAGCGCATTGCGTTGGAGGACGAGACGCTGGAATACATCGAGGCCACCGAAGCCGACGTGAAACTGGCGCAGCAACTCGCTGACCAGGTGGGACTCAAGCCGTCGCTCGACGAGCTGCGACCGCAGGCCCGCAAGCTGCTCTCTCTGCTCACCGACATGGTAAGGGCCGAGTGCGAGCGTTCCGAGATCGAGATCGACAAGTACCGTTTTACGCGGCGCACCGTGCGCGAGTACACCAAATGGGGCGACACGCAGTTGCGGCAGCATCTGAAGCGCCTCGAAGAAATGGAATACCTGCTGGTGCGGCGCGGTGGCAACCAGGGCCAGTTGATCGTCTATCAGCTGGCGACGGCGGAGGAAGAAACACATCGTAGCCCTAACATCGCGGGGCCAGAGGGCAACTTCGCGGGGTCAAACGAGGACTTCGCGGTGGGAGCGCGGCCACTTCGCGGCCCCGCAAAAAATGACGAATCGCAAGTCATGGCGCGGCTTACGTCCTCAACTTCGCGGCTTCACGGAAACACATATAAGGGGGCCGAGACCCTCGGAGTACCGCAGAATCCCATCGTAGTTGCAAAAGCCAACGGCGCGAACGGCCACGGGCTGGCAAAACGTGCGGCGGTGAAGTGATGGCCCGCGTCACCCGGAAGCGCAAGCCGGAGGCCGCGCCGCAGACGCCGCTCGAAACTCTGATGCAGGAGCACTTGAACTCTCTGAGAGTGCGCGGCTACTCCGAACACACGGTGAAGAATCGGCTGGTGCATATCGGCTTCTTCATCCAGTGGGCTTATGAACACGGCTTGCAGGAACCAACCGAGATCACGCGCCCAGTGCTCGAACGCTATCAGCGCTACTTGTTCTTCTATCGCAAAAAGAACGGCGAGCCGCTGACCTTTCGCAGCCAGCACGCGCGGCTGGTGCCGTTGCGGGTGTGGTTCAAATGGATGACCAGACAGAACCACATCCTGCATAATCCCGCGTCGGAGATCGACCTGCCGCGCCTGGGCCGCACGTTGCCGAAGAACATCCTCTCGGTCGCGGAGATCGAGCAGGTGATGTTGCAACCCAATCTCGCTGGCCCGCTCGGACTCCGGGACCGTGCCATTCTGGAAGTGATCTACGCCACCGGAATGCGCCGCCTTGAGATCGTGAATCTCAAGCTGTTTGATCTTCAGCTCGACCGTGGGCTGATCGTGGTGCGCCAGGGCAAAGGCAAAAAAGACCGTTACGTGCCGATTGGAGAACGCGCGACGGCATGGCTGCAAAAGTACATCGCGGAAGCGCGGCCCCAGCTTGCCATCGAACCCGATGACCTCACGGTGTTCCTGACTGCCGAGGGCGAACCGTTCAGCCGCGACCATCTGACCTGGACGGTGCGCGTTCACATCGTAGCTGCGAAGATCGGCAAGGTGGGAGCCTGTCACTTACTGAGGCACTGCATGGCCACGCACATGCACGAGAACGGAGCCGACATCCGATTCATCCAGCAGATCCTCGGGCATGAGGACATCAAGACCACGCAGATTTACACACACGTCGCGCTACGCGCCCTGCAACAGGTGTATGCGGCAACTCATCCCACGGCGTTCATCGAGAAAGAAAAAACGCCGCAGCAGCCGCAGCGCACGACCGATGCGGGCATCACCGACTTACTCACGGCGCTTGATCGAGACGCTGCCGAGGACCGCGAAGAAGCGAGCTGACCCTATATACAAATTACGTATATCCAGCCGCACGCGGAACTTTACGCGGAGAACCTGAAGAATCCTCTTGACAGCTTTTTTAGAAAGGCCGGGAAACAGCTCTCAGCAGCCTTTTAAGCTGCATTCGCCTCTACTCTTGGCCTAGAATATCTGCGAGTGTTCGCAGCCTTCACAACAGCGGCTAAAGAAGAAACGTTCTCTGCCTTCGGGCCGTGGTGCGCGGAAACGTGCATCAGCGCGAGCGAGTGTGAGGGCGAAAAACCGCATCAGGGGTTCGCGGGCAAAAATCCTGCACTGCATCCGGGCATCGTGTGGTCTAACTCCACAACTGCGTTAGGGTTGCGGGGAGTGCGGCTGGAAAATCGCATCGGGTCACGTTGTACCGGCAAAGAACGCGACACGGAATCCGGCCTCGACAACTTCGGCAAACGCTACAACGCTTCCAGCCTGGGACGCTTCATGACACCTGATCCGCTACACATCATGAAGCAGAAGCTCACCGACCCGCAGCAGTGGAATATGTACGCGTACGTCAGAAACAATCCGCTGCGGTTCACGGATCCCACTGGAATGTATACCTGCGCCGACCAATCAAATTGCAAATCGAAACAGGACAAAGCATTTGAGACCGCTAGACAGAACGATCTAAAGTCCAAAGATCCCGCAGTTGTGGCCGCCGCCAAAGCCTATGGCGATCCAACAAAAGCGAATGGCGTGGGCGTTGCTTTCGCCAAATCGCTACCGGAAGGCTGTAACGGCAGCGCATGCACTCAAGCAAGTGTGTCATTTGCGGACGGCAAGGCTCAGTTTAGCCAGAACGTAACCTTCAAGACTGGCCTCTCCGGGACGGAATTGGACGCTGCGGTAGGGCACGAGGGAGTGCATGTGGGAGATGCCCAAGCATTCGCCGCCGCAGTGACGCCCGACTTCCATTACGACCTATCCAAGAACTTGACATCGTTCCAAACTGAAATGAACGCCTACAGAGTTACCCAGTCGATCTGGGACGCTGCGGGCAAGACAGCCTCTTATGGCCAGTGCGGCGGTGGGCAATGCCTGTACGGTCCGGGAACAAACGTGGATGCGACAACGATCATGCTCCTCGCCAATCCAGCGAACGGCTACAACCACTTCGTTGACGACGGCAATGGAAGCTATGTGAATCAACTTGGACTGCGGCAGCTACCTGCGGTAGACACTCCGAATCCGTAGAGACACGTGCCGTGAGAGGGGATGGTTATGCGAAATTGGAAAATAAGTTTGATCATCGTGCTGCTAGCTGTTGGGGGCTTGGCTAGAGCCTATGCTCAAGGCTCGCTGGCGCATTCATCGGCAATCGTCGCCCACGCAGAGATTCCCCAGTATCCACCGCTTGCACTGGCAGGTCGGTTAACCGGTAGCATCCATCTTCGCGCTGCGGTTGAACACGGTGCAGTAATAAAGGCCGAGTCCGACTCGCCTTCTCAGTTGCAGATTCTAATCAATGAAGCCGTTGAGAACGTTAAAACTTGGCGATTTGCACACGACGCCACAGGCACGGTTGATGTGACCTATGTGTTTGAAATTCGGGGGGACGAAAGTGTCGTCCCCGAGAATCCTCGCATTGAAATGGAGCTGCCTACGCTCGTGAAACTCGTGGCAAGACCTGTGAAACCGACGTGCCAAGACTGCGGCCCCGGCTCTTTTGAAGCGAAACCAATCAAACGCTGATTTCGTATATGTCTACGATGCAACCGGGGTACGTGTATGGCGGTGTCGTCCTTGATGTCTACAAGTTCATCGGCAAAGAACGGGATTCCGAATCTGGCTTGGATAACTTTGGGGCTCGCTACGATGCCAGCAGCATGGGCAGGTTCATGTCCGCCGATCCGGTGTTCATCAGCTCGGATCGTTTGACCGATCCGCAGAGCCTAAATCTGTACGCGTATGTGCGGAACAATCCGCTATCGCTGGTCGATCCGACCGGACTCGATTTCTATCTCGCGTGTCAGACCTCGGACCACTCTGGTTGTGGCCAGGTTACGAACGGTGACGGCGGTGGCAAGAGTTGGG
>JBKQID010000007.1:0-34583 GCA_052148475.1 Candidatus Sulfotelmatobacter sp. | reverse complement strand
AGGGTCTATAGCAAAGCGCTGGTCGAGGCGAACGAAGAAGAAATGTTGAAGGCAAGATAGAGTTCCGAGGCGTAGGGTAGGTTTATCCGGTTGGCGGTGAGCCCGGAGCCCAAGCGAAGATCGCGCGGAGGTCCCCGCAAGGGAAGCTCTGAAAGCAGGTCGAGCAAGGGTCAAACGCGAGCTACTGGCCGAGACGAATGGACCCCACACCACCTCGGAACTCTTATTTTTTGCAGCTGCCGGCTTCAGTTCTCAGCTTTCCAACCGCTTGTCATGCTGAGCGAAGCCGTGAGGAGCGCGAAGCGATCCTCACCGCGGAGTCGAAGCATCCCTACCATTAAACGCCACGATCGGAATCCAGCGGCTCTCAAAGATTCATCCGTGAAAATCCGAGTGAATCCGCGGCAAAAAAGTTTGTTTTCACTTCCCCGAGTTTCCCGGCCCACCCACCGCATAAATCCTCGGAATCCTCTGCTCCAGCGGCGGCAGCGCTGGAAACGCCGCGTGCGGTTCCGTCTGATACCAGTACGCCACGGAAAAATAATTGTCCGACCGGTGATTGGCGTGCCCGTGCTCAATGGTCGCCCGCAGCGATTTCGTAAACGGAATCGGCGAATCCAGATGGAACCGGTACAGCGACCATCGCCCACCCGCAACTTCCTGCCCCACCACCGGCGCCCCAAACAGCCCGTATGAAAACGCCCGCCCGCCAAAATCCCACGCCCCCAGAAAATAATCTTCCGACCCGGTCCCGTTGATCGAGGGCAGCGCCTCTCCGTCGACAAAAAACATGTCGTCGCCCTCGCCCCACCACCCATCCTGATTCTCCAGCACCGACATGGTCACACCCACGAAGTGCCCGCGTCCGGTAGCTTCCATCCAGACGTAGTTGCCCTCGCCATTCAGATTCTTCTTGTCGTTGATGATCGCGTCGCCGTTGGAGTGCCACTGGTTGGTCCAGCCATGAGCCGGCGCGGCCTGCCTGTACTGCGCGTGAAAGTAAAGCAAATCCGCCGCCAGCGGCTTGCTGTACGCGCGATAGTCAATATTGAAATAAAACGCGTCGGTTTTTTGAGCGCCCTCGTTCGTCACCGTGATGCGCGCATGTTTCTGAAACGGCATCGGGAAAAAGCTGTTGAGCGCCTTGTCCGATCCAACCGAGAGCGGCAGAGACTGAAACAGGTGATAGTCTCCCAGCCCCAGCCCAAAGAAGTCGCCAATCGGCGCCTCCGCGCTGGGCGTGACCTCGCCGTCCCAGTACATGCGCAGCACCAAAGCCTTTAGATGGTAGGGATCGTCGCTGGCAATCGTGATCCACACATGGCTGATCACGCCCGGCCCAGCCTCATCAAGCAACGTGAGAGTCTCCCCCGCCGCGATCGTCCGCGCATCCCCATTCCCCCCGCTGCGGTCGTAGCTCGAAGCCCGATGCTGCACATAATCCTTAGCCTGCGGCAAACTGGAGATCCACGCGTCCGGATCCTGCGCAAGAACCGGCAGCGTCAGCAAGCAATAGGTGAGGAGAACTAGCAGTTTCTTCATCGTCGCCTCCCAGGTTTTGTGGAAGGGCACGGCTTTAGCCGTGCCGTCAAATCGGCTAAAAAGGAAGCAGGGCTTCAGCCCCAGCGGGTCTCCAACCGGAAGCTTCACAGCGGAATGTTCCCGTGCTTCTTCGGCGGATTCTTATCCCGCTTGGCCTCCAGCATGGCCAGCGCCTGGATCAGCTTCTTCCGCGTCTCCCGCGGCTGGATCACCGCATCCACAAATCCGCGGTCGGCGACCACGTAGGGGTTGGCGAAGCGGTCGCGGAATTCCTCAATCTTTTCCCGCCGCACCTGCTCGCGATTCGCCGCCGCATCCAGTTCGCGTTTGTAGACGATATCGACCGCGCCCTCCGGGCCCATCACCGCAATCTCGGCCGTTGGCCACGCATAGTTCACGTCCGTGCGAATGTGCTTCGACGCCATCACGCAGTAAGCCCCGCCGTAGGCCTTGCGCGTGATCACCGTGACCTTTGGCACAGTCGCTTCGGCGAACGCATAAAGCAGCTTGGCGCCGTGCTTGATGATCCCGCCATACTCCTGCGCCGTCCCCGGCAGAAATCCGGGCACATCCTCAAAGGTCACCAGGGGAATGTTGAAGCAATCGCAGAAGCGCACAAATCGCGCGGCCTTCACCGACGCGTTGATATCCAGTGTCCCCGCCAGCACCGACGGCTGGTTGGCGACAATGCCCACGCTTCGCCCGTCCAGCCGCGCAAATCCCACGACAATGTTCTTCGCGTAATGCTCCTGCACTTCAAAAAAGTAAGCATCATCCACCACCGCGTGAATCACGTCTTTAATGTCGTAAGGCTGGTTCGATTGTGCCGGAACCATCTTGTCGAGCGCACCGTCAGCGCGGTCGGCCGGATCGGTGCACACTTTCCGTGGAGGCTCATCCAGATTGTTCGACGGCAGAAAACTCAGCAGCTCGCGCACCATCGACAGGCATTCCGCGTCGTCGTGTGCCAGAAAGTGCGCCACGCCCGAGGTTTCGTTGTGCGTCATCGCGCCGCCCAGCTGCTCTTTCGTGACTTCCTCCAAGGTCACGGTTTTAATCACGTCGGGCCCGGTGATGAACATGTACGAAGTCTTGTTGACCATCAGCACGAAGTCGGTGATCGCCGGCGAGTAAACGGCCCCACCAGCGCACGGCCCCATGATCGCCGAAATCTGCGGCACCACTCCGCTATACAACGTGTTGCGCAGAAAAATGTCGGCATAGCCCGCCAGCGACATCACGCCTTCCTGAATCCGCGCTCCCCCGGAATCGTTCAGTCCAATCACCGGCGCGCCCATCTTCGCCGCCAGGTCCATAATCTTCACGATCTTCGCGGCATTGGTCTCCGACAGCGACCCGCCAAATACAGTGAAGTCCTGGGCAAACACATAAACTAACCTGCCCTCAATCCGCCCATAGCCAGTAATGAATCCGTCGCCATAAATCTTCTGCTCGGCCATGCCGAAATCGTTGCAACGGTGCGTCACCAGCTTGTCGGTCTCTTCAAAGGTGCCCTCGTCGAGCAGGAACTCGACCCGCTCCCGGGCCGACATCTTGCCCTCTTTGTGCTGGCGCTCGCGCCGCTTGGCGCCCCCGCCATCTTCGGCCAGCTGGTTCCGCTTTTTCAGTTCGGCAACTTTTTGTTCGAGATTCATGGGCAAGGATTATAGCCTCTGCCCTCCCATCTGAACGCATGAGGAATCACGAAAAAACGCTCGAAGAGAATGCTGGGCCGGAGTTTTTTGATCACGGGCTTATTTCGAAGAGGCCGTCGCTGGTGACGCGGCGATGCTCTTCACGTCGTCCATGAGCGCATCCATCGCGAGGTCGTAGTTCTTCTCGCGGTTCTTGGCCATACCTGCGGGTTCGACGAACTTGGTCACTGTCCACAACGCCACGTGAGTCTTGGGATCGAGAACTACCAACTTCAACTGAGACACAGCACTCGGGCCGTCGCCCTTATCGTTAAGGCCAATCTGAAACGCCAGGTCCGCATCGGCAGGAGCCGAAACCAGTTGGTATCGCCCCCAACTCTTCATCGCAGCATAGAACTGGTTGTACGCTCGATTCGGTCCGCCGCCATACATGGCGTCCTTAGGCAGACGAAAAATGGTTTCCTCGCCTGCATTGGAGATGAAAGCCCTCTTCGCGCTGCCGATCTGCGCGGGGACTGGAGCCGCAGGCATCTCCTGAGGTTGCTGCGCCCATACAGAAATGGCGAGTACTGATGCGATGGACAACGATTTCAGAATTCTCGACACCGTGTGCCTCCTTGCGCCCCTAGCAGTTATGTTCTCTTAAATTGTACGAGCCGGGTGATTGTACGAGCCGGGTGCCCCATTTCTCGCGCGTTCTTTGCGCGAGAAGTGGGGTCTTTGAATTTCGCTCCCCAGCTCATGCATCGCAAGCCGCAGCCAACACCCATGTTTGCGTTACACTTCCCTCGTGTGCTCCCTCACCGATCAGATGGGCTTCAGCTTCCGCCCGCCCGAGCGCCGGGTCTGGAAAGTTCGCGATCTCGTCGCCTCGGTCCGCTCCCACATCGAGCGCGAATATTCCGACGCCTGGGTGGAAGGCGAGATCTCCAACTTCCGCGCCCCCGATTCCGGTCATCTTTACTTCACGCTCAAAGACGGAAACGCGCAAATTCGCGTGGTGATGTTCCGTTCGGCGGCGCGCCTGCTGCGCTTCCGCCCGGCCGACGGTTTGCAGGTCGTCGTCCGCGGCCGCATCACCGTCTACGAAGACCGCGGCGAACTGCAAATCTCCGCCGAGTACATCGAGCCCAAAGGCGCCGGCTCGCTGCAATTAGCCTTCGAGCAGCTCAAGGCCAAACTTGAGGCCGAAGGACTGTTTGCCGCCGAACGCAAGCAGCCGATCCCAACGCTGCCGTCGCGCATCGGAGTGGTCACGTCGGCGCAGGCCGCCGCTCTCCGCGACATTTTGAACGTGCTCCAGCGCCGCCATCATTCCGCGAATGTGCTGATTTATCCCGCCCAGGTGCAGGGCGATGCCGCCGCGCTCGAGGTCGCGGCCGGCGTCCGCCACTTCAACCAGCACGACAACGTTGATGTGATCATCGTCGCCCGCGGCGGTGGCTCGGCCGAAGACCTGGCCGCGTTCAACGACGAGGCACTGGCCCGGATGGTTGCCGCGTCCGAGATTCCCGTGATCTCCGCTGTGGGCCACGAAACCGATTTCACCATCGTCGACTTCGTTGCCGACCTGCGCGCTCCCACGCCCTCCGCTGCGGCCGAACTCGTCATCCGCTCGCGCCAGGAAGTCGAAGACCATGCCGCCGCATTGCACGAACGCCTCAGCCGTGCCATGCGCTACCGCCTGCTGATGGGCCGCCAGGCCCTGACCGAACTCGCGCAGCACGGCGCATTCGCCCGCATGATGGAACTCATCCATCAGCGCCAGCAGCGGCTCGACGATCTCACGCACCGTCTGGAGCTCGCCGAGCGCCAGTTGCTCGAGCAGATGCTCCGCCGGTGGGAAGCAGTTTCCGCAGCCGTCCGCCATTACGATCTGCGCCTGGTACTGTCCGGCGTTCGCAAGGAACTCGAAAGCGGAACCGCCGCGCTGGTCGCCGTGATGCGCAATGTCCTGCTCCAGCACCGGGTGCGCAGCGAGCGCCTGCAGACTGCCCTGGAGTCGCTATCTCCGCTGGCCATTCTCGAGCGCGGCTACGCCCTGGTGTTTGATTCCGAAGGCAAGCTGCTGAAAGACGTCCGCGGCGTCGAGGTCGGCGACCAGATTTCCGCGCGTTTGGCCCACGGCGAAATTCACGCCGCAGTGACCAAGAAGTAAGAATCACCCTCCATCGAACCTGCGTTCGCCTTCTGTAAAAGTTCGTAAGAGTTCTAAGGTCAGAAACCCGCTGCATTACAATGGTTTTTCAGCCATCAGGGTTTGGGAAGGCCACGGTTTTCAGCCGTTTATTCGGTTCCACCTGCACCAGGAGCGCGACTCGATTGATGCCCGTCATCACATCATGGACGCAAGCCGCATGGATCGCGCTCGATATTCTCCTCGTGGCCCTGATCATCTATCAGGTGCTGGTGATGATCCGCGGGACCCGCGCCGCTCCCATGCTCGTGGGGCTGGTCGTCGTCACCATTATTTTTTATTTTGCGCGCATCGGTGAACTCACCACTCTGAACTGGGTAGTCAGCCGCGTGCTGCCCTACCTGGTATTTGCCCTCATCGTCGTCTTTCAGTCGGAGATTCGCCACGTGCTTGCCGACCTGGGCCGGCGGTTGACTTTTCTGGGGGGCTCTTCCACTGACAGCGATTCCTATGACGACATCGTGCTGGCCGCAAATCTTTTTTCCCAGCACCAGACCGGAGCCCTGATCGTGATTGAACGCGAAATCGGACTCCGCACCCACATCGAAAGCGGCGTGCCCCTGGACGCCCGTCTCTCCTACGATCTGCTGGCCACAATTTTTCGTCCCAGCGCCCCACTGCACGACGGCGCTGTGATTGTTCAGAAAGACCGCATCGCCGCCGCCGCCTGTTTCCTGCCCCTTTCCATGAATCCTCTACTCTCCACGCAACTCGGCACGCGGCATCGCGCCGGCATTGGCATTACCGAAGAAACCGACGCCATCGCCGTCATTTGCTCCGAAGAGACCGGTGCGATCAGCCTCGCCATCGGCGGCAAAATCGAACGCGACTTGACCGTCGAACAACTCCGGGAACGCCTCGGCACCGAGCTGCGACGCTACATGGCTCCCGTGACTCTGCCCACTCCGATCGCTCACGACGACGATGAACCCGACTCGCTGCTCGATTCTCCCCTGCGCGATCCCGCGCCGCAAAGGAAGTCCGAATCTCCGGCGGAATCGGAGCCGCAGTCATGATCGGATTCTTCCAGCGCTACGTGCTGCATAACTTCTGGCTGAAAGTATTGTCCTTGTTGATGGCTGCGACTCTCTGGTTTCTGATTTCCCCCGACCAGCAACCCGCCGAAGTGGCGATTCGGGCTCCGATCGTTTTTCAACACGTGCCGGAGCAACTTGAAATCAGTTCCGAGTCGATTTCCGACGCCCAGATCCGCGTACGCGGGCCGGAACAAATCATTCGACGCTTGCAGGCGAGCGAGATCCACGCCGAAATCGATCTGGCCGACGTCAAGCCCGGCGAACGCACCTTTGACTTGACCTCGCAACAAGTGCGCCATCCTCGCGACGTCACCGTCGTCCAGGTCGTGCCTAGCCAGTTGCATCTGGCTTTTGATACACGCTTGACGCGTGAGGTCGAGGTTCGTCCCCGCGTGATCGGCGATTTTGCTGACGACGAATACAAAGCCGAGGCCGATCCCTCCCACATCACCATCACCGGCCCCCGCAATCACGTGGAGAAAATCGAATCCGCGACCACGGATCCAATCGATGCGAAGGGAACCCGCGGCCGCGCCGTCTTCACCACCAATGTCTACGTCGCCGACCCGCTCGTGCAGGTAGTCCAGGCCACGTCGATCCGCGTCACCGTGCTCGTGCAGAAAGCCGGAACCGTTTCTCCGCATTGAGCGATCACGAATCGTCGAGTCCGAGTGTTGCACAGAACCCGTGGAAGAGCGGCGCTTCAGCTCCGCGTCAGAGCGTCCCATCCACGCCGGGCTTTAGCCCCTGAAGGCCGCTTCTTCCATGCGGCGCCTGACTCCTTTCGGAACAAGCGCTTTCCTCCGCCCTCATTTATCATCACTAGTCGCCTCTTCTTATGAGCCAGCAACGGCAATTGTTCGGGACCGACGGAATTCGCGGAGTGGCGGGAGAATTTCCGCTCACCAAACAAAGCACCTATCTGATTGGCCGCGCCCTGGGCCATGACCTCGTCCGCACCTCTGCCAAGGCTCAAGCCGTAATCGGCCAGGACACGCGCGAGTCCAGCGCATGGATTGCCAACCGCATCTCCGAAGGTCTGGCGGCCGTGGGCGTCGACGTCCACAGCGCTGGCGTGATCACCACCCCCGGCGTAGCCTACCTGGCCCGCTCCCGCTCCTTCGACGCCGGCGTGGTGATTTCTGCATCGCACAATCCCTGGACCGACAATGGAATCAAGGTTTTCTCTGGCGATGGTTTCAAACTGACCGACGCCCGCGAACTCGCCATTGAAAAAGAAATTTTCACTCTGCTGCAAAATGCGTCTGCCGTTGACGACACCGCGCTCAAGATTCCGAAGCCGTCTCTCCCCGGCGAAGCTGAGTTGCGTCATGCCTACGTAAAATCGCTGGCGGATGGCGTCTCGTCCAACCTGAGCAAGCTGCGCGTTCTGGTGGATTGTGCCAACGGCGCCGCCGCGGCCGAGGCTCCCGAACTGTTTCGCAGTCTCGGCGTTCAGGCAACCTTCATCCATGTTTCGCCCGACGGAGAGAATATCAACGAAGGTTGCGGCGCTTTGCATCCGGAGACATTGGGCAAAGTAGTCGCCGACTCGCTCGGAAAGTTTGACTTGGGCGTAACCTTCGACGGCGACGCCGACCGCGCCCTGTTCTGCGATGCCGCCGGCGGCGTCGTCAACGGTGACGGCGTTCTGCTGGCCGCCGCTCGCGATCTGCACGCGCAAGGAAGGTTGAAAGCCGATACGGTAGTCTCCACCACCATGTCGAACATGGGCCTGGAGATCGCGCTGAAGACGTCAGGCATTCGCATGCTCCGCGCCAACGTCGGCGACAAGTACGTCCTCGAAGAAATGCTCAAAACCGGCGCCACGCTCGGCGGCGAGCAGTCCGGCCACATCATCTTCCGCGACGGCGACGCCACCACTGGCGACGGCCTGCTCACCGCGCTGCGGCTCATGGATATCATCGTCCGTACCGGCAAGCCTCTGGCGGACCTGGTCGGCGATCTGAAAGTGTTTCCCCAGAAGATTCAGAACATCCGCGTTCGTGAAAAACTTCCCTTCGCCCAAATCCCCGCAGTGCAGTTGGCGATCGACGCAGCCGAACGTGACCTCGACGGCAACGGCCGCGTCGTCGTCCGCTACTCCGGAACCGAGGCGCTAGCCCGCGTCATGGTCGAAGCCGAGTCGAAAGAAAAGATGGAGACCCTGACGGCCGCAATCGCCGCCGAAATTCAGAAAGCCCTCGGGGTATAGCGAATTCCGCTTCCTGGGTGTGAAGCGAATTGAGTTTTTCGTTGTCTGGCGAATCGTGCTTTTGGGTGGCGCAGAGCTTCAGCGCTGCGACAGGTGGATTTCGGTGAATGGGGCTTTAGCCCCCCGGGGTGCTTTCCGCGATGTAACACGCAAGCTACTTCTTCCTCCGCTTGCTCTTCGTCCGCACGGGCTCCTCCTCCAACACCGCAAACTGAATCTTCTTCTCCACCGGATCGATCCGATCCACCAGCACCCGAATCTTTTGCCCCAGACTGTAAATCTTCCGCGACCGCTGACCAATAATCTCGCGCGTATTCTCGTGATAGGTATACCGGTCGTCCGTCAAAGTATTCAGCGGCACCAGTCCCTCGACGAACAAATCCGTGAGCTCCACAAAGAATCCAAACTTGGTCACGCTGGTGATGAGCCCCTCAAACTCTTCGCCCACGCGGTCCTGCATGAACTTGACTTTCTTCCCCTCCATCAACTCCCGCTCCGCATCGGCCGCCCGCCGCTCTGCCCGGCTCGATTCCTCCGCAATTTCGTGCAGTTCCTCCAGCGAGATCGGCCCGCTCAACGGCTCAAGCGCCTCGCGATGAGCCGCATGATCCCGCCGCTTCGACCACGGTGACGGCTTCTCACCGTTCGGCGGGTGCCCCATTTCTCGCGCCTTTTGCGAGAAGTGGGGATCTTTACGCAGCACATCCTTCAACACCCGATGCACAATCAAATCCGGATACCTTCGGATCGGCGAAGTAAAATGCGTGTACGAAGTCGCCGCCAGCGCGAAGTGCCCCAGGTTCTCCTCCGAATACCGCGCCTGCTTCAAAGACCGCAGCATCAGATAACTCAGAATCCGCTCCTCCGGCTTGCCCGCAATCTTCTCCGTCAGCTTCTGATACATGCGCGGCGTGATGTGCACATCCTGCGGCACCTCGATCTCGCGCGCCCGCTTGCCCGTGCCATAAGCTGCGCGCCGGTCGGTCTTCGTCTGCACGCGATGAATCGGCAGCGGCCCCACGCCCAGCGAATATCCAAACGTCGCCGCAATCACTTCAAAATCGTAAACGCGTTTCGCGTCCGGCTTCTCGTGAATGCGATACAGCGAGGCCACGCGCCTTGACTCCAGATCATGGGCCACGCATTCGTTCGCCGACAGCATGAATTCCTCAATCAGCCGGTGCGCAATGTTGCGCTCCGACCGCGCAATGCTTTTCATCATCCCCAATTCGTCAAACTCGATCACCGGCTCCGGCAGGTCGAAGTCAATCGATCCCCGCTTCTCGCGCTTGCGATTCAGAATCAGAGCCAGATCGCGCATCAGCTCAAATGTCGCGACCAGCGGCGCATAGCGCTCGCGAGCAGCCGCATCGCCTTCCAGCACCCCATTCACCGCCGTATACGTCATCCGCTCCACCGACCGGATCACGCCCTCGCTCAACTCGTAGCCCACCACTTCGCCGCGATGGTCCATCTCCATCACGCACGACAGCACCAGCCGTTCCACCTGCGGCCGCAGACTGCAGATATCGGTCGAAAGCTCCAGCGGCAGCATGGGCACGGCGCGGTCCGGAAAATAAACGCTGGTGCCGCGCAGCCGCGCTTCCTGATCCAGAGCAGAGCCCGCCGTCACATACTGCGCCACATCGGCAATGTGCACCTGCAATTCGAAGTTGCCGTTCGGCAGCATGTGTACGTACACCGCGTCATCGAAGTCGCGCGCCGTCTCGCCGTCGATGGTCACAACCGGCAACCCGCGAAAGTCGCGCCGCCGCTCCAGTTCGGTCGCAGGAATAACAGCTGAAGTATCCTGTGCCTCTTCCAGCGCCGCGGCCGGGAAATGATGCGGCAGATGAAACTTGCGAATCGTGATTTCGACATCCACGCCGAAATCATCCTCGCGCCCCAGAATCTCAACCACGCGCCCCCGCGGATTCTGAGTGGGCGAAGGCCAATCGGTGATCTCAACATCGACAACAATCCCTTCCAAATCATCCCACTGAGCAGGACGCGCGACCTCATCCCCCAACACGCGATCGACCGACTTGTTCTTCCTCTGTGTCCTCCGTGTCCCCTGTGGTTGAGTTGTTTGGGTTTCTCCTTCAACCGGCGCCGCAGAAGTTTCCGGCCGGTCCTCCCCCGCCGGAATCACAATCTCCTGCGTAATTTTCGAATCGATCGGCCGCACGTATCCCCCGCGGCTCCCGTAGTGAAAAATTCCCACCACCGTCGGATGCGCCCGCATCACCGGCCGCACAATCCGTCCCTCCGCCCGCCCATCCGGGCGCACGTTGCTGATGTCGACCAGCACGAGGTCTCCGTGCATGGCATTGCCAATGAGATGCGGCGCAATGAAAATGTCGCCCGTCAGCCGCGCCTTGAGCGACGGCGAGAGCGACTTCGCGTCTGGAATGACAAACCCGAATCCATCGCGGTGCATGCTGAGCCGCCCCGCCACCAGGTTCTTATCGGCCGCGGCCTGCGGCAGAGAATATCGATCGGACTCAGCTTGAATCAGCGTCCCGCGCACCACCATCTTCTGCAGCAGCGAATCGAGTTCGCGCCGTTCCTCCCCGCGCAGCCCGAGTTCGCGCACCAGCTGCTTGAACCCCGCCGCCCGCTTGGCCTGTTTCGCAATGTGTTTCAGAATGGTCGAATCGGAGAGCATAAGAGGCTGTCAGCTATCAGCTCTCAGCATACCGCACGCGCTGGAAATGGATTCCGATTTGCTTTGTCATCCTGAGCGAAGCGAAGGACCTGTGCAATTCTCGCGAGTTGCATAGGTCCTTCGGCCCGCAAAGAACGCGGACCTCAGGATGACAAAAGTCGGGTTTTCCTACCACGTATCTCCGCCCCCGCGCGGCGGCCACGCCCCAAGCGAGCGCCGTATCATCGCAATCTGCCCAACGTGATAGCTGTTGTGCGCCACCATTTGCCACAGAACGCCCTCTACCGTGCCCGCAACTTTCTTGTCGGCCTCGTGCACGCTTTCGACGTTGCGCTGCAGTTCCTCGGCAGAAGACTGCGCCAGCTCGGCATACTCGTTCAGCAATTCCGCCATCCTCGTCCTCAGCCGACCCCACTCTGCGTCGCCAAGCGCCGCCGGCGGAAAACTCTCCGAATTATGTTCCGGATACTTCGGCCTCTGCCCGCGAATGCGGCGCAACTCATACTCCATCCAGTAATTCATGTGGAAGACGAGTTGCCCAATCGAATGCGGAAATCCCGCAACCTGTCGCGCCGCCAGCTCGGCAGAAATATCCTCCACGCATGCGATGGGATCGGCGTGCGCGCCTTTGCCGCGAAGCAATTCCGTCAGCGCTCGATGAGACATGAAGGAAAATAAGCCCTGTCATCCTGAGCGAAGCGAGGGACCTATGCATTCTCTTGCAGCCGGCAAACTACATACGTTCTTCGCCGCGCTCAGAATGACAGGACTAGACTGCTATCAATAATCCGTGTGAATCCCTGGCAAAGAAGTTTCGCTCACCGTCCCGCGAAATACTTCTCCTCCAGAATCCTCCGATGATGCAGTTCATGCCCTGCAATCACGTAGGCCAGCGCGCGCACGCTCACTTCATTCTTATTGGCCACGCCGCGCCGCATCCACGCCGCCTCATCCAGATTTCGCAGCAGCGTCAGCGTCGCCCGCCGCACCGCAATGTAGTCCTCAATAATTTCCGCAAGCGGCGCCCCCGCAAACGGACCATGCTTCACATAGTCGTCCTGCTCGAAGCCCTCCATCGGCGTCTGGTCGCCGCGCGCGATCCGCAGCGCCCGATACGCAAAAATGCGCTCCGTGTCACACACGTGCCCCAGCACTTCCTTCGCATTCCATTTCTCGGGCGCGTAGCGGAAGTCTCCGTCCTTCTCGTCGCGCCCCGAAAGCAGCATCATCATCTGCCGCCGTTGCGCATCGAGCGTTCCCAAAATGTCGGACCCTGCTATCAGTGAAATATAGCGCTCATAATACGGCGCATACTCGCCCGGCTCAGGCCGCGCGATCCTCAACGCTGCTGCACCAACCACCGCTGGTTCTGACATTGCTTGACTCCAATAATTGAAAGTGTCCCCAAGGCTGGACTCTTAAGACGCTGGACCCCGAACAATTAGACTCCCCACCCCAGTTTCCGTTTTCGATAAATCTTCGACCCTGTCAGCATAACGCCCCACCCCTGTGGAAGGGTACGGCCCCGGCAATTTTTCCGGGAATCGTTACACGCGCCAGGGCAGAAAGTAGTCAGTCGACCCCAGCCCGCCAGGCTCCCGAAACGGGAAAGCCGAGTATCATTCCAGTTACTCTCGACTGAAAATAAAGGATTTCCACAGCGCTCACTTTGAGACGCGAGAGTACAATTCAATTTGGTCACGAAAGTGCGGCCAGTGACCCCTAATCCCAACCAGGAAAGGAATTCTTATCCCCATGTGGAAGCCGACCAATCAGCCTCAGACTCCTGCGCCACCTCCCGTCCCGGAGCGCCCGACGCCTACTACCGGCGCGCCAACAATGTCGGCCGCTGAACCCGTTGCTCCCCGGCCGGTAGCGACCACCGCCGATCAGGCGACCATTGGCAAGTCGCTCGTCATTAAGGGCGAGGTCACCGGTTCCGAGTCGCTCTACATCGACGGCCGCGTCGAGGGTTCCATTAATCTGGCCGGCAATCGCGTCACCATTGGACGCAACGGCGTTGTCGCTGCCAACATCAATGCCCGCGAAATCGTTGTGTTGGGCAAAGTCCGCGGCAACCTCACCGCCAGCGATCGCGTCGATATTCGCAGCGACGGCTCTCTCACCGGCGACGTCATCGCCGCCCGCATCTCCATTGAAGACGGCGCCTTCTTCAAAGGCGGCATCGACATCCGCAAAGGCGGCCAGCCCCAGCAGCAAAAAGCCAACGGCGAAGACAAGGCAATTCCGGCCAGCGAGCCGGCAACCGTCGGCGCCAGGGCGTAAGGGTTTTTCGTGTAGGGGCGGACGCATTCGTCCGCCCCAGGTTTCCCCTCCCTTGTGTGAGATGTTGGAAGATGGCCGCGCGAATTAAGCTCCTCAGTCTGCTCCTTTTCGTAGCCTTCGGACCAACAGCGTTCGCCCAATCCTGTGTTCAGATTCGCGGCAGAGCAGTTTTGTACCGAGGCGACGCTTCTTCGAAATCTGGCATGTCGGAACGCATCACATTTTCTATCCGGCCGACGCGCAATCGGTTGATTTGGTGTGTCGATATTTCGATTGCGACAGTGGAGATCGCCAACCAGCACTCTTCGCCGACTTCACTGTCTGTCCGACGAAACGCTACCGGCGCGGAGCAGCGCAACCGGCGATTGTGAAAAAAGTTCAGCGTCCACGTGTCGTTCCAGAGTGGCCTCCGAACGAATAACCCCTAGCCTCAATCCCAAGAAATTCATCCGTGGCTTGACTCGGCTTGATATACTTGTCCCCTTTTTCCAAAGGGTGGCGCAACACCCATGGGACGCATCCTCCTCGTATTCCTGAAGCGATTGTGGCTGCCGCTGCTGGTTCTGGCCGGCTTCCTGGGAGTGTGTGTCGTCTTCTACACGCGCGCCGAAGGCCTGCGCCCGCTCGACGCCCTGTTCTGGGTGATCCATCCCCACGCCATCGAATTCCGTGCAGTCCACAAGTCCACCAAGATTTTTTCGCTGTTCGTCTACGCAGGAGTTTTCGCGCTGCAGATCTGGATCGCCGAGCGCGTCCTGCTCACCATTTTCAGCCGTCACGGTGTGGAGGCCTGGAGAACCATGGTCAACGAAGTGAACGTCGATCGCCTGAACGACCATTTCATCATCTGCGGCTACGGCCAAGTCGGCCGCACCGTCGTCGACCAACTGCAGCGCCTCGAGATCCCCTTCGTCCTGATCGAAACCAACGAAGGCCTCTACCGCGAATTGCTGACCGATAAGATTCCCGTCATCCAGGGCGACGCCAAGCGCCACGACGTCCTGCTGCAGGCCGGAATCGCCCGCGCCCGCGGCATCTGCATCGTCATCGACAACGACGCCGATAACCTCTACATCACCGTGACTGCCCGTTCGCTCAATTCGAAAATCAAAATCATCACTCGTGCCGGCCAGCAGCGCTACGCCAACGCCATCCGCAGCTCCGGCGCCGACGAAGTCATCATCCCCGAATACGAGGGTGGCCTCATGACCGGCAGAATGATCCAGAAGTACTACCCGATCCCGCTCGCCATCAAGTAGCGATTGAATCGAATCCCGACGTTCGATTCGGGGAAGGGCGCGGCTTCAGCTGTGCCGATTGCAGCAAATAAATACCCCCGGCGAGCGAGCCCTTTAGCGAGCCAACCCAACGACCACTCGGGTATAATTCTGCCGCCAGAGTAGGAAAGGGAACCTTCCATGGTGTACTTGAATCGACTCTCGTGGGTAGTCGTGCTGCTGCTTGTCGCCTGCTCCAGCGAACTGGCGAGGGCAGCCGAACCCCCGTCCGACTTGTGCTCGCTCCTGCCGTCTGCGACGGTAAGCAAGACATTGGGATACGCTTACGATTCCCCGAAATCGAAAGTTGCTCCACGGCCGTTCCGGAACACCAATGAAGGAACCGATTGCGTCTATGGATCTGGGTTGCGCCTCCTATTGTTCCGTGTATATGTCGATCCGTCGCCGTCGGCATCGGCTGACCTCTTCGCGAAGCTGAAGAATTATTTTGCAGACGGATCAACTACGGTGAGCGGTGTGGGAGACGAAGCTTATTTGGACAAGGAGCATGGACTGCATGTCCGCAAGGGCAAAGTCCGTTATTTTCTGGATGGTGCGGGAACACCCAAACAGAAAAACGACCTCGCCGTTGGGATCGCAGGGCAACTTTGAGGCGCATTCCTTTACTCAGCGCTGAATCTCCGGAAGTCGTGGCGCTCTCAGTGGTCGTGTCGGTCTGTTCCCGTTTTCGCGGGCGATAGTGCCGACTCCAGACATCTTCCGACGAGTCCGGGAGCATCTCAGAGCCACAAAGCACCTATCCGAACAGCACAGCTTGAGGCGCGAATGCGGAGATTGCGAATAGTGCTTCTTCTGGTTGTCTTCTTCACCCTGCCGTGGTTGGCAGCGGCTCAGTCGGATCAGGCCGAACTGTTCGGCGGATATTCGCTGGAACGGATTGCGCCCGGCTGCGGATCGAACTACCGGTGCGGCTCGCCTACGCCGGGGCCTGCCACAAACATGAGCGGGTGGACTACCTCGCTCACTGGGTTTGTGTACAAGTCGTTGGGTATTTCCGCGCAATTCACCGGGAACTATAACGGGACTGCTGCGCTGTCATACTCCAGCGTCTACCGGCACAGTTACCAGTTCGGGCCTGTATACGAGCTGCGCTGGCGGGGCGCGAGCGCCTTTGCGCATGCTCTGTTCGGGGGTGTCACTCAAACATCATCGCCCGATCAGACCCTGAGTTACACCAAGTTCCTTTGGACTGTGGGAGGAGGTTTGGACTTCAGGGCCTCGCGCCGAATATCGATTCGTCCTGTGCAACTGGACTACGAAAGGCAAAGCGTTCCAGTAGTCGACACCGGCGGTCCGCCACCTCTCGCCCCAGTCGGCGTCAATGGATTGCGGTACTCGGCGGGAATCGTCATGAGATTTTGATTGCGAACCGCGCATTCCCGCTGCGCCAGGAATGTACGAATGACAGCGCAGGAGCCGATACTCTAGACATCCTTCGAGCAGATCCATTTACACTCGTAATCCTCCACGAACCAGCAATCCTAACCTCGTCTCGCCCGATCCGCTCGCACCAGCAGGTCCTCTGCAATTTCATTCCGAGGAGGAAAGGCGATGTAAAGCTTCGGCGGCGGGGCAAACGTGATTTCCGTTCCAAACTTCCCCGGCGTGGCTAGCCTCAGCGTGATCCGCGCCGACATATTCTCCGGGTTCTTCGAGAAATTAACGTTGATGATGTTGCCCAGCGGCACCGTATCTTCCTCGCCCGCTTTCCTGACCAGCAGATGATCGCCGCAGTCATATACGTCTTCGACGCAATCCCGCAAGGCAGACCGCACAAAGCCGGCGCCGATGACCGCCATTACGACCATCGCCACCAGCAGCATCGGACTTAGTTCATAAGCTCCGCTCCTCAGCAACAAAACGAAAACCACAGCCAGCAAGCCATAAAACAGGTATGGACCTATCTTTATGTGCGACGGGTATGGCGTTGAAATCCTGCGCATGGTAACCCACGGTGCGGTCAGATACTGACGCCCCCCTCCCTCAATCCCTGTCGTCCCGACCGAAGTGCAGCGAAGCCAGCGCAGTGGAGGGACCCTGCGTTTCCGGGGCAGAGCCGCACACCTCATTCTTGCGCTGATTTTCCGCCAGGAACAAGTGACTGCGGTAATCGCCGGATGCGAATCCCGTTGCTCGCCCGGAAAGAAAAAACGGCCGAAGTATGGCCCCGGCCGTCTTGTTTTGCCCCGAATTATTGCACGATCATCTTACTGCACGATCATGGTCAGGTTCACGCTGTGCGTCGGCGCCGAGGTGCCGGTCCCGGTAGAAGTCACCGTAACCGTGTAGGAGCCGGCTGGCGTGCCCGTCGGGGCTTTTTTAGCGCTGTCGTTGTCGCAACCCACCACCGTCGCCATCATCAGCAGTAGCAGGACTCCCAGAACCATTCCCGCCCGGCGCTGGCGGCCCTTCTTGCCAGTCCCAGCCAGCAGCATGCCGAACAGGCCCATTCCGCCCAGGCTGGCGAGCAGAATCGGTGAGCCCGGTTGTGACCCCGGACGCGCCGGACGCATCAGGCTTGCCGTCCCTCGCGTCGTGGTCTGGATAGTGAGCACGGTCGTGAGCGGTGTATCGCCGTTCGCCACAACCGACGCGGGACTAAACGTGCAGGTCGCCCCCGTCGGCATCTCGCCGCAGGCGAACGTGATGGTTCCGCTGTAGCCGTTCAGTCCGGCCAGATTGAGCGGGTAGGTGGCAGAGGCACCAGCCGCCACCGTCGCGATCGGCGTCGGCGCCCCCATCGTGTAGTTTCCGGAAGCTCCGGTGCCGTTCGCGTTCAGCATTACGCTGAACCCTCCGGACTCGTCATTTCCCGCTACCACGTCCATGGCTCCGTCGCCATTGACGTCGGCCAGCGCCAGGCCCTCCACGTACTCGGTCGTGGGGAACTCAGCAGGAGCCGCAATGGTGCCGTCCCCGTTGCCCAACGCTACTGCCAGCGTGCCGTAGTCGTCGTTGAGATAGACCAGATCCAGATTCCCATCCCCGTTCATATCGAACATCGCGATATCCTCCGGGTAGGAGTCTCCCGCTACTCCGCCGAAAGTGGAGGCTTGATAAGCGGTCGGCGCCGTTGGGAACGTTCCGGTTCCATCATTCAGGAAAACCTCGATCTGGCCATTGAACGTGACCCCATTGGCCTCGGTCACGGCCATATCGATCTTTCCGTCTTTGTTCAGATCGCCCAATGCGATGTTCTCCAGATTCCCGTTGACTGCGACAAAGTGCACCGTCCCGAACGTGCCGGGAGCCTCGCTGTTCGACAACAGGATCCCGATCGCCGCTGGACCGTCCGTATAGGCGGTGACCGCCAGATCAGGATAGCCGTCGCCATTCAAGTCCGCTGCCGCAATGACAAACGGCGCGTAACCCGTGATCGGATAGCTGACCGCAGGTGCGAAGGTCCCGTCGCCGTGGCCCAGCAGTACTCCCACGTCGCCGGTGTTGGCATTGGCGACCGCAATGTCCACCGTGCCGTCTTTATTGAAATCGCCCACCACCAGATCCTGGGCGGCTGCGTTGTTGGATGCGCTGGTAGGATAAGCCCCTGCAATACTGAATGTGCCATCCCCGTTGCCCAGGAAAATCTGGACCACGTCGCTGGCCTGGTCGATGGCTGCGATATCCAGTTTGCCATCGCCGTTGAAATCTCCCACCGCCACGTAGCTCATGTCGGCTGAGGGCCCGTAGCTGTCTCCCGGATAATAACTGCCATCTCCCTTGCCCAGGTAGACGACCACTCCCGTGGAACCGTTGTTGCGAAGCTGACCGGCAACCACGTCCGGGATGCCGTCTCCATTGAAGTCCCCGGTGGCAACGCTGTAGGTCCAAGCGTCCTGGTCGAAGCTGTTGGGCAGACCATACGTGGGAGCAGCCCGGAAGGTCCCGTCGCCATACCCCTGCAGATATACCAGGTTGTAATAGTCGTCCGACTCCACCACGTCCATCAGGCCGTCACCGTTGAAGTCGGCGATCAGCGGCGTGTTCCAGGCATATCCAGCGACATCGAAGTTGAGCGGTTGAACGTCAACGCTCCCGTCTCCGTGCCCCAGAAACACACTGACGTCACCCGCCTCGTCGTTAATGGCAACGATGTCATTCTTGCCGTCGCCATTCATATCCGCGATCGCCCCATCGGCGATACGTTGATACTGGTCGCTGTTGTTGTTGTAGTAGACGCCGGTCCGAAACGTCCCGTCGCCATTGTTTACGTAAACTGTGACGGTATTGGCGTCGCAGTTGAAGCTGACGATTTCCGGTTTGCTGTCGCCGGTGAGATCTCCTGTTGTGGAGCCGCACGCGCCGTAGCTGCCGTCGGGAGTAGCCAGGCTGACCGGGGCGTTGGCAAAGAGTCCCGCTCCCGTCGCTAGAGTCACCTGCAGCTGCCCCGATTCCGTTTGGCCCGCAAAGTCGATTTTTCCATCGCCGTTAAAATCGGCGAAGATCATGTTGCCGGGCGCGCTGGTGGTCAGCGTCCCCGGACTGCTCGCCGTAGTAAATGTGCCGTCGCCATTGCCCATCAGCTCAATCACGTTCGCCGGACTGTTGTCGTCGAAGGTCAACACGTCAAGCTTGCCATTGCCGGTGATGTCGGTGAGAAGCCCGCCCATCAGGCTGGCCCCCGAAATCGGGTAGTTGACCGCCGCGGCGAAGGTGCCATCCCCGTTGCTGAGCAGAACGTCGATCGAGGCTTGGCCGCAGGGCAGCGACCCTTGCGGCCGTGCTCCAGTCTTCTTTGCCTGGCTGCAATCACCTCCTGCCGGATGGACCTGCAAGACGTCGTCCTTCCCATCCCCGTTTACATCGCCTACAAGAATGGGATCGTCCGTGTTAGCGTTCGTGTTCGTTATCACTGCCGTCTTGAATGTGCCGTCCCCGTTCCCCAGCAGCACCGAAATCTGGTAGGTCGGGCCTTCTCCCTCAACGTATGTCACTTTCGCGACATCCATCTTTCCGTCGCCGTTGAAATCGCCCAGCACCGATTCCGTCTCGTCATCATCCTCGCCGCCCCATGCCGTCCTGGCGGCGGCCACGAAACTTACAGTCGCGCTGCTGCTCGAAGTGAACGGTCGAGGCACGAAGCGCCCTTTGTGGGCGGTGTTCGTACCTGCTTTCACTGGCGCCGACGGACGCGTCACGCTTTTGCGCTGGTGCGCGGCTGCATACATGTCCGCCCGGCGTGAGGTCTGAGATTTGTTGGCATGGAATTGGTTTGACCGGCTCGGTTGCCCGGTAGACCCAAAACTCGGCAGCGAGCCGAGAAACAGCGTCATCAAAACTAGATACCTTTTCATTCGATTTTCCTTTTCAAGGTCTGAGATGTGCAGCCCGTGCTTCTCAACATCGCTCTCCGCGCGCGAACCAGGCTGCGATGGCGACGTGTTCCATCATCGGTCAGATCTGCAGCCACGCATCATGACTGAGTAGATTTAGTGCTGGAGGGGGTTCACTTTCGGGCAGGGTTCGCTTTCGGAACAGAATGTCGCGAGGGAAAACCTTCGAAGCTGTTCAGAAGTCAATACTCCGCGCTGAGCGCGCGGTACTTACTCCACCAACATGCAATCTCCATACGAATAAAATCGATACCGCTCGCGCACTGCGTGCTCATACGCGCGCATCACATTCTCTTTCCCGCCCAGCGCGCACACCAGCATGAGCAGGGTCGACTGCGGCAAATGAAAGTTCGTCAGCAGCGCCTGCACCACTTGGAACTTGTATCCCGGATAAATAAAAAGATTGGCCTCGCCCGAACCCGCACGCACTTCGCCGGGTGCGCGTTCTGTGCGCGAGAAAGCCTGCCCTGAGCTTGTCGAAGGGTGGGGATTTTCGCCCCGCCGCGCCGCATATTCCGCAGCATATTCTAAGGTCCGCACCGTAGTGGTCCCGACTGCGACAATCCGCCGCCCTTCCCGCCGCGCCCGCCTTATCTTCTCCGCCGCCTCCTCCGAAATCGAATACGCCTCCGCATGCAGCCGATGTTCTTCCACCCGCTCGCTGCGCACCGGCTGAAATGTTCCCAAGCCCACGTGCAGCGTGACTTCGGCAGTTTCAATCCCGCGCTTCCGTATACGCCCCAGAATCTCCGGAGTGAAATGCAGTCCCGCCGTCGGCGCCGCCACCGACCCCCGCTCCCGCGCATACACCGTCTGATACCGTTCGCGATCCCCCGAAGAATCCTCGCGCGCAATATAGGGCGGCAAGGGCACATGCCCAATTTTTTCCACGAGTCCGAAAAAGTCCTCAGCCGGCGCAAACCGAATCCGCCGCTCCCCAAACTCTCCTCGCCCAATCACCTCAGCCTGCAGCTCATCCTGATCCCCGAAGAAAAGCCGCTCCCCCACTCCAATCTTCCGCCCCGGCCGCACCAGGCATTCCCATTCGTTCGGCTCCTCCCGCAGCTGTCGCGTCAGCAGAACTTCAATCTGCCCCCGCGGAGAATCCGGGTGCCCCATCCTTCTCGCGTCCTCTGCGAGAGGGTGGGGATTTTGACTTTCCGGGTGCCCCATTTCTCCCGCTCTTTGCGAGAAAGCCTGCCCTGAGCTTGTCGAAGGGTGGGGATTTTGCACCCCGCCTCGCCGCCCATAAAGCCGCGCCGGAAACACGCGAGTATTGTTGAACACAACCAGGTCACTCGCTCGCAGCAGCTCCGGAAACTCGCGGAACTGCCGGTCTGCCAGCGCTCCCACCCCCGCCCCGGCAGCCGCTTTCACCTGCAGCAGCCGCGACCCCGCCCGGTCCGCCAGCGGTTCCTGAGCAATCAACTCTTCCGGAAGTTCGTAGTGGAAATCGGAGACCAGCATGCCCCTCCGATTATAGGGATGCACCCCTCCCACCGCGCCCCAACCCGCCGAAAACCGCGCCCGATTCTTAACGAAATTTGCATTGTTTCCGCGACCCGCGGGCTGGTACTATGCCAATGCCAGACTGCGGCCTGCTTTTTGTTATCTCCCCCAAGGGTAACCATGCCTACGGAGCGCAAACACAGGGAAGAAATCGTCCGTTACGGACGCATGCTCCACGAGCATGGCTACGTCGCCGCCATGGACGGCAATCTCTCCGTGCGTCTGGAGAATGACCGCATCCTCGTCACCCCCACCTGCGTCAGCAAAGGCGCCATGCAGGCCAAGGACATGGTCATCGTCGATTTAGACGGCCAGCAGGTCTCCGGCCGCCGCAACGTGACCAGCGAAATCGGCATGCACTTGCTCATCTATCGCAAGCGCCCCGACGTTCAGGCCATCGTCCATGCCCACCCCCCCACCGCCACCGGCTTTGCCGCCGCCGGCATTCCTTTGACCGAGCCCCTGGTCTGCGAAGTCGTCATGGGCCTGGGATGCATTCCACTGGCATGCTACGGCACGCCCGGCACTTCAGAATTGGCCGAAACGCTCGAACCCTACGTTCCCACTTACGACGCCATCCTCATGTCGAACCACGGCGTCGTCAGCTACGGCGACACTCTCGAACACGCCTACATGAAAATGGAAACCGTCGAGCACTTCGCCCAGATTGCCCTGGTCACGCACTTGCTCGGCCGCCAGAAACCCCTCAAAGAAGTCGATATCGAAAAGCTTCTGCTGGCCCGCACCAAGTATTTTGGCGCAAAAATCGCCGCTGCCATGCCCCTTCCCCGCGCCCCGCAAAAAGTCAGCTAGTGCCTTAGTTTGAGAAGAAGGTTCGTATCAGGGCATGCCTTCAGGCATGCCACACCGTTAGCAGTTCGCACCGGCTGAGCCGCAACGTGTTCAGTGCGATTGTGGCGTGAGCAGCGCGGTCGCCTTGCGGGCGATCAGAAGGAAATTTTTCTCTCGCGCCTGTTTTTCCAGCGATGCCAGCTGGGCTCGAGCGGTGGCAGTTTTCCCCGACTTCAACTCGATTTCTCCCAACGCCAACCGCGCCTCCAGCAAGTACGGCACGGACACCGCCTTACTCGGCTGAGCGAGAACGGGTGCGAGTTGCTTGCGGGCCTCGGCATATTTCCCCTCCGCCAGATCTACGCGGGTGGCGGCCAGGGCGGCCTCGTACTTCGGGTCGCGGTCGGCGGCTTTGGCAGCGAAGGTCAACGCCTGTTCCGCGGCTCCGCGCGCTTCGGACTGTTTGTTCTCGGCCAGCAAAGCCAGCGCTAGAATCGAGTTCGCTTCAGCGCCTCGCGCCGGAGGAGATGTTGCATCCAGTTGATGCAACGCATCCCCAGCCAGCTTCTCCGAGTCGGCGGCCTTGCCTTCTTCGAGTGCGATCTCAGCCGCCTGGATCAGGCTTCCAGACAATCCTAAAGCCCGCTTCAGTTCCCTGCGCAGGGCGAGCGCCTGCTCGCACTTCTCGCTGGCCTGCTGCAAATCATCCTGGGGAATGAGCACATCGGCCAGGCCGAACAGCGCCGCAGCCTGCGCGGATTTATGTCCGGTCGCATTTTCCAGTTCTACTGCGCGTCCATAGTGCTTGGTGGCCTCCCGCAGGTCACCGTCTTCTGCCAAACCGTCTCCCAGATAAATTTCGGTGATCCCGGCGGCATTCTTGTCTCCTACCTCGTTAAAGATCTGGATCGCCTCGGCGAAGTCCTTCTTCGCCCCGGCAAAATCCCCCAGACGCTCGAGTACTGCGCCGATATTCCCCAGTTCATCGCCGATGACCTCCTTGTAATCCGCCTCGCGATAAGCGTGCAGCGCCTGCTCATAGTAGCCTTTCGCTTCCATGAGTTTTCCTTGGCTGGCCAGCACAATGCCAATCTCATTGAGCGCCTGCCCGGCATACACTTGGTTGCCGATCTGGCGAAAGATCACCAACGCCTCCTCCGCCTGCTTGCGGGCTCCCGGCAAATCGCCGTTTGCTTTGAGGAAGTCGGCGGACCATACCAGCGTCATGCCCGAGTCCTTCAGATCGCCGGTCGCGGCAAACAAAACCTTGGCCTTGGCCAAAGCGGCGCTGCCTTGATCGCTCTGGCCGAGCTTCTGCAGAGCCGTGTTCTCATACATGAGCGCACGCGCCTCCACCAGCCGAATGCCGCGCGTCTCGCCCTTCTGCGCGGCCGCCGCCGCTAATTGCTGCTCGCGCTTGTAGTCCCCCAACGCCTCGATCGGAGGCGCCTCGGCCAGATCGATGCGGGGATCGTCTCCCGCCGGCGGAGGAAGCTTGCGCAGAGCCTCCAGCGTGGCCAGCGCTTGCTTGGGATCGCCCGCGGAATTCTCCAGCGCGCCCAGGCGCAAACCGTAGTCCAGATTATCCGGATACAAGTCCACCAGAGTGCCGAGGATCTGAATCGCTTTCGCTCCTTCGTTGTTGAGATCGCGGTACTGCGCCTCCATCCAAAGACGTTCTTCGTTGCTCAAGTTGGTCGACAGTTCAAAGGCTTTTTTCGCCTCATCCTTTGCCTTCGGGTCGTAGCCAAGTTCCAGCCAGGCCGCGCTGAGGGCGGCATGAGGCTGCGGGGACTTCGGATCGGCGGCGACCGCCTGGCTCAACAAGTCGCGTGCCGCCAGGGTCTCGAAGGCGCGAAGTTTGTTCAACCCTTCGGCATAAAGCCGCGCCGCCTTCGGGTCCGACGGCATCGAGGCCCGCGCCTGTGTCCCTTGTTGACTCGTGACCGGGCCCGCTCCCAGATGTTCGCGCATCTTCGCCCCGATCTGCGAAACCAGATCAAACAGCTCCGTTTCGCTTCCCGCTGCCGCTTCTTCCGCAACCGTGTCGCCCGCGGTTGTGTCTTCCAGCCGGAAATCGAGTCGAATCTGGCTCTTCTCTCCCTCTCCTACCACCGCATAGGAACCGGTCGCGACATAGTCCGTGTCGAGATTCGCCCGCAAGCGCGGCAGAGACTCCCTCGGAGTATCGGTCAGGCTCCACGGAACATCGCGACTGGCGCGCGCAATCTGTTCGCCAGAGACCAGGCGCAACCGCCCGTTGGACGCCAGTTCTGCTCTCAACATCTCGGCCAGCGCCGTCGAAAGCCAGGCTTTGTCAGGCCGTTCCGTCAGATTTTTGAAGCCGAGCACCGCCACTGACGGCCGCGTCTTCACCGCAGGTACCGCAGCCGATCCAGCGCTGTGAAAAATCTGCTCGCGATGCCGGACTACAAAAATACCCAAGAGAACGAGCGTGGCGGCAATCCCTCCGAACAGGGAAACTTTCCAGTTCTGCTTTCCCAGGAAACTGTGCGTGGTGGAAATCGCGGGTCGCGATCCCAGGCGAACCGCGCGCAGATCCGCGGCCAGTTCGCGTGGAGTCTGGTAACGCTCATCCGGCTTCTTGTGCAGCGCTTTGGCCACGATCTGGGCCAGCGGGGCGGGAACGGCGCGCCCGAGTTTGTCGAGCGGCGTCGCTTCCTGCTGCAGAATCTGCATGGCCGTTACCGTGGAGGTCGCTCCGAGGAAAGGATGCCGGCCTCCCAGCATTTCGTAAAGCACCACGCCGAATGAAAAGATGTCGGCCCGGAAGTCGGGCAGACTTCCGAGCAGGACTTCAGGAGCCATGTAGCTGGGAGTTCCGCCCACGGGAGCGGCAGCCGAGATTGTCTGCGTCGCTGCGGTGCTGGTCCCGCCTCGACCCGCAAGCCGCCGTGCCACCCCGAAGTCGAGCAACTTTACCTGCCCCGACTCCGTGAGCATCACATTTTCAGGTTTGACGTCGCTGTGGAGAATGCCTCGCTCGTGCGCGGCCGTCAGCGCATCCGCGCACTGGAGTGCGATGTCGAAAAATTGATTGAGGTTGATCGGATGGCTCAGCCGTTGCCGCAGCGTCTGGCCTTCCACGTACTCCATGACCAGAAAGATTTCGTCGTCCTGTTCCAGTACGTCGTAAACGCTGGCGATGTTCGGATGGTTCAGCGCTGAGAGACGCTGTCCCTCGCGCAGCAGCCGAGCTGCCTCATCCCGATCGCCGGTTCCACGAACCGAAACCCGCTTCACCGCGACGGTGCGCTGGAGCTTCGGATCCTCGGCGCGCCACACCTCGCCCATCCCGCCGGCCCCCAGGCGACCAACCACGCGGAGACGGCCGAGAGTGGTGCCGGTTAAATCCGTTTGCGGTCCAGCACCAGAAGCCGCCGCCGAGAAGTCAGAGGGGAGGTCGAGCAGTGCGGGAGCGGCAGCTCCCATAAACTGGCTGCCCGCTTCTTCATGGGAAGCGATCAGCGATTCCACTTCGGCGCGCAGTTCACGATCCTGTCCACAGGCCGAATCCAGATACGCCCGCCGCTGCTCTGGAGCCAGCCCCAGCGCTTCCTCCAGAACTCGCTTCGTCCGCTCCCAGCGCTCTGTGCCCATGCTCATGCCTGGCTCTTTCCAGACATCTCCCGATAAAGCCAGGCGCGCGCTGCCGTCCAATCGCGCTGCACGGTAGCTGGACCAACATTCAACGCCCTGGAAATTTCCTCCAACGACAGTCCGGCAAAAAAGCGCAGTTCCACTACTCGGCCCTGCCGCTCGTCGATTTTGGTCAGGGTCTGCAGAGCATCATCCAAAGCGATCACGTCTATATCCGTTTGCCGAGGCATTACCATGGCGTCTTGCAATGATACTTTGCAAACCTTGCCCCCGCGTTTGGCGGCCCGGTGGCGGCGGGCGTAGTCGACAAGAATCTGGCGCATGAGCTGGGCTGCGATTGCGAAGAAATGAGTCCGGCTCTCCCAGCGCGGAGGGTTCACGCCAACCAGACGAAGGTACGCTTCATGCACCAGGGCAGAGCTCTGCAGAGTGTGATCTGCCCGCTCGTTCCGAAGTTGAAAGTGCGCCAGACGGCGCAGTTCCTTGTAGACGAGCGGCAACAGCGCATCCAGAGCCTTGCTGTCACCCTCCCGCCAACCCTGCAACAACTGGGTAACCTGCATGGGAGGCTCGTGCCCCATAACGATCTCCCTCCCGCACACGGCCTTGGCCGCTTAGCGTATCCATTCCAGTCTTCGCTGTCAATCGAGGACGCACGAAAATCGGGAGTTTCGGAACAGCTCGTTTATGGGCGGAATTTTTTGCGGTCAGATGATGAAATCTGCCTCGCCTCTGCGCTGTAAGAGAACGTTGCGTCCGCATTCCTCTGTGTTCCCCGTGTCCTCTGTGGTGAAGATTTTCCTTTGCCCTCGCCTCTACTCCCCGCCAATCCGAAACCGCACCCCCGCCCGAAAATTCACCGGCAGCGCCGGATACCCCACCACCTCGTTATACCGCCGGTCCAACGCGTTCTCGACATTCGCATATAAAGTCACTCGCGGCCGCACTGCATACCACCCGCCGACGTCCACTCGCGCATATCCTGCCGCATGATCGATCCCCAATCCCAGAAAATCCGAGTCCGGCCTCCGCCCCACAAAACTTCCGCCCACATTCCCGCCCCACCGCGACCCGAGATGCGAAAGCCGCACCGTTTCCGCGTGCTTGGGCCTGCGCAGCAATGGCGACCCCGCCGCCAGAATTGGATCGCAGAAGTTCGCCGGCGTGCACAGTGGCGCCTCCAGAATCTGCGTCGATGTGTAGTCGTACGATGAGTCCATCTCCAGCCCCTTCCGCAGCCGCCCGCGCAGCTCCACTTCCGCGCCGTGTGCCATGCTGCGGTTCACATTCACGTATTCGCCCACATACGTCGGAGGAATCGACTCGAACTCAATCTGATTGTGAAATTGATTATTGAAATAAACCGCCGAGAATCCTAACCTGCTCCGCATCAGGCTCTGCTCCACGCCCGCTTCGAACGCATGATTCTCCTCTGGCTTTAGTTCCGGATTCGGATTCGTCGGATACGTCCCGGTTATTCCAAACGATTCCTCAAACGAGGGCTCCTTCACCCCGCCTGCATAAGAAAATCGCAACCGCGTCCCCGAAAGTATCTCTCCTCCGCGCAGCGCGAGAAATGTCACAGCCACGCGCGGCACGGCTCGATCTCCAAAGCTCGCGTTGTGGACATACCGCACGCCGGCAATCACCGAAATTCTTCCCCGCGTGATCCGCTGCTGCACGAACAGCGCGTGATTCAGCCGCAGCCCGTGCGTGAACGAACCTCCGATAATCGGATTGCCCAGCGAGTCCGTCGTCAGGAATTGCGAATTGAAGTCGCCATTTTCATCTTCGAACTCATACCCGACCGTCGTCTGCGCCCAGCTGCGCGGCGTGTAGTCGCCCTGATAGTTGAATCCGGAGCGATTGACATGCTCCAGATCGAGAAAAAAGCAATCCGTGAAGTTGAACGTCGCCGGATCGCAACCCCGGTCCGGCACTGTATCTTCATTCAGCGTCCGGTGATTGTATTCGTAGGCTTCGAAGCGATGCTGCCAGTGCGATGGCGCCAGCACCGTGATCTCCGCGCTCCCCAGGAGATTATTCTGCCGCGCCCGCGCGTCGATATCCGGAGGCAGCAGGGCTGCGCCGTTGAAGTTCCATTCTCCGGGGACGCCGGTGCGGTTGTTGGTGTGCCGCACGCGCACCCGCAGCCACGCCCGCTGGTTCAGCCGCGCGCCCACATTGCCGCCCTGCAGCGAATTCGAATAATCGTCGTTGACGCCCAGCCCCGTGGTATTGAACTGGTCGCCGAACCCATCGTAATCCCAGATTCCCCGCGCACCCGAGAACTCGGCAAATCCGTGCGCCGTATTGAAATTCCCTCCGTCCGCCCCCAGCCGCAATTCCGGAACCTGCGTCGTCCCCGTGCGGCTAAAGATTTGCACTACGCTCGTCATCGCATCCGATCCGTAGAGCGTGCTTTGCGCGCCGCGTAGAAACTCCACCCGATCGACTCCCGCCATCGGCACCGTCCCGAAATCAAAAATGCCTCCCGGTTCGGTCACCGGCACACCGTCGACCAGCACCTTGTTGTAATCTGAATCTCCGCCGCGTACGAACAACGACGTCAGCCCGCCGCGCTGTCCCGTATCGCTGACGATCGCCCCCGGCAGAAAGCGCAGTGCATCGGACTCCGCCGTCGGCTGCATGACCTGCAAATCCGCGCTTTCCAGTGTCGAAATACTCGCCCCCGTTTCCTCCGCCGAAACCGGGGTCCGCGTCGCGCTCACCACCACCGTTTCCGTCGCCACCGCCGGACGCAGTTCGATGGTTACGGTCTCCCCGTGACGTTCGTCCAGCTTCACCGTCTGCCGCGCGAATCCCGGAGCCAGCACCTCAATTTCTACACCGGCCGGTACATCCGTGAACGCCGCCACACCTTCCCCCGAGGTCAGCGACACCGTCACCGGATTCTCTGCACCGGCCAGTAACGACACCTGCGCCCCGGCCACCGCCGCACCTTGCGGGTCCACCACTTTCACTTTGAGATCGGCCGCGGCAGCAGCCACAGAAACCGAGAGAACAACCAGAAGAACGCCCAGGAATACGCGCATACTATCCTCCTTTGCACGCGAAAGAGGTTGAAGTAGACGGATCGCGCCGGTCTCCTGGCTTCACGAGTAAGGATGATGATTCCATCCGGTCACGCCCGCGGTCTTCCCGGGATTTCTCCCAGTGGCCGAGAGCCGTTTCCTCGCTTACAGTTGCGCGGCAGCGCGGGATTCTCACCCGCTTCCCTGTCTTCACCGAGCGGCAAAGACGCGCGTTCCGAACGACATTGCAATTAGCAAAGAACGAAAACAACCCGTCGCCAAGAAATCTAATGGCTGCTCCCGATGAAGTCAAATCGAGATCTCCAGAGGCAAACGAAACAGAGGATACAAAGAAAAGTGGGCACAATCAAAAAGTGGGTGCCCCATTTCTCGCCGCGTTCTTTGCGGCGAGAAATGGGGGGTTTGACTTCGACTCTCCCTCACTTCCTCCACCGCCCCACGACATACAGCACAATCGATAACACCACGCTCAGCAGAACCGACGTTGCCAGAGGAAAATAAAACGTAGTGTTCTTCCCACGGTACACGATGTCTCCCGGCAGCCGTCCCAGCGGCAGGTGCGCCCGTCCCACCGTCGTCAGCACCACGCCCGCCACCACCAAAACGAATCCAACGATAATCAGCGTCCGGCCAATGTCGGTCATATTAAGTCTCCCGCGCTAGTGCATGGCCTGATCGTGAAGGCCCCCAGCACACAAGTGCCATTTACCGCATGCCTGCTGAAATCTAGCCTATCTGGGGACCTCAGCACCTTCCATCTCGTCCCGCACCAGGGGGCAAAGGAGTCACGATGGCATCCCCTCAATCTCCCCAGTTCGAGACTCCGGGTAATTTTCGATTTGAGTTCGACCCGGCAAACAACATCCTCATGATCCGCTTCGAGGGCCGCCTCACGCACGAGTTAGTACAGGAGTTCTACCAGCAGGGCAAAGAATATTGGATCGCCACCGGCGCTCGCGCCGCGATTCTCGACGGCTCCGCGGTTACTCAGGTTGATCTATCTTCCGACTTGATTCGCCAGCTGGCAAGGCGGGACCCAGTTCTCGAATTGACCGGCAAGCCTCGGGTTTTTGTCGTACCGCGCACCGAAGTATTCGGCCTGGCCCGCATGTTTCAACTCACCGGCGAGTGGAAACAACCGTACTTGCACGTCGTCCGTACCATGGACCAGGCGTACGCGCTACTCGGCATTCAATCCGCGACCTTTGAACCGATAGAAGACCGTCGCGCCAGTTAAGGACGTGTGCCGATCCAGAGTCTGCGCCTCCGACTCCCACCGGACGTAGTCAGAAGTCTTCTACGCTCCGAGTCTGGCCTGCAAATCCCGCACCGCCGCAATCCAGTCGTTCAGCCCGTCAGCTTCCATCCACAGATCCTTCAGTTCCGAATTCCTCCGCACCCGATCCAGCGCCCGAAGCGCCACAGCGTTGAGCTCCGGAGTGAAAGCCTGCGGATGTTTCTTTGCCCACTCCACAACTTTTGCTGGAGCTCCCGCCGCCGCAGAACCATGCAGAGCCGCGACCACTTCACTGGCCGCGACCGCGATGCTGGCCTCGGGCGCATCCAGGTAGGCAGGATCATCGGCCGCATGAGCCAGTATTTGAGTCAGATCGGCGGGCGCAATCTCATCCAGCCCCGCCACCCAATCTGCGGCATCGTCGTTCTCAAAACTTCCCATCCCCCAAGCCCCCACGCATCCTCCTCTCCGAATTTGCTCATATGGAGCGGGCGCTCCTGCCCGCTGCTTTTGACTTTGTTCTTAATTCTGACTTTGCTCTTTGCATTTCAAAAGCCCCAGAACCCAGAGTCAAATCAAAAGCAACATCAAAGGCAGCGGGCGGGAGTGCACGCTCCACACCAACAGATTCCTACTTCGAGCCGCTCTGCGCCGGTCCATCCTCCACTAGTTGCAACCGAGCTGAGGCCGCCGCCGTCTTCTGCGTCGCCACCCACTCGTGAATCCTGGCCGACAGAACATCCAGCGGCAGCGCTCCCGCGCCCAGCACTTCGTCATGGAAATTGCTCAGGCTGAACTTATCGCCTAACTGATCCTTGGCATACTGGCGCAGCTTCAGAATCTCGAGTTGACCTATCTTGTAGCCCAGCGCCTGCGCCGGCCATGCCATGTAGCGGTCGGTCTCGCTCTGCACTTCGGCCTCATCGATCGCCGAGTGCTCGTGAAAGAAGTCAACCACTTGCTGCCGCGTCCAGTGCTTGTAGTGGAAGCCGGTGTCCACCACCAGCCGGATGGCGCGCAGCATGTCGTCCTGCAGGTGACCGTAGTAGCTATACGGATCCTGAAAAAATCCAACTTCCTTGCCCAGTCGCTCCGAATACAGCGCCCATCCCTCCGTATAAGCCGTGTAGTACTCGTTCTGCCGGAAGGGAGGAAGCTGCGGCAGTTCCTGCGCAATCGCAATCTGCATGTGATGCCCGGGCACGCCTTCGTGATACGCCGTCGTCTCAAAGTCGACCGTGGTGCCTTTCTCGAAGTTCCCAGTGTTGACCATGATGTGAGCCGGGCGCGATCCATCTTGCGCTCCCTGGTTGTACGACGTCGAGGCCTCCTTCTCGCGGAACTCTTCAATCGGCATCACCACCAGCTTCGCTTTCGGCAGGCGCCCGAACATGGCCGGCAACTTCCCATACATCTGGTCGATGTACTTCTGGTAGAGGTCGAGAATCTCCTTCCGCGAGTGCACGTGGACCTTGGGGTTGGTCGCGAGCGAGGCGCTGAAACTTTTGAGATCTTTGAAGCCCAGTTGATTCACCACTTGCAGCATCTTGCCTTCGATTTCTTTGACCTGAGCCAGACCGATCTGGTGAATCTGCTCCGGCGTCAGATCGGTGGTGGTGCTGTCTTTTACGCGGAAAGCGTAGCGCTCCGCACCATCCGGCAGCGACCACACTCCCGGCTCGGTGCGCCCTTTCGGCGCGTATTCCTCCCGCACGAACGTCGTGAACTTCACATACGCCGGCTGCACCGATTCCCGGATCGCAGCCAGGCCCTGCTCCCGCAACCGTTTCTGATCCGCCGCGGCAATGGACTCGGGGAACTTGTCGAAGGGCTGCGCGAAAGGCGAGGCCTCGGGTGTTTTCGTCGCCAGACCGTTGGCCTGCTCGACTACTTTCTCCAGTAAGATGCGCGGCGGCATCAGTCCCTCGGCCATGCCCTTGCGCATCTGGATCGTGTACTCGTCGAACACTCGCGGAATCTGCTTCAGTCGCGCAATGTAGTCGTCATAGTCCTTCACGCTCTGGAACGAGAGGATAGACACCAGTTGTGGCAGATCGATGTGGACCCCGCCGAACTGCGTCACCGGCATTTCCCAGGATTTGAATCGGGCCCCGTCCACCGCGATCCGCAGATCCCGCACCATCAGCGTTTTGTTCAGCGCTTCCTGCTCCGGGAATCCTGTGGTGTCGATCGCCTCGAAGCGGGCAAGATATTTCTTGCTCTGTTCCAGGTCGTCGTCAATGGCTTTCTGCGAGAAGTCGTCGAGTTTGTCGTTCCAGCGCTTGTCTCCCAGAAACGAAGCGAAGGTCGGACTGGTGCGCAGCGTATATTCCCAGCGCTCGGCGAGCAGATCGTTCAGTGCCTTTCTGCGGCCCTCCAGGTCGCTCCGCGGCGGCGCGGCAAAGGCCGTCAAGTTGAACATGAAGGTCAGCAGGACAAACAGGACCACAAGTCGCATGATTCAGAATCTCCTTCTCAGGTCATGAAGCAGGTCATGAAGCAGCCGTCATTATAAGCGGCGCGCCCGCGCTCCCAGCGGCGGAATCACTCTTATCCGAAATCGACGGACATAACAGATTCGCCTTGTTGTTGAAAAAAAGGGGGATTTTGACTTTCGATTTGTGATTACTGCTCCCACGAAAGCCGCCACCTTCATTCCCGGGTGCCCCATTTCTCGCGCGCACTTTGCGCGAGACAGCCTGCCCTCAGCATGTCGAAGGGCGGGGACTTTGACTGTAATTCCCGGCGCATCCCAGCAAGTCTTTGCATTACAAAGTACTTGACAATAGCGACCAGCCCCGCTACTCTATCCCTATGTTCGACCCGCGCCCGCACCGCATCCGGCGTTTTCCTCGCTCTTCGGGGAAAAGTTCCGCCGAACACGGTTCTCTCGAGCATGGTTCCGCCGACTATGGTCCCGCCGACTATGGTCCCGCCGAGCCCAGCGCCCCCCCGCGCACCGCTCCCGAAGTCTTCGCCGACCTCCGCTTCATTCGCGACACCATGGAGCGCACCGCCGCTTTCACCGCCGTCTCCGGCTGGGGACAGGTTTTTCTGGGCCTCACCGCCCTCGCCGCCGCCTGGCTCGCAGGCCAGCAGATTTCCCACTTCGCCTGGCTGCGCGTCTGGCTCGCCGAAAGCCTGCTCGCCGTCGCCATCGGTTTGCTGGCCTGCACCTGGAAAGCGAACCGCCGCGGCCTCCCGTTATTTTCCGGCCCCGCCCGCAAAGTCGCCCTCGGACTCGCCCCGCCCCTGATCGCCGGAGCCTTCCTCACCTTCCTCCTGTTCCGCGCCGGCCTCGAGTCCGCCCTACCCGCCACCTGGCTCCTGCTCTACGGCGCCGGAATCATGACCGGAGGCTCGTTCTCGGTTCCCGCCATCCCCGTCATGGGACTCTGCTTCATGCTCCTCGGCGGCCTGACTGTCCTCGGTCCAGCTGCCTGGGGCAACTGGTTTCTAGCCGCCGGCTTCGGCGGCCTCCACATCGTCTTCGGACTTCTCATCGCCAGGAGGCACGGTGGCTAGGCCGCTTCCATCCCACCGCAAGCACGCCCAGCCCGAGCCTGGGATTTCTGGCAAGTCTGCCGAGAAGCCTCGCGCTCGCGAGAAGCGCGAGAACCTGCATCAAAAGGCCGCGGACCACGCCCGCGAGCATCCGCCCGCCGTCGCCCCCGAACTCCCCGAACTCGACCGCCTGATCCACGAGCGCATCCGCCTCGGCATCGTCAGCGCCCTCGCTACAAACGACTCGCTCAGCTTCAACGACCTCAAACGCGTCCTCAAAACCACCGACGGCAACCTCAGCGTCCACGCCCGCAAGCTCGAAGAAGCCCAGTACATTTCCTGCGTGAAGTTTTTTGAAGGCCGCGTCCCCCGCACCGAATATCGCCTGACCGCTACAGGACGCCGCGCCCTCGCCGAATATCTCGATCAAATGGAAGAATGGATCCGCGTCACGCGGGAAGAGTAGCCAGCATGGCCTTCCAGAAGGCCGGTGCAGCGGACATTCCTGCCCTTTCGCAAAAATCAGGTTGTGAGTCAGTCACCCGCTGCCAAGAAAATCAAACCGCTTGACTATCACCTGGACTACTGCCACGCTCTGACCAGCAATGGCACACGTTGAAGCTCTAGCGAATC
>JBKQID010000006.1:0-27047 GCA_052148475.1 Candidatus Sulfotelmatobacter sp. | reverse complement strand
TGCCCATGATGCCCATCCGGGACATGGTGATCTTTCCCTACATGATGATGCCGTTCGTGGTAGGGCGCGAGTCCAGTGTGCGCGCCTTGGAAGAAGCACTCACCGGCGATCGCAAGATCTTCCTCGCCACCCAGCATGACGCCAGCGTGGACGAACCCAAGGCCAAGGAAATCTACCAGGTCGGCTCCATTTGCAACATCGTGCAAAGCGTCAAAATGCCCGACGGCAATATCAAGGTTCTTGTCGAGGGAGTGGAACGCGCCAAATCCACTGAGGTGAACGATCGCGACGGCTTCTTTGTAGCCACCGTGCGCACCGGCAAGGCGCAGTTTGAGATGACCCCGGCCGCCGAGCAGCTCATGACGCGCGTCACCGGGCTCTTCGAGCAGTACGTGAAACTGCAGCAGTCTCTCAATTACGAGACCATCATTGCCACGGTACGCATGGACGAGCCGGCCAAGCTCTCAGACACCATCGCCGCCAATCTGCAGCTCGGCATCGAGGAGAAGCAGGAACTGCTGGCCATCTTCGACCCCGCCGCTCGCCTCGCGCGCATTGCGGACGTGCTCGACGTCGAGATCGAAAAACTCGACCTTGACCGCAACATCCAGTCTCGCGTCAAGCGGCAAATGGAGCGTGCGCAGAAAGAGTATTACCTCAACGAGAAGATCAAGGCCATCCAGAAGGAACTGGGCCGCGGCGAAAAAAGCGAATTCGACGAACTCAAAAAGAAGATCGAAGCCGCCGGCATGCCCAAAGAAACCAAAGACAAGGCCCTGCAGGAACTGAAAAAACTCGAAGCCATGCCGCCCATGTCGGCTGAATCTACGGTTTCGCGCAATTATCTCGACTGGCTGCTGGCCGTGCCGTGGAAGAAACGTTCCAAGGAAATCCGCAACATTTCCCGCGCCGAAAAAGTTCTCAACGAAGATCACTACGGCCTGGAGAAAATCAAGGAACGCATCCTCGAATTCCTCGCCGTGCGCCAGCTCGTCAAGAATCCCAAGGGCTCGATCCTGTGTTTCGTCGGGCCTCCCGGCGTGGGAAAAACCTCCCTGGGCATGTCCATCGCCAAGGCCACCGGCCGCAAGTTTGTCCGCATGTCCCTGGGCGGCGTCCGCGACGAGGCCGAAATTCGCGGCCACCGCCGCACCTACATCGGAGCCCTACCGGGCCAGATTATTCAGATGATGAAAAAGGCCGGCACCAAGAACCCGGTCTTCATGCTCGATGAAGTCGACAAGATGTCGATGGATTTCCGCGGCGATCCTTCGGCCGCCCTGCTCGAAGTGCTCGATCCCGAACAGAACTTCATGTTCGTCGATCACTACCTCGACGTGGAATACGATCTCTCGCAGGTCTTCTTCGTCGCCACCGCGAACGTGATGCACACCATCCCTGCCGCTCTGCAAGACCGCATGGAAGTGCTCCGCCTGCACGGCTACACCGAGCAGGAAAAAGTCGAAATTGCCAAGCAATTCCTGGTCAAGAAGCAAATGCTAGCCGCGGGCCTCACGGAGAAAAACATCAAGTTCACCGACGAAGCCATCACCGGCCTGATCCGCTCTTACACGCGGGAGGCGGGCGTGCGCAACCTGGAACGCGAAATCGGCAATGTCTGCCGCAAGGTCGCGCGCCGGGTCGTCAAAGAGGGCGAGAACTACAACATCACCATCACTGGCACCAACGTCAACGACTTCCTCGGCGTCATTAAGTTCCGCGACACTCTGGCGCATGAAAAATCCGAAATTGGCCTGGTCACCGGACTGGCCTGGACCGAAGTCGGTGGCTCGATTCTCAGCACCGAAGCCAGCGTCGTCGACGGCAAAGGCAAGCTGACGCTGACCGGAAAACTCGGCGACGTCATGCAGGAATCCGCGCAGGCCGCCATGTCCTACGTTCGCTCACGCGCGCAACGTCTGGGCCTCAGCCGCGATTTCTACCGTAATCTCGATCTGCACGTGCACGTGCCCGAGGGCGCGATTCCCAAAGACGGCCCCTCGGCGGGCATCACCATCGCCACCGCCATCTCCAGCGCGCTGAGCAAGATTCCGGTGCGCCGCGACTTGGCCATGACCGGAGAGATCACGCTGCGCGGCAAGGTTCTGCCCATCGGCGGCCTGAAAGAGAAACTGCTGGCCGCGCATCGCGCCGGACTGTTTGAAGTAATTCTGCCGAAAGACAACGAAAAAGATGTAGCCGAGGTTCCGGAAAATCTGCGCAGCGCCATGAAGCTGCATTTCGTCGACACCATGGATCAGGTTCTGGCCATCGCCCTGGAATCTCCGCTGCCGACATTCCGTGAGGAAGAAACCGCGCAACCCATCGCGCCGCTGACCTCCGGTACCGAAGCTCCGACCGCGCATCAGTAGGACGACAGCCATCGGTTCTCCGAAGATCCTGCTCAGCGGGCTCTTTCCTCGTCGGCCCGGAGATTACCGCGGCACGCAGCCGAGCACCGAACTTGACACGTTTCCCCTCGTCTCCTTACAGTTAAAGCACTTCCAGCCGGTGCGCAGCAGTCCTCCTAGGAACTGAAGTCAAGGAAATCGACTGCCCACTTTTTCATCCAGCCCAAAGGGGAGCCTTGAAGATGTCCGCGTCCGACCAGAGTCAGATTGCTTTTGAAAACGAGCCGGAGTCGCCCAGCGAACCCGGTCAAGCCCGGACCACGGGAATCCTCCCCTCGCAGGAAATCAGCAACTTAATCGCCCGTGGACACATCCAGGCCACGCCCGCCATCCACCCCGACCACATCCAACCCGCGAGTCTCGACCTGCGATTGGGGGATATGGCGCACCGCGTCCGCGCCAGCTTTCTGCCCGGACCGAACGCCACCGTCGCCGACAAAATCAAGGACCTGCGGATGACTCGAGTCGACCTGACCGCTGCGCCCGTCTTCGAAAAAGACTGCGTATACATCATCCCCCTCGTTGAGGAACTGAACTTACCCGACAATATCTCTGGACGCGCTAACCCCAAGAGCACAACCGGTCGGCTCGACATCTTCACTCGCCTCATCACCGATTATGGCACCGAGTTCGATACCGTTCCGCCAGGATACAAAGGCAAACTGTATGCCGAAGTCGTTTCCCGCACATTTACCGTGGCCGTGCGGGCCGGGATGAGACTAAGTCAGCTGCGGTTTGTTCAAGGAAGTCCCCGCTCGGGTGATCGCACGATCAAAGGGTTGGACCAAGAGGAACCGCTGGTCTACATGGACGAAGGGATCCCGGGCAAGGCGCAACTTCAGCGGGGCTTGCGAATTACCGTCAATCTCGAAGCCTCCGAACCGGGTGAGATCATCGCCTACAAGGCAAAGCGATATGCCCCGGCGATCGAATTGGACCGGGTTGGCTTTTATTCGACGGAGGAGTTCTGGGAAGTTCGTCACCAGAATGCGAATAAAAATCTAATTCTTGAGCCAGGTGACTTCTACATTCTCGCGTCCCGAGAGCGGGTGCGTGTCCCTCCTGACTTCGCCGCCGAAATGGTTCCCTTCGATCCTTCTGACGGTGAGTTTCGCATTCACTACGCCGGCTTCTTCGATCCCGGCTTCGGCTACGGTTCCAACGAAATCAAGGGAACCCGTGCTGTGCTCGAAGTGCGAGCCCACGAAGTTCCCTTCCTGATGGAACACGGGCAACTCGTCGGCCGCCTCAACTATATGCACCTATTGTCACGCCCAGGCAAGATTTATGGTACGAACATAGGATCGTCGTACCAACATCAAGCCCTCACACTGAGCAAGCAGTTTCGACGTGAGCCAGTGCGCTAACTGATCCCCAGCTTGCCAACTCCCCTCCCTCCGTTGCAAACTTGAGCATGAGGGTTCTCTCCCGATTTCTTGCGTCCGCTACCGATGCCGCGCAATTCCCCGTTCCCAGCCTGCCGGAGATCGCCTTCCTCGGCCGCTCCAACGTGGGCAAGTCAAGCGTCATCAACTCTCTGGTCGGCGACAAAGTGGCGCGCACCAGTTCCACTCCCGGCCGCACCCGCGCCATCAACTTCTTCGAGATTCGCTGGCCCGGAAAGCCGCGTCCCGAGCTGATTTTCGCCGACCTTCCCGGCTACGGTTACGCCAAGATTTCACGCGAGATTTCCCAGGAATGGCCAAAATTCATTGAGCCTTATCTTAACGAACGCCCCACCCTCGGCCTGTGCATCGTTCTCGTCGATGCCAACGTTCCTCCGCAGCAAAGTGACCGCCAGTTGCTGGACTTCCTCACCGCCTCGGACCGCGAATTCCTGCTGGTAGCCACCAAGAGTGACCGGCTCTCCAACAATCGGCTGAACGGCGCGCTGCGAACCTTGGCCCAGGAATATCCCACCGCACGCCTGCTTCCCTATTCCGCCAAGACCGGCGCCGGACGCGACGAACTCTGGGCACAGATTCGGCAAGCGGCCCAGCAACTGACGTCCGCGGAAGCCTCTGCGGGCACGCCCCTTCATTAGGGCCATTAGAAGATTCTTAACGCACCGTTCGCTCTCCCTTGTCTAATGTTGCAACCCTTTTCTACCGATAGGGACATCAGAATTCCCGGCAAAGCCCGCCTGCTTCGAAGGAGCCTCGCCGGGGTTGACTTTCGATGAGAGCGGACACAGTTTCGTTCGCAATCGGGGGCGCTATGGCAGAGGAAATCGACCCAGGCGTGGCTTATCTAAGAGCCCTGAAACAGATAAGTCCATACTCCGCGAGTGCAGCCACGCCGGCGCCGCAGACTCCTATAAAAGATGCCGGGGCGGGTTCCGCGACTGCGGATCCCGGCGGCCAGTTCAAGGGCTCGGAGAAACGCCGCAGCCCCCGCTACCACTGCGAAGGCAGCGTCCAGATCCGCGAGGAGGGCTGCGACGTACACACCTGGGCCGCGTTCACCGACGTCAGCCTGAATGGCTGTTACGTGGAAGCGCAGGCGACGTATCCGGTGGGCGCCATCCTGCACATGAAGTTGGATGCCAACGGAGAGCGCGTCGAGACCAAGGGCAGCGTCCGCGTAAGTTATCCCTACCTCGGCATGGGCATCGCCTTCACCGAAATGTCGGACGAGAACCGACTGCGCTTGCGCGCCTTGCTGGCCACCGTCTCACGCTCGTTTCTGACCATGGGGCCGGGGATTGCCTCCTCGCTTCCCTCTCTCGCACCGCTGGACGCGCTGCCTTCCATCACCGATCCTTCAGCCGCCCTGAAGGCCCTCACGGAATTCTTCGAAAGCCGCCAGATGCTCATGCGGGAAGATTTCCTGCGCGTTGTCCGCAAGAGTCAGGACGCGTGCGGCAAGCCCTAGGAAGCTCGGCAACCTCTCGCCCAATCCGTTTCTCGATCCAAACTGGAGCCCGGTTCGTCACCCTCCTCGTTATTTCTCCCTTCTCTCGCGCCCACGAAATCTCTCCCATTCGTTATGATGAGGAGGCATGGCTCTCTATCTGATTACGGGCATTGGCGGCTTTATCGGATCGTCGCTGGCGCGGGCGTTGCTGGCCCGCGGCGAGCAGGTGCGCGGCGTCGACAACTTCTCCACCGGCAAGCGCGAAAATATCGCGGAACTTCTGGATCGCATCGATTTCCGCGAGACCGACATTCTCGATCTCGACGCCATGCATAAGGCTTGCGCCGGAGTCGATTTCGTTCTGCATCAGGCGGCGATTCCCTCGGTGCCAAAATCCGTTCTCGACCCGCTGGCCAGCAACCGCGCCAACCTCGACGGTACGGTCAACGTGCTGGTCGCGGCCCGCGACGCCAAGGTCAAGCGCGTAGTCTTTGCCGCGTCGTCGTCCGTCTACGGCGAAACCCCCACGCTGCCCAAACGCGAATCCATGACGCCCGACCCCATTTCGCCCTACGCCGTGGCCAAGCTGGCCAGCGAACATTACCTGATTTCTTTTTACCGCTGCTACCAGCTCGAAACCGTGGCCCTGCGTTACTTCAACATCTTCGGCCCGCGCCAAGATCCGTCGTCACCTTACTCCGGCGTGCTCGCCAAGTTCATCACCACAATGCTGCGCGGCGAGCAGCCAGCCATCTACGGCGACGGCGAACAGAGCCGCGACTTCACCTACATCGACAACGCCGTCGAAGCCAATCTGCTGGCCTGCAAAGCTCCCGCAGCCCAAGCCGCCGGACAAGTCTTCAACGTCGCCACCGCCCGCCGCGTCACCCTCAACGAAACCTTCAAACTGCTGCAGTCTCTGACGTCCTATTCTGGCCAACCCAAGTACGGACCAGAGCGGGGCGGCGACATCAAACACTCCCTCGCCGACATCTCCAAAGCCGAAGCCGCCCTCGGCTACAAACCCAAAGTGAATTTCGAAGAAGGCCTGCGCCGCACAGTCGAGTGGTACCGGGGGAAGTGAGTACGATCGCCCGAACCCCGTTGTGAGTGTAGTCGCGACATTTCGACAGCTATCTTGGCTGAAGCTTCGAGAAACAGCCAGCCCTTACCATCAAGCGTAAAATGGATGCGGCGGGCAACTTAACAGTTCTAACGTGTGTCTTAGTTCTCAGGGAAATCCTCATGAAGCCAAGTCTTAGTGCATTTTTCCTCTGTGCATCTCTTGCCTGTGCTGGGCAGGTCTAGGCAGCCACCCGGCCGGATTCCTGCGGCAACGACCAAGTCAAATTCGACGTCAAAACAGAAGAGGGCCAGCCCGTGCCTGCCGGACCTGAGGAGGGCAAGGCACAGATCGTCTTTATCGAAGGCGAAAACCAACCGATCGGCCCCTTCATGCATGCCACAGTCCGCTTCGGTATCGACGGAGCCTGGGCGGGCGCGAACAACGGCAACTCATACTTCGCATTGACAGTGGACCCGGGAGTTCATCACCTGTGTGCAAGTTGGCAATCGACCCTGGAAACTCTTAAGAAGAATGTCGATCTGACATCGTTTACCGCGGAGCCGGGCAAGGTCTACTACTTCGCAGCCCAGGTCACGGTGAACTCCCGCAACAGCGTAACCTTCGGTCTTTCGCAATTGAACGAGGATGAGGGCAGGTATCGCGTCGCGAACTTGAAGCTCAGCACCTCAAAAACCAAAATAGGCGAGCCGCCGCGCAACTGATAATGCCACAGTGGCTATCGGCAGCAAAACCCGTTGTTGTCGCAGCCATGCGATTGTAGTCAAACTCGACGAGAGGTCGATCGTGGCCCGTTCGTAGATAGCGCTGGTGCAGCCGAACCCCGCCCGCCTCGTTACGTTGGTTATCTACGTCCCCGTTACAGACCTGTCTAGAGTTGAAGCCATGACACTTTCCTCGATGGTGGTTTCGCGCGACTGGCAGGAAGTCAGTGTTCTGGAATGCATCCTCGGCGGTCTTCACATGGACGTTTCCGTCGAGAACGAACCGCAGCGGGCGTTGGCCCGGCTCAGCAAATCCAAAATCGATGCCCTCATCGTGGACTGCGATCTGAACGGAAGCGCGCAATTCCTGCGCGAACTGCACAACATCGAAACCCCCAAAACCGTGCCCCTGGTCATCATGGGCGGCCCACGGTGCACCCAGACTCTCGATCAGACGGGCGCGCTGTTTGCCTTCGAAAAACCAATTTCCGTGGAGCAGGCCGTGCGCACGCTCTCCGCGGCGCGCAGCATGATTCTCGACGGCCGCCTGCGCTATCACCGCGCCGGCCTGGAAGTGCCCGTGTCATTAAACGGCAAGGGCCAGAAGCCGACGGACGCCTTCTTGATCAATTTGAGTCAAGGTGGAATGCAGATTCACACCAAGGATCCGGTCGAACCGGTGAAGGGATTGCACGTCTCGTTCGCATTGCCCGGCGCCCGAGCGGGGTTGAAGGCCCAGGCCGAGATCGCGTGGCAAGACAAGCGGGGAAATCTGGGCATCCGATTCGTGAAGCTTGCGCCCCAACAGCAGCGCACGCTGCAGCTTTGGCTGGCGCAGCAGTATTTCGCGAGCTGAGAACCAGTTCGCGCCGGTCAGGATTAAGAGATCAACCTAAGAAGTCGACCCAAAAAGACCAACCTAAGGAAGCTTTGCGTAAGCCTCCGGGTTCCTCCGTGCTCCTCTGTGTCCTCTGTGGTTTAGGCTTTTTGTTGGACCTTTATCAGAGCTTCCCTAAGAAGACCAACCGCAGACAATCAGCGGAAGCGCGCGACGTCAACTTCTTCCTCTTCGCCTTCCGATTTCACCATCCGGGCCAATCGTGCCCCCGGACTTGATCCCGCAAATACGTGAAAGAATCCCCAATACAGTACGGCCACAAACAGCGCGGCCCCGCCCATCATGGGCAACGGCCATCGCGGAGGTTCACCGGTCACGGACAGAAAAACCAGCACGACCAGCAGTAGGGCCGCCAGCGCCACGAGGATATTGATCGTCCAGATGAGACTGCGACCGGAAAGCGGTCGCGACAGCCAGTCCAATTCTGGCGCTTGATTTTCTAGCCGCGGATGTTGCTGGGGCTCATCTTCTAGAAACTGACTTTCTAGAGACTGATCTTCTGGAGAATCGTATGGCGCGGTCTCGGCAGCTTCCTCGCCCCTGGAAACCGGCTGCGGTCTCTGGGGCCGCGTCGGCAACTCGATGACCTTCAGCGGAGTTGCGGAAATCATCAACCCATCGTCCTCATCGCACGCGGGCAAGGTCAGCGACTCGGCCAGCAAAGCCTTGCCAAACGGAGTCCCCGCGAACATTGGTTCTGCCCGCTCCGAATGCGCAGTCGCTTCCAGCAGGCTGCCAAAAATCCATTCGTTGATCTGGCTCGACGTCTGCTCCGGCAGGTCGAGGAAGCGAATGCCACACTGGCCCGACGACGTGGCCCACATGACTTCGCCGCGCCCGTCCACCCGCAGCCGCGGATCGTGCAGCTCGAAGCGCACGCGCAATTGCTGGCGCGGACGAACCGCGGCCACAGTCTGCACTCCCACGCCTTCCCGACTCAGGTTGCGCACGATGCCGCCATTCGCTTGGTCGATCGTGACGTAGGTCAGAGTACGGAGTTCGTGCCGGTGTTTCGCCCTGGTTTGTCGCGCGGGAGATGTTCCTGCGTCCATAATGCTGCACCGCCGGAGAACCGGGTCGGTCCGGGCTCTATCCCACGAATCTTATCTCCGCCTGCACGCGCCGCCTTAGTAACTAAGATGGTGCCAGGAGTCTCCCGCCGGAGGACGCATCGAGCAGTCGGCCCAAACGGTCGAGCGCTAATGGATCTCGACATTGCGAGAGATGGCGCTGAGATGGTGGTCTTCCGAGTCCACTACTACTTCGCGCACGGTGTAGCTTCCCGGCTTGAGTTGAAACGTGGTCCTCACGACGATGCCGGCGGATGCTAAGAGCTTTTGTAAGGAGTCGTCTGGCAGATTCAAGTGGACTTGGCTTTGTTGTCCCGTAACCCACGCTCCGTTCGCATCGAATATCGTGGAGACGAAAGTCAGGGTATTGACGTTGCGGTCCCCGACTCTCTCGAACCGAACTGGGCGAGCGTCGACACGAGCCATAACGGAGAACTCCGTTTTTCCGGAAGTCTTGGAAAGTTCAGTGCTGACATCAAGCGGCAACTGTTGCGTCTCCTCTCTGGACAGAACAGCTTCCCTGATTTTTCCCTGGGTCTCGTCCTCTTCTTTCACTGCCTTGGGCGCGAAGTAGCCGCGTCGCGCTTGCAGGGTCACTCCTGGCCGGTGTTCACTCAGCGTCACCTTGAGCGAATGAAAGCGTCCATCCATCTTCAAGTTCCTGGGAGCGAAAGCTAAGACGTAGTAGACCTCCGATAGGGCGGTCACCTTGCGAATCCCCATGTTCAGATCGTTGTCATTGTGAAAGAACTGTCCTCCAGTATCTTCCGCGACTTGGGCGAGCACAGAGGTTGCCGCTTGTTCACGAAAGAACACCAACCCTCGCTTGATGGACAAAAGTTGAGGGTCGATAGTGGTATAGCCAGTGCGGACGTCGGCTTCCGGAAGCATAACTGCCAGGCCTTTGGAGTCGATGGACCCGATGACTATCTGTGAGCGGAGCGCACGGTCGATGATCGCATCCACCTGGGACAGGAGTTCTCCGGACAGGAAACCAGGTGACACGAGCACGATGTTCCGCTGTCCGGGCATTTCCGAGATACGCCTCACCACTTCGCCGAGGCCCTGCAGGCTGTACTGGGCCTGCCACACGGTTTGACCTAGGATGCGTTCCGCCAAGCTCCGGATGAATATCCTGTCGCTTTTCGAGTCCCGAGTCATCCCGCACTGGCTCTCGGCCTCATCGATTGCTACCGCATAGGCGTCGGGGTCTTCGTGGTTCACGATCCTGTCCGCCTGATAGTCGGTGATATTCGGGCACTCACTCTGATTTAGGCGGGAGCTCGGCCGAAGCTTGAAGAGGGACTCGTGCAGCTGTTTCAAGTCAGAGGTGAAGTCAACCGCGATGGAACCGGACGAACTGAAGATCGCAGCGCGATCGGAGGGCTGAAGGGAGGAGGCGAGATAGCGATCCGCCGCGTCGCGGGCGCGCACGATGTCGTCGAAAGGCATGTCGAGGTCATCGAGGTAGAGCGCCACAAAATGCTCTGGCGGGGAAGGCGGCGGCGCAGTCTTACTCTGAGCTGGCGTTAGCGATGAAGTTGAAGAGGATGAGGAAGAGGTGGAAGGATGAACCTCAACGCCGAACTGCGTAATGGCCTGTTCCTTGCCGTTGTCGAAGAGCCTGAAGTCCTCTTTGCGGAGATTCTCCACCGGATGGCCCTGAGCATCGCGTACCACCACTCGCACGACGACCAAGTTGCTCTCGACCCGCAGTTTGAGTGGAGGCTGATCGGCAGCGGTTTGGGCCCACGTCCGCGGCGCACTTAAACCGAACGCTGAAAAAGCGACTGCTCCGGCAGTCACCACAAAACATCGTAAGGTCCCGCGAACTGCTGCCGTGAAACTCAACACGGCGAACCTCCAGCGCCCACCTGCTTCGACTCGCTTGAGTATACGACAGGATCCTTCTTGCTCCAGTTCGTAGAGGTGTAGCTCGCTACGTCTCACGCGCCAGCATTCCGCAGGTGAGGAGACGAATGTTGCCGGCGCCTAAGAGGATCTCAGTTCCGTCCCCAGGAACGCTTCCTTCGCTCGACGCCCCGAGGCCTGCCAGATTTTGACCACCTCGAACACGATGGTGGTCGCATAGGTCACTGCCATCCAGACAAAAACTTCTTCGATCGGCAAATTCGACCACGCTCCCACAAACAGGCCAATCATCTGCCGATGCTGGAAACCCCACCAGCCGTAAGGCACAGCCAGCGTCGCCTCCCAGAACTCGCTGACCAGCAGCATGAAAAAAAGCGTCAGACTAAAGGCGCGCCAGTTGATGAAGCGGCGGACGACGGGATAGAAGCTCATAGCCGGAACCAGGGCGCCAACCACCAGGAACGTGAAATACCAGGGGAAGCCATCGCGATCCGCAATTGGAGCAAAATGTTTCTTGTACAACCACGCCGCACCAATCAGAATCACGCCCACGATAAGCGACATCGGATGAAACTGGAGCAGCCGGCGCATTTTCCTCACCTCTGCCGGATAATCCGAAACGCTGTAGGCGGCCAGCCAGTATTCACTCAGCCAGACATAGAGCAGCAGCACCGCAATGAATCCCGTGAAATAGAAGACATATTCCTCAATGGGCACCGGCCTGCCGAAGGCGGGGGCCGGGATGCGGAGCGTCGCGCTCACATCCGGAAAGCAGAAAAACCATTGTGCGAAGATGATGTCGAGCAGCCATCCCAAGGGAACGAGAATCCCGATCGTACGCCAGAACGCCCGCTGCGGAATCTCCAAACCTTCACTGGGCAGAAACCACAGCGTGATCGCAAGAATCGGAACGATGAACAGAAGCAGGCTCCAGGTGTAACCGTGAGGAGACGGATTCGGCCCCACCTGGAGCTTTCCCGGAGAACTCACCGAATGCAAGGTGACGGCCGCAGGAATGACCACCATGGCCAGCATTCCGATAACAATCAGCGCGGCCACCGCGGGGCTGGGCGATCCGTGAGTACGCGGCTGGGGCATCACGTTCTTCCTTGTCTACCGAGCCAGTCTTTATTCGAGATTCGAGATTCGAGATTCGAGATCCGAACCACCTGATTCGAGCCCGTCCTGATTCGAAGGATTCTACTCCTCGAGCCGATGGGTCGATGCGTACTCTTGACCGCCGTTTCGAAAGACGGAATTGGATTAGAGGACGCTTACCAAAGTACATGCCCAAGGGGTCATGTCCAGGTAATTGCAACTCCGCTCAAACCCCGATAACTTACAAGTGAACCGTCTCGAATGGCGACTTCCACCACGAACCCGGATCGTGAAGTGACCACTCCGTTTGCCGGAGCCAGTGTGCCTCCCTGGCCCCGCGAGCAGGGGTCTTCCAGCGGTTCCGATTCTTCTTCGCATAGCCCTGCGCCCGATCAGAAAACGCCGTCGCATCACGACGCGCTGCAGGCGTTGCTGGCTTTCGCCGCGCTGCACGATCAGGTGCGCCGCCGCAAGGCGCTGGCCGCGCGGCAAGAGGGTTTCGACGCAGGCAGTCTGGGCGCTCTGGTCGCGGAGTTCGATCCGCAAGAGCAGTTCGTTCTCGATGAAGTGCTGCAACTGGTCGCCGAGCGTGCGGTCGCCATCACCGGCGCCGATGGACTGGCCATCGCCCTAGCCGAAAATAACGAGATTGTATTGCGAGCAGCCGCGGGCGAGGTTCGTCCGGATGTCGGCGCGCGCATTGACCGCGATTCCGCTTTCTCCGGAGCCTGCTTCCGCTCCGCACAGATCGTGATGTGCGACGACACCGAGACCGATCCTCGGGTGAACCTACAGGCCTGCCGCAAGCTGGGCGCGCGCTCCATGGTGGCCGTGCCGCTGTGCGGGCGGCGACGCGTGATTGGGCTGATCGAGGCATTCTCCGCGTGGCCTTTCGCCTTCAACGATAGCGACGTCCGCAACCTGAGCCTGCTCGCGGAATTGGTTTTGGGAGCGCTCAAGCCTGAGGATGAAGATCGTTTCGCCGAATCCGCGCAGGCCGCGGCGACCAAACTGGAAACGCCTCCGCGTCCCGCGCCAGCGCCGGCCAAGCCTCTGAAGGCCGCGCGCGTAGCGCCGCCTGTCGTTGTTCCTCCCGGCGTTGTTCCGCCGGTCGCAGCCGCTCCGGTCGTGGCTTCTCCGGTCGTTGCCGCGCCCGGCGTTGTCCCGTCTGTCGCTGTTCGACCCGTCGCCCCCGCCCCACCCGTCCCCGCGGCGCCTGCGGCGAAGATCGCCGCACCAGTAGTCCGCGGTCCCGCAGCCCCGGCGGGTGATAAGAAGTCAGTCGTCCCGCAGTTCAGCTCGGCTCCGGCGTCCGTGCTCCTGAACCAGCCGGCGATTCTCGACCGGCCCGCGGAAAAGCCTGCCCAGCTGGAAAAGGCCGTTGCAGCAGAAGTGGCTGCCGCGCCCGAACTCAATCTGCTGCAGCCGGAACCCGCGAACCGGCGCACGGTCCTGCTGATTCTGGTGGTGTTCATCGTGATCTGCGCGGCGTTTGCCGGTGGAGTCTGGTTGCTGAAGACCATGCAGTTGTCCACGACGATGCAGTCCGAGAAAATGCCGGTCAAGCCGCCCAGCGCGGCGACGCCGAAAGATCAGCCTCTGCCTCCCGCGTCGGTTGTTGCTGCGGGCGCGAGTCCCGCGAACGCCAGTGTGGACGCCGCTTCCGACGCGGGCGAGACCAACAGCGCACCGGCCACCCCGCAGGAGTTGTCGAAGTTTCCCCGGGTCACCGGAATCCGGCATTGGTCCTCGGCCGATTCCAGTACGGTTGTGCTCGATCTCCAAGATCAGGTGCAGTATGAGGCGCACCGCCTGGCCGGACCGGACCGCATCTATTTCGATTTGCGCGACACGCAACTTGCTCCCGAGCTGGTGGGCAAATCGATCGAGGTGGGCGATACGTTCGTCAGCCGCATCCGCGTGGCGCAGCCGGTTGCGGGCATGACGCGGATTGTTCTGCAGACCAAGGCCGACTCCACTTTTTCAGTCAGTCTCGAATCGAATCCTTACCGGCTCGTCGTCGAAGTGCGCAAAATCGGCGCGACTCCCAAAGGTGCGGTGAACCTGTTCCCCAACTCTGGCGAAGCCGAAAAGAACAAGCTGGCAATCGTCGTCCCGCCTCCGACGAAGGAAGATTTGCAGCTGCGGGCGCGCGTGCCCAAGATGCGCATCGTGGTCGACGCCGGCCACGGTGGCTGGGACCTTGGCACCGTCGGCCGCCGCGGCCTGCTCGAAAAAGATCTGGTGCTTGAAATTTCGCAGCGGCTGGGCATGCTGCTCCAAAGCCGCCTGGGCATGGAAGTCATCTACACTCGGCCTGACGACAACTACATCACGCTCGACGAGCGCGCCTCGATCGCCAACCAGTCGCAGGCCGATCTGTTCGTCTCGGTGCATGCCAACTACAGCGACCTGCCCTCGGCGCGCGGCGTGGAAACTTACTACACGAATTTCTTCTCCGCGCCGGGATCGAAAGGCAAAGATGTCGACACGCACGCGGCGAAGACCGCTCCTGGAGTGAAGCCGCCCGCGACGCCAACGCTTTCGGTGGCCGACCTGCACGAGCGCATCGAGCAATCGCGCCGACTCGCGACCAGCGTGCAGCATTCGTTGTATAACACCCTGTCCACCGAGAATCCCGGCCTGCGTGATCGCGGTATCAAGGAAGCCGGATTCGTCGTGCTCACTGAGAGCGCGATGCCGGGAATTCTGGCGGAAGTCTCGTTCGTCTCGAGTCCGACCGACGAACAAAAATTGCGCAGCGACGGCTACCGCGAGGAGATCGCCGAAGCGTTGTATCGCGGCATCGCGCGCTACGCGGCTGCCTCGCACAGCGTGAAAGTGGCGAGCGCGGGAAAGTAAGTTCCGAGCCGCGAGTCCCGAGTTCTCCCTCTTGCCCTCCTAGTGAAACGGGTTCACGATACGAACTCCGTCGATGTCTCGTTTCTCCTGCATGTCCTCTGAGAAAAGCACGCTGCATCCGGCCTGTTTGGCTGCGCGGAGGATCAGGGCATCCCAAAAGGAAACGCCGTGAAGGCGGTGCAGATCGATCGCGGCAACAATGTCGGCGACGTCGGGAGCGGCGACGTCGAACTCAGCTAGCAGTTCGACCTTGCGGCGGGCGATGCGAACATCCACCTGCAGTTTGCGCGTGACGGTGACGAAATACTCCTGAAGCACTTGCAGCGACACCACTCCGGTGTGCGCGCGCCTGTGCTCGGCTACAAGATCGAGTGCTCTGCGCTGCTTCGCCCGGTCGGCTTGGTCGTCGGCATAGACGAGGACGTTGGTATCGAAGAAGCTACGAACGGGCATGATCTTTTCGGGAATGATCCTGCCGCTCATGAATCTCATCCCGGTTGAAGCGCCATCCCCGGGAGTGGCCTTGACCCGAGAGACGATTGAACTCCTCAATGCAGCGCTCGGGATCATCCCCGCCAGCGACCGTTTGCAGATAGTCGCGAATCATCTGATTGAGGCTCTTGCCGAGAGCTTCGGCTTTCTCGCGAGCGCGAGCGACGAGTTGCTCGTCAATGGAGAGGGTTACGTTCATGAACACAGTATACGTGGACACATATCATGTGTCAACCAGAGTTCGCCTGTGCCTGATGGGCACCCTCGGGAGACATCCTGCTTCTATTCGTCAGGCATCGCACACAGGGTATATTCTGCACGGTGTGACAGGGCCGTTCGTCCGATTTCTTTTCAACCGCGGCATTTCCTGCCGCTTGAGGTGGCAACATGAAAGCAACCGTAGTAACTCTACTTTTCATCGCTTCCACGTTCACCGCTTCGGCATTCGCACAGGAAACTCCGGCAAGCAAGGTTGTCGCTCCCGGCTGTGGCCCGACCGATGCCAAGTTCTCGGTGAAAGCTGACAAAGGGCAACATCCGGCCGCTCAGCCAGAGCCCGGAAAAGCCATCGTGTATTTCGTCGAGGACGACACTCATTTCCAGTCCACACCCAAACCTACAACGCGCATAGGGCTCGACGGCGCGTGGATCGGCGCCAACCATGGCAACTCTTATTTCTCGTTCTCCGTCGATCCCGGAGAACATCATCTCTGCGCCAGCTGGCAATCGTTTATAGGGCCCGGAAGCCGCAACAAAGCCGCAGCCGCCCACTTCACGGCGGAAGCCGGAGCCGTCTACTATTTCAGGGTCGAGAACACCTGGCTGCGCGAGGTGATGATACCGGGCATCGAATTGGTGCCGTTGGATAGCGACGAGGGTCAACTCCTAGCCAGCAAGTTCTCCTTCAGCACCTTCCAACCGAAAAACTGATCCGCCCATACCACGCATGAACTAGAGGGCCCCTCGGTGTTTGCGGTGCCGGTGAAGTCAAAGGCCTCGGCCAACCTCGCCAGTGTCTATGATTGTAGGCGACCCCTAGTTTCGAGATCGAGCGCTACACAAAATGGACAAGGACGAGAAGCGGAGCTTCTGGAGGGAGCGAGGCAATCTGTTTAGCAGTTTGAACGAGGTATTCTTTTCTATCAACATCGCCTGGGCGGTTTGCTATGCCCTGATGTTCTACGTTGCGCGGAGTATTACTGCTTGGACTCCGCAAAATGATTCTGCCTACTACTTCCTGCGAGGCGCGGTGCGGGTCGCCGACATCCTGCATCTCGGGGTGGGAACGCCTGTCCCGACCGGTGCTGCAGATCCCGTCATTTTCAGGCCTACGGCAATCGGCACGACCTTCGTAGTCACAGTCTGCTCTACAGCCGCCCTCGTTTTCCTGCTGTTGAGAGCCTCTGCTTTCGGTTCGCGTGTGCCTTTGATCTTCCGGCGGGCAGCGGCCGCGGTCGCGCTGTTTGCGACGCCCGTAGGCTGCCTCCTCGTGCTCGCGCTCACCCGGAAGTGGCCGTATGGAGAGCCGGGTGATGCACCCATCGGGAATGTGATCTTGGTGTTTGCAGGGGAATTACTGGTTTTCTCTGTCCTCTTCTTCGTGAGTTTCCTGCTAAGGCACCGTCGAGCCCTCTTCATCATTGTCTCGGGCACCCTGCTCGTTTTGCATTATGCATTCTGGAATTCCGTCCCCCACTCCATTGTGCTGATGTACACTCGCGGATCATTTGGGTCGTATGTCGTTCAGGTTGCCCTGTGGCTGATTCCCTGCGCGACAACCGTTTGTCTTCTATACATGTGGCCAGGCGAAACGGTGGGGTGCGCGGAGGAGCGCAAGTTTGCCAAGTGGACGCTCGTTCCGGCTGCGCTCGGGCTTGTCACACTACTGGCGATGTGGATACCCAGCAGAAATAAGTTCTCAGAGCGGCCGACAAACTTGGAGTCGGCCACGATAGAACTCTCGCGAGGCCGGTGCTACGGTCCTTGTCCTGTCTATGTCGTGACAGTCCAGGGAAACGGCGACGTGGAGTATATTGGCACGAGTTCCGTAAGGATCAAAGGGATCCAGAAAGCGAAGGTCGGACCTGAGCAAGTCGCGCAGATATTTGAAATTCTTGATCGTTCTGGATTTTTTGCGTTGGAAGATCGGGCGTTTAGCTGGTGCTTCGATACTCCGAGCGTTTCGGTTAGCGTCTCCGTAGGTGGGCGCAGCAGACGCGTTTCCAGCGATGCTTCCTGCTCGGGAGCGAAATCTGGAATGCAGGCCAAATTTGTGCAGGCTACCGATGAGATCGACAAGATATTGGGGTCTGACCAGTGGGTGCGGTGCGAAGGATACTGTCGCGACTAGGCGCATAGTCGCGCGGAACGCGACCAGGGCCTGCTCTTTAGCGTGGTCGAGGCGCCTATACGGTCGCCGGCAGCATCGGCGATGACGGGAGGTTACATAGGTCCTTCGTCGGGCAAAGAACGCCCTCCTCAGGACAGACTTCTTTATGGCGGAATCCGGCGTGCGGACGAATACGTCCGCCGCTAGGTGATTAGTTACTGGGGACGGCGCCGTATTTTTGGAGCCAGTTTAATTCTTCGCGGACTTTTATCTTGCCGTGCCAGGGATTTCTGGCGAGGCTGTGGCCTTCGCCGGGGAAGATTAACAACTTATTTGGGATGCCTAGCGAGTAGAGGGCGTGCTCCAGGAGATAGTCTTCTAGCACTGCGACTCTTATGTCGTCGGCGCCGGCGACCATGTGGGTGGGGGTGCGGACTCTGTCGATCTGGAAGATTGCGGCTTCGTCGTGATAGCTCTGGGGGGCTTCCCAGGGACGTCCGCCGAGGAAGTAGGCGTCGTCGGCGTTGGAGTCGTCGTTGCCCCAGTTGCCGATGTGCTCGACGGCGCCCGCCCCGGTGACGGCGGCCTTGAAGCGCGTGGTCTGGGTGATGAGCCAGTTGGTCATGTATCCGCCGTAGCTGTAGCCGCCGATGGTGAGGTGGTCGGGATCGGCGATGCCGTCTTTGATAAGGGCGTCGACACCTTCGAGAATGTCTTTGCCGGGACGGGAGACGATGACGGGGACGATCTGCTGGAGGAACTTGTCGCCGTATCCGGTGGAACCGCGGTAGTTGGGCTCGAAGACGAGCCATCCGTTGGTAGCGGCAAGGGCGGACCACTGGTACCAGTCGGCCTCGAAGTGGTTGCCGTCGGCGTCGGTGGGGCCTCCGTGAATGAAGGTGAGCATGGGCAGATGCTTGGCTTCAAATTTGCCGGGAGGGTAGATGAGCATGCCTCCGATGGTGGTGCCGTCGTCGGCCTTCCACTGGTAGGGCTTGCCTTGGGGAAGATCGCGCTCGGTGAAGAGCTTGTTAAAACTCGTGATGGGGCGGGCTTGATCGAGCGCGGCCGCGCCGTCGGCGAGATAGATTTCTTCGGGCTTGCCTAGCGAGGAGTAGATGAACGCGATTTTGGGTGAGTGCGCGGCGGTGGAGATTTGGGAGTAGGTGCCGGGCCAGGCGCTGAGGCGATGCAGAGAGTCGGCGGGCTTGGCGGCGGAATAGAGTTGGACTTCGGTGCCGATGCGGGCAGAGGCTAGGACCGTGGCAGAGGCATTCCTCGCATCCGTCGGGGGGGCGCTCGCTGCGCTCGCGGGGCGGACGAATGCGTCCGCCCCTACGTCGGTGACGGCATAGTGTTCGATGGAGCCGATGAAATCTTTGCTCCATTGCTCGGTCAGATCATGCTCGCTGGATTTGATGCTGAAAGGTACGAGTGGTACGGCATCGACCCAGTAGAGATGCGGCTGCAGGTCGCGGTAGGGGCCGGAGACGTCGCCGACTTCGACGGTGAAGAAGATGTGGTGGCTGTCGCTGGCCCAGCGCGGGCTGGTTTCCACGGCCTGGTTGTGGGTGACGCGGCGCGGCTGGGCCAGCTTTGTTTCGCTGTCGGCATTCGCGGAGCTTCCGGCATGCGCGGGCGAGTCGCCCGCGCCCACACTTGCCACGTCTAGGGTATAGATTTCGACGTCTTCGTTTTTTTCCTGGCGCTGGTTAATGGAGTTGGTGAGGATTCCGAGCTGGCTGCCGTTGGGCGAAATAAATAGTTGATCGACACGCAGCGGCATGGTGGCCAGGATGATCGCGCCTGGGGTCGCGTCCTCATCCTCTTTCTCAGTTTTCCCGGCGCTGCTCTCGGCCGTTGCCGCGGCATGGTGGGCGAGGGCTGCGGGCAGGTCGAGGGAGAAGATGACGTCGCCGCGCTCGGCAGTGCGATACTGCACGACGTCTTTCCATTCTTTTTTGTAATGGTCTTTCTGGGCCTTGGACCAGGGCTGGCGGGTGGCAAAATAGAGGGTTTGGGAATTGGCGGACGAATTTCCAGACATATTGCCAGACCACGAGAAGGCGTGGACGTCTTCATCGCCTTGCGTAATCGGAAAGGCTTCGCCGCCGTCGGGCGAGATGAGGTAGAGCTGGGTGGTTTCGTCGTCTTTGTCTTTATCTTTGGAGTCCGAATCGGAGTCGGCGGATTTTTCGTTGGACAATTTGCGCTCGGAGAGGAAGGCGATCCAGCGGCCGTCGGGCGACCACTTGGGCTCGGAGTCGTGACCGGATTGGGTCAACTGAAGCAGCGAGCCGGGCGTGCCGTCGGCGTTTTTATTTTCGTCGTTCTTATTCGGGTTACGCCACAGCCATAAATCTTTGCGAAAGATTTGCTGATCCCAGTCGGCGCGCTCGGTGCCGATGACGACCAAGTTGCCGTCGGGCGACAGTTCCAGCGCGGTGAAGTCGACGGAGTTGAAGAATTCGTCGAGCGTGAGCCTGGGCTTGGTTTGAGCGACAGCGGCCAGCGCACAAATCGCAAATATGACGACGGCTACGGCAGTTTTGTGGATTCGCATTGGGTCCCCGGCGGGAAGAAGGTTTATACAACGGGCGATTAGTTGGAGGCAAGTTTGTGACCGGGGGTTCCGGGCTCTGGGGTTCCGGAATCTGGAGTTCCGGAACTTCGCCAGAGAATCCAGAGCAGCGCGGCGAAGGCGGGCACGGAGAGCTGGAGGTGGCTCCAGCGGGAGAGCGGGCCGAACAGGGGCAGGACGAATGCGAGGTAGGTGAGCAGGCGCAGCGTGGGAGAGGATGAGTGCTGCGCGTTGGCGAGAGTCCGGTCGGCAAGAAGCAGCAGGGCGGGTGCGAGGACGAGCAGGTCGTAGACGAAGAGATGGGGGTTGACGAGAACGGCGGCGAGGGTGAGCGCGGAGAAGCGTAGGGACAGTGGGGCGAAAGACTTCCAGACGGCGGCGGCCAAAATAACCGTCACGATGGAAGTCAGAACGTAGAGTGCGAGGGCAATTTCTGGCCAGGGAATGAGGAGCGTCCAGAAGGAGCGCAGGGAATGCATCTGGATAGGAGCAAGGCTGAGTTCGGATGCACCGATGACGCGCGACATGTGCCAGAGCGTGTCGAAGTATGCGTTCATGACGGCCGGGCCGAAATAGATGCGCGCGAGTACGAGCTGTGCGCCGGCCGCGAGGATAAGCCCAGTGAGCGGCTTCCAGGCATGGGCCAGCAGCAGCACCAGCGGGAGCGCAACCAGGAACTGCGGCTTGAAGATCAGGAATCCGAGGGCGACTCCGGCCAGCCAAGTGCGATCGGCGCGGAAGGCTAGAAATGCGGCCGTGAAACAGGCGAGCACGAGAGCAGATAGCTGGGCGCGGACGAAGAAATGAAATAGCGGAGGAAAGGCGAGCGCGCAGAGCGCGACCATGGCGAAGTGCGGGCGCAGAGCGGGGCAAACCTTCCCGACAAGATAGACGCAGGCGAAAAACAGGAGAACACTGGCCGCGACCCAGATGCGCGCGGCTACCGGAAATGAGAAGCGGGCCAGCGGGACGAAGAAGAGGCCCACCTGCGGACCGTAGAGATTGGGCAGAACCAGATTGCGTAAAACCAGACTGGGCAGAATTGGGCGGGTCGGGTCACGAGCGCTGATCGGCGGAATCGCCGTCTGCATCTCGTCGGCGGTGACTTGTTGGTTGTAGAGTTCGTTGGCCCGGCCCTGGGCGACCAGTTGGGCGGAAACGTAAGACGGCAGAAAGTCCTGGAATTTGATATTGCCTGCGCGGTCAAATGGACCCCGAGTCGCGAAGTCGACGGCACAGACTCCCCAGAGGCAGAGTGCGAGGACGGTGGCCTGGGCGCGAAGGCGGCGCGGGATGAGCCAACGCGCTGCGAGCTCGATCCAAGCCGGCATCACTGGGCCGACTCGGCGTTTTTCAGGGCGTCGTCCAGCGTCTGAGCCGTGCGAGGAGCGCTGTGGGCGGCGACGACGCGCCAGCCGTCATCGTAGTCACGAAATCCGACAGTCGAATTGTACTGCAGGTCGCGGGAGTAGAGGGCGGCGCCGATTTCGTTGAGCGGGACCCATCGCCAGGTGAAGTCGACGTCGGCCAGGTTGCCTTGCTTGCTGATGCCGGTGACAGCGACGAGTTCTCTTTTGGCGACGGGGATGGAAAGCGCCGGATGGGTGGCTGCATCCGCGGGAATCAAGGAGTGAACCGTGTCCACGCCGGCGGGAGTGAGCAGAACATCCCAGCAGGGCGGTGGGACCAGACCGGGAGAGCATAGGGCAGTGCTGGCTGAAATCCAGCCGTGATGTTGGAGGACAAGATATTCGGGGGAGACGTAGTCTTTGTTGGAAACGACTCCGGTCTGCAGCAGGAACTGCTGCGGGGTCTTGAACGGGTCGGAGGCGGAGATGAGGTCGGAGGCGAGACGGCGCGTTAGGAAGTCTCGCGGAGAACAGGAGGCGAGGAGGAGCAGAGTCGTCAGCGCGATGATGCTTCGAAAACCCCCACCCATCGGCAGGCTCAGGGCAGGCTTTCTCGCGCTAAGAACGCGCGAGATCCTTCGACTCCGCTCAGGGCAAGAATGGGGCACCCGAGGTGTGATTCGAGAGAGCGCGAGGATTGGTGTTTTGCGCATCGGTCCGGTTGATAGATTGTTAGCTGCTGCCGGGCTTAGCCCGGCGGACGGACGAATGCGTCCGTCCCTACACAAGCGATACTTCAACGACTTGTGATTGTAAATAAACGGGAGCGCCGGGTTGTCGAATTTTTGTGTGGCAAGAAAGGGCGAGAGGTGATCTGGCCGTCGAATCTGGCGGCCCAGCGGCCGGGAATTTGGTGGGCGCATCCGGGGCAGCGGCCTTCGGGAATGAGGCGGTAGTCTTCGATGTGATATCCGTAGCGGCGGATCAGGGTTTCGTGGCAGTGCGGGCAGCGGGTGTCTTCCCAGGGGCCGACCATGCCGGGGAGATTGCCGGCATATATGTAACGCAGTCCAGCGGCTTGGCCGATTTCGGCGGCGTGCAGCAGATCTTCGACGGTGGTATTGCGCTGTCCTTCGCCTTGCATTTTGTAGTCGGTGTGAAAGGCGGTGACGTGCCAGGGAATGTCGGGGGAGATGCCGGCGAGAAATTCGGTGAGGCGGCGGAGTTCGTCGGCGGAATCGTTGAAGCCGGGAATGAGCAGGGTGACGATCTCGAGCCACAGGCCCATGGCGTGGATGCGGCGGATGCTGTCGAGGATGGGGGCGAGGCGGCCGCCGAGTTCGTGGTAGTGGCGATCGTCGAAACTCTTGAGATCGACTTTGTAGAGATCGAGATGCGGGCGTAAGAATTCGAGAACTTGCGGGGTGGCGTTGCCGTTGGAAACGAATCCGGTGAGCAGGCCGGCGGCCTTGGCCTGTTTGAAAACGGCGACAGCCCATTCGCTGGTGATGAGCGGCTCGTTGTAAGTGCTGACCAGAACTTTTGCGCCTTGATCGAGAGCGTCGCGAACCAGCATTTCAGGCGAGGCGTCGAGCGGCGGCGAGATGGCGTTGGGATCGCGGAGCGCCTGCGAGGTGACCCAGTTTTGGCAGTAGCCGCAGTGGAGATCGCAGCCCAGCATGCCGAAACTGTACGCGAGCGCTCCGGGATGGGCGTGGAAGAAAGGTTTTTTTTCGATAGGGTCGCATTGCATGCCGGCGGTGTATCCCCAGGGAACGTAGAGCGTGCCGCCGCGGTTGTAGCGGACTTTACAGACGCCGGGCTGGCCTTCGGGAATGGGGCAGCAGTGTCCGCAGGAAAAGCAGCGGACGCGGTGGTGGTCGAGTTTTTCGTAGAGGGAGGGGTCGGCTTCGCGAACTTTGCGGTCGAGGATGTCGCGGAGGGCGGGCACAGGAACCTCTGGGGGATATTCTAGCGCCAGCATCGTAGAGACGTTGCTTGCAAACGTCTCTGCCGTCGTCGCCTCGAACGCGAGTTTTATCTATGCTACCGGCAGAGACGTAGCAAGCTACGTCTCTACGAAAGGTCTTAGTGGCCGGCTGCGGGCTTCCAGGTGGCCATGTGCTGCTGGAGCCAGGAGTCGGCTTGCTGCTCGATGGATGAGGCCTGGCTATGGGTCATGCCCGAGGCTAGGATGGCGGCGAGGTCTTTATTCTCTTCGTCGCCACGAGCGCGGGCCAGGACAGTCCAGAAATAGGCCTGCTGCACGTCTTTTGGGACGCCGCGCCCGCCCCAATAGAGGGCTCCCAACTTGGCTTGGGCGGCGAGGTTGCCGTGATCGGCGGCGCGGCTGAACCAGCGGAAGGCTTCGGTTTCGTTGCGCGCAATTCCATTTTTTTCGTCGCCCTGAAAATAACGCAGGCCTAGGGCGTTCTCGGCGGCGGGGTCGGTATTCTCTGCCATCTGGCGAAGTTGTTCGAAAGATGCGGTCTCGACTGCCGGAGTGGAGGATGCGGCCGGGGAGTTTTCCGGGGCTGGGGGTTTCGAGGAGGCCAGCACGGTCTGGATTCGGTTGTGGCCGCGCTGCTGCAGCTTGGCCTGAATCCACGGCGCCAGAGTGTAGCCGAGGACGCCGAAGATCATGGCGGCGGCGACAACCAGAATAATCAAGTGGGAGAGCGGCAGGCTGATGCCGCTGGCGTGCTTGTCTTCTTCTTGTTCTTGAGCACTTCGCATTTTCTTTTCTTCGTCGGGCGCGGAAGCGAACAGGACGCTTCCCGGGGGCGGGGTAAATTTTGTGGCTGGGGGAGCGCCCAGCGGCGGCAGATGCTCGGCGCGGGCGGCGCGGTTGATGGCGGCGAGCACGGTCTGCGCCAGGCTTTGCAGCACTCCGCTGTCAGTATCGGAAAATGCGTTGGGGAGCGCGCAGAAAACTTCGAGGATGCCAATCGATTTCTCGCCGACGCGCACGGGAGCGGCGAGGATGGAGCGAATGCCGAGGGCGCGGCAGCTCTCGCGATCCACACGAGGGTCGAGTTCGGCATCATCGCAGCGCAGCAGCATTCCGGTCTTGACGCATTCTCCAGAGAAACCGGATCCCACTTGCAAACGGGCGCCGATCGGCGGAGCATCCGGGCCGGAACTGGCGCGACAGACCATGAAATCCGGATCGGCGTCGGCGAGGGCGATGGCAGCTCCGGAGGCGCGAACCAGGGTGAGAGCGCGCTCGGCAACCAAGGGCAGGACCGCGGCCAGATCGCGGCCGAGGGCTTCCACCTGGCGCTGGACGGCGCTGACGGCGGCGAGCGTGTCGGTATAGTTGGGACGCGGAGCAACGTCAGGGCGGGAAGCGTCAAGACTGCTGCCGTCGCCGTCAAGAGCGCTCAGGTCGGCCTCGCCGTTGGCGACTCCGGCCATCACGTTTACGAAGAGCCACTGGCGCAGGCGGGAGACAGATTCCGCGGGTAGCTCGGAGAAGCGAAGGCCGGCGCGTCCGGAAGAGTTCGACCAGACGACGTGGCTGGTGGTGAAAATATGTTCATCGCAATCGGCCAGATCGAGGCACAGGTTGACGCGCTTCTCCAAGGCGAGAGGCGAATGGTATTGAATGGCGACGCCGTCTTCGCTGATGTCGACGATCTCGTGGAGATCGAGCATCGCGCTTTGGGACTCGGCAGTGAAAGTGGCGTAGGCAGGCGTTTGAATTCTGTGCCGCACGCGGCGGCGACGATTCGCTGAGACGGGTTGCAGAGGCGAGATCATGACAGCCATGGGGAAAGGGCTGAATTGTGGTGGCTCCATATTAACCCGGGATTGTGGAAAAGTAAGCAAAGAAGAAAATCAGAAGGCCGACGGGGGTCGGTAAGCCTAAGTCAGGGCAGAATGGGTTGGGGAGCCGCGAGCCGGCCACATGGTTGAATTCGCAGGCCAGCCACTTCACGGAGAAGGGGAGGATCTGGGAGAGGACAGTTCTGGCCATCCGGAGTTCTCCAGTGCCTTAGGATCCTGCATTGGCGGCGCCTTTTTCGGTGGAGGCCGCTCTGGGCAAAACCACAACCGTAAACCAATAGTCTGCGATTGCCCGGATGACCTTAAGGAACTGGTCGAAATCGATCGGTTTGACGATGTAGGAGCTGCAACGAAGTTTGTACAGTTTCAGGATCTCTGCTCCCTCGTCGGAGGTGGTCAAGACAACGACTGGCAAACTTCTTAGACTCTCATCCTTCACCATCTCAGCCAGCACCTGCGAGCCACTCACTTTGGGCATATTTAAATCGAGGAGGATCAGATCTGGCGTGGGAGCGTTGACGTACTCACCCTGCTTGCGCAAGAAGGCCAGGCATTCCTCGCCGTCTCTCACGCGGTGCAGGTTGAGCAGCAGCTTAGTGCGCTTAAAGCCCTGACGGGTGAGTTCCACATCGTTGTCGTTATCTTCGGCGAGCAGGATTTCCGCGGGCCGACTAAGAGCAAGGTCACCGTGCATTGGTTTGTTCCGTCCCTTCAGGAATGGTGAAATGAAATGTGCTTCCATGGCCAGGTTCAGATTCCACCCAGATTCTGCCCCCGTGACGATTCGCGACGCGACGGCAGACGGCTAGGCCGATGCCGGTTCCGGGATAGTCCTTTTGATCATGCAACCGCTTGAATATTTCAAAGATCTGCTCGTAATACTTAGGGTCGATGCCAATCCCGTTGTCGCGGACGGAAAAGATCCATTCTTTTTCGCCGCGTTGGGCTGAGAGGTGGATGTGTGGTGGTTCGCTACTGCGGTAGGTGAGCCCGTTGCCGATCAAGTTTTGGAGTAACTGCACCAACTGCGAGCGGTCGCCCATAACGTCTGGCAGCGGGCCCCATGTAACCTGGCCCCCGGAATCGTGAATGGACGACTCGAGCAGAGCGAGCGCGCCGTTGACAATATCGAGGAACGGAATCTGCGTCAATGTGGGGGAGTGCGCTTCGACGCGAGAATAGGAGAGCACGTCGCGGATCAAGGTTTGCATCTGTCCGACCGCCTCGACTGTCCGCCGAATCCAGTCCTGGGCTTGTTCGTCCAACTTGCCTTCGTATTCCAACTTAAGCAGCTGGACGAATCCGCTGATACTGCGCAACGGGGATTGCAGATCGTGGGATGCAATATAGGCGAACTGCTTCAACTCCACGTTGCTTTGTTCCAAAACCTGATTGGCGACGGCGAGTTGTTTCGTGCGCTGCTGGACGTGCCGTTCAAGCACCGCGTTGTCCTCCTCGGATTTCTTACGGGCGCTGATGTTACGGATCGCCGCCGTCACCAGGATTCCTTCGGCGCTTTCCAGCGGGCTCAACATGATCTCGATGGGAAATTCACTGCCGTCCTTCCGTCGCCCGGAGAGTTCGATCCCCATGCCGATCTGCTGCGCCAGCGCCTCGGCCACGCTTCGCGTAGCGTCCGCGATCAGGCGTTC
>JBKQID010000005.1:0-42636 GCA_052148475.1 Candidatus Sulfotelmatobacter sp. | reverse complement strand
CAATGAGCGCGAGGCGTCGCTGGATAAAAGCGCGCATGAAGATATCGCTGAGTTCGGCATCTTTCGCGATGAGCGAGCGCAAGGCACCGGAGCTAACTTCAAGAAACTCTCCTGATTCGGCCACACGTCCACGCGCCATAGAGCCGGTCCCAGAGATCAAGACCATGTCTCCGGAAAAACCGCCCGGACGATGAGTCGCAAATACGTGCTCGCCAGAGAGCCGCGTTATTACAATATCGAGCTTTCCGGAGAGCAAAACGAACAAAGGCAAACGATCCCCGGCTTCGAACAGGATCTCTCCGGCCCGAACTGTTCTCACCGTGCCATACGGCCGGATGCGGTCGATCTGGCTGGGGGTTAGGAGAGGGAAGGCCTCGGCTTGCCGCTCGGGTGAGTCTATCGATCGTAGAGTTGACTCGGTCACTTATCTTTTCCTTTCCCAAATGGCCCATCCCGCTTCCGGCGAGTGGCGAGATGGCTTCAGTCGTAATATGCCGGCAACTTCTTTTGCGAGTCGCTTTGGGACTGATCGTGGTTGATCCAGAGTTGCGCATGTTCCTTCGCCATGACTGCCGCAATCTTGTCCATGGACTGCAGCGAGGCCTGCTTGTTCCAGTTATTGTCAGGGACGTAGCGATGTTCGAAGCTCGTCTCAAAATGCACAACATCGCCGCTTAGAATCACCACTCCAGTTTTAGGGAGCCTCACGAGCAAAGATTGGTGGCCGGGCGTGTGTCCGGGCGTGGAGAGCAGCACGAGGCTCCCGTCGCCAAAGATATCGTAGTCGCCGTTGACGAGCTTTACCGGATGCTTCTTGTTGAACGCAACGGTGTCTTGCCGGCTTCCAGCCCATTCATACTCGACTTTCTGCACAAGCATGAGCGTGTTGGGAAACATCTCGACATTTCCTGCGTGGTCCGGGTGGCTATGTGACACGGCCATAAGTTTGATGTCCGAAGGCTTGACCTGTAACTGTTCGAGCTGAGCCGCGAGCGTGATTGGTTTGCGCCAGATCGGGCCCGTGCCAGGACCCCACTCATGAAACACCTCCTCGTGATTGGGTAACTGCGCCACGGCGTCATCGATGCCCGTATCCCACAGAACCCAACCCTGGGTGTGGTGGATAAGGTAGCAGTGGCCGGGAAAGCCGACGGGCGTTCCGACATTGACTCCCGGTGTCCAACGCGATTCGTCGGGCCCACTCCCGTCTCCGCAGTCGATCACATAGAGGCGGTCTACTCCGGACTTGGCTTGCGCATTAGCGGCGGCCGATACTCGGACGCAAGGGATGGCGGCCGCCAGCACCAGGAGACCAACCAAGAAGGTCCACCTAATGTCTGTTTTCATGAAACCCTCCATTCGAAATCTGACCGAGGCGGGCAACGACCAATCTTAATATCCGGCCGAACAGCTGCCTTCAAATGTCTCGCTCCGTAAAGAACGGGCGAATGTCCTCGTGGAAGCTCGTCGTTTTCGTCGTTGCACCTTTCACGTGTCGGATACATTCGGCCACAACAGGATGGGCCGCGCAATTGGACGATGGTATTGCCCCTACTTTCGTCTCGACTGCAGTGCCCTCATCACTGAGGAGTCGGATACTGGATACGAGATGTCGCCGATACCAAGGTCCAATTGTTTAGTCCCGTCGCCCGTGGCTTAATGGTGCTCGCTTGAGATGCATGTTGATCGAATTTAACTATTTGTGAAGGAGAGCACACCGTGAGTAAGCATCTCGAATCGCTGTATCAGAATCTTCTCAACGGCAAGCTGCCACATAACCTAAGTTGGAGCGAGGCCGTCGAACTGGTTGAGCATCTGGGTGAGGCCCAACCGCACGGCAACGATGAATTCGTGTTCGTTGTCAGGGGCCAACGCGTCTTTTTCAAGAAACCGCACACCCACGATCTTGGCGTCGAGGAAGTTTCTCAGCTGCGTAAATTCCTGAAGGAAGCGGGAGCGGACACCAATAAATCAGTTTCGCCAGTAGAAAAGCCGGCCCAGCCCAGCCGGATGATCGTCGTGATCGATCACCATGCCGCCCACGTTTATAAGGATTTCGGTGGAAGTCGTCCGGCAGGCGAACACAAGGTGCAGCCTTACGATCCTTATCATTTCCATCATCATCTGATTCATCGAAAGGAAGCTCACTACCGTGGCGAGCGCGTGCCTGAAGAGGATTCGTTTTATGAGGAGGTCGCGAAAGATATCACTCCGGCGAATGAGATCGTCCTGATCGGTCACGCCACCGGAAAAAGCAACGCCGCCGACTTCCTGAATGAATACTTGAAGACCCATCATCCCGACATTTCTCAACGGGTCATCGCTACCGAAAACGCAGACCTCTCGGCGGTGACTGAGCCGGAAATTGAGGCGCTAGCGAAGCGGCACATGATCGCAGCCGCCTGATCGGTTATGGAACTCAGGTCTATTGCACCGGTTTCCACCGATACTTAGGTATTGCCGATACCATCGTCCAATTGATTCGCCCCGATGCTTCTGATTGAATTTGGCCCGCAACATGGACTTACCGCAAGGTGAAAGGGGAGGGGAGTTCTTGTTATGGATTGCGTCCTTGGCGCAGCGAGACTCCGTTCAGGCAGGGTGCAATGATTCGGCGCATCGCAATCGCGGCGGCCGCAGTGGCCTTTCTCGGGCTGCTGGTTTTTTCCTTATTGTCCTGGCGAGCAGCCATTGCCCCCATCGAGCGCCCGAACCCGGCAAGCTTCAGCGCCGAGTCAATCGCCAAAGGAGAAATTCTGGTTGCGGAGGGACATTGTCTCTCTTGCCACATCCGGCCAGGCGGACAACCGTTTGCCGGCGGGTACGGGGTGAACACGCCATTCGGGATCATCTACGGAAGCAATATCACACCCGACCCGAAAACTGGGATAGGTGCATGGTCGCTCGAAGCGTTTACCCGCGCCATCCGCGAGGGTGTTTCACGAGACGGCTCTCATCTTTTCGCTGCGTTCCCGTTCAACGCTTACACCGAACTGCAGGACGACGATGTCCAAGCGCTATATGCCTATTTGATGACGCGGCCACCGGTCAGCGCTACGGTACCCACGATGACAGTTCCGTTTCCTCTGAACGTCCGATTCCTGCAGGAAGGATGGAAGATTCTATGCTTCAGGAGCGGGCGCTACCGGCCAGATTCGGCAAAAGACGGCCAATGGAATCGCGGAGCTTATCTGGCACAGGCCGTCAGCGATTGTGGGGGATGTCATACGCCGCGCAATGCGCTCGGCGGTGAAAAGCTGAGAGACGCCTACTCCGGCACTGTGGTCGATAACTGGATCACACCGCCGCTTACCCAAGGCAATCCGTCGCCCGTCCCGTGGACGCAAGAACTGTTGTTCCGCTTCCTGCGCACCGGAGTAGATCCACTACACGGAGCAGTCGCAGCCACGATGACTCCGACTGTCCGCGACGCCCTGGACCTTCCAGTTGTCCCAGATAGTGATGTTCGAGCGATCGCGCTCTATATGAGCGATATCAACCACGCGGATGCGCGTAAGTCTAACGTCGGAGCGGCAACGAAGGAGGCGCTGCAGACTTCAGCTCTTGGTAGCGGTCAAGATTATGACCCCGACGCCGACCTCTATGCCTCCGCCTGTCTTTCGTGCCACTACAACAGCGGCACAGTTCCACTTGCCGCCCGTCCGGAACTCGCGCTCAACAGTGCGCTCTCCTTGCCCGAACCGACCAATTTCATTCAGGCTGTGCTGAGAGGCATCGGCAGCACGGACGGTGCGCCGGGACTGGTCATGCCGGCCTACGCCTCGTCCCTCAGCGACGCCGACCTGGCCAGACTCGCGGCTTATCTCCGTCGCACGCGAACGACGCGACCTCCTTGGACGGACGTGGAACGCAAAGTATCTGCTGCCCGGCGAGAGTTGCCGGAGCCGCGCTGAAAGAAGAGCGAAGAGAGGGAAAAAGAAGAGAACAGGAGCTAATCGATTATGACCACATTCAGCCTCAATGGCCGCACGGTCTCGGTGGACAGTCCGCGTGATGCGCCCTTGCTCTGGGTGATTCGTGATGAGCTTGGTTTCACCGGAACCAAATTCGGCTGCGGGATTGGCATGTGTGGCGCCTGCACTGTTCATGTGGAAGGCCGCGCCACTCGTTCCTGCATCACGGCGGTCGGCGCAGTCTCGGACGCCAAGGTAACGACGATCGAGGGGCTTGATCCTGAGGGGAGGCATCCGCTGCAAACCGCATGGCTCGAGTTGCAGGTTCCGCAGTGCGGATACTGTCAGTCAGGACAAATTATGCAGGCAGCAACGCTGCTAAAGGATTATCCCGACCCCAGCGACCAGGACATCAACGCCGTAATGAAGGGGAACGTCTGCCGCTGCATGACTTACATTCGAATCCGCAAAGCCATCAAGCTTGCAGCATCGAGGATGCGAGGAGCGACGCATGATTAGTCTGTCTGCCCACGGACTGAGAGGTTCACCCGAGCTTTCGCGGCGGGGTTTCCTGATCGCACTGGCGGGAGCTGGCGTCATGCTGGGATACACGCGCTCCGGCCTCGCCCTGGTCAGCGGGGTAACGGGGAGTGCGAGCGATTTGTTCGAGCCGACGATCTGGTATGGAATTGATCCGAGCGGTACGGTGACCGTAAACATTATTCGCGCCGAGATGGGCCAACATGTGGGAACATCTCTGGCCCGCATAGTAGCTGACGAGTTGGAGGCTGATTGGAACAAAGTCAAGACCGTCACCGTCGACTCGGATCCAAAATGGGGGCTGATGATCACGGGCGGTAGCTGGTCCGTGTGGCAGAGCTTCCCGCTGCTGAGCCGGGCCGGCGCCGCCGGCCGCATCGCCTTGATTGAAGAGGGCGCCAAACTTCTCGGCGTCAGTCCACAAGCGTGCACGGCACGCAGTAGCGCTGTGCACGCCAACGGAAAATCGATTTCCTACGGCGACATCGTGGCCCGCGGAGACTTGCGCCGAACTTTCACGCCGGAACAGTTACAAACAATGCCTATTAAGCGGCCGGCCGAACGCCGCCTGATCGGAAAAGATGTCATGGCGCTGGATGTTCCGTCGAAAGTCAACGGCAAAGCCCGCTACGGTCTTGACGCAGTGGTCGATGGCATGGTCTACGCCCGTCCGCTAATTCCTCCGACGCGCTACGGCTCAAAAGTAATATCGATCGACGATTCTGCGGCTAAGCATGTGGATGGCTACATTCGAAGCATCGCTCTGGATGATCCGTCAGATACGGTTCCTGGCTGGGTTATGGTTTACGCCTCCAGTTTCCCGGCGACTAATCGTGCAGCCGACCTCGTCAAGGTGAAATGGCAGTCGGGCGAAACTGCAAATGTTTCTGAGCAGGATCTTCAGCAGCGCGCAGCCGAACAGATCGCTGATCCAAAAGGTGGTTCCTTGTTTGTCGACGATCCGAGTGTGGACACAGTGTTTGCGTCGGCAAAGAGAAAGATCGAGCGGACCTACACCACGTCCACTGTAATGCATTTCGCCCTGGAGCCGGTCAATGCCTTGGCCTTCGAAAAAGATGGCGTAGTGGAAATTCACACCGGGAATCAATGGCAGTCGTCGATCCTGCCGGTGCTGGCGAAAGCTTTGCGCCGCAGTCAGGAGAAAATCGTGATGCGCAGCTATCTGCTGGGTGGGGCATTCGGTCGTCGCCTGGACGGAGATTATGCCGTGCCGGCGGCGCTGGCCAGCCTCGCCATAGGCGGCAAGCCTGTGAAGATGGTCTGTACGCGAGCCGACGACATGCGCTTCGACTGTCCCCGATCCGCATCGCGGCAGGTTCTGCGTTTGGCCTGGGGCGACGGAAACAAGGTGGCGGCCATGGATCATCACGCGGCGGCCGGCTGGCCCACGGCCACAATCGCTCCCTACTTCTTGGGCAAAGACGCTAAGGGCGCTCCGTTTGACCCCTTCGCCATCTCAGGAGCTGACCACTGGTACAACGTAGGCGCACACCGCGTTCGGGCACTCCGCAACGACTTGGCGGAAAAGACATTCCGCTCTGGCTATTTACGATCGGTGGGTGCCGGCTGGACCAGTTGGGCTGTTGAGAGCTTTATGGACGAGGTCGCCCATGAGGCCGGCATCGATCCGGTGGCGTTCCGGCTGAGCTTGCTTGACGGCGCGGGTGGCAACGCCGGGTCGGCGCCGAACTCCGTAGGCGGGGCACATCGGCAGGCCGCGGTACTCTCCCGCTGCGCGCAGAAAGCCGGGTGGGGCAGCACCAAGCCGAAAGATGTCGGGCTCGGCATTGCCTCCACTTTCGGGCAGGAACGCTCCATGCCGACCTGGATCGCCTGTGCTGCTCGTGTGCGCGTGGACCGCTCCAACGGCCACGTCGCAGTAGAGAAGCTGACCTTGGTCGTCGATGCTGGAACCGTCATTCATCCGGATAGCGCCGCAGCCCAGGCGGAGGGGGCTGCTTTGTGGGGTCTTTCGACCGCTCTGTTCGAGGGAACTGAGTTCGTCAAAGGCCAACCGAAAGACTCGAATCTCGATAGCTACAGAGTGCTCCGAATGGGACAAATCCCGGAACTCGAAATCGAATTTATTCCCAGTGCAGAAATGCCAGTCGGACTCGGCGAGCCTGCGACCACCGCGGTTGCCCCGGCGATTGGGAACGCGATCTTTGCCGCTTCAGGTGTGCGTCTTCGAGATTTGCCAATTCGTCCAGAAGCGGTGCGACAAGCTCTCGCGCATCAGGCTTGACTCGTGGGGATGTTGGACTGGCTTCCCACTCATGTGCGCACTGCGTTGATCTACACGACCAAGACCTTTGCACTGGAGAGATCATCCACAGAGCAGTCTGAGGAGTTCGCTTAGGCTGTCATCGAACGATTCGCGATGTCTCCCGGTTTGAGTGAAGCTTGTGTGGATGAATGGAGGAAGCCGGGGGAAAGCTATCCTACCCCGGAAAAAGCGAATGCGTGGTTGCTTCTCTGCTGGGGAGTCGGTGACAGGGCAGCGTTCTAACCGGACGGAGGGGCGGCAGGCTATTAGCGTTATTGAAGGCCTTTCACGCGATCCCGAGAAAATACATCACAACCCCGTTGCGATAAGCTCAGCAGATAAATTCCGGTGTTGCCGAGCGGCCAAAACCCGAGCCGTAACCAGTACGATCTCAGCTTCCGAAGGGCCTCGGCTTTGCCAATGTTGGGCGGCGCAAGTCTTTTCAACGCTTCGCGATCGTCCACAACGGATGGAGTGAACTGTAGCGGCCAAGGCTTGCACGCCACCAGTCCGCACCCTGTACCAAAAATGTCGATCGTACGGTGAATGGCGGACTCAGCGATCCCTAGTCCTCGAAACTTCGGACAGATCGCGACGTAATCGATGATCAATAGATCTAGGTCTACTACTTCGAACTCATTTTGTATTTCTTCTTTCGGATAGCCAGTTTCCGCGTCGAAAAGACGTTCCCAGTATTCTGATACGTCGCCGGAGATGCCATCTCCAAGTCTTTCCGCACTGATGCCGTGGTCCAGTGCCTCTCCGAATTGCACGAGCGAAGCGCCAATTTGTCCGGCGTCCTCTTTTCCACCGCCTTCGGGTTCGGCGATAATCGTTCCAGCAATGGAATGGACAAAATCCGTCTCAGCGGATTCGTGCAGCTCAGCACGGAGGACAAACTCAACACTCGCAACGATATTCTCATTGGAACCACTCTCTTCAGGCCGATTGGCCAACGTTTTAGTCGACTTCATTTCCCGTTACCCCGCTTTCCTGAGCTTCCTATGCACGCGTTGAACAATACTTTCCGGGATTCGCAGCGTGGTATAGCCTCGCTTAAACCGTGTTTCAGCGTTCTCCCACTTGATGACTCCAGGTTCGTCGGTGAAAATGCGCCGGATTGTTCGTTCGCTTAAGCCCCACAATTCAGCGACTTCACTCACGCAGTAGTGTTTTTCAAATGCCACACTGGCCGGCATCGCCGGTTTGGTCGGAGGAGCGTAACTGGGCTGGGGAGAGGGTTCTGTTGCCATAGCACACCGTGTTTGATGTATGTAGTACAGGATTGAAATCTCGTCAAACAGACGATTTGCCGGACGCCAGAGACCTCTACGCTGGACACGGGAAGGAGAATAGGGCCATTCTTGCGATTTCTACAAGTTAGCTTGTCGCTGGTGCGGCTAGGCGCGATTTGGCTGCGACCGCGAAATGGGTGGTGACAGGTTCGCCATACATGAATAGCGAAACTGGTACCCAGTAGCGGGGCTTTGCACTAAGAACGGGCGGGGCGCCTCACGACTTTGCCGGAGCGCCCATCCGCTATATTGATTACCGGGGCAGCGGTGTTTAGACCCATCGTGGACCATGCCATCCGCACACTGGTTGCAAGTCTCTGCTGCCGCTCAAGAACCCAAGGAGCGTAGTGCTTCTGTGTAATCAGCACACTGGAGTGACCAAGCAAACGCGAAACTTCTTCCAACGGCATGCCCGCAAGGAGGTACTCAACCGCGAACGTGTCTCGCAGCATGTGAAGGTGGGCTGATCTAGGGCTGCCGTCAGGATCCAAAAAGAGCTTGGGATGTGTCTCGGTAGCCTTGGCCAGAATCTTCCCAAAGATTTTGATCCAATTCGAAACTTCGCTCTTACGCTTACTGTGACCACTCCAAAAGAAATAGCTCGGATGTGTGTAGGCATTGCGCGGCACGTTGCGCAGTTCCTCGGCCACGTCGTGCGGTAGCAAACCATAGACGGCGGAACTTGCTTTGCCCTTGACCTTTTTCTGATACAGGAAAAGGGAATCATCGTTCCGTAGCTTGTCTCTGGACAGACACGCGGCGTCGCCGGCCCGCAGCCCGCTCCAACGCAGAAGCTTCAAATACGCGCGGGCACGGCGAGCGTTCACCGTATCGCCATTCTTCTTGCCGTCGCGACTGTCATAGAACCACGTTGCTTGAATCAACGCGTCATATTGTTCGCGGGTGAAAGGCTGCGTCTCATCCTGCTCCGGAGCAACTTTCTTGATTCTCCTGGCTGGATTCTCTTTCATCCATCCTTGTTCGACGCAAAAGAAAAAGAACGTGATAACCCGCTGGTGCTGGTTATGCCGGGTGGTGGGTGCACCGGGCCACGAGTGGATCCACCGGCGCATGGTCTCGACGTCCAACTGGGAAAGGCGAGCAATCGGGGGCTTCTGTTGCGCACCCCAGTTCAAGAGTCGATCTTCCAAGGTGAGGCGGTACTTTGCGCGGGTCGCCTCTTCACGGTTCAGACGTTCGACTTCTTTCAAAAACAGCGCAACAGCATCCGTGATCAGTACTTCACGTGCTTCGCTCCTTCGGACTTTTTCTTCCAGTTCGCGCTGAAGGGCCTTCACGGGACTCCAGGAATCGCGGATTTCCTGTGCCCGCTCCTCCGCCCTTTCCCAACTCCGTGTCTTTGCGCTGACCTGCCGCGAAGTATTCTCCCGGTAAACGTAGAGGTACTTCATGCAGTGACACCGCTTCCAGTAGGGCTCGCCGATCTTGGGGCAGGATTCTTGGTGGCGCGTGTAGACGGTAACGGTTTGGGTGGAAAGCGAGGCCGGCGGATTGCTATTGGCCGCTGCTTCTAAACAGATCGGATGGGACCCCATCGACTCAACTCCACGGACTGAGTTTGGAGAGCAGCTTTTTGTAACGCGAAGAGCCGAAACTGACAAACGGCCATACGCTCAGCCGAACTCTCTGTTTGGAGAGTCTAGCAGATCGTTCATTCAGTTTTCATTCAGTTTTGGGAGGGAATCTATGGAATTGTTGAATATATGGAGGTTTAGGTTGGTTGCGGGGGGTGGATTTGAACCACCGACCTTTGGGTTATGAGCCCAACGAGCTACCAGACTGCTCCACCCCGCACTTCGATCATAGCAACCACACGGAGTGCCGTCAAACCTTCCCGCTACCGAAGTCGGGCGTCGAGCCTGAAGTATTCCCCTGAGGCTCCGCCATTTTCGCAACTTGAAAAAACCCTAGCATCCTGGTTCAAAAGGCGGCATCCAAGCGGTATTGCTTGGATTGCGCCGACGGCGTCTTGTTTTATCGCGCAACCTCAGCGAAGCTCACTTGCGGAACCAGGAGGTCTGTTATGGCCAAGAAAGAAGTCCCTGCTCGTCAAACCAGCATCAACGCCCAGCCCCGGCTTCACCAGCATGCGCATGAAATTCAAGTTTACGGCACCGTTTCTCACGCCTTGCCGCTTGACTTGGAAGAGCCGGTTCGCCTGGAAATGACCGAGCAACTGAATCTGTTGCTCGCCGATACTATGACGTTACGCGATCTCTACAAGAAGTCGCACTGGCAAGTCGCGGGGCCCACGTTCTATCAGCTTCATCTGTTGTTCGACAAGCACTTCGGCGAGCAGGTGGAGATCGTCGACGAGATCGCCGAGCGCATCCAGTTGCTGGGCGGAGTTTCGTTATCCATGGCCGCCGATGTTGCCGAGACCACGCGCATCGAGCGCCCGCCGCGTGGCCGGGAAGAAGTACCGGTCCAGATATCTCGCCTGCTTGATGCGCATCAGATCATCATCGGTCACTGCCGGCAGCTGGCGCGGCGCGCCTCCGAACTCGGCGATGATGGCACCAACGATTTGGTGGTCAGCGACGTTCTGCGGGCCAACGAACTTCAAGTGTGGTTCCTGAGCGAGCATCTGGTTGATGTTCCGCTCGTGCACGCGGACGAGCCGGACGTGCGAAAAGCTGGGTAACGAAAGCCGGGATCGCCAGAAGCTGGATCATTAAGCTGGATTATCAAACTGCGATTCGAAGAGTGATCAATGCGGACCCTTCCACGGAAGGGCCCGCACCAACTCGAACTCCCTGCAGACTCGACGGCTCAGCGCGCGCTTACGCCTGCATGTTGTCGTGGTCGTAGTATTCGTAGCCCGACATCGGTTTCTTGCCGCCTTTTTTCCAGATGCGCGAATCTTCCGGCAGCTTGTTCAGCACACGCGCCATTTCGCGAATGTGCATCGCGACTGTTCCGCAACACGCGCCGATGTAGTTGATTCCCAGATCGCGAGCCTGCACCGCATAGTCCGCCATATCCTTGCGCGTGAGCTGCAGCGGATCGAGCGCATAGGGAAATTCCGGAAGGCTGGTGAAATCAGGTTTCTCTTTCGGCGTGCGATACGCCACCGGTTGGCACGCCAGATATCCCGAAACCGCCTTGCGCATCTGCTCCATTGGTCCCAGAATGTGTTGCGGCGGGCGCAGGCAATTCATGCCCACAATGTCGGCTCCTGCGTCGAACAGCGTCTTCGCCGCATCCGCGGCAATCGTGCCCTCGGCGGTCTCATCTTTATTCTCAAAGCAGATGGTGACCATCGCAGGCAGGCCGGTTGCCTTGGCGCGCTCGACAGCAATCAGCGCTTCGCCCAGCCATGAAAAGGTTTCGCCGATAATAAAGTCAACGCCTTCGTCGACCTGCACGTCCAACTGCTCGTCGAAAGTTTTGCGGACGCGATCGGCTGCGGAAGGACTCCCAGGCTCGTACATCCACGTCAGGCTGATGTTGCCGGCGACCAGACACTGATCGCCCGCGACCTCGCGGGCCACGCGCACCGCCGCGCGATTCAGTTCTCCCAGTCGGTTCTCCAGCCCCACGGTCGCCAACTTGTCGCGACTGGCGTAGAACGTGAGCGCCTGCAGCACTTCGGATCCGGCCTCGCGAAATTCGATGTGCAATTCGCGCAGTGCGTCCGGATACGTTAGCGCCACTTCTGGAGTGAACGGACCCGCACGCACCCATCCGCGTTTTTCCAGTTCCAATAAATAGCCGCCGTCGCCCAGTACGGGGCCGTCCTTCAAGCGTTCGAGAATGCCTTTCTTTTTCATGCGCGCTCCTGAGAGTTGTTAGTCATCCACATATTCGTACTCCGCCTTGATCGGCTGATTGTCGGCGAGGCGATTCGGCCGGAACGCGCCGATGTCCACCGTTCTGCCAGCTCCGTCGAGCACAAGTTCGCTCATCACCAGTCCAATCGCAGGAGAAATCTTGAAGCCCATGCCCGAAAATCCCGCGCACACGTAGAGCCCGCTGATTCCGGGAATCTCGCCCAGTAAAGGCCGTGAGTCCGGCGTCATGTCATAGACGCCCGTCACGCCGCGCATCACCTCGGCGCTCGCCAGTTTCGGAACCCGTCGGCAGGCCCGCTCAATGATTTCCTCCAGCGAATCGTCTGAGGCTCGCTGCGGAAAATCATCTGGATCAATGGGCCGCTTTCCGTAGAAATCTCCCACCAGAAATTTATCGTGGGCGTCGGAACGAAAATAAGTTGCCGTCACCGAATCGATGCAGGCGCAGCCTCCGCCCTTCATATCCGGCGCGTTCCGAAGAATTGCGACCTGATGATATTCACATTCGATCGGCAGATCACAACCCACGCGCTGAAACAGCGGCCGCGTCCACGGCCCGGTGGCCGAAATGACAATCGGAGACGAAATGGTTCCCTGGTCCGTGACCACGCCATGAATGCGGCCAGTTTCAACCGAAAATGCTGCAGCCTGTGTGCGCGAGTAGTAGGTCACGCCCAGCTCACGAGCCGCGCCGAGAAAGTCTCCCGCAACGCCGGCTCCGTCGCCATATCCAGAATCCGGCTCGTACGCGGCGAGTTCCACCTCGTCCACATTCCAGTCCGGTTCGAGCTCGTGCAGATTATTCTTATCGATCAACTCGACGTTAGCTCCCAGCCTGCGCTGCATCGCCACATTCCGCTTGAGTCGCTCCGTCTCATGGGGATGAACAATGCGCACGAAACCCGTCTTGCGGAAATCGCCCGGCTGGCCGATGAGTTGCTGCCAGTTCTGAAACATGCGCAGGCTGATCAATGCCAGCTGCACTTCCGGCGGATAGCTGTAGTGCATGCGCACCAGCGCCGACGACCGCCCGCTGCCGCCGCGGCCCGCGTAATCCTTGTCGATGACCACGATCTTTCCCGCTGCGCGCTTGGCGAGATGAAACGCAATCGACGCCCCCATCACGCCCGCGCCCAGAATCACAATGTCGGCGGTTTTCGGGAGCGACGCCGAATGCCCGTTGCCAGAACTCATGCGGCCGCCTCCTGCAATCGTCCCTTCTTCCAGTCCCGCAGCGCCTGGTGAGCGGCATTGCGCCCCGGCGCTCCCGTGACTCCTCCTCCCGGGTGCGCTCCGGCGCCGCACAGATAAAGTCCTGCAACCGGAGTCCGATACTGCGACCACCCCGGCACCGGCCGCATAAAAAACAGTTGCTCCAGCCGCAGATCGCCGTGAAAAATATTGCCCTCGGTCAAGCCGTACGTGCGTTCCAGATCGAGCGGCGTCAGCACCTGCCGCGCCACAATTGCGCCCGAAACATTCGGCGCATATTCAGCAATTTTCTTAACGACTCGATCGCCCAGCAGATCGCGCTTCTCGTCCCAGTTGCCTTCCTGCAAGTGGTAAGGCACGTACTGCACAAAGCAAGTCAGAATGTGTTTACCCGGCGGCGCCAGCGAATCATCCGCGTTCGATGACACCACGCAATCTACCCACAACTCTTCCGGAATCTCTCCGAATTTGGCAATGTCATAGCAGCGTTCCGCGAACGCGAGCGATGGCACCAGCGTATAGAATGTCCGCTCCATCGCCGTTGCTTGCGGCGAAGTCCCCGTAAATCGCGGCTCTTCGCTCAGCACCATGTTCACTTTCGCGCACGGTCCCTGCATCTTGATGCCGCGCACAGCAAACAGAAAATCTTCGGGAAGATCTTTTGCGCCCACCATTCCCAAGAACGTCCGCTTCGGATCGGCGTTGGAAAGAATCATCCGTCCGCGAAGTTCGGTGCCATCTTCGAGTACGACGCTGCGCGCCCGGCCATCGCGCACTTCAATTCGTGCCACCGGCGACGACGTGCGAATCTCCACTCCCAGCTTTTTGCCCGCCGCCGCCAGAGCCTGCGTGATCGATCCCATGCCACCCATCACATGACCGTAAAACCCCTGCAGTTCGTGCTCTCCGCCGCTGAGCAAGTGAAAAAGCAAGCCGATCGCTGTTCCCGGCTGGTACGGCCCTCCATGTTTCCCGTAAACGTTGTTAGCCAGAAACATCGTCTTCATTTTCTCGGATTCGTAATTGTGATCGAGAAACTCGCCCAGGCTACCGGTCAGGAACGACACCAGCTGCGAAATCTCCGCACTCGAAATGCCGCGAAATCGTTTGCCCACCCGGAACAAATCGGCCCACCCCTTCATCGAAGACGTGTCGATTTCTGGCGGAGGTTCCATGAAAAACGGCTGCAAGTACCGCGCCAGCTTCTTCAACTGATCGTCGACTTGCACAAACCGTGCAGCATCTTTTGCGGAAATCTTCGAGAATTCCTGGCGCGCTCGCTCGCGATCCACCCACCACGGCACCACGTGCCCGTCGGGGAAGGGAACCTGAATCGCCGGATCGCACGGAATCATGCGCAGGCCATGGCTCGCCAGCTGCAATTCAGAAATGACTTCCGGGCGCAGCATGCTGGCAATATAAGAAGTCGTGGACACGCGGCATCCGGGCGCTATCTCTTCCGTCACACAACATCCGCCAACAATCTCGCGGCGCTCCAGCACCAGCGTCGATAGTCCCGCTCGGGCCAGGTAAGCCGCGGCGGTGAGCCCGTTATGACCCGCGCCGACTACAATGGCGTCGTAAATCGAGCGGGCGCCAGTGGTTTCTCGTTCGCCTGATGTTGTTTGACCTGAAGTCACTCAAGCTACCTGAATCGGATAACACTACCGCAGATAGCCCTAAAAATGAAGTTGAATTCGATCGGAGGCTGCGGTATGCTTTCGTGACTTACAGTCATTATCACTCTCTATGCCGGGAATCGCCAGCAATCGCGTTGCTCCACCCCACTACCAGCGCCAGGCCCCAACCCGTCCGCGCTCCGAGGCCAAGCGCAGCCGCATCATCGAGGCCGCCACGCAACATTTTGCCGAACACGGTTATCACGCGGCCCGCGTCGGCGACATCGCCATCACCCTCGGAATTGCCAAAGGCTCAATCTTCCAGCACTTCGGCAGCAAAGACGGATTGTTTTTCGAAGTCTATAAACGCGCCGTGCGCTCCTTCGCCAAGTACCTCGATGCGCCCGCGGAAATCCGTATGGCGGGGTTTTTCGAGGTGCTCCGCTACTGGCTGGTGCGCACCGAGCACCTGGTACACGAGGACTGGATTCCTTATCGAATTTCTCTGCTCGGCAATTACGGCACCGATCTCGTGCTGAAGCGCGAGATCAACCGCTTCCTCATCAGCGAAGATCCTTACGGCACGGTGAGTTTTGTCCGGTTCGGACTGGAGCGTCATGAGTTGCGCCAAGATATGGACATCGAGATGATCGTTTCCATTCTCGACTGGATGATGGAGCGCTTCCAGGACGCGCTACTCACCGCCGAACTCGATCCCGGGTTATTCCGCCGTCAAGGAGAATTGGCCGAGAAGAAGGAAGCCAGAATCCAGCAGTTTCTGGATGTGTTGCGGCGTGCGATTGGCGGTGCGGGGGCAGATTCCCCGTCCAGAGCCCGTCCGCAGCTGCGGGGAAATCATCGTCGGTAGGCCGCGGTCGGTCTTATAAACTGTCGCCCAAGTTCGAAATTTCGCATTATTCATTCGAGAGCATAAACATGCAAGCGTCGATTGAGCAGATTCTCGCCAGCTACAACGACCGCGCCCCGCTGCCCGAGGCGTCCACCATCCCTGCGCCCTGGTACGTCGATCCGCGCATTTCCGAACTGGAGCGGCTTCAGGTGTTCGGCAAGACCTGGCAGCTCGTCGCCCGCACCGCTCAGTTGCAGAAGCCGGGAGCTTTCGTTTCCGCGCGCCTCGCGGGCGAGCCCATCGTCGTTGTGCGCGGAAGCGACGGTACCCTGCGCGCCTTCTACAACGTGTGCCGTCACCACGCCGCCGCCGTCGTTACCCAGCCCTGCGGTCACGCCGAGATCCTGCAGTGCCCCTACCACGGCTGGAAATACGGCCTCGACGGCTCGCTCAAAGGCATGCCTGAATTCGATGGCGTCCTGAATTTCGACCGCGCCGAAAACGGCCTGATTCCCATTCGCGTCGAAACCTGGGAATGTTTCGTGTTCGTCAACCTCGACCCGCAGGCCACGCCCTTGCACCAGTTCCTTGGCGGCCTGGTGAAGCGGGTTGCGCCACTCGGCATCAGCAAGCTGCACTACTTCGACCGCAGGTCCTACGACATTCACTGCAACTGGAAGGTCTACGTCGATAACTATCTCGACGGCGGATATCACGTCCCACACCTGCACAAGGGACTAAGCTCCGTGCTCGACTACAAGCAGTACACCATCGAGAACGAAGATCGTTACTGCCTGCAGTCCAGCCCCATGGTTGCCTCCGACGAAGATGCCGCTACCGGAGCCACGCGCAAGGGCGACCGCGCCTGGTATTTCTGGCAATATCCCAACCTCATGATCAATTGCTATGAGGGATACATGGACACGAACTACGTCATCCCCGTCGATGCCGATCACTGCACAGTCATCTTTGATTTTTATTTCAGCGATGTTACTGAGGCCCGCCGCGAATATAACAACGAGTCAGTGAACGTCGGCAACCGCGTACAGGATGAAGATCTCGACATCTGCGAAGATGTGCAGCGCGGCCTGAAATCACGTGCCTACGGCGCCGGCCGACTCTCGGTGCGCCGCGAGGCTGGAGAGCAGTTGTTCCACCAGTTGCTCGCCGCCGATCTCAAGGCCGATTGCAAGGCTGACCTCAAGGGATGCTCGGCATCGTCCATTTCCGCGGCCGACTGAGTCTTCCGGCCCGCGTACGTAGTAATCGGGTGCACAGTAATAGTAATAAGCACCGAAAGGAATCGTGAGACTACTCCCCGCCGCAATCTTCGCTCTGACGACTCTCGCGTCCGCTCAGATTACGGCGATCCGCGCCGGGCGCCTCATCGATCCCGACTCGGGCACGGTTCTCACCGACCAGGTCATCCTCATCCGCGATTCGAAGATTGAAAGTCTCGGGAAGGGAATCGCGGTCCCCGCCAACGCCACCGTCGTCGACCTCAGCAAGATGACCGTTCTGCCCGGCCTTATCGATTGCCACACTCACGTCGCCGATGGCGCACATGACGGCGAGCCCATGGGTCAGTTCAAAAAGACTGCTGCGCAAGTCGTGCTCGAGTCTGTGCCCAACGCCCGCGCTATGCTCGAGTCCGGATTCACCACCGTCCGCGATGTGGGAACTTATCGCGCCCTCGGCGACATTGCTCTTCGTGACGCCATCAATCGCGGCGATATCGTCGGCCCGCGCATGTTCGTTGCCGGCGCCTACGTCACCATTTCCGGCGGAGCCGGCGCGCTCACTGGCCTTGCTCCCGACATTCAGCTTCCATGGGACCTGCACTACGGCGAAGCCAATAGTCCGTGGGAAGTGCGAAAAGTAATTCGTCAGCTCGCCCACGACGGTGTCGATCACATCAAAGTTCTTTCCAGCGGAGCCGTGCTGACTCACGGCAGCAATCCCCATTCGCAAGAATTCACTCCGGAAGAGCTGCTGGCCGCGGTCGACGAAGCCAGTCACTTCGGTCTGCGGGTCGAGGCCCACGCCCACTCACCCGAGGGAATCAAGAATGCGATTCGCGCCGGCGTCGCCTCAGTCGAACACGCCAGCATGATCGACGACGAGGGCATCGCTCTCGCCAAGCAACACGGCACCTATCTTGACATGGATATCTACGACGAGGAGTGCATCCAGGAAGAAGGAAGAAATGGAAAGATGCCGAAGGATTTCCTGGAACATGATGCCCAACTCGGACAGATTCAGCGCGACAATTTCCGCAAGGCCGTCGCCGCCGGAGTGAAAATGTCGTTCGGCACCGATGCCGGAGTCTGCGCCTACGGCACCAGCGGAAAACAATTCGCCTTCATGGTGAAGTACGGAATGACTCCAATGCAGGCCATCCAGGCCGCGACCAGCAACGCCGCCGACCTGCTCGGACACTCCAGTGAAGTCGGTTCGCTCAAGCCTGGAAAGTACGCTGACATCGTCGCAGTCGCGGGCGATCCGCTCTCGGACATTCGGCTGCTCGAAGACGTCAAGTTCGTCATGAAAGACGGCAAAATCTACAAACAGTGAAACGCCGTCACTGGTGATCGCGCGGAATCGTCTCCTGCCACGTCTTCGACTTGATCATCTGTCCATCCTTCAGCAGCTCCCGCGTGTACTTGTAATAAAAATTCTTCTGATCGGTAGTCACCAGAAGATGTCCGCGCCAAGTCAACGTCCGGCCCTTCAGCGCGAAAACGCTCTCTGCTTCCCCTCGTACCGAGCAAGTCTCCGGATGAGCGTCGTCACCGTCGTAAGTGAGATTCTCGAAATCATTTTCCGCGCCCCACGGATACTCGTATCCATCCTTGCCCTTCCAATGCACCGTCGTTTTCTGCCGGGCTTCGTCGCGTTCAACGGTCCACTCTCCCGGCCAGGGAAATCCTTCACTCCTAATATCTGTGCGCTCCTCGGACGGTTCGGGCGGCGAGAACTCCGGCGCAGCCACCCCGTGCACCGGAACCACCGGCAGGACGATCCGCGATCCGTCACTGCCGCCCAGTTCCAGAGATGTCGTCATCGCATACGGCGTCGGAAGCATCATCGGCCACAACGAATTTGAAATCGCGACCCGAATGCGATGGCGCTTCGGAAACACCCACGAAGTCAGGTGCATCGCGATGTCCAGCGGATAAACCTTGCCCGGCTCTAGATCCCGCGGCTCACTCATCGATTCCCGTTGCGCCCCGTTCAATCCCGCGCCCGTAATCTGCGTCACCGTGCCGTCAGGAGCCACATCGGAAAGCCGCGCGAACCAATCCGCCAGCGGCGCCGTCGCCGAAGCTCGCAATAACGCGTGCGGCCGGCCCAGAATCGCTACCTCATGCTCTAGCGGGGCGGAATCATACACCAGGCTGAACGCGTCCACCGGTCGCGGATCACTCAACAACTCCCCCCACCAGAAGCCAGCCTCCACGCCAACGGTCGGAACATACTTCAGCTGATGCGTGGTCTGCGCGCCGGCTGAATTGTCCAGCGTGTGATTCCCCTGCAAAAACAGCGGAGTATCCATCGCATCCTTCGGCGGCCATCCATCTTCCCTCCGCCATGCTCCGGGCACGGTCTGCAAACTCGGATCTGGCGGATGCCAGTGCTGCATGTAGACGACGAGCCGCGGGTCATTCTGAACTCCGGTGTCGCGGCCCTTGAGCCAGTAGTCGAACCAGCGCACGGCCTGGTCGCGCCACTCGATCCGCGGTCCGAAATCCGCGTCATTGGGGAACGAATGGTTCCACGGGCCGACGATCGCTTTGATTGGCGCCTTCGACTTCATCAGCATATCGATAACGTTGTCGCGATAACCGTCCTGCATTCCTCCGATCAGAAAACTCGGAGTCGTGATTTCACTGAGCGGCCGCACCCGATCGCGCCAGAACGGCCCATCGTGCTGATGCTTCAAATAGAGCAGCGACCAGGGTGGCGAATCGAAGCGCGGCCCCAAGACCTTTTCGTCGAGCGAATAATCGGGCGCGCCCACCCAACCCTCGGCCATGTCCATGTTCAATTCAAACTCGTCAACGTGCGCCATTCCGTCGACGTAATGAACGTCGTCGTGAAACAACTCCGCCGTCGCGTGCACCGCAACAATCGCCTTCAACGCTGGCGGATGCCGCATCGCCATTTGCAACGCCGTGAACCCTCCCCACGAAATACCAAACATGCCGACATTGCTGTTTGACCAAGGCTGACGAGCAAGCCAAGCGATGATCTGCTCACCGTCCAACTGCTCCTGCTCGGAATATTCGCGCTCCGGCGGCACGCCTTCGCTAGCACCAAACCCACGAATGTCAACGCGCACGCCCACAAAGCCTCGCCGCGCAAAGTAAGCATGCTTGGGATAATCCCCTGCGGCCGTGCCATCATCCTTGCGATAGGGCAAGTACTCAAGCAGGGCAGGGAACTTCTCTCCAGGCTTCGCGCCGTCGGGCATATAGAGAGTCGCAGCCAGCCGCACGCCGTCCTTCATCGGAATCCATGCCTGCTCCATGCGGACTCCATAAACCGGAGGCGAAGGCGGTTCGCTCGCGAAAATGTAAAGAGAAGAAACAACAAAGAAGAAGATACAAGCCGTCTTCGCCAAAGCGGTCTCCCAAGTTGCAGGCAAGTCTGGGTGTCGGGTGCCCCATTCCTCGCGTGCTCTGCGAGTAGTGGGGCAGTTGACCCTGGAACTGACCCCGGGTCAATCGTGCGGTTCCTGCTCGCGGCGCATGGCGCGCAGATCGATCCCCAGTTGCTCCGCTTTCTTATACAGGTGACTGCGCTCCAGGCCAAGCGTTTTCGCGGCCAGACTCACGTTCTGATGGCTGCTCTTCAGTTCCGCAAGAATCACTTCGCGTTCGAACGACTGCACGCGATCCGCCAGCGCGCCCGACCCTAGCGCAACTGGCGCAGCGCCCGCGCCCGAAGAAATTTTCGGCAAGGCCATCTGCACCGTTGCTAAATCCACTTGACCGTCGGTCGCCAGCAGCATGAGCCGCTCGACCATGTTGCGCAATTCGCGTACGTTGCCCGGCCAGGGATGACGCTGCATCTCTGCGATCGCGTCCGCCGTGAACGGGACGGGCTTCCAGCCATTCTGCGCACACACCTGCGCGGCGAAATGCCCCACCAAAGCAGGAATGTCGTCGCGCCGCTCCCGCAACGGAGGCAGCACCAGCGGAAACACATGGATGCGGTGAAAAAGATCCTGCCGGAACTTCTCCTCGCGTACGCGAGCTTCCAAATCGCGGTGCGTCGCCACCACCACGCGAACGTTGACCGTGACCGGCTTGTCGCCCCCGATCCGCTCGACTTCGCCCTCCTCCAGCACGCGCAACAACTTCGCCTGCATGTTCAAAGGCATGTCGCCGATCTCATCGAGAAAGATCGTTCCCTGGTCGGCCTGCTCGAACTTGCCGATGTGGCGTCCAGACGCGCCGGTGAACGAGCCTTTCTCATGTCCGAAAAGTTCCGATTCAATCAACTCTGCCGGCACCGCCGCACAATTCAGCGTCACGAACGGTCCAGCCGAGCGCGGGCTGCGTTCGTGAATGGTACGTGCGACAAGTTCCTTGCCTGTGCCAGTCTCGCCGAAAATGCACACCCGCGACTCGCTTGCGGCCACTCGTTCCAGTTGCGCCATCACCCTCCGCATGGCTTCACCCTTCCACACGACCTCGTGTTTGCCGAGCCGCTGTCGCAACTGCCGGTTTTCGCTCTCCAGTCGCTGCAGTTTGAGTGCGTTCTCCACCGTGAGCATCAGTTTGTCGCTGGAGATCGGTTTCTCGAGAAAATCCAGCGCGCCCAGTCGCGTCGCCCGCACTGCCATTTCGATGTGCGCCTGCCCCGACATCATCACCACCGGCGCCGTCACGCCCTGTCGCTTCAATTCTTCGAGCAGCGTCAGGCCGTCTTTGCCGGGCATGACCACGTCGGAAAGAATCAAATCGAAATGCTGCGCCTTAGCCAGTTCCAGAGCCTTCGCCGCGTTGTCGCACACCGTAGCTTCGTGTCCCGCCAGCCGGAACGCCCGCGACAGCGAGGCCAGCGTGTTGGCTTCATCATCGACAATCAAAAGATGTGCTTTGAGTGGCAACCGTCCTCCTCGTTATTTGGTTTTCCCTTCGTGAACCTTAGTGCCCTTCGTGGTGTATGCTTTCTTTTTATTGCAGTGCCTCAAGATTTTCCGGCAACTCGATCACGAATGCGGTCCCGCGCCCGGGTTCGCTCCGCACGCTGATTCGTCCGCCGTGATCGCTCACCACCGACTGCACAATCGCCAGGCCGAGCCCCGTTCCATGCTGCTTGCTGGTGTAATAAGGAGTGAAAATCCGCTCACACTCCTCGCGCGTCAGCCCCGAACCGGTGTCTGCGATTTCAATAATCACCTTTCCATCGTCGCGCCGGCTCCGGAGACTAAGCGTCCCACCATTCGGCATCGCGTCCATCGCATTCAGAACCAGGTTCGACAACGCGCGATGCAACAGGTCAGGGTCGGCTGCGATTGTACCGAGACCTTCGGCTAACTCCAGCTTGCAATCGATCGCCGCGCGCCCCGGAGCCTGCAGTTGCGCCTGAAACAACTTCACCACCCCGCCCAGGATTTCATTCACGTTCACCGGCTGCAACTGCGGATGCGGCATTTTCGAAAACTCGCTGAAGCGTCCAATAATTGCCTTGAGGTTCGAAATCTCAGCCAGCAAAGTGCCGGAACTTTCGCGGAAGACTTCATCGAACTGCTCCGGACTCTGTGTCCGCGCGCGCATCAGGTTCTCGACTGTGAGTTGCAGCGGGAACAGCGGATTCTTCAGTTCATGCGCCAGACGTCTCGCCAGTTCGCGCCAGGCCGCAACCCGCTCCGTCTGCACCAACCGCTCTTTCTGCGCCAGCAATTCCGCGGTCATACGATTGAAAGACTCGGCCAATTGCGCGATCTCATCGGTGCCGTGCACGTCCACCCGCGTGTCCCATTGGCCTGCGGCAACGTCCTGTGCCGCGCGCGCCAGTTGCTCCACCGGACGCGTCACTCGCGCCGCCGCCCAACTGCTCAGCAGAATCGCCAGAATGATTCCGCCTCCGCCCACCAGCAGCGCTGACGCTCCGATGCGCCGTTTCAGTTCCACATAGGACCGCCGCGAATTTCCCACTAGCAAAATAGCCAGCAAGGGACGATCCGGGCCCGCGCCTCGCAGCGGTAGCGCGTGAAACTCCTCGTCATCGGCCTGATCGGAAGACCACGACACAATCCCGCTCATTTCTTGGTTGTACTGCCGTACCGCATTGATGAGGGGCGCAAACTTTTCGATGGGCCGGGCCACGTCCGATCCGGTTCCCGTGTTCGACGGATCGAGCAGCGAATCCGCAGAAAAATGATCACCGCGATTCTGATAGAGCAGGACGCGCATGTCTGCCGGCAGGTCGAGCGCTGAAAGAAAATTCCTGTCCAACCGCTGCCCGCCGACCACGTACACGGGATGTTCGCCGACGCGAGTCGCCCGCACCGCAAAAAGTCCCAACGCTGTGGAGTCCTGCAATTCCTCACGTTTCAGAAATGCGTCTTGCCCGCTCGAAGCCGACAGACTCTCAAATCCGGTGTCGGGATAGCCAAACTTCGCCGGCCACTGCGCCGAAGAAATAATCTTCCCCTGCCCGTCCAGAAATTCCAGAAAGTCGAGTTGACGGCTGTCCGCCATTTGACGCGCCAGCTCGAAATATTCGGCGGAGTCCGCGGATGACCCGAGTGCCGAGCCCAGCGATGCTCCATTCAACGCGGTCGCCATCCGGCTGACCGGCTCGGAGCCTGCGATCCCTTGCACTCGTCGCGCCACGTCCTCGCCGCGCCGCGTGAACTCGCGCTGAAACTGTGCGACCAGCGCCACCGTCCGCTGCTCCTCGGTCTTACCAAATGCATTGCGCGTGACCGCCAACACCAGCAATGCCACCGCCGCCACCGACAGGAAAACCGTCAGCGCGAAAACCGTCAGAAGTTTGCGGCGGAAAGTCATATGCTGCCGATCATCGCTCGCCGATCATGCCGTCCCGATCACGGTTTCCCGATCTCCAGCCACGCGTCGGCCAGAGTCCAGCTTCCATCCGGCCGGGCCACCCAATTTCTCAAAGTCCCCGCAGCCGCATACGACACTGGCAAATGAAAAAGAGGAATCACCCGCTGCGTCGCCAGCAGTGCCAGTTCCGATGCATAGAGTTCTTCAACAGTACCTCCCACTTTCCCTCCGGGTCTTCCCGTCACTGCGGCCACACTCGCCAGCGCGATCCACGGATTAGTCGACGCCAGGGGAATTCGCACCAGGCGCAAATCAGCGTCAGCCGCCGCCGTGGGTTGCAGCGACAATCCCGCATCTTTGGCATTGAGTGCGATGCGCTCGGCCAACAGCCGGTCCACCGGATCCGCGTCACCGTAGCCGATCGTCCAGGTTGGCGCAGCGTGGACTTGGTCGCGCGTCTGGTGCGCCCGCGGCAAATCCGCGCCGGTGCGAAACACAAATCCGTAACCGCTCATCCAGTTTGGAAGGATGCTGGCCGCCGGTTGTCCCGCGCCCTGCAGCAGCACACTCTTGATCGACCCTCGCTCCACACTCAGGGCCAGCGCTTCGCGAAGCAGTTTCTCGTCCGGCGACGCCACGTCGCGAGCGAACAGAAGGGCTAACAACTCAACCGCCGCGGAACTCGCCAGGCGGCGTGCCTGCGCATCCCGATTCTGCGAAAACTGATTCTGCGAAAACAGATGCGTCTGCTCCGGCGCCACTTCCACCAGATCCGCCTTGCGCAGTTCCAGTGCCGTCATCTGCTCGCGAAAGCTTTTCCCCATCTCAAGCTCGATGCCGTCGAGGTACGGACGCCCCCGCCAGCAATCCTCGTCTGCCGCCAGTGTCAACTTCTTTCCCGGCTGCCAATCGACCACCTGAAATGGTCCCGTGCCACTCGGAGCGCTGTCAGGATTCCTCTTCACAATCGCGTTCCGCGCCAAAGCCAACTCCGCCAACAGCTCAGGCTCAGCGCCGCCGGCCTCAATCACGACCGAGTCGGTCTCCGCGCTCACACTCCACGCGGGATTCGACGCGCGCAGCGAGGCGGCCGCAACTTCAGCGCTGAGCGGCGTTCCGTCGTGAAACTTCACTCCGCGCCGGATTCGCAACTGCCAGCGCTGATTGCCCGGCTGGTTTCCCTGTTGGTTTCCTGCTGAAGACTGCCATGACGTCGCCAACCAAGGTTGAATCCGCCCATTCTCGTCGGTGGTCACCAGCGTGTCGAACATCAGCATGGTCAGACTGCGCACGGCGAACGAATCCGGCTGCGCGTCATCTGCAGGAACCAGTTCGGCCGGATCCAGCGACGCTGGCGCGGCTCGCATCGCCACGTGCACCGTGCCTCCGTACTGCGGACGCGTCCCGGCCCTCGCCGCCACCGCCGCAACCATCATGCTATTGACTACAAGCCACCGCCAGTCGAAACGCATCATAGTTTCCTGTTTCTCGATTTCTGACCACTGCGATTGCCGTGTCGCCCTTCGCCTCCGTCCACAATGCTGAAATGACGCCGCCGGGAAAGTCGACCGCGCCGCTCACCGCGACCGGATCGCGATCCGGAAACTCGAACGCGCGCACCCAATCTCCGTTCGCCTCTTCAGAACTCGTGGCCAGCACCTGCCAAGCCGAGCCGCAGGATGTTTTCACGCTCGTCACAGCGCTGCCCCAGTCGAATCGGGCCGCTTGGTCGTTCAAGCCATCGACAACATGCACATGACCATCCGTGGCAGCGAACAGCCACAGCAGATATTTATCGCGAGGTAGAAACGCCGCCGAATAAAACTTCGGCACCGCGGTAAACTTGCCCACGCCCGGGGTTAAGACTCCGGTGAAGAAGTTGCGCATCGAAGCATAGAAAGCGCCCACCGGAGCAATGTTTGCCGCCGTCGATTCCGGGGCGGGAAAGCTTGAGCCGGGAAAGACCGAAAAACTTCCGCCACTCAGCGCCGCCGGAACCAGCGGCCATGGATCGTCACTCTCGCGGCAACTCAGCGTCACCGGCGATCCGGCGCCACGACAGACCACACCGGGCAGATAAGCATCCAGCAAATGATCTTTCGCCGGCACCAGCCTTCCGCGCAAATCCCGTGGCCACGGCCGCGCGTGCACGATCCCCACCTCCTGTTCCTGCTGCCACTTTCCCGCCAGTAAACGATAGATCGCAACTTTCTCCGCTTCGAGCACCGCCATCCGCGTCGGCGTCGCACTCTCCTCCAGCACGGCCACATCAAGAATCGGATCCTCCTGCGTCCACAATGGAATCTTGCGCAGGCTCAGCGGCACCGATTCATGCGCTGCCATCGAACTCTCGGACCGTGGCGCCGACACCATCACCACCACCGGATCGCCCGCGCCCTGCAGAATCTCCGCGACCCAAACATAAGAAGTAGAATTCTCCGACAGCGAAATCTTCACTGCAGTCGCGTCAGGCGTCGCCCGCTGCGTAGTCGCCGGCTGGGAAGTGGCAAGGTCGGACGTTGCCTGGGTCGATATAGCTCGGTCGGATCTGGCGAAGTGCACCCCGGCACTTTCCAGCGCGCTCCGCAGACCGTTTTGGATTATCTCGCTGTCGCGTTTGCCCAGGGATGAGTGGTTCTCGACGGTCAGCGTGATCGCGCCCGTTCCTGTGACAGCGGCAATCTTGGCCGCCAGTTGCCGCTCCGGGCTGCTCCAGTCCGCTGCGCGAGCAGCCATAGCCAGCCCCACCAGCGCGCAATAGAGAAGCCCAACTCCGCGAAGGCTGGGCGTGCGGCGTAAGGCAATACTAGCTCGGTTCGGAATGGCGTTTGGAATGGCCAAATTATAAACCGCTCCGTGCATCTCCACGGCCCCCAGCCTGTACTGTTTAGACACCATCGAAAGCCCGCCGTGAATGCCGGATGCGCTCAGTTCACCGCTCCCGGCCGCTGTCCGTCCTTCGCCGCGACCGTCTCTTGGGCCAGCTTGCCCGAAGCAAAAAACAGACGGAACACTTGCCCGAAGATCAGCTCTTCCGCCAGCAACGCCACCGCCAGCGAAAATACCATCCCTGCCACCACCGCCATGAAGGTGATTGCCATTTGCATAATGTCCTCCTGAGACTTCAATTTGAATTTCCGCCGCCGTCGAAAACTTTTTCTCGACCTCCAGCTATTGCCCGCTGCTCTGCGTCGGAACTTCCGCCGCAGCCACCGTCGTGTCATCCGCACCGCTTCCGAATATCTGCGCCACCTGCTCGTCGCGCTCGCCGTGGATCTCCACCGAATCGCCAACCTGCAGCATCGTGAAGAGCCGCTCCATATCTCGATTGCGCAGCCGGATGCAGCCGTGCGAAGCCGCGTGTCCAATCGACCGCGGTGCGTTCGTGCCATGAATTCCGTAGCGCGGCCGGCTCAGTCCCAGCCACCGCGTCCCCACCGGATTGTCCTTGCCGCTCGGGACCACGCTGCCGTGGTGGTAGTACCAGGGATTGGCTACCCGGCTGACGATCTGGAATTCGCCCGTGGGACTGGGGCTCACCGCCGCGCCCACAGCGACCGGGAAGGTGGCGATGACGTTTCCGTTTTCCATCACCGCGAGCTTGCGGTCCGGAATGCTGACCAGCACCACACGGTGGCCGCGATCCGCGCTATCCGGCTTCGAGCTCTGAGCAAGTGGGTTCTCAGCAACTGAGCTCTCAGTAAGTGAGCTTTGAGCCGGCGAGCTCTGAGCCAGCGAAGTCTGAGCAGGCGAGGTCGGCGCTAACGATGGAGTTGCTACCGCCGAGAAGGCTGCTAAGGTGAGTGCCGCCAGGATCAGTTTCTGTGTCCGCTTCGCCGTCTCACCAGCCCTGCGTTCCATGTCTGTCCCCCTGGCTTGAATTGCCGTGCGCTGATGTAGAGGCAGGATGGAAGCCAAAGCGTATCTAATTGAAAATAAGCTAGTTGGTGGCGTACGGAAGGGTGCGATCAGTGTGTCGGCAGCCACGGTGTGTCTGGCGAAACACAGGGTCGGAGGCTGAGGATACTTGTGCTGAGAAAGTGGAAGCAGGAAGGGGTCGACTTACCTTGAGCCTTCAAGCGCCCGGCCCCCGCCGTCTGGGGTAACGGCTTGTGGGGTTCTGTGGGTGGGGCCGGGCGATCCTATGACTAGAAGGCCTAATTCAATTAGGCCTATTTAAGCCCTATAGCCTGCGTATTTCTGTGACGCTCGTCACAGTTGCGCGTGATTGCCATCATGCGAAGGGAACGCTCGCCCCATTCGCTCTCCGAACCAGCACTCCCGACTCGCATTTTTCCACGCCGGTCACATCCGCCTGTGATCAGAATCACCGCCCGTTCTCCCATCACTTTCTTACACTCCTCCTTGAGCGGACATTCTGATTTCACATTCTCATTTCACACTGGAGATCGATTCATCATGGCCTACGTAATCACCGATAACTGCATCAAAGACTCCCTCTGCGTCGATGTTTGCCCTACCGACTGCATCCATCCCAAGCAGGACGAGCCCGAATTCGAAGCCGCCACCCAGATGTACGTCGATCCCGAGGGCTGCATCGACTGCGGCGCCTGCATTCCGGCCTGCGGATCCGATTCGATTCACGCCCTCGAAGACGTTCCCGAAGAAAAGAAGGAATTCATCGAGAGGAATGCGGCCTTTTACAAGCACTAGCTCGCGTTGACTCACTCTCGGGTGCCCCACCCTTGTCGCGGTTTTCTTGCGACAGGGTGGGGAATTTGACTTTGCGCTTTGAGTCAATCCGGCTGCCGTTGTCCGCTACTCGCGTTGACTTCCGCCTCCTCGCCCGCTATCGTTGCGGGCGTTATGAACATTGTTAAAGCGACTCGCCAGTTTGAAGAGTGGCTGGGCCATCGCACCGATATCGTCAAGAAAGATCTGCGCCTCAAGCACGTCAACATGAAGGCCGCGGTCTTCCCCTTTCTGCGAGCCACTTACTACCGCTGGGCACAACTCTGGCCCAAGGTTTGTCCCGATCTTGCCCGGGGGCCCCATGTGCTGGCGGTGGGCGACCTGCACGTGGAAAACTTCGGCACCTGGATTGATATCGAAGGGCGTCTGATCTGGGGCGTCAACGATTTCGACGAAGCTCATCCCATGGCCTATGCCAACGATCTGGTACGCCTGGCCGTGAGCGCTCACCTCGCGTCCCAGGCGGGCCACCTGTCCCTGAAAGAGAAAGACATCTGCGATTCCATTCTCGAAGGCTATCGTGAATCCCTGCGCGAAGACGGACTGCCCTTCGTCCTCGGCGAGAACAACGACTGGCTGCGGCAGATTGCGGAAAGTGAACTGCGCGACCCGGTTCATTTCTGGGGCAAAATGGATGCCCTGCCCACCCTGAAATCCGACATCCCCATCAGCGCGACCGACGCCATCGAGCACCTCATGCCCGTCCGCGATTTGCCCTATCGCCTGAAGCGTCGCGTTGCCGGCCTGGGAAGCCTGGGCCACGCTCGCTATGTCGCCATCGCCGACTGGCACGGTGGCAGAATTGCCCGCGAGGCCAAAGCCCTGGTTTCCTCCGCCTGCTACTGGGCGAAGGATGACCAGGGACCGCCCGAGATTCTCTATCAGACCATCATTACCCGCGCGGTTCGATGTCTCGATCCTTTCGTCCAGTTACGCGGTCGCTGGATTGTCCGCCGGCTCAGTCCCCATTGCTCCCGCATCGAACTGGCCACGCTGCGCGCCAAGGGGCAGGAATTGCGTTTGCTTCGCGCCATGGGATGGGAAACCGCGAACATCCATCTCGGAAGCAAGACCGCCCGCAAATCCATCCTCCAACATATGCAAAAGCAGAGAGGGAAATGGCTGCACCAAGCCACGACCAGCATGTTGAATGCGGTCCGCGACGACTGGAAGACGTGGAGCAAAGAGGGCTACATCTAGAAGGACGGGCCACTTCTAGTATTTTTTGAGGATGCTTGGGGGCACGTACGACAAAGTTGCCCTGGGGTTACGCGACGCCGCTGTGGGCGACGCCGGTTGCCTCGCCCACACTCGCCACGGCTCGCCGTAGAGGTTCCAACACCACCCCACGCTCCCGGTCATATACCAGAGTCCACAGCGGCGCGCAATCATCACAGAGCCAATAGTGTTCCACGCACCGTTGCTGTTGCCGAGCTCGCACAAAAGGAGGCGCGGTCGATTCTCCCGGCCGGGTCACGCGGTCCGTCTCCACCAGAAACAGTTTGCCCTCTCGGAGTTTGAGGAAAGGCTTGCCGCACTTTGAATTGGCGCACTGACTGAGCATTTTTTCACTGCTTCCTGCTCAGCGTGACGGTCTCGCCGAGCAAATGGATTCAGAATCACGAGCACGTCACCTGCCACAGAGCTTCCCCGGTCGCGATCACCGTTCCGCAAACTCTGACGCTGGTTCGGATCGGCACTTTCTTCCTTTTTGCCGACTAATCGGCAATCGTGCCGACCCCTCGTCGATGTTTGCTTGCCCTCGCTCGGTTAGCCTAGCTACCATCAATCCTATGCCACGGTTCCTCCTCTGCCCGCTGAATTATTTCGATGTTGTCGATCAGAAATACTCTTACATCACGAGAGAATCCGCAGTACACCGAGTCAAGGCGCGCAGCCGGAAGAAGGGGCTAATGCCGGCGTTCGTCGAAACGTCCGTGACTCGTGTGGGGACGGGCGCCTCGCCCGTCCGTCGAGCGCAGCTCGACAGCCCGACCACCGCTGCCTTGGCGTAATAGAATTGAATCAACCAGAATCCCCTTGCCCCCTCAAGTTCAAAGCAACGAAGCAAGCTCCGACGGGACGGACCGCCTGACTCGCCTCGCCCGTTTTCCTCGCCTGCGTGCACTGGCTTGGGCCGCCGATCATCTCTACGCCTCACGCGGCTATCAACTGCTGCGCGCCAGAATTAATATCGATATTAGTGTCGATATTCCTAATACTAATAACGACCCTTCCGCCAGCGTCTCCTGGCAGCCCGTCGCCACGTTCCGTCCCGCCCTGCGCCGCCAACTCTCGGTCACAAACCGCCTCGCAACTCGCCTCTTCCGCGACGGTTTCCACGCGCTCGCCGTGCAGCCCTCCGGAGGGCTCGTCGCCGCCACGCCCGGAGCGATTGTCACCCTTCGCCCCGGCGAAACCGAATTCCGCCGCACCCACACCATCCTCCGCGGCACCCGCCCGCTGCATATCACCGCCGTTCCCGGCGTCGGAACAGGCTCCGGAACATGCTCCGGAACAGGCGGCGCAATCTATTGGGGAGAATATTTCGACAACCCCGCTCGCGACCAGGTCCACATCTACGCTTCCACCGATGCCGGCGCCACCTGGAGCGTCGCCTACACTTTCCCCCAGGGCGCCATCCGTCACGTCCACAACATCGTCCACGATCCCTGGGCTAACTGTCTCTGGGTGCTGACTGGAGATTACGGCGACGAATGCCGCATCCTGCGCGCCACCTGCGATTTCACCCGCGTCGAGTCCGTGCTGCAGGGCCAGCAGCAGGCCCGCGCCGTCGCCGCCATTCCTACCGCGGAGGGCCTCTATTTTTCTTCCGACACCCCGCTCGAACCGAATTACATCTACCGCCTCGACCGCCAGGATTCGCTGCTGCGACTCGCACCCATCAGCAGTTCGTCCATCTACGGATGCCGCGTCGGCACCCGCGTCTTCTTCTCGACGATGGTCGAACCGAGCGAGGTAAACCGCGATCGCCACGTGCGCGTCTACGGAAGCGACAGCAAGGATGCGCAAGCCTGGCACCCTCGGCTGGCATGGCAAAAAGACCCGTGGCCCATGGCCCTGTTCCAGTACGGCAACGCCATCATGCCCGATGGCAACAACACCACCCCATTCCTGGCCCTGACCACGGTCGCGGTCAAATCCGACGACGCGGTCACCTCGCTCTACTCTGCAAATCCTTAGTGTAGGGGTGTGGGGACGGGCGACTCGCCCGTCCATTGAGCGTAGCTCGACGGTCCGACCACTCCCCCATTTGCCGTAATATGAATTGAATCGCCCCGGACCCCGCTTGCCCCGTCTCGCCTACTACCGACGCATTTTCAGCGCCTACCTCCTCGGCGGCAAAAGTCATCTCACCTTCTGGCACGAAACCCCCGCGGAAAATCCAAATGCGAGCGCCAGCGAACTCGGCGAATACTACATGCAGTTCGCCGAGAAGGCTGACTATCCGGGCTCCTACGATTCCGGGGGCGTCCCGCAACTCGACTATCACGGCAAGATCGGCCGCCAGTACAACCCCATCGCGATCGCGCAATACGGCCTGGGCAACTACAATCTCTTCCGCCAAACCGCCGACCCGGAACGCCGCCGCAAATTCTTCGTCGCCGCCGACTGGCTCGCCTCGCACCTGGAGCAGAACGCCCAAGGCGTAGCCGTCTGGAACCACCACTTCGATTGGGAATACCGCGACCCGCTCCGCGCCCCCTGGTACTCGGCACTGGCGCAAGGGCAGGGAATTTCGGTGCTGCTTCGAGCCCACAAGGAATCCGGCGACGCGCGCTATCTGGACGCAGCTCGCCGCGCTCTCGCCTGCTTCCACGTTCCGATGAAAGACGGTGGAGTCGCCTTCACCGACGAGTCCGGCGACCTGTGGTTCGAAGAGTACATCGTCTCCCCGCCTACCCACATCCTCAACGGATTCATCTGGGCCGCCTGGGGCCTCTACGATTATTTCCTCGCTACGCAAGATGCATCGGCGCAGGAATTGTTTTCACACGCAGTCCGCACCCTGCTGCACAACGTCGAACGCTACGACTTAGGATTCTGGTCGCTCTACGAGCAATCCGGCACCCGCCTGCCTATGGTCGCCAGCCCCTTCTACCATCAATTGCACATCGTGCAGCTGCGCATCATGCACCGCCTCACCGGAGAATCCACCTTCGCCCGCGTCGCCGACCGCTGGCAAACCTACACCCACAGCCCCCTCAGCCGCGCCCGCGCCGTAGCCTACAAGAGCGTCTTCAAACTCTGCTATTACTGAGACCTGGCCCGACAGAGGCCCGAATTGACCCAGTCAGTGAGTGTAACGGCGATATTTCGCCACTTGATGTTCAAAATTGACCAGTTTTCTCCTGTGGATTGCCGCAGCATATGGCACTGCCGGATGTTCAACGCACCGGAGGCAGCCAGGAACCCTGCCTGGACGGGAATTATCCTTATGCCGCTCGGGTTTGAAATCACAGTCCACTGGAGATTGATATGAACAGGAATCGCGTACTCGTAGCCGTCGTTATTGTGTTTACCCTGCTAGCAATCGGCAACGTTGCCTCTGCAGCAGCGGCCAAAAAGCAGAACCATCACGACGGCCACCAACTGGTCGCTGGAAAGCTGAAAACCGATGGGCGTCATGACATCGATAAGAAAGGACATTACACCGCATCCGTCGAGAGCAAAGGCGGAAAGATTGCCGCCTTCCACGTCGTTCATGACACCAAGGGACAGATTCCAGTCAAGAAATACAAGACCCACAAGAAAATGGCGCAGGCGACAGGTTCGCACCTCACCTACGCCTCGTTCGCTTTGTCTCAAGACATGGATATGGGCACGGTGTACATCGGCTATTCCTACATCGATGATGACGGGAACGAAGAAATTTACTGGTTCCCGGCAGAAGAGATTGTGGACGGCGACACGGGAGCCGTCGAGTACGTTCCACTGAACAGTTAAAAGGAAAGGAATCGGGGCCGCGCCTTGATGACGTAGGGTGCGGTCCAGTTTCTCCCAAATCCGAAGGCGATCTCCTTGTTGATCTTGGCGAATTGGAGGGCCTTCCCAGCAGTACAACCGTAACCCCTTCTCGTCCTGAGCTGGCCAATCGTGAACTTGTTAGCAACACAGAGGCATCACGACGAAAAGAAAACCATTATCGATTTGTCGATTGACTGTCGAAAACAGGCGTTTACACTCATTAAGGTTTAGCCTCGCCGTTCCCCGGCGCTTTCGGCGTCAGCTTCTTAATCACAAATTCCTGAAACAGATTCGACACCGCCGTCCCCGCAATTCCCAGCGCCGCATTTTCAAACGTCAGTCCCGCCCCATTGCGATCTTCCGCCGGATAATACAGATTCGAAATCCCCCCCGCCGCCAGGCTTCCCAGCATACTCGAGTAGTTGACCTGCCAGCGCCGGTTGTCACCCTTGCAGATGAACGCATTCGCCACCGCATACAAAAATCGCGACGGCACACTGCCCGTCCCTTTGTAGAAATATCGCGGGTCTTGTTTCAGAAGCGAGGGCAAAATCGCGCTGCCGATAAACGTCCCAGAAACCGTATCGCCATAGCCCGCCCCAAAGCGTTTTGCATATCCTTGCGCGCCCTGCCCATATCCCTTGAAATGATTCTGCCACTGCTGTATTCCCGCCGAACCGCCCACCGATACGAAAGTGAACGGATCAATCACCGTCCTGAACGCCAGCTTGAATTTCTGTTTCGAAGTGAGCGGAGCGGCGTCAGGAATGTAGCTGACATAAAAATTCGGCAGCACGCCCAGCACGCGCTGCTTCTCTTCAATCTTGATCTGCTCCTCTGCCACTTCGATCTGCGAAACTCCAACCTCCACATCCGTCATCGTGGTCGCCACTGCCAGCGCCATCACCGGGGCAACGTAGTTTTCCCCCGCATGCAGGATTCCCGAGGTGGTTTGCCCCGCGAACCCCGCGGACGTAGACGTAATGCTCAGCTGAAAAGGCCCGGCAGCGACCTTGGCAAACAAGAATGCTCCATTGTTGCCCGTCACCGCTTCCTGGCTGACGGACGAATCTCCCCCCGTCAACTTTACCCGAGCCCCGGCCACGACCGCCCCACTCTGGTCCACCACCGTCCCGCTGATGCTTCCGAAGCCTTGCTGGCCGGACGCAACTTCCGCCGCCGCATGTTGTTCCAGGCTTGGTTGCGGATCACGGGTAGTTGTTTGTTCTGGAGTCTGCCCCAGGCAGAACGATGTCCAACCCAGACTCACGAGCGTCACAACGAAAAGTCTCGACTGGACCGGAGAGAACATGAATGCCTGACTTTATCCTCTCCCCATAGATGCGGCCAAGTCACTAAGGAGTGGTCCGGCAGGGGGGCCCATTGGCGGCGGACGCCTCGTCCGTCCCGCGAAGGCCTGCCCTGAGCTTGTCGAAGGGGCGAAGCCGAGCGGAACCGTGCACACCCCCCAAAGGAAACTCCGATTAAGCTTCCGGGTTCCTCTGTGCACTCCGTGTCCTCTGTGCTTGAAGCTTTCTGCTTGACCTTAAGCAGCGCATCCTCAAGTTAGTTCCAGTGCCGAAGGGGCATCGAATGACCGGATCAAGCTGACTCCCGCCACAATGTAAGCCCAGATCAGATAGCGATCTTCCCCTGACGGATACAGCAGAAAATGCGCCGCCGCCGCGCAGCCCGCCACAATTAGCAAAGGATCTCGGCCGCGCCTCCAGGCCAAGATCCCCAGCAGCACCCAAATCGCGACCTGGTCCGCCATCGCATAAGCCCCGTTCCCAAGACCATGGATGTATTCGCGCAGCGTGAGCACGTGCGGTATCTGCGCCGGATAGCGCCCACTGATGAAGCTGAAACGAAACAGCACGATCCAGCCGTAATTCCCAGCCCAGTGATTGATGCCCACAACCATCCCAACCGCAGCCGCAGCCAGCGCAACCGCGGCGGCTCGCGGCAGTTTCTTTTCCCACGCCAGCCAGGCCAGCACCGCCAGAAGAATCAGAAGATTGTCCGTTCTGACGCCCAGCGACACAAACAGAAGTCCCAGCGCCAGGCTCCTGCTCCGCTGGAGCACCCACAGCGCGGAAACTACCAGCAATGCCGCCGTCGCGTCCGGCCCTCCCATTCGACCCAGCAGAGGAATTGGAGTTGCCGCCACAAGCAGGCCCGCCAGCAGCGGCCGCTTCGTCCAGAAAAGCACGACCAGCCCAATGCTGAACAGCGACGCCGCGGAGATGAAACTGATCGCTTTCTGTATGGGTAGAACTCTGCTCCCGGCCGAAATGGCGGCCACATAGATAGGCCGAATCGCATACATCGGCTCCAACTCTTGCAAATGTTGCGGGCTGTCTAAAACCGAGCTTTGTTCGGCACGCGGGCTCTCATGCTTGACGACGGCATACACCGCGCCAACCGGCTCCGATTTTCCCCGCACTACTGCCTCGTAGATGTAGCGATCGAGATTATCAATCGGGAAGCGATAGCAGGCGAACGCCAGTCCCGCCAGAAAAACGACACAGACGACGAACTGACAGGCTCTCAGCAAGGCGGCATCGTACCACGATCCACCTCTTCCCGGTTTCCGTCGATAGAGTCCGATGACGAGACCACTTACCCGCAACGCCCATTTACGGAAGCTCTGATTAAGCCTCCGGGTTCCTCTGCGCGCCTCTGTGTCCTCTGTGGTTCACGCCTTCTGTCGAGACCTTAATCAGACCTTCCTTATAAGATAGCCTCTAGATTCGCGTGAAGATTCTCTACGTCTCACAATATTTTCCGCCGGAGATGGGCGCGCCAGCCGCCCGTGCCGCCGAACTCGCCCAGCACTGGGCGCAGGCCGGACACGAAGTATCGGTGCTGACCGGATTTCCCAATCACCCGACCGGAGTCGTTCCACCCGAATGGCGAGGCCGTCTCCGCCGCCTGATCTACCACGAAGTGATATCCCACGAACGCATCCCCTCCAGTCCCAGTTCTTCCGCGCCGAAAAACGCCGCCCACGTCCCCGGCCGAGTGAATGTATTCCGAACCTGGCTCTGGCCTCTGCCCAATCGCAGAGCGCACGAGCGCATGCGCAATTACGCTTCTTTCTGTGTCTCCGCCGCCCTGCGCGGCCTCACCATCCCGCGCCCCGACGTCGTCATCGCTTCGTCGCCGCAACTGCTGGTAGGCTTGTCTGGCTGGTGGATCGCCTTCGCGCGCCAACTCCCGTTCATCTTCGAAGTCCGCGACCTCTGGCCGGAATCGTTAACCGCCGTCGGCGTCGGTGACGAAAACTCCCTGTTACATCGCGCGCTCGCCGTGCTGGCCAACTTTCTCTACCAGCGATCCGACCTAATCGTGGTCGTGACCCCGGCATTCAAAGAACACTTGATGCGCCACTGGCATGTTCCCTCGGAAAAAATTGCCGTCGTCGAAAATGGCGTCGAGACCGATCTTTTCGCTCCCGCCGCGCCAGCCGCCAACCGCGCGCTGCGCCAAGAACTCGCCGCCCAAGGAAAATTCGTGGTCTGCTACATCGGCACCATGGGTATGGCGCACGGCCTGGAGACTTTGCTCGACGCCGCCCAGCAACTGCAGCATCAGAATGCGAACGTGCAGTTTCTCCTAGTGGGCGAAGGCGCCGAGAAGCAGCGCATCAAAACCCTGGCCCAAGCCCGCGGATTGGCCAACCTGCGTTTTCTCGACCAACAGCCTCGCGAGAAAATCCCCGCCTTCATCTCCGCCTCCGACGCTTGCCTGGTCCTTCTGAAAAAGACCGACGTCTTCAAGACCGTCATTCCCACCAAGATGCTGGAGTTCATGTCCTGCGCTCGCCCGGTAATCCTCGGAGTCGATGGACAAGCGCGGCAGATCATCGAAGACGCCGGGGCCGGGCTGGTCATCGAGCCGGAAAATGCCGACGCGCTGGTCGGCGCCATCCAGCAGCTGTCCGTAAATCCAGAACTTGGCACAGCCCTGGGTCAAAAAGGAAGGGAATACATTCTGCGGAGTTTCTCTCGCGACCGCACGGCCGGAAAATATATCGACGTCCTGCGGAGCCTGCAAAACCCGCCGCAAACCGGCTGACTCCAAGCCCGAATGACTTTCAGGAATTTCCCAGCCGCCGCCTACGGATGCACGGCGTAAATCGAAACCGCCGTCGCTGCCGCCATCGCCGCTTCAAAGGTCCGCCCTGCCAATACCCGGCCTCCGCTGACTGGAATGAAAAGGATATCGTCGGCCTGCAGAGTAACGTCTGGGATCTTTGCCTCCAGCATTTTCTGGACCTGAATCTTCGTCTCGATCATCCCCGTCGGTCCCCGGCGAATGATGCGAGCGCCGCTCAGTTTTGCTGTGTGGTTCATCCCGCCGGCCAGCGCGATCGCCTGCAGCACCGTGAGCGTGCCATTGTCCACCAGCAAGCCGCTGGGACGGGTTACGTCCCCCACCACGTAGATCACCGGCGCCCGCGGCACCGTGATCGTATCGCCGGGCAGAATGTCGATATTGCCGCTCAGGTCGTCGGCCAGATTCCGCGGCAGCTCAACCCGAATCGGATCCGCCTGGTTCCGGCGGATGATGGCGATCTTGCGTGAAGCCGATGCCGTGAATCCACCCGCCTCCGAGACTACCTCATACAGTTTGTGATCGCCGACATCCGGGTATATGCCGGGTCTTTGCACTTCTCCCATCACGGTGACGGCGGACGAAGCCGCTTCATCCACGAAGATGGTCACGTGCGGGCTGCGCACGAATCCGCCGTCTGCCAGCCGCTTCTCGATCAACGTCTGCGCTTCCTCCTGCGTCAACCCGTCCACGTGGACGTAATCGATGAGAGGAAGGTAGATGTCGCCGCTCAGGCCGACCCGCACCTTGCTGGTCAATTCCGGCACGTTGTACACGTTCACTTCCATCAGATCCCCCGGGCCCAGTTTTACAGTCATGGATTGGTCGGCGGCGTCTTGCGCCGCATCCGGAGTTTTTGTCTGAGCCGCGCCTGACGCGCTCACCCCCGCCTGCGAGACCGGTTGCGCCGCCGGAAGTGCAGGAGAAAGTGCCGGAGAGATTGTCGGAGAGACTGTCGAGTGAGGGCCCGTGGGAGTCCCCGCCGGTTGCGCACTTTGGCCAGAAGCTTGGGCGCCGCTGCCCGCCTCCTGGGCGAATGCACTGCCGATGAGAACCGCGGATGCCGCCACCACCAACCACCAAGCGCGGCCGCAGCGAGTGAAACTCGAAGTGCCCGACTCCATCAGAGGACCCCTGAAGTATTAAGTGAGATTTTGATCAGCAGTTTAGCACAGCAGCGCAGCTTGCGACCCCGCTATCTGCAAGCACCCTGGTTAGTTTTCCACAGGTTTTTCGATCCCGGTGATTGAAAGTCCCATTATGGTACTGCTACAGTCAAAACACCCTCAACGCTAGCAAGAATCTGTTCCCTAAACTTCAACCGCGGTTCATGCTGCATTCGTGGCAGAGGGTGAAGGCAAGCGCTCGGCGCATGCCTGTTCGCTGAGGGTGACACAGCTGAAGGTGACATAGTTGACCGGTATTTTCCTCGGGACGTTTGTTCTGGCGCTCCTGTCGGCTTTCGTGCTGACTCGCTACGTCCGTGATTTCGCCACGGTCCACGGCTGGGTCGCGGTTCCCACGCAAGAGCGGCACCTGCATTCCAATCCGCTGCCGCGTTTAGGCGGCGTCGCCATTTTTGTCTCCTTTTCCTGCTGCATGGTTATGGCCACGCTCTGGGCTCTGCATGATCGCCGCATGCACTCGGCCTTTTCCCTGAAGACGATGCTGACCATCCTCGCCCCGGCGTCGCTCGTCTTTCTGCTCGGTGTATATGACGACCTCCGCGGTGCCGGCCCCTACCTGAAATTCTCGGTGCAGGGTGTTGCGGCCACCATGTTGTTCATGGGTGGTCTGCGCATCGTCAACATCCCGGTGCTGTTCGGCGAGCACAGTTTGCCTTGGTTCGTGGGATGGGCATTCACGGTGGTGTGGGTTCTAGCCATCACCAACGCCTTCAATCTCATTGATGGCCTCGATGGTCTGGCCGCCGGGTCGGCTCTGTTCTCGACTCTTGTCGTTTTTGTGGTAGCGATTCTCTACGGACCTTCCCTGGTCACGGTCATGACCATCGCCTTGGCGGGCGCGATTCTCGGGTTCCTGCGCTTCAACTTCAATCCCGCAACCATTTTTCTGGGCGACTCCGGCAGCCTCTTCATCGGCTTCATCTTGAGCGCGCTGGCGCTGGAAGGCGCGCAAAAGGCCCCCACCATCGTGGCCGTTGCCATCCCGGTAGTTTCTTTCGGCTTGCCCATCCTGGAGACGTCCCTCTCCATCGTCCGCCGCCTCATCAGCGGACGCCCCGTCTTCACCGCCGATCGCGAGCATATTCACCACAAGCTATTGCAGCACGGCATGACCCATCGCCAAGTCGTAATCCTGCTCTATGGCGTCTCCGCGGTTTTCGCCATGCTGAGCCTGTTCCTGCTGTGGCCGACCGGCAGCTCGCTCGGCCTGGTGCTCGCCGTACTGGGCATCGGGATCTGGATTGGCGTGCAGCATCTCGGCTACTTGGAATTTGGAGAGCTGGCCCGCGTCGCTCACCGCACCTTTAATCAGCCGCAGATCTTCGTCAACAACCTGGCCATCCGCCGCGCCACCGAGGAACTCAAAGTCGCGCGCGATTACGATCAGGTTCGCCGCATCCTCACCGCAGCCTTCGGCAGCAACGACTTTGACAGCTTCGAACTGAAGCTCGAACTGCTCCCCGGAGAAGTCGTTCCGTTCGAAACCTCCGATCCCGCGGCGCCGCGCCGCCCCGGAAACTCTTTCCGCTGGAACAAAGCTGGCGTCCCCAAAGTGCTCGAAGCCTCCACCGTCTGGACCGTTGCCCTCAACCTGCTCAGTTCCGCCAACCGCCGCCGCGGAACCCTCACCGTCTTCCGCCTCTACTCTTCGCGAGATCTGCAAGTCGACATCAATCTCCTGACCACGACGTTTCCCACAGCTCTCGCCGACGCCCTCGATCGCACCCTCGCCCACTCCGCCCAAGTCATCCCTCTGCCCGACCAGGACACTTCGCTGATCGCCGCCCAGGCCGGATAGCTGCAAGCAGTAAGGAAGCCCCTTGCAGCCGAAATCGTGCCCGCCGAAACCGTGTCCGGCGACATCGTGGAAGAGCGGCGCCTGAGCGCCGCGTCAGGTTGTGGTGGAAGAGCGGCGCTTCAGCGCCGCGTCAGGCGAAAGAAGATGGGGCTTTAGCCCCTGAGGTGATGACCAAGCCGGCCGTCAGTCTTCGTCCCTCGCAAGACGGAAGTCGCCTAAGAAATCAAACTTAATCAGATCAAATCAGGATCGTCACAGAGCGGAATCCAGGAAGACCCACAGAGCGGAAACGAGCCCGCGGCAACGGACACGCGGCCCAGCATCGCCGCAACGAGCCGCACGGCCGAGCCACTACAGAGTGCTAACAGGGAAGATGTTTCTGTCTACAGTTTCGCGCTGGCGTACGAGTTGATCTCGCAATTCAGGCAAATCTCTTCAAAAGCCGGTGCTGTCCATTGCATGATGACCCCCAGTAATCGTCGCGCAAGCGCTCCGCGAACGTTTCGATAGCATAGCCGACCTCCGCAATGAAATCAATACCCGCTGGAAAATTAACCAGCCACAACCCGCATTCCGCAGGCCTTTTGCGAGAAGATCCATCAAAACCCAGCAGGATCCTGCACCCCTCGCCAGCGCACCAGCATTTCCGCCCCCGTTTTCCACACCCGGAACCACCACCGTCACTTTTTCTCTCCGCGCTCTCTCGTTACCTTCGTTGCACCGCGATGGAAACAAGGACGGGTCATCATGTTTCGCAAGACTGTGTACGGCAACACTTTCAAGGACGTCAACTTTGTCCCGCTGCAGTCCGCCACATTCTGCATCCAGTGTGAGCTGATCAGCACCAACAGCAAGCCCTATTGCCTGGCCTGCGGCAGCCAGGCCCTGCTCGGGCTTTCGCGCGTGCTCGGCGGATCGCTGCTCCAAGAGCAGACCGCGCACCTCATCATTGACGCCGAACTCAACAATCTCGTCCGCGATCTCCTGCGCACCGTCCCGCATGCTGAAGTTCTCAGCATAGCCGACCATCGTTCGTCCGAATACGCCGCCGATCGATCCTTTGTCGACCAGTGCTTCGCCGGCCAATCCCGCATGCCTGCGCTCGCCCAGCGCAGCCAGCTGCGCGTCGCCAATGCTGCCCACCCCGCATCCGGCTTCCGCGCCGTGACCCCGGGCGAAGAAATCGAGATTCATCCCGCGGAACTTGATCTTGAGCCCGCCATCAGCGCCATCACCGAACGCGCCCAGCATTTGACCGGAGCCACCGGAGCCGCCATTGCCCTCCGCGCCGGCGACGAAATTGTTTGCCGCGCCCGCGCCGGACGCACCGCTCCCGACCTCGGCGTCCGCCTGCAGACCGACGCCGGCATCTCCGCCGAAGCCGTCCGCTCCGGTGAAGTCATGCTTTGCCACGATGCCGAGCGCAATCCTCGCGTCGACCTCGCCAGCTGCCGCCGCCTCGGAGTGCGCTCCATCCTGGTCTCGCCCCTCCGCCACTACCGCCGCACGCTCGGAGTTTTCGAGGTCCTCTCTTCGTCTCCCGGCGCCTTCGACCAGAACGATGTCGCCACCATGCAGCTGCTTTCGAGCGTGATGGTTGCCGCCATCTCCCGCATCTCCAGCCTCCACCAGGCCCAAATCCTCCGCCGCGCCGGCTAACCCGGCCTCTACCTCCCCGCAGAGAGGCCTGCCCTACGCCGTTTCGTAACCTGCCGAACCGAGCCGCTAACCAATGGACTGGAATGCATCGGCGTTTCCTTTTGGGAAAGTCGCATCTACGCTTACCCCGCCTCAATTGTTTCCTTGCGATCGAAGCGCTTCTCGCAGTTGGAGTTGAGAGCTGTTACCCGGCGCAACTAAGGTTGGGCACGCCGGTTGCCGATACCCTAATGGATTGGATTTGACCGACGATAGATGCTGTGGGGGTAGGGCAGGTGACCGGAATGAGCCGCGATCTCGACCAGAGTACCGAATCGGACGCTAAGTATCGGGGGTTATTGGAAGCAGCCCCGGATGCGATGGTGGTGGTGAACCAGGGTGGAGAGATCGTCCTGGTGAACGTCCAGACCGAGCGCCAGTTCGGCTACCGGCGTGACGAACTCCTGGGCCAGAAGGTGAAGAACATCATTCCGGAGGGCTTTGCAGAACGCCTGATCGCGGACGCTACGCGAAGCGTGGCCGAGGCGCTGGCGCAGCAGATCGGCATGGGGATCGAACTCTCCGGGCGACGGAAGGACGGCAGTGAATTTCCCATCGAGATCATGTTGAGCC
>JBKQID010000004.1:0-211990 GCA_052148475.1 Candidatus Sulfotelmatobacter sp. | reverse complement strand
CTTTACATCCTTAAACAAACCCATCTGCTGCCCGGCATAATTAATCGTCCGCGTCAAAGCCATGCGGAAGCCCGAAAGATGCGTGCCCCCATCGACGGTGTTGATGTTGTTGGCGAAGCTGAACACCGACTCCGAATACCCATCGTTGTATTGCAGACCAATCTCCATGGCTACGCCGCTGCGCTCCGCTTCCATGTAGATCGGCTTGTCGTGCAGCAACTGCTTGCCCCGGTTCAGATGCTTGATGAACTCCGCGATGCCGCCGTTGTACTTGAACTCCGTGTGCTTGGGTTCGCCCGTCTTCGAATCGGTGTTGCGCTCATCGGTTAGGGTGATCAGCAATCCCTTGTTCAGGAATGCGAGTTCTCTCAGTCGCTGGGCCAGCGTGTCGTAGTTATATTCAGTCGCTGTGAAGATCGAACGGTCGGGCAGGAAGTGAACCTTCGTCCCGCGCTTTTTGGTCGCACCCGTCTTCGTGAGCTTGTTGGTGGGCTCTCCCTTGGAATAGCTCTGCTGCCACGTGGCCCCGTCGCGCCAGATCTCCAGTTCCAGATCTTCGCTCAGGGCGTTCACGCACGAAACACCCACGCCGTGCAGTCCGCCGGAAACTTTGTACGTCGACGAATCAAATTTTCCGCCCGCGTGCAACGTCGTCATCACCACCTGCGCCGCCGAAACTTTCTCGCCGTCAATCACCATGTCGTCGACCGGGATGCCGCGCCCGTCGTCGATTACCGTGATCGAGTTGTCGAGGTGAATCGTGACTTCAATCTTGGTGGCGAACTTGGCAAGGGCTTCGTCGACCGAATTGTCCACCACCTCGTACACCAGGTGATGCAGACCCAGTTCGCCCGTCGATCCGATGTACATGGCGGGACGCTTGCGCACCGCCTCCATGCCGCCCAGCACTTTAATCGAGTCGGCGTTGTAGTCGTTGTTGCTGCCGTTGGCGCCGCCGTTCGCAGTGTTGATCGGAGTCACTTTTCCGTTTTTTGTTTTGGTGTCAACGATGGGAGGATTGATCTCTTTGGTGGCCATTCCGCTCCGCGAAAATGTCCCGAATTTTTCTGAACTTCGTCCTGCGAATCCCTGGAATTTCGGCTGGAATTGGCGCCTCGACTAGGCCGCCCCGAAGCCTCTACGAAAGACTTCAAGTTATTGAAATTCCTAATACTTAGGGTCGTATTGCCACTGTGCTAATTATACCACAAACGGGCGCTTTTCGAGCCCCTCGAAACACGCCGAATCGAGCGAGTAACGCCCAGATCGGGACCGATGCGGGTGGCTGGGAACTCGCGCGATCTGCAAAAAAATGGGCGGCCGTCGAGGCCGCCCCTAACTTACATCTGATAACTGTGGCTTTACGCCGTAGCCGGCCGCTCTCCGCCTTTAGCCCGTCCCGGCTGCAGTTCCGGCTTGATGACGTGCTGCACTCCGTCGTCCTTGGACGACGGCGGCGGCTGCACCGGAGGAAGCTGCTGGTTCTCGACCAACATCTTGATCTCGTTCGCATCCAGCACTTCGCGTTCAATCAACGCGCGCGCGATGCGCTCCAGGGTGTCGCGATTGTCCGAGATAAGCTGCTTGGCCGTGGTATAGCCCTTGTTGACCAGCTTGCGGACTTCCTGATCGATCTTGATCGCCGTGTCTTCGCTGTAATCGCGATGCTGGGCAATCTCGCGCCCCAGGAAGATCTGCTCTTCCTTCTTGCCGAACGTCATCGGGCCCAGGTCGCTCATGCCCCACTCGCAGACCATCTTGCGTGCCATGTCGGTGGCCCGCTCAATGTCGTTGCCTGCGCCGGTGCTCATCACATTGAGGAACAGTTCTTCCGCGATGCGCCCGCCCATCAGGATCGCGATCTCGGTCTCCAGATAATTCTTGTAGTAGTTGTGCCGGTCATCCGTGGGCAACTGCATCGTCACGCCCAGGGCCATGCCGCGCGGAATGATCGTGACTTTGTGCAGAGGATCGGAGTTCGGCATCTTCGCGGCCACGAGTGCATGTCCAGCTTCGTGGTAGGCCGTGTTCTTCTTTTCCTCGTCGGTGAGCAGCAGAGATTTGCGCTCCACGCCCATCAGCACTTTGTCTTTGGCCAGCTCGAAATCGTATTGCAGAACCGCTTTGCGATTCTGCCGGGCCGCCGCCAAGGCAGCTTCGTTCACCATGTTGGCCAGGTCGGCGCCAGAGAATCCCGGTGTCCCCCGAGCCAGCACCGAGAGATCGACGTCCTCGGCAAGAGGAATCTTGCGGGTATGTACGCGAAGAATTTCCTCGCGCCCACGCACATCCGGACGGCTCACCACCACCCGCCGGTCAAAACGCCCGGGCCGCAGCAACGCCGGATCCAGGACATCCGGACGATTCGTCGCCGCCATCAGGATTACGCCTTCGTTCGACTCGAACCCATCCATTTCGACGAGCAACTGATTCAAAGTCTGCTCACGCTCGTCGTGCCCACCGCCCAACCCAGCACCGCGGTGCCGTCCAACGGCGTCAATCTCATCGATGAAAATAATGCAGGGCGCATTTTTCTTCCCCTGCTCAAACAGATCGCGCACGCGGCTGGCGCCGACGCCGACAAACATTTCCACAAAATCCGAACCCGAAATCGAGAAGAACGGAACGTTAGCCTCGCCCGCCACCGCGCGAGCCAGGAGCGTCTTGCCCGTTCCCGGAGGCCCCACCAGCAGCACGCCCTTCGGAATGCGTCCACCCAGCTTCTGGAACTTCTGCGCCTCGCGCAGGAACTCAATAATCTCGCGCAGCTCTTCCTTGGCCTCTTCCACTCCCGCCACGTCTTTGAACGTGACCTTTTTCTGCTGCATCGAGAGCAGGCGCGCGCGGCTCTTGCCGAACGACAGTGCCTTATTCCCGCCGGTCTGCATCTGGCGGATCATGAAAATCCAGACTGCGCCGATCAGCACAATCGGAATGACCTGAATCATCCACGCCCAGTTCCCGCCGTTAATATCGCGGAAGTCGTAGTTCACATTCTTGCTATCCAAGCTCTTGAGCATTTCTGGCGTGAAGTACGTTGGGGGCACGGTGGTGTGGAACGCGGAACCGTCGCGCAGCTTGCCGCGCACTTCCATCCCATTCACGGTAAATTCCTGAACGGTGTTCTGTTCCACTTTGCTCATGAATGCGGAGGCTTTTAACTCTTGGTCCTTCTGGCCTTCGCGTGCGCTCTTCACCACCTGCCACAACAGGAGCGCCGAAACACCGATCAGCAACCAGAACAGCACGGTCTTGACAGTTGAGTTCACCTAGAAGACTCCTAAATTCGAAACGGGCAGCTAACTACACCACCCCCCGAGGCTCCTACTGCTAATTAGATGCCCAAGCGCAACTTTCGATTGGCAAATCGTTGAACGTTTATTCTACCTTTTCCGCGCCAAAAAGGCCCGTCCGTACCGCGGTGACTTAAGTCACGGGGATTCTTGGATTTGCCGCCGCCAGATAGGGCAAATTCCGGCTGGTCTGCTCCACCGCTCCCAGACCGTAGCCCACCAGAAAAGTCTCATCCACCAGGAATCCGAAATAATCCGGCTGCAGCGGCACGCGGCGGGCCGCTTGGCGGTCAAGCAACGTCACCAGCTTCACCGAAGCTGCTCCCCGGGATCGCAGATCATTCATGAGGAACTCGCTGGTCACGCCGGAATGCACCAAGCCTTCCACCAGCAGGATATGCTGGCCCCGAATGTCAGGTTCATGGCTGAAAAAAATCTCCATCACATCGTGAGCGGCGCCACTCGGAGGCCGCGTGTACCGGGGCTTGATGAACTGGCAAACCACCGGCACATCGAGGGCGCGCACCAGGTCGGCCTGAAACATGAACGCGTTCTCCAGCACCGCCAGCATCTGGATGGTCTGCCCCTTGTAGTCGTCGGAAATTTGCCGAGCCAGTTCCTTCACCCGCTTTTGGATCTGTTCCGTAGTGATGACCGGGCGCAGGGGCTCGACTCGCGGACCGTTCATGAAGTTGTGTGCCTCCCGGCACTTGCCAGCTTATTCTACTTCGACGGATGATCGTCGAGTAGAAAACGAGGAACTTCGGCGAGGGGCCTCTCCGTGATCAGGATTGCCGCTCGCCCCGGCCGCGATCGCTGTTTGGCCGGCAACGGAAAACCTCGCACCCACACGATCTCATCCCGGCTCTCGTCGCCGCTCGCTTCGCCGCTGTCGTCCCTGCTCACGATCACCGGCCAAAGCCCGCGCTCCGGCTGGGGAACATGACGATCCTGGAGCAATTCCTTGATCTTCTTAGGGGACTTAGTATGGGCCGGCCAGAATCGATCTCCGGGACGCCAGTTCCGCACCCTTAACGGTCCAGGCAAGGATTCCTCGTCCAAGAGGTGATCAGGATTATACGCCGCCTGCTCTCCGCTTGGAATCCGCCGCAAGGAAACCGCGAACCCGGCTTCGTGGACGACAACTTCCCCGGGGATAGAGAGTTCGTACTCGTAGTCGCGCTGCGGCGACGGCTCGCGCAAATCGGGAGTCACAAAGGCCAACTCCTCCGGTTCGACTATCAGCCTCCAGCCCAACGGCAGCGAGACTTCCTTGCCCGATGCCCGGTCTTCTGCCGCGACCCGCAGAATTTCTTCCACATGTTTGAACTCCAGCGGAATCCCGGCATTCTCTCCAATCGCCTTCACCAGCCGACGCTGCACGGCGACGGGTTCCCCTAGAAACCAGATCCGTGGAACGGACGCGTTCATGACCAGCCAAGGCGCGTTGCCGATTTTCGTGCGCAGATCGCCCGGGAGACCGGTCTGGCGATCATCGCTTCCCGGGTGCCCCATTTCTCGCGCGCCTTCTGCGCGAGAAGTGGGGTTCGTGGCGGACACTTCACCGCGTGAAATTCCGAGCCCCGCGATCTGAACCAGTCCATCCGAGTTTGACACCGCGCGAGCCCACTCCGGCTGCGACCACTGCACGGTAGTCCCCAGCCACCCCGAGACTTCGTTCTCCCAGTAGTCTTCCTCGCCGCGCGCAATTTCCGCCAGCTCGGCAAGGTTCTCCGCCACCGCAGGATTGAACTCCCTCTCCAGCAGCGGCACGACCAGCTTCCTGACCCGATTGCGAGTGAAATGTTCGTCGGTATTCGTTGAATCCTCGCGCCAGGGCTGACCGATGTCCTGAAGATACTGTTCCAGTTCGCGCCGGCGAGTGGTGAGCAGCGGCCGTACGATCTCGCCGGAAGTTTCCCCGTCGTCATCCTCCACCAGAATCCGCGGATGAATCCCGCCCAACCCCCGCAGCCCCGCCCCGCGAATCATCCGCATGAGCACAGTCTCGGCCTGATCATCGAGCGTGTGCCCGGTAGCAAGTTTGTCGAGACAGGCCGTGCGGTTGAAATCGGTGCCCGAATGCGAATGAAGGTCCCTCGTCACCGAGCCCTGCTGATCCGAGCCCTGCGAGGAAGGTTCGTGGAAGGGCACGGCTTCAGCCGTGCCGTTAAGCGCCACAAAAGAAGCGGGCTTTAGCCCCTGAGGGTCGCAGTCGGATGACTGGCTTTGGGGTGGCGACGCGCTTTCAGCGCCGCGATTCTCTGATCCCTCATGAACCGGGCCTTCAGCCCCTGGGGGATTCGTCGAACCGCCCTCCGCACCCAACAGATATCGAAAAAATCCATACCGCAATTCCCGCGCGGCCGTCTCAATGCTCACATGTTCCTCGGCGGCCCGAGCGGCTACGTCCTCGCCATCGACACGAAATTCTAAGTTGTACTCGCGCGCCAGCTTCGCCACGAATTCCTGATCGGAGTCCGATTCCGCTCCCCGCAGCCTGTGATTGAAATGAACAACAGTGAGGACAACGCCCAACTCATGCCGCAACTCCAGCAGCACCCGCAAGAGCGCAACCGAATCAATCCCGCCAGAAACGGCCACGCCCACGCGATCCCCAGCCTTAAGCAGTTCATCCCGCCGAATGTGGGAAAGCACGCGCTCCGCCAGTGAATGCACGGAAACATGGTACATCGCCTTCTGTAGTAGTAGCCTACGCCCATGCAGAGACGCTGGACGCTAACGGAAAACGAGCTTAAGGCAGTTCCTGACAAAGATCTGGTTCAGAAGATCATTGTTTCTGTTCTTGAGTTTGTTGGCGAATTGAGTTCGGAAGAGGACGACTACGAACTGGCGCGTCAAACCCCGAAATCAGCGCAGTTCTTCTGGGCAATGCGTCTTCTGGAGTCGGAAGTGAACAACGGCGGCTTCGAGCAGTATTTCTGGAACTCGTCCTGTACGCTCGTGGGCGTTACCCTTGAGGCCTACAGGGCTATTGGCGCAAGGACGTACGTTGACTTTATCCAACGCGCCCTTGCCATAGTTGGTAGCGATCGCTGGACGACGAGACGACAGCGGTTCAACGGGGACTGGCGCACCTACAAGAGAGCCTGCCCTCCAGCTCTGGACGCGTTAGACAATGAGTTCTATGCAGCGGGGGCCGGCAGCCCTGACTCGGGCGGACAGGATACGGACCTGCAACGACGGCAAGTTGAGTACATCCGGCAGAACGCGAAAGCGGTCTGCGGCGCCTAGCGGAGCTCAAACACCTATACTCCCGCACTCTTCTCCGCGATCAGCTTTCTGATCTTCTCCACAAACTCCGCCGCCGGCATGTCTTCCGTCTTTTCTTTCCCGCGCGACCGCACATTCACCTTCCCCGCCTCGGCCTCTTTATCCCCGACGACGAGTAAGAACGGAACCTTCTGCATGGCATGCTCGCGGATCTTGGCATTCATCTTTTCGTTGCGCGCATCCACTTCCACGCGCACGCCAATTTCCTTGAGCTGCGCCGCCACTTTGTTCGCATACTCCGCGTGCCGCTCGCTGATCGGGATCATCACCGCCTGCACCGGCGACAGCCATACCGGAAACGCGCCCGCATAGTGTTCAAGCAGCACACCGAAGAAGCGCTCCACGGAACCGAAGAGAGCACGATGCACCATCACCGGCTGTTTGCGGGAACCATCCTCCGCGACATACTCCAGGCCAAAACGCTGCGGCAGGTTGAAGTCGACCTGCACGGTCGAAAGCTGCCACAAGCGCCCAATCGCATCCACCAACTTGATATCAATCTTCGGCCCATAAAACGCCGCTTCGCCAGGGATGGTCTTGTACTCGACGTTCTTGCGCTTCAGCACATTCTCAAGCGATTGGATGGCGTGCAGCCACTGCTCTTCGCTGCCCACAAAATTCTTGCGATCGTCAGGATTCCACGTAGAAAGTTCGACCTGGTACTTGTCGAAGCCAAAATCCTTCAGCACGTCCAGAGCAAAGTCGAGACAACCGGTAATCTCGCCTTCAACCTGCTCGGGCGTGCAGAAGATGTGCGAGTCATCCTGCGTAAACCCACGAACGCGCAACAACCCGTGCATCACGCCGGAACGTTCATATCTATACACGGTGCCCAACTCACCCAGCCGCACTGGAAGATCGCGGTACGACTTCAGCGAATCCTTGTAAATCAGAATGTGCCCTGGACAATTCATCGGCTTCAGGCGATATTCGGCGTCGTCGAGTTCCATGGCGTCGAACATGTTCTGCGAGTAGTAGCCCTCATGCCCGGAAGTAAAGAACAACTGCCGCCGCGCCACGTGCGGCGTGTAGACCAGCGAGTAGCCGCGCTTCAGGTACTGCTCGCGCATCCAGTCTTCCATCTCTTTGCGGATGATCCCGCCCTTGGGATGCCAGAAAATCAGCCCCGGCCCGGCCAGTTCCTGAATCGAAAACAGATCCAGTTGCTGGCCCAGCACGCGGTGATCCCGCTTCTTGGTCTCCTCGATCTGCTTGAGATAATCGTCAAGTTCTTTCTTGGAGAAAAACGAAGTCCCGTAAATACGCTGCAGCTGGGGATTCTTTTCGTCTCCCAGCCAGTACGCGCCCGCAATGTTGAAGAGCTTGAACGCCTTGATTTTCCCCGTCGATGGGATATGTGGCCCGCGGCAGAAATCGGTGAACTTGCCGGTGCGATAGATCGAAATTTTTTCATCGGGCTTGGTAAATTGCTCGATGAAATGGCACTTCATGAAATCGCCTTCTTTTTTGAACTCGGCCAGCCCCTGGTCGCGCGGCAGAAACTCCCGCGCGTATGGCAGGTTCTGCTGCACCAGTTCCTGCATTTTCTTTTCGATCTTCTCCAGATCCTCGGGCGTGAACGGAGTGGGCCGGTAGAAATCGTAGAAGAATCCGGTCTCGGTCGCGGGCCCATGCCCGAGCTTGGTCTCAGGGAAAAGCTCCAGCACAGCCGCCGCCAGCAGGTGTGCCGACGAATGCCGGAAAACCTCGAGCGACTCAGGATCTTTTTCCTTGAGCAGGAACAAATCGGTATCTTTCTCGAGAGGGCGAGTCAGATCGATCAAGTCGCCGTTGGCTTTCGCGACCAGGGCCGCATCCGCCAGCCGTGGACTGATCTCCTTCGCAATCTCAAGCGCAGTCGTACCTTTAGGAACTTCTTTCACGCTCCCATCCGGGAGCTTCACATGAATGATGTCAGCCATAGTTTGAGACCTGCAGGAATCCTGAATCTTTCAGTCTATTAAAGCGATACAGGAGGGTCAAACCTTAGACCACGAAACCATTGGATAAGGAATAAAACGCTGATAGATACCGGCGTCCGCTAAGGATGCGCGCTCATGGTTTTCGCTTCGAGCGAAAGCGGAAGTTTGCTGGGAACCGGAGTAAACAGGGAATCATCGCTGGCCCAAGGCTTACGGCAGGGTTTCTCATGTTCATACAACTCCAGGTTCTGGCCCAGGAGTCGTGCGAGATCAGGTTTCCGCAATGCTTCGAGTTGGTGAATGATCGCTCGTTGTGTCTCGGCGGCCTCCTGAAATTGACCTACCCCGGCCAAAGCCATCGCCATCGTGACGCCCTCTTCGAAGCCATCTCCCTGCTGACTTTGTACGAGCGCATCGATGATCCGAAGAGCGCGCGTTTCGTCGCGCACCGCGGAGTCCGGCGCCGCGGCCAGCAGCCGCGCGAGGGCGTTTGCGATGTCAGGATCCTGGGGAAGCGCCAGCGATGCCTGCTCTAAGAGCGAGCGCGCCTGTGCATACGCGCCGGCGTGAACCGAGGCCATCGCCTGCATCAACCGGGCAAATCCATTCTGCGGCTCAAGAGAAGCCACAATCCCATACTCTCGGCCGGCTTCCTCATCCTTCTTGTGGCGCATGAGCAGATTCGCCAGCTGAAAGTGAGAAGCCGCGAGCCCAGGATCCAAGCGAATCGCTTCCTGGAATTGAGGGATCGCCAGTTCCTCTTTTCCCGCCTCGATCAACAATATCCCCATGTCGTAGTGCACCGGGGCATTGTTGGGGTCCAACTCCGAGGCGTGGGTGTACTGCTGAAGCGCCTCATTACTCTTCCCCGCCCTCGCCAACGCCACGCCCAGGTAGGTATACGCAATCGCATCGGATGGGAAGAGGCTGACCATCTGCCGATAGGAGGCGATCGCGTCGGCAAATCGCTTTTCGCGCATGGCAACGCTGCCGCGTTCCAACAAGCCCACCTTGCCTTGCTTGAGCACGCCAATCTCATCCAATAACGGATCGTGTATGGTCGCTTCCCCCTCACCTCGAGCCGGCATCTGCTCCTGCATATGAGGCAGATCGCCCAAACCGCGGTACGCCATGGCAAGCTGGTAATGAATGCTGGACGCTTTCGGCTCTTGCGCCAGCGCGTCTTTGAAATACTTGAGGGCTGCCGGGTATTTGTGCTCAATCAATGCGATCTTGCCCAATCCGGTGAGCGCAGCGGACGCGGAGGGATTTCGTTGAGCCATCGACTTGGCGAACCACGACTTCGCCAAATCCAGGTGATTCGCACCCAGTTCCAAATTCCCCAGCCGCAGCATCGCGCTGGCGCTATTTGGTTTAAGAGTCACTGCTCGCTGAAACTCATGCAAGGCTGAATCGGTGTCGCCCTTCAGTTGGTGAAGATAGCCGGCGTAATACTCCCAACGAAAAGACTCAGGCTCCAACTTGGCCGCATTCTGATAGGAGGCTAGAGCGGCGTCGTCAAAATCGTAGGCTTGATATATCTGACCCAAGCTCCCAAAAGCTTGGGCTTTCTCCACGCTTGAAGAATTGGATCGGCTCAAGGTGGCAGCCAGCGCAGTTTGCGCAGATCGAATTTGTTCCTGGACAGGCTGGTCCACGCCTGCCAGCTCGGGCTGGGGGATTTCCACCAGCTCAACTTTGCGATCAACCGATTTTGATGCTTCCTGGGCCGCGGAAAGATTGCCTATGGCACCGGTTACTGCTGCGGCAAGCAGGGTTACAACCATCCAGTGCGGGTTGGTCTTCATGGTGCGGCTTTCAATGGTGCGGATTTTACCGTGCCGCTTCCTTCACGCAGAGTAGTGTATTTCCCCAGCGGAAGGCCCGTCCATTCTTCCACCCGCCCGCTCACCCAATGCGCTTGAACCTTAATTATCTCGGTGGCGTCGCCCAGTCCAAACAGAATTCGCGGATCGCTCGACGAGCAATAGCTGCCGTCGCTGTGAACTCGCCGCCACAACGTGGGCGCATTGCGGCGAAAAACCGCCACCCGCGTCCCCAGCATGTCGCGGTGATACTTCTCTCCCACCATGCGGAATCCAATCCACGGTTTTCGGTGCCCGACATTGTTCACGAGCAGGCGCGCCGGACCGCTGTTGTTAACCACCACGACATCGATATCTCCATCATTGTCGATGTCGCCGAACGCCGCGCCCCGGCCCACTTCCAGAAGTGAGAACGCGGATCCTGCGCGGCTCGTAACGTTCTCGAATTGCCCCTTGCCGTTGTTATGGAACAGAAGGTTCGATTGAGCCAGCGGATACAGGCTGCCCTTGCGGGCTTGTTCTTCGATTAATGTGACGGAACCATTGACCATCAACACGTCCAGCCAGCCATCGTTATCGTAGTCGAATATCCCCAGCCCGAACCCCGTGTAGCGATGGGTTGCTGATGCGAGCCCGGCCTCGTAGGACCTGTCCTCAAACCAGCCCTTCCCATTGTTCGCAAACAGGTCGGTATATTGACCCATGAGATTTGTGACCACCAGATCTTCAAACCCTTGCCCCAGCACGTCGCCGGCATCGACCCCCATGCTGGATTGCGGGCCTCCATCCCGGTTGAGTGCGCAACCAGCAACCAACGCATCATTCTTAAAGGTTCCGTCACGCTGGTTGATCCACAGCTGGTTGTTCCGCATGTCGTTGGTCACATACAGATCGGGCCATCCATCGCCATTGAAATCCGCGGAAACGACGCCCATGGCGCCCAAAAACTCACTGCCGATTCGTGAATGAACCGATACATCTTCAAACGTGCCGTCACGCCGATTGCGGAACAGGCGGTTGGGTAGCGGCGTAAAGGACAATGGTCCGCAGTAATCCTCGGCTCCGCTGGGCGCGAGACACTTCTTCTGGTTGGTATACCGAAAGTCCACATAGTTGCAGACGAAGAGATCTAACCATCCGTCGCGGTCATAATCCAGGAAGGTCGCACTGCACCCCCAGCCTGGAACATCGGTGCCGCTTTCCACCGAGACATCGGTAAATGTGCCGTCCCCGTTATTTCGCCACATTTGACTGTGACCAAAATTGGTGATGTATAAATCCACCCAGCCGTCATTATTAAAATCCGCCGCCGCCACTCCCATGCCAAATCCGGTGGCCCTGATCCCACTCTCCTCGGTGACGTCAACGAACTTGAGCGTGCAACTGCCGTCGGCATGCCGGACCGAATCGTTGCGATACAGCCGGCCTCGCAGCGGCAACTGCGGCCGAAATACCGTTGGCTTGGGTTCCTGGTTCGGCCCCAGGAGTGCCCCCTGAACCAGGAAGATGTCGAGATCGCCATCATTGTCATAGTCGAACAGCGCGACGCCCGATCCCATGACTTCCGGATAGTAATGCGCGCCCGACATCCCGTTGAAATGCACGAAATCGATTCCTGACTCTTTCGCGCACTCGGAAAAAATCTCCTCTTCCGCAGTGGACGAGCGCTGAGGCCCGCCTTGACGAGCCGCTGCCGCCGCCATCCCGAGCTTGATGAAGTCACGCCGGCTGATCATGGAATGATGAGTGTACGAATGAGGAACGATGAATGATGAATGGTGGCACATCACCATCCCTACGGCAAGTAAGGCAGTTGCGCGAATCGGCGATTGATCGGCCCAGGGAAACCCTGGGAGTGTTTTTCACCGTCAATGCTTGCGGTTCTGGTACATGTCCTATTTCCTGCCCTGACACAATGCGGATCTTACTTTGAAGAATCAAGGGGTTCTGCGGGGTAACCTGCTGAGGTGACGAACGGCACATTGCAACGATCAACTACTCACTCTAATGTCGCGATTACAATGAATCTGAATTCAGCGCATCCCCACCTGAAATCGCACCGTCCGGACCTAACCACTCACGCAACCGTCGGCCGCAGCCTGACGGCAAAACGCCGGAGCAATCGCATGGCGCTCCACGCATCGGTTGGGTTGTCCGGGGAAGATCGCCAGAAATGTTCCTTTACCATGCCGGCCAAGGCGACGAAACTGAATAGGCACGGCGCCGCCGTTGAACTCGGTCGTGAGCTTCTGGTGGGATCGGTCGTTACCGTAAAAAACAAGAGTGGCATTCAGCTCTCCGCGCGCATCGTGGCGCAGTTGGCGGGCCTGCAGGGCATTTCCACTTACGCAATCGAGTTTGTCGAGCAGGACGAACGAGCGGAAACTTTCTGGGGAATCACATTCCCGCCGAACACCTCAAACGCCTAGCCGGAAACTTTGTCACCGGGGCTAGCACCGCCGGGCACAAACATATTCCCTGACGGACGCTCCGGCATCACTTTGGTGAAGCTTATTCTCTTCGTAACCGCCGACTACATCGCCACATCCTTCACGTGCGTGGCGATGTACCACTTATTTCCGAACGCGTCCTTCACGCCGGCATTCCGATCGCCGTAGGGCTGGTCGGTCGGCTCCTGGAATGAAGTCGCGCCCGCCGCCAGCGCCTGCCGGTACACCGCCTCCATGTTCGGCACGTACAAATAGAACATCGCGGGCATGGGCTGATAAGGCCCTTGAGCTTCACCCATTTCCAAGTACGAGTCGCCTATCTTCAGCATCGTGTGATGAATCACCCCATCCGGCGCGCTGTGTCGTCCCAGTTCCTCGGCTCCAAAGGCGCGCTTCAGGAAGTTGATCACTGGCTCGGCCCGCAGCGGATGCAGATACGCCTGAACATCGGGCGCTCCTTCCCACTTGTATCTCGCACCCTTACGAGTCGCGACGTACCAGTGGTTGCCGGCGGGATCTTTCACGCTCCCCGAGCGCTCGCCATATTCCTGGTCGCGCGGTTCGCTAATGGAGGTCGCGCCCGCAGCCAGCGCCTGTTGGTACACCGCGTCGGCATCCTGCACGTAGACATGAAGAGCATTGGGTTGCAGTGTGCCGGGGAATTTCTTCCCCGGAATGCCGCCGCCAATCATCAGAATGGAATCGCCAATGCGCACCTCGCCGTGCACACCCGTAGGCATCATAGCTCGCAACAGCTCCTCCGCGCCGAAAACCGCCTTAGCAAACTCCAGCATGGCCAGGCCGTTCTCGGCGACCAGATAGGGCGTTACCATGCGGAATCCGGGCCGGACCGGGTTCACGCCTGTTTTCCCCTCGTCCTTGCCGGGCATCTCCCCGCCCTCGGGCCCTTTCGTCATCCCCTGCATGCGCCGGTGCATTTCCTCGACCGACATCTCTTCTTTCACGGTGAACACGCCCCACGAATAGCCAAACGGATCTTCGAGCGTCGCATCGCGGTGCCCGTAGAACTGATCCTTGGGTGCGCGCACCAGCTTCATCCCGGCCGCCACGGCATGTTCCGCAAATGCATCTACATCATCGACCTGGATGGAAATCGAAATCGGCGAGGCTCCCAGCGTTTCGGCGCTGAAGCGGCCTCCCTCGGGCCATTCGCCGGTTACATCGATGGCCGAATCGCCAATCATGAGCTCGGCGTGCGGGATGCTCCCGCCAACCTCGAACCGAAACGTTTCCTTCGCGCCCAAAGTGCGCTGGTAGAACTCAATCGCTTTGGCAGGATCACGGAACGCTAACCTTGGCGTTGCGCTCATGCGCCCGGAGGCGAGCGGCTTGGCAACGGGTTCGGCAACGCTAGACTCAACTACGGTAGACATACGCTTCTTTCCTCCCAATTCAGATTTCAATCTTGCCTTGAAATTCGCACTCGGCAGATTGCACAATTCCGCCGCGATGCGTACCAGTGGCCCGACCTCGGAGTCCACTTTGCCTAGCTTCCTCGGCCGCCCATCAGCTCGAGCCAGCATCACATCAACCGCTCGGTTTACCTGCTCGATCCTCTTCTGATCGCCGTTTCCCGGACGTAGAGAGCGCTTAGGCATCGCCACCCTCCATGCGCGCCCGCAAATTACTCAGCGCGCGAAACTGTAGCTGCTTCACCGCACCCTCAGTCTTGCGAATCTCCCGTGCCACTTCTTTGATGCTTTTCTGCTCCACAAACCGCAGGTTCACCACCCGCTGTTGCTCTTCCGGCAGAGTATTGACCAGGCGAAACAACGTGGTTCGCCGCTCGACATAGTCCATCTCCGCCGGACTGGCCTGCGCCGACTCGATCGCGGAATCATCGGCGACCTCGCGTCCGACACGCTGCCAGCGATCCCGGATCAGATTAGCCGCAATCCGGAACAGCCACGCCGCAAACGGAATCCCTCGCCACTCGAACCGTTTCAGATTCGCCAACGCCTGATGAAACACATCGGCCGTTACATCTTCGGCTTCGGCGCGATTGCCCGTCCACCGCAAAACATAGGCATACACACGCTCAAAGTTGATTTCATACAGTTCCGCAAAGCAGGCGGGATCGTTCTGCGCAGCTTCGATCAGAAGCCGCTCGTCCGCTTCTTTCTTCAGAACCTTCAACGAATTCTCCGTGCGCGGTCTGGTCTTACACCGTCAATAACGGACGGCAGGGGTAAAAAGTTACGGGGCATTTCCGGGCAATGTGTCTTGTTTGGAACAGTACTCTTTGTCCTCCCTGGCGTAGACTTGTCACCTATGTCGAAACTATGGAAGTTTACCCTGTTTCTGCTGGCCTGCAGCCTGGCTCGGATTCCCTCTGCCCTGGCTCAGGCCCTGCCCAACGCCCCGCCCCCGCAAGACAGCCAAACCGCTGTGGCATCTGCAACTCTTCCTTCCGGAGCAAAAGCTCCCGACGCAAACTCAGCTGAATTCAATCTCGTGCCGATCGAAACTCCACCGGCGACTTATCCACCACAGGCCCTCGAACGCAAGATCCAGGGGAAAGTCACGGCCAAATTTTTAGTCTCCGAGTCCGGCGACGTGGAATACGTCGAAGTTCCCAAGGATCAACCGCTCCTCGACCTGGCCGCTCAAGACGCAATCGTGAAGTGGAAGTTTAAACCCGTCGTCCAGGATGGGAAGCCGGCCGCGACGATTTCCAGCGCCTCTTTCAACTTCGTCCTCGGCAGCGATAGTCAAGGTGCAAAAGACGTAGCGCAGACCATCGGTCCGGCCTCAGTGTTTCCAGAACGAGTCCAAATCCCGAAGGCGGTCGCCAAAAGCGCGATAGTACACCGCGTTCCGGCTGTGTACCCGCAAGGGGCCATGGCAATGCGGGTCCAGGGCAGCGTCGTACTCCAGGCCAGAATCGACAAAGACGGCAAGATCGCCGATTTGCAGCCCGTCTCCGGCCCCAAGCAACTGGTGCAGGCCGCCATGGACGCAGTCAAGCAGTGGCGCTACAAGCCGTATTCACTCTTGGGTCAACCGGTGGAGGTGGAAACGCAAGTGCAGGTCGATTTTTCGATGTGAGGGAGGTTCCTGATTGCGCAGGTCACTCAAGCTCAGAAGTCACCCGCGATAGTACAGATCCTCGACGGCCTTCTGCACTCGCGCCGACAGCGTTTCCAAGTCCTTCCCCGTCAGCCCCGCCGTGGAGATTGGCTCGCCCACCCGCATCTCCAGCGGACGGCATTTGATGTGGTAGGTGTTCATCGGCAGCAACTCATAGGTCCCCACCAGCGCCACGGGCACAATATCCACCTGCGCCTTGATCGCCAGAAAGAACGCTCCCGGCAGGAACGGTTTAATGTCTCCATCTGGCGTGCGCCCGCCCTCCGGATAAATCACCAGCGGCAGCCCTGCCTTCAATCCCTTCAGCGCTGCGCGAATGCTGCTGATCGAGCGCCCCGGATTCTGCTGATCGATGCAGACCTGCCCCGAGCGCTTCAGCTGCCAGCCCACGATGGGATACGCCAGCAACTCCTTCTTGAACGCGATGCGGAACTGAAACGGCAGATAGGTATAGAGCACAGGAATATCGAGCGCCGATGCATGATTGACCGCATAGACGTGCGGCTTCGAAGTGTCGATCCGGTCGAGCCCGGTCACCTTCACCGGCGACTGGATCGTCTTCATGATCAGCCACGACCACGCGTAGGAAAACCAGTGCAGCCGCCGGCCATCGCGATCGAACAACCCGCCGGGCACCGCCAGCAGCCCCATCACCAGTGTGTAAAGCCAGATCAGCGGATCGAGGATGAAGTACGAGCGCAGCCGGCTCAGCCAGCCGTGCTTCAGCCCTGAGACGGCGCGGAGATTTCGCCGTGTCGAAGACAAAGGAGCCGCGACAGGGACGGGGACCGGCGCTCCGCTCTCCACGACCCCAGTGTCCGCTTGCTCAAGAGATGACTTCACTTCCTGCACACTTCCATTCTAGGGTAAAACCGTGGGCCTGGTCGCGGCTCAAACTCGCACTCCGAGCCGGCGCATCGCTTCCCCGACCAGATAAATCGAACCCGTCACCACCATGACCGCCTCAGGCGACGCGCTATCGCGAGCTCGCTCCAGAGCCGCCCCTACCTCGGCCACCGCCTCAATCTCAGCCGCCGTGCGGCTTCCGGCCTGCCGAATCTCTTCCGGCAATGCCGACCGTGGGTTCTCTGCCCGCGTGGCTATTACCCGCTCGGCCAGCGGAAACAGGATTTCTGTCATCTCTGAGATTGCCTTGTCGCGCATCGCCCCGAAAACGAAAATCAGCGGACGGTTGTCATAGCGCTCCGAAAGGGCGGACCGCAGGGCCCACGCTCCTGCCGGATTGTGCGCCACGTCGAGCACAATCTCCGGCCAACCAGCCTGCGAAGGAACTACTTGAAATCGGCCAGGCCAGCGTGTTTCCCGAATCCCTTGCTCGATCGACTCAGCTGTAATCTGGGCAAGCCCCCCGGACGGGGGCGTCCGGGGCTCCACTTCGGGCTTACTGAGCTTCGACAACTCCTCAGCCGCCGCGATGGCCAGCGCCACGTTCCGTAGCTGGTGCCGCCCACCCAGCGGCGACTCCACCAGAATCTGCTTCCCCATCACCTGCAGGGGATACCGATACAAGAATGCAGGATTGCTCTCCGCGCGCTCCTCCGTGTCCCCTGCACCCTCTGTGGTTAAGGGTCTAGTTTCCCCGGTACTCGGTACTCGGTATTCGCTACTGCCCGGCGACACCGGCGGCACATACTGCGCCGCGCTCACCGCCCGAGCACCCAAACCAAGAATCGTATTGCCGATCACCTCGTTCGCCTCGGGCTGCTGCGGCAGGGTCACCACCACTCCGCCGGGCCGAATGATTCCCACCTTTTCGCGCGCGATCTCCCCTACGGTGTTGCCCAGAAACTTCTGATGGTCGAGCGAAATGTCGGCGATGACGCTGACCCGCGGCTCCACAACATTGGTCGCATCCAGCCGCCCGCCCATGCCGACCTCGAGCACGGCCATCTCTACCCGCTCGCGCGCGAAGTAGACGAACGCAATCGCCGTCATCATCTCGAAAAAGCTGGGATGCCAGGGCAACTCTCTCTGCTCCACGAGCTTGTCGGCTACGCGGTCCACCGCGCCGTGCAGCCGGGCAAAATCATCGTCGCCGATTGCTTCGCCGTTCACCCGGATGCGTTCGTTGATTCGCACCAGATGCGGCGAAGTGTAGAGCCCGGTCTTCAACCCGGAAGCCCGCAAGATCGAAGCCAGAGTCGCTGCCGTCGAGCCTTTCCCGTTTGTCCCCGCAATCAGCACGTTGGGAAACGCCCGCTCGGGATGATGCATCGCCGCCAGCAGCACGCACATGTGCGCCAAGTCGAACTTGTTCGACGGCGTCTGCGCCAGTTCGTGCCCCAGCGCGAACATGCTCGCCACTGCAGTTTCGTAGGACATAAATCGGACTTGCAGCTTGCCCTCAATTAAACGAGGTTGCTCACATTCCAGGGTGGTAGTTCCTTCCACCGCGGAGGAAACTCCATCGCGTCCAGACTAACAGTGGAATTCGCTACGATGTGCAACATCAGCCTATCCTTCCACCGTGATCTCGGAGCAGCGTACTTCATGATGTGCTCCAAAATGAGTAATACGCAGTAAATGCGATTATTAGATATTCGCTCTGCCTTCCACTCGGTTAGCAACTCAGGCTTTAAGGACAATTCGCGGTTCCACAGCCTGGCATGATGGGCGCAAATATTGCGAATGTAGGTCAATGTCTCGAGCCAGCTTATGAGCTGACTCTGGCTGATTCCAAAGTCCTTCGCTATCCGCTTCCGCAAATTCTTTGTCAGCCCTTCCGTCATCTTTGAAATCATTCCGAGGGACATCAACTCCGTAACCATCCAAATTGGGAGATGCGCCTCCATTGCGTACTTCGCTCGGTAGTGTCGAACGAATTGCTCTTTGGATTGCGTAATTTCAGACTCGATTCGTCTGAGAAAATATGCATGATCAAACCCGCTTGAACGAGTCGTAGCCGTCGCGGGAACATACGGAGTGAAGTTTCCAGGGCTCGTATAGCCGAAGGGACCCATTGCGTGAGCGCAGTTATAAGTGATTGACGTCCGAAAAGCGACCTCGACTCGATCGATCGCTTCTATTACAAGCAACCGCAAATCGGCATCAAACTTATATAGTCCGATTACATCGTCGAAACTGGATCCGACGACAAACCGATCTATATGGCAGTTCGACGTTCCATCCCAAACCTTGAAAGGCAGAAAATAGGCGCTCAGACGAAAATAGCCCTTTCTCCGCAACCAGTGAAAGCGCCCGTTCACGATTTGGGATCGCTAAGCCCCTCGATTCGAGAAGAGCCAATTGCTGCTCAAACGTCAGAGCAGGCTTCGTATAGTGCATAAAAATACCCGCCTATTTCAGCTTTCTCCTGCTTTCACAGGGAAGAGGCTTGGCGGGTGCGTTGACTCATTATCACTCACAACGCCTGAGTTAGCAACCAAAAATCGTGCCTCAACAGGATTTCAGCAATGAACCTAAATCGCCCCGGATCAGCAACCTAGCGTCGCATCGCACCAAAGTTTTTGGCAGAGCCAGGGCCCACTGCTCTACGCCGTCATAAACTCCAACGCCCGCGCGATATAAGGCTTCAGCTGTTTGCGGGGAACTACGGCATCCAGCATGCCGTGTTGCAGCAGGAATTCGCTGCGCTGAAAGCCCGGCGGCAGTTTCTGCCGGATGGTTTGCTCGATCACTCGTGGCCCGGCAAAGCCGATCAGCGCGCCCGGTTCTGCGATATTCAAATCGCCCAGCATGGCAAACGACGCGGTCACGCCCCCGGTCGTCGGATCGGTAAGCAGCGAAATGTACGGGACTTTGGCCTTGTCCAGCCGCGCCAGCGCCGCCGATATCTTGGCCAGCTGCATCAGGCTGATCACGCCCTCCATCATGCGCGCGCCCCCTGACGCCGAAACAATAATCAGCGGCGTGTGAGTATCGGCCGCGCGCTCAACCGCGCGGGTAATGGCCTCGCCCACCACCGCACCCATGCTGCCGCCGATGAATGCATACTCCATCACGCTCGCCACCACGGGCCGTCCCTGCAGCTTGCCGTGCGCGTTGATGATTGCGTCTTTCAGGCCAGTATCCGCCTGCGCCTGCTTCAGCCGCGAAGAATAAGGCTTCAAATCGACAAACTTCAGCGGGTCGGTCGAGGCAATGTCGCCGTCGAACGTCTCATACTGATTGTCGTCAAGCAACTGAGCCAGGCGGGTGCGGGCGTCGATCCGGAAATGCTTGTCGCACTTCGGACAGACATTCAAATTCTCTTCCAGATCCTTCTTCCAGATAATCTGCCGGCAGCCCTCACACTTCACCCACAAGCCTTCGGTCTTGACGCGCTTCTCCCCCGAAGTATCCAGCTCGCCAGATTCGCGTTTAAACCAAGCCATAAAAGAAATTGCTGATTTTTGATTGTTGATTTCTGATTGAAAACCTCTGCCCTCGGGCTTTTCCAATCAGCAATCAAAAATCATCAATCATCAATCGTTCAGTATTCGATTCCTCTCTGCGCCATCACGCCTTTTTCATATGCGTGCTTCACCTGGCGCATCTCCGTCACCGTATCGGCGGCTTCGACAATTGTGGGGTGCGCGTTCCGGCCCGTCAAGATAACATGCACCATTTCCGGCTTCTTCTTCAAGCTCTCAACCACCTTCGCCGGATCGAGCATGCCGTAACTGATGGCATAGTTAATCTCGTCGAGAATGATCAGGTCCCACTCCCCCGACTGAATCGCGCGATCGGCCTCGGTCCAGGCTTCCTCCACCATGCGAATGTCTTCCGGGTCTGGCTTCTCGGCTCCGACTTTCACGAAGCCGCGTCCCATCTGCTTCATGACGAACTTTCCGCCGAAGGCCGCGACCGCATCGAGCTCGCCGTAGTGCCACGAACCCTTCAGAAACTGCAGCATGAGCACTCGCATTCCCTGGCCCACGGCTCGCAGGCCAGTTCCCATGGCAGCCGTGGTCTTACCTTTGCCCGGCCCGGTGTTCACGATGATCAGACCACGACGGATATCGGCCATGCGTCAGTCGAAGGTTTGATTCTACTAGATACGCCCCTCCCCAGTACGCCGCGACGCCGATTCCGGCGATGAAGCGAGTCCGGGCGTCGCGCGTCAACTCCAGTCCTGTCCGATACTGGACAGTCCGGTCCCGGAGTGGACAACAGAATCGAGTCTCGAAAACTGTTATCGCGGTGTTTCAGGGATTTGGCCGCCACTCTGCGTGGAAGGGCAGTTGCAGTGGTCTTCTCACAGCGGCATGGGGCGCTGGCGGTCTGGCTCGCTGTTCTCCCAGGGAAATAAGCTGAAATAAAGAGTCGGTTGTGCCGTCTGTATGGTCACAGATGTATGTGCAGAGAAGAATTGCAGGGCCGACTTGCGATACTCAAGACGGTTGATGTGGGTGTTGGTACATGGGTGTTGGTACAAATGTGGGCAGCGGCTAACTTTTCCACGGAACTGCCGCATCCAAGGTTGCGTAGCTCGGTCAGGCGGATCTCTGTCCCCTCGCAAACCGCGGAGGTCTCATCGTGATCAACAAGAGTGTGGTGTTATGGTTGTCTCTCCTTGTCGCGCTGCCGGCCTTTGCGGGCCAACACATAGCTGTGCATCCGCGGACCTCGCTCGATCCCGCCGACCAGGCGACGATTCGAGAAATCGTGGATATGGAGCGCCAGTCCCGCGAAGCTAGCATCCACCGCGACGCCGACTTCTCCCAGCGTACCCTCGCCGACGATTATGTCGCCATTTCCCCCCTGGGTCAGGTCACCACCAAGCAGGACACGCTGTCGGCCCGCAAGAATGGCCAGCTGCGCTATGACACCATCGACGTGAGTGATATGGTAGTGCGGGTCTACGGGGACACGGCAGTCGTCACCGCTCGCGCCGACGTCAAGGGCCACCAGCTCGGAGAAGACTTCAGCGGCCCCTATCGCTACACCCGCGTCTGGGTCCGCCGCACCGGCCACTGGCAGGCCGTGAGCTATCAGGCGACTGTCACCCAATAACGTGGAAGAGCAGCCCTTCAGGGCCGCGTCAAGCGCTGCAAATAGAGTTGGGCTTTTAGCCCCGGTGATCGCGCTTCTCCTAAAAAGAGCATCCCTGAGGGACCGACAAAGCCCTACAATGTGGCGTCATCTCCTTCGGAAGGCGCGTGCATGATCTCTCTCCCGCAAGCTCGACGATCCATCTTCCCCGTCATTCTGTTCATAACTCTCTGCGCATTTTCCTGCCACGCCCAACAACATGAACTCTCCCCAGAAAAGCGCACCCAGGTCGAAGCCGCGGTCTCCAAGTTCATGGCCTCGACGCACGTTCCCGGAGTCTCAGTCGCGGTGGTTGAGAACGGAGAATACGACTGGGCCGAGGGTTTCGGCTTTGCCGACCTCGAGAACAACGTGCCCGCCAGTGAGCACACGCTCTACCGCCTGGCATCGATTTCCAAGTCTCTGACAGTCGTCGGCGCCATGCAACTTGTCGAGCGCGGACAACTCGATCTCGACGCGCCCGTCCAGAAATACTGCCCCGCCTTTCCCGTGAAACAGGCCCCCATCACCACGCGTGAAGTTATGGGACACCTGGGCGGCATTCGGCACTACAAAACCGATTCGCCCGATGAAGCCGAGGTCGGCAACACCAAGCATTTCGACAACCCGATCCAGGCCGGGATCGACTTCTTCAAGAACGATCCCCTGGTCGCCGACCCCGGAACCCACTTCCACTATTCGACTCAAGGCTACACGCTGGTCGGATGCGTCATGGAAGGTGCTTCCGGGGCCAAGTACCTCGACTTCATGCGCCAGAATGTTCTGGTTCCCGCCGGCATGGAGCACACGCAGAATGACGACCGCTTTGCCATCATCCCCTACCGCACTCGCTTCTACCGGGCAACGAAATCGGGCACGGTGCAGAATGCCGACTTCCTCGACTCCAGCTACAAGATTCCCGGCGGCGGCTGGCTGTCGTCGGCCGAAGACATGGCCCGGTTCGAAGTGGCCATCCTCAATGACAGGCTGATCAAGCGCGCCACCCGCGACCTGATGTGGACGCCACTCAAACCCTCCGACGGCTCGAAAGATACTTATGGTCTGGGCTGGGGCGCGAGCGACGAAATCGGCGTCGCAACCGTCGGCCACAGCGGCGGCCAGCAAGGCACCAGCACAGCCTTCTTTATCGCACCCGCACAGCGTAGCGGGGTCGTCGTCCTCACCAACATGGAAAACATCGGCGCCACCGAACTCGCCGCGGAGATTTTGAAGGTGCTGGTCAGCCCGGTGGGAAAAGCACCGAAGAAGTGACATCAGCCCACTCAACGAGTGCCATGGCGATGTTACGCCATCTACCAAAACAGCCTTCTCGCACGGTTATTGAAGCTTGGCGATGCGAAGCCGGAGGTAGGGCTCATCCGGCATAACCTGCATACGGGCGCCTAACCCGGTGACAGAGTTCCCGTAGTAACATGCGGCCGCGAAAGGCATGGCGGAGCCCATCGGAGCGGCCTTGCTTGCGATTTTTTTGCCGGTTTTCAAATCGTACTCATCGAAACGGAAAACGGGGAGTCCGCCGATTAGAGTGCGATCGTCATCTAGATGGTACATCTCGACTGCGACACCGGGACCGACCAGCCACATGATGTATCGCGTTTCTCCCAACATCGGCTCGGGAAGGGGCTTGACACTAAGTTTACCGCTTTCCGAAATGGTCGCGATCATGGTGGTTGGCGGCTCATCCGAGTGCAGTAACACGTAGGCCGCTCCGTCTCCTGCCGTGATCAGACCTTTGCGATTGAAGGTCCACGTTTGCCCTGGGGGAGGCGATGGAAGTTCGAAGCGACTGACGACCCGGTCTTCGGCGTCCAGCACCAGCCCTCTGTATTTCCAGTCGTCGTCCTGAGGGGACATTGCGGGATGATGACCCACCAGAATTGTGGTGCCGGAAGAGGTGGTGGCCATCATCGTCTCGGTTAGATCGATCGGCACCGGATGCTGCGTCAGCAGATTCCCCAGGTTATCGAAGTGGTAGATGACAAACCTAGGTTCGGGCGACCCGGGCGACCTGCCCAAAACGTTCACGCCATCGGCGTAAGGCGCAACCGCATTGGGGTACACTTTGCCCGGAAGCCTGAACGTCAGGGTCGATCCGTCTAGCGATACACGCAGGGTGGAATGCTCACCACCCAAAGGGAAATAGGCTTGACCGTCAGCCCCGCAAGCCATGATTTGCGCATACACGTTTCCAGGGACCGGCACCTCAGCGGTTCCCTCCTGGGCGGAACTGACGCCGATGGCAAAAATGCCGGCGAAGAGAATGGAGTTAAGCAGGCGAGACGGCATGGTGTTCCCTCCACTACGAGCGACCGCCATTTTACGCCGTTACTGGCGTTCACTGTCTGGTCAAAAGCGCGGCTTCACACACATTCCGTGCTTTCTACCATGGAACGGATTGATTCAGCGTTCTTGCAGGCAAAGGGAACCTGGCTGGATAGTTGACGTAACCGCGATTTCACTCAGAACCCCAGTCAATGGGTAAAGCTCGTCAGAGCACAATCCATCGGCTCAATGCCCCGAGTGATACGGGTGCCCCTTCAAAATGGCAAACGCCCGATAAACCTGCTCCAGCAGAACCACCCGCGCTAGTTCGTGCGCCAGAGTCATCTTACCGAGTGAGATTACGTTCTGCGCGGCGGACTTCGCCCCGTCGCCGAACCCGTCGGCCCCGCCAATGGCAAATACCAGCGGCAATGGATTCCGATCCTGATAATCTCCCAGAAACTTCGCGAACTGCTCGGAGGAGAGTTCCTTTCCCTGCGAGTCCATCAGCACCAGCGTCCACTTCGCAGCGCCCTTCGCATTTCCGCCGAACTTTGCCAGCAGATCGGCCTCGTCGCGCAGCGAGACGCCCTCGACCGGCACGTAGCGCGAAATGCGCTTGAGATACTCGTCGGTCAAGGCCTGAATCGCCGCTTCTTTCGTCTTGCCGATCCATGCAATCTTGATCTTCACACCAGACGTTGCCTCTGAGTGGCGCAGCGCTTCCAGCCGCGAATCGGCGCAAGAATAAAGCCCACGGCGTAAGCCCTGGGTGCAAAGTGGGAGAGAAACAAGCCCCGACGGGGCGAAAGAGCAGTTCTCACGCACACTCTTGCAGCGCGGCGATTCAAGCCTCACCTGCGATGCGCGCTTTATAACCCTTGAGGTCTAACCTCTGAGGTCAGGCTTTCTTTTTCTTCTTCTTTTTCGGCGCGGCCGCTTTGGTTGCAGCCGGCTTGGTCTTAGCCGGTCTGCTTGGAGCCTTGCGCTTCTTGGGAGCGCCGTTCAAATCGGCCACTTCCAGGCGCTTGGCCGTCTTCCACAGTCGCTCCAGATCGTAAAATTTCCGCGCTTTCTCCGAGAACACATGGACCACGAAGTCCACATAGTCCAACAGCACCCACTCCGCCTGTTTGTAACCCTCGACGTGCGCCGGGCGCAAATCCGCCACCTTCAGCCGCAGTTCCACTTCGTCGGCAATGGCCTGCACTTGCCGCGGGTTGGTGCCGCTGCACAGCACAAAGTAGTCGGTGAATGCTCCCGACCCTTTTTCCATTTCCAGGATGCTGAGTTCTTCGGCCTTTTTCTCGAGGCAGGCTTGGATGGCGGCGGATATCTGTTGTTTGAGTTCGTTCTTCTTCATTCCGTGGTTGGTTGTTCCTTCTCAGGCTGGAAAGCGACTCTCATTGTAACCGACCCCTGTGACCGGCCCTGACTGACGAATTTTTATCGTGGGCGTCATTCTGAGCGAAGCCGTTTTTCAGGCGGCGCGAGGAGCCTGCCCTGAGCGTTGTCGAAGGGATCTCGCGCGCATCCACCTTGAATTACTTGGCCGACCGCTTCGCTTCCGCTGCTGCGAGTTCGCGCAGCTTGGCCATGGTGGCTGCAACCGAGTCTTTGCGTTTCCCGCTTTTTTGCCGTCGTTTGGTTTTCGTGGTGTAGTGATTTTGCGCCATTGCTCTCCTGCATCATCGGCGGTTAAGGACGCCAGCCCTGATTCATTCCCTAACAAGTGCCCACCCATCATACCGGGTAACGAAACTTTCACGAAGTTCCGGCCGCCAATCACTACTTATACAAGCCCATCTTTTTAATGTACTCCGCCACCGGCGCATCCACGAAGCGGCCCAGCGGTTTGCCCGCCGCCGCGGCTTGGCGGATCGCCGTCGCCGAGGCCGGCTGATGCAAATCCGCCAGCAGGTGGATGGTTGCTCCCGGCAGCACCAAATCTCCCGCGGCGGGCTGCTTGTGAAACGGACGCGTCACTTCCGGCCGCGGACGCAAGCTCTCGGGCAGCGCGTTCGCGACGTCGGCCAGCGAATATCCCGGGCGGCTGGCCACCACGAACTCGCATTCACGGAACAGCGCCTCCGCCTGGTGCCATTTGGCGATCTCCGCAAACGCATCCATGCCAATGAGTAAGAACAGTTTGTCGCTGGCCTTGCACGACTGCTTCAGCAGGCGGACCGTGTCGATGGTGTAATTCGGTTTCTCCTGGCCGTCATTCGCCGAGCGTCCCTTTCGAACCAGCGGCGCAGGCTCCTCCGGGGCCTCAAGCAGCGAAGGCACGAACGCCTTCTCCTGCGCCGTGGCCAGAGCCAGCATGGCAAAGCGATGCACGAAAGCCGTCAGTGGCTGCCGCTGTTTGTGGGGCGGAATGTTCGCCGGCACAAAGTGAATGCGATGCAGCTTGCACTGCTCCAGAGCTGCCCGCGCCAGCGCCACATGTCCGCGATGCACCGGATCGAAAGTCCCGCCAAAAAGTCCAATATTCATGGGCCGTAGGTGCGACTATACAATACCTAGACCTGGCGCGACCTACTAGGAGATGCGATGATTCGAGATGTCGAAACCGCGATGCAAGCCGTCGAACTAGCCAGTCAGGCGAATAAACTGCTCAACGATTCTCTTGAATTGGTCCGATCAAGATGTTCAATCAAAGAGTACGAAGCTTATAGACACGGGATTACGCAGGTTACGGGGCGGCTATTCTTTCTGGTGATGGAGCCGATCTACTGCGCGCATCTTTCACTGGCTCCCCCGGATACTCCACCTGATTTTCTGGAGCGGTGGCGTCGAGCGGGAGCGACGACAGAAAGCTGACCGATCCGCAAGCCTGAAATCCATCGGACGTGCATCCGTCCGCCACTGTCCCAATGGCCGTCCTCCCCCGCGCCACAGGACACTCCGAAATGCAGTGATCGCAAACCGAGAATGTACTCCTGTAACTATCCCGTTTCCCCTTCTGGAACTAGGATAGGTTACATGCGAGTAACCCTCCCCCTACTCCGCATTCCGGCGGCGCGCGCGCCCATTCTGCGCTACGGAGTCGCCGTGCTCAGCACGGCTCTGGCCCTGATCCCCACAATTCTGCTTTCCAATGTCTCGGAGAGCCGCCTCGCGCTGTTCGGCGTGGCCGTGATGGTGAGCGCCTGGTACGGGGGGTGGAAGCCGGGAGTCGTGGCCACCGCGTTCGCCCTCACCGTCGGCTCCTATTTCTCGCTTGCCGGAGAACACAGCCCGGCCGAATTGCGCATCGCCATCATCCGCCTCTCGCTGTTCTTTTTCGTCGCCATGCTGATCTGCTGGCTGAACGCAGCCCTGCGCGCCGCCCAGGAAAACCTGCGCCGCTCGGAGCTGAACTTTCGCTCGCTGGTGACCAACGCTCCTTACGGCATTTGCCGCTGTGATTCCACCGGAAAAATTCTCGACGTCAACCCCGCGTTCGTCGAACTACTCGGCCACGGTTCCCCGGATGAGCTGATTGGGGAGCACGTTTTTGGCCTCTACGCGGAAAACGACAAGTGGTTCGATCTCGCCGACTTTCTGCGCTCGGCACTTCCATTCAAAGGCCTGACTGCGGAATGGAAACGCAAAAACGGCGTAACCACCGTGGTCCGCATTTCCGGCCGCTCGGTGGCCAACGGGCCGGAGGGCATGGTCTTTGAGCTGTTCGCCGAAGACGTCACTGAGCGCCGCGCGCTCGAGCAACAACTGCGCCAGTCCCAGAAAATGGAAGCCGTGGGCCGTCTTGCCGGAGGCATCGCGCACGACTTCAACAACCTCCTGATGGTCATTTCCGGCTACTCGGAATTTCTGCTCGAACGTCTGGGCGACGAGCCTCAACTGCGCGGCCCAGCCCAGGAGATTGCCAGCGCCGCTGAGCGCGCCTCGTCGCTCACCCGCCAACTGCTGGCCTTCAGTCGTAAGCAGATGCTTGCTCCCAGGGTCGTGAATCTGAACGACGTCGCCACCGAGAACGTCAAAATGCTGACCCGCATGATCGGCGAGGATATCGATCTAGTGATCGCTCCCAGCCCCAATCTCTGGAGCGTCCGCGCCGACGCCGGGCAGATCGAGCAGGTCATCATGAACCTTGCCGTCAACGCCCGCGACGCTATGCCCTCGGGTGGCAAGCTGACCATCGAGACTTCCAACGTCACGCTCGATGAAGATTACGCCCGCTTTCACGCCCCTTTGCGCCCCGGCGACTACGTCATGGTCGCCGTCAGCGATACCGGCGCCGGCATGGATGCCGAGACCCAGTCGCACATCTTCGAGCCGTTCTTCACCACCAAAGGCACCAAAGGAACCGGCCTAGGCCTCTCCACGGTCTACGGCATCATCAAGCAGAGCGGCGGATACATCTGGGTCTACAGCGAGATGGGCCGCGGAACGACGTTTAAGATCTACCTGCCGCGCGTCGCTTCTACCGGCGAAGCCGCCGTCGCGCAGCTCGCCGGCCCAGTCGAGTTCCGCAAAGTCGAACCCGGCACCGAAACCATTCTGCTGGTCGAGGATGAGGCCAACCTGCGCTACCTCGCCCGCCAGTACCTCGAAAAGCAAGGCTACAAAGTGATTGAAGCCGCTGACGGCGCGGTCGCCATGCAGATCGCAGTGGCCCACGAAAAGACGATCCACCTGCTGCTGACTGACGTGATCATGCCCGGCATGAACGGCCGCGAATTGGCCCAGCGCATCTCCGAGATTCGCCCCAACGTGAAAATCCTCTACATGTCGGGCTACACCGAAAACGTGATTGGACACAACGGCATGCTGGACGCCGGAGTACGCCTGCTTCAGAAGCCCTTCAACCTTCGCGACCTGAAAAGCCGAGTGCGCGAAGTGCTCGACGCAACCCCCCCGGAGGTCGCCATGTCCGCCCAGTCCGCCGAACCACTCCGCAGCACGCGAGGCCGGGAAGTTCCGCCCACGCGCGCGCAACGATTCCAGCTCCATTTGCCTCTGCGCTATCGCCGCCTCGGCGAGAAAGATTGGCACGTCGGCACCACCGAAAATATCAGCCGCTCCGGAATGCTGTTCCAGGCCGACGAACTCCTGCAGCCCAGCGCCCAGCTGGAAATCAATCTCGTGCTCCCGCAGGAAATTGCCGGACTCTCGGCCACGGAGGTTGTGTGCCGCGGAGAAGTCGTCCGCACGGTCGAGCACAACGGATCAACCCTGACTCCAGCGCTGGCCGCGCGCATCCTGCAATACCACTTCCAGCACGGCCCACTGCCACGGGCGTAAGGGCTCGGTGGAAGAGCGGCGCTTGAGCGCCGCGTTGACGCCTTAAAGGATTGTCACCCCGGAGCTTCTTATTCCTGAAAGGAATGAGAAGCGGAGTGGAGGGACCTGCTGTTCCGTGCAGGGCTGCACAAGTGTCTGAAGGCTTTTTAAGACGTTCTCTCGGCCGCTTGCTGCAAATCCTTCTCGCGCAGCGCTTGCACCGCCTCGGCCATCGCGTACTTCAGTTCCTCAATCCCCTTGCCCGTGACCGCGGAGATCTCGTACAGCTTCAGCTTGTGTCTCTTGCAATAGCGCTTGAGCGCGGCCAGCTTGTCTTTGTTCACGGCATCGATTTTCGACGCGGCCATGATCATCGGCTTCTCGTCGAGATGAGCGCCAAAGCTGCTCAGTTCGCCCAGAATCACTGCGACGTCTTTCGCGACATCGGGCCGGCCACTGGAGTCGGAAACGTCGACCAGATGCACCAGCAGCCGCGTGCGCTCGATGTGCCGCAGGAACTGCATTCCGAGCCCGGCGCCGGCATGCGCGCCCTCGATCAATCCAGGAATATCTGCAACCACGAAACTAATTTCGCTTTTCGCGTCGCCCACGGCAACCACGCCCAGGTTCGGCTGGAGCGTAGTGAAAGGATAATCCGCAATCTTCGGCCGCGCCGCCGAGATGCGCGAGATCAGCGTCGACTTACCGACATTCGGATATCCCACGAGGCCCACATCGGCGAGCAGCTTCAGTTCGAGCCGGTAAACATGCTCCTCGCCGGGACGTCCCTCCTCATGCTCGCGCGGGGCTTGATGAACCGACGTGGCAAAGCGCGCGTTGCCGCGTCCACCGCGCCCGCCGCGGGCTATCACGAAGCTCTGATCGGGTTGCGTGAACTCGAAAAGCTTGTCCCCGGTCTCGTCGTCGAACACAATCGTTCCGACCGGAACTTTCAGAGTTATGCCGGTGCCGTCGTGACCGGTTTTGTTCGAGCCTTCGCCGTGGCGTCCGCGCTGCGCGGTGTGCTCGGGATTGAAACGGAAATGCACCAGCGTGTTGTGGCGCTCGCTGGATTCCATGACGATGTCGCCGCCCTTGCCGCCGTCGCCGCCGGAGGGTCCGCCGCGCGGGACGAACTTCTCCCGCCGGAAGGCCATGCAGCCATTGCCGCCGTCGCCGGCCTTAACCCGAATTTTTGCCTCATCGATAAACATGGTGTCAGAACGCGCTTCAAGAATCCTTCAGGATCTGGAAGTCGCCCCCTCAGGGGCTAAAGCCCGCGTGTCTCTTGGTCTTTAGCGGCACGGCTGGAAGCCGTGCCCTTCCCAAGACGATTCATGAAACACGCTGTAGACACAACGAACAAAAAAGCCTCGTCCCGAAGGCGAGGCTGTGTGGCGCGGGCACTCCTGCCCGCACGGCCCTAACCGCGAAGAAGCTAGTTCACTTCCACGGGCTCGACCATCACGAACTTGCCCATCGATCCTTTGTTCAGGAACTTGATGCGTCCCGTGATCTTGGCGAAGAGAGTGTCGTCTTTGCCGCGTCCGACGTTCAGCCCCGGCTTCACGCGGGTGCCGCGCTGCCGCACAATGATGGTGCCGCCGGGCACGATCTGCCCGCCGAATGCTTTGAAGCCAAGCCGCTGCGCGTTCGAATCGCGGCCGTTTCGTGAAGTGCCTTGCCCTTTTTTATGTGCCATATGACAGTTCTCGGTTCTCAGTTCTCAGTTTAAAAAACCTGGGCGGACGAATGCCTCCGTCCCCACGTGGTTACTTCTTTTTCGCAGGTGACTTCTTTGCCGCCGCCTTCTTCGGCGCAGCCTTTTTCTTGGTCGCCGCCGCTTCCACCGCCGGTACGTCTGCCTCTGTCTCGGCCGGCTTCACCTTCTTCGGCTTCGCTTCCTTCTTGGGCAACTCCGGAGCCTTGAAGCTCTGCCCGCCAAACGCGATTTCAGAAATGCGCACCGCCGTGTAGGCCTGCCGGTGCCCGCGCAGTTTCTTGTATTGTTTCTTGCGCTTGTAATGGAACACCAGTATCTTCGCGCCGCGGCCTTCTTCGACAACCTGGCCGACTACGCGCGCGTCCGACTGCTGGCCGGCCTGGCTCGTTTGAACCTGGCCCGCTTCGCCGGAAACCGCCAGCACAGGGAACTCCACCTGGCCGTGACCGTCAGTACCGGTGCCCACTTTTTCCACTCGAATTACGTCTCCGGGCGCCACCCGGTACTGCTTGCCACCGGCGCGGATAACCGCGTACATAAGCCTGCCTCCGTCAAATGTCGTTGAAATTCAGCGTCAAACGAAACCCAGAGCGCACACGGGCGCAACCAAGGGGCCTGCTGATTTTCCTGTGCTTGCTGTGTTTTCCGCCACGGCGCTTAACCAGCCAGGGCAGGCGTCCCCAGAACGGGTCGGCCAGTACAGGCAAACTCAACTATTCTAACGTGCGCTGTGGAAATCGGTCAAACTGAATCGCTCGAAACACCGGCGATGGCAAGAGACGGAAGTGTTGTAGCATCTCCTGGAAGTGTCCGCCACTCCGCCAACTCCGCAAGACCCAATCACGAAGCCCGCTGTACCCATACCGCTAGGGCCGGCCGATGGCGCCGACAGTGCGCGTCGCCGTTGGCTGGCCCTGGGGATCGTGCTGTTTGTCAGCTTCGCGCACTTCATCGTGTCCTCGGCTTATTACGTGATAAGCGGGATACCACAGGTAGATTTGCATCAACATCAGGTGCGGCTCGCAGGAGCGCTGATCGCTGAAGCGGGTTCTCTGGCGGTGCTCTGGTATGTGCTCTCCGGGCAAGGCAGAGGCTGGAAGGACATCGGCTGGAACCTGGCATGGATGGACGTCCCTCGGGCTCTTGGTCTGGTTTTCGGTTCCACGATTGCCAGCTACTTCGTATCGATCGCGGTTCAGAGTTCCTTTCGTGCGTTTTCCGGACACTACTTGCCGACAAAGTCCATGCAAGGATTGCTCGGCGGCGTCTCCGTTCTCTCCATCGCTTTCGTTTGTCTGAATCCCTTCTTCGAGGAGCTGATCGTCCGCGGATACCTCATGTCGGAGGTCGTTCATCTGGGCGGCAGAGGCGTACTCGCGATCTTCCTCAGCACGGCAGTTCAGATGAGTTACCATCTTTACCAAGGGCCGGCCAACGGGATCGTGCTCATCACAACATTTACGATGTTCTCCATCTATTTCTGGGATTCCCGCCGCATCGCACCCGTGGTATTGGCACACCTCTTCCTCGACGCGTATTCTCTCTTCGCGGCAGTCTCCTAGCTTTTGTTCTTTTGTCGAGATTGTGCGAGAATTCCGCCGAATCTCTGGAGGCACCCGATGCTAAAGCGCTTTCTTACCGTCTCGCTTTGTCTGCTCGCGCTCATGCTGTCCAGCGCCGCGCAAATGAAGAAGTCCCCCATGCAGAAGCCCACCGGCCCGGCTCCCGACAAAGCTTCCATCCAGAAAGTCTGGGACGGCTGGTCCACGCTCGATCCCGCCAATGTCGCGCAGTATTACGCCCCCGGCCCGCACACTTACTTCGACATCGCTCCGCTGAAATATGGCAGCTGGGAGGAATATCAAAACGGCGTGAAGAGCGTCCTCGCCGGCTACAAGAGCGCGAAGTTCACGGTCAACGACGATCTTGCCGTGCATCCCCACGGAGACCTGGTCTGGGCCACGGCCACAATACGCGAAGAAATGACCACCAAGGCCGGAAAGGTCGAGATGGGCAACTTCCGCTGGACCGGAATCTGGGAGAACATCGACGGCAAGTGGCTCATCGTGCACGAACACGTCTCTGAGCCGGTCCAGTAAAAAACCTTCGCCACGGATTTCACGGATTTTCACGGATCAAACGCAAATTCTTTAGATTTTGATCTGTGAAAATCCGTGAGATCCGTGGCTGATTTTTCTTAATACGACTTCCAGAAAAAGTAGACCGTCATGCTCGCGCCGACCAGCACGACGAACACCCGGATCCATGACTGCGGCAGCTTCTGCGCGTAGTGCGCGCCCAGGTATCCGCCCACAATTCCTCCGGCAATCATCACGATTCCGTGTTTCCAGTAAACCGCACCCGCGACAATAAAAGTCACCACCGCGACGCCGTTGATCACAAATCCCAGCACACTTTTCAGCGCGTTCATGGCATGAATGTCGGTCATGCCCAGCGTGGCCAGCATGGCGAGCATGACAATGCCCATCCCGCCACCGAAATATCCGCCATAGACGGCGACGCATAACTGAAACAGAGTTGTCGCGGCGAGGGCCGCGGTCGAAGCTTCATGATCCTGTTCAATCACCGACTTGCGACCGCCGGCCAGCTTTTTGCCGAAAGCGAAGAGCAGAGTTGCTCCCAGAGTCAGCCAGGGCAGCACGCGCATGAAAGTCTGCGCCGGCGTCTTCAACAGCAGCAGAGCGCCGATTAACCCTCCCACCAAACTCGCGGCCAGCAGCGGAATCATCACGCGCCGGGGAACATCCAGCCGGGTGCGATAAGCGCCGCCGCTGGCCGCGGCCCCGGTCCACAGGGCGATCGTGTTCGTGGCGTTGGCTGGAATGGGAGGAACGCCCGTGAACAGCAGTGCCGGAAAGGCGATGAAGCTGCCTCCACCGGCCACGGAATTCAGGGCTCCGCCCAGCGCCCCCGCGAAAAAAAGAAAGAGGATGGATTCGATGGTCAAGCAGTTAGGTGTACCAGAAAGCGCCGAACGCCGCCAACCAGCGCAATTGTAGCGTCGCCGTCCCTTCGACTTCGCTCAGGGCAGGCTCCGGCCGTTGTCGTGGCGGCGACTCGCCGCCACTGCGCAGGCGAGACGCCCCCGCGACAGCCGGCAAGATGCCGGCGCTACGACCATCCGATTACCTCTGTAATCGCAGGTAACCAGCGAGAGTCTTGCAGAAACAATCGCTTTGCGGCAGGGTTAATATCAACAGAATTTGTGGGGGGATTTTCCTATGCGTCAACGAATCGCGGTTTTCTATTCCATTCTTATCGGCGGCATTCTGTGCAGCGTGGCCTGGGGGCAAGCCGCGAGCGGCGCGCAGCCCGCAGCGCAGCAATCGATGCCGGGCATGGATATGTCGGGTGGGTCGGGTCACGACATGTCGAAGATGCAGATGCAGACCAAAGACATGCCCATGGGCGGCGACAAAGATGCCGACAGCGACGCCAGCACTCACGTCATGAACTCCATGGAAGGCCACATGGACATGGGCCCGCACATGAAAATGACGGCCCTGCGCCCGCCCAAGCCAGGCGATAGCGCGCGCGCCCAACAGATCGTTGAAGAAGCGCGCAAGGCTTCGGAAAAATACTTGGACTATCGCACCGCTTTGGCCGACGGCTTTAAGATCTTCCATCCCGAGATTCCGCAGAAGATGTACCACTTCACCAACTACGGCTACGGCCTGGAAGCCGCCTTCCACTTCAATCCCGAACATCCCACGTCGCTGCTGTACGAAAGGCACGGCGACGACTACAAGCTGATCGGCGTGATGTATACCGCGCCCAAACGTTTCGGCGAAGATCAACTCGACGAACGCATACCGCTTAGCGTGGCCCAGTGGCACGAGCACGTGAACTTCTGCCGGGCACCTGCTGACAAGAGAAAAGAAATGCTGGACCCGCATCCCCAGTTTGGCTTGCGCGGATCCATCAACACGCAGGAAGCCTGCGATGCGGCGGGCGGAACTTTTTATCCAGTGATCTTCAACTGGATGGTGCACGTCTACCCGTTCGAGAAAGATCCGGCGAACATCTGGTCGGTCGAGCGCCAGCACGGCGACACCGACTGATGAGTGTGGCAGGCGCAGGTGGCGCGGGCAGTCCTGCCCGCGAAAATCTAGCCACGAGATGTCCGCTGTTGCGGAAACGGCACCCTCGTTTTCGTACTCGACCAAACAGAATTAAGCACTGCCGGTATTCGCGGGCAGGAGTGCCCGCGCCACACACGAATCGCCCTCACAAAACACCCGCCTCTTGTTCCCTTCCAAACAGATGAATTCGCGCGAGTTCCTTGCTACCGGAAAGATGAGCCCAGCGTCCAAAGAAGTGCAACGGAGCTCAAGTCAGGGAACTTCAAGAGCATCGCATGCGTAATCTCTCAAAGTGGGGAAGGCCGGCGCCGAGGTGACGCTGGCCAGAATTGATTCGATATTTTTTGCGGGGTCTGGGGATTCTCTCATACTCGGTTTGGCGGCCCAGGTGAGAAAACCCCCATCGCGGCAGCGTAAGTCATGCGACTTTTCCGCACGGCTTTTCTGCACAACCCCGGCGGCAGCATTGTAGGCGATTCGTGGGGAAACACAAGTGTTTTCTCGCGCTGGTCGCGAGCCGGGCCGCCCCAACCGTTTCCCGACGTGACTTCGGGAAAGAAAATAAGGAGCAGCTATGAAGTTCGCGACCGTTTCCAAGAGTCTGATGATGGGGTTGGCTCTGTTGCTGGCCTCGAGCGCATTCGCAGCCACTAAAGCCAGCTTGACCTTGCAGAATCCGACCACCGTCAACGGATCCAAGCTCAAGCCCGGCGACTACAAATTGGAGTGGGAGGGCAGCGGACCCAACGTGGAAGTCAGCATCCTGCAGGGCAAGAACGTAGTCGCCAAGGTGCCGGCAAAACTCGTGGACCTGCAAGCACCCGCACAATACAACGCCGCCTTGTTGAAGAACAACGACGACGGAACCAGCACTCTCGCCGGCGCTCGCTTCGAAGGCAAGAAATTCGCCCTCGACCTGGGTGAGTCCAGCGACGGCATGCAGGCGGGGTCGAGCAAGTAATAGCGACGCGGGTTACCCAAGCACATTACAAACAATCAAGGGGAGCACGAGCGTGCTCCCTTTTTTCGCAAGCTATCCTAAGTCAGTATCCTAGTTCGGCGATGCCAGTACATCATCGTAGTAGTTGATGAGCGCACGCCTGGGCTTGTCTTTCAGGCCTTTCAGGGGAATCTTCTGATCAAACGTGTTGTTACCCGTAAGCCGCGCTCTCCCCAAGAAGAACATGCCATTGGGCAACTCCAGGTAGATCGGAACCAGCATGCGGAAACTGTCATTCACACCCGATTGCGTCATCTTGATGCTCATCACCACATCGCCGTCCGCTCCGGTGTCGAAGGTCGCGTTCATCTGATAAGAGGGCAGCTGGGTTCCATACACGTACTCGTTGAAGAACCAGTCCATCTTGTGGTTGCCCTCCATGTCCATTTCCTGAGTCATGTGTTTCTCGACCATGGCCTTGAAATCTTCCGTAGTGGCGGCTTTGCCGCGGTAGGTGTTGACGAAATCCTGCATCAGATCCTTGAAGCGCTGATCGCCTGTACGGTTGTCGTGCAGCATCATGCGCAGCATATGCAGGATGTACGCGCCCTTGGCATAGATCAGACGGCGGTATGTCCCGAAACCGGTGCGGGAGTTGCTGGTGCGGTAACCCATGGTCAGCGGCCCGGCGTCAATCGCCCGGAACCCTTGCGCATCGCGCTCCAGCAGGAACTCGCGCTCCTCATTCCAGAAGGTGATGAACTTCTTTGGATTCTTCTCGATCATCGTCAGGTAAAGCGAGGCGGACATATCAGCGAACCCCTCGCTCATCCACTGATCACGATAGGAACTGAATCCAACTGTGTGTCCCCACCACTGGTGCGCCACTTCGTGGGGAGTCACAACTTTCCAGTAGCCGCGGTCGCCAAAATCCATCCCCAGCTGATGACGCACGGTCGTGTCAAAGTAATAGCAGATCGGAACCCAGACGAGTTCCGGCCACGACTGCCCGAAATTGCATGCCGTCTGCTGGGTCAGCTGCAGGTGCTTGAACAAGGGAGGGCCAAAGTAGTCGCTGTAAAGCTGCACCGCGAGTTCGCCTTCGGCGAGGGCTTTCTTGTTGAGGCCCGTGGTGCTCATCGTGCCCAGCGCCACGTCCGTGCTATGCGATCCCATGCTCGGCAGGGCGTCCCCGCTGGCTGCGTGCTGCATCTCCTGCACCCAGTTTGGCGAGTCCTGATTGGCGTACGACTCGATTTGATATTCTGGCTTGTCCAGCTTGGCTTGCTCGACCTTGAATCGGCCGACACTGAATCCCGCCACCGTTTGCGGGGCTTCGCTCTTCCACACGGTCACGTTCTGTCCGCCGTCATTGTTGTCGCTGACGCGTACTCCGGTCGCCGCGATCTGCATCCCTTTCGGAATGCGGAAGGTCATGTCATAAGTCGCGTACTCCCCTAGGCCGCTGCTGGGATTATTGGGATACCAGTTCTCCCGGGCCACTGGAAAGTAATTGCCGCCACCTTCATTGGTCACGGCTTCCTTTCCCTCGTATTCGGTCTTTACGATGAACTCCTCTCCCGCCGCCAGCGCCTTGGGCAGAATCACCGCGAACTGTGCATCCTCATTCTTATCTTCCTGAATGAACGACAAGGGCTGGCCATCGGCCGTGGTCACCCGGCGCACTCTCAACGTCCGGAACAAATCGAAGGGCGCAACCCGCAGGCCGTTCAGATTTGCGGTGAACGTGGTTAGGGTCTTGCCGATCAGGTTGGCGCTCTTCTCGATCGTGGCCTCGATCTGCTGGTGCTCGATACGGATGGGCTGTCCGACCGCACCTTTCTTTCTCTCGCCCGACATCGGAAACGAAGCCCAGTCGCCCAACTTATTCTCATCATAGGTCGAGAAGTCGACCTGGTCGCGGTTTTCGTGCGGATCGATCGTGTAGAGTTCCTGTCCGTTGTAGCGCTTGCCGTGGATGAAGGCGACGAACAATCCTCCCGGCTCCGGGCTGAGCAGGTCTTCCAGTATCCGCGACTCATAATTTTCTTTGAGCTTGTGCCGGGTCGTGTGCTGGCTGTCTTTCAGCAGCCCGGCGTCGCAGCCGGAGGCGCCCGCCGTACCAGCTTTCTTGATTTCGTCGTAGGTCGAGTCGGTGAATCGCAACACCATCTGGCTGAAGTTTTCACTGAACTCGTTTTCCTTGGTCAACAGCTTCAGCATGGCCGCTTCCGACACCGGCGGAGCGAGAACGAAATTCCCGTCTCCGGTGAACACCGCTCCTGTCACCCTTCCTGACACCGGAGCGGCAAAGCAGACGGTGCCAGAACGCAAACGAAATGTCCCGGCATCGCGCTTCAGTTCAAAATTGGTGACGCTCACAGCCTCGCCGCCAAGAGTCAGGTTGCGAAGAGCCTGATAGGTCGGATCGGAATTCGGCCCCGGCGCAGGGTTTTGTGCAGAGGCGACAGCGCCGGCAAAAACCACCGCCACGGCCAGCAGCAGGGGAAGAGTAGATGCACCGACCAGACACACGAGTACGGCACGGCGAAGAGGGCAGATAAAAGATGACATGAAACCTCCCGGGGGGAAGGAGACTGGCAATTATCCGCACTCCGGCGAAAAAAGCAAGGACGGGTATCACATCGGGCAAAAGAGCCGGCCGAATAAAAGAGGGGAGCGCGTAAGCGCTCCGCCCAAACTGAGAACTGCTTCTCAGTACTTCGGCACTTTCGGATCCACGCGATCCGACCACGCCGTGATTCCTCCCGCCAGGTTATGCACTTTCGCGAATCCTGACTGCTGCAGGAAGGCGACTGCTTTGGCGCTGCGCCCGCCCATTTTGCAGTGGACGACAATTTCGCGGCTTGAATCGAGCTCGCTGACGCGCTTGGGCAAATCGTTCAGCGGAATCAGATAGCCGCCGATATTGCAGATCTGGTATTCGTGCGGTTCGCGCACGTCGAGCACGAACAGATCATCCTTCGCATCCAGACGCCGCTTCAATTCTTCCACTTGAATTTCCGGAACTCCGCTGCCCACAGGTTTTTCCTCCCCGCGAATGCCGCAAAACTCGTTGTAGTCTATCAGCTTCGTGACCGTGGGATGGGTGCCGCACACCGGGCAATCGGGATTCTTGCGCAGTTTGAGTTCGCGGAACTTCATGCCCAGCGCGTCAATCAGCAGCAGGCGCCCAATCAGTGGATCGCCGATACCCAGAATCAGTTTGATGACTTCGGTGGCCTGCATCACGCCGACCAAGCCGGGAAGAATCCCGAGCACGCCGCCCTCCGCGCACGAAGGAACCAGACCGGGCGGGGGCGGCTCAGGATACAAGCAGCGATAGCACGGCCCATCTTCGGTGGCAAACACGCTGGCCTGACCCTCGAAACGGAAAATCGATCCGTAGACGTTGGGCTTGCCCGTCAGGACGCAAGCGTCGTTCACCAGATAGCGCGTGGGAAAGTTATCGGTGCCGTCGGCAATGATGTCGAAGTCGCGAAACAGTTCCAGAGCGTTGGCGCTGCTCAGCCGCGTGTCGAACAACTGCAGATTCAGAAAGGGATTGATGCCTTTAAGCTTGTCGGCCGCGGAATCGAGCTTCTTGCGCCCCACGTCGGCGGTGGAGTGAATAATCTGCCGTTGCAGGTTCGTATAGTCCACCACATCGAAGTCGACCAGGCCTAGCGTTCCCACGCCCGCGGCCGCCAGATACAGGGCCAGCGGCGATCCCAGCCCGCCCGTGCCGATGCAGAGCACGCGCGCCGCCTTCAGCTTCTGCTGCCCCTCCATGCCCACCTCGGGCATGATCAGATGGCGCGAGTAGCGCAGAATCTCATCTTTGGTGAGGGTTACTGGAATCTCTGTGATGGTGGCCATAGTGTCCTCGTCAGGTTTTCCTTCGTGTACCTTCGTGCCCTTCGTGGTTGAAAGATTTGGTCTTCGTCGAATCAATCAGAATTCTTCGCTGGAATCGAATTCGACGACTGCGCGAATGCGGAGTCAACAACAGGAAGGGCAACAGCAACAACAGCGGATTGTAGCGACAAGATTCAATGTTCAGAAATCCCCAGTTAAATTGCGCCTCCGGCGATGGAAGGCACAATCGAAATGTTATCACCTTCCTTCAGCGTGGTCGCTTCTTTCTGCATGTAGCGAATGTCTTCCTCGTTGACGTAAAGATTCACGAAGGCCCGCAGTTTGCCGTCTTCGGTGTAAAGGTGCTTGCGCAGATCGGGATGCTGCGCCACCAGCGCGTTCATGGCTTCGCCAACAGTAGCTCCCGCCACTTCCACCGTGGATTGCTTGCCCACATATTGCCGCAGGGGCGTAGGAATATGGATTTTGCTCATAGACGTACTGTAAGAGATGCGGCTACCGCAGGGCAAGATTCAGCAGGCATTCTCCCCGATTCCACAGCGGAGCTCCGTAGCCAAGATGTTTATGGGTTTCGCGGAACCAATGATTCGAGGGGAGGAATCGAGAAGGACGCGGTGAAGGCATGTTCCGGCGGTTGGGCTCCGTCCTGATTCGCTTTTGCGAAAATCTCCATCGCACGTCCTGTAAGCGGTGGAATGTGAACTGTCGCAGTGAGCAATTTTTCACGTACCCAGGCTTGGCCCGTCGCCGGCTGACCATCACATCCGGTAAACGGTAAACTCAGCCATCGCGACCGCTCGGCTTCGTTGCTAATCTCCTGAAAAGCCTTGCGAGCCCCCATGGCCATCGAGTCGTCCTGCGCGCCGACCAGGCTGATGGACGCACTTTGTGAGGTAGCCATTTTCAACCAGGAACGCAGCGCCCGCAGGGCACTTTCCTCTGTCCAGTGTGCCTTCAGCATCTTCACGTCAATGTTCGAGGGTTTCGTCTCCAGCATCCCAGACTCGCGTTCCTGGGCCGAAGAACTCTGTGAGGGTCCTTCAATGTACAAAACCGAACCGCCTCCGGGCAGCAACGCTGCGAATTGTCTTCCTTGAATGCGTCCAATCTCGAAATGATTGGAACTCACAGCAAACATCGGTGCGGTTGCCGCCCGGCGGAGATCCGGCAAGTAATCCGGCCTCCGGTTCAAGACCGCCCAACCGATTCCCGCCGCACTGGCGGCCCGGGCGACCTGCGGAAGAGCCGTGCCCCCAAACGGTTCCACCACAATCGCATCGGGTCGGGACTCCCGGCTTTGGATCGCCTTCAGGAGTTGCATGCTCTGATTCACGGCGTCGTTATCGGCAAACACGATCTCCACATCGCTCCCCAGTTTTTGCGCGGTCTCTTCCGCGGTTTGGGCTTGTGCCGCCTGGAAATCGTTCTCGCGGGTGTGAAGAGACACCAGGAATCGGAGCTTTCTCGTCATTTCGCAAGTCTACCTGCACCCAGGCATCCATGAAATGCTTCCAAACGATTCTGGGCGAGTCGCGGGCAACTGGAAGCAACGCTTGAAATCAAGGCCATCCACACTGATCGAACTTGATTTCCGAGCAAAATGCCGCGCATCCGCTCAGGCGCCAGCCTCGTATCAAAACAACTTCGCGATTTCGCGATTGCCAGATTGTTCGGCAAGCAGCTTGAAGGATTGTCCCTCGGTGTCACTCGCTGCACGAAGCGCAGGGAAGCGTTTGAGGAAACGTGCAACCCAGTCGACGTCGCCTCGCCTGATTGCATAGCCGAAGTCGTCCAACTCAATCCCCAGAAATCCCCCCATTTCCCGGAGGTATTCGATCGCCCAGCCGGCAGGTGTCGCGCCGAATTTACTGTCGGCCGCGTTGATGTCCGCGCCGTGCTCCACTAGCGCCTGGACGGCGCCACGATGTCCCCCGAATGCCGCATGGTGGAGTGCGGTGGCGCCCACTTCATCCCTTTGATTGATAAGCTCGGTATTGCTATGAACGATGGCTCTGACATCCGCTTCGTCGCCGCGCTTCGCGGCTTCAATTAGCTTCTCGAAGTCGCCCATGGAAGACCTCCTTGTCGGGGCCGTGTAACACCGGTGCGCCGCTGGTGCGAGAAACATAGAATATCGCAGCCGCGCCACGGCTGGCTCGCCCGCGACCTGAGCCACGCAAGCCACTTATTTTCCGCGTCTGCCCAACCTAGAATCGCTCAGGGAGAATTCCGATGACCATTTTCGATCCAGCTCGCGGTAGAGTTATTGACGGTGGTGGCGGTAGCGGCAACCTTCTTCGTCTGATCGGCCTGGGCTTTGCCGCGTTCCTGCTCGTCATCCTGGTGTTCAGTTCTGTAACCCGCGTCGGTACCGGCCATGTCGGCGTGCTCACACTCTTCGGCAAAGTTACGGGCGAGACGCTCGACGAGGGCATTCACCTCATCAATCCGCTGAAGACGAATAACGAGTTGTCGATTCAGACCCAGACCATCAAGGAATCTGCCAACGTCCCTTCGAGCGAAGGCCTGATGATGGCCCTCGACACCTCCCTGATTTATCACCTGAATCCCGAGAGCGCCGCGCACGTCTTCCAAACGATTGGCGCGGACTACGAGGACAAGGTGGTCGAGAACACGCTGCGCTCGGCCATCCGCGAAGCCACGGCGTCTCATACCGCAAACGCGCTCTACACCGGCGAACGCGAAGCGGTCGCAAACGAAATCCAGGAGAAAATCACAAAAGAACTCGGGGTTTACGGCATTAAGGTGGAGAGCATTCTGCTGCGCGACATTCAGTTGCCAGCCACGCTGAAGGCCGCCATCGAAGCCAAGCAGCAGGCCGAGCAGGAGTCGCTGGCCATGAACTTCCGCCTGCAAAAAGAGACCCAGGAGGCCCAACGCAAGCGCATCGAAGCCGCCGGCGTGCGCGACTTCCAGCAGATCGTCGCCCAGGGCATCACTCCGTCCCTGCTCGAATGGAAGGGAATCGAAGCCACCGAGACCCTGGCCAAGAGCGCCAACACGAAAGTGGTGGTGATCGGTAATAGTAAGAACGGGCTGCCGCTGATTCTGGGACAATAGAACTGTTATGTGGAAGGTATGTTCAGCTGTGCTGCTCGCCGCTCTTTTTGGGAGTGCGGACTCTGCCTCTGCGAAGCGAGCGGCCCCCAAGCCCGTTCCCCCGGTCGTGTACAAGGGCATCACATACTCGGCTCCGAACGACGGCCGCTCGGGAAATTATGTAATCGCGTCCGACTCAATGGGAAAGGAACAGTTCCGGATCAAGGTGTTTGATAGGTCAATCGATCCGAAAATGGAAGAAGACGTTCAGTGGGTGTTCATCACTGAGCTAAAACTCACGGGCAGTTCACTGATCGTCAAGGACGAGAAGTCTCGGTGCTACACCGTTGATCTCGAGACTAAGACCGTAAAGCAGAAGTGCTGACCAGTCGTTGGTTCTAGGTATGTCGGATTCCAGGTAGCGTTATCCTTGAGGGCCGCTGTTACCATGAAACCGTGCCCGCTCTGCTCGACGTCCGCCATCTCAACATAGAATTCCCCGCGCAACAACCAACCCCTGCCCTGCGGGCAGCGGGACCGCCGGGGGCGGCTGTCCCCACACAAGCCCTTTCTGCCGTCCGCGATCTGAGTTTTTCCATCGCGCCCGGCGAAGTGCTGGGCTTGGTGGGCGAATCCGGCTCCGGCAAATCCATTACATCTTTGGCCATCATGCGGTTGCTGCCCCCGCAAGCCCGAGTGTCTGGCGAGGTTGTTTTTACGGGAAACGGCGCGGCCTCGCGCAATCTGGCCACGCTCGATGATGAAGCCATGCGCCACTTGCGCGGCTCGCGCATCGCCATGATTTTTCAGGAACCGATGACCGCGCTCAACCCGGTCATGCGCGTCGGAGAGCAGATCGCCGAAGCGGTCACGGCGCACAACTCCATCTCGAAACACGACGCATGGCAGCGCGCCGTCGACGCCATGAACGACGTTGCCATTCCCGACGCCGCGCGCCGCGCCCGCGACTATCCCCACCAACTTTCCGGTGGCATGCGCCAGCGCATCATGATCGCCATGGCCATCGTCAATCGCCCTCAGCTACTGATTGCCGACGAGCCCACCACGGCGCTCGACGTCACCATCCAGGCACAGATTCTCGAGCTGCTCGCCGAACTGCGCATCAAGTTCGGCCTGACCATGCTTTTCATTTCGCACGACTTGGCAGTGGTTTCGCAGATCGCCGATCGCGTCGCCGTAATGTACTCCGGCAGCCTGGTCGAACTCGGCGCCAGAAGAAATATTTTCCAAGCTCCCGCGCATCCTTATACTCGCGGCTTGCTCCACGCCGTGCCCGATCTCAAGACCGACCGCACCCGCCCGCTCGAAACTATCGATGGAACCGTGCCCGCGCTGCACGCCATGCCTCCGGGCTGCAGCTTCGAACCCCGCTGCGAATTCCGCATCCCCGGCTGCGCCCGCGCGTTGCCGCCGCTAGTCGAAGTCGTTACAGGCCATTGGGCGAGATGCCCCGTGGTGAATACCTAGCTCCTAGCTCTCGCGCTCAAGCTGGCCGCGATTCAGCACAAGCAATACAGTCAAGATCGCCAGCAGCCCAAGCCCAATCCACCACGCGCCCAAGTACCAGCCTAGCCATGGCTGAATGAAATAAATCGCTCCGTCCCTGAACGGCACCCGATAGGAATGGATCGAATCCGGCGCGGAGCGCGCCCACATCGACACGGTCAACAGCAGTCCAAAATGCAGCGCGGAATCGGTCAGCAGTAATCCCACGAGAAGCGTGAACCACAACGGCGTTTTGCCTTTGAAGCGCCATCCCAACCGGGTACGTCCGATCATAGGAACTATCTCCGGATTGTCGAGTTTCTGGATTTGGGCTAATTCTGTGTTGCAGCGGCAACACGGAATTAGCCTACTACCGAGTTTCTCACCGAGCATCTTAATCCCAGCGTTAGTCTATAATCGGCAGTTTGTCCGGTGATTCGTGCGCATACTGCTGCTAAGCGACATCCACGCCAACCTCGAAGCTCTCGACGCGACTCTCGCCGCGGCCCCGCCCTTCGACGTGGTGGTGAACCTGGGGGACATCGTCGGTTACGGGGCCAGCCCCAACGAAGTGGCCGAGCGTTCTCGCGAGCTGGGAAAATTCTTTGTGCGCGGCAATCACGACAAGGCCGCGACCGGCGTCATGGACCTCGATGATTTCAATCCCATGGCTGCCGCAGCGGCTATCTGGACCCGCAAGGAACTGACGCCCGCCAATCTGGACTGGCTCCGCGCCCTGCCACAAGGCCCCGTCTCCTTGCCGGAATTTCCCGAGGTGCAGTTGGTTCACGGCTCTCCTAACGACGAAGACGAATATGTGGTTTCGCTTGGCGATGCGCTCGCGCCGCTCATCACCCTGACCAATCCCTTAACTTTTTTTGGGCATACCCACTTGCAGGGCGGATTTTTTGCTAACGGCTCTTCTGCCGATGGCTTCCGTCCGGAGTACCGCACGGTGGGACAACCGGAAAGCGTTCCACTGCAATTGAAGCCCTCCACGCGGTACTTGATCAATCCCGGCTCGGTCGGGCAACCGCGCGACGGCGACTGGCGTGCCGCCTTCGCCCTGTTCGACACGGACGCGCAGATCGTCCACTTTCACCGCACGCCCTACAATCTGAAAGCCGCGCAGGACCGCATCTTCGGGGCAAAACTGCCGCCGCGGCTGGCCACGCGGCTGGCCGCCGGGCGCTGATGAATGATGCTCTGTCATCCCTAGCGAAGCGAAGGACCCATGCAACTCTGCTGACTCAACCCGTTCGACGGCATTCCAATTGAGAGGTTGTAAACTCGAATGATGTACTCCTCGCGCAGCGCCGGAACCAAGCCCCTGTTCGAATCCCGCGAGAATCCTCCTGTGCATTACCTGATCGCACACAGCGATGGCGGCGCGCGCGGCAATCCCGGTCCCGCTGGTTATGGCGTCGTGATCAAAGACGAATCCGGACACAAGGTGGCCGCGCTCAGCGAATACCTGGGGCACCAGACCAACAACTTCGCCGAATATCAGGGACTGATTGCCGCACTCGAATATGCGATCAAGCACGGCCCCAAGGCGCTCAAGCTGATCAGCGATTCCGAACTGCTGGTGCGACAGATCAAAGGCATTTACAAAGTAAAGAACGCCGTGTTGCAGGACCTGCACGGCCGCGCCAAAGAATTAATCGCGCAGCTCGACTGGTTCTCGATCGGCCACGCCTTTCGCGAGCAAAATCAGGAAGCGGATCAACTGGCCAACGCGGCCATGGATAAAGGAATGGGCCGAAGCAGTGCAAATGTGGGCACAACTCGTGTGGGCGCGGGCGACTCGCCCGCGCAGAACTGGCCGCAATCGCAGCAGGAATTCGAAGGCGTGGTGCGCAATGGAGCAGTGGAACTCCTGAATGGGAATTTGCCGGAGGGCACGCGCGTGCAGGTGCGCGTAAAGAAGTAGAAACTCAGCCTTGTCATCCTGGCGGCATTTCTTGCCGCCAGGGATCTATGCACTTCCCGCAGATTGCACAGGTCCTTCGCTTCGCTCAGGATGACAAAAGGAAGTTCTTACTCCGCCGCCGAAGTATGATCGTGCACAATCTTCCATCCTTCGGGAAACTTACGAAACACTAGCGTGAAAATTCCGTGTGGGGTCTTGCCGTCAGACATCGTCAAGTGAAACGATCCCCGCACGAAGGCCGCGTCCGGCCCGAGCATCTCGATGCGCAAGTCAGAAAACTCCAGCTTTCCCATCTCGTGGCCCGGACTGGAATACGTCGCGCGATAGTGATCGAGGGCTGCCTGCCATCCGTGGTTCTCCTTGCCACCCGAGAAGAACGTAAGCTGCGGAGAATTCCAATACCCGACCATGAACGCGTCCAGATCGTGCCGGTTCCACGCCTCCTGCTGTCGCCGCAGGACGCTTTCGACCGCAGCTTTATCGTCTGCTGTGATCGCATTCTTCGCGCTAGTCTGCCCGCTTACACTGGCTGCAAGCAACGGCAGTAAGACGAGGGTGCAGGCAATGGCCTGTCTTCTCATGATTTCCTCTCGTGGAGACGTTGCTTGCAACGTCTCTTTCACCATAACTCTCATCGCTGCCGCAAGACGTAGCCAGCTACGTCTCTACGGATGAGTGTGCTAATGGGCTTCCTCCGTTGCCGGCGCCGTATCCGGCGTATCGACCTTCTGAGCAACAGCATGGGCCGCAACCGGCGGCGGCTGGAACTCGCCCGCGTCTTTGCCCGCCATCGCCACCGTCATAAAGTTCATCCAGATGGGCAACGCGGCGTGCGCTCCGGTTTCCTTCGCGCCCAAAGATTTCTTCTCGTCGTAACCCACCCAGACTCCACACGTCATCGTCGGAGAGAATCCCACGAACCACGCGTCGGTGAAATCGTTGGTCGTTCCGGTTTTGCCCGCCACCGGAAATGGCAGCCGCGCCGCTGCGATCCCCGTGCCATGTAGCACGACCTCGCGCAACATCGAAGTCATAATGCGGGCGGTGCGCTCGCTGATCACATCTTTCACGTCAGGAAAATTTTCCTCCAGCACGCGCCCTTCATAGTCGGTCACGCGGGTGATGTAACGCGGGGTCACGCGCACGCCGTCGTTCGGAAAGACGCTATACGCCGAGGTCTGCTCGATCAGCGCAATTTCCGCCGACCCCAGCGCCACCGGCAAATACGGCGGCAGCTTGGCGGTGATGCCGAAGCGCTCGGCGTATTCGATGACGGTCTTGATGCCAACTTTGTTCGCCAGCTTCAGCGCCGGAATATTGCGCGACTGCGCTAGCGCCCGCCGCAGCGTAATGATGCCTTCAAACTTTTCGTCGTAATTGTGCGGCGAGTAAGGGCCGGAGGGAGTGTCAAAGCTGATGGGCTCATCGAGAATGGTGTCGTCGGGACTGGCGCCCTGGTCGATCACCGTGGTGTAAACATAGGGTTTGAACGACGACCCGACCTGCCGCATGGCCTGGGTGACGCGATCAAATTTCGAATCGTTGAAATCGCGCCCGCCCACCATCGCCTTGATTCCTCCGGTGGCATTGTCGATGGCCAGCAGCGAGCCCTGCGCCCCGGAATCCTCTTCCAGGCTGACGCGCGCCGCGCCGTTCGCGCCTAGCGAGAGAATCCTGACGTAGCAGATGTCGCCGGCCTTGAGGATGTCGGCGAGTTTCTGCTGCGTCCAGGCCACGTCGGCTTGGCCGAGAGCGGCCGTATATTTTCCAAACTTCAGCGTGGCAATGCCTGTGCCCGACGCAGTCACCAGCGCGTGGATATATCCATTCACTTCCGGCTCGTCGTCCCAGTCGGGATGTGAATATTTATCGAGAACCGCTCCCTCGGCCACCACGTTTTCCAGATGGCCCTTCCAGCCATGACGCCGTTCATAGGCCGCCACGCCGTCGAGCACAGCCTGATTCGCAGCTTTCTGCAACTCCACATCGAGCGTGGTATAGACTTTCAATCCGCCTTCGTGAACTTGATCGGCTCCGTACTTGCTTTCGAGATAGCGGCGAATCTCCTCCACAAAATAGGGCGCCAGCGAATTCGGGTCGTGCGCCAGATGCAGCACCAGCGGCGCTGAGCGCGCGTCAGCCGCCTGCGCCGCGGTAATCTTGCCGTCTTCCAGCATGGCATTGATCACCAGATTCCGCCGCTTCTGCGCCCGGTCGGGATGGTTGATCGGCGAATAGAGGCTGGGCCCCTTCGGCAGGCCGGCGAGTAAAGCCGCCTCTTCCAGAGTGAGTTGCTTGGCCGGTTTGCTGAAATAGAATTCCGACGCAGCCTCAAAGCCGTACACACCGTGGCCTAGCGCGATCTGGTTCGCATACAGCGTAAAGATTTGCGGCTTGGTGAAACGCCGCTCGATTTGGACGGCCAACATCGCCTCCTGCACCTTGCGCTGCCAGCGGCGGTCAGGCGACAGAAAAAGATTCTTCGCCAATTGCATGGTCAGCGTCGAAGCGCCCTGCACCTTGCCGCCCGATTCAATGTCGCGATAGGCCGCTCCAGCGATGCGAAAGAAATTGATGCCGGAGTGCTTGTAGAAATCCTTGTCTTCAATCGATACCAGCGCGTCGCGCAGCACGGGAGGGAAATCGTCGTAGCCCGCCACCACACGGCGTTGCAGCGCGAACGATCCAATCACCCGCCCGTGATCGTCATAGAGTTCGGTGATGGAACTGGGCCGGTAGGCTTCGAGAGCGTCGACCTGCGGCAGGTCGGTCGCATATACCAGCAACAGGCCGGCCGTGGCGCCCACCAGCACCGCAACCAGCACGAGCAGCCCGAAAAGAACGCGGCCCACCAGCCTGCGTCCTCCGATTTCGACTTCGGGAAGATTTTCGTAGAGGGACTTCATCAGAATCGAGAATGAGTCGAAGTCAGGATAGCACTTCAGGCGGAGCCGATTCGCGAGGCTGCGGAGACACCGCCGGTGACGGGTCCAGCACGGCGAAGAAAAATCGCCGAGGCTACGTAGAGCGCGGCGGCAAGAACCGTCAGCGAGCGCAGGCCGAACCATAGCGAGAACGATTCGAGCAGGCCGCCCAGCAGGGCGCCGAACAAATTCGAACCGAGAGTGCTTCCGCGAAAACCTGCCCGGGCAAAGCTGGAGACAAAGATAATTCCTGCGAAAAATACTGGAACGCAGAGCGCCAGCGTGGCCAGGATAGCGCGCTGCAGCCAAGATTCGAGGAACAGCTTTTGCAACGGAACGGCGAACATGACGGCCAGCGAGAGGAGCAGGCTGGCATAGGCCAGGCCCACTGGGATCCGCGGCCAGGCGCCGTAAAAGAGATTGGCCGCAACGATCAGACATAACAAGCCGGACACGACGATGGCGTTAACGACCCAGGTCGTGCCAAACAGAAGCGCCATCTTGCTGACGATCTGCGCCTCCAGAAGCATGAAACCCGCGCCGAGGAACATGAAATGAAGATCGAGGCGCGCACCTTCGCCGCTGGCCTGGCGCAGAAACCATCCAAAAATCATGAGGACCGCAACTGAGACCAGAATCACGATGATCGGCAATCCGGGCTCGTGCTGGTAGAAGTAGGGCCAGTCGTCGGTGGTCTCAATGGTTTGTTGCATTGGCAGGGTGGAGTGCGACGCGAGATAGGCGGCGAACGCAGGATCGGAGGTCGCCCGGGCAAGGCGCTCGCGCGAGCCGGCGACGAAGAAGCGGCCGTAAGTGTCGTAAGTGGCTGGAGTGCTCTGGAATTGAGTCGGTTCCTGGCCGAAAGCATCCTGCATCAAACCAAACAAACGGCCAGCGATCCAGGAATTGTCGACCCGGAATTTGACAATGAACAGGCCATCTGGCCGCAGTAAGCGCCGGGCCCGCTGCAGCGCCTCACGAGTGTAGACATAGTTATCGATGCGGATGTTGGTGAAGTTCGAGGTTGTGGTGTGCGAATCGAGGAGAGAAAAGACGATGAGATCGAATTGGTCGTGGCTGTTCTCGATGTAACTGCGGGCATCATCGTTAACGACTTGGGTACGGGGAGATTGATAAGGATGTTCGAAGTGGATTTCACGCCCGAGCTGGAGAATCAGAGGATCGATTTCGACAGCGACGACGCGTCCAGCGCCATTTCGAAGGGCTGCGGCAACGTCGTTCCCCATGCCCGAGCCCAACACTAATACCGAAGGCGGGGAAGGATACAACCGGTAAGGCAGGTTGTACGAGCTCCATTCTACCGGGTGATTGAGAAATTCTTGCGGATGCGACTGGACGAAAGCGGGTGAGAGGTTCAAGACCTTCTGATACCACGCGCCATTCGTGGTTAGATCGTAAGCCTGAATCTCGCCATTGCTGTTGATCGGCTTTAGCACCAGCTTCTGATAAGGGGACCAATAGGTTTTCGCGTTGCGGTCGTCGGGTATCGCGAGCAAGGCAATGCACGCGAGGAAAGTGACGCCGAGGGCTGTACGCGCGGCCGCATGACGCCAGAACAGCAATAGAGAAAAAATCCCCGCCACCAGAAACCAAACCCAAGGGGGCTGTTGAAGGAAACACACAAGGGTATAGCCGCCGATTCCGGCGAGACCAGCCAGGACATTCGTGGTATAGGCGGTTACCCCATTCGGAGAGTTTTCCAGGTACCATCCCACGAGTTGGCCAAAGGGAATGAAGGATGTCGCGATTACGGCAAACAGCGGAACTACGACCGCCATAGCCAGTACCATCCCCGCCCAATTTGGCGGCACGGCCGGAACGCCCCAAACATTCACATCGACTCCTCCTCCGAGGAGTAGTGGTAATGCCTCCAGAGCTTCACGCAAAGGCGGGATTGGTGCTTTGAAGATGATGGTAAGCAGCAAGAGAGGCGCCATGAATGCGATCAGGCGAACTCGGAGCCGGCAGAGATAACATCCCAAACCGAAACCCAGAAAGCATGCAACCAAGACGAAGTTCTTGAAATAAGCAAAGATGCTAACTTCGGAGGAGACCCAGCGAATCATCAGCATTTCGAGGAACAGGCCGAGGAAGCTGACCAGCACGAGCTGGCGGTAGCTGAAACCGCCGAGATCTTCGATCTGGATTTCCATCCGCAGAGGCGCGGCAGGCTCGGTTCTCAAGCGCTTAAACACACCTTCGACGATCAGAAGCGCGAGAAGGGAGATCAGAAAGAGAAACAGGAGAGAGATTGACGGGTGGGCGATCGTCTCCACTTGGTAGGGTAAGCCTCCATCTCACACGGCCAGGAAATCTTCGGTGAGTGAATCGGATTGAATATAGCAGACGAGCCTAGGCCCAAAGAACAATCGCGCGCCACGTGTGGGCGCGCGAGTTTAAGGTCTGGAGGCAAGAAGCAGATTCCTCGGTTGCCGTCGCTTTCGCTCCGGCCGCCCGCGGAATGACAAGCATAGATTAACTGGCCCGGCTCTTCAGTACTTCCACGGCCTTGTTCAACTGATCGTCGACCGTGTTCTTGGGCTTGGCTTCCTGATCCCGCGGCGCCGCGCTATCTTCATCGTCCGGGCCCACGGAATCGTCGGCAGCGTCGGCCACCAGCACGTTGGGCGTGATCGCCGTATCTTGGATGGCCTTCCCGCTGGGCGAGTAGTACTTCGCGTAGGAAAGGATCAGCGCTCCGCCGTCGGGCAGGTCGAAGGTCTTCTGAACTGAATCGTCGCCGAAAGTTTTGTCGCCGACCACGTCGCCGCGCGCGTTCTCCAGAATCGCGGCCGCCACAATCTCAGCCGCGCCCGAGGTTCCCCGGTTCACCAGAACCGCGACCGGGAGAGCGGTGATCGCCTTGGAAGGCTCGGCGTTGAACGCCTGCCGCGGAAATTTCTGCCCTTGCAAGTACGTAATCGTTCCGTGATTGAGAAACAGATTGGCCGCCGCAATGCCTTCCGTCTGGTCGCCTTCGGCGCAGTTCCGCAGATCGAGCAGAATCTTCTTCGCTCCCTCTTTCTCCAGCGATTTCACCTTCGACGAAATTTCCTGCGCCTTGCCCTTGGTCAGGGTCTCGACCTTTACATAGCCGATGCCGTCCTCCATCATCTTGTCGGCCACCGGAGGAATGCTCACAATGTCGCGCGTAATTGAAATCTTCTGCGGTTCCGCCTTCCGCGCCCGTACCACCGCAACATTCAGGGTGGATCCCGGCGCGCCCGCGATCAGGCTGCGAATCTCGGGCAGCGACATTTCTCGCGTGCTTTGCCCTTCAATCGATTCGAAGATGTCGGTCTGCTCAATCCCCGCCTTCTCCGCTGGAGATCCCGGCAACACCGCGACCACCGCCGCGTAGCCAAAGCGTTTCGACACCACCGCGCCAATGCCACCCTTGGATTCTGACTTGTGGTCCTTGAACGCCTTATAGGCGTCGGCCGACATGTAGCTGGAGTTGGAATCGAGCGACTCCAGCAGCCCGTGCAGCGCCCCGTCCGTCACTTTCGGAATGTTGGGCTCTTCCACGTACTCGGTGCGCACGCGCGAGAGCACTTCACTGTAGACCTGCAGTTGCCGGTAAGAGCCGTCGTTCGAGGAGGCGTGCACGCCTCCCAGCGAACCCACTACCACGAACAGGAGTACGGCAAAGGAGGTGACGAGAATCGCTGCTTTGATTTTCATGGACATCAATTTTGGTCTTCTTCTGGAAGGAACGGCTTCCTTGAGATACTGTTCCGGATTATATCTCCCCGATGATATCTACGATGCGGATTTTGATCCCCCGGCTGCTCAATTTAATGACTGCCGGTAACGGGGGTACCGACGCCACCTCCAACAGACGAACCAAACCATGATCTGTCATCGAGTTTGGCCCGGATGTAGGTGGTGCAGTTTGACAAGTAAGGTTCGTATCAGGGCATGCCTTCAGGTATGCCACTCCCGTTACACAGTTCACACCAGGCTTTAGCCGCAGTCGAGCTAAGCCTCAGCGGCTAAAGCCGCTACAACCCTCACGCCGTTTTGGCGGCATCGCCAAGCGACGCCCTGATACGGGCCGACCTTCAACAAAACAAACAACTTACCTTCACTGCCCCGGCTTAAAGCTGATGGTCAGCGGGGTCTGGACCGCGACCGGCCGCCCGTTCATGATGTAGGGCTTGAATTTCCAGCGTTTCACGCCGTCAATAGCGACTCGGGCAAACGCCAGCGATCCCTGCAGAAACTTGGCGTCCTGCACCGTGCCGTCGCGGCCCACCAGGACCTGCAAGATCACAGTACCCGGCTGCCCGGTGGCGTTGGCAGGAGAGTCGAAGGCTGGCTGATCGGTGAGCAGCGCCCGCTCTGTGGCTTCCGAAACAACGACGGGCTCAATCGCCTGCATCGCCGTTTCCGGCGCCTTGTTTCCGCCGGCATAGGGAGCCATCGAGGCAATCTGCGACTTCAGGCTCGACGGAACATTGGCCGGAGCCGAGGCGGTATGCGGTTGCGGCGCAGAAACAGGTGCCGAAACCAGAGGCACAGAGGCTGAGGGAACTACCGCTGGCGCATCGGAATGCGGCGCAGTCGCGACCGGAGCGGCAACCGTCGAACTAGGCGCTGGTGAACCGGGCGCTGGAACTGGAGTCGAGCCGGAGGGCGCCGAACCAGCCGGGCTCGTAGGCGTCGAATTCGTAACCGCTGGGGTCGAAGCCGCACCCGCTCCGGGCGTCGCTGAAGTGCCACTTGCGGGTGCTCCGACGGCAGGCTGCGCCGTCTCTGGAGTGGAGGTCGAGCCTGGATTCGTCGAGCTTGGATTCGCCGGGACCACCGTTCCCGGAGCCGCCGTCGGATCGGCCGGCGTCGCGCCGGCGGCATTCCCTTGCAGAGCGGGCTCCGCATTCTCGCCCATGTTGTTGAGCTTCTTGACCGTCGGATCTACCACCGGAATCACGTGAATTTGCGAAGGGTCGGTGGTGGCGTCCGGAATATTCTCTGTCACCGGCAACTTGTACTCATCCCCGGCTCGGCCAAAATCTTCGTGCGCAATCGGCGCCTGCGGCGTCGTAACCAGTTGTGGATTCAGCCAGGCGTGCACGGTCTGCCGTCCCCGCCCCCATGCCGCCCGAACGCCCGCGTGCCACGGAGCTTGGGGCGCAGCCACCACCGCGCAGCTGGCCACGGCCAGCGCCGCAATAATCGCGCCCTTGCCCAGCCGGAGCGGTGCCCGCGGAGCTTTCTCGGGTTCCATGCCCTCGGTGATGTAGGAGAACAGTTCTGCTTCTTTTCTCTGCTCCTGCTTTTGCCCGTGACTCTGCTCGTGATCCTGCCCTTGGTGATCCTGGCCTTGAACGTCCGGCGAATCCTGGTTCGCCTCGGGAGCAAGCTCTCGCGCCGAATCGGACGAACTCGCCGCAGGCGCCGGAGCGTAGGCCGGCGTCTGGTCGAACCCGAGTAGTTCGGGTTTCGCAGGTGCCGGAGCTGCGGCCGCCGCCGCGCCTTGCGCCGATGCCTGGGGCGCCGTCCCACCGCGAGTTTTCAAGTACCATTCCAGGCCTCGAGTCTCTCCCGTGTCCGGTGGAGGTGGTGGCGGAGTTGCAACGACTTCCTCGACCGACGCGGCCACCGGCTCCAAATCCTTTTCGACCGACGACGACACCCGAAACTCATGCACTTCCGACTCAGTGACGAACTGTGCCCCCGGAGCCGAAGGCGCTGAATGCAAGAACTCTCCCGCGCGCAGGTTTCTTTCGCTTCCTTGTTCCAGGCTGGCCGGCAGGGTCGAGATCGCAGCCGCGGGAGAGGCTCCTGCCGCCGCTGCTTGCGCCGCTGCCGCCGCCGATTCCTGCTTGGCGCGCAGCAGGTCGCGCGCCGTGGTCAATGTATCCCGTACCTGGTTACCCACCAGGGGCTTGCGCAAAATCGAATTCGCGCCCGCCTGCAGCGCCTTCGGTACGCTGATGTCATCACTCACGATGGCCAGCGTGAGGGGTCTTTCGGAGGCCTTGCGTTCGCGGGCCTTGGCCAGCAACTGCGCCGCTTCCGGCTGCTTGTCCCAGTCAATAATGACGATCTGAAAATTCTCTTGGGTGACCTTCTCGACTGCGTCCGCAACTTCGCGGCAGAGCTCTCCCTCGACACCGAGACCGGTAAGCGCCTGAAGAATGGGCTCAGCGGTTCCCTCGTCCGAGGAAAACAAGAGGCAGCTCAAGGTCATCTTCTTCAGACTAGGGGTAACCAGTAACGGCGGCAAGATTACTGTGGGGGCCGAAAACCAGACAATCTGGTAACCGCCGGTACATGTACCGCTGGAGCGCGCGCTGCTAGAATGCTCGGTCGCCCAAACCACGAGGCCTACCCTGTTGCTCCTCTGTGTCCTCCGTGGTCAAAGGTCTTGGTTTTAGATCGCGTATCCCATGCCCCTGCAAGAACATAACTACTGGCTCACCACCACCGAGTTCCCCGTGGTCGAGGCCGCGCGCACGCTGCCCGAGACCGTCGATGTGGTCGTAATCGGCGCCGGTTTCACCGGCCTGTCGGCCGCCCGCACGCTGGCCCAACGGGGCGCGAAAGTCGCCGTACTCGAGTCCGAAACCATCGGCTGGGGCGCCAGTTCGCGCAACGGAGGCATGGTCCTCACCGGCATGAAGCTGGGCGTCAATCAACTCATCTCCCGCTATGGCCGCGAACTCACGCAGCGCATGTATGCCGCCTCGCTGGCCACCATCGACTGCGTCGAGCAGATTGTTCGGGAAGAAGCCATCGATTGTGACTTCTCCCGTTGCGGCCATCTTGAAGTCGCCTGCAAGCAGAAGCACTTCGACGACTGCGCCCGCCAGGCCGAAGTTATTGCCCGCGAGTTCCACCACACGTTGCGGGTAGTGCAGAGGCAAGACTTGAATTCGGAGATTGGATCCTCGATTTACTTCGGCGGGATGGTCGATGAAGTCAGCGCCGGCTGCAATCCCGCACGCTACGTCGCCGGACTCGCCCGCGCAGCTATGAAAGCCGGAGCCGAAATCTTCGAGCACGGCCGGGTTCAAACCATCCAGAGAAACTCGCGCCAGGGCGAGGCAGGATGGCAGCTCGTGACCTCCCGCGGCCCGCTCTGGGCCCACGAAGTCTTCGTCGCCACCAGCGGATACACCGGCCGCGCCACGCCCGCGCTGCAGAAAAAGCTCATCCCCATCGGGTCTTTCATCATTACCACGGAAGTGCTGCCGGAGAAGCTGGCGCAGGAACTCAGCCCGCGCAACCGCATGATCTACGACTCGAAGAACTATCTCTACTATTACCGACTCACTCCCGACCACCGAATGCTGTTCGGCGGCCGCGCCGCATTTTTCCCTGAGAACGATCACACCGTCCGCCGAAGCGCAGCCATCCTGCGCCGCGGCATGATCGATGTCTATCCCCAGCTCAGCGACGCCAAAATCGACTACGTGTGGGGAGGCACGCTCGACTTCGCCTTCGACATCATGCCGCACGCCGGACAGATCGACGGAATGTACTACGCGGTAGGATACGCAGGACACGGCGTCGCCATGGCTACGTACCAAGGCCAGAAAGTTGCCGAACTCATGGCCGCCGAACAGATGCCCGACGAGCTGCAAGCTCGCCGCGCCGAAGACAAGCCGGAGAATCCGTTCGTCGGCATTCCGTTCCCCGGCGCGCCATTCGGCCTATACAACGGCAAGCCGTGGTTCCTGCCGCTGGCGGGCGCGTGGTACAAATTGCTGGATTGGGTGAGCTAAGGTCGGCTGCAGTCACAGGAACGGATTTCGAATAGCTAATCTTCCCTCGATCACTTGCCTGTCCTGCAAGTCCTCCGAATAAAGGGTAGAGCAATTCGCCTTGAGGGCTGAAGAAAGGGTCAGCGCGTCATAGATGCCGAATCCGTACTCTTGTGCGATCCTCAACGCCGTTTCATGCACGTCCAGCGTGACTGGCACCGGCGACGGACACAAGACTCGAATCGCATCGAGCGCCTCGACCACTTCCTCCCAAGGCATCCGCATCTTACGTCGCGCGACCGCCGCGAACTCGTTCAGAATTTGAACGCTGACCATTCCGCCTTGCGCTAGTAACTGCTGAGCCCGTTCCCTGCGTGGATCCCCGAGAGCCATCGCATAGATCAGGACGTTGGTGTCGAAGAAGACCTTACCGCTCATTATCGTTCATTCGCTTCTTCGCGTTCGAAGACAAATCCGGCCGGTAAAGGACGGCTCAGCTTGCGCAGTTTCTCCAGGGCACGCTTGCGGCTCTGATCGCGGCTGACTTCGAAAACCCGGCCGCCCGCGACTCGAATCTCGACCTGGTCGCCTTCCTTCAGATCGAGCGCTTCGACCACCGCTGCGGGCAAGCGCACAGCCAAGCTGTTTCCCCACTTCGCGACTTGCATGACTCCCCCATAGAATAGATATACACTACCAATTGTATATCCATGGCGAGAATCGCGCAACTTCTGCTACGAACCTAAGTTTAGCGCCCCGTGGACGCTCGATTCCGGCGCTTGAGAATCCAATACACCACCGGCCCCGCCGCAATCGCCACCGCGCCGCCAATCATCCCGAACCGGTCGCTGCCTAGCAGCGCCACCATCGCCATGACCACTGGGGCGGCCACCACATAAAGTAATCCCGCGCGCCCGCCGGGGACGGTGAACGACCGCCTCAATTCCGGCTGCGTGCGCCGCAACTTCCAGGCTGAGAGCACGGTCAGCACGGTCGTCGCCGAGCGCAGCCAGATGTACACCGAAATCAACTCCGCCAAACTCTGCCAGGCCAGCAGGCCGTAGATCGCCGCTGAGACCACAATCGCCAGCCACGGCGTTCCGTAGCGTGAATGTTTTTTGGTCAGAGCATGCGGTAAATATCCGTCTTCGGCCATGGCAAACGGCATACGCGTCGTCGTCAATACGGTCGAGTTCAGCAGCGCCACGTTGCCCACCATCGCGGCCAGCGTCATCCAGGTGCCGAGCCATGGTCTTCCGTGGAACGTCCCTCCAATGATTCCAGCCGCGTCCGAAAAAAATCCGGTATGCCACTTTTCCCAGTTGCCCGCCGACGCCAGGCCAGCCAGCGTCGGCAGAAAGTACGCCGCCATCGACAACGGCACCACCAGCGCCAGCGCCCGTGGATAGGCCCGTTGCGGGTCTTCCACCTCCTCCGCCACCGTCGAGAGTTGTTCGTATCCCGAGTACAGCCACAACCCCAGAGCCAGACCCACGCCAAAGACTTTGAATGTTGCCTGATGCGGCACCACCCACGGCGTGAACGGATTGTGGCGCCAGTGCGCAAGCCCGATGACGATCATGGTCATCACCGGAATGAAAATAAAAATCTCCAGCGCGGTCGCCACCTGCCCCACCATCTGGATGCCGCGCACGTTGATCCACGTCAGCACCGCAATCAGCCCGACCGAAACCAGGTAGTGCTCCCACCACGTCGTCTTCAATCCGGGAAAGTAGTAGACGAGATAGTCGGTGAACAGGACGGCATACGCGCCGCCCAGCAGAAACGACGCCGACCAGTTCCACCAGCCGGAAAGAAATCCCCAAAAGTCGCCGAATGCCGCGCGCGTCCAGCGATAGAAGCCACCTTCCACCGGCATGGCGGTGGTCAGTTCCGCCGAAACCAGCGACACCGGGATGCACCAGAAAAACGGCAGCACCAGCAGAAAGATCAGCGTTATGCCCGGCCCCGAGGTCGTCACCATGTCCTCGAGCCCGAACGGCCCGCCCGTGGTGTAGGAAAACATCACGAAGACGAGATAGAAGAGGCCAGCCTTCTTCAGCGCGGAAGATTTGCTTGGAGTCGTCAAAGACTTATCGTTGGGACGGGACGAATTGTTGATTGCTGATTGTTGATTGAAATCCACGCTGGTTTTCAATCAGCAATCATCAATCATCAATCAGGGAATCGCCGACCTACGCCGCCAGCGTGCCCGTCAGCGCGCCTTCGAGTTCCAGCAGCTTGCGTTTCACGTCGAGGCCGCCGCCGTAGCCGCACAGCGTTCCGTCCGACGCGATCACGCGATGGCAGGGGACAACAATCGCCACGGGGTTCCGGTTATTGGCTCGGCCCACGGCGCGAAAACCACGCGGACGGCCCACAGCCCGCGCAATGTCGGCGTAGGTGCGAGTCTCGCCATAGGGAATCGCCAGCAGCGCGCGCCAGCAAGCCAGCTGAAAATCTGTTCCGCGGAGATCGAGCGCGAAGGTGAATTCGCGCCTCTGCCCCGCAAAATATTCTTCCAGTTCACGCATGTAAGGTTGCATCGCTCTGGCAGATTCCTCGAAGCGGACGCCGTTCGCTTCCGCCCGCTTGTTCTCTGAGGCCCGATTGTTCTCTGAACCCCGATTGTTCTCTGAACGAAGATCGCGCGGGTTCGGACGAATCGTTTGCTGGCCCGCCAGGCGCGAATCGAACTCCAGCGCCACCAGCCCGCGACCGGAAGCAGCCATGAACAACGGCCCTACCGGAGACATAAACGTAGTAGAATGAAGTGTTTCCATAGAGACCACCCAGCAAAAAGCAGGCTCTCGGCCAGCCTGCTGCGCCATTACAATAGCATGAGCGTTCTATTTCTGATGCCCTTTCTTGCGTACGCAGGTTGACAGAATTGCGTTTTTCGACGACAGTGTGTCGTTGCAATTTTGAGTCTGCAATTTGAGCTTGAAGAAGTGATGCGCCGTACGCAGAACCCTTACTCTTGAAAAAACTCCTCATTGTTCTCGCCGCTGTTGTGGGCGCGCCGGTGCTGGTCGTGAGCCTGGTGGCCTTGGCCGCCGGAGACTGGCACACGATCGGCCAGACCGAAGCCGGCGATAAAGTTTCCGTCAGTTCGATCCGCGTCCTCAAGAACAACCAGCGGCTCGCCCTGGTCCGGGTCGAATACAAAGAACCGGCAGAACTGCCGCAAGGCGGACCGTTCGTCGAGATGCGCGCCCGCGTGCGCTTCAATTGCAGCAGCGGCGCCGCCGCCCCCACCACGGAATGGTTTTACTCGCGCGACCGCAGCGGACGCTTCGTGGTCAGCAAGAAAGCCAATCACGACGACCAGTTCGGCAAGAGTCCCGAAGGCGGGTTCGTCGACCTCGTCAGCCAGAACGTGTGCAGCCAAACCAAGTAGCCCACCGGCTTTCCTGCGTGAGCCTTCGTGTCGTGGTGGTCATCGCTTTTTAGATGCTCTCCTATTTCTCCAGTGCAAACGCCACATACACCCCGCCCGACTTCGACTTCGGATCCTTCCCCCCGCCCGCGCCGATCACCACGAATTGCCGTCCGCGCACCTCATACGTTGCCGGAGTCGCATTCCCCGAGAACGGCAGCGTCGTCTCCCACAGCAGCGCCCCGGTCGACTTGTCGAACGCGCGAAACTTTTTGTCGAAGTTCGTCGCACCGATGAACACCAGCCCGCCCGCCGTTACCACTGGCCCTCCGTAGTTCTCGGTGCCCGTGCTTTTCAGACCCTTGGCCGCCAGTTCTGGATACTCGCCCAGCGGAATCTTCCACACATACTCGCCCGTGTTCAGATTGATGGCGTTCAAGCTCCCCCACGGCGGCGCCACCGCGGGATATCCCTCGGGATCCAAGAATTTGTGATAGCCCGTGAAGTGATATTTCATGGCCGGCGGCGCGGGCCCGACACTCGCCATTTCCTTGCTCACACTTTCTTTCGTTCCGCCGCTCATCACATAGTCGAGCAACCCGTACCACTGATCGCTGTCGTTCTCCAGGTTGGCAAAGCCGGGCATGCGCCCCTTGCCGTTTTTGATCGTCGCCGCGACATCCGCCGCCGACATCCGCTCCCCCACGCCCACCAATGACGGAATCGCCGGCGGCGAGCCCGCCATTTTTTCGCCGTGGCAGACCGCGCACTGGTTCAGGTAAAGAGACTTCGGAGTATTTTCGGCCGTATTCTCGGCCAACGCGCCGGTCCAAGCTACGTCATTCGCGCTGACGTAGAGAATTCCCGTCTCCGGATCAGCCGCCGCCCCGCCCCACTCCGCCCCGCCGTCGAATCCGGGGAAGATCACCGTGTCTTTCCCCACGCTGAACGGAACAAACTGTCCCTCACTGCGAAAGCCGCGGAACTTTTCGAGCGCCCACTCGTGCACTTCCGGCGTGCGCTCACTCAGAAGATCCTCGGTCAGCCGTTGCCGCGCAAACGGCGCCGGTTTCACTGGTAGGCATTGCTGCGGCGCCGCCATCTCACCGGGCACGTTGCTTGGCGGATAATTCCGGCATTCGATGGGAAACAGCGGCTGCCCGTTCGTCCGATCGAATAGAAATACGAAGCCCTGCTTGGTCGTCTGCGCCACGGCGTCGACCTTGTTGCCGTCGCGTTCCACCGTTAACAACACTGGCGGCGCGGGAAAATCCCGGTCCCACAGATCGTGCCGCACGCCCTGAAAATGCCAGACGCGCTCCCCCGTCTCGGCATTCAAAGCCAACAGACAATTGGCGAATAAATCATCGCCCAGCCGGTCTCCCCCATAGAAATCGAAGGCGGCCGAACCCGTAGGAACATACACGACCCCACGCTGCGTATCGACGGTCATCCCAGCCCAGTTATTCGCGGCCCCGCTTGTCTTCCACGCGCCTGCCGGCCAGGTGTCGTAGCCGGACTCGCCCGGATGCGGAATGGTATGAAACGACCAGCGCAGTTTGCCGCTGCGCGCGTCATAGGCCCGCACGTCGCCCGGAGAAGCGGGCAGGGTCTCGGCCTCGCGCCCCCCGACAATCAGCAGGTCCTTGTAGATGACCGCGGGGCTGGTCATATAAATGGATTGCGCCGCCGGATTGCGGCCCAGGTCTGCTCGCAGATCGATCCGCCCGTCTTTCCCGAAACTTGAGATCGGTTTGCCGGTCGCGGCGTCGAGCGCATACACGAAGTTCATTACGCCGACCAGAATTCGACGGTCCTCACTCTTCCCACCCGCACTCTTCCCGCTCCCGGCGGACCAATACGCCAACCCGCGATCCGGTTGCGTACCGCGAATTCCAGAGTCAAACTTCCACAACAACTTTCCCGTGGCCGCGTTCAAGGCAAACACTTTCTGCGTCGGCGTCAGCCCATAGAGCACTCCCTCGACCACAATCGGACTGGTCTGCAGTCCGCCCGGTTCCTCGGTGTCAAAGGACCACGCAACTTTGAGTTGCTGCACATTGCTGCGATTGATTTGCGTCAGCGGGGAATAGTGGTTGTTCTCGGACGTTCCGCCATAGATCGGCCAGTCGCGCCCGTCTTTCTTGTCGCGCTTGTCGGACGATCTGGGCGCGGACGGCAGGGTTCCAGCGGCCGCAGATTTCCCGCCGATTTCCCCCGCCATCGTCGCTATCGCCATCGCCATCGCGAGAATCAACGCCGCAGAAATCGTCGCGAATTTCATTTGCCTCTCCCGGTAGTGGTCAGGGCGAAAATCTTCAACCACCAAGGACACGAAGCTTCACGAAGGAACCCGAAAACGAGAATTCCTTCGTGTCCTTGGTGGTTGACGGTTTTCTCTTTTCAGCTGCACCGCTCCACATTCCTGCGGGCTGATTCTAGAACAAGACCGGAGCTCACGGTCGCGCGGCAGGAGTTTTTCACAGCCCTGACACCTCCGTAACTTCGGAACCACTTTCGCGGGTGGCGCTTTCGGCTTATGCTGAATGAGAAGTCGGCGGAACCCAATCCGACTTCAACCCACCTGCGTATGGATTCGCTTCGACTTTATGGGCTGGTTGCAACCGGCGGTGTCGCATTGCTGGGAGCGTATGCGTTCTTGCGGCGCAAACCGAAAACTCCCGGCGATCTGGAGCGCGAACGCCGGGCATGGCTTGAGGGCACAGGCCGCATCACCGACGGCACCGTGATCGACGTGCAGGAGTTGCCCCCGGCCAGCAACTACCACGCCGCCACCATGCTCATTTACAAGTACGATGTGGCCGGCGTGTCTTACGAATGTTCGCAGGACGTCACCTATCTGCGGCACTGGATCAATCTCCACTCCTGCCGCCTCGGACTGCACACTTCGGTGAAGTACGATCCGCAGAATCCCGGAAATTCCCTGGTGGTTTCGGAAAACTGGATGGGGTTACGGCAATAGGCCAGCAGAAATGGCATGTTGCGCCGGTAATAGGTGCGACGGCGTTTCTATTGCCAGGCCAGCCGCATGGCGGTGTTGCGCTTGTCGAAGGTGACTTGCAACGACTTTTCCCCGCCGCCGACAAATTCCGCCGAAACCGTCCGGGAGAGATCGATCGTCTGGTCGGCCGATAGCGCCCGCACGCGCAGCTCGTGTTTTCCCGCGGGCACCTTCAAGGTTTCCGAGTCCACGCCGTGGGTTCCGCCGAACACCACCAGCTTTTTCTGCATGGCCCCGTGCAACGGCCGGGTCAATACCAGCTTGCCGTCGACCCAAACATAAAGAGTGGCATCTCTAAACTGGTGCTGCACCGCCATCTCCAGAGTGGAGGACGGCACGACGACTTGCTTTGCACTCTGCCGGGGCGGCGGAGTAGGTCGACGTTTCCGCGCCTGGGTGGCGGCGGGCGGCTGATCTGTGTCCGTGACCGAACCGGGCATAGCCGTCGCGGGCTTGGTTTGCGCGCTGTTGGAATTTGGTGTGGCGGGGCTGACCGGAGACCCATTGGCCGGAGGCGAATTCACCCCACCTCGTGGAGAGCTCACGAACAGCTTCGACTCCACCCCGGCAAACAAAAGTGCGCCCACAATCACCCCGCCCAGAATCAGATCCCGGACCGGCGCCTTTCGAATCCCTGCCCGAAGCGAGTTCACCCCCTGCGCCATCTCCACCGCCTGATGCGTCGCGGAAGCCCCCACTCCGGTTCGCCCCGTACGCGTGCCCGATCGAGTGCCCGGAGTTGCCGCCCGCAACGACGCAGTAGTCGAATCCGCTTTGAACAGCGGCTGCAACTGCTGCAAGTCCTCGGCGAACTCCGCGCCGCGCTGGTAGCGCTGCTCTCGATCCTTGGCCATGGCGCGCGCGATCACCTCATCCAATTCGCGTGGCAGGCTCAGGTCGAGCGCGCTCGCCGCTATCGGTTCACGGTTCGCCACCTTGAAGCTCACCGTAGTGGCGCTGTCCCCCTGAAACGGAGAATGGCCCGTAACCATGGCGTACAAAATCACGCCCAACGAAAACAGATCCGACCGTCCGTCCACGCCTTCGCCGCTCAGCTGCTCCGGCGCCATGTAGGCGGGAGTGCCCAGCAGGTGTCCGGGCACGGTAAAGTGCGCCAGATTCAGCTTGGCGATGCCGAAGTCGGCAATCTTGGCGTGGCCAGCCTCGGTCACCAGAATGTTTCCCGGCTTGATGTCTCGATGAATCACGCCCTGGGCGTGGGCGTAGTCGAGGGCCTCGGCGATCTCTTCGGCAAGTTGCAGCGCTCTGCCCGGCGGAAGTTTTTTCTCGCGCGCGAGAATCCGGTTCAGCGCCTCCCCGGCAACGTACTCCAGAACGATGTATGGGTCGCGGGTTTCAGAATTTTCGCCCGCATCAAAAATGGCAACAATTCCGGGATGATGCAGACGCCCCGCGGCATGCGCCTCATGCACGAAGCGCAGGCGAAATTCCTTTTCTTCGTCCGGCTCCTGCCCCCACATCGAAACCGTTTTCACCGCGACGAACCGGTCGATCTGCGGGTCCCGCGCCTTGTAGACCACGCCCATGGCCCCGCGGCCCAGCTCAGCCACTACTTCGTAGCGGCCAAACTGCTTGATCTCGGGATTCTCCATAGATGCCGTCCTTCAGCCGCAGCGATGCCTCCGCCGCGAAACTAGAGCGGGATATTTATCATGGTATCGCCGCAGGCACGGTGATTCGCTCCCTGTCTGGCCGATTTCATTACGCCAGTAACCGGAGCTGTCTCGCTGAAAAAGGGCGAATTCAGCCCAAGAACTGAAAGCTGATGGCTGATGGCTGATGGCTGATGGCTGAAAGCTCGGTTTCTAGCTTCCTGAAGAGAAGCCGCCGCTCTGCGCGACGGAGATGCGGAGGTACTTGTAGGGATTTACCGGAGTATCGTTGATGCGGACTTCGTAGTGAAGATGCGGCCCGGTCGAGCGTCCGCTGGAGCCGACGTATCCAATCACATCGCCGCGATGCACCGCCTGCCCGGCTGTCACCGCGAAGCCGGAAAGGTGACCGTAGCGAGTGCTGATGCCGTTGCCGTGATTGATCATGATCGCTCTGCCATAGCCGCCGAGCAGATCGCTGAACACCACTACCCCGTCCGCCGGAGCCACAATCGAAGCCCCATAGGTGCTGCCAATATCCACGCCACTGTGGAATGCGCCTTCACCGTTGAACGGATCAATCCGCTCGCCAAAGCTGGCCGTCACCTGGCCTTCCACCGGCCATAGGTTGGGGGCCGAATTGGCTTTGAACCAGTCCGCTGTGGTGGCATTGCGCGTGAGGCCCATCGTCAGCCCAACCATGGTAGCCCCGGTCAGGGCCGAAGCCCGCAAGGCATGCAACTGGTCGAGCGAAGAACTTACGTCGGCGTCATGAATCTGCTCGGCGGTCGCCGTCACCAGCGTGGGCTGCGCCTTCAACCCGTAGAGGGCCGAAACTTCCCCGGCGATCGAACCCAGCGACGCCACCTGCACATCGCGTTCCTTGGCCACCTGCTCCAGGCGCGAATAATTGTCTTTGAGCTGATCTTTCTCCGTCCGCAGCTGGTTATAGCGGGAAACCTTCAGCAGCATCCGGGTATAAGAACTGGCAATGCCGGTCAGGCTGAGGAATCCAATCGCGGCGCCCACGACAAATACGTACAGATAATGCACGGGGATAGAAATCTTACGCAGCTGCCCGTCGTCCCCGCGGGCCACAAAAAGGATGTAAAAGCGTTTCTGCAAATCGCTCCTCGAACTGCTCGCCAACCAAAAGTTTTAAAGCATCAGGTCCGGAACACCAGGCCCAGTTTCTGAGTTTGCAGAACTGCCTGTTCGGACACCTGACGTCTTCGGGCTACGCTCCCATCTTGGGAAATGGAAACCTTCTCGCGCCCTACACCTACCAGAACTGCGACCAGAGCCTGAAATTTGCGCTGCATCTGCAATCTCAAATGCTTGCAGAACTTAGCTCGGCCAAAGGGTATTTGTTAATGACTGGTTAACGGTAACAAACTGGGTTCCCCCTGTCAACGACGCACAAGGCCATTGCCGGTTACGGAAGACCGGTAATCGAGAGTCACCCTGGAACAGGTTACCAGTGTGCTTTTGGCCTCGGGCGTAGCGCCGGCATCCTGCCGGCTGTCGCGACGGCGTCTCGCCCTCGCCGCCGCGACGGCAGCGCTACTCAAGCGCCGGGCGGTATAGTATTTGCGCCGTGCCACTTCCCGAAAGAGCGCTGATTGCCCAGATTCGCCGCATGGCGAAATCTCACCGGCTAAAGCAGCCGGATATGAGTGCCCACCCCACACACTCCGCTGTCTTCACCGGCATTGGAGACGACTGCGCTGTGATACGTCTGTTGCCTGGACGACAATCCCGGAGTGCCGAAATTTTGGTCACGACCGACTTCACCCTGGAAGGCATTCACTTCCGCCGCGACTGGCACCCGCCGGAATCGGTCGGCCACCGCTGCCTGGCTCGCGGGCTGAGCGACATCGCAGCCATGGGCGGACAGCCGGTCGCGGCTTTCTTATCCTTAGCGTTGCCGCGGGACTTGCCCCAGGTTTGGGTCGGGCGCTTTCTGCACAGCCTGATCAGCCTCGCGAAGAGATTCGGCGTCCGCCTCGCCGGCGGCGATACCGCCGAATCGCCCAACGGAATCCTCGCCGACATCATCGTGGTGGGCACCGCGCCCAAAGGCAAATCCGTGCTGCGCTCCGGCGCCCGCCCCGGCGACCGCATCTTCGTCAGCGGTGACCTCGGCGGCTCGGCAGCCGCCGTGGTTCGTATGCAAGCCAATCCCAAGAAGAAGCTGAATCCCCGCGAGTATCCCCGCCACTTCTATCCCGAGCCTCGCATCGAACTCGGCCGCATTCTCCGGGAGAAAGGCCTGGCCTCCGCCATGGTCGACATTAGCGACGGCCTCTCCACCGACCTCGCACATCTGTGCGAAGAAAGCGGGGTGGGAGCCGAACTGGAATCCGCGCTCATACCTCGCGCCCGTGTCGGTAATCCCGCCCGTGAAGTTGACCTCGAGTTGGCTCTGCACGGCGGCGAGGACTACGAACTGCTTTTCACCGCAAGTCCGGGCAAGCGCATCCCGCACCAGATTGCCGGAGTCGCCCTGACGCAGATCGGAGTGATCACTCGTCCCCGATTCATTCTCCTCCGCAATCCCAAAGGCATCGCCTACGAACTCCAACCTCGCGGCTGGGAACATTTCCGCAAATAAACAGGCTTGCCATCCCCGAAATCAAAAGGGCTTGTCATCCTGAGGCCCGCGTTCTTTGCGGGCCGAAGGACCTATGCAACTCGTAGCCCGTGGATGCTCCTGCCAGAATTGCGCAGGTCCTTCGCTTTGCTCAGGATGACAAGTTGAGCAGAGGTTGCCAAGCTCGCACGGCTGGGAACATTTCCGCCGCTAGCGATTACCTCCGTACCACCGTCACTACTCTGTCTCTACCCTCGCGCGCCAAACCGGACTAAAGTAAGAAACATGTCGTCCAGCAGATTTCTCCTCCTCCCAGTCGTCGCTCTCTTGTTGACGGTCGCCGCTGTCGCCCAGAAGAAGCAGCCGCCTCCGCCACCGGCCCACGCAACACATCCGTCGCCCGCGGTCACCGACGAACTCATCCACAAACAGTTTGGGGATAACTGTTCGCTGCTGCCCGGCCCCCAGCAGTTTGTCGCCGATATGGATGATGACGGCATCGACGACCTCGTGGTCGCCGCCCGCTGCAAGAATCCCATGGCCGACAAGGACGAATACAGCTTCGTCGTCGCCGATCCCTACGACAGCTTCCTCGGCTACAGCGACGTGAAAGTCACGTCCACCTTCGCCTCCGACGAACCTGATCGCCGCGGCATCAGCCTGCTCATCATCCACGGCGCCGAAAAAGACGCCTGGCGCGCGGAAAAGCCCAAGGCCAAATTTCTGCTGATCAATCTGCCCTTCAAGACCCTCACCGTGAAAAGGCTCACCTTGAAAAAGAAGACTATCCTGGGAGTTTACATGGAAGAAAAAGGCGAGGGCGAAGGCACCTCGTCCGTCGTTTTTTGGGACGGCAAGAAATACAAATATCAGGCGCTGGGCTCGACCCTGGAATAGGATCAGAAAAACCTGAGGGGAAGACAACCCAAAAATGGGCTTCAGAACAAACTTCGTCCCTGTGCTCGTCTCGATTCTGTGTTGCGGTGCTCTGCTTGCTTGCAATGGTGATGAACGGGAAGAATCAAAGGTAAAGCCGACCGCTGTTCCAACCAATGCAACTTGGGCCGGGGGTCCTGACGGCGGCGCATACATCGATTGCACGCCAAGCCAAAACGGAGAGCCCAATGCCTGCACCGTCTACAACGATAGCACTGGCGACGTTTGGATGAGTGGTGGATTCGTGCTTCCAAATCACCACGGATCTTCCGCTGCTCAGCTCAAATACTCCGGCTCCCCTGACGGAAATAGCATCTACCTGCAAGACAATCTCGTGCTTTCTCCGGCCCCGACCGTACGGCCCGCGTCAGTCCCTAAGTCCGCTCTCCTTGCCGAAAATGGGGTTTATGTTGACTGTCAACCCAAAGGGAGTGATTTGTACCAATGTTCGCTTTTTCTTGCGGCTGACGCTCGGAAGATAGCAAGCGCTACCTATCGTTGTGACTCCTCGCTCCCGCCCTGCGCAGGACATCTCCAGCCGAAGATCGCCAATCGAGATGAAATTAACCTCCGGAATGCTGGTGCGCTGGAAGCGACCGACGGCCATCCATAGTTTCCTCCCGAAACGACGGCCAGGCTTTCTAGCCAGTAACCAGAGATTTGTCGCGCTTTAGTATGGAAATTCCGGGGTCCCAACCTTGCTCACGTTCGCTTCCGCGAACTCGCAAACTCGGTCGAGCGCGGCCTGCAGTTCTCCTGAATAGCGCTCGATGTCGTGGTCCGACGCACCAGCGGGGACCGGGATGAGCTTGCCAAACCGCAGCAGCACCCGCGAAAACGGCAGCGGAATCATCATGCGATCCCACGAATTCAGCACCCAGGCCTTATCGACGGCCGCGTGGAACATGGTCAAGGGCACCCCGGAGGATCGCGCCAGCGCGACCGGCCCCGGCTTCACTTTATGCCGCGGCCCGCGCGGGCCATCGAGCGTAAACGCCACGGTCCAGCCCTCTGCGAGGGCGCGCCGCAGGCCGAGCAATGCCCGCACGGCGTTGCGGCTGCTCGATCCCTTGACGGCAACAAAGCCAAATTTGCGGATGATCCGGCCCATGTACTCGCCGTCATAACTATTGCTGCTCATCACCCGCACGCCCAGGTTGCGGCAGATGTAGGTTGCCGGGATGATGCAGGAATGCCAGAACGAACCGATCAGCGGACGCTGTCCCAGCGTCTCCTGCGCACCGTCTTCATAGGAAATGGAGACCCGCAAGGTGGGCCCGATCAGGCGAATGACCCAGTATCCCAGACCGATAATGATGCGCAGAACAATGCGCTGGCGAAGGGTGAAACGGCGTGGACCCGTGGCCGGTGGCGCCGGCGCGGTCGCGTCGCGGGTGCTGGCTTCAGGCACGAACCTATTCTAATGGCAGCAGTCACGTCGGAAGAGACTCGCCACCGAGAACGCCGCCAAAGCGATTAGGAAATGGAGGGGCGTAACAATCATCCTCCTCCGCGTCCTCTTTGTCCTCTGTGGTGAAAGGTTTTGCTTGCGGCGCCGGAGACTCAATTCTCCAATCAATTCTCCAGGTAGGAATCGATCCAGGTCTTGACCTTCTGGCGCTGTTCATCGCCGGCCGCGAACCGTACTCCGATCGACTTGGGCTTGCGCCAGCTCACGACTCCCTTCAGATTGACTCGGGGCAAAGTCATCAGGGCAAAAGAAATTTCAACGTTTGTTCCAATCGAAAAATCTTCGACACTCTTGACCGACATGCCCCCACTGCTGATTTCGATGCTGCTCGCGGCCACGCGCCGGCCATCGCCGTAAAGAGATACTTCGGTCATCACCGGAATGCGCACGTAGCGCCGGAATTCATGCAGCACCAGCATCCGCGTGGCGCGAATCAACTTCAGGGCCGCGGGCCGCTCCAGCGGTTCGTTGAACATGGCGTTGATGCCGTATTTGGAGTAGCGCATGGCTTCCTGCGCGTTGCCCCCCAGGCCGTAAATCACGCAACGGCTGTTCGACGGAGACGTGCGCGCCGCTTCCATCACGGTGTCGGCGCCGTCGCCCAGGCTCAGCACGCAAGCCTCGAACTTTTCTTTTTTCAGGCGCTCGGCGGCGTTGGCCGTCACGACCACGGTTTCAATGCCGAACTGGCGGAAACCTTCCGTCAGCAGGGCGCAGGCCGGTTCATTCAAGCCCACAAGCGCAGTGCGGGCGGCTGCTTTTCGTGTGGAAGATGCGGGGGCGAAGGTTGTGGCGAAAGCTTTATCCATGTCGAGGGGAAGACTCCACTTTCGAAGACCATTGTGGAGGCAGCCGCGAAGGTTGAAAAGACACAAAGGGCCAACCAGCGAAGTACCAAAGTGTCGTTACTCTTTTCGCGAATGCGTGAGAGAGGACATTACGAGCCGAAACCAGCGTGTACTCAGGGATTTGGAGGAATTGGCAAGCGCGGGCAGAAACAGCTCAGGAATGCCTTATTCCGTCCAGCGCCGGAACAGCAGCGCGCCGTTGGTCCCGCCGAAGCCGAAGGAGTTCGACATGGCGTATTCCAGTTCCGCCTTGCGTGCGTGGTTCGGAACCAGATCCATGCCCACAGTATCAGGGTCAGGATTTTCCAGGTTGATGGTCGGCGGCAGAATCTGGTCGCGCAGCGCCAGCACGGTGATGCCGGCCTCAAGTCCTCCAGCGCCGCCGAGCAGGTGCCCGGTCATCGACTTCGTGGAACTCACGGGAATCTTGCGATCGCCAAAGAAATTGCGGATGGCGTGGGCCTCGAGCGTGTCTCCAATCGGCGTAGAAGTGCCGTGGGCGTTCACGTATCCCACCACGTCTGGAGTCACTCCCGCATCGCGCACCGCGTTGCGCATCACGCGGAAACCGCCTTCATGTTCCGGCGCCGGCTGGGTCATGTGGTAAGCGTCGCCACTCATGCCGTAGCCCGCAATTTCGGCGAGAATGGGAGCGCCGCGCTTGCGGGCAAACTCCAGCTCTTCCAGAATCATGATACCCGCGCCTTCGCCCATGACAAAACCGTCGCGGTCCCGGTCCCACGGACGACTGGCCTTCTCAGGCGCGTCGTTGCGCGTCGACAGCGCGCGCATGGCGGCAAACCCGCCCACGCCCATGGGAGTGATCGCCGCCTCGGCCCCGCCCGCAATCATCACGTCGGCGTCGTTGTGCTGGATGATGCGGTAAGAATCGCCAATGGAGTGCGCGCTGGTGGTGCAGGCGGTCGCGGTCGCCTCGTTCGGTCCCTTGGCCCCGTGGCGCATCGAAACCTGCCCGGCGGCAAGGTTGATGATGGCGGCCGGAATGAAGAACGGAGAAATCTTGCGCGGCCCGCCTTCCATCAGCGAGACATGTTCGCGCTCGATGATGTCGAACCCGCCGATCCCCGACCCGATGTGAACTCCGACCCGCTCGTCGTTCTCCGGCGTGATCTTCAGCCCCGACATTTTCAGCGCTTCATCGGCGGCGGCAATGGCCACATGAATGAAGCGCCCCATTTTCTTGACTTCTTTCTTTTCGATGTAATTCAGCGGGTCGAAGTTCTTGACCTCAGCCGCAATCTGGCAGGCGAAGGCTGCAGGGTCGAAACTGGTAATGCGCGCGACGCCGCTCTTGCCCGCAAGCAATCCCTTCCAAACCACGTCGGTGGAATTGCCCAAGCCGCAGATTAAGCCGAGGCCTGTAACTACGACCCTGCGTCCCAACTATTTCCCCGCTTTCGCATGCTTGCCAATGTAGTCCACCGCGTCCTGCACGGTGCGAATCTTCTCGGCATCTTCGTCGGGGATCTCGATGTCGAAGGCTTCTTCGAAAGCCATGACTAGTTCAACCGTGTCCAGCGAGTCCGCGCCCAGGTCGTCGACGAACGACGCGCTGGAGGTAACTTCGCCCTCATCCACTCCCAACTGCTCCACAATAATTTGTTTTACCTTCTCGTCTACGGCTGCCATGTTTCTCCTCGCTTGCCTCGATTAGATTTGTATTCGGTTCCTACGTTGCGCAATCGCAGCTCTAAATCCGCAGGTCTGATCTGCCGGCTCGGGCTTCTTCGCCCCTCCATCGATTCTGCTACATCTTACGCACTGCAATACGAAAAAAGGCGAGCTTGTAGTGTAATGGTCCGGGTGAATGAGTGTAAAGGAAGGGCGGCAGAGCTTCCGGCAAAGCCTCGGTTGACTTGGGATTGCACGTTTGAATCCTAAAGGCTGGCCGTTGCCGGGGTCAAACGTTCGACGGGGTTAGGGCGGTGCGGCATGCCTGAAGGCATGCCCTGATACGAACCTTCTCTCAAACTGAACCACTACCTGGCGTTATGATGGCTGCGACCATCGCCCGCGAGGAATAGACCAAATTAACCCCATGCGCGCCGTCGTCCAACGCGTGAGCCGCGCCCGAGTCACGGTCAATGATCGGCAGAGCCACGAGTGGATCAGCGGCGAGATCGGCCTCGGACTGCTGGTCCTGCTGGGCGTAGCGCACCAAGACACTGAGGCCGATGCCATCTATCTGGCCGAAAAAATCGCCGGCCTGCGCATCTTCGAAGATGTAGACGGAAAGATGAATCGCAGTGTCGAAGACGCCGGCGGCAGCCTGCTCGTAGTCTCGCAGTTCACCCTGTACGGCGACGTCCGCCGCGGCAAGCGCCCGTCGTTCGACGCCGCCGCTCCGCCCGAACATGCCCGGCGGTTGTACGAATTCTTTGTTGAGCAAATCCGGGCCGCCGGCCTGCGTTGCGAAACCGGCCGCTTCCAGGAAACGATGCAAGTCGAGTTGGTGAACGAAGGCCCGGTGACGATCCTGCTCGATTCCCGCAAGGCGTTCTAAGTCTGTGGGCCATTGAATCGTTGATCGCCCAGTAGCGGCCTGGAATCGTTTATCATCGAACGTGTTTTAGAAAACTTTTCAGGAGATTATTCATGTCCGCAGTCGTTGGCTCGGCCGCTCCCGACTTCACCCTCAAAGATCAGAATCAGCAGGATGTTTCGCTCAGCAGTTTCCGCGGCAAGAAGCGGGTCCTCATCATTTTCTATCCCCTGGATTGGAGCCCGGTCTGCACCAAGGAGCACGCCTGCTTCGTCAATGACATGAAAAAGTTCGATCATCTTGACGCGCAGGTGCTCGGTCTCAGCGTCGACAGCGTGTGGTCGCACAAGGCCTACGCCGAGAAGATGGGTATCCAATATCCGCTGCTCGCCGACTTTCACCCGCGCGGCGCCGTGGCCGCGAAGTACGGCGTGTTCCTCGAAGAGAAGGGCATCACCGGCCGCGCTATCTCCATCATTGACCGCGACGGAAAACTGGCATGGCACAAGAATTACGACATCCCGGTGGTGCCCGGCGTGGAGGAAGTGGCCAAGGCGTTGGAGGGCGTGAAGTAAGGTGCGCGCGTTCGAGCAAGACTCCCACTTCTCGCGCAATGGGCGCACGAGAAATGAGGCACCCGGCTAAAACATTCCCGCCGGCAAATTCTGGCGTATGTATTTCTGGCTGTCGAATTTCCGGCCCGTGCTCTCGCCCGACATGTAACGAATCTGCCCGAAGATGGGCCGCTCGAACCACGGCCGGTCGAATTTCCCCACGATCGCCCACGCGATCCCGGCGTAGCCGTTGGGGTCGCGCCCGTCGAGTTCGTACTTGTCGTTGAGCCGCACGGCGATGCGGTGCGCTTCGGCCGGCGAGCGGCTCCACTCCAGAATTTTCTTGGCCCAGTACATGCGCACGTAGTTGTGCATCCATCCGGTGGTCACCATCTGCATCTGCGCGGCGTTCCAAAGCTGATCGTGGGTCTCGGCCTGCTCTAACTGCCGTTCGGTGTAAAGCACAGGTCGCGGATCGGCTGCATGTTTCGCCAGCGTCCGGTGCGCCCAGGGTTCGGCGCACTCGAAATTGTCGTAGTCAGGATGAAACCGCACCAGGTTCACCGCCAGTTCGCGCCAGGTGATGATCTGGTTCAGGAACGCTTCTTTGTCGCCCTTCGGCGCGTCCGATTTCTCGACGGCCAGTGCCACCGTCACCGGACTGATATGGCCGAAATGTAAATACGGTGACAAGCGGCTGGTATGGTCGATCTCCGGTTGGTTGCGCTTTGTGCCGTAGCCGCGCAGTTTGTGCTCGACAAATTCCCGGAGCAGAGCAAGCGCCCGGGCGGTTCCGCCGCTCCAGCTTGAGACCGGGGAAATGGAGCGATCGACCTGCCAGCCTTCGGTGATGTCAAAATCAGTGGGCAGCGATGAAACTGACTTTGCCTGGTTCCACGCGACTTGGGCTTCGGGATTCCGAGGCGCAACCAGAAAATGCTCCAGTTGCCCCTGCAAACGCGGACGAATAATGTGCGCCGCACACTGTGCCTTTTCCAGCAGCTTCGATGGAACGATCACATCCGCGTCCACGGTCCACAGCGGGACTTTCAATTTCCTGGCCGCATTTTGGCGCCACGATTCGGGCTCGCGCATCGGGTTCTCATCGCCGACGACCAGCGCTGCCTTCACTTCATCACAGAACCGAAGCAGGCTGTGCTCGGGAAATCGGCGAAGCACGAAGCCGACATTCCTCCTGGCCAGCGCCTCGGCAATATCAGGAATTCCTTCCGCAAGAAAACGGTAGTGCCGCAGGTTGGCGTGCGGATAAAACGGCACCGGCGCAAGAAAAACCACGACCGGCTTCCCCAGCGCGTTGGCAGCGTCCACCGCGAGGTTGAGCGCAGGATTGTCGATCCCCCGCTGCGCCCGCTGCATCCAGTAAACAACGCAGGCGCCGTCGGGATCGGGCGATCCGGCGCGGCGCACGGTCACCCTCGGATTGCCAGAGAGGTTGGTTAGATCATGGTTGGTCAGATCATCCATCCGGCAAAGCGCCCAGCGGGAAAGTCCGCCCGGAAGCTCGCAAGAATAGTGTAGAGTGGCGAGGCTGGGAAGTGTGCGCTGTGAATGATCTGCCTTTCACCTTGAGACAATCGCCGACGAATATTTTCTTCGAGAGAAAACGAACAGCAGGTCGGGCTGGAGCTCTACCTCGCCTGCAGAATCTTATCCGTCACGCGCGCCGCTTCCACCGCCGCCTTCACGTCGTGAGTGCGCAAAATATGTGCGCCCTTGAGAATCAACGCCGTCTGGGTCGCAAGCGTGCCGTAAAGACGACCTTCCGGCGGAGCATCCTTCCCATCTCTGGCCAGGGTGCGGCCAATAAAAGATTTCCGCGAAGTGCCTGCCAGCAGCGGGAACCCAGCCGCCTGCAATTCGCTGAAACGTCCCAGTAGCGGATAGTTTTCGTCAAAGCTTTTTCCGAATCCGAAACCGGGATCGAGTACGATGCGCTCGCGCCGCACTCCGGCGAGCATCGCCTTCTCCGCCCACTCCTTCAGTTCTCGTTTCACCAGCAGCACGATGTCGCCGGGCGGGGGCAGCGAGCGCCACTCCTCGGGACGTCCGCGCATGTGCATCAGAACCACGCCACACTTGAGCTCAGCGACGGTCTTCGCCATGCGCGCATCCCAGCGAAATCCGCTGACGTCGTTCACGATCTCAGCCCCCGCGCCCACCGCAGCGCGCGCCACGTCCGCTTTGTAAGTGTCGACAGAAAGCACTGCGGCCGGATGTTTCTTCTTCAACTCGGCAATAACCGGCAATATCCGTTTGAGTTCTTCTTGGGAGGTCACCGCAGAGACGTTTCCAGCGACTTTTAGCGTCGTAGCCGAATGTGTTCTTGGCTCGGGCTTTGGAATGCCGGGGTCGACGCGCGCACCGGGCCGCGTTGATTCGCCGCCGATGTCAACGATGTCCGCCCCTTCGTCGAGCAACCGCTCGGCGTGAGCGATGGCCTGGTCGCGGTCCAGAAACTGGCCGCCATCGGAAAACGAATCCGGGGTCACGTTGACGATGCCCATGATCAGCGTGCGCTTGCCGAGTTCCAGCGCGCGCCCGCCCAGGTTCCATTGAAAAACAGATCTCATGCGGCACGATTCTAAACGAAACATTGCGGCGGGGAGCCGCGCACGCTGCCCTATCTGCGCCGCGCGGCGGCCTCGCGCTTTCGCATCGCGTGGACCGCCCCCGGCCCAGTACCGGTCGGAGGCTTGCGCATCCCGTCGAGCAGCTCTTTGAGCACGACCGCGTTGTTGTTCGTCTCGTTCTTCGAGGCAAACAGCAGAGTCAGGCGTTTTCGTTTGTGGGCTAACTGGTAGAGACGGAGCAGCGCGTCCTCAGCCTCAGGCTGTGATAATTCCTTCAGATATTTCTTGCGGAAGTTCGGCCACTGCTCCGGCCGCGCATGGTACCAGCGCCGTAGTTCGTCAGAAGGCGCGAGGTCGCGCAACCATTCATCGACCGCGGCACGCTCTTTCGTCAGGCCGCGCGGCCATAACCGGTCGACCAGCACTCGCGCACCGTCGCTGCGCGACGCCGTTTCGTAAACTCGCTTGACCACGATTGCCATGAATGAGGTAAGGCCCCGCCTTGCAACTTTGCTCTATCATTGTAAAGCCGCTGCCAGCACCGCGTCTGGGCAATCGTGTGTATACAATCGAAGGAAGGCTCATGGCGGAGGACAGGTCGATGTTGCGCTTGCAAGGAAATGGTCGAGGGAGAATCTGGGTTGCGTTGGGGTTTCTGCTGGCGCTGGCTGCCACCACGGCTTGCGATGTCGAACGCCGCAAGTCGGACGCCGAACTGGGCCTCAACCCGCAACAGTCCGCGGGTCGCAAAATCTATGATGCCCACTGCGACCGCTGCCATGAGCCCTACTCCACTCGCGGCAAAAAAGGCCCCGGGCTCAAGGGAATGTTCCAGCACAAATATCTTTCTTTGAGTGGATTGCCCGCCAACGACGAGCGCGTCACCGACATCATCCGGCTCGGCCGCAACGAAATGCCCGGCTACAGCCAGACCCTGAGCGCTCAGGATATTGAGGATCTGCTCGCGTATCTGCACACGCTGTAGCCTCGCGTCCCATCGGGCGGGCATTGCATCGTTTTCATGGCATAATCCGGGTGGGATCACCTAGGCGGAAAACTCTGGAATGAAGAGTGCGGCCAAATCAGATCTGTTTCGCGAACTACCGTCGGTCGACGAGTTGATTCGCGCGCCCGCCGTGGCTGCACTCGCGTCCACCCACGGAACTGTCGCTGTCACCAATGCCGCCCGTTCCGTTCTAGCTCGCATGCGCGAAGAGATTTCCTCCGGCCTGCTGAGTGCTCCCGGGCTGCGAATTGCCCTGGACGGACTGCACAACGCCGTCGAACAACGCCTGCGGCAGGCGCTCACGCATGCGCTGCGTCCTGTAATCAACGCGACGGGAGTCATCCTGCACACCAATCTTGGCCGCGCTCCGCTTGCCGAGGCCGCGCTGGCGCACGTCCACGAAACTGCCGGACGGTTTTCAAATCTCGAGTTCGATATCGAAGCCGGCGTGCGCGGCAAACGCGACGCGCACGTCGATCGCCTCTTTCGCAGTCTGCTGAACGAAGTCAGACACGACGAATCCGAAATCTCCACCATCGTCGTCAACAACAACGCCGCCGCGGTTTTGCTGGCGCTCAACACGCTGGCCGAAGGCGGCGAGGTCATCGTCTCGCGCGGCGAACTCGTCGAAATCGGCGGTTCCTTCCGCATCCCCGACGTGATGGCGAAGTCAGGCGCAACTCTGCGCGAAGTGGGCACCACCAATCGCACGCGCGTGACCGACTACGAAAAAGCTATTACCGAGCGCACGCGGCTGCTGCTGCGGGTACATCGATCAAATTTTGAAATCACGGGATTCACCGAGCGACCCTCCACCGCCGATCTGATTTCCCTCGCGCGTGTCCGCGGTCTGCCTCTGATGGAAGATCTGGGCAGTGGAGCGCTCGTGGACTTGCAGAATTTCGGCCTCAGCGGCGAACCCAGCGTGCTCGACAGCCTGCGCACCGGCGTCGACATTGTGACCTACAGCGGCGACAAACTGCTCGGCGGCCCGCAGGCCGGGCTCATCAGCGGCCGCGCCGATCTGGTTGCCAGCATGCGCGCCAACTCCCTGTTCCGCGCCCTCCGCGTCGACAAACTCACCTACGCCGCCCTCGAGGCCACGCTGCTCGCCTATGTGAAGCGCGACTATGATGCCATTCCCACATTGCAGATGATGCGGCTGACCCAGCAGGAAATTCGCCAGCGCGCCGAAATGCTGTCCGCACACGCCCGGTCGGCGAAACTGAGCATCGAAGTCATCGACGGGGAATCGGTCATCGGTGGCGGCGCCGCTCCATCCTCCGTCCTGCCGACTCGTTTGCTCGCATTGAGTTGCGCGGACCTCAGCGCCGACGGGTTAGCCGCACGCCTGCGATCCTGCGATCCGCCCATCATCGCCCGTGTGGCCGACGGTCGAGTGCTGCTGGATCTACGCACCGTATTTGCGGATCAGGATCTTCTCATCGCCGCCGCCCTCAATCGAATCGCGTCGTAGCGATGCAGCATCCAATATCCGATTGGCCGTTCTCTTCACCATCGGACATTCCACCCGCACCTTCGAGGAACTGCTCGACGCACTGCGGGCACATCAGGTTCAGACGCTCGTGGACATTCGCGCATTTCCAATGTCGCGCCGTCTGCCGCAATTCAATCGCGATTCATTGCAACAAACTTTGCCAGCGGCGGGAATCCGTTATGTGTCCACGACGGCGCTGGGCGGCTACCGCAAGAGAATTCTCGAAGAGTCTCCAAACATTACTTTGCTCAACCACAGCTTCCGCAATTATGCGGACTACATGCTCACGCCCGAATTCGACCGTGCCATGTCGGATCTGGTCGTGCTCGCCGAAAGCTCCAGCACGGCCTACATGTGTGCCGAACGGCCGTATTTTCGCTGCCACCGCATGTTGGTTTCCGACTGGCTCGTCGCCCACGGACACGAAGTCCTGCACATCGATGCCACCGGCCCGGTGAAACCGCACACTCTCACCGCAGAGGCGCGCATCATTGATGGACGCTTGATCTATCGTGGCGATCGTTTGCTGTAAGATTCAAGGGCGAAGGGGCGTCCTGAACATGATAGTCGGCACAGGCATCGACATCGCCGAAGTTCCCCGCATCCGCCAATCCATCGAGCGCTTCGGAGACCGTTTTGTGCAACGCATCTTCACCCCCGGGGAGATCCATTACTGTGATTCCAAGGCGAATCGATTCGAGCGCTATGCCGCGCGTTTCGCCGCTAAAGAAGCCGCCATGAAGGCTCTGGGCACTGGCTGGAATCACGGCGTACGCTGGCGCGATTGCGAAGTGACCCGCATGCCTGGAGGCCGGCCCACCATGATGTTCCACGGAAAAGCAGCGGAGTTCGCCGCAAAGCTGGGCGCGAAGAATGTGGCCCTGTCGCTGTCGCACACTGTGGAGCAGGCGATCGCGCAGGTCATTCTCGAGAGCTGAAGCCCCCTCAGCCGCCGCGCACCAAGCATTCGTCCGTCAATCTCCCGTCCCCCATCTGCTAGACTGTCGCCTTCCAATTCCTTTATGCCCGTCATCGTCACGAGTTCTGACCCAACTTCGAGCCGCATTGAGATTCCGGAAAGAACTTTGCTGGCTAGCCTCGCGCTCACCAGCTTCGCCGCAATGTTGCTGGAGCTGGCGCTGACCCGGCTATTTTCCGTGGTGCTGTTCTACCACTTCGCCTTTCTCGCGATTTCGATTGCTCTGCTCGGGCTGGGCGCCGGGGGCGTGTTCGCCTACCTGTTGAAGGCCAGGCTCGCGGGCATGGCCACGCGCCGCCTCGCCGTGCGCTTGTGCATGATGAACTCCGTGGTCGTGCTGGTGGTGCTCGAGATTGTGCTGCATGTTCCGGTCGCGCTGCAGGTTTCGTGGAGAAACTTCGAGCGGCTCACCGCGCTCTACCTGGCTGCGGCCGTGCCGTTCTTCCTGACCGGACTTCTGTTCGCGGTGGTGTTCGCACGCGAAACGCATCGCATCCCGCGGCTCTACGGCGCCGACCTGTGCGGTGGAGCACTGGCCTGTCTGGCGGTCGTCCCCTTGCTCAATTGGGTTGGTGGGCCCAATGTGATTCTGGTGGCCGCAGCCGCCATGGCTGCCGCCGGTACGATCTGGGCCGAAGGACGTTCGTCGCGCAGAAATGCGACCTTGCTGGTGCTGGCGCTGGCCGCCCTCATCGGCGCGAACTACTCCGGGCGCCTGATCGATGTGGTCTACGCCAAAGGCATGTTTCGCGATCCGGCGTGGGTGGAGTTCGCACGCTGGAATGCGCTCTCGCGCGTCGAGGTCGACCGCCAGGGTCAGGCCAAGGCCATCGTCATCGACGCCGACGCCTCCACCTACATCATGAATGCCGACGTGGCGCAGTGGCACAGCACCGAATGGGAAGACGACCTGATGTCGGCGCCGCCCGCGCTGGCCAACGTTCTGCGCCCGCACGGGGAGTTCGCCATCATCGGACCGGGCGGCGGAGTCGACGTGCTGCGCGCCGTGGCCAACGGCAGTCCCAGCGTTACTGGAATCGAAATCAATCCCATCATCGCCACCACCATCATGCGCGGGCGCTATGCCGATTACTCGCAGCATCTTTATAGTAGGCCCGACGTCCACATTCACGTCACCGACGGACGGTCGTTTCTGCGTTCCACGCCGCAGAAATTTGATGTCGTGCAGATGACTCTGGTCGATACCTGGGCCTCGACCGCCGCCGGCGCGTTCGCGCTCAGCGAAAATAATCTCTACACAGTTGAGGCCTTCCGCGAATATTTCGATCACCTCAGGCCTGACGGAATGATCGCCATCACCCGCTGGGAATTCCGCCATCCGCGCGAAGCTCTGCGCGTGGTCGCGGTCGCCATGGAAGCGTTGCACCGCCTCGGCGTGACCAATCCCGCCCGCAACTTCATCGTCGTTTCCCAGGGATCGCTCGACGAAGACGGCATCCCGGTCGTCGTGCTGGCGAAAAAGATGCCGTTCACTCCCGCGGAAGAAGCCGCGGTGACCAATCACCTCGATGACTTTCCGCTACTCAACCCGCTGTATCTGCCTTCCGACCCCGGGCAGAATCCGTTTTCCGATCTGATCGCCAGCAACGATCCTTATTCGTTCGCCCGCGGCTACGCCTACAACGTTTCGCCAGTCACTGATAACGCTCCGTTCTTTTTCTTCACCCTGAAGCCCGGACAGATCCTCGGCGAAAAAGGTCTGCGCGCCGGTATCGACTGGAAAGTGAATCTGGGAGTGCTGGTGCTCCTGCTCGTGTTGGTGATTTCCCTGGTCGCGGTGCTGGCGTTTCTGGTTCTGCCACTGATTCTGAGAAGCACGATGCGCAGCCAGAACACGCGCCAGTCGCCGCTTCCGCTGCTCTATTTCGTCGCTGTCGGACTGGGCTACATCCTGGTCGAGATTGCCTTCATCCAGCGTTTCGTGCTGTTTCTCGGCCATCCCACCTACGCCCTGACCGTGGTGATTTTCCTGCTCATGCTCTCCAGCGGCGCGGGGAGCCTGTTTTCGCGACTCTGGCTGCCGCGCACGAATTTGTGTTGGGTGCCGCTCGTGCTCGTCATCGCGACCCTGCTCGCCGACGTATGGTTCCTGCCCGGCCGTTTGGCGGCCATGGTCGGCTTGGCCTTCTCATACCGCCTACTCATCAGCGCTGTTCTTCTCATTCCTTTGGGCTTCGTGATGGGCATGCCCTTCCCAACCGGCTTACGCGCGCTCGCCGCTCTACCCGCACCGGAATTTCCCGCCGGCGAGGACGCTTCCGATAACGCCGTCGAATGGGCGTGGGCCATGAACGCCGCCGCCAGCGTGCTTGGATCCGTCCTGGCCATGGTCATCGCCATCCAGTTCGGCCTGACCGTCACTTTATCCTGCGGCGCCGCCGCCTATCTGCTTGCCCTGTTGCTCATGCCCGCCCTGCGGACGAAAGCGGCCTAAACCCGGCTCGGGTTTTGTTATCATGCAGCGAGGGAGCCGGAGTCGGTCGCGATCCTGAGCTGTTCGCGTGGCCGGCGCAATCGATCCAAACCGGCATCATCCAGACTGGCATCATGAGGAAATCATTTGCCTAGCCAGAAGCAGCTCAAGTGGTCGCAACTCAAAGTTGGGATCACGGTGATCGTTGCCAGTCTGACGCTGGGCTTTCTGCTGTTCCTCATGTCCGGAACTGCCGGATTTTTCACGCCCCGCATCACCCTGCGATCTTATTTCGATAACGCCGAAGGACTGCGCGACGGCGCTCCCGTGCGCCTGGCTGGCGTGGACATCGGGAACGTGACCGGCATTCGCATCGTCCCCGATAAAGACAAGCAACTCACACCCGTCGAAGTCACCATGAAAGTCAGCACGAAATATAGTTACGCCCTGCGCCGCGATTCGGTAACCTCGCTCGACACCGCCGGCGTGCTCGGCGAAACCTATCTCGACATCGAAAGCGGGCAGGCCATCGGCAATCCCGCGCAGGACGGAGACACCTTGCCCACCCAGGTGCATCCCGACTTCAACCAGGTGGTGCGCGCCAGCCAGAGCACGCTGGAGAATATGGACGCCCTGCTAAAGCGCGCCGACCGCATTCTGGCCTTCGCCGAAAGCGGCAAGGGATCGCTCGGAAAACTCATCTACGATCCGACTCTCTACAACCGCTTCTCCAACACCATCGCCGACCTGCAGAAAATTGTGGAGCAAATCGGCAGCGGCCAGGGCAGTCTGGGCGCGCTGATCAGCCGCAACGACGCCTACGATAAGTTCCTCGCTACCCTCGACAAGATGAATGGCGTGATCGACGACATCCAGGCCGGCAAAGGCACCGCCGGAAAGTTCGTGAAAGACCCAGCGCTCTATGACAACGCCAATGACACCATCGCCAACATCAAGAAGCTGACCGAGGACATTAACGCCGGCAAAGGCACCATCGGCAAGCTGGCCAAGGACGAGGAACTGGCCAAGAAACTCGACACCACCATCACCAAGCTCTCGGAACTGACCACCGAACTGGAAGCCGGCCAGGGCACCGCCGGCAGGCTCTTCAAAGATGAAAGCCTGTACAACAACGCCAACCAAATGCTGACCGAGACCCGCGACCTGGTAAAGGCCGTCCGCGAAAACCCCAAGAAATACCTCAGCATCAAGCTGCACATCTTCTGAACTGTGCAGCGCGGCGGGTGCCCCATGTCTTGCGTCTTCTGCGAGACGTGGGGAGTCTGTTGGTCAGCCTGGGAAGGGAAGTGCTGGTGTAGGGCACGGAGGTTTGGGTAGGACACAGCTTCAGCCGTGCCGTTCGAAGAGCAAGAAAATTGGGCTTCGACCGCTGAGGGACAATTTCAATGTTCTCCGATCCCAAACACTGACCCCAACATCAGCATCACCAGCACGCCCAGCGAAATCCATCCATACTTCCAGTCCTTTTCCCGAAAGAACAAAAAACACGCGACCACCACGCGCACCACCGGCGTGGCCAGCATCAGCAGCACTCCGGCGCGCTCAATGTCGAGGGGAATGTGCCCGCTGACGAACAATCCGACGCTCACCCCGGCCACCATAATAAAGAAACACCCAAAGGCGCCGACCCGCAACACCAACGCCACCGCGCGGTCGAACTCCGGTTCACGCACCTGGCTCATAGCCACCCTCGCAGCAGGTGCAGAATTAAGCTCCCGGCAAGATAGAACATGACTCCCACCAGCAGATACGTCACGACCTTGGTGCGCACACGCGGGGCCAGCCGCGCTCCCAGAAGCGATCCCACGAACACGCCCACAGCCAGAGGCGCAGCGTATTGCGCCAGAATGTCGCCGCGCCGGTAATAGACGATGGCGCTGGCCGCCGCGGTCACTCCAATCATGAAGTTCGAAGTCGCCGTCGCCACCATCAGCGGAACATTCATGAAGATGTACATGACCGGAACCTTGATGGGCCCGCCGCCGATTCCCAGCAATCCCGAAAGCGCGCCCGCCACCAAAGACGCAGCCAGCCCCAGCGGATAGCGCTTCGGTTCGTAGGGTGGAATCACGGTTTCGTCGATCACGGTTTTGTCGACCGCCGTTCCGTCAACGGCAGAACAACCTTGATCCTCGTGCGGTTTCACTCGGCCGCGCTTGGCCAGAATCGTGATCGAGCTATACAGCAGGAAAGCGGCAAACAATCCTTCCAGCGCGTTGCGATTGAAGTAGCCCACCAGATAGGCCATGACCGCCGCGCCCAGCGCCGTAGCCAGTTCCAGCGTCATGCCCAGTCGAATGTCAGTGGTATGGCGCTGCAAATGAACCGAGGAACTCGCCGTCGAAGTGGTGATGACCGCAACCAGGCTGGTTCCGATGGCCTGGCGAATGGGGATGCCGAAGTGCAGCGCAAGGATGGGCGTGATCAGCACGCCACCTCCGATTCCAGTCAGCGCGCCCAGCAACCCAGCGCAGAATCCGAGGATCACCAGCAGCGCGGTCACCACGGCAGCAGTGACCTCCTGATTCCGATTTCTTCGATGGGGATACTAGCAGTGCGAGCCGTGATTCCAAGAAGAAGAATTCTGGCGGGGAAGGCCCAACGCCGCAAGCTACGACACCACCCGGGCAGCGGCATCGGCATGCTCGTGCGCGTGATAACTGGACCGCACCAGCGGCCCCGACTCGACATGGCGGAAACCGAAGCGCAGAGCCTGCTCCCGCAAATACCTGAATTCCTCGGGCTCGTAAAAGCGGGCAAGTGGCAGGTGATCTTTCGAGGGCCGCAGATACTGCCCCACTGTCAGAATGTCGACGCCCCGCGCGCCCAAGTCGCGGAACACTTCCACCAGTTCTTCCGACGACTCGCCCAGGCCCACCATCACGCCGCTCTTGGTCACCATGCCGGGCGAGAATTTCTTGGCGTTCTCCAGCAGCGTCAATGTGCGTTCATACCGGGCCCCGGATCGCACCGCACGATACAGCCGCGGCACGGTCTCTGTGTTGTGGTTGAGCACGTCCGGCCGGGCATCGAGCACGATGCGCAACGATTCTTCGAGTCCTTGAAAATCAGGGATTAGCACCTCGACTCGGCAATCCGGCGTCAACTCGCGAATCTCGCGGATGGTCTCGGCAAAAATTCTGGCGCTACCAATATTGTCGTCGTCGCGGTTCACGCTGGTCACCACCGCATGTTTCAGTCCCAGCGTAGCCACAGCCTCAGCCACGCGCCGCGGTTCATCCCAGTCGATCGCCTCGGGCCGTCCCTTGGGCACTGCGCAAAAACCGCAGCGCCGGGTGCAGATATCGCCCAGCAGCATGAACGTCGCCGTCTTGTGATTCCAGCATTCGCCAATGTTGGGGCACTGCGCCGACTCGCACACCGTGTGCAGACCCATGCCTCGCGCCAGTTTTTTCAGATTGTGGAAGTTGTCACCCACCGGAGCTTTCGCCCGCAGCCACTGCGGCTTCGGCGCCCGCGGCGCCGCGCCCAGCTCGATCTGAATTAGTTGGGAAGACCCGGCCATCGTCTTCGATTCTATCAGGACAGTAGTTTTCTTCGGACGGGTCCGTCACCCCACCTCAACCAGCCCATAAGTATGCTGCCAGCGCGCCCGCATGTGCACCAGGGCGCGGCTGATTTCTGCGGCGGAGATTTCCTGGTTCGGCCCGGCGATCACCGCCACCGCTTCGTGCTTGGCCGCCTCCAACAACTGCGCGTCGCGGATTATGTTGGCCACGCGAAAGCTGGGCATCCCCGCCTGCCGCGTGCCAAAGAATTCTCCGGGCCCGCGCAGTTCCAGATCGAGTTCGGCGATTTTAAATCCGTCGTTGGTTCTTACCATCGCATCGAGCCGCCGCTGGCCTTCTTCCGTGACTTTTCCTCCAGTCATCAGAATGCAATATGACTTCGCGGCGCCGCGCCCGATGCGTCCACGCAGCTGGTGAAGCTGGGCCAGTCCAAAGCGTTCGGCATGTTCGATCACCATAACGGTCGCGTTGGGCACATCCACGCCGACTTCGATCACCGTGGTCGCGACCAGAATCTGTAGCTCGCCCCGCTGAAACATCCGCATGACCTGATCTTTCAACTCCGCGTCGAGCCGCCCATGAAGCAGCCCAACTTTCAGGTCGGCGAAAATCTTCCCGCTGAGCTCGCGATACATTTTGATCGCCGCCTTGAGCTCGCTCTCCTCATTTTCGGCAATCACGGGATAGACCACATAAGCCTGATGTCCCGCGACCACTTGCTTGCGCACGAAGTCCCACACTTTCGGCGACTCGTCGTCGGAGCCGCAGCGGGTCACGATTGGCGTGCGCCCCGGAGGCAATTCGTCGAGCACGCTGAGATCGAGGTCGCCATAGAGGGTGAGCGCCAGCGTCCGAGGAATCGGCGTCGCCGTCATGACCAGAACGTCCGGCTCAGCGGTGAGCGCTCCGACCGACGAGCTCCGCTCGGCCGGACGGGCGAGGGCGCCCGTCCCCACACGGGATTCTTCGACGCCCTCGCCCGACTTCCGCATCAGCTTCAGCCGCTGCAACACTCCAAACCGATGCTGCTCGTCCACAATTACCAGCCCCAGCCTGGCAAACTCCACTTTCTCTTCCAGCAGCGCATGCGTCCCAATCACCAGCTGCGCATTGCCCTGCGCAATATGCCGCCGCACCTCGCGCTTGCGGTCAGCTTCCAGTGAGCCAGTCAGCAGCACGATGCGGTAGCCCGCATTCTCCAGAATCCGCCGCGCCGAAAAATAGTGCTGCTGCGCCAGAATTTCCGTCGGAGCCATCAGCGCCACCTGACAGCCGTTCTCAATCGCAATAATCGCCGCCTCGAAGCCCACAATCGTTTTGCCCGATCCCACGTCGCCCTGCAGCAAACGCCGCATGGGATAAGGTTTCTCCATATCCGCCGCAATTTCCTTCAGCACCCGCTTCTGCGCCGCCGTGGGATGAAACGGCAGAATCTTTTTGATCGCCGCCCGCGCCCTGTCATCCAGGCGGAAAGCGATTCCGGTCTGTGCCTTTTGTTCGCGGCGTTTCAGCTCGAGCCCCAGTTCGACGAAGAACAGTTCGTCGAAGATCATCCGAATGTGCGCCGGCGTGCGCGAAGACTGCAGCGCCTCGAAACTTTCGCCCGGCTCCGGCCAGTGCACGTTCCACAGCGCGGCTCGCGGCGAGATCAATCCCAGATGCGCCCGCACCGCCGCCGGAATTGGGTCCGGCAGGTCGGGCGTCAGATTATCGAGCGCTGTGCGAATCGCCTTCCGGAACCAGCGCGGCGTCAGCCGCCCAATCGCCTCATAGATGGGAACGATGCGCCCGATCTCGAGCGACTCCGCCGCTTTCTTTTCTGTGGCGTTCCCCGCGCCGTTCTCCCCGGAGTCGCTAGCGTCTCCCAGAATCTCGAACTGCGGCTGAATGATTTGCAGCTCGCGGCTGCGCTCATCCTCTTCTACCTTGCCGTAGAGTGCGATCATCTGCCCCGCCGTGAATTTGTCCTGCAGGTAGGCCGCATTGAAGAAAAGGCAGCGCAGGCGCGAGCGCCCCTGTCCAACGGTCAGCTGAAAAATCGGCATCTTCCGCGTGCGGAACAATCCGGAGTTACGCACTTCGCCGACCACCGTAGCCATCTCGCCCGCCCGCAACTCCGAAATCCCGCGCGGGTTCAGCCGGTCTTCGTAACGAAAAGGCAGATAATGGAGCAGGTCGCCGACGGTGTGAATCCCCTTGGTCGCGAGGACTTCCCCAATGCGCGGGCCAACGCCCTTCACATACTGGACGGGGGTAGAGAGTTCGAGCATGCGCGCAGTTCCGGAGGTGCGAAGAAGAATGGTAGCAGGAGCAGCCGAACCCCCGCTTACGCATCCGAAAGAGTCGCCTCGGACTCTTGAACGCGATTATGTTTATTGAATTCAGTGAACCTGAGGTGAAATCTTCCAGGCTTTGCGCAGGTCGTCGGCGGGGGGCGACTGGTTCATCTGCCGGCACAGTTCGGCGAAGTCCGGATTCTGGGCCGAGCGGCATTCGCTCTCGTCTCGCAACAGCGGAACCACTGCGATCTTGAGCTTACCGGGGTCACCGATCTTCCGGATGAGTGTGCCCTCGGTAAAGTGACCGAAGGAAACATAAGTGCCGTAAACCGCTGGGTGTGGATCCTCGGGATCCTTCACCATTGCGACCGGGAAGTAGGGCGGGACGCTCTTCGCGGCAGAATCTGAGAGACTTTGGAGGGATATCTCGCGTTCGAAGATGTCGGCATTCCCAAGTAAGTAGATTTCCCGTCCGCACCCGTCCTTCCAGTGGGCGGCCGGATCGGTCACAGCGATCCCATATCCATCCCAATGGTCGAGTAAATCCAGTTGATCGTCCCAGCGGGCAAAAAAGAACGTTCCGGACGCGTCGGTCTTCGTCATCACGCTCCGCATGACCTCGGTGAGGGGCCGGTGGGCGAAGCTTGAAGGAATGTGCGTCACCAGTAAACACACATCCATTCCCGGCACTGGCCTGCCAGTTACGGCGTCCACCACGGTTCCGGAGATTCGCGGCGTTCCGATATGGAAGGGCGATAACCTATCCAATAAAGTGAAAACACGCCCAGGTGCGAGTTTCCACAAGACGAACAAAACGACCACGACCAAAAGGAAATACGGCCACCACCATTTAGCTTTCGGTTGAGGTGCCTGAGGCAGCAACGCGGCCATACCTCATTAGCAACTTAACTCCCGAGCAAGTCAAGATGTACAGGCAAAGGCACCGATGACGGGGAGCGTCGTGGCCACAGGGGACCGGCGACGCGGTCCTCGGTGGTTGCTCTTCAATAAATCCTGAGCGGAAAAACTCAGCCGCGATCCTTGCCCTTGCAAACGATCGAGAACCCGCGTAAATAGGGGGCATCCTCCAAGGCCCTCTATGGTGTCTAAACCATCGGTGCTCATCAATTTTCTCCAGGCGTTGCTGGCGATCATCCTGGGCAACGTGGTGTATTTCTTGCTGATTCCGTCGCTGCCGCCGGTGGCGCGGCATCGCCCTTTACATCTGGACCTGGGCATGATTCTGGATTTCTGGTTCTGCCTTGTAGCCTATGGGTTGATCCGCACCGCAAGAAAATGGCGATAGCGCACCTCGGCGGCTAAAGCCTCTATTAACCTCGAGGCGCTTTTGCGGCGCGGCTTCAAGCCGCGCCCTTTCAAACTTCGGGCCCCGTGCATCGTGTATACGGACGAATTTCAACCGCCTTCCGACTGCTGTCATTCCGCAAATCCCGGTTACTTTCGGAACCTCGGTAACCGCCTTCCCCGCCATTACAATTCTTGCGACCATGCCGAAACTTGCCGTGCTCTATGAAGCGGGCCAGGCGGTGCTCTCCACCTTTGACTTGGATGAGGTGTTGCAGAGAATTCTGGCTATCGCTCGCGACTTTTTTCAGCTGCCGAACGTCGCCATCCTGTTGCTCAATAAGGAGCAGCAGCAATTGTGCGTCCGTTCGCAGATCGGCTGGGATGCCGGCAAGGACGCGATTTCCTTCGGATACCACGAGGGCATCACCGGCGCCTCGGTCTTGAAGAAGCGGCCGGTCTATGCTCCCGACGTCAGCCAGGACCCGCGCTATATCTGCTCGGCGCAATCCACCCGCTCCGAGTTGGCCATTCCGCTCATGGTGTGCGATGAAGTTGTGGGCGTGCTCGACTGCCAGAGTGACCGCCTCGATCACTTCGACCACGAAACCATCGAGCTGCTGACCTTGTTTTCCACCCAGGCCTCGATCGCGTTGCAGAATGCCCGCCTGTATTCGCTGGAACGGCAGCGGGCGCGGCAACTGGAAGCCATTAATACCATCGCCCAGCAAAGCACCGCTGTCATGGAGCTCGAGGATCTGCTGGCCCGGGTTTGCTCGGTGATTCAGCAGGCCTTCCAGGTCTCGCACGTATCGCTGCTGTTGCGCGAGGAAGGCGACCTGGTTATGCGGGCGCACCAGGGAACAATGACGCCCTGCTTCCCGCCTGGCGGACGTCTTCCGGTCACCCAGCAGCCGTGGGCGCGCGTGCTCGCGACCAACGGCACGCTCATCGAAAAAGATCTGAGCGCTATGCCCGACCCCGATCGGCTTTTCAAAGAGTCCGCCTCACGCATGAGCATCCCTCTGATCTCATTTGGCCAAACTCACGGAGTGCTCACCCTGCACAGCCTGCAGCCCAACGCATTCCGCGAAAGCGAATTGCAGTCGCTCGAATCGGTCGCCGACATTTGCGCCAATTCCATCCAGAACGCTCATTACGTTGAGCGCGTCAAACAACTGGCGTACCTTGACGGCCTTACCGGCATCTTCAACCGGCGCTTTTTTGAATTGCGCATCATGGAAGAAATCGAGCGCGCCCGCCGTTATGGAACCGGCATGGCCGTCATCATGGCTGACATCGATCAGTTCAAGCGGCTCAACGATGAGTTCGGGCACCTGCTGGGCGACGAAGTTCTGCGCCAGGTCTCGTCGCTGTTTCACCAGCAGCTGCGCAAGATTGATGTGGTGTGCCGCTATGGTGGAGAGGAATTCGCCATCCTGCTGACCCAGACCAACGCGCAGCAGGCCGTCGTCATCGCCGAAAAACTACGGCGGATGGTCGAGAGCTTTCAGTTTCCAGGCGTACCACGGAGGGTAACCATCAGCGCCGGGGTCGCGGCTTTCCCCGCGCATGGCAGAAACCGCGACGACATGATCCGCGCCGCCGACGACGGACTCTATGCTGCCAAGCAACAGGGACGAAACCGCGTCTGCCTCACCAGTCTGCCTCGCGGCGCCGCCAGCGGCCGCTAGCTCCGACTCGCCACTGCGCTAGATATCCAAACTAAATATCCGCAATGTGTCGGCCTAATTCCTGGCGCATCTGCTCCAGTTGCATCTTCAGCTTTTCCTGGTTCTTTTTGAGCTGGGTCTGCGATTCGTTCGTGAACTTCTCTGCCTGCACCCGCACTTTCCTCTGCTGATCGCAGAGCTCCCTGCGAAGCTCCCTGGCTGCGGCGCGGGCATTTGCGGCGGCCAATTCCATCTGGGGTTGCAGCTTGGCAACTTCCTGCCGCAAGTCGGTCAATTCCACGGCCGACTCCGCGTCGATGAGCGGGTTCTCGAGGCTTTCTTCTTCTTCCAGAAGCTCGCCGGACTCTTTGTGTTCGGGCAGCGTCAAATTCAGGTTCTGTTCTTTCTTTTCGCGGATCACGCCCACACTCACCGACTTGCCCTCGCGCGAATGCACGGCGTGCGTGAAGTCGCTGGTATCGTGCACGGCTTCATCATTCACTTTCACGATAACGTCTCCGGCGCGGAAGCCGGCTTTCTCCGCCCGGCTGCCCTTGTCAACCGAGCGCACCAAAACTCCGTTGCCATTCTTCACGCCGAAAAACTCTCCCAGTTGCGGGGTGATGTTCTCCAGCGTCAACCCGCTGCGCGCCGAGGTCGTAACCACCACCATGTTGATCGACGGGATGTCGATGTCCGGCACATGGATCTCGGGGATATTAATGTGAATATCTGGGACCGACATGGTGGGGAACTCTTTATGCTTGTCGGCCAGCTGCACCTTTACCGTCATGGGCTGGCCGTCCCGGCTCACACCGAACGTCACCACCCGGCCGGCCGGCGTCTCGTGGATCATCCTGCGCAACTGGGCGCCGCTCTCGATCGTCGTCCCATTCATGCTGAGGATGACGTCGTGCTCCTTGATGCCCGCTTTCCCGGCCGGAGCGTCCTGGTCCACCATGGTCACCTCGACGCCCTTTTCCTCTTTCAGCTTGAGCACAGCCAGGCGTTCGGTGGTCACATCCGAGATGTCGACCCCGAGATAGGAACTGGTGCCGCTGTCGTCGCTGTAGAACGTCCAGGACTGCCCCGGCGTGTCCACCGACGTTTTCTGCGCCGCGTGCGAAACGCTGAGGAGCACGGACAACACGATGCTGGTCATGACGTATTTGCGCATATCCACTCCTCCTGTATTGAGGCTGGCGGATTCGTTGAGAGCCTGCCCGCCGAATCTGCCTCACTGCACATGCCATTGCTGATTGCTGGTTTTTGATTGTTGATTGTTGATCAAAAGCCCGTCGAGAATCTGGGTTTCAATCAACAATCAGCTCAGCAATCAACAATGCCTTTCACTTGGCCCGCCTGAAGCAGATATCTCCACTCGAGGTGTGCACCTTCACCGTGGGCCCGCCGCCATTCAGCTTGCCTTCGGCGTTCAGCGTCTTCGCCCACTGGTCGCCTTCGCTGCTGATGTGGATGTCAGGAAACTCGGACGTGATGTGGTGTCCGCTGCCCATATCCACGCTGGCCCGCACGTTGACGGCTACATCGGCGGCGAGAAAAACCGTGATATCGCCCGCGCCCGTTTCCAGATCGGAATCGTGACGCTCGCCTCCCGTATTCATCAGCTTCACCGTGATGGCGCCCGCGCCCGTTTCCGCCTTTGCCGAAGGCACGCCAAACAGCTCAATCCCGCCGCCGCCCGTCTCCGCGTGTACATGCCCTTTGGCCGAAGTCAACTTGATCGTGCCACCCCCGGTCTCGATCTCCGCCGGCCCGCCAATATCACTAAGGTCCACGCTCCCGCCGCCCGTCGAAACCTTTACCTTCCCATTGCACTGGCGCACTTCAATGCTGCCGCCGCCCGTCTCGACAGTCGCGCCCTGCGCTCCAGACTCTATGACGACGCTCCCGCCACCGGTTTCCGCTACTACCTTGCCGTTGGCGTGATGCACCTCGATGGCGCCTCCGCCCGTGTGCAGTCCGAGTTCGCCGCTCACGGTGCCGACATCGATCGACCCGCCCCCGGTCTCAGCGTAAACGCCCCCGCCAATGTCATCGAGACGCACGCCGCCGCCGCCGCTCCCCGCTTCCACGCGGCCCGCCACTCCAGTGGCTTCCACATTGCCGCCGTCAGTTTCCAGTTTCACCAGCGCCATCTCCCGCGGCACCGTCACATTAAACTCTGAGGAACAATGCCGCGGACGCCTTCCGCCTTGCCAGTCGCCCACGATCCAGGCCGTATCGCCCTTCACATAGGCGGTGACCTTGTACTGCTCGAACTGCCGGCGCGCCTCTTGCTCTGACGAGGAACCGAAACGAGTATGAATAACGTAATTAATGCCTTGCTGCTGGCTGCCGTGCACCACCACCGCACCCATGTCGACTTTCACTCTCAAATTCTTGACCGCTGCCAGCGAACCCGTGATCTCCTGACCCCAGGCTCCGCCTTCGCGGGTTACATGTGTTTCCTGCGCGAGTACGAACGGCGCAGTCAGGGCCAGCATTCCAGCCAACCCAACGATTTGTAGCGAACGTTTCAAAATAGCCACCTCACTTCTTGCTTTCATCCGCGAATGTTCTCTTCGTTCGATTCGTATCTTCGTATCAGGGTATGCCTTCAGGCATACCGCCCAGGCCACACCGACAATCCGCCTTCAGGCGCTGTCGAGAACTAATCAATCTCCGGCAACTGCGCCAGCATGGTCCGCGCCTGCGACTTGATGTACGTGCTCTGATCCTTCGCGGCCAGCGCCATCAGCACCCCGCGCACGCTGCCGTCGGCCTTCACCGGCTCAATCAGACGCAGGGCCTCGATGCGCACTCCGGAATTCGTATCGTTCACCAGCGCGCGTAATACAGCATCACGCACGTTGGTGTCGTCTTTCACGTAATTGCCCAGCGCGCCGATCGACTTCAGCCGCACTCCCGGATTCGTATCGTTCTGCAGCGCGTAAATCAGCGCCTCGCGCACCTGCATGTCGCCCGACTTCTGGGCCAGCAGATCGACCGAATCAAAGCGCACGCCGGTGTTGTAGTTATTGCGCGCCGCGTACAGCAGCAACTGCTGAATCTTCTGATCGTTCAGCGATCCCTGCGCTTCCTGGGTCGATACCGTGTTGTACTTGATGCTGATCTGATTGGTCCCCGGCTCCTGCACGATGGAACTGATGCCGGTAATCGAAGCCTCGGTGGGAACCGCGGTCGAGTTCGGCGGGTTAGGGACTCCCGCAGTAGTCGTGGAACGCGAGATCTCGCGCATGGTTCCGACTCCACCGAGAAACCCTACAATCAAAATCGCCGCGGCCAGCGCCGGCGAGAACTTCATCTGTAGCAGCCAGTTCGCCGGATCAAACGCCAACCGGCTCCAGAAGCTGCCCTGCTTCGCCGTCTCCAGCGCTTCCTGCAGCCGCATGCGTGAAGCCGCCACCAGATTGGGCGACGCCTCAGCCGCGCGATCCTGCGCCAGCAGCGCGTGAAACTCCTGCTCCGCCTTCAGTTCGGCCGCGCAGTCCGCGCAGCGCGCCACATGCAGCTCCAGTTCATGGCGGGCGTCATCCGCCAACTCCCCATAAACCTGCAGCACGATATTTTCTCGAACCCATTCACATTTCATCGTTGCACCTTTGGGCCTCAGGTCTTCCTGGGTATCAGGTGTCAGGCCTAAGACCGAACACCCAAAGACCTAAGACCTTCTATCTCATATCCGCCAGCGCCCCGCGCAATTTCTGCGTGGCGCGGAAGAGCGTATTCTTGGCGGTCTCTTCCGTAGTCTTCAAAATCTCTCCCACGGTCCGCAGCTTCAGCCCGTGGTAATGCTTCAACTCAAACACCATGCGCTCCCGCGGTGTTAGCTTCTCCAGCGCTCCGGCAATCCGCGCGCCCAACTGCCGCCGCAACAAATCCCGCTCCGGATTCGCTCCCGCCCGCACATCCGGCACCTGGTCGAGCAGATCGTATTCCCCGCCCGACGCGTCTTTCGCCACCGGCGCATCTTCTTTGCGAACATTCCTCTTCCGCAGATGATCGAGGCACAAATTGGTCACGATCCGGTAAATCCAAGTGTAGAAGGAACACTCAAACCGGAAATTCCCGATGTTCTTATAGGCCTTGAGGAAGGCGTCCTGATAAACGTCCTGCGCGTCCTGCTCGGTCCCGGTCAAGTGCAGCGCCAGCCGCAACACCGCCTGATCGTAGTGCCGCACCAGTTCCTCGAAGGCCGCGCGATTGCCGCGCTGGGCCTCCCGGATCAACATCGTGTCGTCAATACGACGATCTTGAGTTTGACGATCTAACCCAGCCATGCGGCCCCGCGCGGGGTCATGATTCCTGGAAACGTCCGTGGAAACGTTCCTGTCAACGTCTCTGTCGACTCGATCCACCCGCTCGCTTTTCTCTACCGAGTGGGCCCGTCCGCCAACCGCAAGTGGTAATGCCCAAACACCTGCCGGCATGTGTTGTCGTGTCCCTCTACCTGCCCGGTGATTGAAGTCCTATCCGGGCTTGCACAGGAATAGACGGAGAGTCAGTGGAACCGTGAGCAGAAATTATAGGCCGGACAGAGATTTTTGGGGGGCCTAGGTGATTCAGGGCCAAAGATTTAGGGGAAACAGAACAATGGTCCACAATATCAGCATCAGGTTTGGCAAACGAAATGCCTCAATTGTGGGGCAAGTCCAGGCCTCACGCTGTCGACGCTTACGGACTGGATTGGAATCCAAAGCGCGCTCGCAGGGCGGAAGAGTAGTCGGCTGTGCTCCAGTCTTCGCGATCTGCGTCCATATCGAGCATAGAGCAAGCCGCCTCGATCACCGGCCGCGAGACAGCGGACTCCGTCAAGGCCGCAACTAACGACGGCAGAACTCGTTGGTCACGTCTCTTTGCCAAGCCTGCGATTGCTTCCTCGCATACGTCCTCGCTCGGATCGCTCAATCGTTGGAAGAGAGCATCTCGAATCTCGACTGAGTTGAGGTTGCCCAAACTGCCAAGCGCGAAAGTCGCCCAGTCCCGCACGCCTTCGTCGACATCTTCCATGAGGGATAGCAGGCACCCGGAACTCCTTGGATCGCTTGGAAACGCGCCCAGGGCGAAGGCAACCGCGTGTCTGACGTCGGCGTTCGGATGCGATTGATGCTGAATAATCAGCGGTATTCCGGCGGGGTTCTCCAAAAACCCGAGAGCTGTGATAGCAGAATCCAGCGGCCGGATTTCCTGTTCGTCTCTCAGCACACTTGATACCACTGAGAAGGATTCGTCGGGAAAGGAGGTGCTCGGGTGGTCAGCGGTCCTGCCAATCTGCGCCAGGACATCCAGTCCTCGCGCGCGGACCATTGGATCTATCGAGCCGCAGCATTGTGCAGCCTTGTCGAAGACTGCTCGTGATCCGATGCGCCGCAGTTCGTGGACTGCTCCCCACGGTGCATCGTCCTCGTAGTCCCCGACCAGCGTCTTTGCAAAGAGCTCGTCGATTCGCTCAGACGTCATGACACGAAGGCATCCGCGTAAGTGCACGCGAAAAAGCCCGAGCGAGCGCCCGGGCCCAAATTCCGAACTTACTCTGCGACCGCTTCCTTCTCAATCACCACTTTCAAGTGCGCGGTCACGTCCTTATGCAGTTTCACCGGGACCGTGAACTCGCCCACGGTTTTTAACGGTTCGTGCAGCTGGATCTTGCGGCGATCCACATTGAAGCCCTTCTTGGTCAGCGCCTCGCCGATGTCGCTCGACGTGACCGAGCCGAACAGCTGATCGTTCTCGCCGGTGCGCCGCTGGAACGCGACCGACACGCCATCAAACTGCTTGGCCAGTTCCTCGGCCTGCGTTTTCTCTTTGGCCGAGCGCCGCACCGATGCGGCCTTCATCTGCGCCACCACGGCCTTGTTGCCCTCGTTGGCCTGAATGGCCAGTTTGCGGGGCAGCAGATAATTCCGCCCATAACCTTCCGCGACCTTCACCACGTCGCCGCGGGACCCCAACTTCGCTACATCTTCTTTCAGAATGACTTCCATAGGATGACTCCAATCTTGATCAGATATCTGCGGCCGTGACGGCCTACTATTGCTGATTGTTGATTTTTGATTGTTGATTGAAGACCCAAACCATGCGCCGGGGGGCTCAATCAGCAATCAGAAATCAACAATCAACAATTTCCCCTACGATGCCCGCCCGGCAAACGGCAGCAGTGCGATATTCCGCGCCTGCTTGATCGCCGACGACAGCCGGTGCTGGTGGGGCGCGCAAACGCCGGTCAAACGCCGCGGCACGATCTTGCCGCTCTCGGCCACGAACTGCCCCAGCATGCGGTAGTCCTTGTAGTTGATGTCTTCAATTTTCTCGACGCAGAACTTGCAAACTTTCTTGCGCCGGAAAAATTTGCGTCCACCGCCGCCCTCTCGCGGAGGACCGCCAGGCCCACGCCCGCCGCCGCCAAAACGCGGACGATCTCCACCCGGACCACCGCTGGAACGCGGCCTCTCGCTTGCCGTCGAATGCTCTGCTGCCTTCGTCTCTTCAGCCATAATTCTCCTCTAAAATTCGTTGGCCACCGAGTAGTTCAAAATGGCCTTGTCATTCCGAGCCGTTCCGCAGCCGCGCAAGCGGCGAGGACGTGTCGGGGAACCCGGTCTTGGCCGACATCGCCCACGAAACCGGCCTGCCTTCCTCTACGCCGTTGCCGGAGCTTCCGCCGCGGGAACCGCCGCAGGCGCTTCCGCCACCGGAGCCGGAGCCGCCGGCTGCGCGCTCACTTTCTTGCGCGCGTCGCGCAGTTGCTTGATCTTGTCCAGCCGCTTCAGTTCCTCGTCAATCCGCACCGTGAGGAACTTGATGACCGGCTCGGTCACCCGCAGGCGGCGCTCCAGTTCGTGCATCACCGCGCCTCCGCCCTCCACCACCATCAGCACGTAAATGCCCTCGTGGAACCGGCGCACGGTGTAGGCCAGACGGCGCTTGCCCATCTTGTCGACTTTCTGGATGCTGCCGCCTGAAGCCGGCACCACTCCGCTCAGCGTCGCAATCAGCTTGTCCAGATCCTCTTCCGTCATATCCGGCCGCACGATAAACATCAGCTCATAAATACGATTCATTCTGTTCTCCAAATCCTTGGCCACTGATTCTCACGGACCTCCACGGATCAACCTTTTAAAACTTGCTCTTGATCCGTGTGAATCCGCGCCGATCCGCGGCTAATCTTTCTCTTCTTCTTCCGGCTCTTTCCGGTTGAAGCGGTTCATCGCCGCCGCCGGACCTTCTTTCAAAATCATCTTCACCGCTTCTTCAGCGGTGTCCAGAATGCCGTCCACCACTTCCAACTCTTTCTTCTTCATCGGGGACAGCAGATACTCCGCGCCGTCTCCAACTTTCCGCTCCGGCGCCACGCCCATCCGGATGCGTAAAAAATCCTGCGTGCCCAGCGCGCCAATAATCGACTCGATGCCGTTGTGCCCCGCCGAACTTCGCCGCGTATGAATCCGCAGCGTGCCGAGCGGAAAATCCAGCTCGTCCTGAATCACAATCAAGTCCGACTCCGGCTTCGCGTCATATTCCTGAATCAATTCCCGTACCGCGACGCCACTCAAGTTCATGAACGTCTCGGGCTTGGCCAGCAGCACCATCTGGTCGGCAACGATCGCCCTCGCCGTCAGCGCCCGGCACTGCCGGTTTCTCACTTCCACTCCCAGGCTGCCCGCGATTCGATCAATCGCCAGAAAGCCCAGATTATGCGGCGTTAGCCGATATTCGTCCCCGGGATTCCCAAGACCGACGATCAGTTTCACGCCTTACGAACCGCCTCCCACCAGAAACCAAAACATTTGCCACGGATTTCCGAGAATCCCACGGAGAGAACGAATCTCGTTCTCCGATCCGTGTGAATCCGAGTCGATCCGCGGCCAGCGCTATTTCTTTTCCTTCTTCTCGGCCTTCTCCGGCTTCGCCGCCGGAGCCTCGGCGCCTTCTTCCTCGGTCTCCTGCTTGCCCTTCTTGATGACTTCGGGCTCGGCCGGAGCCGCCGCTTCCGCTGCCGTCGCGTCTGGAGTGGCCACCACTTCTTCCTTGACCGCGGTGACGTGCGCCACGGGCTGGTTCGCATCCGTAATGAACTTGATCTTGTCCGAGTGCGGCAACTCCGAAACGCGCAGCACCTTGCCGAACGTCAGATGGCTCACGTCGGCATCGATGTGGCTGGGAATGTCCGCGGGCAGGCACTCGATCTCGACTTCGCGCAGCATCTGTTCCATGATGCCGCCCTCCTGCTTCACGCCCGCCGCCTCGCCCCGCAGAATCACGGGCACGCTGACCTTCAGCACTTTGTCGAGCGCGATGCGCTTCAGGTCGATGTGCAGCAGGTGGCCCTTGATGGGCTCGTACTGCCAGTCGACGATCATGGCTTTGGAGCGCTCGCCGCCGCTGAGGGCAAGATCGAAAATCGTGTTGTGCCCGGTTACCGAGTTCAGGATGCGCTGAACGTGCCGCGGATCCACGCTGATGGGCAGAGAATCCTTGCCCGCTCCATACACTACGGCCGGAATCTTTCCCTCCCGGCGCACCCGCCGGGCGTGATTCTTGGTTCCCGCTTCTCGCGGTTGCGCTTCCAGTATGTTCTGTTCCAATGCAGTCGCCATAAATTTCAATTCCTTTTAACTTCAATTCTCTTTAAAGTGCTGTCATTCCGACCGGAGCCGGAGCATAGCGACGGCGTAGTGGAGGAACCTGCTTCTCGCCGGCGCCTGCAAAATTTCTTGCTAGCCTACGTAAACAACTTACTCACCGAAGTCTCTTCGTGATTGGCCTGAATCGCCCGGCCAATCAATCCCGCAATCGAGAGGACACAGATCTTTCCTCCCTTTTCGGTTCGTGCCGCATCCGCCTCGGCGGTCAGCGGAATCGTGTTCGTGACCACCACTTCTTTAATCACCGAGTTCCGGATGTTCTCCACCGCCGGCCCCGAAAGCACCGCATGCGACGCGCACGCATAAACCGATGTCGCCCCATTATCCATCAATGCCTGCGCCGTCTTGACCAAAGTTCCCGCGGTATCGATCAAGTCGTCGATAATCAGGCACGTCCGCCCGTCGACGTCGCCGATCACGTGCATGACCTCGGCCACGTTCATCTCCACCCGCCGTTTGTCGACGATGGCCAGAGCCGCATCCACTTTCTTCGCGAAAAACCGGGCCCGCTCCACGCCGCCTGCATCCGGTGAAACCACCGTCAAATTCGGCAACTGCAGCTTGCGGAAGTGATCCACCAGCACCGGCGAAGCGAACAAATGATCCACCGGAATATTGAAAAATCCCTGCAACTGCGGCGTATGCAAATCCACAATCAGCGCCCGATGCGTGCCCGCCGTAGTCAGAAGATCGGCCACCAGCTTCGACGAAATCGGGCTGCGCGGCTTGTCCTTGCGGTCCTGCCGCGCATATCCGAAGTATGGCATCACCGCCGTGATACGCCGCGCCGATGCGCGCTTCAGCGCATCGATCATCAGCAGCAGCTCCATCAAATGCTCGTCCACCGGACGGCACGTGGGCTGCATCACAAAAACGTCGGCGCCGCGTACGTTCTCCTGAATCTGGACGTAACACTCGCCGTCGCGAAACCGGATCACTTGAGCCTGCCCGCGCTGCATCCCGAGAAAGTGGCAGACTTCATCGGCCAACGGCTCATTCGCCGTGCCACTGAAAATCTTGAACTTCTCGTCCGTGCGGGGACGCGGTTTCCGCTCGGCCTTCTCGTCCGTCAGGGGCGGATTTTTCTTTTCAACTTTCTCTGTCTTGTCGGTCGGCGTCACCAAAGTAGCCATGGTTTTTCTCTGGGCTCCTGGCCTTCAGTTCTTACCGTTCTTGCTTTTCCAGCACCAACTTGTCAGCGGTTACTGGCAACCAGGTACTGGCAACTGATTTCTGGCTGGGCCGCTAGGATTCGAACCTAGACAAAGTGCTCCAAAGGCACTTGACCTACCATTAGTCGACGGCCCAGTAAGACAATTGCTGATTGTCCACTTGCTGATTGTTTGCTTGAAACCCCACCGGGGCTGTCTTCATTGTCAATCAACAATCCAAAATCAACAATCAAAAATTCTCTTCCAGTAAGCCCGCCGCGGCAGCGTCGCGGTCGCCTGCGCCGCCAACCCTTGCTTCCGCAGCCTCGCCGCCGCTCGCACCGCTGCCTCCCGTGAGGCGAACAGCCCATATAGCGTCGAACCGGAACCCGACAACGACGCATACTTCGCGCCCGCGCGCAAAAGCGCACGCTTCCCATCACTCAGCTCGGGATATTCAGGAAAGACGACTCGTTCAAAGTCGTTTTCAATCCCAGCCCGGACAAGCCAGAGAAGCGGATTCTCGGCCCGACCCCTTCTTGCTGAGAAATCAGCCAAGAAATCAGAAGGAGCACTGGAGTACGGCTCGCTCAGCCACGCCGACAACCCGCGGCTAAGCTCATTCATTCTATCGGAGCCAGCACGTACCGTCAATTCAGCCCCGGTATTGCCTGTGCTCGTGTGGGAAATGTTTGGGTGGGAAATGTCCGTATGGGGACGGGCGCCTTCGCCCGTCCAGATTTGTGCGGGGTCTGTTTGTGAGGGATTTGAGTGTGTAGCGCCGGATCTCTGATCCGGCCAGGCCGAGCGAAGCCCGGCCTTTGCCCCCACCGCGTCCGCAGCTGCCACCGTGGAGGAGCGGCGCTTCAGCACCGCGTCAGCCTCGCCCGAGGGACTGGGCTCTAGCCCCCGCTCTCCCATCTTCCGATCCCACGCCGCAAACGCCTTCGGAGTCGACACCCCCACCTCCGGCGTTACCACCACGCAATCCATCGCCGGCAAATCCGCCAGCGGATACACCTTCTCCCCCCGCCCCACCCCCAACACCGTCCCGCCCACCAGAAAGAGCGGCAAGTCCGACCCAACTTCCGCCGCAATCCTCAGCCGCTCCGCCGCAGGCAGCGTCTTTTTCAGCGCTCGCTCCAGCCCCAGCAGTGTCGCCACCGCATTCGCCGAAGCTCCACCCAGCCCACCCTGCACCGGCAACCGCTTCGCGATCTCAACCACCACGCGCCCCTTCGCGCCCAGCGCCCCCATCGCCTTCTCCACGATGCGGAAGCAGGTATTGGATTCGTCCCGCGGCACGCGCGGATCGGCGCATTGAATCTCGATCTGCGGACCGCGCCCGCTCCCCCGCCCCGCCCTCACCCGAATCACATCGTGCAACCCAATCGTCTGATACACCGTCAGCAACTCGTGAAACCCATCCTCCCGCGCCGCTCCAATGCGCAGCCCAAGATTGATTTTCGCGAATGATCGCACCGTCACAGTCATGGATGGATGATTGTAAGGCTCGAGTGCCAGTTTTTCGTCGTTCGAATTGAAAGCCCGCCGTTCTCCCTCCCGCCCGTTCCATTACCAACGTAATCTCGACCCGACCGGCTTCATTAGAGCACTCTAATTGTGATTTCAATCACAAAACCGTCGCCCGGCTGTGAGGGGCTGGTCGTGCAGCCAGGTTGCATGCAGTACGACGGCCTTCGCGATTGAAACCGTAGGCAAGACCTGCAAACACAAGTGCTGCCCCGGATTTTCGTCCGGGACCCCTGTGCAGCATTTTCCCGCAAGTTGGGATGTAAGCCGGTGCGAGCGGGAGCATGGAGTACGGCCAAATATCATGCTCGGGCGAAAGGCAAGCCGGCCCCGTCGCCGGCCGTCACGAGCATCAAGGGGATAGGTATGCGCCGAGCGGTCTTACCGTTATTCTTGACCTTGTTATTCGCCAGCACAGTGGCGTTCTCACAGAGCGACTACAAAGTCGTCACCGTCACCGACGGCGGCACGATTTCCGGCACCGTCAAATGGTCGGGGCCGGTTCCCCACGCCCTCGAATTCCCCATTACCAAAGATCCCCAGATCTGCGATCCCGACTCCAGGAAGACCGCTGACCTCGAGCGTCTCATCCTCGGACCGCAGGGCGGCGTCGCCAATACCGTGGTTTACCTCAAGAACATCAGCCGGGGCAAAGCCATGGACCTGCCCGAACAGCGTCGTCACCTCGATCAGAAGCACTGCCGCTACGTCCCGCACATCCTTCTGGTCCCGGAGAATGGCATGCTCGAAATGGTCAGTTCCGACGCCACTTTGCACACCATTCACATGGACGGCGCGGCCACCTTCAACCTGCCGTTCCCGTTCGTCGACCGCCCCACTTCGCGCACCATGTCCACACCGGGACTGGTTCACTTACGCTGCAACGGCGGCCATGTCTGGATGAACGCCGAAATGTTTGTCGCTCCGCATCCCTACTACGCCGTCACCGACGAGAGCGGACACTTCGAGTTCACCAACGTCCCGCCCGGAACCTACCAGATCGTGGCCTGGCATGAAGGCTGGACCCTCCTCGGCAAAGAGCAAGCCTACGACGTGCTCACCGAACATAGCGTGCAGCGCCCCGTCTTCAGCGAACCCAAGACGTGGGAGAAATCAGTAACCGTGAGCGGCAATCAAGTCAGCACCGTTGATTTTGTGATCTCGAGCGGTAAGTAGAGTTTCTCCCAAACCGAAAGCGTAGTAGGTTCTCCTGAGCAAGAGCACGCCTGAGCACCCCACTCCAGTCGCGGCCAGTCGCGGCCAGAGTGGGGATTTTTCGCGCCTGCTCCGGGTGCCCCATTTCTCGCGCGCTCTTGCGCGAGAAGTGGGGATGTTTGACTCTTCCCTTTTTATCCGCGAGAATCCGCGCAAATCCGCGGCAAAGAAGTTTTCCGGCTGGCGTATACTCTCTTCCACCGCGATGCCGGACGATTCCAACCTGGACGAGTCGAAGCCTCTTGGATACGCCGCAGCCTTCCTCTACAGCCTCGTCATCGCAGCGTTCTGGATTCCCGCCCTTGTCCTTCGCCGCACCGGCCGTTTCCTGAGAGAACTCGGCGCCGACAACTGGCCCCGCACCAACGGATTAGTCATCGCTGGCAACGTCAAGGTCATTCACGGATGGGTGGTCGACTACGCTCTTGGCCGGCTGGACTACAGTTACCAAGTTGCCGGCGAGTATTATGCCGGCAGCATCGCCCGGCAATATCCCGATGAACAGTCCGCATGGAATTACGTCGACGCCCGCCGCAACAAACCTGTCGTCGTGAGGTACAAGGACGACAACGCTCAGTCCTCTGCCCTGCGGGACTCTGATCAGGACCCCTCCTGGTCAACCGAACCTAGCCTGTTTGCGATGGTCTGGCAGCACTGGGGAGATGAATTGCGCGGCGAGCCGGTGACCCCTGACGATCAAGATCTCTAATGGGACAACGAAGACGGGGAAGCGAACGACAAAGATCAGACGGGCACTTAGTATGCGTCGAAGGGCAGAAAAAAGTTAAAGAATTTGTGTGGTTTGATCCGCGATGAATCCGCGCAGATCCGCGCCGAAAGGAAGTTGCCTAACCGCGCCGCTTATACAGCACAGCAAATTCGAATCCCGCATTCGGCGGAAACAACTCCGCCACCTTCCGCAGCCGCTCGGCCAGCGCGGAGGGCGCCAGCAGCGGATAATCCCGCTCCCGCAGGTCGTGGTAATCCACGTCCAGATACAGCGACAGCAGATAAATCGAAATCGTGTCGGAAAACGTCGCGTCCAGGTATTCGTTCTTGTAGCGCTCGCTGTCCGCGCCGCCTGCCGTGGCCAGCTTGCGAGCCTCCCAGGCGTCAAGCGAAGTCTCGCCCCGGATTCCCGCTTCCACCTGCGCCCACGCCAACTCGCTGAACTCTTTCGAAACTCCCGCGCGCTCAACCAGCGCGTGCCCCACGTTGATATAAAACTCGAAGGCCACCGAAAACTTGTCGTCCATTAATCTCGTCGAGATGAACACGCACTGCGAATCGCCTAGCTTCAAGTTCCGATGGCACACGGCATTGTCGCTGAGCGCGACGTCGTAGCGGTCCGCAATCACCGTTTCGTCGCCTTGGCTCACCGCCAGCGGCACGAAGTAATACGCCTTGCGCTCCAGCGCCGCCGCCACCTTCGTGGGCACGGCGGCAACCATGCGCTCCAGGTCAAACGAGTTCACCGCGACTTCGCCCGCCGTGGCGTAGCAGATCCCGTTCGGGGCCTGCGAAACCGGTGTCACCCGAACCACCTCGGCCGGACTGCGCGTAATTGCTGGAGCCGCCTGCGACATGCCTACTATCTTATACGCTAGAAGCCGCCTATCAGGAGGAGGCATTCCCGCCATGAAAGAATTCCCCGCGTTCATGAAGCATCCCGCCAACCGCATCGCCACCGGCAGCCAGGCTACTCCCGGCGTCGAAGGCTACTTGTTTGACGGAGCCGATGGCAGCCAGATGGCGTTTTGGACGTGCCGCGAAACCGCCCCTTCGGCGCCTCATGCCCACGAGTTCGACGAATATATGATCGGGGTCCAAGGCCGCTATACACTGATCTTCTACACGCCAAACGGGGGCGCAGAGAGAATTCCGATCCGGCCGGGCGAAGAATACTTCATCCCGAGCGGCGTTTTGCATGGCGGCGAGGTCGAGGCTGGAACCAGAACCATCCACGCCTTCGGCGGCCCCCGCGCTAACCGCGTGAAACCGCTAGAATAATGCTGGAACTTATGTCTGCCGCACCTGCATCCCGCCCGCCCCGCTGGTACGCGATCCCCGTGCGCGTTGCCCTGGTCACGTTCATTGGGACGCTGTTCTGCTTCTCCGTCAGCCTGCTGCTGGCCATCCTGGGGACGGTCATTGTCGCGAAGCTCCGGGGCGTGCATCCCGACATGCGGATCGCCTACCGGCACATCGCGCTGCCCATGGCCCTGGTTGCCGGAAGCATCATCCTCGTGCTGGGGCTGGTCATGGAAATCCGCCACTACCGTCAGGCCAAAACCCTGTCGGCCATTGAGAGGCTGAGCGAGGCCATGCCAGGGAACATCATGCCGCCTCGCATTGCCATTCCGATGCCCCACTTCTCCGACCCTGTGTATGCCCGGCGGGCGATTCGGCAGTACGAGCGCGCCGTCGCGCTGGCGGGAGGGAAATCTGTTCGCGTTCCGTTGGATCGCACCCCAGACGAAGTCAGCAAAATAATCGAGCGCTGTGACGCCGTACTGCTTCCCGGAAGCAAGGCCGACGTCGATCCCGCCCGGTTCCACGCCGCGCGGTCGCCCCACACGGCCGCCGCCGATTCGCGGCGCGACGCCGTCGACCATCTTCTGCTCGACGACGCCTACCGCCTGCGCAAGCCCGTACTCGGCATCTGCTACGGCTTGCAAAGTCTAAACGTCTATCGCGCCGGTTCCCTCGTGCAACACATCCCCGATTTTCTGCCGGAAGAAACGCGCGCCAAAGTGAATCACGAAGCTGGTGGTAAGATCGCCGTCGCGCACGAAGTGGAGATTGACCCGGGCTCGAAGCTGGCGGGAATCGTGGGCGCAGATGTCCGAAGTCCAAGGGCCGAGGTCCGGCGCCCGATCGTTCTCCCCGTCAACTCTTCCCACCATCAATCCGCCGACGCCATCGGCGAAGGCCTGCGCATCGTCGCTCGCTGCACCGCCGACAGCATCGTCGAAGCCCTCGAAGGCACCGCTCCCGACCACTTCGTGCTCGCCGTGCAGTGGCATCCCGAGCGTTCGGCAGAAGAGGACGCGGCCTCTCGCGCCATTTTCCGCGCATTGCTGGACGCAGCAAACTCACGTCGCCAGCAAACTCGCTGACGATGCGTTTTCGTAGCGATTATTTCTTCTTCCGCGCTTTCCTCTTTGCGCGCGGTGCCTTCTCCAGCAGCACGACCACGTGCGCGATCGCCGCATTCTCCAGATTCAATCCCTCGGGCGTCTTGGCCTTCAATCCCACGCAATCGCTGTGCACACCCAGCAGTTCCGCCACCCGCGCACGAATCGTGCCCGCATGCGGACCGATCTTCGGCGCGGCCAGAATCAGGCTGGCGTCAACGTTCGCCAGGCCGTAACCCGCGTCCCGCACCCGCTTCAGCGCCTCCCGCAAAAAGATGACCGAATCCGCGCCCTTCCATTGCGGATCCGACGGAGGAAACAACGCCCCAATATCCGGCGCGGCGATCGCTCCCAGCAGCGCATCCGTGATGGCGTGCAGCAGCACGTCCCCGTCGGAATGGCCACCCAGGCCCTTGTCATGCGCCAGGGTGATCCCGCCAATCCTCAGCGGAATGCCGGGCCGAAATTCGTGCGAATCAAATCCGTAGCCGATGCGGGTCGTTGGTCGTCGGTCGTTGGTCGTTGGCATGAGAGGGTTAGTTCCGATCCGCGTCAATCCGCGGCGAAGAGCTTTATTTCCTTAGGTAGAACTCCGCCAGTTCCATGTCTCCCGGATTCGTGATCTTGATGTTTCTCGGCGAGCCCATTACCACCGCGACCTCATGGCCCGAGCGCTCCACCAGCGACGCCTCGTCGGTGCCCATGAACCCATCGGCGGTGGCCTCGTCGAACGCCTTCTTGATCACACTGTAGTGAAATCCCTGCGGAGTCTGCGCCAGCACCACGCCGGCGCGCGGAATCGTAGCTTTGACGATGGCACCTTCCGCTGTGCGTTCCACCTGCTTCACGGTATCGACGGCAGGCAGAGCGGCGAGCGCTGCGCCGTATTTTTTCGCAGCTTCAATGACTTCGTGAATAATCTCTCCAGTCACCAGTGGACGCACCGCATCGTGCACCAGAACCACGTCATCGGGGGCGGCCGAAATCGCATTGAGCGCGTGCTCCACCGACTGTTGCCGATGCTCGCCCCCGGCGACCAGTTCCATCTTTTTCTTGAATACGTCCGCTGCGTCCTTAGCCAGGCGCTCGCGGAATCCCTCGATTTCATTTTCGCGCAGCGCAATCCAAATCTCGCTCACCTCATCGACCGCGGCAAACTTCCGCAGCGTGTGAATCAGAATCGGCGTGCCCGCCAGTTCACTGAACTGTTTCGAGGGATGCGGCTTTCTGATCTTGGTTCCGACCGGCGCAGAAATGTCCTTCGCGTCCATCCCGCTGGGCATGGGAACCATGCGCGTCCCCAGCCCCGCAGCCGGAATAATCACGATCACCTTCATGGCGGGCTGTAAGTATACGAGCGCCGAGGCGGGAGTTCAAATCGGTGCCGCGGCGAAGCGCATGGAAACTCCTTTCTCGACTTACAATGTTCCAATCCTTCCCCTGGGAGCTCTCCATGCACTTACTCGCCTACGCACTGCAACGGGTCTTTGCCAACGCCCAATCGATCTACTATCTGATGGCCGCCGTAGGAGCAGTCGTGCTGGTTCTGACCTACCGCAGGAATTCGGTGGTCGAACGAGCTCGCTGGCTGTCGAGCCTCTATACTAAGTTTTACGAAGCGCCCGATCTGAAGAGAATTCGCACCACTCTCGACGAAAGCCTGCCCAACGCTACGGCAGTTCAAGAGCTAGTCCGAACCGAAGATTCAGATTTCACCGATTACCTGAACTTCTTTGAGTTCGTGGCCTATCTCAAGGCCCGCGGCCAATTGAGCAAAAGGGATGTAGCAGCTCTGTTCGACTATTACCTGCGGCTTCTATCCAAACACGAAGACGTGAGAAAATATATACTCGACGACAGGAAGGGCTACGGCTATCTGAAGAAATTGCTGCCCAGTTTTGCTGCCTGACGCGACCGGGCTAACAACCATAGGAACTGAGAACGACAGCACTAGCAACGACAGGACAGAACATGACGGATCATCTTTTCGTATACGGCACGCTATCTCCGCGCAATGCGCCGCCGGAGATCGCCGCCACGGTCAGCCGGCTTCGTCCTGTGGGTTCCGCATCGGTGCGCGGCCGCCTGTACGATCTTGGGGAGTATCCCGGAGCCGTCTTAAGTGAGAAGTCCCGCAGCGTGATTCGCGGAGAGGTTTTCGAACTTCCAGGCGACCGCAGCACCTTGACCGCTCTGGACGACTACGAGGGCTTTGAGCCGACGAAGCCCAGCTCCAGCCTGTTTCTTCGACGGGTGTGGCCTGTAACCATGGACGATGGCAAGCGCGTGCGCTGCTGGGTGTATATCTACAACGGAACTATGAAGGGTGCGTTGCCCCTCAGAAACGGCCGCTATTCCCGCCGCCGAATCTCCCGCCGCTCCACAAGTGCGCGTTCTTCCGCTGCGAATAAACTGGCGAAGTAAATCAGATCTTCCGCCCTGATTATGACGTGCCTTGCTTCGTCTCCAACGTGCTCGGCGCAGGAACCGCCGTCGGCCCCGGTGGCGGCACCGGCACGGGAACAGCGGCCACCGGCACAGCGTTCGCCTGCCGCGAATACGCCGCCCGCTCGTCCCACTTGCCGAAGATCATCTTTCCCGCAGTGGTCTGCAGCACCGACGTCACCGACACGTCGATGGTCTTGCCAATCATTTTCCGCGCGTTGTCCACCACCACCATCGTCCCGTCATCCAGATAGGCCACGCCCTGGTTGTATTCCTTGCCTTCCTTCAGGATGAACACGCGCATGGTCTCGCCCGGCAGCACGATCGGCTTCAGCGAGTTGGCCAGCTCATTAATGTTCAGCACTTCCACGCCCTGCAGCTGCGCCACTTTGTTCAGATTGAAGTCGTTGGTGATGATTTTGCCTTCGTATAGCTTGGCCAGTTCAATCAGCTTGAGGTCAACTTCGCGCACGGCGGGGAAATCATCTTCCACAATCTGAATGGTCAGCGTGGCGACTTTCTGCAGGCGCTGCAGGATGTCGAGACCGCGGCGTCCGCGGTTGCGCTTCAACGAATCGGCGGAGTCGGCCACCAGTTGCAACTCACGCAGCACAAACTGCGGCGTCACAATAATGCCGTCGAGAAATCCGGTCTCCGCGATATCGGCGATGCGCCCGTCGATAATCACGCTGGTGTCGAGAATCTTGTAGCTTTTCTTGCCCTGCTTTTCGCCGCCGAAAATTCCGCCCAGCGCCGCCAGATTGAGCAGGTCGCCCTTGTTCGCGCCCACAATCAGGCCCACGTAGGCCATCAGCAGCATGACCAGAATCTGCAGAAAGCTCTGCGTATTTCCCAGGGGGATGCTGTTGCGGATGACCAGCGCGAACAAGTAGGCGCCGCAAATTCCAAGGAAGCTTCCGATGGCCGCCCCGATGAGCCGCTTCAGGCTCACCATGCGCAGCTTCCATTCGAACATGACGATCGCCGCCCCGATCAATGCCCCCACGCCCGCGTCAAAGTTGCGGGTCTGCCCAAAGGGCTCAATCACGAAGCAGGTAACCGCTACTACGATGACAAAAAGAAGACGTACCAGAATAATATCCACGGTAAACCTCCGCGGATGCACTTTGCCCATATGCCCATACCACTAGGGATAGCACCCGTGCCTCTTCTCGCCGCCCCGGCGGGAATCGGCCTTTCCTATAGCGGAGCGCGCAGGAATAAGGGGGAATACCGATGAATGAACGTGCGCCCCGTTCCGGTCTGCAAAGGGCTTGGCCGGACTACCAGTAAGTCAACGCCAAGAGTATATACCCGCCCGTAAACCTTAGCGGAAAATCTGACCCAGACCTCGGACCTCAGCCGTCGGACCTCGTACCTACCCTGCTAAACTTTCCTCATGAAAGCCCTCGTCCTCTCCCGTCTGTCCGGACCTGACGCGCTCTCCATCCAGAATGTTCCCGAACCCACTCCGAAGCCCGGCCAAACTCTCGTGCGCGTCGGCGCCGGAGGACTCAACTTCGCCGACCTCATGACCACCAAAGGCGGCTATCCCGGAACTCCGCCGCCTCCGCTGGTCGTCGGCCGCGAATTCGCCGGCGTCGAGCTCGACGGGAACAACGAAAGCACGGGACGCCGCGTCATGGGCTACACCCAGTGGGCCGCCTTCGCCGAGAAAACCGCCGTCCCCACCAACATGCTCTGGCCCGTCCCCAACGCCTGGACCGACGAACAAGCCGCCGCCTTCCCCGTCAACTACTTCACCGCCTACCTCGGATACTGGCAGGCCGGCATGACGCCGTCATCCTCCCCACCCGTGTGGGGCCGGGTCTCTGACCCGGCCGGGCGGAGCGCAGCTCCGCAGCGTACTCCCCGCGTCCTTATCCACGCCGTCGCCGGAGGCGTCGGCACAGCCGCCGTGCAAATCGGCCGCCTTCTCGGCGTCGACATGTATGGCACTTCCTCCTCCGACGAAAAACTCGCCCGCGTCAAGGCTCTCGGCCTGCAACACGCCATCAACTACAAGCAGCACGACTATGAGGAGGTCGTCAAAAACCTCACTCACGGCGAAGGCGTCGACGCCGTCTTCGAAATGCTTGGCGGAGAGCACACCGCCAAGAGCCTGCGCTGCCTGCGCGATTTCGGCCGCGTCATCCAATACGGCACCGCGACCGGCAAAGCCCCGCAACTCGACATCCGTGCCATGTACGCCAAATCCGCCAGCGTGCAAGGCCTCTGGCTGACCTACCTCTCGCACAAACCGGAGATCATGGACCCAGCCTGGCAGCAGCTCTCCGCCTGGATCTCCGAGGGCAAACTAATCCCTCAGATCGGTGAAGTCTTCCCGTTAGACCGCGCCCCCGAAGCCTACAAACTCCTCCAAGACGGCAAAAACTACGGCAAAGTCGTCCTGAAGATCGCATGACCGAGAATGCGGGTGCCCCGTCCTTGTCGCGCTCTTTGCGACAGGGCGGGGATTTTGAATTCGCTCGGGCCAGGTGAGCAGTGCCCAGAATTTCATTTTCGTTCGAATACCCAAGTCTCGCTCACCAGAAAATTCACCAGCGAGCACACGGTAATCGCGATCGCGTTGGCCAACAGATAATTCATCTGTCCCCGGCCCACCATCACTCTCATCAGCGCCAGATTGCCGACGATGGAGACGCCCCCGTTTGTGAGATTGAAGCGCACCAGCCGCAGCAGTGAACGTGACCATGAGGGTTGCACTCGATCCGCCCAGGTGAACTGTTCATGCCAGACAAAGTTGTGCAGCACCGCGGCCTCGACCGCGATCGCAGTCGCGGCAAGGTAGTTGGAATGCAAAATGCTCTTGAACAAGAACAGCGCGCCGAACTGCACAACAATCCCGATTCCGCCCACAAAGTTGAACCTGCACCACCGCACCAGCGTGGACGGCGGGATCGATCTCCTGCGCACTCCGCAAGCGGCGCCGTTCACTGCGCGATCCTCTCTTCACGATAGAGTCGAACCGTGTTCTGCACCGTAAAGACGACCGTCATCAACCCCATACCCGCGAGCCCAATCGCGCCGCCCACGTCGAAGAGCCGATAAGGTTCTCCAAACACTTTCACCACCGGCTTCCAGAACAAGGCGAGATTCCCCACAGCCAGCAGCAGCCGCAATTCCGTCGGCCCAAAGCGCCAGAACGAGATCCGGAACTCACCCAGCGCGTGCGTCGCCAGATACGACTGAATCGACAGCGTCAGAAACGCGATCAGGAGGCCAACCGCGATCACGGGATGCATGTATCCCGACAACGCCAGGCCGCCCATCAGCGCCAGCGCGCCAAAGCTATCGACCATGTGATCAACATAAAATCCGTAGCGCGGCCTCAACCGCTGCCGCACCCGCGCCAGCGTCCCGTCGAGTGAGTCGCCCAGCCAGTTGAGCGCGAGGCAGGCAATCACCCCGAGTAGCGCGTAGCGATTGAACGCGGCCAGCGCGTAGCACACTCCCGCGCCGATCTGCGCGACGAATCCTAGTACTGTCAGGTGGTCGGGGCCGATGCGAGCCGGCGTACGCGCCGCCAGCCACAGCAAAGCGCGTTTCTCCGCCGGGGCCAGCCAGCTTTCCTGTACCCGCAGCATGTCGGGAAACGGACGCATGCGGCGCATCTCCTCGTCCCTCAAAGTAAACAGCACGTGCGGGTTCACCTGCTCACACAGTTCGGTCATGCTTTGGATGGGGCTGGTCTGGATGGGACTTGCCATAGTTGCCTCCGCTCTTCGTGGTAAGTAGCGCACGCGTCCAACTTCGCGCGAATGGCGATGCGGGGCAATGCATGGGCGATCAAGCCGGCGTCAAACGAAGATCAAGTGGCAAGCGATTGAAAACATGGGAGCTGCAAGTGCAGATCGACTCCAGTGGCGGGCGCCGAGGCTATCGAAGTGACAACGATAAAGACAAATGCGTTTCGCGGATGGATGCCGCCAGTTGCTCCACGGACCAGGCGATCTGCTCTGCGTCGATGACTGCTGGGGGCGCCAGAAGAAGGTGGTCGCCGGAAACTCCGTCGACGCTCCCCTGCATGGGATAGACGAGCAGCCCGCGCTTCAAGGCAGCGGCGCCGACACGCCCAGCAAAGTTCCGATCGGGCGGGAAAGGACGCTTGCTGGCTTTGTCGGCCACGAATTCCACTCCCCGCAGCAGCCCGATCCCGCGGACATCTCCGACTGATTCTTCCTTGCGCAGGTGCTCGAGCGCTTTCTTGAACCCAGCCGCCGGTGTGCCGGCGCGGCTGGAGTCGGCGGCCTCGACTAAGTTTTTCTCTCGCAGATGCCGCAGCACGGCGCGCCCGGCAGCGAGCGAAATGGGATGCGCGTTATAAGTGAAGCCGTGCAGGAACGCGCCCGACCCTGCGGCAATGGCGTCGACTACTTTTCGGCTGGCAATGACGGCGCCCAGCGGGGCGTATCCGCTGGAAAGCCCTTTGGCGGCGACCAGAATATCGGGCGCGACCTCCGAATCGTTTCCGAACCAGTCGTTTCCCAACCAATGCTCGAACGCGAAGTTGCGCCCGGTGCGGCCCATGCCGGTCATGACTTCGTCGGCGATCAACAGCACGCCGTGCCGTTGGCAGATTTCCGTGACCGACTGCAGGTATCCCGGCGGAGGAACCACGGCCCCGAGCGTCGCCCCGCTGACCGGCTCGAAAATGAAGGCGGCAGCTTCGCCGCTGGTGGCTTCGATAGCTCGTTCCAGCTCGGCTGCGTACTGCTGTCCGCAGTTGCGGCAGCCGTCAGTGCAATCGAACGCGCAGCGGTAACAGTAGGGCATGCCGACATGCGAAAACTCCTTCACCATCGGCAAATAAATCTCGCGCCGACGCCGGTTGCCTGACACCGACAAAGCGCCGAGGGTTGATCCGTGATAACTCTGCTGCCGGCTGATGATCTGATGGCGGGCGCCCTGTCCGATCTCAACCTGGTATTGCCGAGCGAGTTTCAGCGCGGTCTCGATCGATTCGGACCCTCCGCAGGTGAAGTAGACTGCGCCGCCGCGGAAATGCTCCCCTGCGAAAGCCAGCAATTCCTCAGCATAGGCCTCGGCGACCGGGGTGGTGAACTGGCTGGTGTGGACGAACTCGACCTGTGCGGCTTGCTCGGCCATAGCAGCGGAAATTTCCGTCACGCCATGTCCAATAAAGTTGACCGCGGCCGACCCCGCGAGATCCAGATATTTGTTCCCTTCTGCGTCCCACAAGTGAAGGCCTTCGCCGCGGACGGCGGCAGGGAAGTCTTTGCGAAACGATCGGCGGAAGACCGCGGAACGAAGTTGGATCGGCGGGGAGTCGGCCACACGGAATTATCGCACCCACCGGCCACCGCGTTTCAAAAGTCCCACCTTTTTGCGCTTTGGAACATCTAAGAACCTAGAACTCTTCCCTTCGGTCTCACTCGCTCAAGGGACGGTTTCTCGGAAGGAGCGACCATGAATAGATATGGTTTTGTAGCTAGCGCAGTATTGGGCCTGGCGGTCTGCATGTGCGGGAGCCTTTCGGCGCAGCAGGCTCCAGCGGACGACGGCATTCCGGTCCACATACTGGTCACGGCTGAGCCTCGTCACGGATCAGAGGTGCCGGAGGTGAAGCGCGAGGATGTGATGGTGTTTGAGGGCAAAACTCGCGACAAGGTGACGGAATGGATTCCGGCGCAGGGCGACCGCGCTGGTCTCGAGCTGTTTATTCTGCTGGACGACGCCTCCAGCAGCAGTCTGGGCACGCAACTCGACGATATTCGCAAGTTCATCGCCGCGCAGCCAGCCTCGACCAAGGTTGGGGTCGCTTACATGCAGGATGGCATCGGGAGGATCGTGCAGAATCCCACCACCGATCATGACCAGGCGGCCAAGGCGTTGCGCCTTCCCATCGGAATGGCCGGAATCAACGGCAGCCCATATTTTTCGGTCAGCGATTTGATCAAACGCTGGCCCGTCAGCACGGACCGCCGCGAGATCCTTATGGTCTCCGACGGAATCGATCCTTATTACGGCGGCCACGACACATCGGATCCGTATCTGGAGGCGGCCATCGACGATGCGCAGCGAGCCAGCATCGTGGTTTCCGCGATTTACACGCCGGGGGCCGGTCACTTCGGTCATAGCTACTGGCAAACTTATTGGGGACAGCTTTATCTCGCTCAACTCACCGACAGCACCGGCGGCGAATCCTACGACATTGGGTTCGCTGGCCCGCCCGTATCGTTTAGTCCTTATCTCGAGGACTTGGGGAGGCGGCTGACCCACCAGTATTTCCTGACCTTTCTGGCCAAGCCCCCGAAGAAAGCGGGATGGCAGAGGATAAAACTCCGCTCCGAAGTATCGAGCGTGGATTTGGTGACGGCCGACAAGGTTTGGGTATCGCCCGAGGGAAAATAGATTGTGTGGGGCGGACACTCCTGTCCGCCGCATTTTGACTTTGGGTGGCGCAGTGCTGAGATCGGAGGTAATTTGAGCTTGAGGGTTCGTTATCAGGGCACGCCTTCAGCGTCGCTCCCCGGATCGCCATCGCTGAAGCGAAGCCCTGATACAGACCGTCTCGCGCAAACTGCACCGCCTGACTTTGACCCTGGTTTTTGTATCCGGGAGATTCCGATAAGATTGAACGTCTCCATCGGGTCTCAATGACGAAACTGCTGCGCTTCTTCCGGCCATCGCACCAGCACACGGCCTTCTCAGCGACCATGCTGCTGATCTCGGCCGTCATGCTATCGCGCGTGATCGGCTACGCGCGGGATGCCTATATCGCGTGGTCCTACGGCGCCGGCGGCCAGACCGACGCCTACGTGGCGGCGTTCACTCTGCCCGATTTTCTCAACTACATTGTGGCCGGGGGCGCGGCCTCAATCACGTTCATTTCGATCTACACACGCTTTTTGGCCGAGAAGCGCGAGGCCGACGCCCAGAAGACGTTTTCCATCATCATCACTGTCATGACCGCGGTCATGATCGTGGGAACCATCCTCACCGAGATTTTCGCGCCGCAATTCGTCCGCTGGTTCGTCAAGGGATTTTCCCCGCAACAGATCGAGCTCTGCGTTCACCTCACTCGCATTCTGCTGCCCGCGCAGATTTTCTTTTATGTGGGCGGCGTGGTTTCAGCCGTGTTGCTCTCGCACCGCCTCTTTTTGTTTCCCGCATTTGGGCCGCTGATTTACAACGTGTGCATCATTCTGGGCGGCGTGCTGGGCGGGCGGCACTTCGGCATTGCCTCGCTGGCCTATGGGGCGCTCATCGGCAGCATCGCGGGGCCGTTTCTGGCCAGCGTCATTGGGGCCGCGCGCATTGGCACCGGATACAAGCCTTCATTTGACGTGATGAATCCGGCGTTTCTCGAGTGGGTGAAGCTTTCGGTGCCGTTGATGCTGGGCGTGTCGCTGGTGACCGCCGACGACTGGATTCTCCGCCACTACGCCGCCAGTGGCGTCGGCGATATTACCCGGCTCACGTTTGCCAAGCGCCTGTTTGCGGTGCCGATTGCGGTGCTGGGGCAGGCCACCGGACAGGCGTCGCTGCCATTTTTTGCGCGCCTGTTCAATGAGAAAAAACTGAAAGAATTTGCTACGACGGTCAACGATTCCGTATACCGGGTTTCCGCGGCGTCGTTGCTGGCCACCGGCTGGATGATGGTCGCGGCGATCCCGCTGATCGACTTGGTGTACCGGCGCGGAAAGTTTTCGTTCGCCGACACCCAGACCAGCGCCGTGTATTTCTTCTGGTTCTCGCTGTCGCTGGTGCTGTGGTCGGCGCAAGGACTCTACGCACGCGCATTCTACGCGGCCGGCGACACGCTCACTCCCATGGTCGCGGTCAGCGTGATTACCCTGTCGTCGCTGCCCATTTATTCGGTCCTGTTTCATACCTTTGGAGTGGTCGGACTGGCGTGGGCGTCGGATATCGGGATTGGAGTAAACCTGGCGGCGCTGGCCGGTTTGCTGCACTACAAGAAATTGGTCCCACTGGGCGGGTTGCGCTGGGGAGAGTTAGGCAAGGCAGCAGTGGTCGCAGCGGTGGCAGGAGGGATCAGCTTCGAAGTGGCCAAAATCGTGCCGCTCGCAACCTCCGGGCACGGCAGCCGCGCCGCCGATGTGACCCAGCTGGCGTTGGTCTCGGTCACATGGCTGGCCGCCGTCGCGGCGGGTTTGTGGCTGCTCCGTTCGGAACTGCCAGGAGATTTGCGCCGGCGTAAGGGCGCGGTCTATCCCGTGGTGGCGCAGGGCCAGAGCAAAGAAATTTCGGATGCTGGCACGCAGCCGTAAGGAATCCGCGGTGCCGTACTTCGTCTGGCCGGGTTTCCTTCGTGAACCTTCGGTCCTTCGTGGTTCAAGATCTTCCAACCGCACCGGTCCCGCGATCACCAACTGAGGCAGGCGGCACGCAGCGCAGGGGTCGCTCTGCTGAGAATCTAAAATGACTTCGGTGCCTGCGCTATACTCGTTCTCCGAGAACGCACCATGATCACCGCCGCGAAACCGGTATCGATTCGGAAGTTGGTCGAAGGCTTGCGGCAACTTCCCGAGTCCGCCTTCGACGTCGTCGAGCCCGTGCGCCGCTTTCTGCAAGACACTCCCGTCAGCGCCGACTCGCTTGCGCCCTATCTCAACTGGGACCGCCAGCACTACACTCGCAATCTCATCGACCGCACGCCGCTCTACGAATTGATGGCCATTTGCTGGGAGGTCGGCCAGGCCAGTTCGGTCCACAATCATCGCGACCAGAACTGCTGGATGGCCGTCCCCATCGGCCGCCTGCAGGTAGAAAACTTTCATCTGGTTCACCAGGACCTGCAGCAGGGCTGTTGCAGCCTTGAGCCCACCAACACCGTCGAGATGAACATCTTTCACCCCTGCGCCGTGGATCCCGCCGATCCCGTGCATCGCGTGGTCAATCCTCGCGAATTCAACCAGCGCGCCGTCAGCCTGCACGTCTACTCGCGCCCCTTCGATACCTGCATCGCCTACTCGCCCGAACAAGGAACCTGCGGCGAGATCAAGCTCCTCTTCAACACCGAATACGGCAAACCGAAGTAACGCCGCCGATCCACCGATCACTACCCTATCCGCCCGCCGCTGACTACCATTTTGTCAGGAGCAGATATGAAGCAGCAGATCAACTGGCTGGTCGTGGGTTGTGTCCTGGTGTTCGTCGTTGCTTTCGTGTGGACTCACCGGCAACACCCGGCGCCTGCCGGGCCCACTCCGGCCCAGCAAGAAGCTGAAACCGACGCGACCTATGACGAAGTGCATGATGCCCAGCGCGCGGTCACCGTCGCCGGACCGCTGGCTAACTATATGGCGCGTGAAGGGCAGGCCAAAGTCGAAACCCTTCAGCCGATTTCTCATAAGCCAATAGCCCTCGATCACGTCGGCGGATCGGTGGTCGGCACCAGCAGCGCGATTCTCCACCAGACCTTTGCCGTCGCAAGCATCGTGAATCTTCCCTTTGAAGTCCCGGCCCATGCTGCCAGTCCGCAACTGCGAGGGAATTACCGGTCATTCGTAAAACCGGCGGGCGGCAAGCCTGGCGAGACCGAATCGAGCGACGCTGCGAATGTGGATTTTCTCGTGTTGAACGAGGCGCAGTACGCCGAGTTCCTGAACGGACGCGACAGCGAGGCAGTTTTTTCCGCCGACGACGCTTACGATCAGGAAGTCAACACCGGCTTGCCCCCGACCGTCAATCAGCCTGCCAAGTACCATCTGGTCTTCCGCAACAGTTCGCCCAAGGCGGGAAAGAAAGTCGTGCAGGCCGACTTCCGCATCGACTTCTAGCGCGTCATGTTCTAGAGAATCGGCTTTCGTTTGCTACGCCGCCGTGCGGTCCGCTTTTCTTTCTGCTGTTAAACTAGCCGGGTTGCCCCCTCGCAAAAAATCACCGGAACCGGCCTCGCCTGCGCCACCTTCCGCCGGCAGTACCACCCCCAGCAAAGCCGCGGCCGGCGCCCCGTCTCAGGATGCGTCTGGCCCCTTTCGCGGCATCCCCGGCCGCATCTATCTCATCGACACCATGTCGTTCATCTTCCGCGCCTACCACGCAATGGCGCGGCAGCGGCCCATGTCGACCAAGACCGGCCTGCCGACCGCCGCGATTTACGTGTTCGTCAACATGCTGCGCAAGCTGCGCGACGATTTTTCTCCCGAATATCTGGCCGCAGTCTTCGACGTCGCCGGTCCCACCTTCCGCGACGAGCAGGCCGAGGCTGTCACCACCATCCGCAAGTTCGACATCAAGACGCAGACTTTCACCGAAGTTGAATATAAGGGCTACAAAGCCAATCGCGCGGCCATGCCGGAAGACTTAGTGCAGCAGGTTCCTTATATCCGGCGCGCTCTTGAGGCCTACCGCATTCCGATCCTGGAGGTGATTCGCTTCGAGGCCGACGACGTGATTGGCACGCTGGCCCGCAAGGCGGCCGAAGCATCGCATCCGGTCTATGTCGTTTCCAGCGACAAGGACATGATGCAGCTGGTCAACGACCAGGTGCAGATTCTGAATCCTCCGAAGGACAATTTGATTTGCGATGCGGCGAAAGTCGAAGAAATTCTCGGCGTTCCTCCCGAGCGCGTGGTCGACGTGATGGCGCTGCGCGGCGACGCCATCGACAACATCCCCGGCGCTCCCGGCATCGGCGACAAAGGCTCGGTCGAAATCATCAAGCGCTTCGGCACAGTTGAGCAGGCACTGGAGCGGGCTGCCGAAGTCGAAAAGAAAACCTACCGCGAGTCGCTGCAGAACAATCGCGAAGCAATCCTGTTCAGCAAGAGCATGGCAACCATCGACACGCATGTTCCCATCGACCTGGACATCGATTCCATGCGCGCCGGACAGCCCAACGTCGACGACCTGCGCGCACTTTTCACCGAACTGGAATTCACCTCGTTGCTGAAAGAGCTGCTCCCGGTCGCCGAGGTGACCGCGACGAATTACACCGAGGCGAAGTCGGCCGCCGATGTCGAGCACGTGCTGAGTGCAGTGCCCGGCGGAAGTACGCTCGCAGTCGCAGTGGAACGCGAAGTGTCCGCCGAAGCCGCCGAGGAAGAAGAAAGCGAAGCCCAGCCGCAGGCAATGCAACTGTTCCTTGTGGACGCGGGCGACTCGCCCGCGCAGCCCGAGCCGGCGGCCCGGCGTGTAGCGATCTCGGCGGCCGCAGGATCGGCCACGATCGTGAAACTCGACGCCACAGGCGTTGCCGAAAAACTGCGGTCCGTTCTGGCGGATGCCGCCGTGCCCAAATCAATCCACGACTACAAGGCGGCGATTCACGCCCTGAATCCCCAGGGAGCTTGTCCCCACGGGATTTCCCTGGCAGGAGTCCGCCACGATCCCATGCTCTATTCCTACCTGCTCGATCCAACCTACTCCTCGCACCGCCTGGCGGACGTCGCTCTGCGCCGTTTCAACCTGAAACTCGCCGAGGAACTGGCCGAGTCGGCCGATATTACCGGACGCCTTGCCGTTGCGCTACGCACCGACATCGAGCAGGCCGGGTTGGCCAGGCTTTACGAAGAGATAGACCTGCCGCTCGTTCCGGTGCTGGCGCGCATGGAGCAGGCAGGAGTGAAAATCGACACGGCCGTGCTGGCGCAGATGTCGACCGAACTGGAGCGCGAGATCGCCGCCCAGGCGAAACAGATTTACGAAGTTGCGGGATTGGAATTCAACGTAGGCTCGCCCAAGCAACTCGGCGACGTGCTGTTCAATCGCATGAACCTTCCCAAGCCGGTGAAATACGGCAAGGGGCGCACCATATCGACCGCCGTCGATGTGCTCGAAGAGCTGGCAGAGCATCATCCCATCGCCCGCATGGTGCTCGACTACCGCCAGCTCACCAAGCTCAAGTCCACCTACGTGGACGCCCTGCCCGCGCTCATCAACCCTGCGACTGGACGCCTGCACACAACGTTCGGCCAAACGGGAACCGCGACAGGACGCCTGTCCTCGGCCAATCCGAATCTGCAAAATATTCCCATCCGCACCGAGCTCGGACGCGGCATCCGCGCCGCGTTCATCGCCGAGCCCGGCCACGTCCTGCTCACCGCGGATTATTCGCAAATCGAACTGCGGCTGCTCGCCCATTTTTCTCGCGATCCGCTGCTGGTCGAGGCCTACCGGCGCGGCGACGACATTCACACCCTCACGGCTTCGCAGGTATTCGGAGTACCGCCGCTGATGGTCACGCCCGACCACCGCCGCCAGGCCAAGGTGGTGAACTTCGGCATTGTCTACGGCCTCTCAGCCTTTGGACTCTCGCAGCAACTCGGCATTGAGCCCGGCGAAGCCAAACAATTCATCGCTGCCTATTTCGAAAAATACAAAGGCGTGCGCGCCTTCATCGACAAGACTCTGGAAGAAGCCCGCCGCAACATGAAGGTAACGACGCTGTTCGGCCGCGTCCGTCCCATTCCCGACATCAACAGCAAGAACGCCAACCAGCGCGGGTTCGCCGAGCGCACCGCCGTCAACACGCCTCTGCAGGGCACGGCCGCCGACCTCATCAAGATTGCGATGATCCGCATTGACGCCGTACTGCGCGAGCGCGGCATGAAATCCAGAATGACGCTACAGGTTCACGACGAACTGGTCTTCGAAGTCCCCGAGAACGAGGTCGAAGCCATGCAGCCGCTGGTCCGCGAGCACATGGAGAAAGTCTACGCCCTGGCCGTCCCCCTGCAGGTGGACATGCGCGTGGGCTCGAACTGGAGAGATCTGGATTAGGAAAGGAGCAACCGCGCCGGAACAATGCCAGCTGGCATCCTGAGGCCCGCGTTTTTTTGCGGGCCGAAGAACCTATGCAATCGCCGGGATTCGACAGCTACTCGCTTCGCGAAGCATGACAAGCGCACGGGATGTGCGGGCCGTAGTGTAGAATCGTTGAGTGAACCCCTCCGTCGGAAGCTGACAAGTGCCTCACGGCAACCGCAGCATCCGCGGAATTCTTCCTCGTCGGGACGTGGCTCAGCCTGGTAGAGCACTCGCTTGGGGTGCGAGGGGTCGGCAGTTCAAATCTGCCCGTCCCGACCATTTCTTCCGCTCTCAGCTTTCAGCCGTCAGCTCTCAGCCCGAACGAACTCACTCTGCCGCTTCCATCTCTTCTGCGATCGCCAGCATCTGCATCACGGTGTTCCAGTTGCGGGCAGTGCCCGTGGTTTGCGTCAACTTCTCGACCTTTGACCATGGCAGCTTGGACTGGCCCGCGCCGTCCGGAAAATACATGTAGAGTTCCCGCCCTTTCAGATGCACCTCTTCCGGATATCCCTTCAATCCGAGAATCGTGGCCAGTGCCTCGGAGCCCGGTTCGCCGGTCAGGAAGGTCACCAGGATCTTGCTCGGATGCAGGTTGCGATGGCTGGGGAACGGGCTGGCGGCGATGGCGCTTCTCAATTCGTCCGGCGTGCGCAGAATGACTTCCGGGCGGAAGCCAAAGGTACTCCCGATTGCATTCTGAATTTTCTTCGCCAGAGCCGGAGAGTTTTTCTGCCTAGTCCGGAAAATCACGTTGCCGCTTTGGATGTAGGTGCGCGGCGATTCGAACTTTAACGATTCGAACAGATCGCGCAGCGCGTCCATCTTGATTTTGTTGTGGCCCGTGACGTTCACGCCCCGCAGCATGGAGATCAGTACGGGCATCTGCGTTTACGCAGTTCCAGCGTTGGTGAAGGCTTCCAGGGCGTCCGACAGCGTGGGAAACATCAGGAAGATTTGTTCGACCTTGGTGATCTCGAAGACCTTGCGCACGCGCTTATTCACGCCCGTCAGAGCCATGCGGCGCCCCGCCTTGGCGCAGGTGGTGCACGCGCTGACTAGCGATCCTAGCCCGGAAGAATCGAGATAGGGAACGTTGGTGAAATCCAGAATCACGGTGGGAGCGTCTTCGCGGCGCACCGCGTTCATGAACGGGGACACGTTCTCCATGGTCAACGGGCCGCGGAAGCTCAGCACTCCCCGGTCCAGTCGCTCGATCTCCAGTGGTTCGGAAGCCATGGCGCAGCGATTCTAGGCTAGATGGCAAGCCGGGTTCAAGTGGACCGCAGCTTAGCGTTCTCTTAATTACCTTGGGCCACTGTCCTCCCTTTGTAATCTTTTTGTGTTTTCTTTGCGCGGACGGTTTCAGCGCGGCTCGCCGAATTACGATGACTGTAACGGCATGTGGGGAGAAACGGATGATGAAAAGAATTGGAACTTCTTACCAGCGAGGTTGCAACCAGCCCTCATAGTGTTCATTCCGGCAGTTTCGAAAAACATCCCAAAAGATCCCAGGCCCGCATTCTGCTGAGTTCGGTCTTCGGACCATACGCGCAGGATGACGAGTTCGGCAGCCGCTCCATCAACCCGATGGAGCTGTATCACAATCAGGTCACGCGCGCCCAGGGCAGCTTTTCGCTGCGCATGTTTCATCGCTCCTGGGGCATCATGATGATCCAGGCCAATGTTTCCGCGCCCTGCGCGGTGCTCGACTTTCCCACCCGCGACGATTTCGCCCGCGAGCTCAAGAACAATCAATACGACGTGGTCGGCATCACGGGAATTATCGTGAACGTCGCCAAGGTCCGCGAGATGTGCCGCTTGACGCGTGAACTCTCGCCTCAGTCGGTAATTGTGGTGGGCGGGCACGTCGCCGCCATCCCCGGGATCGAAAATATGATCGATGCCGATCACATTGTGAAGGGCGAAGGCATCGCGTGGATGCGCCGCTACCTTGGCGAAGACGAGAGTGCGCCCATCCGCCATCCTGCCATCGTCTCCGGCATGCGCACGCGCATCATGGGCATTCGGCTTCCCGAGCGCAAGGGCGCAACCGCCGCCACGATTATTCCGTCGGTCGGCTGCCCCATGGGATGCAACTTCTGCACCACCTCGGCATTCTTCGGCGGCAAAGGGAAGTTCGTCAACTTCTTTGAAACCGGCGACGAATTGTTCGACGTCATGAGCCGCATGGAGGACGAGCTGAAAGTGAAATCGTTCTTCGTCATGGACGAAAATTTTCTGCTGCATCGCGAGCGCGCCATGCGCCTGCTCGATCGCATGAAGGAAGCGCACAAGAGCTGGGCGCTGTCGGTGTTCGCGTCGGCCAACGCGATCCGCAAATACACCATGCAGGAACTGGTGGAGCTGGGCGTCTCGTGGCTGTGGATGGGCCTGGAATCGCCGCGCGCCGGCTACAGCAAGTTGCAGGGATCGGACACGCGCCAACTCACCCGCGAATTGCGCGAGCACGGCATTCGCGTGCAGGGCTCGACCATCATCGGGCTGGAGCATCACACGCCCGACAACATCATGGCGGAAATCGAGCACGCCGTCTCGCACGATACCGACTTTCACCAGTTCATGCTGTACACACCGGTTCCGGGTACTCCGCTGTATCAGCAGATGAAGGAAGAGGGTCGCCTGCTGCGCGATGTGGACTACGCCGATGTCCACGGCCAGTTCAAATTCAATTTCAAGCATGCCGCGATTTCGCGCGAAGACTCAAAACGCTTTCTCGATTGGGCGTTCTGGCGCGACTTCCAGCTCAACGGCCCCAGCCTCTACCGCATCTCGCGCACGCTCCTGGCCGGATGGAAGCGCTACAAAGACTCTCCCGATGCGCGCGTACGCGAACGCTTTGCGCGCGAAATGGGACGTCTGAGCGGCGTCTACAGCTCGGCGTTGTGGGCGATGGAGCACCAGTTTCGAAAAGTCGATCGCAACGTCAGCGAAAAGATCCGGTCGCTGCGCCACGAGTTCCGCCAGGAATCCGGAATTCTCGCGCGCATGCTTCCCGCAGTGCTCGGCCCAGTCCTGCTGTGGACGACGCGCCGCGAAGACAAGCGCCTGGCCCGCGGCAAGACCTACGAGCCGCCGACGATTCTGGAGCGCACTAATTGGGTGGAAGCGTAAGGACCGCAACACCCGCGACGACGCCCACCACGAAAACGACCAAGCATCGCGAAGATCTTCGCATGCAGGTGTTTCCTTCGTGAACCTTCGTGTCCTCGGTGGTAAAGGATTTTTCGACTGACAAGCGGCCATCACGCGACGTGGGACCAGGGACTGCGTATACTACGGTTCGTCTCCGCTCGACCGTCTCCGGAGAAAAAGTGGACCGCCCCAAGTTCGCCATCGTCGCCGCCATTTGCATCTGCCTGCTCGCGCTGGCCAACCCCACCTTTGCCCAGCAGCCGCCAGCCCCCGATACTCCCGCCGCTCAGATTGCCGACGAGCTCGGCACGCTGGCCAGCGACGCCATGCAGGGCCGCGGCAGCGGCACGCCCGACGAACTGCGAGCGGCAATTTATCTGGCCGCCGAACTGCGCCAGATCGGAATTTCTCCCCTCGGCGACAACGGCAACTTCATTCAGGACGTCTCCACCACCATCAATTTTCGCAGCGGCCCCAAGGACTGGCACACCCGCAACGTCATCGGCGTGCTCCCCGGCAGCGACGCTAAATTGAAAGACCAGGTCATCCTGCTGAGCGCTCATCTGGATCACCTCGGAGTTGGCAGGCCCGTGAATGGCGACAGCATCTACAACGGCGCCGACGACGACGCCTCGGGTTGCGTCGCCGTGCTGCAACTGGCGCGGGCTCTGGCGGCCGGGGCACGCCCGAAACGCACCGTTCTTTTCGTCCTCTTCGGCAGCGAGGAAACCGGCGGGCAAGGCGACCAGTATTTTCTCCGCCATCCGCCGCTGCCTCTGGATCACATCGTCGCCAATCTTGAGTTTGAAATGATTGGCCGCCCTGACCCTTCCGTCAAGCCCGACGAGCTTTGGCTCACTGGCTACGATCGCAGCAACCTCGGCCCGGAGTTGGCCAGGCGCGGCGCGAAACTCGTCGCCGATCCGCATCCCGCGCAGCAATTCTTTCAGCGCTCCGACAATTTTGCCCTCGCCAAACGCGGCATCGTCGCCCAAACCGTCTCCAGCTACGGCTTACACAGCGACTATCACCGCCCCAGCGACGATCTTGCCCACATCGACTTCAAACACATGGAGCATGCGATTGCGTCCATGGTCGATCCCGTGGAATGGCTGGCGAATTCAGATTTCAAACCGGAGTGGCTGCCCGGGAAAAAGCCGTAGTCGTATGCCCGGCGATTATCCCGTGCGCCGTGCGGAGAGCAAATTCAGAATTTCCCGCAGGCCCTGGCGGATGTGCTGGATCTCTGGCGCCGACTGGGCCGGGAACGGGATGGCAGCCTGCCCCTTGTCGGTTTTGCTTTCCGCGCTCAGTTGCTGTCGCGCACCCGAGATCGTGAATCCCTGCTCGTACAGCAGTCGCTTGATGTGCAGCACGCTTTCGACGTCGCGCCGGCGGTACATGCGCTGTCCGGTGCTGCTTTTCACTGGCTTCAGTTGCGGAAATTCGGACTCCCAGAAACGCAGCACGTACGCCGGCAAATGGCACAGCGTGGCCACTTCCCCTATGCGGAAATAAAGCTTGTCGGGGATGAGAACTTCATCCGCCTTGAGCTTCGCCGACTTTTTTTTACTGGCTGCCATTTTCATCCCGCCCCAGAAGCCGCGCGCTCTGCCTATCGTGGTTTGCCTATTGTGACACATGGTGCGGCCCACGAAGCACATTTTCAGCGCCCAGAAGTTCCGAGCACCAACATGGAAAAGCCCCCTAAGAGGTGCTTCTCTTAAGAGGCCAGTGAGAAATCGGTGTTAGCGAGGTCGCGCCTCGCCGACGGTTAGTGTTTCTTCTTTTTTGCCTTCTTTTTCGTTGCCATGAAGGTTCCTCCGTTGAACGATTTTCCCTTGCAAAGGTTGCGAACTACGGGCCCTTGTTTTTGAAGCTTGTTCTTGAAAGACCAACCCTACTCGTAGTATGGGAAGGTCCTATATCACAAGATATTGCGGCAGTATGAATAAAGTGTCAACAGAATTCTGTGCTCTTGCGCGGATTTCTTCGTTGCTGGTCGCCGGTCGTCAGCCGGTTAGTCGTTCGCCAAATCCACCAATGCCAAGCGGCGATGCTGGGATTCTCTAACGACCAACGACCAGCGGCCAACGACTGGTAGTACACTGCGCCTGATGCGCCGCGATCCGGTCGAACTGGAAATTTTCAAGAACCTCTACCACTCCATTGCCGAGGAGATGGGCGCGGCGCTGCGCCGCACCGCCTTTTCTCCCAACATCAAGGAACGCCGCGATTATTCCTGCGCGGTGTTCGACGGCGCCGGTAAGGTCATCGCGATGGGCGACCACATGCCCGTGCATCTGGGCTCGATGCCGATGTCGGTGCGAGCCGCCATTGACGCCGGAGCAATGCAACCCGGGGATGTCATCATGCTGAACGATCCGTTTCGTGGCGGCACGCATCTGCCCGACATCACCCTGGTCGCGCCCGTCTACGTGACTCGTGTGGGCGCGGGCGACTCGCCCGCGCAAGCTGGCAGAAAGAAGAAGTCCGTCGCTGCAAGCAGCCCCGACTTTTATGTCGCCTCCCGCGCCCATCATGCCGACGTGGGCGGAGCTTATCCCGGTTCGATGGGCCTCTGCCGCGAAATCTATCAGGAGGGCGTGCGCATCCCTCCCGTGAAGCTGATGCGGCAGGGCGCGATGAATGCCGACGTGCTTGCGCTGCTGCTCAACAACGTGCGCACTCCCCAGGAACGCGAAGGCGACCTCGGCGCGCAGATCGCCGCCTGCCACACCGGCGCCGAGCGCTTGCGCGAGGTTTGCGCGCGCTACGGCGTGGCGCGCGCCCGCCGCACCGCCGCCGATCTGCTGGATTATTCCGAGGAATTCATGCGCGCGTTCCTGCAGCGCCTGCCGCCGGGCGAGTATCGCTCCGAAGATTTTCTGGATGGCGACGGCATCACCGACCGACCGCTGAAGATCGCGGTCAAGGTGAATGTGATGGACCAAAAGAGTGTAAGGGACCAAAAGAACCAGGTCTCTGACCCGGTCGCGCGTCGCAGACGCGCCCCGCCCGTGGTCACCGTCGATTTCACCGGCAGCGATCCGCAAGTCGAGGGCAGCATTAACGCCGTTGCCGCGATTACGCACTCGGCGTGCTTCTACGTATTTCGCTGCCTGCTGGCCGAGGACATTCCCGCCGCGGCCGGCCTGATGCGCCCGATCCAGGTCATCGCCCCCGAAGGAACCATCGTCAACGCCCGCCCTCCAGCCGCCGTTGCCGGGGGAAATGTCGAGACCTCGCAGCGCATTGTCGACGTGCTGCTGCGGGCGCTGGCGCTGGCCATTCCCGATCGCATTCCGGCCGCCGCTTCCGGGACCATGAACAACCTGACCATCGGCGGCCTCGATCCGCGAACCAGCGAGCCCTTCGCTTACTACGAGACGATCGCGGGGGGCATGGGCGCGCGCCCCGGCAAGCCTGGCGTTTCCGCCGTGCACACCCACATGACCAATTCGCTGAACACTCCGGCCGAAGCGCTGGAGTACGCCTATCCTCTGTGCGTGCGCCAGTATTCGCTACGGTCCGGAAGTGGCGGCAAAGGAAAGTTTTCAGGCGGCGACGGCATCATCCGCGAGATCGAAGTCCTCACCGACTGCGAAGTAACCCTCCTGGCCGACCGCCGCTCCCGCGGACCCTGGGGCCTGTCTGGAGGAGCAGACGGCGCGCCGGGCAAGACTTTCATCACGCACCACGACGGTTCGGTCGAGCCCATGCCCGCGAAGTTCAGCACTCGTATCCGCAAAGGCGAGCGCATTACCATTGAAACGCCCGGCGGCGGCGGCTGGGGTCAAGCATAAAAACTCCGGAGTAAGAATTTACGGATGCGGAGGAGCAGCAGAAGAGGAGCAGCAGAAATGGCAACCGATCTCGCAGCCCACTATCTCGACGAAGCCCGCCGCCAGATGCGCGGCCACAAGCGCATGGGCGAAGCAGCGATGGCGCAATTTCGCGACCAGGATTTCTTCGTCACACTCGACCCTGAGTCAAACTCCGTCGCTATCCTCGTAAAACATTTGGCCGGCAATATGCGCTCGCGCTTCACCGGCTTCCTCACCAGTGACGGCGAGAAGCCCGACCGCTTTCGTGACCGCGAGTTTGAAGTCACCGCAGCGACCACGCGCGCCGACGTCATGCGCTGGTGGGACGAAGGCTGGGCTTGCGTTTTCGCCGCCATCGAAGCGCTCAAGCCCGAAGATGTGCTGCGCACGGTGACCATCCGCAACGAGCCGCACACCGTGCTGCAAGCCATCAACCGCCAGATCGCGCACTACGCCGCGCACATCGGGCAGATTGTTTTCCTCGCCAAACACCTCTGCTCGACCGAGTGGAAAACGCTGACCATCCCCCGCGGCAAGTCGGAGGAGTTCAAATCCGTCGCCCCAAAGTCCGACCGAGGCCTCCTCCGCGAGAAGTGAGATTCCGCAAGCAGGTCGATCGCAGCACCCGCATGGGCCGCCGATATTCGCAAACTCCATACAGCACCCTGGAAGAGCGGCCCTTCAGGGTCGCGTCAGGAAATGAATTGGTGACCGGCTTCAGCCGCTGTGGTCGCTGTCCGTTGCTGCGCTAGGTTGGTTGCAATAAGGTTGGCTCTGGGAAGGGCACGGCTTCCAGCCGTGCCGCTACCGACCCACAATGATGCCGGGCCTTAGCCCCTGAGGGACGCTCTTTCACCCGAGAGCATTGATGATCATTTCACTCCTGGTCCGAAGTACCGATAGTGTCCCGTAATCTTCCAAATAAAAAGCACGTCTTCCATCTTCGGCCCCGCGCCAATGTTGTGCACCACCATATACCGCCCGCTGAAGCGCTCCTTTTGGTCGACGACAATGCCAATATGCGGCACGTTCCCGCCCAGGTCCCACGTCACCAAATCGCCGGGCTCGTAGTTCCCTCCGCGATCGGTAATGGGCAAAGATTCTCCCTTGCGCTGGAAGAATACCATCAGATTCGGCACGCGCCGGTGGTCGATATTCGCATCAGGATGCCCCAGCAGCCACCGCCGCTTGTTGGGATAAGCGTCGAAATTCTGCACCATATCCTCGTGGACTTCCTTCTGCAGGTCGACGCCCACCGCCCGGTAACTTCGGATAATCTCATCCGTGCAAACGCCCGTGTCCGCGGGAACGTCCCCGCCAGGATACGGAATGCGAACGTATTCGGAAACGTACCGCACCGAATGATGCGTGCGCTCGATGGCGGCGGCGACCAGCCGGCGCGTGAATTCCGGCCGCGACACCGGCGCCACAGATTGCGCCCCGGCAAGACTCCACAAAGCGCAAGCGCAGAGAACCAGCATGATCCCTCTTGATGTTGTGAAAACAGCTCGCATGCCCTCTGATTGTAGCGGCAGCTGCGGAGGCGGAGAATAGAGGAGACGAGTCATGCATTCCTTCCTGATCCGGAGCCTGCCCTGAGCGCAGTCGAAGGGTGCCCATCGCGGTCGATTCTTTCACTCCGGCGCCAAGCTCCCGTTACCCGCATGTCACGCCGCACGGTGCTAAAATCATACGTTTTGTGTTTGAAGCGGTTTTTGTACCGAACTTATAGGTGGCAATCATGGCTGTTGCAACTGTGTCTGGAACAATGATGGCAGTGGTCAAGCCGGAAGCGGCAGCCGGCGCGGAGATTCGCCAGGTCAAGATTCCCGCCTTCGGCCGCAACGACGTACTGGTCAAGGTGAAGGTGGCATCGATCTGCGGCACCGACCTGCACATCTATAACTGGGACCGCTGGGCCCAAAACCGCATTCATCCCCCGCTCATTCCCGGCCACGAGTTTTGCGGCGAGGTGGCCGCGTTCGGCGACGAGGTCACCAGCGTCAGGGAAGGCGACTTCGTTTCCGCCGAGATGCACGTCGCCTGTGGCAAATGCCTGCAGTGCCGCACCGGCGAAGCGCACATCTGCCAGAACGTGAAAATCATTGGCGTCGACGCCGACGGCGCCTTCGCCGAATACGTGGTCATTCCTGAGTCGAATATCTGGAAGCTCGATCCCGCCATTCCGCACGACTACGCGTCGATTCTCGATCCGCTGGGAAACGCCGTGCACACAGTCCTCGCCGGGGAGATCGCCGCCAAGAGCGTGGCCATCACCGGCTGCGGCCCGATCGGATTGTTCTCGATTGCCGTGGCCAAAGCCGTGGGCGCGACTTCGGTCTTCGCGATTGAAGTCAACGAGCACCGCGCCCGCATCGCCCGCGAGATGCAGGCCGACTACGTCCTCAATCCCGCCAAAGAAAATGTGCACGACATCGTCATGGAAAAAACCGGCGGCCTCGGCGTAGACGTCGTGCTCGAAATGGCAGGCCATCCTGACTCGATTCGCACCGCCTTCGACATCGTCCGCCGCGGCGGGAGAATCTCCCTCCTCGGCCTGACCTCGAAGCCCATCTCCGTCAATTTTTCCGAAGACATCATTTTCAAAGGCATCACCGTCCAGGGCATCAACGGCCGCCGCATGTACCAGACCTGGTATCAGATGACCGCGCTGCTGAAGAGCGGCAAGCTCAACCTGCATCCCGTCATCACCGACCGCATCCCCATGAAAGATTTCTCGAAAGCCATGGAGCGCCTGAAAACCGGCGAGGCCAGCAAAATTCTGGTGTACCCGAACGGCGTGCGGTAAGCATCTACTATCAGTTTTGTCATCCTGAGCAAAGCGAAGGACCTGTGCACTTCGCCGGAGTTGTAGATGTTGCCGGCGAACAGAGGTCCCTCGCGCAAAGAACGCGCGCAGGATGACAACGCCGCGTATTAGACTTGGTTCGTCTTAAATCCGCGTTCATCCGCGTGAATCCGCGGCAAAGAAGTTTCGAGGCCGAGGCATCGAGGCACCCATGACCACCGCAACCCGCACCAACCCGCTCTCCTACCTCACCGACCAACTCAACGAACTCAAGGTCAAAGGTACGCACTTCAAGCTGCGCGTGCTCGACGACGAGCAGGCCCCCGTCTGCACCTTCGACGGCAAGAAGGTCATCAACCTCGCCTCGAACAATTATCTCGGCCTCACCACGCATCCCAAACTCCGCGAGGCCGCTCTCGAAGCCACGCGCAGATTCGGCGTCGGATCGGGCGCCGTCCGTACCATCGCCGGCACCATGAAAATTCACATGGAGCTCGAGGAAAAAATCGCCCGCTTCAAAAACGTCGAAGCCTGCGTCGTCTTCCAGTCCGGCTTTGCCGCCAATGCCGGCACGGTCTCGGCCGTGCTCGGGAAAGATGATTTCATCATCTCCGACGCGCTGAATCACGCCTCCATTATCGACGGCGCGCGCCTCTCGAAAGCCAAGATTCTCGTCTTCCGCCACAAAGACATCGCCCACGCCGAAGAGCAGCTAGCCAGCATCAAGAACGAGCCCGGCAAAAAGCTGCTCATCACCGACGGCGTCTTCTCCATGGACGGCGACATCGGCCCCCTGCCCGCTCTCTGCGATCTCGCCGAAAAATACGGCGCCATCATGATGGTCGACGACGCCCACGCTTCCGGCGTCCTCGGCCGCAACGGCCGCGGCACCATCGACCACTTCAACATGCACGGCCGCGTCGACATTCAGGTCGGCACGCTTTCCAAAGCCATCGGCGCGCTCGGCGGCTACGTCTGCGGCACCCGCGATCTCATCGACTTTCTCTATCACCGCGCGCGCCCATTCCTGTTTTCGACGTCGCATCCTCCATCCGTCGCAGCCACCTGCATCGCCGCCTTCGACGTTCTCGAAAACGAACCCGAGCGCATGGAAAAACTCTGGGACAACACTCGCTTCTGGAAAAAAGAACTCGGCCTGCTCGGCTTCGACATCGGCGGCCGCGCCACTCCCGCCAGCGAAACTCCCATCACGCCCATCATCATCGGCGACGGCAAACTCACCATGGACTTCTCCAGCGAGCTCTTCAAAGAAGGCGTCCTCGGCACCGGCATCGCCTTCCCCACGGTTCCGGAGGGCAAAGCCCGCATCCGCACCATCATGACCGCGACCCATACCAAAGAAGAATTAGAGCAGGCGCTCGCGGTGCTCAAGAGCGTCGGCAAGCGCATGGGAATCTTAGGCTAGCCAAAATGCTGCCGAGTTTTGCTCAGCATGGACGGGCGAAGGGCGCTCGTCCCCATGCAACCCACTTCAATCCGCGCGGTAGACCAACTTCCCACCCACAATCGTCGCCACAACCTTCCCCGTGAACTGCCAGCCGTCGAATGGACAGTTGTGCGAGAGCGAGCGTGATTTGGCCGCTTCGAACGTCCAGCGCTTCTTCGGGTCGAACACAGTCACGTCGGCATGGCTGCCGCGCGCCAGCGATCCGCGCCCAGGCAGGTCGAACACACGGGCCGGCCCCGCCGTGAAAAGTTCGACGATGCGCGTCAGGGGAATCTTGTGCTCGCGATGAAGTTTGGTAATCGCCAGCCCCAGCGCCGTTTCCAGCCCCGTAATGCCAAAGGACGCGCGCTCGAATTCGACTTCCTTCTCGTGGGGGGCGTGCGGGGCGTGGTCGGTGGCGATGGCGTCCACCGTGCCATCGGCCAGTGCAACCACAATCGCCTCGCGGTCGGTCGCCGACCGCAGCGGCGGGTTCATCTTAAAGTTGGTGTCGTATTCGCCCACATTCTCGTCGATCAGCGTGAAGTGGTGCGGCGTGACTTCACAAGTCACGCGGGCCCGCGCCCGCTTGCCGCGCCGCACGGCCTTGAGCGCATCCGAAGTTGAAAGATGCGCCACATGCAGACGCGATTCGCGAACCTGCTGCGCCAGGGTCACATCGCGGTCCACGATGGCGGCTTCGGCCGCGGGCGGCATGGCGCGCAGCCCAAGGCGGAAGCTGGTCGGCCCGGCGTGCATCGAGCAGTTTTCCGTGAGCCGCGTATCTTCCGCATGCTGCACCACCGGAAAATTCAATTCCGCGCCCAACCGCAACGCCATGCGCATCACATCGTCGTCGAGGATGGGCTTGCCATCGTCGGTCACCGCGACGGCCCCCGCTCGCTGGAGCGCGCTGAAGTCTGTGAGAGTTCCTCCTTTGCTGCCGCGCGTGGCCGCCGCGATCGGAAACACATTGACCACCGCCGCGCGTTCGGGATTGCGCAGCCACGCCACCCACTCCGCGGTATCGACCACCGGCGCCGTATTGGGCATCGTGCAAACCGAAGTAAACCCTCCAGCCGCAGCAGCAGCGGTTCCGCTCGCGATAGTCTCCTTATAGCTCTGCCCAGGCTCGCGCAAGTGAACATGCAGATCGATGAACCCGGGCGCCACGATGAGCCCGCGCGCGTCAAACTTTTCGTCAGCGCCGCCGCGGATCTTATTAGGCAGCGCGACTTCCGCCACGCGTCCATCGCGCAAAAGAATATCCATGGCCGCGTTGATCTTCGCCCCCGGATCGACGAGCTGTCCGCCCTTGATCAGCAGGCTGGACCCTTCTCGCTTTTGATTTTTAGCAGTCAGCATTCATCGCTCAGCCAGCATCGTCTCAGATGAAAAGACGCAGTTCCGATCCGTGTAGATCCGTGAAAATCCGTGGATCATTTCGCCTTCCCCAACGCCCGCGCCAGAATCGCCATGCGCGTCGGCACCCCGTTATGGACTTCATCGACAATCACCGACTGCGGCCCGTCCGCCACTTCCGCGGTCAGCTCCAGCCCGCGAATGATCGGCCCCGGGTGCATCACGATCGCGTCGCGCTTGGCCAGCTTGAGCCGCGCCGCCGTCATCTGGTAGCGCGCAATGTAATCCTGCAACCGGATTTTCTGTCCTGCCAGCCGCTCTTTTTGCACCCGCAGCAGCATAATCACTTCGGTGCCGCGCAGCGCTTCTTCAATGTGGCGCGTGATTCGCAGCCCGGGCGCCAGTGTGGCGGCCACGTCGGGCACGAACTCCGGCGGACCGCACAGGGTGAGCTTCACTCCAAACTTGGTCAGCAGATGGCAAGCGCTGCGGGCCACGCGGCTATGAAAAATGTCGCCAATGATAGTCGCCTGCAGCCCCTTGAACGACTTCTTGTGTTTCAGGATGGTGACGGCATCGAGCAGGGCCTGCGACGGATGCTCGTGCATGCCGTCTCCAGCATTGATGACGGGGATATCGAGATGCGTCGCCATCAGGTGCGGCGCGCCCGCCGATGGATGCCGCATCACGATACAGTCGGCGCCCACCGCCCGCAGCGTGTATCCGGTATCGAGCACGGACTCGCCTTTTTCAATGCTCGATCCCGAGGATTGCACCAACGTGGTCATCGCGCCCAGCGATTTCGCCGCGAATTCAAACGACGAGCGCGTGCGGGTCGAGGCTTCGTAAAACAGCAGCACCACCCGCTTGCCACGCAGAAGCGGCCGGGCCTTCAGCGGATTCATCCGGCGGGCCAGTTTGAGCAGGCCCAGGATTTCCTTCGCGTCGAGGTGTTCGATCCCGAGGAGCGAACCGCGTGCGGGCTTATTCATCGTCTAAGGATTCAAGATAAGGAACGGTGCATCATACGCGGGCGGCGGCGGCCACGGCAAGGGCTCAGATTTGCCCCGGAAAGTGCCGGAGAACTTAGGATTTGCCGCGGCGGCCGAAGATCGCGCTCCCTAGCGCCCCGCCCAGGCCTCCCAGGACGATCGAAGCAAGGAACGCGAAAATCAACGCAGACAGCATCAACACCTCAAGGCCACCGGGGCTCTTAAATCGCTCTAACAGGGCCGATACCTGCGGATCGCTGGTTTGAGTGGCCGCCTCCTGGATTTTCGTTACGAGCGCAGCGCGCAGCTCCGGCCCTTTGTGCAGAAAAATCACGATCAGCACTTCCAGGATGGATGACATCGCGAACCACAGTAGCCCACCCAGCGCGCCAAGCGCGGCTCCGGTCGTGGCTTTGATCCTGATTTCCGGCCGGCGCTGGCGATAAAAAACCACGGCCAGGAATCCAGCGCTCAACATGGCCACGAACGGGTGCAGCCCCAGAGACATCAGTATCGACGCGACCAGCGCTGCCAGTGCGCACGGCCCGACGGACTGCGACCACTGCATCGGCAGGGCGAGGACCGGTAGCGTTTGCGACGCCGGGAGCGCGCCCGACTCTTGCGCGCTTGCGGCAGCGAACGGCGTCGGGGCAGGCTCAGCCATCACCACTCGAATCTGCGGCGCCGCGCAATGCGGGCAGAAAGCGACGCCCTCTTCCACCGTTTGTCCGCACTTGTAGCAAGGCTGTTCCATCAGAAATGATCGAATATTGTCTCTGAAAGTATCTCAGAAAGTGCCCCATTGACGCAGGCAACGCGACCTCACCTGGCAGGGACCGCCATATGCCGGCACCAAAAAAGACACGAAGTCCACAGGAAGGATTCTTCCGTAAGCATTTCCTTCGTGTGACTTCGTGGCCTTCGTGGTAAATGCCTTGCGCGGGAGCGCTACTAGATTTCCCCGCGCTTGCCGCGGGTGTGGACGTACACCAGAGCGAATGTCGATCCCTTGCCCGTGTCGTGGGGCTCGACCGACACGACGTGCAGGTTGTCCTCGGTGCCGGCTTTCAGTTCAATGACCGGGCCCGAATTTTCTTCGCACTTCAATACCTTGCTCTCTGGTTTCTTGTCGTCATTCTTGTCGTCATTCTTAGCGAGGTCGGAATCCGTGTCGTCGTCGTGCATTTCCACATCGCCGCTATGCTTATGCGAATGGCATTCCAGCACCTTGCCGTACTTCTTCAGTTTGTCGCGGTAGAAATCGATGATTTTCCCAGGCACGTCGTCCGACTCATAGCTGGCGACCACCAGTTTTATGCCAAAGGCATCGGTCAGCAGGCTCAGATTGGCTTGGTTCCTGCTGTTGTCATCGCCCGACTTAAGCCGGGCACCGGGATAGAGCGGCAGGCCGGCCTTGCGCGCGTCCGCGTCGCTGCCCATGTGCAGGTCGCCCACGGAACTGCGAACGTCGAGATTCTTGTTCTGAGCGCCAGAATCCTGCGCGAACCCAGGCAGCGCCAGTGCCGCCGATAGGACGAGCGCGAAGGTCAGATGACGAAACATAATAGTCCTCCTCATTCATTCCGAGACGTACCAAGCTTCCAGGGGAGCTTTGATTAAAGCCCTGGATTCCTCTGTGCCCCTCTGTGTCCTCTGTGGTTTACGTTTTCGGTCGGACTTTAATCAGAGTTCCCCTAGATCTCCGCTTCCTTGCCGTGTGTGCGTACGTACACCAGCGAAAAGCTGGAGCCTTTCCCTTCCGGCTCGACCGCGACGATGTGCTGGTTCTCTTTCGTGCCGACTTTCAGTTCAATGTTGCTGCCGCTCCCGCCCTCGCACGTCAGATCATGTGAATTGCGATCCGAGTCCTTCATGTCCGCATTCACATCCAGATGAGCCGTGTGACATTCGAGCACGTTGTTCCCATATTTCTTGAGCTGATCGCGGTAGAAGGCGATAAGCTTGGCCGGCGAATCGTCCGACTCATACTCCAAGGCTACGACTTTCACGCCATAGCCGAACCCTGAAATATTCACGTTGGCGCTCTTATCGTCGCCACCATCTTTCTGCTTCAGCCGCGCTCCCGGATACAGCGCCAGGCCCACGTCACCAGCGCTCGCGTCTTTGCTCACGTGAATCCCGCCCACGGGCGTGGTAATGTCGACCTGCTTGTCCTCTCCGTTCTGCTCTTTCTTCACGTTCACGCTGCAACCCGCCAGCAGCAGCGCGGCCAGGGATGCGAACCCTAACGCGAGCGCGCCGGCAACTTGAAACCGAGCTCGAAATCTGGTTGTTCGAAATCTAGTTCTGCCCATGCGAAGACCCTCCACCGGCCATTTGCGCCAGCCGTTCGATCCCAGCCCCGCGCTGGGCCACATTCGGAATCGAGACCGGCAGATGCCCGCGAATCGCGATCTCGCCAAACAGTGCCTTGATCGCGGCCACTTCCGAAACCGACGCGTTCGAAAACGTGCACATATAATTCTCGATCTTCGGAAAATCGCTGGCCAGGTAAGGATTCCCCATCGCAACCACCGCTGTCTTTTCTGCCGCATGATCCAGCACCTGCTGCAGCAGCGTGCCGGTCGCGTCGGCCATCGCCATCGAATTGCCCACCTTGCCCGCCGTCGGAATTACATACACCGCAGTCACCACGGTTTGCGCCTCGTCCACTGCTTTCAGAACTTCCTCGCTCATGCCCGCGGCGATGCGAGGATCCACATAAATCACGCGCGCGTCCGGAATGCGAGTGCGAAACTCGCGCCCAAACGCACGCCCGGAATCGCTCCGCACGTCATCCGAAAAAAGGATGGCCACGACCTGGTTGTGGGTCTCCTCTCTCGTCATATACGGCAGACCGCCCTTGGCGGTTCCCTTTGATTTCAGGGGCAGAACTCTGCCGCTGTCGCGCACCAGGGTGATGGCGGCATCGGCCACCTGCTGGCCGAATGTTATGTTTTCCGGCTTGCCCACGGCGGTTGCAACCGCGCTCAGATCGACCGTGCGCGAAACATTCAGCCCCAGCCGCCCTTTTATTTTCAGGATCTTGAGCACGGAATGGTCGAGCCGCTGCGGCGAAATCTCACCCGAACGCACGGCCTTCACCATCGCCTCATACGACGCCCCCAAATCCGCCGGGATCAGCAACAAATCATTTCCCGCCTTGAAGGCCTCGACCGCAGCCCGCCCTATATTGTTGGCAAAAAGATGGGTCAGCCCCGCCATGTCGAGCGCGTCGGTCACGATCAGCCCTTTGAATCCCATCTGCTTTTCGAGCAAATCGGAAACCACCGCAGTCGAAATCGTGGCCACGTGATTGGGATCGGCATCGAGCGCCGGAACCGTGACGTGCGCCACCATCACCGCGTCTACGCCCGCCGCAATCGCCTGCCGAAACGGCGGCAGTTCGATCGAATCCAAATGCGCCCGGTCGCCGTTCACGCTGGCCACTCCCAGATGCGAATCCGTCGCGGTATCGCCGTGCCCAGGAAAATGTTTCACCGTGGTCAGCATCCCGGCCTCATGCGCGCCCTTGATGTAGGCCGTAACCAGATCGCCAACTTGTTTCGGATCTTCTCCAAACGAGCGCGTATTAATGATGGGATTGGCAGGATTCGAGTTCACGTCCGCATCCGGAAAGAAATTCCAGTGCACCCCGACCGCGCGCGCCTCCTGAGCGGTAATGCGGCCAAACATCTCCGCATCTTCCAGGCTGCCATCAGCGCCGAAGGCCATAGCGTGAGGAAAGTTGGTCGTGCCCATCAGACGCGTCGCCACCCCACGCTCAAAATCAGCCGCAAACAGCAACGGCAGCTTCGATTCGCGCTGCAGCCGGTTCAGCAATTCGGCAGCCTCGTACGGCTCGGTGCGCAACAAGAACGGCCCATCCACGTGCACCGACATGGCGAACCCGCCCACGTGATATTTCTGCATGGCCTCCAGCCATTCCAGGTACTCCGGGCTCTCCACGTTGAGGAAGCTGGCGCGGCACCAGATCATGAACACCTGGCCAATTTTTTCTTCCACCGAAAGCCGGCGCAGCGTCCTCTCCGCCCACTTGTCGCCGCGTGCAGCATTGACCGGAGCCGGGTGCGACGTTTTGTTTTTAGCGAATGTTGGTACAGCCAGGCTCATCGCAAGAAGTATGACGGGAAAGATTCGCGGCATAGGGGAACGATAGCAGAGGGGCAGGTTTTGGGTCTTGGGTGTTCGGTCTTAAGACTTCAGGAACCTCGGACTGCCTCAGATTAGAACCGAGGCTTCCGCTCTTCGACCGAATCCGATGCGCCTTCAGCCGCGTGAATCCGCGGCAAGGAAGTTTCAATGTGTGCGGCGGCTTCACTCTGAACTTCGGCATCATCCCCAAATCCCCGCAGCCAGCAAACCTCCGGCTCGCGCCGGAACCATGTCATCTGCCGTTTTGCGTAGTTGCGATGCGCCTGCTGCGCGGCCTGCACTGCCTCCTCGCGCGTGAGTTCGCCGCGCAGAAACTGCACCGCCTGCTTGTATCCGAGGGATGCCAGTGGCCGAGCTTCCGCCCCGTATTTCTGCAGCAGTCGTTCAGTCTCGTCGGCCAGGCCGGTTTCGAACATCTGCCGCGCCCGCTGGTTGATGCGATCATAAAGAGCCCCACGATCAGGATCGAGCCCCACGCGCAGCACGCGGAAACCCTGCAGCGCATCCCGCCCCTGCTGCCAGAGTTCCGACATCTTCCCGCGGGAGGCCAGGCACACCTCGATGGCGCGAATCAGTTTTGGCGTGTCGTTAGCATGAATTTTGCCGGCGGCCTCAAGATCCAGGCGTCGCAGAATTCCATGCAGATGACCCGCGCCGCGCCTGGCAGCGCTGTCCCGCAAGCGCTCGCGCAATTCTTCCGACCGCTGCGGCCCGGGGAAAAGTCCTTCGAGCAGCGCCCGCAAATACAATCCGGTGCCGCCCACCACAATCGGCAAGTGATGGCGCTGGCTGATCTCCGCAAGCACGGGCCGCGCCCGCCGCGCATACGCGCCCGCCGTCATGTACTCCGTCGGATCGACACAATCGAAAAAATGATGCGGCGCACGCCCGCGCTCCTCGGCTGTGGGCTTCGCCGTGCCGATGTCGAACTCGCGCACCATTGCCACCGAATCGCAGTTCACGATCTCGCCCGCAAACTTCTCCGCCAACGCCAGCGACAGTGACGTCTTTCCGCTGGCCGTCGGCCCCAGAATCACCACCAGGAGAGGCTGCACCGCGGCGATCTCAGAATGGGCGTCATCGCGATCGTAGTCATGATGACCGTCGGGTTGGTCTGGGCCTGAATTCAAGCTCAGCGCAGGCTCCAGTGCAGGTCGTGCCAATAGCGAAGCAGAGTGAGCACCAGCAGCAGAAACGCAATCAGCAGCAAGCCGGTAGTTTCCGACGCATAGACCGCATGCCGGCGATGCTTCTGATCGTCCTGGGGATCGCTGTCGGTCACGCGCATATTGTACGCCGCCGGTGTCTTAGGTCTTAGGTCTTAGGTCCGAGCCACCAAGCCTCGCGAAACACAAAGCCCAAGACCTAGTATGCTCCGATTAAGCCTCCGGGGTCTTTCTGAGCGCCCCTGTGTCCTCTGTGGTTTACTCTTTCTGTCGGGGCCTCATCAGAGCTTCCCTTAACACCTGAGACCCAGCACCCTGCTAAACTACGGCGTCGTGCCGCAAAATCGCGCCCGGATAACGCGCTTTGGAGTCTTTGAACTCGATCTCAGCGCAGGCGAACTGCGCAAGAGCGGAGTCAAGCTGCGCCTCCAAGGCCAGCCCTTCCAGGTGCTCGCGCTGCTGCTCGAGCGCGCCGGCGACGTGGTCACCCGCGAAGAGCTGCAGCAAAAGCTTTGGCCCTCCGACACCTTCGTCGACTTCGACCACAGCCTCAACACCGCCGTCAACAAGGTCCGCGAAGCCCTCGGAGACTCCGCCTCCAGCCCCCGCTACGTCGAAACCCTGGCCCGCCGCGGATACCGCTTCATCGCGGAAGTTCATGGAAAAGTTCATGCCGATTCTCATGCCGACGCGCGTGCTGATATCGATGCGGACGCCGCAGCCCAAGCTCCGCCTGCAGCCGGAAACAGCGCAGTTACCCAACAGGAAACCGCCGCCGCAATCCCGCCAGATCCGCCGCCTGCACTCCATCCCGAACTCGAAGTCCCCATCCCCCGCCGCGCGCTCACCCGCGGCCTTTTCGCCCTGACGCAGATCATGTACCTGTGCTTTTATCTCTCGGCTCTGTTTCTTCTGCGTTACGTGCAGGAGATTGGCGACTCGTTTCGCCATCCCTGGGGCGGGGTTCTCACCGGGGCCGTCCTGATCACCGCCGGAGTCGGCATCCCTCTGCGCCTGTACCTGCTCTCGGCCGTAGGCTTCGACTACCAGCGGCTTGGCGAAAAGTTCCGCCAGATGTTTCCTTTCATCCTCGCCCTCGACCAATTGTGGGCGATCGCCCCATTCCTGCTCATCGAACAGATCGGCCTAGGCGCGGCCTTCGCCGTCAGCGCAGCCCTGCTGTATCTCCCGTTTTCCGAGCGCACCCTCATTCGCATGGCCTATCTCGGGCCCCGGGCACGTTAGCCAATAATTTCTTGGGAACCAACCTCACCGATGGCCCGTACCACCGTCTAAGAAGGCGGGCGGACTTGTGCCCGCCGGGTTCGCGAAGAAATGGTCTCAGGAAAGAGGATCGTATGAGTCTCGTTGCCATGAAGATGAATCGCCTGTCGCTTGCTGCCCTGGCCGTCGCCGTCGTTGCCGTTGTTTCCGCCGCGTCCGCCCGCGCCGACGAATGGTCCAAGAGCTACAACCTCACCGGCAAGCCCGACCTGCGCATCGAAACCTCCGACGCCAACATCCGCGTCACCACCTGGGACCAGAACACTATTGAAGCCAAGGTCGTCACCTCGCGCACCAAAATTGGCGAGGGCGGCATCCGCATCGAAGAACATCAGTCAGGCGACTCGGTCGAGATCAACGTGCATTTTCCCCACAACCTCAGCTTGGGATTCATGCACGTCGACTGGGGCCACAAGGTCGACATCATCGTCCAGATGCCGCGCGAGGGCAAAGTCAACCTGGAAACTGGCGACGGCAAAATCGAGCTCGCCGGACTCAAAGGTGAGATGGAAATGCACACCGGCGACGGCTCCGTGAACCTGGAAGGCGTCGATGGCAATCTCCACGCCTCCACCGGAGACGGACACATCAACGCCCAGGGCCGCTTCGACGAGCTCGAACTCAAGACCGGCGATGGCCACGTCGACGTGCGCGCCGCTTCCGGTTCCACGCTATCCACGAGCTGGCGCCTCGAAACCGGCGACGGCAGCGTCTCCCTCGAAGTCCCCGGCGAACTCGCGGCCGACGTCGACCTCCACACCAGCGACGGCCATATCGATCTCGACATGCCCATCACCACCGAAGGCAAAATCCGCGAGGGCGAAATCCACGGCAAGCTCAACGGCGGCGGCGGCCCGCTCATCATCCGCACCGGCGACGGATCGATTCACTTGCGCAAGGGCTAGGCAGGGAGCAGGTCGACCGAGGATTTCCGCCACGACGGCGCCGAGCGGCACGCGCGGCTCGAAAGAATTCGACAACAAAACGACGGCGTCATCCTGACCGGAGCCTCTTTTCAGGCGAAGGGAAGGATCTCGCGCGCACACCGCAGCACGTCTTGGTTAAGGTACGGTGTCTGACATCCATGGTATAATGTCTGACATCATGGCTTCTCATCGCATTACCGTTCGCGTCCCCAAAACCCTTGGCACGCTGCTTCGCGACCGCTCCCGCGCCAAGGGGCAGACTCCCTCCGACATCGTGCGCGATGCGCTGGAGACCTATCTCGGCCGGGGACGCGCCGTCCCTTCGGCCTATGAACTGGCGGAGGAGTCGGGATTGATTGGCTGCGTGGGTCGTGCCCCGAAAGACCTGAGTACGAATCGCCGCCATTTTGAAGGCTTCGGGAAGAAGAAATGAAGCGAGTTCTGGTGGACACAGGCCCTTTGGTCGCCATTCTCTCCCGCCAAGACGAACACCACGCCGCTTGCGTCAGCGCGTTGCGCGACATGCCCGGTCCGCTTCTTTCCTGCTGGCCCGTAATCACCGAAGCAGCCTGGCTCCTGCGAAAATCTCCGAAAGCGGTTCAGCAACTGTTGCGCAGCATTGATGGCAGCTTTCTTGAATTGCTGCCTCTGGCAGGCGCGGAGGCCGAAGCCATCGCGGCGCTCATGAAGCGTTACGAGGATATTCACCCTCAGCTGGCAGATGTGGCGCTGATCTATCTTGCGAGCCGCGAAAAGATTGAAACCATTTTCACCCTCGACCAGCGCGATTTCTCCATCTACCGCTCTGGTCGCAGAAGCACACTCCGGGTCGCTCCAGAGACGCAATAGAGTCTTGTCTACACGCTCGCCGCGTGCCCGAACAGAATCATCCGCATCGAGATGCTCCCAAAGTCGAATCCTGCATACGGATACGACACCGCATCGCCTTCATCGGTCGCGCCCATGCAGTACAGCAACGGCAGGTAATGCTCGACCGTCGGATGCGCCTTGGCCAGCAGCGCTTCGCCCCACTTCTGCGGCTCAGCCAGCGACTTCGCATCATGCGCGTCGACGGCCTGCTTAACCCGGGCGTCAAACTCCACCGCCCAGTCATACGCCCCGTGCGGATTGTTCCAATCGATGCGGCCCAGGTTGTGCACGATGTTGCCGCTGCCCACAATCAGCACTCCGCGCTTGCGCAGTGCCTGAATCTCACGCCCCAACTCAAGGTGCTCTTTGAAACTGCGCCGCTCACTCAGACTCAGTTGAAACGCCGGCACGTCCGCCTGCGGATACATATGCCGCAACACGCTCCACGACCCGTGATCCAGCCCCCACTCCTGATCGGGCTCAATCTCCGGCACAATCTCACGATCACTGGCCAGCTTCTTGGCTTCTTCCGGAGCTCCGGGCGCGGGATACTCCACTGCATACAAAGGTTGTGGGAAGCCGTAGAAATCGTGAATGGTCTTCGGATGTGCCGACGCCACCACGCGCGAGCCCGGCGTCACCCAATGCGCCGAAACCACGCACACGGCCTTGGGCCTGGGCAGCCGCGCGCTCAACCCATGCAGCGTTTCGGTAAACGCATTGTGCTCGATGGCGTTCATCGGCGATCCATGGCCGACGAACAAGACTGGCATCTTCTCCACGGTCTCGTCCTCTCTGTGCCGAACGCTCTTCGCCGAAGCAAAGAACGGAAACGCGCTCCGCGCTACACCAACCCGTGTTATCTATTTGATTATCGGTCAGAGAAAAACGACTCGGAGTTCTCGCTCGCCCGTGCTACTCCAATTCGCCCTTGTCCGGGTTGTAGTAGAAACGAATGCGCAGAGCAAGATAAGGCCCGGTGAATTCTCGGGGCAGCGGCGGAAACGGATTCGAAGCTGAAATGCCCTCCCAGGCCGCGCGATCCAGAGGAACGTCGCCGGAACTGGCGACCAGCCGCATGTCCGCTACCTTGCCATCTTTGGTGATGGCAAATTCAATCGCCAGCTTCCCCTTCTTCATTTCCGCCGATTCCGGAATCGCGTGGTACCAATTGTCCTTCACATCCTGCATAATGCGCTCGATGTAGGGAGCGAAGTCTACGCCCTGGGTGTCGCTGAGAACGTCATATGCACCGTACTGGCGCCCGTGTGCTCCCGTCCCCAGACCGAAACCGCCCTCCTGCCCTCCTCCGCCCGCCGCTCGGTTCGCTGCCGCCCCTTGCGTCGCCTGCTGAATGGCCTCGCCCGGCGTCATCGCCGTTCCATACTTGCTGAATGCGTTGTTGGGGCGGGTAGGCGTCTGCAACTGCGCCGTCTGGTCGCTCTGAAATTGCGGACGCGCCGACTGTTGCTGCTGCTGCGTCGCCGGCTGTTGATTCTGCGCCTGGTTCTGCGATAAAGCTTGCGGCGTCGTTTGCGCTGCCCGCGGACCCGTCATTCCCGGCGCCCCCGGTGGCGGCGTCGCCAGAATCTTCTGCAGGTCCTTGGGATCCAGCTCGGGATGACGCGACATCGCGATCCGGTCTTTATCCGACGCAATATTCGTGTTGGGCTTCCGCGCCACTTTCTGCGCGTCCGGCGGCAGCGCCAGAAATGTCAGGTTCTTATCCTGCGTCGAACTCACCGGAACCGCCACCACGCGGTGCCACACATTCTTCTCGATCCACGGCAGGTACACCAGAATCATGAACAATACCAGGTGGACGATAATCGAGATCCACGCCGCTTCCCGCTTCCGCGATCGCTGCAGATCGTCCTGCAACTGGATCAGCAGGTGCGGCACGTGCGCATCCAGATCCCGGTACGCGGTTTCCCAGTCTTGCCCGTCGTACAGCCCCAGCTGTTCCGGCTGCGGCTTCTCGGGAGCTACCGGATCCTGGAATGGAATTTGCGTAATCGGCATGCGCTGGGCTTTAGGTATAGACGCTTAGACTGTAGACGCTTCGCTCTAAAAAACTTAGATGCATCCGCCTGTCATAAGAAGTAAGTTAGACACCGAATACACCCGCGCCGTTGCATCCGGCCTTCATGGAAGCCAAGCAGCGCGCAGCACTCTACAACCTACTTCTTCTCTTCTTTCTATTTTCGCATCTTTACTGTCTTCTGCCCATCCACAAATCGCCCGCGCCTTCCCTCTGTAAACATATGTAAATGGGGATATTGCGCAGCCTAGACCGCGCCGGGTACCCCATTTCTGGCGCGCACTTTGCGCGAGAAGTGGGGATTCTCGAAAGGCTGGAAATTTTCGAGGAGTAGGGAATTTTCGACGGCAGGAATCCAAGGGGCGTTTGCGCACCATTTGCGATCCGCGTTCAATGCTTCGTTTTCGCGAGCCCCGCCAAATCCACTTTTTTCCCATGCTCGCGAATCGCGGCCACAATCTCCAGCGCCAGCGCCAGCGCGCGCCGCCCATCTTCCAGCGGAACCACTGGCTGCGAGCGCTCCCGCACCGCCCGCAAAAACGCCTTCAACTCCGCGTGCAGCGGCTCTTCCGACGCCACCGGGACCTTGGTCACCCCGATCTGCGGATTCACCGAGGGGTTCGCCACCGTCTCATCTCGCCCCACGGTAAACACCAGCACTTCCTGCCGCCCATAATCAAGCGAAACATACTGCCGCGGCTGAAAAAAGCGCAGCTTGCGCACCCGCTCGGTCGAAACCCGGCTGGCCGTGAAGTTCGCAATGCAGCCCGATTCCAGCTCCAGCCGCACATTCGCGATGTCCACTTTCCCCGACAAAATCGGCAGCCCCACCGCCCGCACTTCCTTCACCGGCGATTTCGCAAACGCCAACACAATATCCAGATCGTGGATCATCAGGTCAAGCACCACATCCACATCGAGCGACCGCGGAGTAAACACACTCAGCCGGTGCACCTCAAAAAACATGGGCTGAGTCAGCAGAGGAACCGTCGCCCGCACCGCCGGATTGAAGCGCTCGAGATGTCCGACCTGCGCAATCCGCTTATGCGTAGCCGCCAGCGCAACCAACTGTTCCGCCTCGGCCAGCGTGGCGGCCAGTGGTTTTTCGATCAGCACATCCACTCCCGCCTTCATCAACTCGCCCGCCACGCTCAGGTGATGCACCGTAGGAGCGGCCACCGACGCGGCTTGCAGCTCGCTGTGCGTGGTCAACATCTGGTGCACCGATCCAAAGCCCTTGCACCCAAACTCGCGCGCCACCGCATCCGCCCGGCTCAGGTCCGGATCGACCACTCCCAGCAACCGCACCGGCTCCCCCTGCTGTTCGAGTTCCTTATAAACTCGGGCATGATTGCGTCCGAAAACGCCCACTCCCACGACAGCGACGGAAGTCGGATTCTGCGATGGCAGGAGAAATTCTCAGTGGCCGGTTGCCGGAAACAAATTGTAAACGTTGGCGCAGGAAAGAGCATCAGGATTAACGGGACTGCGCTCGCATCGGATGCGCCCGCGAACTGCACGGCACGCATGGAGCGGCGGTATACCCTGTGAAGATCCGTGCCCAACGAGAGGTTTTGGGTAGGGCACGGCCTTCAGCCGTGCTGTTACGGACGCCAATGATGACGGGCTTTAGCCCCTGAGGGACGAGCTCGACGCCGCAAACGCTCGTGAACTTCGCTTCTTCAAACTCAACTGCCGAAAGGACTGACTCACTCGCATGCGCACCATCGCTCTGCTCACCATCTCGAACATCTTCATGACTTTCGCCTGGTACGGACACCTGAAATTCCGCGAAGTCCCGCTCTACAAAGTAATCCTGATCAGCTGGCTCATCGCCTTCTTCGAATACTGTTTTCAAGTTCCGGCCAACCGCATCGGCTCCTACGAGTTCACCGCCGCCCAACTCAAAACCATCCAGGAAGTCATCACCCTCACCGTCTTCGCCGCATTTTCAGTCCTATATCTGAAGCAGCCCCTACGTTGGAATTACCTTGCTGGCTTCGCCCTGATCGTCGCCGCCGTCACGGTGATCTTCAAGAAGTGGTGAGGAAAAATCTCGAGACGATTTAGCCGAACAATCGCCGCACTGTCAATCGTTCCCGAAGCCCATGTGCAACCGTGGAAGAGCGGCGCTTCAGCGCCGCGTAACGCGCCAAAACAAATGCTGGGCTTTAGCCCCTGAGGGTCGCCTTCTTCAAAATCGCGATCTGCCCCGCATGATAAAGCTCGTGCTGCGCGATCCCATGCAGCAGATGATAAAAGTCATACCGCTTCCCCGGAACGCGATCCCGAAGTCGTGAGTCAGGAAGCGCAGCCACGGTCTTGACCAGTCGATCATGCGTCCGCTTCGCGCCCGCCACCGCCTTGCGCCACGCACCTTCCGTTGCCGCGTTCACGCGCGGAAAGTTCGCCGACCCGACAGGCTGCCACTTTTCCCCACTCAGCCTTCGCAACCCCGCATCATCCCACGTCGCAATATGCAGCACCAACTCCCAAATGCTGTGAACATCAGCCAGAGGCTTGACCGCAGCCGTAGCCGCATCCACATCCTTCAGCAGCTCGAGCAGCGCCGGCCCGTGCCACGCGCTCCCATCAAAGGCCCGCCGAAGTTGATCGGCAATGCGCGCCGCCTCGGACTTTCCGTTGGACTTGGATTTCATCGAATCAGGCTTTACCTTCAACCTTCCTCCGCGACCGCCGCAATCCTCGCCGCGTTCGCCGCCTCAATCACTTTCTGCCCATCCAACAGCAAACATTTCGCCGCGTCCAGCGCCAGACAACTCGCCCCCGCCGCCTGCATCACTTCAATCGTCCGCACGCCCACCACCGGCACATCGAATCGCATATCCTGATTCGGCTTGGCAATCTTCACCACGGTCAGTTCGCGGCTCAGCGTTGAAGCATCCCCGCGTAACGACCGCATGATCTCTCCCGCGCGCAAAATCGTAGCGTCGGTGCCCTCCATGGCCTCAACTGCCACGCACGCCGATTCCGCGATCACCACCGTCTGCCCAATATCGTGCTGCGCCAACTGCCGAGCCACCCCCCGCCCGTATTCAATATTCTTGAGCTCCTGTTCGCAGGGCAAGCGCTCAGTCAACACCCCCGCCCTCACCAGCAACGGCTCTAGCAGCCACGTGGACTTTTCCAGCACGATGCCCTCATCGCCCAACACCTTCGCCACCGCTCCCAGCAGCGAATCGGTATTCCGTGTCGTGAGCGATAGCAAAAGTTTCGCCAGCCGCCAGTCCGGCCGGATGCTGGAAAAAATCTGCTTATGCCGCACTTGCCCCGCCATGATCACTCGCCGCACGCCCGCCTGCTGAAACATCTCAATCAGCTTCGACAGCTCCCCCAGCGATAGCCAGTGCACCGCCGCCGCGCCATGCGATTCAATCTCCGGAAAAGTTTCTTCCTTGATTGCCGCCACCACCACCTCATATCCCTGCGCCCGCGCCGCGTCCAACACGAGAAAGGGGAATTTGCCATTCCCGGCAATCAACCCAAGTTTTTCAGTTTGCGAAGCCATGCGGTCGACGCCAAAACACCGGCGCGGAGCCAGTCTAGCATTTGGCGTTGTAGAAGGAATGTCGCGACCGGCACCCCAAAGCAGGCAAACGGGCAATAAGCGCTATGGCGTGGCTTCGCCCAACAATCAGCGATTTAGTCCGCAGTACAAGGGGATCTCATCGCTCATCCTTCACGGGCAGGTCAATTTAGCGTAGCCGCTGACGAAGCACCCGGTTCCGCAGGGACCGATCGCCAGGCAGTTGGTCACGTCGGACGCAAATACGCTGTATGTGCCGGATGCCCCGCTTTCACACTGCGCCAAGCCGAGGCTCGAGATCAAGACCTCGGTTGTGGGACTGTTATCCTGACAGGCGCCCCAGACTTGGGGTTTCAGCAAAGCCGGGGAAGGCGAAGTCTGGAAGGATCCGATAACAATGAACTGGACTTGTCCGTTGGAGTAGTCCTGTGCGTCAGCAACGGCGGGACACAGCGTAATAGACCCAGGCATGCTGTCATTCGAGGCAGTCGGAGCGGACTTGCAACTCGGAGAGATATGAGACGCCGGGGAACCGCAGGCCTGAGTCATTGCTACAGCTAGGACGAGCAGGAAGAAGAAAGAGGAAAGGCCGGAGTATCGCATGGCAGACCTCCAGTGCAATAAGAACCTAAGATTAGCCGATGAGTTGCTCCCCCATCATCTTGCAGAGTAACTATTTAAAAATCAAATATCTCGGCGGGTCGAGAAACTTGGCCAAACACGGGCATTGCATGTGATTCGAATCACTGTCACCGATTGGTCCTGTTTTCCGACGGTTGTTGCGACATCGCGTTATCCCTCATCGACCTTTGCAGGGCTGCAAATGCCTTTGTCCAAAGGCCGCCGGATCACTTCTTGACCGCTGAAACCCCATACCCCTGCCACACATACTGCAGTGCCTCGCCCAGCGTTTGTCGTCTCACCGCTCCGTCCACGTGCCCAGCGTTGCGGGCAAATACGAATTGGTAGTGATATCCCTTGGCCGCGAGCACCTTCGCCATTAGCTCGTTGGCCAGAACCCAGTCGTGCATGTTGTCGCGCATCACATTCGGATTGAACAAATCCCGGTCCCCCACTTCCATCCACATTCGTATCGGCTTGGCCGCGCTTTCGGGGATAAGATGCTCGTGAAATTCCCACGCCCCATGCGGCGTTTGCGGATTCCAGGGCCACTGCTGGTTTACAAATGTTCCGGAGTACGTGAGAACCCGGTGATACCACTCCGGGTGATACCACGCCATGATCAACGCGCACGAGCCTCCCGAACTGCCGCCCATGGTCGCCCGCCCCTCGGGATCCTTCGTGAGTTTCACGCGGGCCTGCGCTTCGACCAGCGGCAGAACTTCTTTCTCAACAAACTCGGCATAGACCCCCGACATGGTGTCGTACTCCAGACCGCGTTCACTCCCTTGCGCGTCCCCACTTCCGTTGCCAATCGAAATCGCAATCATCACCGGAACTTTCTGTTCGGCAATCAAAGTGTCCAAAGTCGAGAACAGCAACTGGTCAGGGCCATCCGCTCCCACAATAAAAGGCGCGACGCTCCCTGCCGGGTACTGCTTGGGCACATACACGGCCACCTTCCGCGTGTAAGGCGCCGGATGGCTAGTGGTCACCACCAACTTCGCAGGGTCGGCAGGATCGGCGCTTCCGTGGGTATTGGCGTCACGCGCTATGCCCGGATAGATCTTGCTGTCCGCCGAGTTCATCGTGAACTCGACCACCGCACCCTTCGGAATTCCATTCTGCGCAGCCGCGTCGGCAGGAACCTCATGCGTAGGCCCAAGGATGAAATTGCCGTCCGCATTTGCAGGAGCATTTACGCCGTCGGGCAATTCCTTCGCCGCCACATAGCCGGCAGTGTTAGGGTCTCGCGTAGGCGGCGCCGGACGTTCCGCGTGTTGCGCCGGCGGCGGAGTCTGCCCCGCGACTGCATTGGCAGCCGTAATCAGCCCCGCCACAAAGCAAATGCCCAAGCATCGCGGTATTGTCACTGAATAACGCCTCTTCCCGTCGCCTCGCGATCGTCGAGTCAGTCTAGCACTTAGTATCAAAAAGACTGCCGAAGGAAGCTCTGATTAAGTCTCCGGGTTCCTCTGTGCCTCTGTGTCCTCTGTGGTTCAGGCCTTCTGTTCGACCTCAATCAGAGCTTCCTTAGCTACAATGTCTGATGCTGAATGTTTGATATTTCTGATCCCATGCTTCTAGTCTCGCTTCTCTTTCATCTCGGACCTCGTCTAAGTTGCGAAGGAGCCCTGCCCATGCACGCAGATCTTGCCACCGTCCTCCGCCATCTGTCCGGCGCGCTCGTGCTGTTCGCGGCATCAATCCTGGCCTCGCATGCTCAGGAGCGCGACCGCAGCAAAATACCGGACGACTCTAAGTGGGATCTGACGGCCATCTATCCCTCCGACCAGGCTTGGCGTGCGGCGAAGGAAAAGCTTGCCTCCGAGTTGCCCAAGCTGCGCCAGTTTCAAGGCACGCTCGCTTCCTCCGCATCCCGCTTGGCCGACGCTTTGGAGACGCAAAGCTCCTTCGACAAAGAACTCAACCGCCTGTTCGTATACGCGGCCATGAAGTCCGACGAGGACACCCGAGTCAGTACTTATCAGGGCATGCAACAGGAAATGATTCAGCTCGGATCCGTTCTCGGCACCGAATCCGCCTTCATTGAACCCGAGATCCTCAAGATGGATAACGCGACCATCGAGCGATTTCTCACGCAAGAACCTCGCCTGCATGTTTTCCACCATGAACTCGATGACATCGCCCGCCGTCGCGCCCACACTCTCAGCAACACCGAAGAGAAGCTCCTCGCCGCGTCCTCCGTGATGGCAAGCGGGCCCTCCAGCGTCTATGGCATCTTCGCCGATGCCGATTTTCCCTACCCATCGGTCACCCTCAGCGACGGCAAAACCATCAAGCTCGATAAAGCGGCCTTCTCTCTCTACCGCGCCTCCCCCTCCCGCGAGGACCGGCAGAAGGTCATGGAAGCTTTCTTCACCACTCTGGGGAAATATCGCGGTACCTTCGGCTCCATCATGAATTCCAACGTCCAGACTTCCGTCTTCTACGCGCATGCCCGCAATTACGAGAACTCCCTGCAAGCGACCCTGGACCAGCCCAACATCCCAGTCTCGGTGTATTCCAGGTTAATTGAGGGAGTCGATCGCAACCTGCCCACGTTTCAGCGCTACCTGAAACTCCGCAAGCGAATGATGGGGCTCACCGAACTCCATTATTACGATCTGTACGCGCCTCTCGTGTCTTCGGTCGACACAAAATATCCGGTCGACGTAGCCGAAAGAAATATCCTCGCGGCTCTATCCCCGCTCGGCCCCGAATATGCCGCCGGAGCCAAGCGCGCCTTCACAGAGCGCTGGATTGACATGTATCCCACCGAAGGCAAGACTTCCGGCGCATATTCCAACGGCGGAGCCTACGACGTACACCCCTACATGCTGCTGAACTACAACGGCAAGTATGACGACATGAGCACCCTGGCGCACGAGCTCGGGCACACCATGCACAGCTATTTCTCGAATAAGACCCAGCCCTATCCCTTGTCTTCCTATCCAATCTTTGTGGCCGAAGTAGCTTCCACTTTCAACGAGGCTCTCCTCATCGACTACATGCTCAAGCAGATCAAAGATGACGCGACTCGCATGTCCCTGCTGGGCAACTATCTGGAAAGCATCAAGGGAACCGTTTTCCGCCAGGCTCAGTTCGCGGAATTTGAACTGCGCATGCACGAAATGGTTGAAAAAGGAGAGCCCCTTACCGGCGACGCTCTGTCCAAGCTCTACAGCGAGATCGTCAAGAAATACTACGGCCACGATCAAGGCGTCTGCATCGTCGACGATTACGTTGCCAACGAGTGGGCCTACATCCCCCATTTCTACAACTCGTTTTATGTCTTCCAGTACGCGACCTCATTCACCGCGTCCTCTGCCTTGTCCGAAAAGGTGCTATCCGGCGAGCCCGGAGCCACCGAGCGCTACCTAAAATTCATTTCCTCCGGCAAATCAAAATATCCCATCGACCTCCTGAAAGACGCCGGCGTAGACATGACCACCGACGAACCCCTGGAGCTCACGGTCAAGAAAATGAATCGGGTAATGGACGAGATGGAAAGACTCTTGGATAAGAAGGGAACGTCGTCGACCGGAAACTAGTCTCTAGTCTGCAGGAATTCGCGGATTGCTTTGAGAAACCCACCCTTCGGTTCTGAGTGCTGCCGCCTGGTAACAACAGATGCAGTGGCCCTATCTTCTGAGGGAAGCCGAAGCTTACTGTTGTGCGGCCTCCGATGCATGAAACGCTACGACCCGCCAATGTCCCTCTTGGCGTACATACGTCTTAGTGAATCGCCAGTCGTCGGAGATTTCCCGTCCGTCCATCGCACGTGTTCGTTGCAGACGACCAGTGACGACGGCTGCGTTGCCATAGAGACGGATGTGAACATCGGATGTTTGGTAGCTAAGAAACTTCATTCGACCGGATCGTGCGAACTTGAGCACTTCGGCTTTTGACATGACCGGCATTTTGGGAACAGCAACTTCCATGTCTTCAGCCCACAAAGCATCTAAGGCATCCGCATCGCCGTGCTCGTGAGCTTCGTTCCAAACCTTTTCAAGCCGTTCCAGTTCGCGGGTGTCACTGTCACCCGACGCCTGAGAAAGCAGTGGAGTGGTGGCGGCGAGCATCGTGAGGGCCAAGGTCGAAATGACGCAGTAAGAAAGAACTCTCAAAGAACACCTCCGAATGCAACGCCCCCAAAAGACTAACATCTCCCTCGTGATTCACGTAAAATCGCGATTATTTCACTCATCAACGCCCCATGCAGAAGCCGTGCGCACTCACCGTGCCGCTCACTTGATAATCCCCCGCGCCGACTCCTCAATAAACCGGATCAGCATGTCCACATCTTCGCCGCGATCCGTCTCTGCTTTCAGCTTCTCCAGCGCCTGCGAAGTATTCATCTTCGAAGCCAGCAGAATCTTGTAAGCGTGATGGATCTTCGCAATGCGTTCCCTGGAAAACCCGCGCCGCTCCAAACCAACTTTATTCATCCCATAAGCATGCGTGTTGCGCGCCGCCGAAGTCATGGAGTACGGCAAAACATTCTGCGTAATCGTCGTCCCGCCGCCAATATAGGAATGCGCCCCAATGCGCACGAACTGATGCACCGGGCACAGCGCTCCGACCACCGCCCATTCTTCCACCGTGACATGCCCGCCCAGCGTGGCGCCATTCACCAGCATGGCGTGATCCTCGATCACGCAATCGTGCCCAATATGCGTATACGCCATGATCAGCAGATGGCTGCCCACCTTGGTGAGCCCTCCGCCCTTGACGGTGCCGCGATTGATGGTCACAAACTCGCGGATCTCGTTGTGATTGCCAATCTCGAGCCGCGTCGGCTCGCCTCTGTAAGTCACATCCTGCGGCGCCATCCCGATCGCGCAAAAAGGAAGGAAAGCATTCTCAGCCCCAATTTTCGTCGGCCCCTCAATGGCCACATGCGACCCCAGCCGGCAGCCCTCGCCCAACTCCACATCCGCCCCAATCACACAATAAGGCCCAATCGTGCACGACGCGTGAACCTTCGCGCGCGCATCAATCAAGGCCGTCGGATGAATGTTCATTGGAGACTGTGTTCGAAGAAGCTCGAAGGATTCCAGGATTTTCCTCTGTGCTCCTCAGTGTCCTCTGTGGTCAAAGCTCTTGAATCTTTCAGGACTGCGCATCCCCGTTCGATGCCCGCCCGCGCGAGCTGTCAATCAGCTGGCACGAAACCGCCGCTTCCGCCACGCGCTTCTCGCCCACATAGGCATACCCTTGCATCTTCGCCGCGGTCATGCCCGGCACCGAGCGCCAGCCTTTGACCTCCACTTCCAGCCGCAACTGGTCGCCCGGGCCCACCGGCTTGCGAAACTTCGCCCGCTCAATCCCGGTAAACACCATCACCTTGTCGTTGCGGTCTTCCACCTCGGTCAGCAGCAGCGCCCCTCCAGCCTGCGCGATCGCTTCCACAATCAGCACCCCCGGCATAATCGGCAACCCAGGAAAGTGCCCCACAAAGAAAGGCTCGTTGATGGTCACGTTCTTGATGGCGACGATGCGCTCTTTGCGCTTCAGCTCCAGCACCCGGTCAATCAGCAAGAACGGATACCGGTGCGGCAATATCTTCAGAATCTCGTGGATGTCGAGCCCGGTCTTCGAAGCCTCCGGCCCAGGATTGCTCTCATTCATGGGTTCGTCTTACCTTCGTGATCCTTAGTGCCCTTCGTGGTTGACGCCTTTTTCTGTTCAGCGTCCAAATCGCATCTTCTCAAAACAGCGTCAAGATTATACTGTACGGCTTGTGCGCAGTGACGCTTCCTTCGCTCGCGGACGGAGTTAATGACAAAGATGCCCGCCAGAAAAAAAGTCTCCAAGCCAGCCCCATCCAACCCACTGTGGAGCGACCGCCTCCTCTACTTCCAATCCCGCCAGGAAAAAATCGTCCAGACCATTCGCGAGTTCGTCGAGATCGAATCTCCCAGCGACCACAAGTCCTCCGCCGACCGCATGGGCGCCTTCCTCGCCGGCTATTTCGAAGCCGTCGGCGGTCACGCGCACGTTCATCGCTCCTCAGACTTCGGCGACAGCGTCCAAATCGATTTCCCCGGACGCGACACCCAGAAGCCCGTTCTACTCCTCGGCCACTTCGACACCGTCTATCCCCTCGGCACGCTCGCCACCATGCCCTGCCGCGTCGAGGCCGGCCGCCTGCACGGCCCCGGCGTGCTCGACATGAAGTCGGGCATCGCGCTCATGCTCTACGCCATCGAGGCTCTGCAAGCCTGGCACTCCACGCTCCCTCGGCCCGTCACCGTCTTTCTGGTTTCCGACGAAGAGGTCGGCAGTTACTCCTCCCGCCCCATCACCGAAGCGCTCGCCAAAGATTCTGCCGCCGTGCTCGTGCTCGAACCGGCCGGCCCACGCGGCTCCGTCAAGACCGCCCGCAAAGGAGTCGGCGAATACTCGCTGACCGTGAAAGGCATCGCCGCCCACGCCGGACTCGACCCCGGCAAAGGACACAGCGCCATCGTCGAACTCGCCCGCCAAATCACCGCCGTCTCCAAGCTGAACAATCTGCCGCAAGGCCTTTCCGTGAATCCCGGCGTGATTCGCGGCGGAACCCGCACCAACGTGATCGCCGCCGAAGCCACTGTCGAAATCGATGTCCGCATTACTCATGCCAAGCAGGCTGCCGCCCTCGATCGCAAACTCCGCGCATTCAAGCCCTTCGACAAGCACTGCAAACTCTCGATCGACGGCGGCATCAACCGCATGCCCATGGAGCGCACCGCCGGAGTCGCCGCGCTCTACAACAAGGCGCAGGCCATCGCAAAGCAAATCAACTGGAAACTCGAAGAAGCCGCCGTCGGCGGAGGCTCCGACGGGAATTTCACAGCCGGCCTGGGCATCCCCACCCTCGATGGCATGGGCGCCGCCGGTCAGGGTGCCCATGCCCTCCACGAACACATCGTGATCTCCGAATTGCCGCCCCGCGCGCTGCTTCTCGCCGGAATGATCGAGAGCGCCTGAAGCGATACCACTGCAGACCCAGCACCGAAGATTTCCTGTGCCTTCCTCCGCGTTCCTCTGTGTCCCCTGTGGTTAAGACTTCGTAGGCGGTATCTCAGAACATGCGATGCGCCGGAGTTTTTGACTCTAACCGTAGGGTAGCCTAAACTTTTCTAGCGGAGCCTTGCGCCGCCTCATGCACTAACTTCGCAAACCGTCTCGGTGGAGGATTCATGGGTGAGTTTTCGATCTGGCATTGGCTGTTAGTGATCGTCATCGCCTTCCTGCTGTTCGGCACCAACAAGCTGGGCGAAGTCGGCAAGGGCCTGGCCGAAGGCATCCGTAACTTCAAGGCCGGCATGAGAGATCCCGAGCCCGAGAAAAAGGAACCCGCAAAAGAGGAAAAGAAAGAAGAGGCAGAAGTAAAGAAGTCCTAGACCACTCCGCGCTCGCGCAACATCCTGTACACCAGCGCCACCGGCAATCCCACTACGTTGCTGTAGTCCCCTTCAATCCGCGGAATCCACCGCGAAGCCCTGCCCTGAATCGCGTATGCTCCCGCCTTATCCATGGGCTCGCCCGTAGCCACGTACTCCCGAATCTCCGTGTCCGACAACTCGCTCATGGTGACCAGCGTAGTCTCGGAGCTAGTTCTCAGTTCTCGGTTCTCAGTTCTCAGTATTTCGTAGCTTGATCGCGACGCAGAGTCGAGCGGCGGAGTTTTACAGGAAACTGGAAACGGGAGAACTGAAACTGTTTCGACGGTTTTGCTGACCACTGACCCCTGACCACTGGCCACCGCCACTCCCGTAATCACCCGATGCACCCGCCCCGAGAGCATCCGCAACATCCGGCCAGCGTCTTCCGCATCCACCGGTTTGCCAAGGATGACCTCATCCACCACGACAATCGTATCCGCGCCCAGTACCACATCGCCCGGCCGCGTACGCCAGACCGCCAGCGCCTTCTCCCGCGCCAACCGCTCCGCACACTCGCGCGCCCCTTCCCCCGCCAGCGGAGTCTCATCAATATCCGCCGCCTGCACAACAAACGAAATCCCCGCATTCCGCAAAAGTTCCTGCCGTCGCGGCGATGCCGAAGCCAGTACGAGCATGCAAGTCCGATTCTACTGGAAGGCTGCGACCGACTAGCCGATCGACTCTACCGTTCGGTCTTCTCCGTGGCAGCTTCTCGGTCGAAGCATCACCGTGGAAGAGCGGCCCTTCCAGGGCCGCGAAAAAACGTCTGGCGATGAACCTGGGCTTTAGCCCCCGGGGTTCGCTTAGAATGACGAGGAGACGCGATGTCCTTCATTCTGATTCCAAGCCACGGTGAACACGTGCAGGTAAACGCCTGGAACTGGCGCCCTACGCTTCTTCTCCTCCACGACGCTAATCTGATTGACAAAGCAACTTACGAGTTAATGGGTGCCAATGGCTGTGGTGGCCATGTCGACGCCGGAGCCTCCGCGCGAATCGCCGACTTCCTAGAACTAAAGCTTCAGTCTATGCAGCCAGGCCAACGAATTCGCGGCGACCTCTCAACGACAGACAAGCCAAAGATGCTGATCGTCTTTACCCCCGGCATGAAGGTTGAAGACGTCGACGCCAAAGAGGCTTACTCCGCCACCTACGAATGGCTGGTTGTATTTAGAGACTTTTGCAGGGCCTCGGGAGGCTTCAGGGTCTCCTAAGCAGCCAAAGGCTCGTGCAAGTCCCTGCTAGAATCAGAGATTAACCCTTCACTCATGGACGCCGCTTTCATCCGCAATTTCGCGATCATCGCCCATATCGATCACGGCAAATCCACGCTCGCCGACCGCCTCCTCGAACTCACCGGATCCCTCACCGCCCGCGAAATGCAGGCCCAGGTCCTCGACTCCATGGACCTTGAGCGCGAACGCGGCATCACCATCAAGGCCCACGCCGTCCGCATGGCCTACACCGCACACGACGGCCAGACTTACCAGCTCAACCTCATCGACACCCCCGGCCACGTCGATTTTTCCTACGAAGTCTCGCGCTCCCTGGCATCGTGCGAAGGGGCTCTCCTCGTCGTCGACGCCTCCCAGGGCGTCGAAGCCCAGACCCTCGCCAATTCCTATCTCGCCATCAATCACGGCCTCGAAATTATTCCTGTCATCAACAAGATCGATCTCCAGTCCGCCGACATTCCCCGCACCAAAGAAATGATTGAAGGCGCCGTCGGCCTCGACGCCTCCGACGCCGTCCTCATCAGCGCCAAGACCGGCCAGGGCGTTCCCGACGTGCTCGAAGCCATCGTCAAACGTGTACCTCCGCCCAAAGGTTCGCCCAACAACCGGCTCCAGGCCTTGGTTTTCGACTCCTGGTTCGATCCCTACCGCGGCGTCATCGTCCTCACCCGCGTCTTCGAAGGCACTCTGAAAAAAGGAGATCGCATCCGCCTCTGGTGGAACGGCACCACCTTCGACGCCGAAACTCTCGGCGTCCTCACTCCCAAGCCCGTCGAGATCGACCAGCTCGTCGCCGGCGAAGTCGGCTTCATCATCGCCAACATCAAGAATGTCGCCGACACCAAAATCGGCGACACTATCACCCACGACGCCAATCCCGCCCTCGAAGCCCTCCCCGGCTTCGAAGAAATCAAGCCCATGGTCTTCGCCGGCCTCTACACCATCGACGCTCACGCCCACACCCAACTGCGCGAAGCCCTCGAAAAATTACGCCTCAACGATTCGTCTTTTTTCTTTGAACCCGAAAGTTCCGTCGCCCTCGGTTTCGGCTTCCGCTGCGGCTTCCTCGGCCTGCTCCACATGGAAATCATCCAGGAACGCCTGGAGCGCGAATTCAATCTCGACCTGATCACCACCGCTCCCGGCGTGCGCTACAAGATCTACAAAACCGACGGCAGCATGGTCGAAATCGACAACCCTTCCCGCTGGCTCGATCCCAGCGAAATCGACAAGATCGAAGAGCCCGTCATCCTCGCCACCATTCTCACCAACGAAGAATACGTTGGCGGAATTCTCAAGCTGGTCGAAGAAAAGCGCGGCAAGCAGAAAACTTTCGAGTACGTCAGCTCCTCCCGCGTCATGCTGCACTACGAATTACCACTGAACGAAATCGTCCTCGATTTTTACGACCGCCTGAAATCCGTCTCCCGCGGCTACGCTTCCCTCGACTACCACCTCGCCGACTACTGGGAATCGCCCATGGTCAAGCTCGACATTCTCGTTGCCGGAGAGCCCGTCGACGCCCTCTCCATCATCGTGCACCGCGACTTCGCCTACGAACGCGGAAAACTTCTAGTTTCAAAAATGCGCGAACTCATTCCTCGCCAGATGTTCGAGGTCCCCATCCAGGCCTCCATCGGCGCCAAAATCATCGCCCGCGAAACCGTCCATGCTATGCGCAAGAATGTCCTTGCCAAATGTTACGGCGGCGACATCAGCCGCAAGCGCAAGCTCCTCGAGAAGCAAAAAGAGGGAAAGAAAAGGATGAAGCGCATCGGCCGCGTCGACATCCCCCAGGAAGCATTCCTAGCCGTCCTAAAAGTCGGCGACAGCAGCAACTGAAGGCTCTGACTGACGCTTGTGTTGAAGGGCCTCGTTTTTGTTCTGAGCGGAAGTCGCCGATTCAACCGTGGAAGAGCGGCCCTTCAGGGCCGCGTGAAGCGATTCAAGATTCGCAGGCTTTAGCCCCTGAGGAACGCCCATGGAGGAGTATCATTCGGTTTCGCGCCGCACCTCGGCGCAAAACTAAATTCATTCAAGGAACCCGTGCGAAAACTCCTGCTTGCCTTCCTGCTGCTTTCCACATCGATGACCGTAGCGCAAACCGACGCGGCGACATTCACCGCCGAGTTGTTCCGTTACGAGGTACATCCCAACATCATCTATCACACCGCGAACAACTACGAAGCCAAGCTCGACGTGTATCAACCCGCCGGCATGTCGCAGCCCACGCCTGTCGTCATCGTGATCCATGGCGGCGGTTGGATCGCGGGCACGAAGGAAGAGCGCGTGCTCGAAATCATGCCCTATCTCCAGATGGGATTCGCTGCCGTGAATGTCGAATACCGTCTCGCGCAGGTGTCGCTGGCTCCGGCGGCGGTGGAAGATTGCCGCTGCGCGCTGCACTGGGTGTTTGCCAACGCAAAGAAGTACAACTTCGATCCCAACCGCGTAGTGCTTCAGGGCGGATCGGCCGGAGGTCACCTGGTGCTCACCACCGGCATGCTCACCCCAGCCGCAGGATTTGACCACGAGTGCTACACAGGTGAGGACAACGTCTGGAGCCAGAATCCCGGGACCGACAAAGATCCCCGGGTCGCGGCCATCGTGAACTGGTTTGGCATCGCCGACGTTCTCGACGAGCTCCACGGACCGAACGCTAAAGGATATGCAGTCGCATGGCTCGGCGATCAGCCCAATGCTGACGAGCTTGCCAAGCGCCTCTCGCCCATCCACTACGTCGACAAGAACACGCCGCCCATCATCACCATTCACGGTGACAAGGATGCGCTCGTTCCCTATGAGCAGTCCGTGCGCCTGCACAAAGCGCTCGACGCAGCCAGCGTGCCCAACCAGCTCTTTACGGTTCCTGGCGCCAATCACGGGGGATTCTCCTACGAACAGAATCAGGCCGCGTGGGCCGCGATTCGAGAGTTCCTGAAGAAGAATGTAAAAGGCCTGGCGGACGCGGCCCCCGCAAGATAGATAGCTTCGAGGACGGTCTCTGCCTCAATCAATACCATGGACTGAGTACCACAACTGAGGTATGGCAAATTCGCCTTCTTGCAGGAACAGGTACGGCCAAGCTCGGTACTTAGTTCATGCGATCGGCATTGTCCTTATCGTACAAATTGCGATTTGGGCGTCATGCTGATCCGCTTGTCGTGTGAGGTTTTGAGTGTAATGGCCTGATTTCGACAGTTAGGCCGGGAATGAACAACTCCGCCAAGAAGAATCTTGGATTTGAGTGCCTTTTTATTGCAGAATAGAGCAACTTTCCGCAGGTGTATTAGATTCTTATAGGTCAGAGTCCGTTACTGAGGAGGACTGCTTATGCGTACAGAATCAGGCATGTGCATTCTCGTTCTTGTTCTCTTTGCTACACCTCTCTTCGCACAAACAGTGGTTCCTCACTCAGCAACTGAGGATTCGATCGCCGTCCGTGACGCCGAGCGAGTCTGCCTGAGCGAGGTGCTAATCGCCGCACCAGAGTCTGATAGCTCGGCACAGATCGCGGAAGCGAAACACAAAGCCGAGCAAGTGCGCGAAGCTGTTCGGTTGGGTGGCTCGTTCGCTGATCTGGCTGCCGCCAACTCTCAAGCGCCGTCTGCCGCGCAAGGAGGTCCCATCGGCTGCTTCAAGCGGGGGACATTGGCCAAGTCGCTTGAAAAGTTGGTTTTTCGGATGAAGGTCGGTGAAGTTTCTGACGTGATACGCACGAGGCAGGGTTGGCTTCTTCTACAGGCGACGGTCCGTGCAGAGCAAAAATGAAAGGCCATTTGGAGGCTAACCTTTGCGTTTGAGGCCCCTGTCTTCAACGGCCCAGCCACAGATGCCAAGCCACAGTTGGCGAAATATCCCCATATCACTCATTGACCCATCCGATTGCTTGGTTGAGGTTAGACCCAATCGCGTATTTTTTGCCTATTGACAAGGTTTCGGCGGATCGCAACTCTCCAGATCCCTCATCTGAGCGGCTTGCTGATCCAGTGGTCGGTGAAGGTCGAGTTCTGCAGGGCAGACTCGACTTTCGGCATGTGGCAGGTGGTACAGTTCTTCGTGCTTACGGGGCAGGCCGCGCCTGGGTGATCGGAGTCTGGGTGGTCCGAGTATGGGTGATCCGAGTCTCGGACGTCGGCGGTTGCTTTTGCGCCCGGCTGGTTGACGTGACATTGCAGACAGCGGGAATCGTAGGCTGCAGGGTCGTGCTCCAGCGGCTGATGGGGATCGTGGCAGGCAACGCAGGTCAGGCGAGCGTCTGGTTTGCTCCAACACTTGCTGTTTTCGAGGCGGTAGGGCGCAAAGCGGACGTTCAAATCGGCAAGTCCAAAGTTGGTCATAACATCTTGCCAGGTGCGGTGGCACGCGCCGCAGAAATCCACTGACGCGACCGGATCGAGGCGACTGGGATTCATGATCAGGGTCGCGCCCTTCTCCTGCAGCCCTTGCTCCTGCAGCCCTGAATTCATGGCGACCACATGACTGGCGCCCGGTCCGTGGCAGGCTTCGCAGGTGATGCCCGGCACAGCGCCATTTCCATCCAGTTGATTGTTGGTCACCGAAGCGGTGGTGTGACAGGAAAAACACGCGCGGCTCTCGGCCGGCGGCATGCGGCGTCCCGCGGCCTCTTCCAGGCTGCGGGGCGTGGCCAGAGATTGCCCCGGAGTGATATTCAGATCCTGCGAAGCCGCAAAAAAGGTCAGATGGCTTTCGTAGTAGCTGCCGTTTTTCTCGTAGACATAAGTTTGCCCCATCCGCCCGTCGCCAAATGCCCACTGCAGGTCGGTAGAGAGAGGCGCCGCGCCGCTGGCGGTAACGGTTAGAACGCTTTTCCCGCCCTTGGTGACGATCTGCTCACGGTAGGGACCAAGGCGAAAGGAGAGATGGTCGTGCTGGCGAAGTATCTCCGCAGCGGCGGCGCGAACCCCGGCGCGGGCCATGGCGTGTTTTTGCTGGCTCGCAACCTTGGAAGCATGACATCTCGCGCACGTTGCCGTGCCCGCATAACTATCTCGTGCGGCGTCCCCTTTAGTAGGCCACCAGCCAGACGATTGAACCCGCGATACGGTGAGCATCGAAGTGCTGACGGAAGACGTGCTGACAGGAGCAGAAGTTTGCGCGAACGATGCGGAGACCATAAAACAGATTGCAAGCGCGAGTTGGAAGGCGATGCCGGCCCCCGCGATCAACACCCGATGCATGGCGCGCTCACCCATTCACCAGCGCCATCATATACTCCGGATATCGTCCGCCCGCCGCCGCATCCACCGGAAACACTTCATCCATCCGCCGCAAGTCTTCCTTGGTCAACCCAACTGCATTCGCACCAACGTTCTCTTCTAAATACTTCCGCCGCTTCGTCCCCGGAATCGGAACGACATCCGGCCCCTGCGCCAGCACCCAGGCCAGCGCCAGTTGCGACGCCGTGCATCCTTTCTCGCGGGCAATCTCCTCCACCCGCCGCACCAGATCCAGATTCTTCTGAAAATTCTCCCCCTGAAACCGCGGACTTAACCGCCGGTAGTCATCCGCCGGCAAGTCTTCGAATTTCCGAAACTGCCCCGTCAGAAACCCGCGCCCCAGCGGACTGTACGCCACGAATCCAATTCCCAATTCGCGGCACACCGCCAGAATCCCGCCCTCCGGATCGCGCGTCCACAAAGAGTATTCCGTCTGCAACGCCGCAATGGGATGCACTTTCACCGCGCGCCGCACCGTCGGCACCGAAGCCTCCGAAAGCCCCAGATACCGCACCTTGCCCGCCTTCACCAGCTCAGCCATGGCCCCGACTGTCTCTTCAATCGGCGTGGCCGGATCGACTCGATGCTGGTAATAAAGATCAATGGTCTCCACTCCCAGCCGCCGCAAGCTGGCCTCGCACGACTTGCGAACATAATCGGCTTTCCCGCTGACCCCGCGCACATTGGGATTCGCCGGGTCGCGCACAATTCCAAATTTGGTCGCCAGCACAATCTGCGCGCGCTTCCCCTTGATCGCCCGCCCCACCAGCTCTTCATTCTTGTACGGCCCATAAACGTCCGCCGTGTCGAGAAAGTTGATGCCGAGTTCGAGCGCCCGATGAATCGTCGCAATCGATTCCTCATCGTCCCGCGCGCCATAGAACTCCGACATCCCCATGCACCCCAACCCCTGCGCCGAGACCTTCAACCCACTGCGTCCAAGCTCACGAATTTGCATAATTGCCCCCTCACGTAGCGCCGGCATCCTGCCGGCGGTCCCGCGGGCGTCTCGCCCGCGGAGCCGATTATCTCCGAATAAAGATGTCAGGAATCCTCACGAGGATGCGGCGTTCTCCAAACGCCGGGTGCCCCGTTTCTCGCGCTCTTTGCGAGAAGTGGGAGCAGCGTCCCGTCGCCGAACTTTCTACAGCGACACATGAATCCGAGGTTTCATCTTTGCCAGGACCTCACCGATCCGCACCGCTGTAACTCCTGCATCACTGAGAGCCCGTGCCAGCGGCCCCGAGTCGGGCGTGGATATCAGCAGCCCTCCCGCGGTCTGCGGATCAAACAATAGTGCGCGCAAATCCTCGGGAACCGCGTGGTCGTAATCCACCAGACATTCTGCAAAATCGCGGTTGTTCCTCAGCCCGCCCGGGACACACCCGGCGCGAACGCAATCCAGAGCGCCCCGGAGCAGCCGTACGCGCCCGGCGGAAAGGCTAATCGAAACATCCGACGCAAACACGATCTCCCGCGCATGCCCGATTAAACCAAACCCGGTCACATCGGTCATGGCGTTCACCCGAAAATCGCTGCTCGTAATCACCTCAGCCGCCCGCTTGTTCAGCATCGTCATCGACCGCACGGCCGCGTCGATCCACTCCGGCTCCGCCTGGCCTCTCTTGATCGCAGTCGAAATCACGCCCGTTCCGATTGCTTTGGTGAATAGCAGAGTGTCTCCGGGCTTAGCTCCCGCATTTGTCAGAACTTTCTTGGGATGCACCACTCCGGTCACGGAATATCCAAACTTCGTTTCCTCATCGCGAATGCTGTGCCCACCAATCACCGTGCATCCCGCCTCGATCATCTTCGACAACCCGCCAGCCAGAATCCGCTCCAGAATTTCCAACTTAGCCTTCTCCGGAAAGCACACCAGCGCCAGCGAAGTGAGCGGCTTCCCGCCCATCGCATACACGTCGCTGAGCGCGTTGGCCGCGGCAATCTGCCCAAACGTATAAGGATCGTCGACAATCGGCGTGAAAAAATCCACGGTCTGCACCAGCGCCTGGTCGGGCGCAATCAGATACACTCCGGCGTCGTCGGCGTGATCGAAGCCGACCAGCACGTTCGGGTCGTGTTGCCGGGCTAATTTCCCAAGCACCGTGTCCAGCGCCGCCGGACTCAGCTTGCTCGCTCAACCCGCAGCTTTCACCGACTCCGTCAACCGAAATGGCTTGCCATCAGACATGGCTTCATTGTAGCGAACACTAAATTCACCCTTGTCATCCTGAGCGAAGCGAAGGACCTCTGCAATTTTTTGGGGGGGGAAGACGCCGCCGGAAGGATCATGCAGGCGGCAAGGAGTAAGTCAGCAACATCATTTCACGGTCACATCCGTCACGCGCATCTCGGGATAATTCCGGTTCCACTGCGCCGAGATGCTGTCGAACGTCAGCCGGAACGGCTGCGTCTGTCCCGGGCCCAACGGAGAAACGCTAAGGTCGACCGGCTCCAGGTACGCCCCATTCGTTCGGATCACCTGCAGCGGTAATTCCTCCCGCTGCGCCAGCTGCCCCATCGAATCCTGGAAAACAACTTCGACCACCGCGTGTGTCACGGTCTTGTCCCCCGCGTTCGTAATCGTGCCGTCGACATAGCTCACCGTGTGCCCAATGAAATTCTCCGCCGCGCTCATCTTGAAATCGGAAAGCTTCAAGCTGGCAATGTACGGCGAGGCCGGCTTTGCAACCTTCTCCGGTTGCCGCAACAGGAACGCAACTGCCAGAGCGCCCCCAATCACCACCACCATCGCAATCCCGATAATCAAACGGCTGGAGTCCCGTTCCTCAGCGACCGGAGTTGGCTGTCCCAGGCTGCCCATGACAAGAATTGTAGGCCGTTGTTTTTTGCTTGTCGATTATCCGCCCCATCCTTGTCATCCTGAGCGCGTCTTTTGCGCGAAGGATCTATGTACTTCGCTCGCGGCACAGGCGCAACTGAAGAGTACACAGATCCTTCAGCCCGCAAACTACGCGGACCTCAGGATGACAACCGGATGAAATGCGGCTCTACAAGATCTTTACTTTTTCGCGCCCGCCAGCAACCCAGCCGCGTTCTCGTGATACACCCGGCGCAGAATCGCATCGTCGAGCCCGAAACCATTCAGAGCCCAGTGGTACCCAAACTGTTCAATCTCATAAAAATGTTCGTCCAGCGATTCCAGAATTCTGAACGTGATCCGGTACATCGCCGTGTCGGCACCCATATCCGTCCCGTAAACCAGCCGGTCGGCATGCTTCGCATAAAATTGCGCCGCGAACCTCGGGATTGGGCCCGTCTCCGCATACCGCGCAGAAATATCCGCATACAGATTCGGATTCCGCTCCAGCACCTCGCCCAGCCGCGCCAAGTCATAGTCGAGGTTCGCGAAATGGCACGCAACGAACGTCGTGTTCCGATGCCGCGCCAGCGTCCGCTCCAGAATGTCAATCATCCCCGAAAGCTTCACAATGTCCGGCTGATTATCCAGCCGCCATTCCCACGCATTCATCAGCCCGTCGTTGTGCCGGTCCATCTTCTCGTACATCCAGATCGGATCGGCCACGTGCAGGCTCACCGGCATGCCCAGCTCGCCGCATTTCTCCCAAACCGAATCCATGCGCGCATCATCCGGATGCATCCCTGCTGCATTCGATTTTCCCGATCGGAGCCCCCTCCCCTTGTCGTGAATCTCTCCCACACCGCGCGCTCCCGCCTGCCGGCAGCGTTCCAGCTCCTTCACGGCAGCGGGCCCAAACCCCGGCTCGTCGTAGCCGGCGAAGTCGAATCCGCACCACATCTCAAAGCGCTCCGGATGCTTCGAATACCTTCTGTAAATCTCGTCAAACTCCGCGCCTGTCGCCATCGCCAGGATGATCGTCTTCTCCACTCCCACCTCATCCATGTTCCGGACCCAGTCGTCAATTTCCCGCTCCGTCTTCGCGTAAGGATGCGAGTGCATGTCGATGATCGGGAATTTAGCCTTTGCAATCTGGGTGACAGGAATTCTGTAAATGGACTTTGGCCGGTAGTCCTTGAGCAGAATCGTTTCCGGCGACGCGACCTTCTTCGCCGGCGAAGCATTCGCGGGCGATCCGGATTTCACAACCTGTTTCGCAGCCTCAGGAGTTGCCCCAAACGCAGCAGAAGCCGAGGGAAGTCCAACTGCCAGTCCAGCCAGCTCGGCCCACTTCAAGAATGATCGTCGATTCATTGTGTTTGCCTTTTACGATATAAGTGGAGCGGCGGACGCCTCGTCCGCCAGGCCTGTAGCTCCCCGGACGAGGCGTCCGGGGCTCCACAATCCCTTGGAGATCCACCGCACAGAAATGTCTAAGCTGAAGTTCGGAAGAAGGCAAGCAGAAACAGCACCCCGAACAGCACATCGACTCCGCCAAATACCAGATCCGACGCATGAAGTCGCTGCTGCAGGTAGAGGACGAGCAGGGAAGCCCCATACCCGAACTTCTCAAGCACGGAAGGAATCATCATCGGCCGCAGTCGCGCCGGATCTCGAGCGATGAAGATGAAAGCAACCTGCCACGCCAACCCCACGCTGACGAACCCGTAATAGAAGCCGGGATGCGTGATCGCCGGGGGATCGTTGCGCCCGATCCCATCGAACATAAAATAAAGAGGCGCCAGGATCAGAACGCCCCAAATGCCCGCGATCCAGAAAACCACCTTCGCAAATTTCATCCCCACGCCACCAAAGTTAGATTACTCGCCGCCCACAGTAAGCCCGTCCACGCGAATCGTCGGCGCCGCGACCGACCCGCGAAACTCCAGATCATTCGCAATCTCGGAAATGTTGAAAAACAGCTCCTTCAAATTTCCCGCCACCGTGATCTCTTCCACCGGATACGCGAACTCCCCGCCAGAAATCCACATCCCCGAAGCCCCGCGCGAATAGTCTCCCGTCACCAGGTTCACTCCCTGCCCCAGAAATTCCGTGACGTACAGCCCTTCCTTAATCCCCGCGATCAACTCCTTCGGGGTCTTCGTGCCAGGCTGCAGAAAATAATTTCCCGGCCCAATCCCCGGCGTCCCCGCCAGCCCGCGCGACGCGTTCCCGGTCGTCTCCAACTTCAGCTTCTTGGCAGTGTAGGTGTTCAGTAAATATGACTTCAGCACGCCGTTCTCAAGCACCACCGTGCGCCGCGTCGGCACCCCCTCGCCGTCGAACGGACTCGTACCGAATCCGCCCACGATCGTTCCATCGTCAATAATATTGACGTTGTCCCCGGCAATTTTCTGCCCCAACTTGCCGGCAAGAAACGATGCCCCCCGGTAAACCGAATCCCCGTTCACGCCTTCGAAAATGTGCTCCAGAATCGAAGTCGAAACCATAGGATCGAAAATAATCGGCACCTGCGCCGTCTTCGCCTTGCGCGCGCCCAGCCGCCGCAGCGTTCGTTCCGCCGCAATCTTGCCAACTTTTTCCGGCGCATCCAGCTTCGTCAGCGTGCGCGCCACCGAGTACCAGTAATCGCGTTGCATCGCGCCATTTTCCGCCTGCGCAATCGGCACCGCCGCCACTGAGCAATAGGACCGCCGGTATTCCCCCACAAACCCATGCGAATTCGCCAGAACCTTGTGCCCGGTCGCGGCGTCAAACGATCCGCCGTCGCTGTTCTTGATGCGCGCATCAAAATCGAGCGCCGCTTTTTCCGCTCGCCGTGCGTAGTCGATCCGGTCCGCCCCCGGCAGCGAATACACATCCTCGTGATAAAGATCGAGATCGCCGGAAAGCTGGCCTAGCTGTTCAGCCGCGGGAATCCCGCCAAACGGATCTTCCGACGTGATCTTCGCCAGCGTCAAAGCAGACGCCACCATCCGGTCGAGTCCCGCCGGCGAAAAATCACTCGAGTAAGTGCTGGCCGCGCGCTGTCCAAAAAACACGCGCACCCCAATCGACTTCGACCCCGACTCCTTCAGAGTCTCAACCTGCCCCAGCCGCACCAGCGTCGAAAATTCATCGCCTTCGCGGACGACGCACTCGGCTGCCGTCGCGCCGCCAGCCATAGCGCGCCGCACAATATCCTGCGCAATTTCGCGCAAGTCAGTTTCCAGTTTCGGATTTAGATTTTCAACTTGAGTAGAAGACATGAGATTTCTTTAGAATTCGATCCGTGTGAATCCGTAGCAAAGAAGTTCTACTGCATGAACCCGCCCGGATCTTTCCTCGCCGTCCCGCCCACCGTCAGCCGATCGATCTTCAGCGTCGGAATGCCCACGCCCACCGGCACGGCCTGCCCATCCTTACCGCAAGTGCCTACGCCTTCGTCGAGTTTCAAATCGTTACCCACCATCGAAACCCGCGTCAGCACATCGGGCCCGTTGCCAATCAGCGTCGCGCCCTTGATCGGCGCCGTGATCTGCCCATCCTCAATCATGTACGCTTCGGAGGCCGAGAACACGAACTTCCCATTCGTAATGTCCACCTGCCCGCCGCCAAAATTCACCGCATAAATCCCGCGCTTCACCGACCGGATAATATCTCCCGGATCATCCTGTCCCGCCAGCATGTAAGTATTCGTCATGCGCGGCATCGGAATATGCTCGTAACTTTCGCGGCGGCCGTTGCCCGTGTCAGAAATTCCCATCAGCCGCGACGACAGCTTGTCGCTCAAATATCCCTTCAGAATTCCATTCTCAATCAGCACGGTTTCCTGCGTCGGCTCACCTTCATCATCCACATTCAGTGAGCCACGCCGCCACGGCATCGTCCCATTATCGACCACAGTGCACTTCTCGCTCGCCACCCGCTTGCCCACCAGTCCCGCAAATGCCGAAGTCTTCTTGCGGTTGAAGTCCGCTTCCAGCCCGTGTCCCACGGCCTCATGCAGCAGGACTCCCGGCCATCCCGGACCGAGCACAACTTCCATCTCGCCAGCCGGAGCCTCGCGCGCATCGAGTTGCAGAATCGCCTGCCGCGCCGATTCCTTCGCAAAATATTCCGGAGTCTTTTCCCCGAAAAAGAAATCCAGCGCCACCCGTCCCCCGCCCCCCGAAGTCCCGCGCGCCGAGTTCCCCTCGGTCTTCGCAATGCACGAAACGTTCATGCGCGCCAGGGGCTGCGAATCTTCCGCAAACGTTCCATCCGACCCGACCACCAGAATATTCCGCAGTTCGTCCGCATAGCTCGCCCGCACTTCCTGAATTCGCGGATCGTACGCGCGCGCTGCCTTATCCGCGCGCATCACCAACTCAACCTTGGCGCTGATTTCCGCATCCACCGAAGGCAGCGTCACCGGATACAAACTCCGCGCCGCCGCTTTCTGAAATCCCGCCACCGTCTCCTTGGCCGGGGCGCTGGCAATCAAAGCCGCCGTCTTCGCCGCGTGCAGAATGCGCTCGGAAGAAAGATCGTCGGTGTAAGCGTAGCCCGTGCGCTCTCCGGAAACCACGCGCACTCCGCATCCCGCCGAAATTCCCTGCGACGCCGACTTCACCATCGACTCATCCACCATCAGCGAGGTCGACGAAAGATATTCAAAGTACAGGTCGGCATAATCGCCGCCCGCCGAAAGCGCCGCCGACAGATAGCGTTCCAGATCATGCTCGGTCAGCCCGTAATGTTCGAAGAAAAATCGTTGTCTATCCAAAATATGTTTGTCCTGAAGTTGTTTGCCCACGTTAGTTTAGATGCCGCCGCGTCCAACAGGACTCGGAAGCAGGCTACTCCATCGAGAATAGCCTCGAAAATGGTTTGGGAAGGGCACGACTTCCAATCGTGCCGTTAGCGCCCACGAAACATGCGGGCTTTAGCCCCTGAGGGGATCTCTTTCCCAAGAGCCATTCCCGGCCGGTTCAGTCATTATCCCACACACGCCCGATCCGGCTTCCATCCGTCCGACTCTTCCACAATCCCGCCGATAACCATGGTCACTCGTCACAGACGCCGCCCCGCCCAATGTGGACAATCCATTCGTGACCTCAGACGCCCTCACCCGCACCGTGCAAGACTTCCTGAGCGAGGCCGCCGGCGCAGTCGTGCTCGAGGACGGCGCTGTGGCCTTCGACCTGGCTCAGGCCAAGTACTCCATCTCTGGCGACTACAACAAATGCCTGCTGCACCTCTGGTCGGCCGAGCGCAACACGGTCCGCCGCGTGCTCGACGCTGAGGTGAAGAGCGGCACCCTCAGGCTGTTCGTGCAGCGGCTTGGCCAATCGCATCCCACCAAGCTCGAAATCTGCCGCGAGCGCGACCGCCGCTCTCCTTCCGCAAAAAAAGCCGCCCGCGCCAGCTACGAGCAAAAACTTCGCCACACCCTCGATCGCCACTTTCCCACCTTCACCATCACGCGCCTCACCACCGCCGTCGATCTGGAGAAATCCTTCGGCCCAATTTACGCCCGCGGACTGCTTCGCCAAGGCCAGTCGGCGTTCGCCGTGCTCGGAGTGAACGCCTCCGAAACGCAAGCCTCCATCGACGCCTCCCTCACTTTCGGTATCCTCTGGCTCGAAGCCTGCCGCCACTCCTCGGCCGGGAAGTTCTTGGTTGAGGGCCTCCAGCTGTTCGTGCCGCTCGGCTGCTCCGCGCCGGTCCGCGAACGCATGGCCAACCTGAACCGCGCCGCCGCCAAGTGGAGCTTGTTTGAACTGGACGCACGTCATGACGCTTTGACCGAGATCGACTGCACCGACCGCGGCAACGTCGCCACCCGCCTGCTTCACGCCGCCAACGAATCCGCCGCGCTCGAGCGCTTCGCCGACTCCATCGCCCGCATCAACTCGATTCTGCCCAACTGCGAGGTCGCTGTCCTCTCCGCCGCCGAGCTCGCCTTTCGCTGGCGAGGCCTGGAATTTGCCCGCGCCCGCATGGCTGCCGAGGCTGTGACCTTCCGCAGCAAACAGGAAATCGTCTTCGGCGTCGGCCCCGAAGAGCGCGTCCTCGAAGGCCGCTATAACAATGACGATCGCAACTTCCCACTCTTCCTCGAACTGCTCACCGCCATCCGCGACACCCGCCATCCCTACGGCCCGCGCCAGCATCCGCTATTCCGCCTCCATCCCGAGCGCTGGCTCGAATCGCTGGTCGTAGCCGATGTCAGCGTAATCGACGAGCGCCTGCCCTCGCACTCGAAGGAAACCCGCTCTCTCTATTCACAAGTTCCCGCCTTCTCCGCCTCCGACCGCGCCATGCTCGACGTGTTGACCACCACCCGCGACGGCCGCCTCGCCGTCGTCGAACTCAAAGCCGACGAAGACATCCACCTGCCCCTGCAGGGCCTCGATTACTGGTCGAGAGTCGAATGGCACCACGCCCGCGGAGAATTCCCCCGCTTCGGATATTTCCCCGACCAGGAGTTGTCGACGGAAAAGCCGCTGCTCTACCTGGTCGCGCCAGCATTCCACGTCCATCCCCAAACCGACGTCCTGCTGCGCTACCTCTCCCCCGAGATTGAATGGGAATTCGTCGGCATTGACGAGCACTGGCGCGAGGGAGTAAAAGTCGTGTTCCGGAAACGCCCTGGGGCTAAGCGTGGAGTCGAACTGCCCGCCCGCGTCGCAAGCTGAAGCTGACGCCCCGCCTCGTCCCCGATTTCTTCTTCAGCAAGTCCATCTCCTATACAGAAGTCGGTTCTGGATGTGGTTCGCCATTATGTTGCCCACTACGCTGCTGGCTGACCTTGTGCTGTTGTGGGCCGATCGACAAGTCAAAACAATATTCAAAGGTGTTCCTCTCTTCGAGATCCTTCATCATTGGGACAAAGTCGTAGAAGCGTACTTCTTACGTTTCGGCAGCTTCTTCGCGGCATGGTTTCTCGGCTGCTTCGCCTTGGCAACCATCGCTTCGGTCGTCAATGGGCTCGAAGAAGAAAGCGAGGGACCAGCTTCGATTCCCGACCGCCATCAACGAGCGCGAGAGCATATAAGAGCCGTATTTGTCGTCGCTTTGATCACCTTCTGCGCGTTCCTGGCGGGGTTTGCTATATCTGAGTTTGTCCAAAGTGCTGCTATCCGGGCGGTGGGCTGGCGCCGCTTTTCCCGCTTCTCCTACGCTGCCTCACTGATCGCCATCGTCACAGTTGCAAGCCTGGTCAGTTGGCTGGGGGCATCGATTCCGCTGCTTCTTCGCGGCACGAAACTTTGGGCAGCCCTCAAACGAAGTGTAGAACTGAGCAGCGGTTACGAAGGCGCTTTGTTCCTGTTGGTGGTGGAGTCAGTTGCAGGAACCTTCATCGCAGGGTACGGGACCGTCTATGCCTTGCATTTACTGGTTCCCAGCCACCTAAGATACATGCCTTGGTATGGCTGGGTTGTGAATCTAGCCGCAGTGCTCGCGAGCGCCGCGGTCGAACCGCCCCTCTTCATCGGCCTTTCTCTCCTCGCCGACCCCGAACGGCTCAATCCATCGTCACTTCCAGCTTCCCAACATCCGGCGTAGATCCAGCATCTGCCCCAGGTGATACGCGTTGTGATCGGCCACCAGCAACGCCTCCCGCAGAATCGTCTGCCCGTCGCCCCACGGAATCCGCGCGAACAAATCCGTCTTCTCGTTCGCGACCAATTTTTGCATCGCCTGCAAATCCCGCCGAAACTGCTGAACGCCTTTGTTCCACGCGGCGGGATTCGGCGGACCTTCCGTCTTCGGCCAATACCCGCTCGGCCAAGGCGGAGAGACATGCTTCCCATTGCGGCTGAATTCGAGAATATCCCACTGCGCCAGCCGCATATGTTCCAGCAACATCCATGCAGAGTGCGGAAACGTCGCCGGCTTCGCCCCGCGCAGCTTCGCCGGCAAATTCTTTATGACATCATCAAATTTGGCATGAGCACTCCCACCTTCGAGCAGCTCCAAAAGATGTTTCCGCAGCGACTTCTCATGATCTTTGGTCATCGTTCCTCCGCGCTTTCCAGTGTAGCGCCGCACACGCCAGCCAGAGTTTCGGGATTGGGAGGTTTAATTGAGGCTGGTACAACCGTGGAAGAGCGGCGCTTCAGCGCCGCGTCCAGGAGCAGAAGAGATTTGGGGCTTCAGCCCCGGTGAATCGTGGTTGATCCGAACTGCAGCCGGGTGCCCCATTTCTCGCGCGTCCTGTGCGTGAGAAGTGGGGATTCTTGAGAGACCATCGTCGAAGGGAACCCGCCTACTTATTCCGTGCCGTCGCGGTTGGCGCAGCCGCCGTTTCGTCGTTCGCGCCACCGATCGCATCGCCGGAAAGCACCAACTCTACCCGCCGGTTCTGCTGGCGCCCTTCCGCCGTGTCATTCGATGCAATCGGCTCGCTCTTGCCAAAGCCGCGCGCCTCGACCGCGCTCGACGAAATCCCCTGCTGCACAAAGTAATCCCGCACTGCTTCCGCCCGACGCTCCGACAAGTTCTGGTTGTACTCGTCGCTGCCCACGCTGTCGGTGTGGCCTTCGATGGCAACATGCAGGCTCGGATATGCCAGCACAATTCCCGAAACCTTGGCCAGCCGCTCGCGCGCTCCCGGCAGCAACTCAAAACTTCCACTGCGGAACAGCACGTCCGACATGTTCGCGATCAGCCCCCGCGCCGAGTCGCGCGTCGCCAGAATCGAATTCAGCTGCTGCAACAGCCGCGCCCGCAACTCCTGTTTTTCTTTTTCCGCCTGCTGCCGCAGACTTTCTGATTGCGCGGCCGCAGCCCGAGCTTTGTCTGTTTCGGCCGCCAGCACTTGCTGCTGTGCCACGGCGTCCGCCTTGGCCTTCTCGGCTTCTTCTTTCTGGCGTGCGGCTTCCTGCGCGGCAGCCACCGCTTCCTCCTTCATCCGCTCGGCCTCGGCCTTGGCTTGCTCAGCCTGGGCACGGGCTTGTTCCGCCTGCGCCTGAGCCGCTTCCGCGTCCGCACGACGTTTTGCTTCCGCCGCTGCATCCGCGCGGGCTTTGGCTTCGCGCGCCGCAGCCGCGGCCTGTGCTTCGTCTTCCGCCTTCTGTTTCACCGCCATCAGCCGCGCTTCCTCGGCAGTTTCGGTGGCTTCCTTGGCCGCTGCTTCCACCGCCGCCTTGTTCTGCTTCTGCCGGTAGATTTCTTCCGCGTGCATCAACTGCTGCCCAGCCTTCGACAGAATCGACGCCGCATATTTATCGGCTGCGGCTATATGCGCGATGCGCACCGCGTTCCGCGCCTCGAACAGTTCCAGCGGAGTCTTGCTGTCGATCCCGAAAATCGCATCCTGAATGTGCGTGTTGGTCGACGAATAAGTGCCCCGCGTCACCAGTTCATACTTCGCGTCGATAAACTCGCCCCCACCGCCGTTCACCGACGCGCTCTCCATCACCACCATGTTTCCCGGCTGCGTCACTGCAAAATATGGCTCGGCCGTAACGATCATCCCAAACGTCTGCAGGTCGGTGTAAGCCTTCAAGTGCGCGCTGCCGTTGTGATCAAGCGACACCTCGCCCAGATTCACTGGACGCCCCTGCGGCGAAACCGCCCACGCGACGTACGTAAGAAATTCCAATCCAAACTTGGTGGCATCTTCCAGCCCCTCAAACTTGGCGTCGACTTCGAAGTTGGTCTTCTTGCCTTCGACCCGCGCTTCGCCCGAAGCCCGCTGCAGCAAATCGGTTCCGCGGAAGTTCACCTTGGTCGTCCCGCCTTGCAGCCGATAGTGCACCGCCTTGGTTGTGCGCGACACCGTCATCGCATCCGTCGCAGCGCCGGAATTCGTAGGAACAGAAGTCTGCGCCAACACCACCGCCGCAGCGCTAAGCACAAACACAGAAATGGCCAGAGACAGTTTTTTCACAGTGTTCTCGATCTGGGGGAGATGAGAGCTAACTAATCTTCTTAATCTTCGTTGATCCACTCCGAAACGCAAAGAACAGGAAGATATAGCCCTTTAGTCACCTGCAGGCTTCTTGAGGCATGTTTTGAGGATTCTGCGAAAGTAGTGCAAGAGACATGCACGAGCGCGTGCACAACTGCGGGGACAACCCGCGCACAACTGCGGGCACAACCGTGGAAGAGCGGCGCTTCAGCGCCGCGTAAACCGGCAAGATGATGGCGGGCTTCAGCCCCTGTGGTCGTTTTCCAAGCCCGGGAAGCGCCCGCGCAACTACGGGATCACCGCCACGCTCCCCTTCGGCCCCACCACCAGCACTCCGCCCTCCGGATACGCGCTGGCTGCATTGAACTGAATTCCCATCTTCTTCTTCCCGTTAATTCGCCGAGGATCCCGGGGCGGCCGAAAGTCGAACACAAAATCCTGCCCGACCAGGTAAATCCGTTCCGGCGCAACCGCCTTCACCCGCATCGCTTTCTCGACCGCGGCTTCCCGCATCGCCTGTTCGTTCACTTTCCGGTCATACGCCACGGCCGAAAAATATGCCAGCGGATGCAGCAGCGAAAGCGTCCACGTCTTCCCTCCATCGTCGGTGAACGCCAGGTTCGGCCCATCGTCATTGGGATGTTTGTAATCCCCTCCGGCAATCACGCCATGCATCGGGTCGCGGAACGCGATCGAAAAAATTCCCGCCGAATCCGGACCATGCACCATTGGGGTGTCGACCACCTCCCAGCTCTGTCCGCGATCGCCGGAGTGAAACACCCGCGCCACTTTGCCGCCGGTGGCAAACCACAGGTTTGCATCCAACTCCCCGGGTATGAGTGCGAGGCATGTGTTCGAGGCCGCAAACGCGCCCTCGCCCTCCTTCGCGGCCGGAAGCTTCGCAGCCGGAGCAGCCCGCCAGTTCTGCCCATCCTCGGTCAGCAGAAGTTCGAACTTCAATGTGCCGGACTCGTCAGGGATGGGGTCGCCCAGCACGACCCCACGCTTCGCATCCCAAAACACCATCGAATCGAAGAAGCCCTTCGGATTCGTGTTGGTAAACTGCAGCTGCCAGTGATTCCCCGCGTCGCTAGTGTGGTAGATCCGCGACAGCTCTCCCGGCCCAGCCGACATCAGAAAAGCTTCGTCGGCAGAAAATGCCACCACCGCCCGGAAATCCAGCGCTCCGGCATCCGGCACCTGCCCCGGAGTCCACGTCCGCCCTCCGTCAATCGTCCGCAGATAAGTCCCGTGCGTCCCACTCGCCCACGCCACATCTCGCGACACAGCGCTCACGCCCCGCAAACTTTCAGTTGTGTGCGAGATCTGGACTTGACCAGATTGAGCGGCGCCAGCCGCTTGCAGCGTTAGGAAGAAAGAGAGGACCAGAAGCCAGCGCATGCTGAGATTGTAGCGCCGGCATCCTGCCGGCTGTCGCGGGAGCGTCTCGCTCCCGCACTCGCGCGCTTCCATCACTTCGCCGTGAAGTCCGCAAACGACGCAGCTTTGCCCATATAGATTCGCAGCGTGCAGCGAGCGCCCACATGAGCGAAGGCCATCTCGAGCCCCTCCGACGGCTGTTCCACCTGCGCCGTCTCCATCGCCGCGCGCGCAATGTCCTGCTTCTCGTCATACGCCGCGCCCGGCGTGACGTTCTTATTCACCACCACCGTCCAGTGATCTTTCGCCGGGATGGGATACAACGAGTACGCGCCGATAGGAATCACCGAACTCCCCAACGTCAATTGCGCTTCGGTGAACAGCGTCATCGGCGTTCCGCCCGGCGCCCAGGGCTTGCCGTTCGCCACCTTCTCTTTGCTGGATACTTGAACATACCGCACGTAGACCTGCCGCCCGTCATCCAGATTGCATGTGGTGGTCGAGGTCGCAGCGCCGCCCGCTTGCGCGGTCAGCCACGGTGTCCACAATAGGGTCGATAATAACGATAGGAGTACAGCTCTCCACATGAGTCTGCCCGGCATGGTTGGAAAGCCTCCGCGCCAGCAGTGTAGCGCCGCGATGCCTCGAAGGGGAAGCGGTTTTAAGTGAAAGCTCCAGCCGTGGCGCCCGTACGTGATCGCCCGCGGTCCTTAACCGGTCACTGACCACTGGCCACCGACCCACTGGCTTCCCTCCAACTCCCGTTCGTCGTGCGTCTTCGGTGACGTTCCCCCGGCCCCCGCCGGTTGCTACCGTCATTGGCAGGTACTGGTGTGCCAGGTACCAGCAACGAACGATTCAATCGAGGGGAATCAATGGCGAAGTCGAAATTAAGAATTCTTTATGGCGAAGGGGACGAAAACGTTTTGGCCGCGCATGCCGTAGCCATGGAAAAGGCCGGGCACATCGTCGCCCAGGCCGCCGGACGCAAGGCCGTCGACGAGGCCCTCAAAAAGACCCGGTTCGACCTGGTCGTGCTCGGCCCAACCCTGACCCGCAACGATCGTCATCACCTGCCCTACATGGTGAAGAAGGCCAGCGCCGAGACCAGCGTACTCGTCATGCACGCCGACGGCAGCCGCCATCCCTACGTGGATGCCTGCACCGACACCGGCGCCAGCCTCGAGTCCGTCCTCAACCGCATCGAATCCATGAACATTGCGGGGATCATCCCCGCGGCTGCTGGAGCCGCCGCAGGCCGCTAGCCCGCGAGTTCTCAAGGTGTGGCGCCTGTGTGGATGAGCTTGTGTGGAATGAGCTCGTGTGGGGACGGGCGCCTTCGCCCGTCCCGCCAAGCGCAGCGAGGCGAGCCGCCACCACAACTCCAGAAGAACACTCCTCCCTCACCCCGCAATCGCCGATCCCGTAACGTCACGAATCAAGATGAGCAATAGGTGGAAGACTGAGCCTCCGCCGAGGCCTTCCCCGTCGTCACTCGGCATTTGGCTGGCGAAAAGTGGGATCCCCGCCGCAAGGTCGACGACGCCTTCTCTCACGGACAAATCAGTTGTGCCGTGCCCGTAACGCGCCCGCATCCTCCCCCGCAAACCGTTTCTGCAAGGCACTCCGCCCCGCCTGGCGGAGTCACCAGGTCAAAGGCCCAAACCTGATAGGTTCCGGCCGCTCCGCTTTTGCACTGAGCCACCCCGCTGCTTGAGACCGAAACTGCGCTCGTGACATTTCCACTTTGGTCACACGCTCCCCAGGTCGCCGCCAGTGGCGCCACCGGCGACGGCGGCGCAGCGTAGATGCCTGTGGCCGTGAACTGGACCAACCCGCCAGGGAAGTTCTGCGCATCGGCGCTTGCGGGGCTGATAGTGACCGATTGGAGTGTGCGGCTCGCGGAGGACCCGCAAGCCAATGTCATCGCTGCAGCGAGAACGAGCAAGAACAGAAAAGCCTGAGCCTGGTATCGCTTCATGGCAGAACTCCTGCCGATTAGGAATGAAGGCCAACGCAGATGGTTGCCTACGCCGTTATTATAGTGCCGTCTCTCCGGATCACGGAATGACTTTGGGCCCCGGCTGCCCCGCCGCCTTGTAGTCCTTGGGATACACCACCAAACATCGCCGCATCCCTTCGCCTTCGCTCTCGGTTCGCAGGTCGGCCTCATCGCGCAGCGCCAGGTGCACGATCCGCCGCTCCCGCGACGACATCGGACTGAACTGGTACGGCGTTCCCGTCTTCCGCACTTTCTCAGCAGCGACGGTGGCCGCCGTTCTCAACTCCTGGATGCGCAGCGACCTGTGATTCTGGCAGTCGAACGAAATCTTCTCATGCTCGCCCGAAGGCAGTCGCAGCATCTCCAGCGCCAGCAGTTCCAGCGCCCTTAGCAGTTCTCCGCCCCGGTCCAGCAGCAGCGCCGAGTCGGGCCCGGCAAAATCCACTAGGATTTCTGGCTTCTCCCAGTCGCGGTTCTCCGGCAGCGGCGGATCCACAACGATCCGGTATTTCAGTCGTAGTCCGCCGTGGGTCACGACGGCCTGCAGAAACTCGTTAATCTTTTTTGCGGCGGCGAGTTTATCGGGTATGGACATGGAATTTCAGCTCTTAGCTATTTGGTTCTTGGCCTTTAGCTCAAAATCTCTTTAGGGTGCCCCATTTCTCGCGCGCCCTTTGCGCGAGAAGTGGCTCTTGCGTACTCCACTGACTCCTCAGCTTCACGTTCGCACAGGAGACCAGAAAGCTAAAGGCCAAAAGCTATTTGTCTTTCTTCCGCGCCCGCTTCGCCAGCATTTCGCGCATTTCGCGTCCCAGCGACGTACGGTTCATCACCGCTTGCTGCGCGATCGAAATCAAGTTGGCTTCTGCGTAATAAAGATTCAGGCCTGCGGCCAGCCGGAAGAAGATGAACCCCATCATCAGCGGCATCATCACCGTCATCATTCTCTGTTGCGCCGGATCCATCCCGGCCTGCGGCGTCATCTTCTGCACCACCAGCATACTCACAACCATCAAAATCGGCAGGATAAACGGAAAGGGCTCGGCCGCCGACAAATCGTGAATCCACAGCCAGTGCGCATGCCGCAAATCCAGTGCGGCGCCCAGCATGCGGTAATAGGCAATGAGGAACGGGAACTGGATCAGCATCGGCAAACACCCGCCCGCCGGATTCACTCCTTCTTTCTTGTACAGCGCGCTGATCTCCTCGTTCATCGGCGCCTTCCGCGGATCGCGCAGGCTGTACTTCTTATACTTCTCCTGGATCGATTTAATCTGCGGTGCCACGCGCTGCATCTTCAACATCGATTTCATCTGCGTGATGCGCAGGGGCAGCAGCGCCAGGCTGATGATCAATGTCTGCAGTATGATCGCCCATCCCCAGCCGGAGCTCCAACCGGAGAAGATGTGGTTATGAGTCCACTTGAGCCATACAAACAGCGGCTTGGCGATGAGGCTCCACCAGCCAAAATCCACCAGCCCATTTAAATCGTTGTCGGCCCCCGATACTCCCGGCACCGGAACTTTTTCCAGAACCTCCAGTTCCTTGGGACCAACGAATACGCGCTCGGAGGTCGCCCCGTGCAGGTTGCCCACCGCCGCCCCCAGCACGTCGACGTTCACGATTTCTTTTGACTCCGGCTTGTCGGGATCGCGCGCGATCGACATCGAGTTGCGCAGCGTCACCATCGCCGCCGAATTCGGATCGTCGGGTATAAACACCGCCGCGAAATACAGGTCCGTCGGGCCGGCCCAGTGAAATGGCCCGGAGATCGTCTTTCCCCCGCTGATGTCGGTGCACTTCGAGAACAGCGACCACCCGCACCGGATCGGCAGCCGCACAATGTCTTTATTGAACTGGTAATCGATCAGACCCGAGGCGTAGAACGCGGGCGTAGTCTGGCTGCCAAATCCCGAAGGCCACGCCGGCAGCGCCGCAACCGCGCTGCCTTTATAAGTGACACTCGTGTCGACGTTGACAATGTAGGTGCTGTCGAAACCAAAGGTCTTGCGCACCACCAAATCCTGGTCGGCGTATTCGAACGTGACCGTCGTCGGCGACGTCTGCCGCCCTTCGCGCGAAGCCATATACAGCGCCGAACTCAGCCGCCCGCGCAGGCTCTCATCGTAGGTCCACAGCGACAGCGGATAACCATACTTCTCAGCCGCCGCGGGATTCACCAGATCGAGCGGCCCGTTCTGCGCGTCGTTGTCGAACTTTTTCAGAATCCACGACTTCACCTGCGCCCCGCGGTTGCTGAACGTGATCCGGTAAAGATCGTTCTCGATGACCGTCTCGGTCTCGCTCGCCGCCTGCTTGGTCACAACATTGCTCGGTGCCACGACCGGCGCAGCCGTTGCAGCCGGCGTGGTGGCCTCAGGTTGCGTCGGCGCAGGCTGGCTCTGCTGGGTCGGCGTAACCGGTTGCGGAAAATATTTCTTCAGTAACGGTTGCAGCGCCAGCATCACGATGAACGCCAGCAGAAAAACCAGCATCAGCCGCTTCTCGCTGCCGGGTTCGTGTTGTGGATTTTGAATGTCTGGCAAAGTTACCGTTCCCTCACATCGCGCTTGGCATCGGCGATGGCGAAGCCGCTCGATGTTCGTGAACCGCCGGGTGCCCCATTTCTCGCGTACTTTGCGAGAAGTGGGGATTTTGATCCTGCTTTGAAAGCTCGCGGCTTCCAGTCGCGCCGCCCAGTTCCAAACGACCTTCGGGCTTCAGCCCCTGCCGGAGTACCGGATCGTATCCCCCGCGCGCCAACGGATGACACCGCAGCAGCCGCATCAAAGCTATCAGCCCACCCCGCACCGCGCCATATCTCTCCACCGCCTCCGTCGCATATTCCGAGCAGGTCGGAACAAACCGGCACGCCGGCGGAAACATCGGCGAAATCGCCCACTTATATCCGCGCAGCAACTGCAACGCAACGAGTTCAGGAATCTGGCGCATCACCATCCGCAGGGAACCGCCTTCCACGATTTTCTCTGTGAACCTCTGTGGTTCAAGATTTCTCTCTCGCCAGCTTCTGTTCTATAACTACGAAAGCCCGGCTCACTTCGTTCACCACCGCCGCAAACTCAGCCGTCAGCAGCGACTTCTTCGGATTGATCACCACATCAACGTTCACCACATCCGCACTCGGCCCCGCAGCCGGCCATGTCAGCCGTACGGCCTCGCGCAAACGGCGCTTCATCCGGTTGCGCACGACCGCGCCGCCCAGCGCGCGGCTTACGGTAAATCCAATGCGCAACCCCAGCACAACAGACTTCGCCGGCGAACCCACCGCCGCGGCACTCTTCGCGCCGCCCGCCTCCGTCCGCTGCCAATAAAACACGGTCATGGACGCCGAAAAATGCCGCCGCCCCAGCTTGTAGACGCGCTCGAAATCGGCATGACGCAACAGCCGCGCGCGGCGCGGAAACGCACCCTTGCCGCCTCGCGGCTCGACACCCCGCGCCACGACCTCCCGGGGCACAGCCTCATGATTCGATTCTCCAGGCACACTGTTAGTCACAGTGACTCTAAGTTCCAGATCGCTATTTTCCAGAGGACTGTGAAAATCTCTGGCACAACAGCGGGTTGCGCGGAAGCCTGCCCGCGTCACTGGACTATTCGCGGAATCCTGGTTTCACCGAGACCCGTTTGCGCCCCTTGGCGCGCCGGCGGGAAATTACCTTCTTGCCGCCCTGGGTCTTCATGCGCACGCGAAATCCGTGTGTCTTCGATCGCTTGCGCCGGTTGGGTTGGAATGTACGCTTGGGCATGAAAAGTACTTGCTCCTGGTTCGTTCAACGGTCTTAGGGCAAACCACAAGTATAAATCAGCAAGACGCATTACGTCCAAACCGCAATCCGTATCATAGGGGTCCGACTTAAACCAGTTCACCGCGAAGGCCACGAGGTTACACGAAGGAAACATATCGCAACGAATTCCTTCGTGAACCTTTGTGTCCTTAGTGGTCCAAGCTTTCCTCGTCGCACTCGTCCGCGCCCTGCACCGTCTCCGCGGCAGTTACCATCGCGCCACTTGACAAACTCTTCCTGCGGGTACTGAATAATCATTCGCGGAAAAATTCCAGCCGAAGTTTTCCACACAACAAAAAATTTTGTGCTAGTATCGCGAACTGATCTTGCTTTCGAAATTCTTTTTGCTTTCAGCAGCCGCAGCACTGAGATTCGATCGCGTTCCGCAGTCAACTGGATGGTTCCGGCTACTTCGTAAAACGGCAGTTTTTAACAGGCGCTCTCTCCAGCCGCCGGAGCGCCGCGGTGAACATTTCATATATGTCAGTCCCCAGCACAACTCTCTCCCCTAATCCGTGGGCGCGCATCCTCGATGCTCTGGAAAAGAAAATCAACCGCCATTCCTACGACACCTGGCTTAAGCCCACTCGCTACAGCCACGCCAGCGGAGGCATCCTCTTCGTTCGCGTGCCGACTGTCGAGTTTCGCCACGCCGGCGACAAGTATGCCGATCTCATCCAGGAGGCCATCGACAATCTCGGCCTCGGCTTCAACGACGTAAAGTTCGTCACGCCCGAGGACGATCCGGCTCAAACTCCCGTCCGCCACGACGGCGGTCTCACTGCCGCATCCACGACCGCCGGCCCCTCACAGTCTCGTTTCGACTGGGACGGCGCCGCGCAACTCAACCCCCGCTACACCTTCGACGCCTTCGTCATCGGCAGCGGCAACCAGTTCGCCCACGCCGCCTGCCAGGCCGTCGCCGAGCGTCCGTCCAAGGCTTACAACCCGCTCTTCCTGTACGGCGGCGTCGGCATGGGCAAGACCCACCTCATGCAGGCCATCGGCCATGAGATCAAGCGCCGCCAGCCGCAGACCGCCATCTGCTACACCTCCAGCGAGAAGTTCACCAACGACATGATCAACTCGCTGCGCTACGACAAGATGACGACGTTCCGCGACAAGTTCCGCAACGTCGACGTCCTCCTCATCGACGACATCCAGTTCCTCACCGGCAAGGAACGCACGCAGGAAGAATTCTTCCACACCTTCAACGCCCTGCATGAGTCGATGAAACAAATCGTCATCGCCAGCGACCGCTCGCCCAAAGAACTCGCAGAAATTGAAGACCGCTTGCGCAGCCGCTTCGAGTGGGGACTCATCGCCGACATCCAGCCCCCCGACCTCGAAACCAAAGTTGCCATTCTGCAGAAGAAAGCCGAGCAGGAAAAAGTAACCCTGCCCACCGACGTCGCTCTCTACGTCGCCTCCAACATCCGCTCCAACGTTCGTGAACTGGAAGGCGCGCTCATCCGCCTCGTCGCCCATTCTTCCTTGATCGGCGCCGAGATCACGCTGCCCTACGCGCAACAAGTCCTGAAAAATTTCATCGACTCCCAGGCCCGCAAAGTCACGATCGAGTCCATCCAGAAAATGGTTGCCGAACAATTCGGGCTTCGTTTAGTCGAAATCAAGGCCAAGAACAATTCCCGCGCCATCGTCTACCCGCGCCAGGTTGCCATGTACCTGGCCAAACACATGACCGAAGCCTCGCTGCCGGAAATCGGCCGCCAGTTCGGCGGCAAGCATCACACCACCGTGCTGCATTCGGTCGAAAAGATCGAAGAGTTGCGCAAGACCGATAAAGATTTGAACAGGCTGATCAATAAACTGACTGAGCAATTAGGCGGATGAATCGCGCATGTGAATGGCTTTTCCACTCTCCACACCAGTCTTCCTTCGTGGTGCCTGTGAATGCGATGTGGAAGTTGTGTAAGGCAGGGATGAAATCGGCAGCGCGGCCCGGTTACACTGCCGTCTCCGCAGAGTTTGGGACCGATTTCTAACATCAAGGGTTCAACGGGAACCCGGTGACAACAGGCGAGTTGCCCCGGTTTTCCACTTCTGCGAACCCCCTACTGTTACTGCTGGTTTTATAGCTTTTGCATTTGATATAAGGGTAGTACTAGAAGTAGCTGAGTGTTTTGAAAGGGCGTGGTTTCGAGCCGCGCCGTTAAGGCGTATCAAATGTGAGCCGGCTTTAGCCGCTGAGGCAGCCGACGAGCATTTCGGGGGGACGGACTTTATGCCGGTGGAAGCCGCCGTTGCCGCGGGCACCATGGAGATCACAGTCAGCAAGCTCGAGTTGCTGCGCGAACTAACTGCCACGCAAGGCGTGGTCGAGCGCAAGACCACCATTCCAATCCTGTCCAATTATTTATTCGAGGCCGCCGGTGACCGCCTCGCGATCACTGCCACCGACCTTGATCTCAGCCTGCGCACTTCCTGTAACGCCAAAGTAAAAAAGGAAGGCTCCTGTACCATCCCTGCCCGCAAGCTTCACGACTACGTAAAACTCCTGCCCGACTCCGACATCACCATCAAGCTGCTCGAGAATCATTGGGTCAGCATTCGCTGCGGACGTTCCAACACAAAAATGGTAGGCATGGCGAAGTCGAATTTTCCCAGCCTGCCCGCGTTTCCGACCGCTGGAGCCATTACGATTCCCGCCCAGGTCCTGCGCGGCCTGATTGCCCGCACCGGCTTTGCCATCTCCAACGAAGAATCGCGCTACACCCTCAACGGCGCCCTGATGCTGATCAAGCCCGAGTCCATTACCATGGTCGCCACCGACGGACATCGCCTCTCGCACTGTGAACGCCCCGGTGAGAAATTCGAAGGCGTTTCCGGCGAACTGAAAACCCTGGTCCCGAAAAAAGCGATGGACGAACTGAAGTCCCTGCTCGATTCCACCGACGCCGAAACCATCGAATTCGCCAAAGACGACTCCACCCTCTTCTTTCGTATCGGCGGCCGCCTGTTGACCTCGCGCCAACTTACCGGCCAATTCCCCAACTTCGAAGCCGTGCTCCCGAAAGATAATTCGAAGATCGTCCCCCTGAACTCCGACGAATTAAACTCCGCCATCCTCCGCGTGGCCCAGTTCGCCGACGAGCGTTCACGCGCCGTCCGCCTGCGCCTGGAAAAAGGCGAGCTGAAAATTTCCGCTAGCTCCACCGAAGCCGGCGAGTCCGAAGATTCCATCGAAGCCCCCTACACCGGCGATCCGCTCACCATCGGCTTCAACGCCCAATATTTGGTCGACTTCCTCAAAGCCGCCGGCACCAGCGAAGTCCGCCTGGAGTTGAAAGACGCCCAATCCGCCGGCCAATTCCGCCCCGCCGAAGGCGATGACTACAAATACCGCTACATCGTCATGCCCATGCGCATCTGAAAAGCGGCTTTTGGCTTTGTTGCTTTGACCTGTGTGGGTCCGGGTCTCAGACCAGGACAGGCCGAGCAAAGCTCGGCTGCCCGGCCGCACCGGGAGATCCGAGCAACCCTCTGCTCTTCCGCGACCCATTAGATCACCCCGCGACGTATGAGAGCACGTGGAAGAGCGGCGCTTCAGCGCCGCGTCAGAGCATCCAATGTCCACTGGGCTTTAGCCCCTGAAGGTGTTCGCACGCCCCCAAAAGCCCCGTCGCCCTTGACCTCCCGCCGCCCCTGCCTTACATTGACGACACTTAAATTTCGGGAGGGGCAACATCATGTTAAGCGGATTCAAGAAATTCATCCTGCGTGGAAATGTTGTGGATATGGCCGTCGGCGTCGTCATCGGTGCGTCCTTCGCCGGCGTGGTTGGAACACTCACCAAGGGTCTCCTCACGCCTCTCATCGCCGCCCTGGTTAAGGTGCCCGACTTTTCGGGACTCTTTTTTACCCTCAACGGCAGCAAGTTTCTTTATGGCGAGTTCGTCAACGCCGCGATTTCGTTCCTGCTGACGGCCGCTGCGGTCTACTTTTTTGTGGTCACGCCCATCAACGCCCTGGTCGCGCGCATGCGCAAAGACCCGGCCCCCGCTGATCCCACCACGAAGAAATGTCCCGAGTGCCTCAGCGAAATCCCGCTGGACGCCCGCCGCTGCGCCTTCTGCGCCCAACCGGTGTTGGGCAAAGCCGCCTAAAGCTTATGACTTTCCGATGAAGACCGGGTGCCCCATCCTTGTCGCGTTTTTTGCGACAGGGTGGGGCCATTGATTTTCCTGTAGCAGGGTGCCCCATTTCTCGCGCCTTCTCTGCGCGAGAAGCCAGTCTTCTGCAACTCGCATCCCGGTCTGCCGCGAGCTCTGGTTGGGTTTGTAGGTCCGGGTCTCAGACACGGACAGGCCGAGCGCAGCTCGGCTGCCCCGCCACGGCTCTGAACTCGCGTAACATAGAAGCCATGATCCCCAGCCGCCCTCGGCGACTTGCGTTCTTCCTGATTGCCATCTGTCTCGCGCCGGCAGCCGCACTGCCAGCCCAGACCAAAACACAAAGTACTTCCTCACCCTCCGCCAGGCCAGTCAATACCGCGGCTACCAACTCCGCCCTCGACCCCGGCGCCGTCACCAACAACGTCTACCGCAACAAGACCCTCGCACTCTCCTTCAAGATTCCCGACGGCTGGGTCCTGCGCACCGACGAACTGAATGCCCGCGAAGTAAAAAACGAAGAAGAAGAAGGGAACAACGAAGAAAAGAAAGACGCAGAAAAGAAGATTGCCGCCCAGCCGACCGCCGCTTCCAGCACCGGCGCAAAAGTCCTGCTGGCAGCCTTCTCCCGCCCGCCCGAAGCCCGCGCCGAAGACGTGAACTCCTCCATCCTGATCGCCGCCGAGGGCGCCGCCTCTTACCCCGGACTAACCGAAGCCGCCCAATATTTCTTCCCGCTCACCGAAGTCGCCAAAGCCCAGGGCTTCACCCCAGACGAAGATCCCTACGATGTCGCCATCAGCACCAAGACGCTAGTCCGCGGCGACTTCCACAAAGACGTAGGCAGCCGCGTCATGCACCAGTCCACCCTGGCCATGCTCTCCCACGGCTACGCCATCTCCATCACCGTAATCGGCGGCACCGACGACGAAGTCGAAGACCTCATCGACGGCCTCGCCTTCATCCCAGCCGGAAAGTAGTTATCATCTGAGGCAGGAACTCCTCGAGTCCGCGTCAGCGAAGAGAGGATTCTAGAGGAAGGTTGGAAGGGCAGGGAGCTGGGGCCGTTAGGAAGAGATTGCACACAGGAAAGTCGCGACAGGAAGGCACGACCGTGGAAGAGCGGCCCTTCTGGGCCTGCCCTGAGCGCAGCCGAAGGGGCCGCGTCAGCTCAAAGGGAATCGATGGGCTTCAGCCCCTGGCTTTACTCCAGCGGCTCCGGATGCAAACTCAAATCCTTCTCCCCCGCCGCCTTCTTCTCCGCATACTTCTTCATCCAGGCTTCCCAACTTTTCCCCGCCGCCGTATCCCGCCCCGAAAATGCCAGCGCCCCAATCTCCGCATACGACACGGCAACCTTCTCGTTCGAATTCTTGGGATAAAGCCGCACCACCGAATCCTTAAGCGTTGTCCCCGTCCGCCGGTCGAACAAATATCCTTCGATCCGCGACCCGTCCTTCCGCGTGATAGTCACGTCGCCGCGATAATCGAACGCCTTCTCCAAAGCCGCCCGCAGCTCGTCTTCGCTGGCCAGCTCCGGGATCCATCCCTCCAGCCGCTCATGCGCCGTCCCCGGCGCGACTTCCAGCGCATCCGGATGCAGCGCATTCGCATGCGGCGGCACCGCTCCCGCCAAAGCATGATCGATATGCCCGCCTTCTTTACCAGTCATAATCACGCCGTTGTTTTACTGTGGAAGAGCGGCCCTTCAGGGCCGCGTGAAGCGCGCAAAGAGTGCGCCGGGCTTTAGCCCCGCAGTTGCCGTCCTAAGCCCGCGTCTCCTGCAGCGTCTCGCTCGTCGCCGCAATCTGCACCAGCGGATGCACCGCCGCCACCGGCTCCTCCAGCATCCGCAACGCCTCTTCATCCCGATACCGCGAGAACAGCGTCCCCTTCACTGTCGCCAAAAATCCCCCGAGCGAATTGAACGTGGCATGCACCGCCGAAGCCTCATACCCGCTGTGCACCATGCAATTCGCGCACGCCGGATTCCCCGACTCCGTCCCATACTTCGACCACTCGGTAGTAGCCAGCAGTTCAGAAAAAGTTTCCGCGTATCCGTCCTGCAAGAGGTAGCAAGGCTTCTGCCACCCAAACACGTTGTAGGTCGGCATCCCCCACGGCGTGCACGGATACGTCTTCTTCCCCATCAGAAATTCCAGAAACAGCGGCGACAAATTAAACTGCCATTCTTTCTTCCGGTTCGACAAAATCGCCCGAAACATCCGTCGCGTCCGCGCCCGCCCCAGAAAATGTTTCTGATCCGGCGCCTTGTCATACGAGTATCCAGGCGAGAGCATCATGCCCTCCACGCCCAGCTCCATCATCTCGTCAAAGAACGCGCGCACCGACTTCGGATTCGCCCCATCAAACAGCGTCGTATTCGTAGTCACCCGAAACCCGCGCTTCAAAGCCTCGCGCACGGCATCGACTGCAATGTCATACCCACCCTCGCGGCACACCGCCAAATCATGCTCTTCCCGCTGCCCATCCAGATGAACGCTGAAGGTCAAATACTTACTCGGCTTGAACAGCCCAATCTTTTCCTTCAGCAGCAGCGCGTTCGTGCACAGATAAATATATTTCTTCCGCGCCACCAGACCCTCAACGATCTCCCCGATCTGCGGATGCATCAGCGGCTCTCCGCCCGGGATCGACACCATCGGCGCCCCGCACTCCTCCACCGCCCGGAAACACTCCTCCGGCGACAAATCCTTCTTCAAAATATGCGCCGGATACTGAATCTTCCCGCACCCCGCGCACGCCAGATTGCACCGGAACAGCGGCTCCAGCATCAGCACCAGCGGATACTGCTTCCGCCCCGCGAGCTTCTGCCGCAGCACATAGCTCGCCACCGTCCACATCTGTGACACAGGAACTGGCATGAATGATCCGGAACCCCTCTGTCCCAATATTTTATCAGGCTTGCGAGCCTCGCGTCGTGACCAGGTCGGTCCATGCCGGGTGCCCCATTCTAACGTCGCGCATTTTGCGACGTTAGAGTGGGGATTTTGACCTCTCCTAAGCCCTCCCAAACTCTCTGCAACCCGCCCGCCCCCACCCGCCTCTAAAGGTCATGCTCCTCCGCTCCGACCCCGTCCCAAAGGACTCTTGTCCCCGCCCCCAAAACCCGATACCCTTAGTGTCGGTCCTCAGCAGGTTTGATTTGCATGTTTAATCCTCACCCCAACCTGGCCGACGAAGTGAATCGCGGCATCATCCAGTCGGAAATCGAAGGCGGCGTCTTCCTCAACGACCTTCCGCCCTCGACCGTCCTCGAAATCCAGACCATGCATCACCGTTATACCGCGGTCCTGCTCGGCGGCAGCGAAGCTCTGCTCTCCGGCCATCCCGAATTCTGTCCCCAGCCCGTTCAGGTCGCCATCGCCGGTTCCACCTGGGGAGGCTCCATGCTCAAGCTGCAATACGTCGGCCGCGGCATGCACCTCGAATTTCGTCATCCGCTCTATCCCACTCCCATCATCACCTCGCCCATCCAGGAAATTCGTGACAATGTAGTCCGCGACCACCCCCTCGCCTCCCTCGAACTCGACTCCCGCCCCCACGGCGCTCACTCATAAACCTCCACTCCTAAGCCAACGTCCACTTCATAGTTGTCATCCCGACCGGAGCCGGAGCGATGCGACGGCGTAGTGGAGGGACCTGCTTCTTCGCGCCGGGTGCCCCATTTCTCGCGTACTTTGCGAGAGGTGGGGATGTTTGGCCGCGACCCGTCCGTCCTGAAAGCACACTCCCCATTGACTTGCCCTTCCACACCCACTACCATTCCCGCCATCGGTCCATGAAAACGTCGACCGTGTCCTGATCATGTCCTTAACCATCGAAACCCGCGAAGTCGCTCACGTCACCATTCTCGACATCACCGGACGCATCGTCCTTGGCGACGAAATCGGCGACCTCCGCGACGCCGTCCGCAACCTCGTCGCTGAAGGCAAGAAAAAAATCATCCTCAACCTCCAGGGCGTCGACTACATCGACAGCTCCGGCGTCGGAGAACTCGTCGGCAGCTTCACCACCGTCCGCAACGCCGGCGGCGAACTCAAGCTCCTCAACCTTACCCAGAAGGTCCAGGACGTCCTCTACGTCACCAAGCTCTACACCGTCTTCGACATCAAAGACGACGAGTTCACCGCCGTCCGCTCCTTCGACTACTTCTTCGCCAAATAGATGTGGCAAAGCATGTGTGGCAAAGCATGTGTGGCCAGGCATGTGTGGAGCGGGCACTCCTGCCGCGCTGCCTTTGACCTTGGATTAGTCGTGGTCGCCAACCCCTGCACAAACTATTTTCGGATTTCGTAACGAAACCATCATTTATCTTGACACGTTGTAAGGTTCTGCTAATTTCTGGGAACGATTTCCCGCGCCCTGAGCCGCGACCAAACGATTGCGGCATCAATGCGCGGGCCACTTAACTCTTCAGGCCCAAGCCGCAGCCAGAGCAGCCACAGCATTGAAAGTTTCGACTGCATGGCAATGCGCGAGCTCAACACGAACGTGAACGCGCGTCTCTGACAACCGTTTCAGAACCACGCGTTGCAGGCTTCCTCTTCACTCTTCCGACCTCGGGTGGGAAGCTAACCGCGGCCACCATCGTCTGAAAACTCTGGGCGGAGTTCTGTCCGTTGGCGTATCCGTACGCCTCGGGACCGGCCGTCCGACATTGGATTCCCCTGGGATCCTCGCCCCCGTGTGTCTCAACTTGGGTCGATGGAGGGTCGCAGGGCAACTGGGAGACGAACCCGTTACAAGGAGGAATCGTGATCAAGACAAGGAAACTCGCGGAAGTTTTGACTTTGGCGGTGTTGTTCCTCAGCGGAATGGCATTTGCTCAAACCGACCCTGGAGTGCAGAGTGCCAGCCGCGGCACAGGCGGGACGCTCATCGATCCGGCCAACGACCCGAACGGCTTCACCGCCTTTTTCAACGACGGTCTCGCCCGCTTCCAGGAAGTGGAGGCGGTTTCGAACGCCGCCAACGTGGGTCTGGGACCGCGCTTTAACTCAAACCAATGTAGTTCGTGTCACGCGCAACCCGCAGTTGGCGGGACCGGCGCCTTCGTCAATCCCCAGTTCCTTTTCACCGGCAACGGGGTCGCGCCCGCCGACACCACACCCTCATTCATTACGGCCAATGGTCCAACCGTGGAAGTCCGGTTCCCGTACTTCCTTACCGCCAGCGGAACCGCCAACACCAAAGCTCCCAATGGCGGAGTGGAAGACCTGTTCACGGTTACAGGCCGCCCCGATGCGGGCAGTTGCAGTTTGTCGCAGCCGAACTTTAGTGCTGCTCAGGCGGCGAACGACATCATCTTCCGCATTCCCACGCCAGTTTTTGGCGCGGGCTTGATCGAGAACCTCGACGACTCAACCCTGTTACTGAACCAGGCTGCCAATCTCGTCAACTCCTTTGGCATCTCCGGCACCTTCAACCGCAACGGTAATGATGGCACCATTTCCCGCTTTGGCTGGAAGGCACAGAACAAGTCGCTGCACATCTTTGCCGGTGAGGCTTACAACGTAGAGATGGGCGTCAGCAACGAGCTGTTCCCCCAAGATCGTCCGTTGCCGGAAGAAGATCAGCAGGGTACTGGGCTGCCGACGAGTTGCCTGAACCTCACCGGAAATGGTTACCCAGAAGATACATCCAACCCAAATTTGACGCCGAACTCAGCGGTCCTTGATGACGTCTCGGCGTTTGCCAACTTCATGCGGTTCCTGGCTCCGCCGACACCCGGGGGGGTTGTGCTCAATGGACAGCAGGTCGCCGCCACGTCGATTGCCAATGGCAGTGCCCTGTTTAGCTCGATCGGCTGCGCCACCTGCCACAATCCGACACCGGGCACAACCCAAATTTCAAACTTCGCTCCCGCATTGAGCAATATCCCGGTGCCTGCCTTCTCCGATCTTGAGATCCATAAAATGGGTACTCGCCTGGAGGACAACGTCTCGCAGGGCGGCGCCGGTGGCACTCAGTTCCGCACCGCTCCCTTGTGGGGCTTGGGACAGCGCATATTCCTGCTGCACGATGGCCGCACCACCGACCTGTACACGGCCATCGTCGACCACAAGAGCTCCGGGAGCGAGGCCAACACCGTGGTGACGCATTTCTCCAGCCTCACCACCAAACAGCAGCAGGATTTGTTGAACTTTCTGCGTTCGCTGTAACCCTTTAGAGCGTGTTTCATAAATCGGTTTGGGAAGGGCACGGCTTCAGCCGTGCCGTCCAGGGCCTCGAGAAAAACGGGCTTTAGCCCCTGAGGGATTTACTTCGCAACTGCGCAACCCTGCTGGCGAGACGCGGTCTCGCCAGCTCTCTTCCTAGTTAGAACGAAACCAGAAGTCGAAATCATTACTCGTACCGGAAGGAGAAGTATGTATTCCCGGTTATCAGGGTTATTAGTCGTTGTCGTTCGATCTATGTCGCTGTTGTCGTTATCCTTGTCGATAGCCTGGGGCCAAAAGACCGAGCCGCAAAGCATGCGCTCGCCGGAGCCAGAGATTCTGGTAAGGGGTGCTTGGTCGAGCGCCAGTGACTCCACAACTCCCCTGCCAGAAGGCGGGAACGTGACGAATAACGTCTTTCGTAACCAGTATTTTGGCATGACTTACACCTTGCCTCCGAGTTGGACCCAGGAGTATGACGGCCCGCCTCCGTCGGATCGCGGCCGCTATGTGCTCGCCGAGATCACACCCCCGAACACACATAAAGACACACACAAGGAACCAATCCCCGGCAGTATCTTGCTCACCGCCGAGGACCTGTTCTTTACCCCTCTGCCTGCGGCGAACGCGCTCCAGCTGACGAGTTACATGAAAGACAATTTGCAGGCCGATTACAAAGTCGACCTCCCGCTGAGTGAGGTCAAGATAGCCACCCACACCTTCCACGTCTTTGGGTATATGTCTCCGGTGGCGCAGCTGCATTGGTATGTTGCGGCTACTGAGATCCGCTGCCACGCCGTGGAAATTGTGCTAACCACCCGTGACCCCAAACTGCTGGAAAGCTTGATCCTCGACATGAACAAAATGGAGTTGCCCGCGGAAGCCAGTCCCGCTGCGGACGGGGGCGCCGTCCCGGTGTGCATCAAGGACTACGCGCGCGACGAAAACCTGATCGCGCGGGTCGACCCGGTCTTTACCGAGCATAGGTTCAACCCTGTCCCGGTCCGAATCATCATCGATAAGAACGGAAAGGTAGAGCACATTCATTTCCTCAGCGCATTTCCAGACCAGTCAAAAGCCATCACCGATGCCCTGGGCCAATGGAGGTTCAGGCCCTACCTGCAGGCCGGAAAGCCGCTGGAGGTAGAAACCGGCATTATGTTTGGACGCGCGCAGCAACCCAAAGCTGCGGCAATGCGCTGAAACCAGCAAATATGTCGGGCGCCCCATTCTAACGTCGCGCACTTTGCGACGTTAGAATGGGGATTTTGACTTGTGATGTCGATGTGTATGTGGAGCGGACACTCCCGTCCGCCAAAGAATGCAGCAAAGCCAGCCCAGCAGCAGAGACTCATCCCCGGAACCGCTTTTAACACGCCCAAACCTTCCCGTTTCCGGCTATCATGGCCCAAACGCATTTCGCATGGGCCACGCAAGTTGCGGGTAGGAGCCGTCTCGCTCGTGGACAACCACACTGCAGATCATCGCAAGCTGGAACAAAACACCGCGCGAAAAATTATCTGGACGTCCACCCACTCGTTCCAAGGATGGACCTGCTCCCAGTGCGATTGGAATTATCCCATCCCCACGTTCCTGAACGATCCCGAAGCCCGTACCGCCTATGACCGCCTGGCAGCGGCCAAATTCCGCGACCACAAATGCTCCGAGCACTCCTCGCGCCAGGGTTCCCCCGACGACGCCGACAGCTTCACTCCCCGCATTCGCAAGCTCGTCGCCCAGGGCTTCAAACCCAAAGACGCGGTCGAACTCTTCCTCCAGGAAGTCGCCCTCGAATACCGCAACCAGCCCAAAGTCCTGGCCCAGGCCAAACTCGACGCCGAAGACTTCCTCCGCCGCGTCCGCGCCGGCCTCATCTAAATCACTTGGTCCGCGCCGTCATTTGAAATTGTCATCCTGAGCGAAGTGGCGGCAAGCGAAGCGCAGCCGCCGCGCAGTCGAAGGATCCCTACCCTCTTCGATGCCCAGCTCGTCATCGATTTCAAATCAACAATCAACAATCAGAAATCAACAATTGAAAATCAGTTCCCAATCCCCATCTCCCGCAAAATCCAAGCATCATCAAACGCCGCTTCCTTCAGCTGGTTATATCTCCCCGACGACCCGCCATGTCCCGCCGGACTCAAATTCGTTTTCAAAATCAAAATATTATGGTCCGTCCGCAGCGCCCTCATCTTCGCCACATATTTCGCCGGCTCCCAATACATCACCTGGCTGTCGTTGAACGAAGTCCGCACCAGCATGTCCGGATAATTCTTCGCCTCCACGTTGTCATACGGCGAATAAGTGATCATGTAATCAAACGCCGCCTTCTCCTTCGGATTCCCCCACTCCTCAAACTCTCCCACCGTCAGCGGCAACGACTCATCCAGCATCGTATTCATCACGTCCACAAACGGAACCCCCACCAGCGCCCCCTTAAACAAATCCGGACGCATATTCAAAACCGCCCCCATCAGCAACCCGCCCGCGCTCCGGCCTTCAATCACCAGCCGCTCTTTCGATCCATATCCATTGCCCACCAGATATTCCGCCGACGAAATGAAGTCGGTGAACGTCGTCCTCTTATTCATCATCCGCCCCGCATCGTGCCACGCCTTGCCCATCTCGCCTCCACCGCGAATATGTGCGACGGCCGTCACCACTCCCCGATCGACCATGCTGAAAATGTTCGAATCGAAAAACATGTCCATCGAAATTCCATACGACCCGTACCCGTATAGATACAACGCCTCTTTCCCGTCGAGCTTCGTCCCCTTCAAATACATCACCGAAATCGGAATCTTCACTCCATCCGCCGCCGTCGCATAAATCTGCTCTACCTGATATTTCGTCCGGTCATATCCTCCCGGCACTTCCTTCTGCTTCAGCAGCGTCGACGTCCCCTTCTCCATGTCATACGCAAACACCGACGCCGGAGTAATCGGCGACTGGTATCCATAGCGAAACTCCGTCGTGTCATACACCCGGTTCAAATATGGATACGTCCCATAGGCTGGCTCGGGAAACTCAATCCGCCGCGACTGCCCGGTCCGCAAATCCGTCACGCGCATCTGCGGCAGGCCATTCTCCCGCTCATACAACACGGAATAGTTCTTAAAGAAATCCATCTCCTCGATCATCACCGCCGGATCCTGCGCCACCACTTCCTTCCAGTTCGCGCTCCCCGGATCGCCCACCGGAGCCTTCACCACCCGAAAATTCCTCCCAGTATCATTCACCCGGATATAAAAACTGTCCCCATTGTGGCCGGGATAATATTCCACGCCCTGCTTTCGCGGCTCCATCACCTTGAACTCCGCCATCGGTTGATCCGCCGGAATGTACCGCGCCTCACTCGTCGTGTGGCTCGCCGAAATCAAAAAAATGTACGCGCGGCTCCGCGTTTTGTCCGCTTCCACGTCGAAGCGCTCGTCCTTCTCCTCATACACCAGGTCGCCTTCGCCCGCCGCCCCCGCCGTGTGCCGGTACAGCCGGTACTGCCGCTTTGCCACCGCATCTTCCTGCGTATAAAAAATCGTCTGGTTATCGTTCGCCCACACCACCGACCCCACCCGCTCGGCATGATCCACTAGAATTTTTCCCGTCCGCAAATCCTTCACCGCCAGCGTGTACTGCCGGAACCCCGTGTTGTCATATGAATACGCCAGCAGATTCCCATCCGGACTCACCGCATACGCCGCCACCGACATGAACGCATGCCCCTTGGCCAGTTCATTCACGTCGAGCACCACTTCTTCCGGAGCGTCCATGCTGCCTTTCCTGCGGCACCGGATCCCATACTGCTTCCCCGCCTCTTCCCGCACGTAATAAAAGTAGTCTCCCTCTCTATAAGGAACCTCGACGTCGGTTTCCTTCACCCGCGACAGCATCTCGGAATAGAGCTTCTTCTGAAACCCTTCAGTCGGCTTCATCACCGCGTCGGTATAAACGTTCTCCGCCTCCAGATAAGCCTGCACCTCCGGATTCGGCTTATCCCGCAGCCAGAAATAGTTGTCCACCATCTTGTGCCCGTTGACCTCGGTCACATGCGGAACCTTCTTCGCCACCGGCGGCTTGGGCAGCGGCGAAGTATCCGCCACCAACACCATCACCGCCGCCAACACCAACCCGCCCAGCTGAATTCGACGCAGCCACCGATTCATAAGCTCTCCAAAAGGTGAAATAAGGAATGTCGTGACGAAGAATCTAGCCCCGGTGTCCATCCGGGCCTCGCGTTCTTGCGAGAAGTGGGGATTTCCCCCGCCAGCGGACGATACTCCGCCCCCACCCGGATTTGCAACGTCGATGAGAATCAAAAGGAGGGAGAGAACAAAAGCTGATCAGAAAATGAGCCCTGTCACCCTGAGCGAAGCGAAGGACCCCTGCAATCCCAGTCGTCCCGGCTCACAGAGGAATTCTCCCGATGTCCTCGCCCTGCGCATGAACCAAACCAGTAAACAGCGATTCGCAGTTCAGGTGCCCATTCCCACTACACTCATTAATCGCCACAAGGTGCGGCATTGGAACACTGCAGCGCGGCCAAAACAGCCGTTCCCCGTCCCACCCCTTAACAAACTAGATTCCCCGCCGCAAAAGCAAAAGGCGGCGCCAAGGCCGCCTCCGAAAGCTGACAGCTGATCGCTGGAAGCCTACTTCTTCCCTCGCAACATCTCCACCACCCGCTCATAATCATCCACGTTCGAATACTCAATCACAATCTTCCCCTTCCCCTTCCGATCGCGAATCCTCACCCTGACTCCCAGCATTCGCTCCAGGTCGGTCTGCGCCGAACGCACATTCGGATCCACCCACCGCGCCCCGCTTTTCTTCACCACCTGCCCCGGCATGCCCGGAAACGGATCCAGATCCCCGTTCATCGACAGCACCAGCCGCTCGATCTGCTCCAGCGTCAGCCCCTTCTTCACCGCATACAGCGCCGCCTTCGAAATCTGATCGTCGTTTTCCAGCTTCAACAGTTCCTTCGCTTCCGCGAACGAGATCCGCTTCTCCGCCAGCAACTGCATGACTTCCCGCGGCAACTTCAGCAGCCGCATGTAGTTCGTCACCGACGCCCGCGACAGCCCGACCCGCTCGCCAATCTGCTGCTGCGTCATCTTGAATTCGTTGCTCAACACCCGGAACGCTTCCGCTTGTTCCAGAGCGCTCAAATCCTCGCGCTGCAGGTTTTCGACAATCGTCATCTCCGCCGCCTGCTGCAGCGACACTTTCCGCACCAGCGCCGGAATCGTCGTCTTCCCCGCCTTCTTCGAAGCCAGCAGCCGCCGCTCGCCCAACACTAAGATGTAGCGCCCGTCCTCTTCCCCCGGACGCACCATGATCGGCTGCACCACCCCATTGGCCTTAATCGAATCCGCCAGCTCCTCCAGCGCCTCATCATCATCCACATACCGAGTCTGAAACGGATTCTTGTCAATCACCGCAATCTCGAGGTTGACCACCAGATTCGCCGGCATCCGCGATTCCGCCTGCGCATAAATGGTGATGGTTTCGTCCGACGCGGAGTGAGAGGAAAGATCAGAGGCATGTGCAGAGGAAAGAGTCGAAGCGAGTGCCCCACCCTTCTCGCGTTCTTCGCGAGAGGGTGGGGATGTTGACTCTCCGGGTGCCCCATTTCTCGCGTCTTCTGCGAGAAGTGGGGATTCTGACCTACCCAGTGCCCCATGGTGTGCCACGACCGCTTCTGGATCCTCCACCACAGCCTGAATCGAATCGATCCTATGTGGCGCGGGTGCTACTGTGCGAGTGCCTGCATCGCCACTGGAACTCGCAATGGTCTTGTCATTCCGAACGAAGTGAGGAACCTGTTGTTTGTCCGCAGTGCCGCCGCTCTGGCCCGGACCCACCACCCGCGGCCCCGGCAGCAACGACTCCAACCCTCGCCCCAAAGCCCGCCGCTTCTCCACCTTCTCTTTATCCTTCTCCACCCGCCCCGCCAAATTCTCCGCCGCCACTGTATTGCTCATTCAGATCGTCTCCCCGATGTTTTCATTCCCCTCACTGTCATCCTGAGCGAAGTCGAAGGACCCCTTTCACCCCGAATGCTTCGACGCCCAACCAGGGAATTCTCACTCAGATAATATATCGACGCCCATCAATCTAATATATCGATGCGTATAAATATACGCACCCTCAAGCCGTCTTATCCATCTCCTCCACCGCTTCCGCGTGTTCCTCTGTGTCCTCTGTGGTGAAGGTTTCCCCGGACGGCTGAGAGCTGACTGCTGGCAGCTGCTTCCCAATAATCTCCTTGGCCAGCTTGATATAACTCTCCGCACCCTTCGACCGCGGATCGTACTCCAGCGCCGCCTTCCCATGGCTCGGCGCTTCGGCCAGCCGTATGTTCCGCGGGATTGTCGTCTTGCACAGCTGCTCGCCAAAGAAATTCTTGAGTTCAGTCATCACCTGTTGTGCCAGGTTGGTCCGGTCGTCAAACATGGTCAGCACCACGCCCTCAATCCCCAACTCAGGATTCAGCGCCGCGCGAATCCGCTCGATCGTATCCAGCAGCTCGCTCACGCCTTCGAGAGCAAAGTACTCCCCCTGCATGGGAATCAGCACCGTGTCGGCTGCCACCAGCGCGTTCAGCGTCAGCAGGTCAAGCGCCGGTGGACAGTCCAGCACGATGAACTGGAACCGGTCGCGCAGTGGCGCCAGCGCCTCGCGCATGCGAAACTCGCGACCCTCTGCGTCGACGAGCTCAATGTTGGCGCCGATTAGGTTCTTGTGCGCAGGAATCAGCCAGAGCTGCTCGAGCTCTGTGGTCAGCAGCGCCTCCTCGGCCGTGGCCGCGCCCATCAGCATGTGGTAGGAGCTGACTCGGTCAGGATCCTTGGCGAACCCCAGGCCGCTGGTGGCATTCGATTGCGGATCGCAGTCGACCAGCAGCGTGTTCACTTCAGCAGCCGCAAAGGACGCGGCTAGGTTGATGGCAGTCGTGGTCTTGCCCACGCCGCCCTTCTGATTGGCAACAGCGATAACGCGTCCCATTGGATTGTCAGGAGAAACCAAAGCTACAGGGCAGCATAGTCCGCACAGCATTTCAATTGCAATGACGATCTGCTGTGCACGTACGTGAATTTGTGTGCAAAACGCGTCCAATGTTCCTGCAGGAACATCTCGCGGGATTGAGCTGGCAGGTCTCGTCGTCTACGCCGCTAACCTTCCTCACGGCTGGCGCACGGGCGGGCTCTTGGATCTCACGAATTTGGAGATATGTTCCTGCAGGAACACTGTGGAAAACTCGCTAGGAGCTAAGTTGCAGACGGAGTCCTCATGGCCAAGTTATAGTCATGCTTCCCACTTTGTCCGCCTGATCGCACATAGTCTAGGCCTGATGGCCCATTAAATGACGAGTCTTCAGACATTGCGCTCCACTTTTACCATTCTGGTTACTCCATATCGGCTGGTTGATGGGGCTGGGAAAACTTTGAGTGAGAGTTCAGGGGTGTCTTCGGTTCGACTGGGGTCTCGGACAGATGCCCTGCGAAGAATGATGGTGGTTTTGTACCACTTCTGCGTCTAGACGGCCCACGGATATCGTTTGCCGGGAGTTAGCTTGGATGCTGTTTACCACTTGTTGACTTGGTTGGTTCTGAACGGTGCGCCATCACTAGCTTGGGCGACGGGCTATGAGCAGGATGCGGGAGCGGGATTGGGGGATTGGTATGGGATCGGACCAGATGAAGGGGGGGAGCGTGGAGCGGGCTGAGGATTGCTGGGCGGCACTGATGAGGAGGGCCAGGCGGCCGGTTGGGGCGACTAGGGTGGCGGCCGTGGTGAGGATGGCCTCGAAGCGTTCGACGGCGCGAAGCGTGACCACGTCGTAACTCATGGGGGCGAGGGCTTCGGCACGGGTGTTTTGTATATTGACGTCGGTCAATGTAAGGGCGCGGGTGACTTCGCGGAGGAAGGCGGCTTTCTTGTGGTTGGACTCGACCAGGGTGAGGGAGAGGTGCGGAGCCCAGAGCTTGATGGGGAGGCCGGGGAATCCGGCGCCGGAGCCCAGGTCGGCGACCACCACCGGTTCAGGGGCTAAAGCCCTACCTTCTTTCGGGACGGCTACGCGGCCCTGAAGGGCCGCTCTTCCACCGGGAAACAGATGGCGGGCGGCGAAGAGGCTCTCGCCGAAGTGGCGGGTGACGATCTCGTCCGGGTCGCGGACTGCGGTCAGATTGATGCGGGCGTTCCAGCGAAGGAGCATATCGATGTACGTCGATATACTGGAAAACAGATGTTGGGTGTTGGGGGTTTGTACTGGGGCGGCCAGAAATGGTTTCAGCAGTTCGGCGATGCGGTCGGTATCCATTGGGTGGAAGTCCGATTGTAGAATACGTGGAGTCCCGGACGCGCTGTCCGGGGCCCGGCGGACGGGGGCGTCCGCCGCTCCGGAATTCATCTCCGCAGGGGACGGCGGGAGACCGAAAGGGCTACAACTGGCGAACCATTCCCAAAACGGAATTGGCTAGTAAGGAATGCGAACCGCGTGGGAAAATTGAGCATCTAAGATGATCATGAAGAAACCAGCCGTGGCAATCTTCGACGAGCAGTATCGAGTAGTCGCGGTGCAGAGTGATTGTCTGACTATTCGGGGAGTACGTAGCGGGAAGGTGCTGACGATCGTGAATCCCGACCCTGAAACTCCGCTGACGCCGGCGGACTATCCGCCGGGGAAACTGATTGCCTTGACCGATCCTTCGGCCGCGCCCTTGAACTAGAGACGCGCTTCTTCCTGAACACAGTTTCCCAAACCATCGTCTCCTTGGGCCGTTCTGAGCTTCCGGCAGTTGGCGGACGGGAGGTCCGCCCCCACATAACCTTGACAACAGGTGAAATATTCTGTATATTCAGTTCGTACTGAAAGAAACGTTATGAGCGAACTGACTGGAGTGCAGAAGCAGTACATCCTTCACTGGGGGGAAATGGGGACGCGGTGGGGGATCAACCGGACGGTGGCGCAGATTCACGCGCTGCTGTATTTGTCGCCAAAGGCGCTGCCGGCGGAGGTGATTGCCGAGACCCTGAGCGTGGCGCGGTCGAATGTGTCGACCTCGATCCGGGAGCTGGAGACCTGGGGGATCGTGCGGGCGGTGCATGTGCTGGGTGACCGGCGCGAACATTATGAATCGATGAAAGATGTGTGGGAGATGTTCCGACTGGTGATTGAGCAGAGGAAGCGGCGGGAGATTGATCCGACGCGGGAGATTTTGCGGACGTGCCTGGCCGATCTGGATCCGAAGGAGTTGGGAGCGGACTATACGCGGGAACGGCTGCTCGCGATGGCGGGATTCTTTGAGGCGGTGACGGAACTGTACGACCAGATGAAGCGGCTGCCGACAGGAACGGTGCGGAAACTGTTGCGCATGGGAACGAAGATTCGGAAGAAGGCGGGGTAGGGTCCCTTTTTTTGCTCGGGCTAGTCTGTTTATACAGAATGGTCTGATCGTTTAGATGATTGGGAGCAGATCTCAAAGAGCAGGAAGTTAAGAGCATTGAACCACAGAGGGCACAGGGGTTCGCGGAGGAAGTGCGGAGGTGAGGGATGAGCGCGGAGTGGATGATGCGGGCGATTTGGGGAGCGGGGTGCGTGCATGTGGGGATCATGGCGGCGAACGTGCCCTTGCCGGGGCGGTTGCGGGTGCGGGAGAGGCTGGCGGGGGTTCCGCGATTTGTGCGGCAGATTTTTTATGTGCATTGGGTGTACATCGTGATTGTGCTGGGGATGTTTGCCGCGCTGTGCTTCGGGTTCGCGCGGGAGCTGGCGGGGGCCAGCGCGCTGGGGAGGTTTCTGAGCGGATTCATGGCGGGATTCTGGCTGCTGCGGTTTGTCTTGCAGATTTTTTATTATGACCGCGAGATTCGGCGGGAGAACTGGGGGCTCGACTTGATATATGTGGGGTCGCTGGTCGGGTTGGTGATGGTGTTTGGGGCGGCAGCGGTGATGCCGGTGAGGTGAGGTGAATCGAGACCAAAGTCAGAATCCCCACTTCTCGCGCAAAGGACGCGCGAGAAATGGGGCACCCGGTGGGAATGAGGCGAGGTATGAAAAGGAGTTTGGGGCGACTAAAGCAACAGCAGGTTCCTCCCTTCGGTCGGAATGACAAAGAATTGTCTGGCTGGAATGACACCCGAGTCATGCGCAGGAATGACGACGGGCAGGATTTGTGGGCGCGCGGGTGCGCCACTGCGGGGGCGGTGGTTTGGGCAGGGATGGCGGTGCTGGCGCGGATGGGGATAGCGCGGATGGGGGCGATCGAGTTGCTGTTTCTATTTGCGCCGCTGGTGATTGTTCCCCTGGGAATGGAATTGGGGCGGGTGCTCGTTGAAGGTGGGCGGACGGAAGCAGTTGCACGGCGGCTGCAACCTTTGGGCGCTGGGATGGCCGTGGTGGCGATGTGGCTGCCTCCGGGAAGAAGAGCGGGGTTTCTTGCACTCGGATGGTTGGTGTTTTGTGGGCTTATGGCTGGAAGCGCGGTGGTGCGGATTTTTCGCGGAGCTAAGGAGTGGTGGGGAGAGAGCACGGGCGAGTCGCCCGTGCCCACACGAGCCGTGCCCACACGATCAATCATTGCGGAGATTGTGATTGCGGTGGGGCGATTGGATCTGGCGGTGGGCGGGGCGTGGCTGGTGGCGTCGCGGTGGGGGATGCGGCCGATGGGGATTCAGGAACCGATTGGACTGCTGACGGCGGTGCACTTTCATTTTGCCGGTTTTGCTACGGCGACGATCGCCGCGGCTACGCTCGCGTTCGCGGAGAGGCGCGGGGAGGCTCGACAGTGGCTGAGGGTGGTGGTGGGGTTGGTGGCGGGGATGCCGATTGTGGTGGCGGCGGGATTTGTGATTTCTCCGGGGCTGAAGATGGGAGCGGCGATCCTGTTTTCGGCGAGCGTGGCGGGCCTGGCGATTGCGGTGCGGGCCTGTGGGAGCAAGACGGAAGATGGCACGGCGCGGGTGCTGCTGCAAGTGGCGGCTGGCGCGGTCTTCGCGGGCATGGTGCTTTCGGCGTCGTATGCGGTGGCGGATTACGTGGGCAGCGACGTGTTGACGATCCCACAGATGGCCAGAACCCATGGAGTGTTGAACGCGGTGGGATTCTGTCTTCCGGGACTGCTGGGATGGCTGGTAGAGAAAAACAGTGGTCAGTGGTCAGTGGCCAGTGGACAGTAGGCCTAGCTCCAGCTGCGCTGGATGGGAAGTGGATGGAGCCAGTAGAATCGTTGCTGGTAGATATTCGAAGGCAGATTTTGAGTTGAATTCCAGGGCGGCGATTTCCTACGGAAAAGGGATATTGGCTTATGACGACGTTGCAGGAGAGTGGGGGGATTGCGGGCTCGGCGGCTAGCGCGAAAATCTGGGTGACCCTGAAGGGTTTGCCGCTGACGATTCGGCTGGAGTGGCCGTTTCATCAATCGACCTCGGGGGCGGATTTTTTTGTGCTGCATGGGGACATCCGGCTGGCGGGTTCGGAGGGGCTGCACGCGCCGGTCGCGGTGAATCTTTCGCAGACGGTGCGGGAGGTGATGCCATCGCTGGAGCCGAAGGACGCGGAGGCTCCGGTAATCAACGCGCTGCGCAAGGAAGTGGACCGGCGGCAGATTGAGTTTGTGAAGTCGGGGAAATTGTTGCCGGTGCCGTTTTCCAGCAGGCATTACGACTTCAAGCGGGGGCAGTGGGTGTTTGGCAAGGCCATGGACGAGGCCATGGCGGAGTTCGTCGAGAGGAAAGTTTACTGGGAGACGAAACTGAGCGGGGAGAAACGCGTTTGGATTGGGGATCCAGCGGACGCGCAGTATGTGCAGACGACGCCAGCGCACTTGATCGAGATTGCGGCACGAATGGTGGCGGCGCAGGGGTTGCTGCGGATTGAGGGCGAGTGGGCGGAGGCTACGCAGGGGCTGATGTTGCAGGCGGAGCGATTTGAGAATGCGCGGCGTGCGGCGGTGGAAGAGTTGGAGAAAAAGCACGCGTTCGAGCGAGGGTAGGAGAAACTTCTTTCGCCGCGGATTTACGCGGACCAACGCGGAAAGACCTTACCTTAGATTGTTGCTCAGGGGCTAAAGCCCGGTCCTTTTGCCAGGCGTTACGGCAACGGCTAAAGCCGTGCCCTTCCACGAACCCTCTACAAATCCTTAAATCCTTCCACGAAGCCCTTTTACGAAGCCGCGTCCCTCGACGAGCGGGAAAATAGTCCCCAGCAGAATCTGGGGGCGATGGCATAGTTTAGCTGGACCAGGACGATGGCGGCGATGCTGTAGTAGGTGTTGAAAAAGCAGAGCGCGGCGCCGGCGGCGTAGAGGGATTGAGCGATGACGATACGGCGGACGACGGCGGAATGAATTTCTGGGGGCGTGTCGTCGGCGAGCAGGCGGGCGCGGGTGGCGTAGCTCCAGCTCCAGTAGAGCGCTGCTCCCAGCAGGACGATGTTGAACCAGTAGACCAGCAGGGCGATGCGGTAGCGGATAAACTCGGCGAGCAGCGACGTCGAGAAGGGTGTGAGCGAGACGGCGCAGAGAAACGCGATGTGAATCCAAGCCAGGTTGCGGTCGGCGCGGGCGAAATGGTTGAGCTGCGTCTGCTGGCCGACCCAGAAGATGCCGTTGGTCATGACGCTCATGAGAAATATCAGAAGACGGGGCGAAAGTACGACCAGGGCACGCCAGAGATCGCGCTCGGAGTGAACGGCTGCGGCGGCGGGGACGCGGAGATCGAGCACGAGCAGAGTCATGGCCACGGCGAAGATGCCGTCGCTGAGGGCGGCCAGGCGTTCGACGCTTTTTCCAGCAACTTGGTTATAGAGAGAGTGCATCGAAGGGAGTTTAGCGGGTTGCCGGGAACCGGGCAAAGCGGAGACACCCTCACAATGCTGTTGCGCAGTGGGGACGGCAGGGAGTGCGGAAGAGTGAAAGCCTTGGGGACCGTACGTCGCGAGTGGGGAGGACTCTGCGTTGTTCTGTTGGCCGGTTGGCTCGCGATGAGTTCCGCGGCTTGGGCGCAGGATGCCCCAAACCCGCCGCCGGCGCCACAGCCAGGCTCGCAGCCGGAACAATCTCAGCAACCGTCGTCGCCTGATCAGACCCAGCAGGATCAGAAGCCGCAGGATCAAAAGCCAGAGAGTCAGAAGCCGGACGAACAGAAGACGCAGGAAGAAAAGAAAGACGAAGGTGCGAATCCGGCCCAGGCGGCTGCCGATTTGACGGTGCAGGCGGCACAGGCCACAGAGAAACTGGGAGAGGCAGCGCTGAACAAGGCGCGCGACTGGGAGCGCGGCTGGTTCGTCGGCGTGTACGTGGAAAAAGGCCGGAAATTGGTTCCGATGACGATCCAGCAGCGGCGCGAAATTTATTTGCAGCAAACGCTGACGACTCCGAGCGCGTATTTAAAGCGGATGTTCGCGGCGGGCATTGATCAGGCGCGGGGAGTGCCTTGGCAGTGGGACGACGGTTGGGGCGGATATGCGGAGCGGTTCGCATCGCGCGAAGGACAGTTCATTGCGTCGAACAGCCTGGCGGCGCTGGGAAACGCCGCGCTGAAATACGAGGTGCGCTACGATCAGTGCCGCTGCCACGGATTCTGGCCGAGAACGCGGCATGCGATTGTGCGGAACTTTCTTACCTACGATCAGAGGGAACAGCAGTTGCGGCCGCAGTGGGCGTTGTACGGAGGGGCGTTTGGCGGGGGATTGATTTCGACGGCGTGGAAACCGCATCCGCGCAACGCGTTTGCCGACGGAGGGCGCGCCATGGCGGAGCAGGCGGGATTCGGGGCGGCTCTGAATTTCTTCATTGAGTTTTCGCCGGAGATCAACCGCAAGATCGGCGCGAGGAGGAAATAAATTGCGCTGGGCAAACAAGAGGCACGACCGCCGGGGCTAGAGCCCCGATTTTTTGCGCCCGACAACGCGGCCCTAAAGGCCGCTCTTCCACGGTGCTGTCTTCGTGGTACTGCTTCCGCCGGTGCTGCTTCTGCATCGCTAGGCTGGCGATGGCTTGCGGACAAACTGGGCGACGACCGTGCCGAGGGTGAGGAGCGACATCAACGAGACGACGCCCAGTGAGATGACGCAGTAGACGCACCAGACGAAGAGGACATGGGCTTCAATGTCGGCGAGGTAGAGCGAGAAGGCGAGTCCGGCGAAAGTGGGGACGAGCAACAGGCGGTACCAGCGGCGGAACGCGAGCGCGGCCATCAGAACGTAGCCGATGATGCCGAACACGGCGACAGGAACATTGAAGTGCAGAGGCCAATCGTCGGCGTGATGCGGGAGCATGGCGAAGGGGCTGTGATTGACCACGCCGCAGTCCCAGCGCTCGTTGATGCTACAGGGAGAATCGCCGTAGGTGCGGTAGTGCTCGCGGAGGGCGAGAGAAGAAACGATGACGCCGAGTGTGGCCAGGATGATCAGAAGATATTTCATAGATTTCCACCGGGGCTAAAGCCCCTTGCAATTTTATCGTCTTTGTCGCGGCCCTGAAGCGCCGCTCTTCCACGCAGCACGCGCCGCGTGCAAACAGCCGCGCAGCACATGCCAGGAAATACGCGGCCGCATTGTTGCAGCCAGGGAGTTCATTCCCCTTTGGGAGTACTCGCCTCGGCTGCGTCTTTTATTAAATCAGAAACCTGCCAATCGCCGCCGTGGTACCACCTCACGATCTTGCCGTCGGGACCGATGACGGCGGTGCTGAGGTTGTGGGTGATCAATCCGCCTTCGGGTTTGACGGTGAGCGCGAAGAAGTCGGCGATCTTAGGCAAGTCAGCGGCGGCGGGAGCGGCGAACTCCCAGCGGGCGAAAAGTGCGGGGTCGTGGGTGTGAGCCGCGGAGAAGCCGTAGTCGCGGAGGACCTTGGGAGTGTCGTGCCCGGGGTCGAAGCTCAGGCTCATCAGGTGAGCGCCGGCGAGCGCGGGGTTGGTGGCGAGTTGTTTGTAGATTTCCGCGAAGTTGCTGGTCATGCGCGGGCAGAAATCGGGGAAGGGGCAGCGCGTGTAGATGAAGGTGACGAGCAGGGTCTGGCCGCGATATTGCTTCAGCGAAATGCGTTTGCCGCTTTGATTGGTGAAGGAGAAATCGGGGACGTCCTCGCCGGGGGCGGGCATGTGGAGTGCGTTGGCGGCCGGCGGAGCGTCGACGTGGGCCGTGACTCTGACGTTCTCGAGCCAGTAGTCGGGGACGGCGTCTTCATTCTTCGGGTCGGTTTGAACGACTACGACTTCGGCGAAGATGGAATCGCCGGGAAGCAGGTGGTTCAAGGTCGCCTCGGGCTTGATCCTGTAGGACATGGCCATGGCGTCCATAAAGCCGGGGATGTCGTCGCCGTAAATGAAGGCTTGGTGTGACTGGGTGTCGATGGAAACCACACGGCCGGTGAAGGGGTAACGTTTCGTGGTCGAGGTGTGAGAGCGATGACATGCGGAAAGTGGAAGTGCCGCAGCGATCAGGGCAAACACGAAGCAATGCCAGGTGAATTTTGTCACGTCTACACTTTACCGCGAAGTCCCCACTCTTCGACAGGCTGAGGGCAGGCTTTCTCGCGCAAAGGCGCGCGAGAATTGGCACCCGCAATGGATCTGCGTCTTGTTGCGATGCGGCTTTTGTGAAATCCTCAGGCGATTGAGAGTGGTCGAGATTTCACCGGGCGAGGGATTTCATGGCGTGCAATCCTGAAGTTTTGAAACATGTTCCACTGTTTGCGCTGCTGGACGAAGAAGAAACGGCGGTGCTGGCGGCGCAGGTGCGGCTGAAGACGTTTGCGCCGCGGCAGCGCATTTACAAGATTGGGGATTCGAGCGGTCAGGCGTATGTGGTTGTGTCGGGGCGAGTGCGGGTGGCGACGGTCGACCAGGATCATCAGGAAGTGGTGGTCGACGAGCCTTCGCACGGAGAATTCTTTGGATTCGCGTCGATGCTGGAGCAGACGCCCCATCAGACCGAGGCGACTGCGATCGACGAAGCGGTGTGCCTGGAAGTCGACCAGAAAGACATTGCCGTACTGTTGCAGCGCAAGCCGCTGGCGGGGATGGATATGCTGCGCGTGTTGGGACGGCAATTTCATGCGTCGCAGCAACTGGTGCGGCTGCGGGCGAACCGGCATCCGAATGACGTGATCGAAAAGGATGCGACGTTCGGCGAGCGCATCGCCGACGTGGTCGCGGGCTTTGGCGGGTCGTGGACTTTTATTATTGCGTTCAGCATCGCGCTGGCGATTTATATGACGATTGACGCGGCGCTGGGGCGGAAGGCGTGGGATCCGTATCCGTATATTTTGTTGAATCTGTTTTTGTCGATGCTGGCGGCGGTGCAGGCGCCCATCATCATGATGAGCCAGAACCGGCAGGACACGAAAGACCGGCTGCGCGGCGAACTGGATTACGACGTGAACCGGAGGGCCGAGGCGGAAATTCAGGGGCTGGCGCGGAAGCTGAATCTGCTGGGAGAGAAGATTGGCGATGTGGAGGAGATGGTGCGGGAGGGGCTGGGGCGGGGGTGAGGCCGAGGCCCACTTCTCGCGCAAACGACGCGCGAGAAATGGGGCACACGGCAACATCACTTCGACGCGGCCACCGGCTTCACCTGGTCGTATTCCGGGTTTTTCCACAGCGCACTGTGATACTCCAAAAGGTCGGCGGTGACCTGCGCCACTTCAGTGCCGTAGTATCTCGCAACGACGTGGAGTGCCAGATCAATCCCCGAAGTCAGGCCGCCCGCAGTTGCGATTTTGCCATTTTCGACGAAGCGGGTTCCGCTGACGAAGTGCACAGCAGGAAATTCCTTCTGCATGCTCTGCTCAAAGGAGTGATGCGTAGTAGCAGTTTGGCCGTCGAGCATCCCATACCCTGCCAGCACTGAGGCGCCGGTGCACACCGACATGGTGACATCGGCGGTGGCCGAATTGGCGAGCAGCCATGCTTTCTGGGCCGCGCTGCGTCCGCCCTGCGCGGGAATCACGATAATCTCCGGCTTGGGCGCATTGTCGAAACTATAGTTGGGTACGATGTTCAGTCCATTCGCATTCACCGGCTTCAGCGAATCAGAGACGGTATAGACGTTGAACAGCATCACCATGTCGTCACCGTCCGATGGATGCCAGGTCTTGCCTTTGGTTGTAAGCATGGAGTCGCCGAAGACCTCCCATGGACCCGCGATATCCATGACGTCCGCGCCCTCCGAGATCAGGAACGCTACGTTGATCTTGCCCGTAGCGGGCGGCTTCAGTGAGCCGATTTGTTGCGTGGAAGATGGTAATTTGTTGGGTGCCTTCCCGTGGCTCACGA
>JBKQID010000003.1:0-23535 GCA_052148475.1 Candidatus Sulfotelmatobacter sp. | reverse complement strand
GTCCAGGATCCGGGCGATGCGGAATGGCGGGCCTCGCCGATGAGAGATGAAAGAGGACTAGATGAGATGAAACCGGGCGACTTCAAACTTGTGAGTCACCACGAGATTTCTTAGTCACACATGCATGACAAACCGCCGGGGTCGAAGGAGGGCCTGCTAATGCCAATGCCAGCCAATTCCAGGTTTGCTCGAGTTCTTCTGTTCCCGGTCTTACTCCTTTTCGTGGTCGTCGGCTTTGCTCCAGGCCAGGCGCGCCAGCAGGTTGCCGATAAGAGCGCTCAATCAGCCAACCCACCCGCGGCCAGTGCGCCTTCATCCGATGCCTCCAAGTACGTGGGAGCGGAGACCTGCAAGACCTGTCACGAGGAAATTTACAACGCCTGGGAGAAAACGCCGCATTGGAAGACCACACTAAGTAAGGAGCCCTCGCACCAAGGTTGCGAGGGCTGCCATGGTCCCGGCGCGGAGCACGTGGAGGGCGGCGACACGAGCAAGATATTCAATCCCGCGAAGCACTCGGCCAAAGAGGTTGACGCCAAGTGCCTGACCTGTCACGCGGGTGCGCACCCGAACTTTGATCGCTCGCCCCACGCCAAGGCGAAGGTCAGCTGTACCAGCTGCCACAGCGTTCATCAGAGCAAGGAAGAAAAGCTGCTGAAGGCTGCGCAGCCTAAGCTCTGCTTCCAGTGCCACTCCGACACTAAGCCGGCGTTCAATATGCCGTTCCACCACAAGGTGAACGAAGGTTTGATCACGTGCAGCGATTGCCACGACGTGCACGGCACCTTCCTAGCCAACAACGTGAAGTCCACGGCCGACCAGAACTGGATCTGCACCAAGTGCCACACCGAGGTACGCGGGCCGTTCGTCTATGAACACGTCGCGGTCAAGGCCGAGGGGTGTTTGGGATGCCACACTCCGCACGGTTCCCAGAACCCCCGCCTGCTGAACATGCCGGCCATCAACCCGCTCTGCAACCAGTGCCACAGCGGCGTAGCTGCCAACACGGTTCACGGAATGGGCGCGGGGTCGTCGGAAACCATAACTTGTACGAACTGCCATACCAATATTCATGGCTCGAACATGAATGCGGCGTTCCTCAGGTAGGAGTCATGGATTGCAACGCGCCTGGAGAATTGGGGAGGCGCGGCCGCGTTTCGATTGCGCGTAGGGATTCAAGGTCTCGACGAGCGTGTTTGAAGTGAGGCTTTCAATATGATGAACCCAGGATGGATTTCCCGGCGGTTGAGTGAAAAGCATTCTCTTGCGGCGGTCCGATGCATTGTCGTCGGGGGCATGGCCGCAGCCATTTTGGGCTTGACGGCGGGCACTGTCGTGGCGCAGGTTCCAATATTTGTGTCTCATCAGACCGCTCCGGAGGGCTATACGCTTCATGAGTCTATCGATCTGGGCGGACACGTGGCCAATATCGACGGCAGCGGCGCCATGTACGACACTCTGGTCAACGAGCAGTCCGGTCCGCGCATACTGGGCGAGACCTATGAACTGCGCGCGCTGCCGCAAACGAAGAACACCCTCGTCGATCGCTTGAAACTCTTTACCACCGGGCTCGGCGGCGATCCGAACGACATTGCCAAGCTGGACTTTTCCAAGGGCAAGCTCTACGAATTCTCCGGCTTGTTCCGCCGTGACCGCCAGTATTTCGACTACAACCTGCTAGGCAATCCGAACCTTCCGCCCGGCCAGTCGATTCCAATCGGTCCCACTGCGGCGCCGACGGGTGCCTACGCATGGCCGCAGGTGACGGAGTCGCCGTTTCTGAACAACTCCGTGCGCCGCATGACGGATACCAACCTTACACTGCTTCCGCTGTCGAAGGTGACCTTCCGCGTCGGCTACTCGCAGAACGTCTTCCAGGGCCCCAGCCTGTCGCCCAGCGGTTATCAGGTTGCCGGCTCCTACGACCTGCTGCTCCAGGAGTATCAGCGCAATAGCACTGATGACTGGACGGGATCGGTCGAGTGGAAGCCCGTATTGCGGACCCGGTTGACCTACGAAGAGCAGGTCACTCACTACAAGGGCGATTCCTATTTCAGCGGGGCCTCCCAGTATTTCAACCTGCAGGAAGCGGACGGATCCAGGGTCGCAGTGCTCCAGAACTACGACAATCCTATCAACAAGCCGGTCGGCATCACCTGCAACGCCGCCGTCGGAGCCGCCTCAATTTACCCGGCGCAGACTCCGAACGGCCTACCCATCGTCGATCCGACGTGTAATGTGATCACCAGCTATTCGCGTTCCCAGCCAACCCGCGAAATCTTCCCGACCGAAATCTTCCGGTTCCAAAGCTCGAGCATCAAGAACGTTACGATGAACGGCAACGTTCGCTACACCTATGCGAACATGAGCCTGGCGAACTACTACGACGACTTCCAGGGTCTGTCGGGAACGAACCGCGAAACCACGTATGCCGGAAACGCCCGCGCCAAGCGGGAAGCGATCGCCACCGACTACGGCGTCACTTGGCAAGTGCTGAAAAAGCTCAGCATCTCCGATCAGATCGACTACTCGAATGTGCACCAGCCGGGAGTTGCCAACATGACCAGTCTAACCACCGTGACTGCCGCGACCCCGAACATCAATAGCACGATGTTAACCACCATGGTGATCAACACTCCGACCACGCCGCCCACGAGCACGTTTGAAGGCAGTCCGCAGGTCGCGACGCCGCTGTTTGATTTCTTCGGCCAGAAGTTCATCACGAACAACCTCACAGCGGCGTACGACCTTACGGATCGCACCGTGTTCACGCTCACTTATCACTACCAGCAGCACACCATCGGCGAAGGTGCCGCGAACACCACGGGATACCTGTCCGGTATCTCCAACTTCACCATCAACGAGAACGGAGGTACCTTCGGCGTCGCTGTGCAGCCGGCGAACAACTGGAACATCAACGGTTCGGTCCAGGTTCTGTACGCCGACAATGTCCTCACCCCGGTCGCACCCCGCGAGCTTCAGCATTACAGAATTCACACCACTTACCGGCCGAAGACCTGGGCGACGTTCTCCGGCGCGTACAATGACCTCGAGCGCCACAACAATACACACAATACAGGCAGCACAGCGTCCGTTGATGGCCCGCTCCAGCACGTCGATCATAGCCGCATAGTGAGTTTGAACGCCGACTTGATGCCGAACCAGCACTACGGGTTCGACATCAGCTATGCCTACAGCGACGTGTACACGGCGACCAACATCTGCTTCCTGGGCACGGCCGCAAGCACCACCATACCGGGTGCCGCGACGCCCACCGGCACGGCTTGCCCGTCTCCGCCTCCCCGCGGGGGATCGGGGCCTTATACTTTTGGTCCGGCTAAGGACTTCATGAGCGCTCCAACGCAGTACGCGTCAGTGGCCTTGGCTCTTTCGCCGATCGACAAGTTCCATGCCAACATCGGCTACCGAATAAGTTCGGCCAACGGCAGCCGCTTTTTCAACGATCCGCGCGATGTGAACGGATCGCTGGTCTCTACCTACCAGTCGCCTTTTGTGAATCTGTCCTATGCGATGCGAAAGAATCTGATCTGGAAGGGCGAGTATAACTATTTCGGCTACGGCGAGGGTGGTCCTTCGGGAGCACAGTATTGCAATCCCTCCAGCACGCTCCCGACGCCGACTACCCCGGCTCCGGTCGTGCCCTGCAGCACGCTGCCAAATACTGCGATGAGCGGTCCGGCCTACGGGTTCACCGCTCCTCGGAACTTCCATGCAAACAACCTAACCGTTGGGGTGCATTACGAGTTCTAAAAACATCCGTTAGCCTTCAGCTTTTCGTGTGTGTTTAGCAAAATGGACGAGCTGAGAAATTTCTAATGCAGTTCGTGTGGGGACGGGCGCAGCGCCCGTCCAAACCGCGCGCAGGGCGGCCTCGGCGCAGCGGTCATGCGAAGACGAGCCCCACACGCCACTTCTGACGCTGGTTGGACCGGTAAGTAGCGAGAATCGAACGAAGATTGGTCGGGGCGCGCGGATTTGAACCGCGGACCCCCTGCCCCACGGCAGGTGCGAATCGCCGAAAGCCGCACCCGGCGGGCATTCCGGACGATCCCGAGAACAGCTGCGCAGCGTGGACATGTGGACGTGGGCGTGGACCGGATCTGACCGCCCAACGAGGGCCTTGACTTTTGATGCCGGACTGCTACACTAGTATCGTCTGAGTGTTATGACAATCACTCATGTCATTCAAAAGAGAGGCATTATGAAAGCAGCTTTCAGTGAACCGGCAAAAAATGATCCAGGTTGCGAGATTCGGTTGGGGGTAGCGTCGTGGGACCAAGGCAACGGAACCGCACAGGCAGTGAAGTACACGTGGTTCGATAAGAACGGGAAAGCGGCACGCGGCGGAGAATTCCCGGTCGAAGCTCTCCCCCAGGCGTTGGACTTTGCCATTCGCCGAGGTTACATCACTCTCGCCTCCGCGCCGACGATGGAGGCGACATCACCCGAAGGTTTCCAGGAGAAACGTATACGCGCCATGTTGAGGAACGAAGCCCAGAGGCATAACTACTATGTGGCGCTGGATCTGTTGGTCAGAGACGGTCGCGAAGTCGTTCGCGAAGCGCTGCCGCTGCTCTCGGGATCTGAGGTTCCCGACGGGAACTACACATTGCATTACAACTGGCTCGATGAAAGTCCTGAACGCTCGGTACGAGTGATTGGCGGACGCCTTGAGCCCGTGCCCGAGGGGTAAATGGGCACGAAACCGAATCAATCATTTCTGGCGCGCGTGTCGCTCCCTGCTTTCCGCACAGTGAGTCTTGAATTCGTAAAATGCATCGACGATTTCGCCCGCCCATCCGAACAGAGTTTTGATTGCGGACAATGGCTTCGTCTTGCGGCCTAACAACAAGGAGCAAGGCGGACCACACGGTCGCAAAGAGGGTAGGGTACTTATCGGCGAGACCGGCGAGATCATTCAGCGGACCCGATAGAACTGCCACGCGCAAATCCTCCGATTCCGTCGCTGCTGGTCCGACGCAACCGGGATACGCGTTTGCGTTTCCTCAGGGTGCTGCAAAACTGGACCGACAACCCGAACCGCGCCAGCAGTTGTTTCTCAGCGTTCGGGGCATTCCTCGCGTTGCTCTATCAGCAATCGCGAATAAAGCGGGTCTCCAAGGGAGTACGCTCCACGAGACTCGGAAGCGAACTTGCGGGGGACAGTGCCCCCGACTACCGTTTAGTTCACGGCAACCCTATTGTGGCAGAATCCGGCCTGTGATTTCAATAGCGGAAAAATACTCCTGTTTGCGAGATGCATTCTCTGCGCACAGATGTAATTAGACGGCACGAATTTCGGGCTGCGGGCGCGGGGCCGCAGCGGGGCTAACGTGGATCACTTTTGGTGCGGGGCCAAAGAAAGGGTGGATTAGCCAACCGCTGTGGACGTTCATGTGGACAGCATCCCGTTGCAGCCTCGTTGCCGTCCTTTTCCCAGTGCCGCCCCACGCGCGCGCAGCCCGCGTCCGGCGCGGCTGGCGGCTTATTGCTGAAGATTGGTCGGGGCGCGCGGATTTGAACCGCGGACCCCCTGCGCCCAAGGCAGGTGCGCTACCAGGCTGCGCTACGCCCCGACATGATTAACAGGATTGATTCTAAAGCACGTTCCAATTTTATTTCCAGTCCAACCCTTGGCGTCTGGCCGCGACGGTTGCCCTAACCGTATACGATTCGCTCATTGCACCGAACCGTGCGCATTCGTTGACTTCTTCGTGAGGCCCGTTTCGTAGTTGCTGGGCGCCCCAGCAAAATCCTCTTGACAGTCCAGAGACGGCGTTTTAGAATTCTCCACCAAGAGCGAGCGCTCGTCTTGATGAAACGAGCGGATCAACAAATGCCCAAGCTTTTGGACGACACCGTCGCCAAGAACCGGCGCAAAATCGAACGCGCCGCGCAAAAGCTTTTCACCCGGCAAGGATTTCACGGTACGACGGTCCGTGAAATCGCCCACAAGGCCGGCGTATCCATGGGCAAGCTCTACCTCTACTACCCAACCAAGGAAGACATCTTTATCGATCTCGTCCAGCACATGGAGCAGAAAATGGAAGTCCTCCGGCGGACAAAGATTTTTCCCTTCATGCAATCTCCCGATCCGGAATCGCTGAAGCAGTTGGGCATGGCCGTCGGCCGCGTCGTGTCGGAGAATCTGGACTACTGGCGGCTCATGTACGTCGACGTGGTTGAATTCCGTCATAAGCACTTCATCCACAGTTATCGAGAGGTTGCGGGAGGTCTGCGCACCTATTCGACGGCCCTATTTCAAAAGGCGCCGATTCCTTTTCCCAGCGACGTGAACCCCGGGTTGGCCTATGTAAGTTTGTACCTGCAATTTGTTACCCATTTTCTGGTGGAGAAACTCTTCGGCGCCCAGCGCTATCTGGGCGTGAGTGACGAAGAGGCTGTCGATCAGTTTGTCCGTCTGTACACCCGTAGCCGGAAGGACCGAGGTCGGAAGCCGTAATTGCGACACAAGGAGGAAATATGCGAACGCGAACACTGGTAACCCTGCTGGCGGCCGCCAGCATTCTTTGTTTCATGACGTCGACGACTCAAGCACAGACGGCCACCAGCGGGCAAATCGTAGGCGTGGTGACGGATCCCAGCGGGGCTCTCGTGGTAGGAGCAAAAGTCGCCCTGACCAGCGACGCCGGCGTGCGCCGCGAAACCACAACCGGCAGCAACGGCCGTTACACGTTTCCCCTCCTTGACCCGGGCGCCTATCAGCTCGAAGTGATCCAAAGTGGATTCGCATCGGCCAAACTCGAAGGCATCGTTGTCCAGATAACCGCAAGCACGGTCGCCGACGTTGCCCTCAAAGTGGCTGGTGCGCCAGCCACGGTTTCGGTCACGGGCGAGTCCCCGCTGGTGCAGACCGAAAGCTCCTCCCGCGGCACCGTCATTGATGAGACCCAGGTGCGCGATCTGCCGCTGCCCACCCGCAACTTCCAGCAATTGCTGGCCCTGACTACCGGAACCTCGGGTTCCATCGAGAATTCCTCCGAACTGGGGCGCGGCGATGCCCCCTTATACGTCAACGGACAGCGCGCGGTCTCCAACAGCATAGTCATCAATGGCATCGATGCGAATTCTATCGGCACGGGATCGCTGCCAAATCTTTCCGTCCCTTCCGTCGACTCGCTCCAGGAATTCATCGTTCAGACCAGCATGTACGACGCTTCGCAGGGGCGCAACGCAGGCGGAGTCGTGGCCGCAATCACCAAGTCCGGCGCCAACCGGTTCCATGGCGATGTCTACGAGTTCCTGCGGAATACCGTCCTCGATGCCAACAATTTCTTCCTGAATGGATATGAGAATGGAGTAGTTACGCCGCGGCCCACCTACAGGCGCAACCAGTTTGGCGGCACTCTAGGCGGTCCGGTGGTAAAGGATCGTGCCTGGTTTTTTATCTCCTATCAGGGCACTCGCGAAACCAATGGCACCTCGTTGACCAACTCGCTCGCAACCGTGTTCGCGCCCGCCGGTCTGGGGCCGCTCAACACGCGCAATCCTGCATCTCTTTCTAACCTTTCGAAGTGCTACAACCCTGCATTGCTTGGATATGTCGACCCCGTCGCCGAAGTAGCTTTGACAACAGCGCTTCCCAATGGGCAGCCTATGGTTCCTGGCATTCCCGGTGTGGCGACCGGAACTTGTCCAACGAATCTCAATCCCGTCCTGCAGACGATTCCCTCCAACTCGACATACGATGAAGACCAGTTCAACGCCAATCTGGATATCAAACTGAATAATTCGAGCCGCTTCTTCGCCAAGTACTTCTTTGCCGCCAACCGCACCGATCAGGCACTTTACGATCAGTTTGGCGACGGCAACCCGCTGCAGGCGCCCGGTTGGCCGACCGCGGAAGACGTTGACCAACGTCTGCTTTCGGTGGGAGTAACTTCGGTGATCTCGAGTCATTTGCTGAATGAGGTCAGGTTCGGCTGGAGCACGATCTACGGCCCCAGCAAACCGTCTCAACCCATTAGTTCGTCGCAGTTAGGAATCTCATCGCCGTTAGGCAGCTTGTTCCCCGGAATGCCGACAATGTTGTTCGTGAACCAGTTCACTCTGGGGCCTTCTCCGCTAGCCTCCAACTACGCGGCGACCAACACCTACCCTGTCGGCGATATGATGACGTGGACGAAGGGCCGGCACACCTTCAAATTCGGTGGCGAATATAAGCGCCAGGAGGTCGACGCTCCCTATTTCGATGTGTTCCCCAACGGCGAAATGGTCTTCTTTGGCGTTACTGGCAGCGTCTTCGAAGATTTTCTATCCGGCTTTAACCTTGTGTCCGTGATTGGCTCGGGCACTAACAGCCTTCACAACCGGGCCAACGACTTTTCCGCCTTCTTCCAGGACGATTGGAAGGCTACCCCACGCCTGACTCTAAACCTCGGTCTGCGCTATGACTACTTCGGTCCCACCACCGAGACCGATGGCCATTTTGTCGGCTTCGACCCCTCCCTTGCCACCACCAGTCCTCTGCCTGTATCAGGGCTGACCCCTGGTTGCAGTCCACCCTATACCACGCCCCCCTGCGGTTCAATCGTCACCGGCGGCTTCGTCCAGGCCGGCAATGGAAACCTCCCTGGATATCCCAAGGTCAGCGACGGTCTGGTGAATCCCAACTACAAGAACTTCGGGCCGAGAATCGGCTTCGCTTACCAGGCAACAGATTCCGGTAAGGTTGTCCTGCGTGGTGGTTACGGCATTTTCTACGACCGCCCCAACATGCGGCTCTATAACAGCCAATTGTTCAACACGCCTTACGAAATGCTGGCTACCGCGCTGGAAACCCCGTCCGAAAATCCATTTGTGCAAGTTCCGCCGCCCAACGTCTTCCCCCTGACCCCCAAAGGCAATCCCGCTTACTTCCCATTTGGGGGATATCCGGCCGTCCTGCCGTACACCTCGTACTTTACTGGTCCCGGGTACACTCCAGTTCCGGCCACCGGCCTCTATCCTGACCTGCAAGACTGGAGCATCCCTTATGTGCAAGCCTTCAACCTCGGTGTGCAATGGAGCTTCGCCAATAACTGGATGCTGGACCTGGGCTACGTAGGTTCGCAAGGGCGCAAGTTTCCGCGCTTGTTCTCATTCAACCAGCCCGCCACGCCGGCCTTCGGTGGAATCTACGCGGCAGGAAGTCTGGGCGGACCGCTCTTCCCCGGCTTCGGCAATCTGCCGGCCCCCGGATTGGGCAGCCTCCTGATGGAGAGCAACTCCAATTCCAATTACAACTCTCTCCAGGCCACCCTCAACAAGCGCTTCTCCAAAGGCCTGCAAATGTTGCTCAGCTACACTTACTCCCACTCGATTGATGACTACTCCGGGACCGACGTAAGCGACATCACGGTGACCCCGGGCGACCTCATCAACCAACAGAAGAACTATGCCAACTCGGATTTCGACCGGCGGCAGCGCTTCGTCGCGAGCTACTTATATAACCTTCCGGACGCTTATCACGGCGGCTCGGCCTTCGGGAAAAAACTGATTAACTCCTGGAGCGCGTCGGGAATCGTCACCCTGCAATCCGGCCTTCCGTTCTCCATCTACGGCGACGATACGCTGTTTGAAGCAACCACAGCGGACCTGAAGGCCGGCCGGACGCTTTCATCCGCGATCAAGGGCGGCAACGTGGCCGACCGCCTGAAAGAATATTTCGACACGACCGCCTTCGTGGTACCCTCGGCGTTCGGTGACTTCGGACAGCTAGGAAGGAACATCATACGGGGGCCGAAACAGATCAACACCGACCTCTCCATCATGAAGCTCATCCCGGTCACGGAAAGTCAACGGTTGGAGTTCCGGGCCGAGTTCTTCAATCTGTTCAACAACGTGAATTGGGCCAACCCGGTCAACGTAATTTCCCCCTCGTCCAACTTTGGGTCCATCGTGACAACCACCACTGGGCCCAGGGTGATCCAGTTTGCGTTGAAGTACAACTTTTAGAGGACGCATGAAAGACACAGGTCTGCGCGGTAAGGTCGTCATCGTAACCGGCGCCGCGGCGGGGATCGGCCTCGCCACGGCCCGCCGGTTTGCCAGCGAAGGCTGCCGTGTGGCGGCATGGGATGTCAACGATGCCGGGCAGGAAGAGTTGCTGCGCGAACTGTCTTCGCTCGGAGGAGAGGCGCTCTTCCGCAAAATTAACGTATGCAGCGACGCCGATGTCGAGTCTGCCGTAGAAGAAGTTGTCGGACGCTGGGGCGCGGTCGATGTGCTCGTCAATAACGCCGGCATCACGCGCGACGCGCAGTTCGTTAAGTGGAAGGATGGCGCAGTCGCCGGTAGGATGACCGACGATGCCTTCGATTCCGTCATTTCGGTCAACCTTAAAGGTGTCTTCCTTTGCTCGCGCGCGGTTGTGCCTCACATGATCCGCCAAGGCTCAGGCGTGATCCTCAACGCCTCTTCCGTCGTGGGTCTGTATGGAAATTTCGGCCAGACAAATTATGCCGCCACCAAGGCCGGAGTCATCGCGTTTGCCCGGACGTGGTCGCGTGAATTGGCAAAATACAATATTCGCGTAAACGCCGTCGCGCCCGGTTTCATCGCGACCGAAATGGTGCAGAAGATGCCGGAGAAGGTCGTCCAGAACATGGTTTCGCACACGCCTCTCGGTCGCATGGGCAAGCCTGAGGATGTCGCCGAGGCCTACGTGTGGTTAGCCTCCGATGCGGCATCCTTCATTACCGGTACCGTCCTCTCCGTCGATGGCGGATTAGTACTGGGGACGTGACATACAGCAATTCAAAGGACTCATCCATGCGTTACGCAACCATTGTTGCTACAGGGAGATACGTACCTGAGATAGAAGTGACTAATGACATGTTGCGCGAGCGCTTCAAACATCTCCCGGATTTCGTGGATAAGATGGAGGCCAGCAGCGGCATCAAGACGCGTTGGCACGCCCCCGAAAACTGGGCTACCAGCGATGTCGCACTGCCCGCGGCCAAACTCGCACTGGAGCGCGCCGGCAAGAAACCTGAAGACGTCGATCTGATCATCCTCGGCACCGATTCGCCCGATTACATAACACCCGCTACTTCAGTCGTGCTGCAGTATAAGCTTGGCGCAAAAAATGCCGGGACGTTTGATGTCGGTTGTGCCTGTGCTTCGTTTCCCACGGGTCTTTCCGCAGCCGCGGGAATCATCGCCGCAAATCCAGGGATCAAGACGGTGCTCGTCATCGGCGTCTATCTAATGCACAAACTAACGGCAGCTACCGATCCCATGGTCTTCTTCTATGGTGATGGCGCGGGTGCGGCGGTGCTTGAACCTGCCGCTACGCCCGGCTTTATTACTTCGACCTTCCGCGCCGACGGCTCCTATCACGACTATTGGGGAATCTATTCCGGAGGTACTTTCGAACCGGCGACCGAAGACTCCGTTAAGGCGGGGCGCACCGCGTGCACGATCAAGAACCGCTATCCTCCCGAGTTGAACGAGGAGACGTGGCCGATCATCGCGCAGCGACTCGCGAAGGATGGTGATTTCAATCTGCGCGACGTCGATTGCTTCATCTTTACCCAGGTGCGGAAACCCACGATTGAACGCGTGATGCAGCGTCTCGGCGTTCCCGTGGAACGCGCGCACACTATCATGGAACAGTACGGCTACACCGGCTCCGCCTGCGTCGGCATGGCGCTTGACCACGCGATCGAGCAGGGCAAGGTGAAGTCAGGTAATTTGGTCATACTGGTGGGTTCCGGGGTCGGCTACAACCAGGCGGGCTGCGCTTTTCGTATGCCGTAGGCGGCTGTCACACTTGACTCTCAATTAAGCCGGCCGAGAGGAGCGGAATGGGCCTGGCAATCAAAATTGTACTCCTGCTGGTTTTCGCCGCAGTTAGTGCTCTGATTGTCTTTTCCATTCTCTTCTTTTTGCGCCCCGTCGCCACGATGGTCTGGCTACGGAGGAGCGCGCTTCGCCGAGCCGGTCTTCGGAAAATTAGGCTCACGACCACGGTGGGAGGACAGATTGTGTGGCATGGCGGTGCCGGGCCCTTGCTGGTTTTGCTGCATGGCGCAGGTGATCAAGCGGGAACATGGAACAAAGTGGTGCCCGAGGTGAAGCGTCACTTTCAACTGGTGATCCCGGACCTTGCAGGCCATGGCCAGAGCGACCCGGCTGCGGGTGTGCTGAGTTTGGGAACGCTGCTCACCGCACTCGAGCAACTGCTCGACGCAAAGCCATGGCGAGACGCACCGCTGGTGTTAGTAGGTAATTCGCTCGGAGCCTGGATGGCGATGCTCTATACGCATAAATGTCCGCAGCGGGTGACGCGGGTTATCCTCATCGATGGCGGCCCCATCAAGGCCGTATCGGAGATTGGCATCATGCCCAAGGACCGCGAAGAGGCTAGGCGCGCGCTCGATGCCGTGCTCGATCCTTCCACGCCTCGCCGGCCGAATTTCGTCCTCGATGATCTGGTCCGCGTCTCGAATACCGGTCCGATTTCGCGGCTGCTGGCTGCCGGTGAAGAAGATATGTCGAAATACCTGCTCGATGGCAAGCTGGCAAGTTTCCAGCTGCCGGTCGATCTCATCTGGGGTGCCTCCGATCGTCTCGTCCCGCTGGACTATGCCAAGAAGCTGCAATCGCAGCTTCCACATAGCACGCTGACGGTCATTGAGCATTGCGGCCATGGACCGCAGCTCGAACGTCCCCAGGAATTGACGCGAGTCCTGTTGCAAGTTCTCGCGTCAGAGTCGTCCCGCGCATCCGCCCCTGCACCATCTGTTTCCACGCAGTCTCGGGAGAACTAGTGATTACCGGCGACATTCTCGGAGAGCGCGGCCGTCTTAGTCCTGACGAGGTCGCGTTGATCCACGTTCCTACGCGCCTGCAGTTCACTTATGCGGAACTAAATCGGCGGGCCTTGCAGTGCGCGCGCGTTTGGACGGATCTCTGCTCTCTCGTCCCAGGAGATCGCGTCTGCATCCTTTCCGAGAACCGGGTTGAATATGTCGATGCCTTTTGGGCAGCGGGTAAGTCCGGTATTATTCTTGTCCCTCTCGGCACCCGCAGCACGGCTCACGAACTGCAACAGATCCTCGCGGACTGCGGACCACGGTGCCTCATGTACTCCGCCCGGTACGAGAAACTCGCGAATGAGCTGCAACAACTCGTGCCCTTCGAGCACTTCATCAATCTGGATGCGGACGACAGTGTCCCGAAGGCGCTGAGTTATGCCAAAGCTATCGGTCGGGTTCGTCCAGATCCGCTCCCGACGAACATCCAGCCCGAGGATATTTTCTGCTTGCTCTATACCAGCGGCACCACTGGACGGCCGAAGGGCGTAATGATTCCACACCGGCAGATCGCATGGAACGCCTACAATACGGTGATCTCCTGGCAATTGTGGCAGGGTGACCGGGTCCAGGTTTACACGCCCATGTACCACGCCGGCGGTCTCACCGTATTCATGACCCCACTGTTCGCCATCGGGGGCAGCATTGTTTTGCATGACGGCTTCGACGCCGCTGAGGTTTTACGAGCTCTCCGAGACTACGAGTGCACCCTTTTTTTCGGCGTGCCGACGATCTTCAAAATGCTCCTCGACTCGCCGGAACTTTCAGCGCTCGATGGCAGCCATCTGCGCTGGTGTGCCAGCGGAGGCGCCCCGCTTCCGTTACAGCTTCTCCGTGCCTGCCAGGAACGCGGACTGGTTTTTCGCCAAGGCTACGGGCTGACCGAGGTCGGCGTGAACTGCTTTGCCATGAGCGACGCGGACTCTCTGCGCAAAGCTGGTTCGGTTGGTAAGGCGATGATGTTCACAGAGGCAAAGCTCGTCGATCTGGAAGGGAATCAGGTCGCAACCAACGAGGTTGGCGAACTGTGCCTGCGGGGACCACACGTTTGCCGCGGCTATTGGAATAATCCGGCCGCTACCGCCCAGGTGCTCGATGCAGAAGGATGGTTCCACACCGGCGACTTGGCGCGATGCGATGAAGATGGGTTCTTCTACATCGCAGGCCGCTCCAAAGACATGATTATCAGCGGTGGCGTCAATATCTATCCGGCGGAGATCGAGAAGGAACTACTCGATCATCCGGCCATTGCCGAGGTCTCCGTCATAGGGACGGCCGACGAAAAGTGGGGCGAAGTTCCGGTCGCCTTCGTTGCGCTGAAATCAGGCGCAAGCACCAGCGACCTCGAACTCATCGAGTTCCTTCGCCCCAGAATCAATAAGATCAAACTGCCCCGTCAAGTCATCTTTATAGGAGCATTGCCCCGCAACGCCTATGGTAAGGTTCTGAAACTCGAACTCCAGGATCGGTTGGGGCAGGATCGGTTGAAGCAGGATCGGTCGTAGAATGACCGGCTGCAGAATCTCAAGCCTGGCGTCGCCAGCAAAAGCAATGCTGTCACGCCGGAGCGAAAAAAGTTATCCTACTGACGAGAGGTGTTTTTATGAAGCGCATTTACATCGCTGCCTATCATCAATCGAAATTCGGGAAATTGATGGGCATGTCTGTGCCCGAGATTCTTCAGCGCGCCGTTACAGAGACCTGTGCGGAAATTAAAGTGCAACCCTCTGTCATCGATGTAGGCTCCGTGGGCGCCACTTGCAATATATCCCTCAACCAGCAAGGGCTGCTCGCGGGCCTGGTGGCCGAGGTTCCGGGACTCGCCGGTAAGCCAATCGAGTCGGTCGAGAATGCGTGCGCCTCCGGTGGCCAGGCCGTCCTGTCCGTCATCCAGAAACTGCAAATTGGATGGGGTGATATTGGGATTGCGATCGGCTACGAAAAAATGCGCGACGCCGCAGGCAAGATGGATGGAAAACTCATCGGCCAAGCCCTCGGCTATTTTTCGCATCCCGACGAACGTGAAGGCAAGGTATACATCTTCCCCCACCTCTTTGCGGAGGTGATGGAGTGCTATCTCAAAGTGCACCGCATTCCGGAAGAACACCTGGCGCATATCGCCGTCACCGAGTACGCGAACGCCCATCACAATGAGTACGCGCAGATGCGCAATGTCGACCTTACGGTCGAACAGGCGATGCAGATCGGTGGCATCAATCGCTACATCGTCGAAGGGCTGCCGCTCAAAACCTACGATTGTTCGCAGATCACCGACGGGTATGCCGCGCTCATCCTCGCTACTGAGGAAGGACTGGCAAAGCTCGGCCTGAACAAGCAAGACTGCGTCGAGATTGCCGGGTATGCGCAGGCGACCGACCCTCTCAAGAAGGCTGGCCGCGATGTGCTTCGCCCCGCGGGTGCGATCAAGGCAATGAAAAGCGCTTACCAGATGGCGGGGGTCAAGCCGGACGATGTAAAGGTCGCCGAGATCCACGACTGTTTCACGGTCATGGGAGCGCTCGGCACGGAGGTCTTAGGAAAAGCCGAGTACGGCAAAGGCGCACAGTATTGGGTCGACGGAAAAGCCGCGGTCAATGGCGAATGTGGCATTAACACCTCGGGTGGTCTCATTGCGAAAGGCCATCCCATTGGCGCAACCGGTGTCGCCATGCTCGGATGGTGCTCTTGGCAATTGCTCGGGAAGGCCCCACAGCCGTTGCAGGTAAAGGGTGCCAAGGTTGCTGCCACGTTCAATATAGGCGGCCCCATCTGCGCCTCGGTGTGCACGGTATTGAAATCCTAGAGATTTCCTCACGAGCGCAGAAACTCCAAAGTCAACGCCCACGCCTGCCGCGCCGAGCGCGGCTCATACGATGCACGTTCGTCACAGAAGAATCCATGGTCGCCCTGGGAGAACTCGACATTCACATAATTCTTCTGCTGCGCGCTCAAGGCATCGGTCACCGCTTTCCGGTGCGCGGGCGTAATATGCTTGTCCAACCCACCCCAGATGAGCAATGACGGTGCCTGCACCTTCGACGCCCGGTCCAGCAATCCGGGAGCGATTCCTCCTCCGTAAAACGACACTGCGGCGCGCAGCGGAACCACACTGTTGGCAAGAAACGAAACGCGGCCGCCCATGCAGAATCCCACACTCGAAATCTCGTTCGCTTTCACTTGCGCATGCGAACGCAGCCACTCATCGGCCGACCGTATGTCCATCTCCGCCGTCTCGGTTGTCACCGCCTGGTAGTGCGGCATCACGGCAGCAAAGTCGGTATAGCTGCCCTCAAAACCCGTCGGCGCTGTGCGATGAAACAGCTCCGGAGCCAGCACCACGTATCCCTCCGCGGCCAACCGCTCGCTCACATTGCGGATGTGCCGGTTGACCCCAAAAGCTTCCTGAAACAGGAGTATCCCCGGATGCGGCCCGCCGTGCCCCGGACGAGCCACATAGGCTGCCATCCGGGTTCCGTCCGCAACCGTCAGTTCCACCTTCTGTTTCACGATCGCTGCTTGGCTCATATCGCCTCTATTTTGGGTGAGGTTTCGTTTTTGACCTCAAGAACGGGGAGGATTGTACACCCACTTGGTCGCATCCAAGCTGTCGCTCCAGCATCGCTCCGGTTCCCGCCTGCCTGATAGTGCCGCGACTAGTGCCGCGACCCAAGCTCCCTGTGGCATAATCGCCCTCGGTGTCCACCGCAAACAAATCCGCACTGTTTCAGAAACTGCCTTCGACGGACGAATTTCTCCGCCAGCCCAACATGCAGGCCTTGGTCGAACGTGAGGGTCATTCCGCCGTCGCCGAAAGTATCCGCGTCGTGCTCGCGAACCTTCGCCAGGAAATCGCCAGCGGTCGAATCGCTGATGGTCAAATCGCCGGCGCCCAGTTAAACGAGAAATCGCTGGATCTCGCGCTCGGCGGCCTGTCCGCAGCAGTCGAACGTCAACTCCGCCAGTCGCTGAGTTACTCGCTGCGTCCGCTCGTCAACGCCACCGGCGTGATCCTGCACACTAATCTCGGACGCGCTCCGCTGGCTCCGAGTGCAATCGATCACATCCGCGCCACGGCGAGCGCCTATTCCAATCTCGAATTCGATCTCTCAACCGGCGAGCGCGGGAAGCGCGACGTCCATGTGGACCGCCTGTTCCGCAAGCTCCTCGGCGACGACCACGTAGGGACGGCCGCCCTCGGCAGTCCAGCCGAGCAAAGCTCGGCAAAGATCTCGACCATAGTCTCGACCCCCCTCTCAACCATAGTAGTCAACAACAACGCCGCCGCCGTTCTGCTCGCGTTGAACTCGCTGGCTGAGGGCGGCGAGGTCCTTGTCTCGCGCGGAGAGCTGATCGAAATCGGCGGCTCCTTCCGCATCCCCGACGTGATGTCGAAGTCGAATGCAACACTGCGCGAAGTTGGCACCACCAACCGTACGCGCATCGCCGACTACGAACTCGCAACCAACGACCGCACCCGCCTCTTGCTCCGCGTGCATCGTTCCAACTTCGAAATCACCGGCTTCACCGAGCAGCCTGGGCTCGACGAACTGATAGCTCTCGCCCGCCGCCGCAATCTTCCGCTCATGCAAGATCTGGGCAGCGGCGCGCTCCTCGATCTGCGTTCAGTCGGAATCAACGGCGAACCGGGCGTGCTCGACAGTTTGCGCGCCGGTGTCGACATCGTCACCTACAGCGGCGATAAACTTCTCGGCGGTCCGCAAGCGGGACTGATCAGCGGCCGCGCCGATCTTGTCGCGCGCATGCGCTCGAACTCGCTGTTCCGTGCCCTGCGCGTGGGCAAGCTCACCTACGCTGCCCTCGAAGCCACGCTGCTCGCATACGTTAAGCGCGATCACGACGCCGTGCCGGTGCTGCGCATGATGCGCCTGTCGAAAGACGAGATCGCCCGCCGCGCTGAAAAAATCGTTTCCCAGGTTGAATCTGCTCCGGTAAAATCCGCGCACCTCAAGCTGGAACTCCAGGATGGTGAATCGGTCATAGGCGGCGGCGCCGCCCCATCGGCGGTCTTGCCCACGCGCCTGATCGCGCTGACCCACGGCGATCTCAGCGCCGACGAAATTAACGCCCGTCTCCGCGTCCACGTTCCGTCGATCATCGCCCGCGTCGAAGATGGACGAGTTCTTCTCGACTTGCGAACAGTTTTCCCGGAGCAAGATGCAAACCTAGCCATGGCTCTGGCATCTCTAAATGAGAAACTGATACCCAGCACCTGAGACCTGCTTTCCCGTGGCAACCCTCCACACCATCGGTCACTCTACGCGCTCACTCGACGAACTCGTGTCCGCCCTGAAGGCGCACGGCATTGAGACGCTCGTGGATATCCGCGCCTTCCCCATGTCGCGGCGCCTGCCCCAGTTTAATCGCGAGTCGCTCGAACGTTCGCTACCGGAGCACGGCATTCGCTACCTCAGGATGAAAGCTCTAGGCGGATATCGCAAAGCAACGGGAAAAGATTCCCCCCACACCGCGCTGCGCAACGCCAGCTTTCGCAACTATGCCGACTACACGCTCACCCCGGAATTCGAGCAAGCCGCCTCCGAACTGATACAGATCGCAAGTGGGTCGCGCACCGCATACATGTGCGCCGAACGCATGTATTTCCGCTGCCATCGCATGATCGTCTCGGATTGGCTCGTCGCACATGGTCACGAAATCCTGCATATTGATGCGGAAGGTCCCCCACGCCCGCACAAACTTTTGCCCGAAGCAAGAATGATCGATGGGCAAGTGATCTACCGCGGCGGCGAACTCTTCTGAATGTTTTTCAGGTCGGTTGGATTGACTAATTGGATTGACTAGATAGTTCGCTGGCAAATTGCCAATTACAAATTAAAAATTAACAATGCTCCTATGATTCTCGGCACCGGGGTTGACATCGCTGAAGTTCCTCGCATCCGCCAAAGCATCGAACGGTTTGGCGACCGATTTCTTCGTCGCATCTTCACCGAAGGCGAAATCCGTTATTGCGAACGAAGAGCCCGCCGCTTTGAAAGCTATGCCGCGCGCTTCGCCGCCAAAGAAGCCGGGATGAAGGCGCTGGGTACGGGATGGAGTCGTGGCGTCCGCTGGCGCGATATCGAAGTGGTGCGACCGAAAGGGCAACGTCCGACTATTCAATTTCACGGTGAGGCGGCAGCCATCGCCGCCAAGCTCGGCACGAAAAACATCGCTCTCTCGCTCACCCATACTTCGGAAGAAGCCCTGGCCCACGTCATTCTCGAGAATTGATCTCAGCCCCCAGTCCTCCCAACGGACCGCATAGGCCGCTGCCAGACACAACCTGCTGATCCAAAACAACTTTCAGCGCCCTCGCAACATGCGTAAAGTTTCAGGGTTTATATGACCGAAACGTAATCAGGCCGGGTCAGCAGTTACAGGCCAAATTGGCGAGGTTAAAGGAAAGGCAATGAAAATGAAATGCTCCGTTCGCTGGTTGATAATGGGTGTTTTGATGTTGTCGGTTTCGGTGCTGTCGCTCTCGACGGCATCGTCTGCAGAGATCGCGATCGGGATTGGAATCTCGGTGCGGATCGGCCCTCCCGCGCTGCCGGTGTATGCGCAGCCCATCTGTCCCGGTCCGGGCTATCTCTGGACCCCGGGTTATTGGGCGTGGAGTGACATCAACGGATACTACTGGGTTCCCGGCACATGGGTGGTTGCGCCGGTGGGCATGCTCTGGACCCCGGGCTACTGGGGCTTCGCAGGTGGCTTCTATGGCTGGCACCCTGGTTATTGGGGACCGCATGTTGGCTTCTACGGCGGGATTAACTACGGCTTCGGATACGGCGGAGTAGGTTTCGCAGGCGGCGAATGGAGAGGCGGAGCCTTCTTCTACAACCGCGAAGTGATGAACGTGAACGTGGTCAATGTGAGGAACGTCTACAGCCGGACCGTCGTGGTGAATAACACGCACGTGGCCTTCAACGGCCCCGGAGGTATCGAAGCGCGCCCGACTCCGCAAGAAGAAGCCTATGGGCGCGAGCAGCATCCTGCGGCGCTGGCAGCGCAAACCGAACACGAGCATGCCGCCAGCCAGAACCGGCAGCTGTTCGCATCCGAGAATCATGGGCGTCCAGCCATTGCGGCGACCACCAGGCCGGGCGAGTTCTCGGGACGCAACGTGGCCAGAGCCAGCGCGGCTGGAGAGCCCTATCGCGAGCCGAAGATGTCGCCGCAGGAAGCGCGCGCGACGTCTGCGGGCAATCGCGGGTTCAATGAGCCAACCAGTAATGAGCCAGCCAGAAATGGCGGCAACTCCAACTTCAACTCGCACTCCAACGATCGCTCGATGACGCGGCCAGAGAATAATGGAGCGGGAAGCCGGGAACAGATGTCGTCCCGGGACAACCCGAAGCCTAACTCCAAGCCCAGCAAGCAGGAGAAGCAGGCTCAGAAGAAAGCGCAGAAACAGGCGAAGGCCGAACAGAAACGCAACGACCGTGAGGAGCGTTAACCGGCAATGTGAAACGGGCAATGTTCAAATAAAAGTTCCCACTCTTCGCGCCAGACCAGACGCGAGGGGTGGGACCCTTCGTTTTGACGCACTCTCCGCCCTTTTCTACCCGCAACAAACTCTCGAATGCTGAAATTCCGCGGCGTTTGTTATCATGCTTCTGTCGTTTACAGACCACCTTGCCTAGCCAGAAGCAGCTCAAATGGTCGCAGCTACGCGTGGGACTCACCCTCCTTTTCGCGAGCATTACACTCGCCGTCCTGATTTTCGTAATGAGCGGCACCGGCGGATGGTTCACCCACAAGATCACGCTGCGATCGTACTTCGATAATGCCGGTGGCTTGCGCGAAGGCGCGCCCGTGCGTTTGGCGGGTGTGGACATCGGCAACGTGACCGGCATCAGGATCGTGGGTGAAAAGCCGGCGACGCCTGTCGAAGTCACGATGAAGGTCAACACCAAGTACAACTATTTGCGCAAAGACTCCGTTACATTATTGAGCACGGCTGGGGTTCTCGGCGAAACCTACGTGGATATTGACAGTTCGACTGCGAGCGGTCCGGCGGCAACGGACGGAGACACGTTGGCAGCCCGCAACCAGCCCGATATCCAGGACGTAGTGCGCGCCAGCCAGGGCACGTTGCAAAACATGGACGCTCTGCTGAAGCGTGTGGATCGCATCGTGGCCTTTATCGAAAGTGGCCAGGGCTCGATCGGCAAGGTCATTTACAGTCCCGCCTTGTACGACCAGCTCAACGCGACGGTTGTTGAATTCAAGGGATTGGTCGATGATATCCAGAAGGGCAAGGGCTCGCTCGGCCCGCTGTTTACCAGCGACGAGGTTTACAAGAAAGCGAATGCCGCCCTCGACAAGCTGAACGCGATGGTGGACGAGTTACAGCAGGGCAAAGGCACGGCCGGCAAACTGCTCAAAGATCCCGAGCTGTATGACAACGCGAACAAGACGGTCGCGAACGTTCGCCAGTTGACCGACGACATCAATGCGGGCAAGGGCGCGCTGGGCAAGATGGCGCACGATCAGGAATTCGCCAACAAGCTGCAGGAGACGATCAACAATCTGGAGGCACTCTCCGAGCGCCTGCAAAAGGGCGAGGGCACGGCGGGAATGCTGTTCAAAGATCCTGCGCTTTACAACAACAGCAACCAGATGCTGGTGGAGACGCGGGAACTGGTGAAATCGATCCGGGAGAACCCCAAGAAATATCTGACGTTCCACGTGAAAGTTTTCTGATTGCTAGTTCAGTAAGGAGTCTTTGGTCGTCAGTCGTTGGGTGTTCGCGACACCAATAGCCCCGTCGGCGGTGGTGACTCAGGAGTGCACGGAATCGAAGAAGCGGATTGACCGGCAACCCTTTGCTGGCTTAGGATAATCCAAACCAAGAGTGCGGGAGTGATCCGAACCATGTCACAGTCAAGGCTTCGGTCTGCGGTTTGCTGTTTGTTGGCGATTCTGTTTCCGGCGCAAGTGATGCTGGCGGGCGAGACGGCGTCGGCCATGTTGTACACGAGCGGTGCGACTTGGTTGAACGGGAGCGTGGTGCCGAAATCGGCGGCCCTGTTCTCGGGAGATATGTTGCAGACGCGTGCCGATTCGACGGCCAGTATTCAAACGAACGGATCGAACGTCATGGTGCTGGCGGACTCGCTGGTGAAATTTGAGGGTCCGGCAGTAGAGCTTGAACATGGCTCGGTGCGCGTGACGACATCGCGCGGACTGGCCGCGCGCGCCGGCGACGTGACGGTGAAGCCAGTCGCCAGTTCGTGGACTGAGTTTCAGGTGACCGACGTGGATGGGCGCGTGCAAATTGCGGCCAACAAGGGCGACGTGACGGTGCAAGATGACAAGGGAACGACAACCGTGACGCAGGGCCAGCAGACCACACGCGACGACACCAGCGATACGGAAAAAAAGAAGAAAAAACGTCGTGCAGCGGGGGCAGCGGTGGGGGCGGGTGGAGGAATCATGAGTTCGACGGCGGCGATCGCCGGCGGATTGGCCGTCGTGGGCGGGGTTGGAGTGTGGATTTGGTTACAGAACGGCTCCCCGGTGAGTCCGCGTGCCCGACGAATCCTTGCCAGTGATTTGTAACGACCCAATTCTCGCCCTGAGTTTTCCAACGGGTTCTGGGGTGGGCGACTGAATCGATGTCGCGCTACGTTTCCTACCGAGATTTCGACTGGGTCCTGATGGGCTTCGTGCTGATGATCTGCGCGCTGGGCGTGCTGCAGATTCACAGCGCAACCGAGCACACGAAATTTGCCGGGGCCCACATCAAACAAATCTACTGGGTTCTGGCAGGCGTGGGCGCGATGTTCCTGGTCAGCCTGCTCAACTATCAAGCCGTGCTGGAACAAATCCACTGGATGTACATTGCATCCCTAGCCTCTCTAATCGCGGTGATTCTATTTGGTCAGAAGTATCTGGGCGCGCGGCGCTGGATCAAGATGCCGGGGGGCTGGCATTTTCAGCCGTCGGAGTGGGTGAAGCTGATCCTGATTCTGGCGGTGGCGAAGTACTTTGCGGATTTGCATGAGCGGGAACTGTCGTGGCCAGACTTTCTGAAGGCGGGTGCCATCGTCGGTTTCCCGATGCTCATGGTGCTCGCGCAACCGGACCTGGGGACGGCGCTGACGTATCTGCCAGTGGCGATCATGGGCTTGTTTCTGGGCGGGCTGCGCTGGAAGCAGGCGCTGATCGTCGTGATGGTCATGGGGTTGCTGGTTCCGGTGGCTTGGATGAAGGTGTTGAAGTCGTATCAGAAGGAGCGGTTGACGAGTTTTGTCAATCCGGATGCGGATCGGCAGGGCTCCGGGTATCAAGTGAATCAATCGTTGATTGCGGTGGGGTCGGGCGGGATCTGGGGGAGCAGTCAAGGCTCGCAGACGCATCTGGCGTTTCTGCCGGTGCCGCAGACCGACTTCATTTTTGCCGCGTTTGCCGAAGAACATGGGTTTGTAGGAGCTTTGGCGGTTCTGCTGTTATACTTTATAGTGCTGATGCGGTTGACCCAGAATGCGCAAACGGCGCCCGACCGCGCCGGGGCATTCCTGGTGATGGGTGTGGTGGCTGTGCTTAGCTTTCACATTCTGGTCAACGTCGGCATGGTGGTTGGCTTTATGCCCGTCACCGGAATACCTCTGCCGCTCATGAGTTACGGTGGGTCTTCCGTTCTTTTCATGTTTTTGGCGCTGGGGATGGT
>JBKQID010000002.1:0-107007 GCA_052148475.1 Candidatus Sulfotelmatobacter sp. | reverse complement strand
GGAAGACAAATGCTCCGGCAGAATCTTGATCGCGACGGTGCGGTCGAGGCGCGTGTCACGCGCGCGATACACCTCGCCCATCCCACCGGCGCCTAACGGCGAGACAACTTCATAGGGCCCGAGTTTTGTGCCACAGGTGAGGGCCATCCGTGCGCGCCATTATAGCCCCAGCAAAAAGCGTTGAAGCCGATCCGACGAATCGTGGACGGATTGTCGGCAAACAGGAAGTAATCGATCGAGCCACGACCTCGCGGGGCACCAGATCAACTGCGAGATCAGGAAACGGGCTTCGAAGCACGCTCACCATTTCAGACATTCGCGAACGGTGGCCTTGACCGATAGGAGGGGCGGATGTCAAACTGTTGCTGGCAGGATTGAGAGAAAGTGTTTCGGCGCGGTTTTCTCTTCTGCTCGGTTCGCCGTACAATAAACGTACAATGGAAGCGAGATTGTGGGGCATTTGGGCCGTTAGGCCGGATGCAAAATCAATAAGTTACGTGTTATCAACGTGATGGAGTAGTTCAAATCCCCCCTTCCGCACCATGAATTCTGTGCGTCTGGGTCGAGCATCTTCGGCCGGTGTAGCGCTGCTCCAGAGTATCGTCGGCACTTTAGGAAAATTCCAAACTTATGATTTACTTCATCACTACCATTCACATTCTGGTCTGTTTCTTCATTATCATTGTGGTTTTGCTGCAGAGCGGCAAGAGCGGGGACATTTCCGCGGCCTTTGGCGGACAAGGGAGCCAGACGGCGTTCGGTCCGCGGGGCGCGGCCAGTGCGCTGTCCAGGGCCACCACCTGGTCGGCCGTGGCGTTCATGATCACTTCCATCACGCTCTCGGTCTACGCGGCCCGGCATAGCGGCCCGACCTCGGTGTTGCAAGGACTGAAGACGCAACCGGTCAAGACGCAGCCCGCTCCAGCGCAATCTCCCGCGAATCCGCCAGCCCAGCCGAAGTAAGCGGCTCGCAGGTTCTTCGAACATCGCACTTTCTTTGGAGATTGACCGCGTCGATGACGGACGGTCGCTAGCCCCACGCAGTCCCGCATTCTACAGGTTCCCCCGCAATTGTATTTGCCTGACGGAGGATGTAACATCCGAGTGAGGCACTTTTCTCGGAGGCATCGCTATGGCGGATCATGACAGCAATAGTTTCGTGTGGTTTCTGGCAGGACTGGGTTTAGGAGCACTGGCGGGAGTGCTATATGCGCCCCGTTCGGGCAGTGAGACGCGCGAAGTGCTGCGCGCGCGCGCCGAAGAAGGCCGCGACTATGTTCGCAATCGTGCGCGTGAAGCGCGCGAGCAGGCGGCGCAGTGGGCGGACCGCGGCCGCGATGTGGTCTCCCAGCAAAAAGAACAGTTCCGCGCCGCCTACGAGGCGGGTCGTCAGGCCTATCACGAAGCTACGACGGAAACCGGCGCGCCCAAGAATCTGTAAGGCATTGCCGCGCCGGGTCCCCCTTTTTCGGGGGACGCTCATAGATTGGCCAGAACATAGATCGGCCAGAACACGGATGGCCGGCACACGGAATTCGCCGGAGCACGCTTATGGACAAACTGACTCCTGTGTTTATCCTCCTGACCGGGTTGGCGGTCATGTTGCAAGCAGGCATTCTGCTGGCGATGTACCTGGCCATGCGCAAGAGCACCATGCTCATGGAGAGCATGGCGGCGGAAGTGAAAACCAAAGTCCTACCTACCATCTCGCAGGCCGAGACATTGATGACGGACATTCGTCCCAAGCTGGAAGTCATCGCCGAAAACCTGCAGGAGTCGACCACCGTGCTGCGCGATCAACTGGAGCGCATGGACGCGACCGTAAAAGACGCGGTGGACCGCGGCCGTCTGCAGATCATCCGCGCCGACGAGTTGCTGACCCGAACGCTCGATCGGGTGGAGCAAACCTCCGACATGGTGCACAACACCGTGATCTCGCCGGTGCGCCAGCTTTCAGGGTTGATCCAGGGACTCACGGTTGGCCTGGAGTTTCTGTTTGGAAACCGAGGCCGCAGAAACGGCGGCAGCCGCGAAGAGCGTCGCCCGGTGCCACAGGACGAGATGTTCATCTGAAAGGCATTGTTGCTTGCTGATTTTTGATTGCCGATTGAAAGACTGTCGTCTAGATTGAGCACTGTTTAATCAGAAATCAACAATCAAACAATCAGCAATTGATTCGTCCCGGCTCCTTTCTCATCTTCATTTATTCCATGCGTTATCTGGTTCGAGCCCGCGTGAAGCCCGGCCGTGAAGCCGCTCTGCTCCAAGCCATCGAGCAGGAGACGCTCGGCCACGGATCCATCGCTGAAGGCGAATATCTGCGGAACATGCAGGAGGCACGCCTCTGCGAGGACGAGACCGCGCGCTGGGTGGAAGTCTGCTACTGCCCCACTCCCCTGCAGGAAGAGCAGCCCTACTGGGAGCAGTACTTCGAATTGACGCGCGTGCAGGATGCGCACGACCGCCGCAAATGCCGCGACGAGAACGGCACTGAGCCCTGGTCCTGTGGCGAGTGCGACTGCACGGCCCGGCTGGAAGAAAAATTGAAACTCGCAGGCTCCTCCTTCTTATGTTCCCTCCGCGCAAGAAATGGCAAGTCACCCTCGTTGGCAACAGAACGAGCCTCAGGGCAATCTGAGCTTGACAACAGATAGCGCCCAGCATAGGGTTGCGCACTGGCATTAAGGATAAATTCAGGAACACACTCGCAGTCGCAGGACACCAAGGAGGTCGCTATGCCAAGGGCCCTGGCAACTCTGGTGCTTTTCCTCGGGATTCCCGCCGTGCTCGTCGCTCAAACGCAGAAGGGATCGTGGTCCGATCTGAATGGCCTGAAGGCCGGCCAGGGAATCGAAGTGGTCGAATCCAACATGAAGAGCCATAACGGACAATTTGTCGCCGTCACCGATGAGTTGCTCTCCCTGAAGGAACAGGGATCTGATGTGTCGCTAAAGCGCGGAGACGTCGTTCGCGTCTCGACTTCTTCGGGAGCCAAGCGCGGCGCGCATGCCGTGATCGGGCTTGTGATCGGAGCAGCCATCGGGGCTGGCATTGGCGCTGCCGCGGGATCGAGCCACGGTTTCCTGGGAGGGACCTCGCGCGGAATCACCGCCCTCGTGGGCCTCGTGATTGGCGCTCCGAGTGGGGCTGCGGTCGGAGCCTGGAGCCTTGATCCCTGCCCACACCACCATCTACCGAACCGCCCCCGCCGCGGCGCAATAGGCGCCGTCGGCTATGTGCGGGCAATCGTCGGCTTGCCGATTTGCGCGATGGCTGGGTGCCTGCGTCAGGCCATTTGAAGCAGAACGGATTCCATCTGCTTCAAGTCCTGCGCCACTTCCCTCAAATTAAACACCAACGCCCAGAAGGGCAGCATGCGATCCAGCGCAAAGGGGCTGGTGGCGCGCTGCTCGCGGAGCTTGGCCAGGTCGGCGTTGAGGGCGACGACCGCTGCTTCGAGTTCCGCGGAGTTCACGGCCTGACCAGAATTGCGAACCGCTCCCGCCAGCGCGGCGAAGGTTTGCGCGGTCTTCTCCACCAGCGCAGGCAGAGACGGAACCAGCCCCGGCTCCAGCTGCGCATGTACGTAAAGCGAGCTGTCTTCGGCCATCGCGGTCAAGCGCCGGCGGACCTGATCAGCCTCATCCACAAATGCCTGGTAAGCTCCCTGGTTGAATCGCGAAAAGGCCAGCTCGCTCTTGGCTTCGTCCATCTGCTGAGTGATCCCGCGGCGCAGATCGTGCAACTGGCGGTCGAGCTGGCGAACTTGCTGCTCGTTGTCGACTCCCTGCAAGGCGGCCGCGGTGACCGCGCGATACAGAGTTCCAGCACCGTCCAGAATGCTGGCAATTTTGTAGCGCAACCCGACCCGCGCGTGCACCGGCCAGATCAGCGCGCCCACAACGAAGGCGACGAACGACCCCAGCAGCGTGTAGAGAACGCGCAGCCAGCCTATGTGGAAAGGCGTGCCTTCGATCCGACCCAATACCAGGACGATGGCCGCGGTGAATCCTGCCGCGCTGAAGCTGGGATGTCGCACGGTGAGCGCCCCGAACAGGCTCGCCAGTACGAACAACATGACGCCGACGCGAACCGTACCCGGCCCGAGTACCATGAACAGGAGCATGGCCGCCAGCGCTCCTGAGGTTGAGCCGATGGTGCGGTAGAGGGCCGGCTTCCACGAAGCACCCAGAGTTACCTGAGTGACGACCAGCGCCGTGAACACGGCCCAGTATCCCTGCGGCAGATGAAATCCGGCGTAGATCGCGTAGGTGATCGTGCCTGCGAGCCCGGTCTTAATTCCCTGCTTGAGCGGGCCGGATTGGCGCATCCAGAACGACTGCGGCGGCGCGGACGCTGGAATTGGAGGAAGGGGAGGTGCAGGATTTGCAGATGCCATGCGGGCGATTATATTCGGCGACTCAGGGCGGCGTACGTTTCGGGAACACGTTGACTAAGGGATTGAAAGCCCAGAACTGGTGTGACTAGCAGCATTCATGATGTCCGAGACAAGCCCGAAAACAATGATGGCACAAATACCCGCCAAAACCCCCAGCGCGATTCCGGAATTCTTGTTCCGCTGGACGGCTGCCGTGGTCGTTTCGATCAGTCGATAGACTATGTAGACGCTGATAATTAGAGCTAGGTTGGGAATCATCGAGCACTCCTTGGTGTTACGTCGCAGTTGCACTCTTCTAAGGGTCAACTATGCTTGACGTCGCTAGATCGTGACCTAACCATTCGTCGCGCACAGTGACTGCGCTCACAAACACCTGCGGATCTCGAAGTGGATTCCCAAAAAGAAACTCACGAGGCTGGAGGGCGACCTCCGGCGCTTACGCGATCCAGCCGCCGCCGACTACAACGTCCCCGTCATAGAAAACCGCAGCCTGGCCTGGCGTAATGGCGCGTTGCGGCTCATCGAAGCTGGCGAGGATTTCGTCGTCGCCGGTTCTCTCAATCACGGCCGCAGCCGGCTCATGGCGATGGCGAATCTTCACGGCCACGCGCATCGGTTCGCGCAGATCGTCGACCGCGATCAGATTAATGCGGCGGGCGCGCAGGGTGCGGGAGTAGAGATGGTCTTCTCCTCCGACAATCACCTGCTTCGACGCCCCGCTGATCTGGATCACGTAGAGCGGCGATCCCGTGGCCACGCCGAGTCCCTTGCGCTGGCCGACGGTGAAGTTGTGAATGCCGCCATGTTCGCCGAGAACTTCGCCGTTCGTGGTCACGAGTTCGCCGGCGGTGTCGGGCAGGGCCTCACCCTGCTCAGATAGATAGGCGTCGATGAAGCGCTTGTAGTCGCCACCGGGGACGAAGCAAATCTCCTGCGAGTCCGGCTTCTCCGCGAGCGCGAGCCCGTGCTGGCGCGCTAGTTCGCGAACTTCCGGCTTGGTCATGTCGCCCAGCGGAAAGATCGTGCGGCTCAGCTGCTCCTGCGTCAAGCCAAACAGAAAATACGTCTGGTCCTTGCTCGCGTCGGCAGGACGCTTCAGCAGCCATCTTTTCTTGTTTAACTTCCCTCGGGCCTCGTCGAAGGCTACTCGGGCGTAGTGTCCGGTGGCTACCCGGTCGGCCCCAATCTGTTGCGCCACAATCAGTAGCTGATCAAACTTCAAGTGATTGTTGCACAGACTGCAGGGGATGGGCGTTCGCCCCGAAACATATTCTTCAACAAATGGACGAATCACGTCGCGCTCGAAGCGCTCCTCGTGATTCACCACGTAATACGGGATGCCGATCTGCTGGGCCACGCGGCGGGCGTCGTAAACGTCGTCGAGCGAACAGCAGCGTCCCTGCACCGACTCGGGCATGCCCTCGCGCCCAGACAAGCGGCGCTGGTTCCAGAGCTGCATGGTCAGCCCGATGACGTTGTGTCCCTCGGCGCGCAGCATGGCCGCGACGGTGGAAGAGTCCACACCGCCCGACATCGCTACGGCGATCGTATTCGAAGCCTGCATACGCCCTGCTTACCTAATCTGAATTGTGCTTAGGATCTTTTCGTAAAGGTCCGTCAGCCGATATCGGTTGTCACTGTCGGGATAGCTGGCCCCAGGGTCAAAGCGCAACTGATATTTCTCTGCTTCAACGCTAACGAATTGCACATACCTATCACAAGTGCCTTCGCTGACCTGTTCGCCCTCCAGAACACACAGTTTCGCAGGGAAACCCGAAACCAAGTAGCCTGCCGGAAAGCATTTTAGCGCCGAATCTTGGCCATCGAAGCTTGATGGTTGAGCAAACGATGTTCCTTTTGGCGTGGTCGTAATGCGAAAACTCGAGAAATCCGGCGCCTGAAAGATGGTGTACTTGTCGCTGGCTGGCGCCATACTTCGCGCTTTCCAGCCCGGAGGATACTTCAAACTCAAACCCAGCTCTGGGTTTGAATATGTTTGCCACTCCGGCGTGACCGTTACAACAGGATTCGGCGGAGCCTTGGGAGGACTCTGCGGCAATGGATCTGAAATGGTGATGCCCACACCGATTCCGTTGCCCACACCCATTGAATAGTAGCGGCTCACCAAGGCCATTTTGCTTCCCTTCGTGAAGTACTCGATGAGGGGCTTGCCGGAGTCGCTCGCTTCTCGGCATTTGCTCCAGCCTTCGGAAACCAGCTTCTTCGCAAGCTCGTCGTAGGGAGTGTCAACATCTCCGGGTTCCTCTCCAATGCCGCTACCGCCGATCGAGATCCACCTATACAGCGCAGGGTTTTTCTGGCAGGGATCATCACAACCTGCGTAGGCCCTGCCGATCGAAAACTCCTCCTTCGAAAATCCCTCTGGCGTAATCGCCCGAAGCCACGCGTATTCCTCCGGAACTCCGGTTTTCAGCAACGCCGGATTGCTGGATCGAAGGGCCGCTATGCGTTCTCCATAGAAATCCGATAGATCGGCTAGTTCTCCGGGCGGATCACCGTGATAGGGATTGACGTTGTGGGCATTGCGGATTGCGAGCCATCTTCTTTGGCTTGCGATCACCTGCTCCCGCTCAGACTCGGCAACCGAGTTCAGCCGCTCCTTGTACGCCTGGGTCATCTCCACGTCAAGCCTGGCCAACTGCTCGTTCTTGCAGATTGCCTCTTCAATAGATTGCCCTTGCGCCTTTGCGCAATCAAAGCTGGTCCGATAGAACGGAGGGGTTGCCAAAGTCTGAGCCGAGAACGATCCGTTGGTCAGCGCACAGAGCCTCATCCCCAGCAAAGCAACCGACACAAATATGAGAGCTCTGTAGCCTGTAGGCATATTCAGATCTTTCCGAATCCGTCCCGAGCTACTTGCTGTACGTCGGGCTCAACTCTCGCAGCCGCGCCACTGTTTCCGGCACGAGCGCGAGCGCGATATCAATATCGTCCGCAACGGTCTGTTTGCCCAGGCTGAAGCGAATACTCGCGCGCGCCTGGTCTGGCCGCAGGCCCATCGCCACCAGCACATGCGACGGTTCAATCGCGCCCGAGGAGCAGGCCGCGCCGGTCGATACCGCAACCCCCTTCAAATCGAGCGCAATCACCATCGCTTCGCCATCGATGTGGTCGAAGTGAATATTGCATGTGTTGGGCACGCGCGCCGCGCCGTCGCCATTCACCGCAGCATCCTCGACCTGCGCCAGGATTCCCTGCTGCAAGCGGTCGCGCATGGCGGCCATCTTCTTGTCGTCGCCCCGATCCAGGGCCTCCTTCGCCATCTGTGCGGCCTTGCCCAGACCCACAATTCCCGGGACATTTTCCGTGCCCGCGCGGCGCGAACGCTCGTGCCGGCCTCCGTAAAATAGCGGCTGCAAGCGCAGTCCCTTGCGGACGCACAGTGCTCCCACGCCCTGGGGCGCGTGAATCTTGTGTCCAGAAATCGAGAGCGCATCACAACCGATGCGTCTCACATCAATCTCAACTTTGCCGGCGGCCTGTACCGCGTCGGTATGAAAACAAACTCCAGCCTCGGCCGCAATGCGGCCAATTGCTTCCACCGGCTGTAGCACTCCCGTTTCATTGTTCGCCATCATCACCGAGATCAGCTTCGAGTTGGGGCGCAGCGCGCGGCGGACGTCTTCAGGATCGACCAGGCAGCGGCCGTCCACCGGCAGGACGGTCACGTCCGCGCCAATCTCTTCCAGATGTTTGCACGCCTGCAGCACCGCATGGTGCTCAATGCGCGACGTGATGACGTGGTCGCCCGCGCCAACCAGGCCGGCGATGGCCAGGTTGTCCGCCTCCGTGCCGCCGCTGGTAAAAACAATCTCCGAGGCGCGACAGCCCAGCAGCGCGGCCACCGATTCGCGCGCGTCCTCCACCGCGGCCCGCGTCTGCTGCCCATGGTGGTGAATGGACGACGCGTTTCCAAACTGCTCGCCAAAATACGGCTTCATGGCCTCAAACACTTCAGGCAACACGGGGGTGGTGGCGTTGTTGTCGAGGTAAATGCGATGCATACAGAACCCGCTTCTATTCTACATTGGGAGTTGTAGAGACGGTGGTTTGCTACGTATTGTGGGCGGAGATGCGGATGATGGCGAGAGTGATATTGCTGAGCAACGTCTCTTCGATAAGAACCGGCAGATGGGAGCAGACTGTGCAGGATTCGAAAGATCAAAAAGCCCACCGAATCACAAAACAGTAACTATCTCGGTGGAGGCACTCGGCTGAGGGATGGGGAGATCGTCTTCACGCAGGCCTTCCAAGTGGAACTCTATCGCCTCACGGATAAGTCGTTGCGTCTCTTCTTTGCTCCGGCCTGTGGTCACGACTCCGGGCAAATCGGGCACGTACGCCCCCCATCCTGTAGACGACTTCTCGTACACAACAACGTAGTTCATCATTTCAGGCCTGCCTGCTTTAGAACGCTGTTTAACGTCCCGGGTGGGAGATCATCGTTCGGATGACCCGGCAGCGTTACACGTCCTAGCTTGGATGGGTGCTTGTATTGCCGGTGACTCCCTTTTGTTCTCTTCAGAACCCACCCGTCCTGCTCCAACATTCTTATGATATCGCGGACCTTCATGCAGGACCAAATTCCGTTCTCGCCCCTGACACACGCTACCGTTGGTCGATGGCGACGTAGGGGTTGGGGTATCCCGGACCCAGGTACTCGGCGCGCGGGCGGATGAGCCGGTTGTCGTCGAACTGCTCCATCACATGCGCGGCCCAGCCGCTCACGCGCGATACCGCGAAGATAGGTGTGAACAGATCGACGTCGATGCCCAGCGTGTGATACGTAGAAGCCGAGTAAAAATCCACGTTGGCGTTCAGCTTTTTGTCGGCCTTCACGAACGCTTCAATTTTGTGCGAGATTTCAAACCACTTGGCATGCCCGCTGGAATTGCCGAGGTCGCGCGACATGGCCCGCAAATGCGTGGCCCGCGGGTCTTCGGTGTGATAGACACGATGCCCAAAGCCGGGAATTTTTTTCTTTTGCGCCAGCATGCCCTTGACATAATCGATCGGATCCGCTCCGGAGGCGTCAATCGCTTCGAGAATCAGGAACACGGCCTCGTTGGCCCCGCCGTGCAGCGGTCCTTTCAGGGCGCCGATGGCCGAAGTGATTGCCGAATGCATATCCGACAAGGTCGCAGCCGTGACTCGTGCGGCGAAGGTCGAGGCATTGAGTTCGTGGTCCGCATGCAGGATCAACGCGATGTCGAGCGCGCGCTCCGCCGTCGGTGACGGCGGCTTGCCATTCAGCATGAGCAGAAAATTTGCGGCATGCGAGAGCGAGCGGTCGGGCTCGACCACGGGATGTCCCTTGCGGATGCGGTCATACGCCGCCACGATCATAGCGATCTGTGAGGTGATGCGAATCGCCTTGTCCAGATTGGCTTGTCTGTCGTTGTTTTTCTCTTGCGGATCGTAGAACGACAACGCGGAGACCGCGGTGCGCAGCACATCCATGGGCAGGGCATGGCGCGGAGCATTGCGCAACAGTGTAATGATGGACGCATCCAGCTTGCGCTCCTCGGCCAGGCGCTCGTGCAACTCGCGCAACTCACGGCGAGTGGGCAGCTTTCCGAACCACAACAGGTAGCAGGTCTCTTCAAAATTCGACTGATGCGCCAGTTCGTGAATGTCGATGCCGCGATAGGCCAAAACGCCGCGATCCCCATCGATGTAACAGATCTTGGAAGTCGTGGCAACAACGCCCTCAAGTCCCTTGGGGGCATGAGTATTGGTCACGCTCGACATGGCTCTCTCGCTTCGATTCGTAGGATTTTTCGTTGCCGAACCGCGCGAGGGAACGCGGAGAACGCAACTCTTTTTTATACCTGAAACGCCTCCAGTTTCCAACTTCATGAATCCCTTAGCGCGTCAGTCGGAGAACCTTTGCCACGAAGGGCACGAAGTAACACGAAGGAAACACATTTCAAATCGAGACCTTCGTGATACTTCGTGCCCTTCGTGGTTGATGCCTTTTGTGTTCAGGGTCACATCGCCGGCCAAATCGACAGCGCAGTCTTGCTCAGGATCTGCTGCTGAACCGCCTCGCTGAGCGGAAGCGCCCGGAATTCGTCCAGATTTTTCTTTATGTCGGGCACGCCCGGCCCGGGCCAGTCGGTGCCGAACAGGGTCTTGTGCGCGATCTCTTCGAGGCGCGGAAAATATTTCAGCAGCGTCTTGGGCGGGATGCCACTGATGTCGAGATAAACGTTAGGATGCCGCCGCACCAGAAAAAATGCGGTCTGCATCCACAGTGGCCGTCCGCCATGCGCCAGCAGAATCTTCAGCTTGGGAAAATCCACCGCAACATCGTCGACATAAATCGGATCGCCATACTTATTGCGCGCGCCAGGAAAAATCGATGTCCCCGTGTGGAACATTACCGGCACGGTATTGGCTTCCGCAGCGCGATAGATGATCTCCAGCTCCTTGACGCCGCTCAGGTAGTCATTGGGAAACAGCAACTGGTGCGGCGGATGAATCTTGATCATCTTCAGCCCCAGCCGCAGAATCTGCTCCACATCTGCCAGCACATTCGTGGTGTGCCTGGGGTGCAGGCTGCCGCACGACAGCAAGCGCCGGGGATCTTCCTTCACATAGTCGGCCACATATTGATTCACTCCGCTGGTAAAGCCAATCACTTCCGGCGCCACATAGTTGATGAGCATGGCGCGGTCGATACCGCTGGCGTCGAGGAACTTGAGAAAGGCCTTGGGCGAACGGCAGAACTCCACAATCTGCTCGAAGTTCGGCCGCTTCTTTTTCATTAGCTCCAGCGCGTGGGGCTTGAGCATTTCCATCGGCTGGATGTGAATGTGGCAATCGGTGATCAAGGGGATCGTCAGTCGGCCTTAAGTTACGGCGACATTCTATCAGGTGCCGTTGGCGTGCCACGCTTGGAGGAGGCAGGTCCGCTGCGCGCCAGTCGCAGCGATTGGGCGCCGGCTAAAAGCTCTCACTGAAAGCTGCTAGCTGAAGGCTGACAGCTTTCTTCAGTACATCGCGACTTTCGCGTCCACGCGACGCGACCATGCATCAATCCCGCCGCGCATCGACTGCGCCTTGTCAAATCCCTGCTGCCGCAGCCACAGTGTCACATTCATCGAGCGCACGCCGTGATGGCAAACCACCACGATGTGATGGTCCGGGTCGAGTTCCTGATGCGCCCGCGAAGGCACGTCGCCCATGGGCATCAACTTCGCGCCATCGATGCGGGCAGCTTCAAACTCCCAAGGTTCGCGCACATCGAGCAGCGTGAAGGATTCACCCGCATCCAGCTTGCTCTTCACTTCTTCGGGAGTAATTTCGTAGTTCATCTTTGGCGCATTCGCAGCGTTACTTCCCCGTCCACTTCGGCTCGCGCTTCTCCATAAAAGCGCGAATGCCTTCGTGCGCGTCGGACGTCTTCATCAGTTCGTCGAAATAGATGCGCTCGGCGCGGGCCAGCCCCTTGTCGAAGTGCATCGAGTCCCAGGCATACGACGCTTTCTTGGCCAACGCCAAGGCCGCAGGACTGAGCTTTCGCAAATGCTCGATCGCTTCGTCGACTGCGGCGGCCAGATCACTCTCGGCCACAGCACGACTGGCCAGGCCGACCTCGGCGGCCTCTATGCCGCCGATTGTGCGTCCTGTGAGAATCAGTTCCGCCGCGCGCTTCTGTCCCACAAGAGCGGCCAGCGCAGTGCAAGCCACCGGCGGATAGCAACCCAGCTCAATCTCCGGAAATCCCCACCGCGCCGATGCCGTGGTGTAGACGATGTCGCAAACCATCGCCAGTTCCGCGCCCCCTCCGAGACAGTGCCCGTGCACCGCGGCGACCGTCACTTTCCTCGTCGCGACGATCGCGCGGATCACCGCGTGGAACTTGGTCAACATCTCCTCGACCTTGTCGGCAGTGTGTGCGGCCACGTCGACGCCCGCCGAGAACGCTTTGCCTTCTCCGCTGAGGACGATCACCGACACGTCCGGTCGCGCCTCGATCTCCGCCAGCGACTGCGCCAGCTCCGTCATCATGGGGATATCGATGACGTTCAAAGGCGGGCGCTGTAACGCGACGCGCGCAACCGGCGACGCAATCTCGACCATGAGCCGTCTGAGATGGGATGCCGCGGATGAAGATCCCATATTCCCCTCTGCGTCCTGAGTGTTCTCCGTGGTGAAACGACTTCTTCCCTACAGGTTGATCGCCGACTTCCGCACTTCGCCAATGGTGGAGAGCGGATCACGCGCCCCGGCTTTTTCCACAATCCATTTCTTCTCGTTGCTGATGATGTCGAGCAGCAATTTCTTGTCGGCCGCTGACGGCATGTAGTCTTTCAGATGCTCTTCGTAGGCCCGATCCTCCAGCAATTCGCCCGTCTGCGCGTGGAAGTTCTGTCCAGTCCACTTCCCAATCGCGCGATTGAACCGGATGTGCGGCGCATACAGCTTGGGCTCGCCCGACTTCAGCGCGCTGTTGAAGCGCTCAATCAGGCCCGCCACTTCGTCGCGATATAGGTTGCGGTTATAGTCGTTCAGGTCGTCGAGATCCGGCGCCTTGTCGTTCTTGGGCTCGTCGTAGCGGCCCTTGACGCCCCACACATACGCCCAGTGCGCCGACGAGGAATGATCGGTGCCGAACAGATCATAGGAACTCGAAATCCACTTGTTCAGATATTTCTGAATCAGCCACGCCGGGACCACTCCCGCCTCCACTATGCGCCGCAGCCCGTCGTTGCCCGTACCCATGTGGAACGCCTCTTCGCGCAGCATGTACGACATCGACCGTCCTAGCGGAGCAAACGCCGAGTATTTCAGCATCTGCAACTGAAACTTGCCGTCGCGGTCGACGAAGTCGGTATAGGTGAAAAAGTCCATCCAGTTGTCGACGTCGACATTGAAGGCGCCCAGCAATCGCTTGTTCTCAAACGCGCGCCGCTCCAGCATTTTCTGCGCCTCAACCTTGCCGGAGTAGCCAAAGTGGTCGACCAGCAGCGCACACATCTGCCAGCCATGGCGCATCTCTTCAATCATGACGCGAGTAATCGCACGACGATCCCACTCGGTGGGCGCGTTCGCCAGCAGGTTGCGCTGCTGCTCGACGCTGGCGAATTCCGTATCGCCCTGGTAGACGATCATGTTCATGAGAGCGTCGCGCATCTGCTGCGTAGGAATCTGCCGCAGGTTCTCCCATTTGCGCCGGCCTTTGTAGGAACCGAACTCGATCTCGTCGGTATCGATCGCGCCATACAGCGTGTCGAAGTGAAAGGCGTCGATGTCCGCCGTGTTCACGCCAATGTCTTTGCGCCAGTCGTTGAACAGACCGATCCAGTCGCTGAAAGTTCCGATTTTCGCTACTTTTCCCGGCATAAACGTCTCCTACTCGTGTGCATATTGCTTAGCGAGCGCGCCATAGATCTGCACATATCCGCTTCCGTTCGCCAGCCTCGCGTGCCGGAAAAACCGCCCCCCCATAGCCAACCCCGAGTTGGCCTTCGAACTCGCAAATTCAGAGGTTTTCGGGCCAGGTAGAACTTCCCCAGACCTCTCCACTGTCCGCCGTACGAGGCGATACGTGATCTCCGCGCCATCCGCGCCTGGCTCGCTCTTCGTCCCAACATACTGGTTATGGGGGTCGCCGTCGCTAATCGAGATGGAATCGCCGTCTCGGATCAGCCAGCACTCATCCCGCACGAACTCACCGTTCTTTCCGAAATACAGCACGGTGGCCGCTGCGGTTCTCCTGTGTACGTTCCGAGGCGCTCCTGGAATGCGACTCCACTTCAGGTCAACGGGTATCCAGAGGTGAACATCTCCGGTTGACTGCGCACTAACGCTCGTCACCGAACCGAACATCAGCACTGCGATGAAAAGCAATTTCATTTCGCCTTGAACACCGCCGGCCGCTTCTCCACGTACGCCGCCAGGCCTTCCTTCGCATCTTCGCTCTGGAATAGCAACTGCTGGTTCTCGCGCTCGACGGCCAGAGCCGACTCCATCGGAATCTCCCATCCGGTCTGCACCGCGCGCTTAATTCGTCCCACGGCTTTCGACGCCTTGTTGGGCGGGCAGAATTGCTTTGCATACTCCATGATGTTCTCCATGAAGCCGTCACGCTCGAACACATCGTTGACGATGCCCAACTCCTGCGCCTCTTCGAACGAGAACGTATTGCCCGTCACCATCAGTTCGATTGCTTTGCTCTTCCCGACCATGCGCGAAAGCCGTTGCGTTCCGCCGGTGCCAGGAAGTACGCCGAGGTTTACTTCCGGCAGGCCAATCTTCCCGGCATCCTTGCGCGCGATGCGGAGATCGGCCGCCATCGCGATTTCCAGTCCTCCGCCCACACAGTGACCGTTAATCGCAGCGATCACGAGTTTCGGTGTATGCTCCAGGCGCAGCAGCATCTCATTGGCGTGCAGGCAGAAATAATATTTGAACGTGGGATCAACGCTGCACAGCATCTTGATGTTCGCGCCCGCAGAAAAAAACTTGTCGCCCGCCCCGGTCATGACGATCACGTAAACGTCGTTGTCCATCCGCGCCTTGAGGATCGCTTCATCCAGTTGCTGGTTCATTTCGTAGGTATAGGTATTCGCCGGTGGATCGTACATCTCGATCACCGCGACTCCGCCATCGGTGCGGTAGTTGACCAACTGCCTGGCGGTTTCGCCGGTCGTGGACTGCACTGTCGTTGCCATGTTTCCGTCTCCTTGCGTCTAAGTAAAGTTTGTCATTCCGACCCGAAGGGGAGGAATCTGCTGTCGCCGATCTCTAAAAGCACTATCGAGTCAACGCCCGTCCCTGCTCTTCTTCACTCCCGCCATCACGCCGCACAGAAAAACATCGCCCATCTCTCGCGCCAGCGACGCCGCATCCGCGTCCACGCGCGGGTTGTGCCAGGTGTAAATCCAGTTCATCATGCCAAACAGGCTGAGCACGGCAATGCGCGTGGAAAACTGCAGACCGCAGTCCGCCTTCAAGTCGTCGAGCAGGCCAACACAAATCCGGTAGTACTCCCGCTTGATGGCCGCCACCTCGGCGGCAAAACCATTCTTCAGCGCGTCGGCCTCGTGCGACAGAACCTTCATCGCCGCCTGATTGGCCAGAAAATATTCCAGGTGATTGAGAATGAAAATCCGGATGCGCTCCTCGGGGTCGGTCACGCCTTCCAGTCGCGCTTTCAACCGCTGCACAATGGTTGTGAACGTGTGCTTCTGGATCAGATATAGCAGCCGCTCTTTGGACTCGAAGTAATAGTAAAGTCCCGCCAGCGACATGCCACTCTCGCGCGAAAGGTCGCGCATCGAAGCGCCTTCATATCCCTTCTTGCAAAAGACTTCGGTAGCGTGCGCGAGGATCTCGGCCAAGCGCCGGTCATAGCGCGAGGCTGGCGCAGCTGCGCCGGGGTACCGGCGGGCGGTCACTCGGGTTGCCGTGGAGGGACTCCCCATAAGATTGCAGCGGGACATTCGAACGTTCGTTCGAAGAAAGTATACTCCGCTGTGATCCTAATCACAACTATTTGCAACTAGCTGGCTTGTCGATTCTTGCCCGCCGCCTCATGCGCCTGCCTCAGCCAGTCGAGAGCATCGTGCAGGTCGGCATCGGAGGATAGTTCGAAGGTGAACCAGCGCGCCTTCTTGATCTCGGCCCATCCGGTGCGGGGATCGTGCTCAAGACGGACGCGGACCTTCGCCGTCGGCGCGTCGATGCGGAACGCCAGCGAGTTCGCCGTCTCCATCCCGCGAGTCCGGGGCAAGACGGCAAACATGGCTTCCTTGCGGTAAAGAGCCGTGAACCCGAAGAAACTGCGAGTCCGGACCTGCGGCCATTCGGACGTTTCCCCCGCCAGCGCCGCGCACCACGCCTTCATCTGCTCCGAGATGGCCGGAAGCCTGGGGCGCGAGCGCTTCGCGGGCTTCACGGATTGGACGGGGCGGGCGCCTCTCGCTCCACCAGCAAAATGCGCTTCACCTGGTTACGATTCAGTTGCTGGTCGCTGCCGCCGACTTTGATGACGATTTCCATGCCCGACACCGACACCAGGTCGCCGCTCAATACGCTCCCGTCTCGAAGTTCGATCGTATCGTGCTCCGATGTTCCGAGCTCGAAGCTGACACTCCCACCCGAAGTGTCGTCGGGACCCATCTCGAACGGAAACTTTCCTGGGTTGAATCCTTCCTTGCTGAATTCCAGAACGTGCTTTCCCACCGCGACCTGCACGATCTTGGGAGTGGTTCCAACTTCCGCGCCATCCAGTTTCGCCAATGCCCCCTGCGGCACCGTGTTGACGGTGATCGAGACCATCCGCGGGGGAGCAAGCGGCGCAAGTTCCTTGGGCAAGTATCTCGCCACCAACGACAATGAGGCAGGCGGTCCAGAGGAGGCGACGGTGGTCTGGAATTTCACCGTTTCTCCCGCAGCGATATTACTCACGTTGATTACCGCCTCGGCTATGCGGACTTTGTTTTTGTCGTACAGGTACAGCGAGAAGTTCGCGTTGCCGATCGGCTTGCTCCAGACGTTCTCCACCATCGTATCGGTAACGTAGGTTCGCTGGCTCCCCATCTCACCGATCTCTTTGAACTTCCCGAAGGTGAAATGCAGAACCGGCGTCCCGCTCTCCGGCCACAGAATGGTTTGCGCAGGAGGATCTTTGGCGTAGACAGCGGCGACGAAGAAAAGCGTCAGGAATAAAACGCGCAAAAGTCGATGTCGATGCATGATTCACTTTCCGAAGCGGGCAATCATTCGCCCGCCCGCGCTGTCTGCTATTTCGGCTGCGACGGCACCGGCTGGACCACCGCCGGCTGCTGTACCGTTTCACGCTCCACCAGAATAATCTTTTGCACTTGATTGCGGTCGAAGGTCTGGTCCTTGCCATCAACTCGCACCACGACCGACGTCATCGTCAAGGAGAGGACATCGCCCTGCAGTACCTGTCCATCCCGCAACTCCACGTTGTCGCGGGAAAGGCCCCCGAGTTCAAACGTTATGCTTCCTCCCTGAGCCTCATCGGGTTTGATATCAACCGGAGTACTGCCGGACGCATAACCCTCTTTGCTGAACGCCAGCGTATGGCTGCCAACGGTCAACCGAATGGTTGCAGGTGCAAAGCCCTGGTCTCGTCCGTCCACTTTCAGAGTGGCTCCGGGCGGCACTGAGATCACCTTCAGAGGCACTGTCCTCAGTGAGGTCGGAACGCCGGCAGCGTCGTTAAGGGCAACCAGGCTCAAACTCGCGGGAACCCCCAGGGAAGCCACTTGGAGGACGAGCTTGGCCTGCTGGCCCGGATCTAGGTCGCTAATGTTTAATGTGCCATTGCCAATTCGCACCTTGTCCTTGTCCAACAAGTAAACGGTGAACGAAGCCAGGGGTATGCGTTTCCCGGAGGTGTTTTCGACCATGACGTGCGATTCCAAACTCAATTGACCGTTGTAGGCGCCGAGTTGAGTGAACTTCTCAAAGGTAAGTTTGAGAGTGGGATTGGTCTGGTCGGGCCAGAGCATCACGATGGATGGCTCAGGCTTGTCCTTATCCTTCTTATCCTTGACGGCGGGGAGGGATAAAGACAAGACGACGCAACAAGCAACGGTGAGTATGCTACGGCTCGTCATTTGGCAGGGTTTTTAGCACAGAAAGCGCTCTCCCGCAATTCAATACTGAGAATGGCCTCTAGTTCCTTACGTCTGCGAGCAAGCGCTCAATCTCGGCCTTCAAGTCCCCCGTCAGCGGAAGAAACGGCAGCCGCGCTGGCCCGCCATAGTAGCCGTTGAAATCCATGCCGTGCTTGAATCCGGGAACCCCGAGATCGCCCACTCGCTGCGCAGCTTGCGCTATTCGTTCCTGCTTGAGTCGCGCCAGTTCAGCGTCGCCTTCTTTCCATGCGGCATAGATCTCATAACAAGCCGTGGGCGCCGGACAGGCAAAGGCCAGAATCGCCCCCACCGCCCCGGCATCGAGCGATGGCTGTAATTTGTGCGCCGCCCCCACCAGCACCTGGAATCCAACTTCTTTCTGCCGCGTCTTCATCTTGCCTACCACTGTAACCGCCGTCGAAGATGGCTTGCTGGTCGAACTCTCCGATACTCCTCCCACCTGCACCAGTTCCCCACCCTCGGCGGTGGCTCCGCTGGCGGCAGCCGCGAGCATCCGCGGCGTAACCGCGTCGAACGTTTCGGTGACGGTGGCGCTGCGCTTTACGTGGCGCGTGCCTTCAACCATCTTGCGCACTTTTTCCACGTCGCCACTCGATTCCTTGATGCCTATCAGGTTCGGATGTCCGGCCAACTCGATCACAACCTCAGCGGGAATGTCGTACCCGGTAGCCTGCGGAAAGTTGTAAATGATGATGGGCAGAGGCGAGCGATCGGCCACAGTCCGGTAAAACGCCAGGAGGTTCGCCGTTTGCATCTGCTTCTTGTAGTAGTGCGGCGTGCGCACCATGGCAACATCGTAGCCGAGTTCGGCAGCGTATTCGGTCAGCCGCAGCGTCTCAATGGCTGACTCGATGCCGGTGCCAGCGATCAACACTTTGTTTGGCGCAGCAGCCGCGCGCGCCGCCTTGAACACGTCGCGCCGCTCCTGATCGGAGAGCATGATCGCCTCGCCCGTCGAGCCCAGCACAACAATTCCGGCCACTGGCGTGCGCGAATAGCGCTCCACATTCGATTCGAGTTTCTTGAAATACACGTTGCCGTCGGGATAAAACGGAGTGGTAATGGGAGGAAAAATTCCGTGTAGGAACATGGCTCAAGCTTAACAGTTCGCTATCGCGATTGCCGCGCGGCAACTGCGGCTCGCACTCGTCTGATCTGAAAGACCATTTCGGTGATCGCTAGCGGTACCACCCAACACGCCCAGCTGATAGTCATGCTCCGGTCGTTCTCCGGCTGCAGGCGTGAAGTTGGGCCATAGTCGCTCAAAACGCGGAACGTCACAAAAGCAAACGTGACCACGTAAGCGCGAATCATCCATTCTTTGTGGAGGGCGACCAAACCCTTTCGTATCGTGTAATACGCCATGCTCGTAGTGACGAGCCATGCCGAAGCTAACCCCATCAACCCGACGGCAAAGCCCCAACCGTAAGTGGTCGTCGCCGACAGACCGACTGCTCCAGTGACGCCCATCGCGACTCCAAGCAGAAACAGCCGTCCAGTCCACCGATGAATTGCAAGATTTCTCTGACGGAGTCCGGTCCAGAACTGCCAGGGGCCCATCAGCAAGGCTAGTGTGCCGCCATTGATGTGAAGGAACAGCCAGCCCCGGCGCGGCCAATAGGGATCGAATGACGCCGCATCGTAGTGGCGGTAGTAGAACAGAACATATTTGATGACGAATCCGATGGCAAGCACGATAATGCCGGTCCATGCCAGGGCTGTTGCGGCCAGTTTTGTTTTGCGGCTTCCGGCAGGAACTCCAACCGGAGCGGAAATTGTAGCGTCTGCCATCGCGAGCCTCCCCAAGCAAGATCACCACGGCTTTTGTTCGGAATGCTAGCACGGGTCAGCCAAGAAGGGAATAAACTCCGAAACCGGATGATTTTCTAGCGCTGGACTCCGGCGCTTCTCTCTGCGTGCAAGTGCTGCAGCGCCTTCACATTGATCTCGCCGCGCTGCAAGGCCGCGATCCCCTCAGCCGCGGCTCGCGCGGCCGCTAAAGTCGTGATCGTCGGAATGCGCGCCGTCACTGCCGCCCGCCGGATTGCTTTCTCGTCGAACCATGGCTCAAGTCCCGTCGGCGTATTCACGATCAGTTGAATGCGCTGGCCTTTGATGAAGTCGACCACGTTAGGCCGTCCCTCTTTTACCTTGTAAACGCGCTCCACGTTCATGCCGGCTGCTTCAATCACGTCGGCGGTACCGGCCGTCGCGACAAGTTTGAATCCCATGTCCACAAACTTGCGCGCAACCGGCGCCACATGCCGCTTGTCGTGGTCGGTCACACTGATAAAGACTGCTCCCTGCGTTGGCAACTTCTGTCCGGCGGCTAACTGGGCTTTGGCAAACGCTTCTCCGAAATTGTCGGCCACTCCCATCACTTCCCCGGTCGATTTCATTTCCGGCCCTAGCACGGTGTCGACGCCGGGAAATTTATTCCACGGAAACACCGGAGACTTCACGTAGTAGTAGCTCCCAGTATCGAGATCGGCGCGACTCTCAATGAATTCCAGCAGAAACTCGCGCAGTTTGCGGCCGGTCATGAGCCGGGCAGCAATTTTCGCCATCGGTACGCCCGTCGCCTTCGAGACGAAAGGCACAGTGCGCGAGGCTCGGGGGTTCACCTCGAGCACGTAGACTTTGTCCCCGTCGGCGCCGTGACCGTTTCCACGCGGGATGGCGAACTGAATGTTCATCAGCCCCACCACTTTCAGCGCGCGCGCCAACTTAAAGGTGTAGTCGCGCATGCGCTCCAGCAGCGCCTGCGGAATATCCACCGCCGGCAGTACACACGACGAATCGCCGGAGTGCACCCCAGCCTCTTCGATGTGCTGCATGATTCCGCCGATGACGACGTCTTCGCCGTCCGATAAAGCGTCCACGTCAACCTCAATCGCATCCTCAAGGAAATGATCGATCAACACCGGGCGGTCGTGCGAGTATTCGACCGCCTCTTTCATGTAGCGAACGATCGCTGCTTCGTCATGGGCAATCACCATGGCGCGCCCGCCGAGCACATACGAAGGCCGCACCAGCACGGGATATCCGATGCGCCCCGCGCCCTCAACGGCTTCTTCAATCGAGGTGGCCATCACTCCGGGCGCCTGCGGAATCTGCAACTCTTCCAGCAGCTTGTTGAAGTGCTTGCGGTCCTCGGCAAGGTCAATCGATTCCGGCGACGTGCCAATAATGTTTACGCCCGCAGCCTTCAGCGGCAGCGCCAGGTTCAACGGCGTCTGCCCGCCAAATTGCACGATGACCCCGACCGGCGCGCCTTTCGACGTCTCGTGCTGGTAGATCGCGTATACGTCTTCAAACGTCAGCGGCTCGAAGTAGAGCCGGTCGCTGGTGTCGTAATCGGTCGAGACCGTTTCAGGATTGCAATTGATCATGATCGTCTCGTAGCCATCATCGCGCAGCGCGAACGACGCGTGGCAACAGCAGTAGTCGAATTCAATTCCCTGCCCGATGCGGTTCGGTCCGCTGCCGAGAATAATCACTTTCTTCTTTTCGGTCGGCGCTGCCTCGTCCTCGTCCTCGTAGGTCGAGTAAAGATACGGCGTAAAGCTTTCGAATTCCGCCGCGCAAGTGTCGACGCGTTTGTAGACCGGCATCACGCCATGCTTCTTGCGCAGGTGCCGGACTTTCTCTTGACCATCCAACCGCCACACTGCCGCCAATCGTCCATCGGAGAATCCCATGCGCTTCGATTCGCGCAGCACCTCGGTCGGAATCGACTCCATCGGATGCTTTTCCAACTCCAACTGCTGGTCGTTGATCTCCTTAAGCTGATAAAGAAACCACGGATCCATCGAGGTCATCTTCGCGATCTGCTTCACCGTGTGTCCCTGGCGCAGCGCGTACTGCACGTAGGCAAGCCGCTCCGGATGCGGTGTGACCAGTCGCTTGGTCAGAATCTTTGGTTCGATTTTTTCTCCGCCCACGCGCTTGCCGGTATCGAGCGAGCGGATGCCCTTCATCAGCGCTTCCTTGAACGTGCGTCCAATGGCCATGACCTCGCCAACGGATTTCATCTGCGGGCCCAGCGTGTCGTCGGCGCCAGGAAATTTCTCGAACTGCCACTTCGGAATCTTCACCACGACGTAGTCTAGAGTCGGCTCGAAACACGCTGGAGTCTTGCGCGTGATGTCGTTGGGAATCTCGTCGAGGGTATATCCCACGGCAAGTTTCGCCGCAATCTTCGCGATCGGAAATCCGGTGGCTTTCGAGGCCAGTGCTGACGACCGCGAGACGCGCGGGTTCATCTCAATCACCACCATCCGCCCCGTCTCGGGATTCACGCCGAATTGAATGTTCGATCCGCCGGTATCGACGCCAATTTCGCGGATCACGGCAATCGACGCATCGCGCATGGCCTGGTACTCGCGGTCGGTGAGTGTCTGGATGGGCGCGACCGTAATCGAATCGCCGGTATGCACGCCCATGGGATCGAAATTCTCAATCGAGCAGATGATGATGACGTTGTCTTTGGTGTCGCGCATCACCTCGAGTTCAAATTCCTTCCAGCCCAGCACCGACTCTTCAATCAGCGCCTCGTGCACGGGAGAAAAATCGAGTCCCCGCGACAGCACTTCCACCATCTCTTCGCGGTTGTAAGCGATGCCCCCGCCCGAACCGCCCAGCGTAAACGAGGGCCGGATGATCACCGGGAACCCGATCTTCCCCGCGAACTCAAGCCCGTCTTTCGTGTTGTTGACCAGCGCCGACTTGGGCACGTCGAGCCCGATCCGCTGCATGGCATCTTTGAAGAAAAGACGGTCTTCCGCCTTCTTGATAGCCTCGACGTTCGCGCCAATTAGAATCGCGTTGTACTTTTCCAGCACGCCGCCGTCGGAAAGTTCGATCGCCAGATTCAGCGCGGTCTGTCCGCCCACGGTTGGCAGTACAGCAAAACCCGCGCCCGGCGCCATTTCCCGTTCGATGCGGATAATCTCTTCCAGATACTCCAGCGTGAGCGGTTCAATATAAGTGCGGTCGGCCGACTCCGGATCGGTCATGATGGTGGCCGGGTTCGAGTTGGCCAGCACTACTTCAAAGCCCTCGGCCTTGAGCGCCTTGCAGGCCTGCGTGCCGGAATAATCAAACTCCGCCGACTGCCCAATAATGATGGGCCCGGAGCCGAGAATCAGGATCTTCGAGATGTCAGTGCGTTTGGGCATTAAAATTTCGTTTCGATAAATTCGTGTCCGCCCGTGCAGTCAGGCGCGATGGGCGACACGTCGATCATGACGTTTTTTGTGGTTCTCACCGAGTCGGTTATTTCGACATCGAACCAACCACCCATCCGATCAGAGCCCCTGACCTTGATTTCGAGATAATAGTGGCCCTTTGGTGTTTCGCCAAAATCGAAATCGCCACGAGAGTCTGTCTTGATGACCGCAACCTTCTTTAAGTCTTCGACCTTGGCTGGCGAGCGATACTCGTACAACGTCAACGTAGCATCGTCGACGCCATAGGTCTGACGAAGCCATCTAAATCCAACCCACCCTAGGTCCTTACCGACGACTCGCCCGCGTATAGCGGTCAATTGATGGAAATAACCGGGAGCAAAACTGCACGCCTGACAAAGAGCGCCTAGCGTCACAACAGCCAAGAGAATTTGACGGCCCAGCCTCACTTCTTCACCCTTTCCACTCCTCCATCATCTTCGTAAACTCCTTGAACAGATAATGCGAATCATGCGGGCCGGGCGCGGCTTCCGGATGATACTGCACGCTGAACAGCGGCAGGTTGCGATGCCGCAGGCCTTCGAGCGTCTGATCGTTCAGATCGATGTGTGTCAACTCGACTTCGCTGTCGGCCAGCGAGTCCGGATCGACGGCGAAATTGTGGTTGTGCGCCGTGATTTCGATCTTCCCGGTCTTCAACTGCTTCACCGGATGATTCCCGCCGTGGTGTCCAAACTTCAGCTTGAAAGTTTTTCCGCCGAGCGCGATTCCAGTCAGTTGATGCCCCAGGCAAATGCCGAAAATCGGCTGCCGCCCCATGAGCCTGCGAATCGAATCGACAGCATACGTGCAGGGTTCCGGATCGCCGGGTCCATTCGACAAAAAAACTCCGTCCGGTTTCAAGGCCAGCACATCTTCCGCCGGAGTCTGTGCCGGGACCACCGTCACCTTGCAGCCCTCGCCGCGCAGCTTGCGCAAAATATTCTGCTTGATGCCGAAGTCGTAGGCGACCACGTGAAATCGCGGAGGCTCATCCTTCACTCCAACCACGGCCACCGGCTCGTGTGAGCGCTCGCCGACCTCCCAGACATACGGACCCTTGGTGCTCACCACTTTGGCCAGATCCATTCCATCCATCTTCGGGATCGACCGCGCCTTCGCAATCAGCTTGTCGGCATCGCTCTCAATCGTCGAGACCACGCCGCGCATCACGCCGTGATCGCGCAGATGCCGCACCAGAGCCCGCGTGTCGATGTCCGACAGCACCGGCACTTTGAACTGCTCGAGATATTCCTCGGCGACCTGCTGCGAGCGCCAGTTCGAGCTCACGCGCGAAAACTCGCGCACGATCAGCCCTTCGATCCAAGGGCGCGTGGCTTCGTTGTCTTCGTGGTTGGTGCCGTAGTTGCCGATTTCCGGGTTGGTCAGGACAACAATCTGCCCCGAGTAGGAGGGGTCGGTGAAAATTTCCTGATAGCCGGTGATGGAAGTATTAAAAACGACTTCGCCGTAGCATTCGCCTTTGGCGCCGTAGCCTTTGCCTCGGAAGACTCTGCCGTCCTCCAGCGCAAGGATAGCCTGCATTCTCGCTCCGGTGAGTGGATTTTACGAATCTTATCAGTTAACAGCGCGGGGGCCAAGAGCGGAACGACGATTCTAAAAAGAAATCTGTGGATTGGTGGAATCAAATCCGCTGATCCATCTGCTGATCGAAAACGCCGGAGGAAACTCCGGAAAAGAATCCAACTGCGCTACCGCACTCTTCCTAGCTTATCCATCGGCCAGTACCCGAACACGGCTTTGCCGTAAATCAGGCTTTGGTCGACCGGGCCGAAATCACGGCTGTCACTCGACATGGAACGATGGTCGCCCAGCACAAAGAAGTGATGTTCCGGTACGGTGATTTCGCGGTACGACCGGGAGTCGGTATAGGCCGGGGGAACGTAATCCTCATCGAGCGCCCGATCATTCACATACACCTGCCCGCCATCGATGCGGACGCGGTCGCCGGCCATCGCGATCACGCGTTTGATGTAGCTCTTCGAGGGATCGAACGGATAGCGGAAAACGACAATATCCCCAGTTCCAATGGGCTCCAGCCGGTAGACGAACTTGTTCACGAAAATCCGTTCTTGATCTTCGAGCGAAGGCATCATGCTGACTCCCTCAACCTTTACCGGTTGGTAGAGGAAGATGATGATAAAGGCAGAGGTCGCCAGCGAAATGATCAGATCGACCACCCATGCGCCGACTACGACCCCAAAAACAGAAGCCTTTGATCGCGGCGCGCTGTCGACTGCCGCGGGCGCAGTGGTCTGGCCCACTGCATTCGGGTCTGAAACCGTCACTGCCATGTTCTCCTATTGTATACAGAACTTGCCCCGGGGCTGCGGGTTGAATTTGAGTGCGCCCGTTCGACAGGACATGCCTCTCGCGCTTCCGGCCATCGTCTTCCGAAGTAGACAGCTTGAACATCTTTACCACTAAGGACACGAAGGATCACGAAGGAATTCATTTGCACGTATTTCCTTCGTGATCCTTCGTGCCCTTCGTGGTTGATGCCTTTTTCGTGTTTTGGAGTCGGGTTACAATAACGTACGCGAGGAATCCTATGACACGCCGTTTTTTCCAGAGCAAGATAGTTCGCCGCAGCCTGACCTTATGCTTCCTCTTCATGGTGACTTTGAGCCTGTCGGCGCAGTGGACCTCGCCGCAGGAAGACGCCGACGCCGGGGTTCCCGCCTACAACGCCGGACCACCGCCGAAAGGGACGAAGCTGCCTCGCCTGCTCACCAAAGCGGATCTCTGGGGAGCCGACGCGCAATATGCCTACCAGACCCACGCCTACGAGCTGGCTGCGAAGATCCCGATCGTGCTCCACCAGCAGCCCTGCTACTGCTTTTGCGACCGCATGGGCCACAACAGCCTGCACAGCTGCTATGAAAACGCGCATGGTGCGCAGTGCGCGACTTGCCTGAAAGAACTCTACTACTCCTACCAGCAGCACCAGAAAGGCAGAAGCGCTGCGCAAATCCGATCCGGAATCATCCGGGGAGAATGGAAACAGATCGATCTGCAGGCGGCCGCGACCATCAACTGAGTCCCGAGTCGCGCGTCCCGAGTCCCCAGAAGGGCGAAGCCAGTTCTCCTCGGTAATCGGTCCTCGGTACCGGTACTCCCATCCGTCAACTGGACCTCCACCCTCCCTTTGAGTGATACTTTATTGTTCGGCTAAAGCACGATCCCAAGGAGTTCCCCATTACCAAGAGCACAGGAAGAGTTTTGCACATGGCTCAGAAACCTACCGCGAAAAAGACCCTGGCGGAAGACCCGCGCTATACCCAAGCGCTGCAGAGCTACGAAGCCGGACTGCGCGCCATGCAGGAGCACAAATTCGACAAGGCGAAGCCGCATTTTCAAAAGGTGATCGGCGGCCCCATTCGAGAACTCATCGACCGCGCCAACATTCATCTCAGCATCTGCAACCAGCATCTGGAACGCTCCGTGGCTGCGCAGTTCAAGACCGCCGAGGAGCACTTCGACTACGCCGTCTCGCTCATGAACGTCGGCGATTATGTTACGGCACGCGAGCATCTGGAAAAACTGCTCAAGCAGAATGCCCAGGCCGACTACGTGGTTTACGGCCTGGCGGCGCTAGACTGCCTGACGGGACATGTCGAGGATTCCCTGCGGCATCTGGACGAGGCTCTGCGGCTGAATTCCCAACTGCGTTTCCAAGCGCGCAACGATTCCGACTTCCAGAACCTGGCTGAGGATCCGCGCTTCACCGAATTGCTCTATCCGGATCCCGGCGCCGAACCCGGCTCCGACGGAGACCTCGGCGAAGTCGAGCCTGCCTAGCCCGTCGGCGGGGAAAGCCTTCCATGGAATCCAAGACGGCCGAGTTCGTGTCCCCGGAAAAGACCGCGCGCGACCGCGGTCTGCGGGTCGTCGCCATCGGCGGCGGCACGGGGCTTTCCACTCTACTCAAGGGACTCAAGCGCTTCGTGCTTTCTCCCGCCGAGATTTCCTTGAACCAGGATTCTCCGTGGATTCGTGATCTGAGCGCCGTGGTCACGGTCAGCGACGACGGCGGTTCCAGCGGCCGTCTGCGCAAAGAGTTGAACATGCTGCCGCCCGGCGACATTCGCAACTGCATTGTCGCCCTCAGCGAAGACGAAGCTCTGCTCTCCAGGCTTTTCCGTCACCGCTTCGCCAAAGGTTCCGGGCTCGAAGGTCACAGCTTCGGCAATTTGTTTCTCGCCGCGCTCACTTCCCTGACCTCCGATTTTTCGGAGGCCGTGCGGCTGTCTTCGGAAATCCTGCTCACTCGCGGCCACATCTATCCCGCCACCACCTCCAACATTGAACTCGAAGCACTCATGGAAGATGGCACCCGCGTCCGCGGCGAAACCAAAATCACCGCCAGCAAAGGTCGCATCCAGGAACTGTTTCTCGTCCCGCCGGATGTCGGTCCCATGCCTCAGACGCTGGAGGCCATCGCCCACGCCGACCTGATCACCATCGGTCCAGGATCGCTCTTCACCAGCCTCATCCCCAACCTGCTGGTGCGCGGCATTGCCCAGGCCATTGTCGAGTCGCCCGCCACCAAGGTCTACATCTGCAACCTGATGACGCAAGCAAACGAGAGCCTCGGCTTGACCGCAGCCGACCACATCCGCGCCCTGAATCGCCACGCCCAGAAACAAATTTTCGATTTCGCGCTGATCAACCGCACTCCCGCCTCCGATGAACTCAAGACGAAGTACGCCAGCGAAGGCGCCTGCCAGATCGTCAACGATCTAGACGCCTTCGAAGCCCTCGGCGTAATTCCCGTCCTCGGCGATTATCTCGATGAAGGCGGATTGGCGCGCCACAACACCTCTCGCGTGGCCCGCGACCTGATGCAACTGGTAGCGAGCCGCCCACACCCCCGCAGCGACTCCTAGAGGTCACTTGCCATCACAAATTAGGTTGTCATTCCGAGCGGAAGCGAGGAATCTGCTTTTCCCTGAAGCCACCGCGGCTGCCGTTTGTCGCAAATCCGCCATTGCTGTATCGTGATGCTTCTACCTCAAGGCTTCTGCGGCTGCGAGTTCAATCAAGTCATGAGATCGTTTCTGTGCGTTGGGATCATTCTGTTGATCGCGTCATCTCCATCCCTCGCCCAGACCGGCCCTGAGCAAGGTGGGCATGAAGTCCAGGTCTGGGTGGGCGGCGGACATTCTGTAGCCGGCGGGCGCGGCGACACCGGCGCCTTCAACGCCGGCCTGCGCTACGGATGGATCCTCACCGGCCCCCACCTGCCCGGCTTTCTCCGTGGACGCTTCGAATATGCGGTCGACGCGGTCCCCGTTTTCCTCGTGTTCCAGCCCGCCGGCACAGCCTACGGCGCAGGGTTCGACCCACTCGGCCTCAAATGGAACTTCGAGCGCCACGGCCGCTTTTCGCCGTACCTTGAACTCACCGGGGGCGCGCTCTTCACCAACCAAAACGTCCCCGCCAACACCAATACGGTGAACTTCATGGACCAGGCCGCGCTCGGCATCCACATCCTCGGCCCCCACCATAACGTCAGTCTCGAACTCCGCTACATGCACATCTCCAACGCCGGACTCGGCAACCTGAATCCAGGGATCAACACCGTTCAGGTGCGGCTCGGAGTCGGAAAGTTCTTCGCCCGACACGAGCGGAAGCAGTGACGTGGCGCCCACCGCTTGACTCATGATGATGAGTCATATAGACTCATGATATGGCTAAGCGACTACAAGTCATCCTGCAAGACCCCGAGTATCGAGAGGTTCAGCGTGCCGCCCGCTCAAGGCAAATGTCGATTGCCGAGTGGGTGCGACAAGCCCTGGCCCTCGCTCGCCGCCGAGAACCTCTGGGCGATGTAGAGAAAAAGCTCGCGGCCATCCGCGCCGCAGTCAAGCACGAGTTTCCCACGGGCGACATTGAGACGATGCTGGCAGAGATTGAACAAGGCTACCTGACGGACTAACAGTGGTGATTCTTGTCGACTCCAACATTCCGATGTACTTGGTAGGCGGATCCCATCCGCATAAGGTCGACGCGCAACGGTGGATGGAGAAGTTGCTGAGCGACCGCCAGCGTCTGGTCACCGATGCAGAAGTACTCCAGGAAATACTTCACCGATATATTGCTGTCAATCGCCGCGACGCCATTCAGCCAGCGTTTGATTCGCTGCTGGGCGTAGTCGATGAAGTACTGTCCATCGACGACGCCGTCCTCGAGCGCGCCAAGAGGATCGTCTTTGGTCACGGGCGACTCTCCGCCCGCGACGCAGTACATCTGGCGGTCATGGAGCAACATGGCATCGACCGAATCCTAACCTTCGATGCGGGATTCGACGGCTTCCCGGGGATTACGCGGCTGTCGTAACAGAACAATTTGCACGCACAGCCGAAGTTGCGGCCCAGACCTGAGCCAGATATTCTTCCTAGTCATGTCCACGCTTGTCGAATGCGTACCCAACTTCTCCGAAGGCCGCGATAAAACCAAAGTTGACGCCATTGTTGACGCCATGAAAATAGCCGGCGTCTATCTTCTCGACCGCGAGATGGATTCCGATCACAACCGCTGCGTCATCACCCTGGTCGGTGAGCGCGAAGCCATCCAGGAAGCTGCTATTCGCGGCGTGGGCAAGGCCGCAGAGCTCATCGACCTCAACGTCCACACGGGCGCGCATCCGCGCATGGGCGCAGCCGACGTCGTCCCTTTCATTCCCATCGACGGCGTGACCATTGAAGATTGCGTGGCCATGGCGAACCACGTCGGCGAGCAGATCTGGAAGCGCTTCCAGATTCCCGTGTATCTCTACGAAGCCGCTGCCCGGACTCCGGAACGTCAGGGCCTGGAAAATATTCGTCGCGGCCAGTTCGAAGGCATTCGCGCTGAGATCGCAACCAACCCCGCGCGCCGTCCGGACTTTGGCGAGCCCCGCGTGCATCCCACGGCAGGCGCAACGGTGGTGGGCGCGCGCAAATTTCTCATCGCCTACAACGTCTTCCTCAACACTCCCGACGTCGACATCGCCAAGAAGATTGCCAAAGCCGTGCGCTTTTCGAACGGGGGAATGCGCTACGTGAAGGGCGCCGGGTTTCTGGTGCGCGGTCTGGCGCAGGTTTCCATGAACCTGACCGACTTCGAACAGACCCCCGTCCACCGTGTGTTTGAGATGGTCAAGCGCGAAGGCGCACGCTACGGCGTCACTCCCGTATCGAGCGAGATCGTTGGACTGATCCCCAAGAAAGCATTGGAGCAGGCCGCGGAGTGGTTCCTGCAGGTCGAGAATTTCGATTCGTCGCTGATTCTGGAAAACCGTCTCGCCGCCGTCATGGGCGGAAAGATGGCCGTCGGTGGCCTGCGCGCCGGAGTCGAGCCTTTCGTCGAGCAACTTGCCGCCTCCACTGCGACTCCCGGCGGGGGCAGCGCCTCCGCCGCCGCAGCCGCCATGGCCGCCGGCCTCGCCGCAATGGTCGCCTCCATGTCGCGCGGCAAGAAGGCCTACCTGCAATACGAACCGCAACTCAGCGCCGCCATCGCCCGGCTCACGCCACTTCGCGAAGAACTCAAGGCCGCGGTCGACGCCGACGCCGAGTCCTATAACTCCGTCATGAAGGCCTACAAACAGGCCAAGACCGCCGCCGATGAGAAGTCCGGCGAGGCGATGATCGAAGCCGCCCTCCAGCAAGCGACGTCCGTTCCGCTCAGCGTCGCCGAAAAGGCTCACGAAATCGCCAAGATCGTAAAATCCCTCGAGCCCATTGCTAATCCCAACATGAAATCGGATTTGACCACGGCCGCAGCTCTGGCCAGTGCCGCCCTCACCGGAGCCCTGGCAAACGTTGAAATTAATCTGACCTCCCTCAAGGATCAGACCTTCGCGGCGGAAGTGAGCCGCCGAACCGCCCTCCTCTCGTAGAAACGTTGCTGCCAACGTCTCTACCGTCGACGGCAAAACGGCCTCCTCGCTCCCAAGTTATTTTCGCTCGACCGAGTGGAAATCCCGCCCTCCGGGTTACAGCATCCTAAAGATTGCGCCCCTTCCAGGAGGCCATCGCCGATGCGCCGAACCGCGTTCCTGTGCCTTTCCCTTCTGCTGATTGCCGCGATCTCCCTGTTGCTCAGCCTCAACGGCTGTAGCGGGAGCGGCTCGACCACCATTCCCCCCGGACAAATCAAGCACGTGGTCATCATCTTTCAGGAGAACCGCACTCCCGATAATCTCTTTCACGACACGGTGCTGATCAACAACGGGGCAGACATCGCCAGTTCCGGCCTCAATTCCTCCGGTCAGACCATTCCGCTGGTTGCCGGTCCCTTGGCGACCAATTACGACCTCAGCCACGCCCATTCCGCATTCGTTGACATGTATGACGGCGGCAAGATGGACGGCGCGAACCTGGTGGCCATCAACTGCAACAAGGGCGCTCCTAACTGTCCGCCACCCAATCCTCAATATTTCTACGTGAATCCGTCCGACGTGGGACCCTACTTTCAGATGGCCGAGCAGTACACCTTCGGCGACCGCATGTTTCAGACCAACGAGGGACCCAGCTTCCCCGCTCACCAGTTCATTATTTCCGGCACTTCCGCCCCCACCGCGACCAGCAGCCTGTTCGCGTCCGGAAATACCAGCTTAGACGCTGGCTGTGCCGCAAACCCCGCATCCACCGTCATGCTCATCGACCCCAGCGGCGTCGAGTCCGGTTCGATGTATCCCTGCTTCGAGCATCCCACACTTACCGACGAGCTCGATGCCAAGGGGTTATCGTGGCGCTATTATGCCCCCAGCGCCGGCTCCATATGGACCGCTCCCAACGCCATCCAACATATCTGCGGCCCAAACGCTCCACCGCCCAACGCCACCGCCTGCACCGGCTCCGATTGGACCAACAACGTCATCATTCCCGAAACTCCGATCCTCACCGACATCGCCAGCGGCAATCTCGCCCAGGTGAGCTGGGTGATTCCTACCGGCGCGAATTCCGACCACCCGGGCGGCGTCAACAACACCGGTGGACCATCGTGGGTTGCCTCCATCGTCAATGCCATCGGAAACAGTTCTTACTGGGCAAACACCGCCATAATCATTACCTGGGACGATTGGGGAGGCTGGTACGACCACGTCCCGCCGCCAGCGGTCATCGACGACGGCACAAGTTGGGGATCAGGCTACCTCTACGGCTTCCGCGTGCCTCTGATCGTGGTTTCGCCTTACGCCAAAGCCCAGCATATTTCTCACGTCAACCACGATTTCGGAAGCATCCTGAACCTCATTGAGAAGACCTTCAGCCTGCCATCGCTCGGATACGCCGACGCCCACACTACCGACGATCTTTCCGACTGCTTCGATTTCACCCAGACGCCGCTCGTCTTCCAGACCATCAACGCGCCCCAGAATGCAGAGTATTTTTTAAATGACAAGAGCCCGAGAACCGATCCTGACGACGATTAGGCTTGGTTTGAGAATCCGGATTTTGAGCGCTATCGCCTGATAGCGTCAATTGACGGTTTCCTCCTGTTGGCAACAACGATGTGAGCGTGACGACAGTCACAGCCCGCCTTGCCTATCAGTCGGTACTCTGAAAGCTGGTTCTTGATACTCTTGTGACCCACAAGCAGGTTAATCTCCCCAAGAATCTGGATTTGACAGGTCTGGCGAGGTACTCTGCTTCTGGTCTCTGGTTGCTAGCGATAGCTGGGAGGAACGCAAAGAACAGCATGAATGACCCGCGAGGGTGTTGCGAGCCGAAATTTCGAGGCATTAGAGAGGTCATGCAGCTTGCTTGCTGGCTCGCCCTGATAACAGCGGGATCACTAAGTGCCTGGTGTCAGAGTGAAACCGTCATCTATAACTTCGACACCTCACTTTCCGACGGAGCTTATCCGATGGGGGGTGTGCTCCTAGACGCATCGGGCAATTTGTTTGGAACCACTTCTTCAGGTACCACCACTCCCTGCGCTGGGACCTCTGGCTGTGGCATCGTCTTCGAGTTGGCGAAGTCTTCGAATGGCTACTCGGAAAAAATACTGTATGCCTTCGGTACCAACTCACCCACCACCGACGGTGGGTTCCCGCAGGCCGGCTTGATAGTGGACGCTTCGGGCAACCTCTACGGTACTACTACCTACGGCGGTTCCACCCTCCTTCCCCAGTGTGCTACCGAATTCGCGTACGGCTGCGGTACTGTCTTCGACCTCATCAAGACCGCCAACGGCTACTCTGAAAACGTCCTTTACACTTTCACGGGATCGGATGGCGTGAACCCCTTGGCCCCTTTGGTCGAGGACTCGGCGGGGAACTTGTATGGCACAACAGATAGTGGCGGGGTTTCTTCGCACGGAACAGTATTCGAGTTAGTAAATTCGTCCGGTAGCTACACGTTTAAGTCGCTTTACAGCTTCGGGACTTCCCCTAGCGACGGATGGTACCCACTTGCGGGCCTAATCATCGACGCGTCAGGAAATCTCTACGGTACAACGTCGGGGGGCGGTGATTTGACACAGTGTCAGGGTTTCGGATGCGGCACCGTATTCGAACTGGTCAACTCGCCTACCGGGTACACGCATAAAGTGCTGTATGGCTTCCAAGGGAGCGACGGCACTGTCGGCCAGGGGCCTGCAGGTGGCCTAATCATGGACGCATCGGGCAATCTTTATGGCACCACGCAAGGCGGCGGTAGTTTTGATTATGGCACCGTCTTCGAGTTGGTGAACTCATCGGGGAATTACAGTGAGAAGGTCCTGTACAGCTTCAAGGGCTTTAGCAACAATGATGGTCAAATCCCGGCCGCGAGCCTTCTCATGGATGCGTCAGGAAATCTTTACGGAACGGCTAGCAGGGGAGGTGTTGGCTGCCCGACCCAAGGATGTGGCACCGTCTTTGAGCTGACCAACTCCTCGGGAGCTTACGTCGAGAAACTGTTGCACAATTTCGGTGCTCCGGGGGACGGAGAAAACCCTACCGGGGCCTTGGTTATGGACATTTCTGGGTACCTATATGGCACAACTTCAGTAGGGGGTGCGGTCCAGTTTGGTACCGTGTTTCAGCTGAATCCCAACGCGGCCGCACCGGCTGTGACCCTTTCCGCTCCGAGCATCGTATTCAGCGACCAGTTGCTGAATACGTCAAGCGCTCAGCAATCCATTTCGGTCACAAACAGTGGAAAGGCCCCTTTGATCTTCGGGCCAGGCGCGGTCTCGATTTCGGGGGCCAATGCGGTTGAATTTGCTATCAGCGCGGACACATGCAATGGTTCCACGATTCCGGTCAATGGAAGTTGCTCCGCGGACGTCACATTTACGCCTACATTCGAGGGAGTCAGCAACGCGGTTCTTACCTTCGCAGATAATGCGCCGAATGCGCTTCAAGACGTAAGTCTCGCGGGCACAGGTGTTGCTGGAAGTCCATCGGTTACACTTTCCCCCAGCACTATCAAGTTTTCGAGCCAAACAGTGGGAACGACCAGCGCAGCGCAGCCAGTGTCACTGACGAATTCAGGCAGCGGTCCCCTGAACATAACCGGCATTTCGATCAGCTCAAATTTTGCTGAGACCGACACTTGCGGCTCGACAGTAGCGGCTGGGGCTAACTGTATTATCCGCGTCAGCATCACTCCGATTGGAGCGGGTGCCATATCGGGTACGGCCTCAATCGCTGACAACGCGTCCGGGAGTCCGCAAACAGTCGCGCTATCGGGCACGGGCGCGGATTTCACGCTAAGTCTTGCATCAGGTTCATCATCAGCCACAGTTTCGCCAGGCGGAAATGCGACCTATGCGCTCAGCCTCACGCCGTTGGGTGGATACAATCTTGCGGTCACGATAACATGCAGCGGCGCGCCCACGATGGCAGCGTGCTCCGCCTCTCCTGGCGCCGTGACGCTCGATGGCACTAACACGGTTCCTGTGACCATAAGTGTGACGACGACAGCGTCGGTGGCTGTCCTTCGTCATCACTCGACTTCACCGACAGCAGCACTGGCAGCTGTCTTGCTGGCCTGGCCATTGACAGTTTGGCTCCTCCCCTTACGGGGAAAGAATCGTAACGCGAATTTCGTCTTATCGGGCATCCTCGTGTTGGCGCTCGGCTTCTCTGTTTCGTGCGGAGGGGGAAGCTCAGGCACACAATCGAAGTCGCCCGGTACCCCGGCGGGAACATACACCCTGACGATAAAAGCAAGCTCTGGCGCCTTGGTTCACTTGACTCCTCTAACTCTTGCTGTTAAATAGATCTTTGCGTCTTGCTGTTCCAAGATCAAAACCGCTGAGTTAGCAATTTCTGGTTCGGTGTGGCAAAAACCGGTAGTGGCTGAATTTTCAGCCACTACCCAAAAACCTGCGTAGTTGACGCAAAATCTCGATTATGCTCATTGGCCTAAATCAGTCACCGGACTCCGACCGGTCAATGGGCATGTACTTTTGTTCCGCACTCGGGATTGCAAGTAAAATACAATAAAGCGATCTACTTACTACAAGGGCTGATCGTGCATCCAACCATAAAGGTTGGACGCAACCCCTAACGTTTTTCTGATTCGAGGCGCTATGAAACTCTTAAAAATGTCCCTGGCTTCTCTGCTTCTGGTTTCCATGGCCTACGCCATGCCCCTGGCCTCATCGGCCCGAGCCTGTGTCCCCGCCGATCTGTTGCAGCTGATTTCGGTGGACTACCGCGCGATCAAAGACTCGCCCACCGCGCTGGCTCTGAAGCAGCAACTGATGCCCGACAACATCAAGCAGTTTGAGGCAGCCCTCAAGGGCATCGGCCTCGATCCCGACAAAGACATCGACACGCTCACCTTCGCCTCCTTCCGCGCCGGCAAGCAGGGCGTGAAGACCGTCGGCGTAGCCGCCGGCCCTTTCAACATGAAGGCCGTGCTGAAGAAAATGAAGCTGCAGAAGTACGTGCCCAAGAAGTACGGCACATCCGACATCTACCCTATGGACGGCGGCTTCGTCATGAGCTTCCTTGATGACAGCACGCTGCTGTTCGGCGACTCCACCGCAATCCGGGTTGCGCTCGACACCCGCGACGGAAGTGTTCTGAGCCTCGATACCAACGGCGACATGGCCGACATGATGTCCAGTGTCGATTCCGAGCCCGTCTGGAGCATCCTCGACCAGGGGGGCACGCAGAACATGATGCACTCCGCCATGGGCGACGCCTCGAAGGTTGCCGACTACGACTCTGTGAAGAAACGCCTGATGGGCTCGCGCTACACCATGAATTTCAGCAGCGGCGTGAACTTCGATCTCACCGTGGTCACTTCCGACTCCGTGACCGCGAGCACCGTGTCGTCCCTGGTCAAGGCCGGCATCATGCTCAAGAAAATGTCCGCCACGCCCGCCGAGAAGATCGCGGTCGAGAACACGACTGCGGACTCTGACGGCTCCAATGTGGTCGTGCACTTCAAAGCCAGCGACCAGCAGTTCCAGTCGCTCATGCACTCAGACCTGTTCGCCGCCGTCACTCACTAAAGCAAGAAACCGATTCAACCACGGAGGCACTGAGACGCGGAGCAATCCAAATCTCAGTGCTTTTTCTCTTAGGTTAGTTGTTTTCACCGTGCCTCAGTGTCTCCGTAGTAAATGTCACTTGGATTTGCGCGCCTCGCGCTTCGCCCGCGCCCATCCGTCCTTTACAATCTGCCGCGCCCGACCGACGGCCAGCGCGTCCTCGGGAACATCCGCGGTAATGCACGACGCTGCCCCCACGTACGCGCCCTTGCCCACGCGCACCGGAGCCACCAGTGTGCTGTCGCTGCCGATAAAGACTCCATCTTCAATCACCGTCGTATGCTTGTTCACGCCGTCATAGTTGCAAGTGATCGTTCCCGCGCCGATGTTCACACCGGCGCCGATCTCCGCGTCTCCCAGATACGTCAGGTGATTCGCCTTCGATCCCATGCCCAGCTTGATCTTCTTGGTCTCGACAAAATTCCCCACGTGCGCGCCCTCGCCAATCTCGCTGCCCGGGCGGAGGTGCGAATACGGTCCGACCACGGCTCCGGCGCTGATGCGCGCGTCCTCCATCAAGCATCCCGGACGCACCATCACCCCATCCCCAATCTCGGAATCGCGAATCACCGAATACGACCGCACACGGCAGCGCGTGCCAATGCGTGTCTTCCCCAGCAACTGGACGTAGGGTTCGATCACCGTGTCGGGCGCAATCTCCACATCGGCATCGATCACGCAGGTCGCCGGATAAAACACCGTGACCCCCTCCGCCATGAGCTGCCGGCACTTCGCCAGGCGCATCTTTTCGTCGATATCGGCCAGTTCCGCCCGCGTATTTCCTCCCAGCACCTCGCTGGCATTCGCCGTCTTCCACGCCACCACGCGCTGCCGCGCCTTCCCCAGCGACTTGTTCAGCGACTTATTTAGCACTCCGGCCATGTCAGTCAGGTAGTACTCGCCGTGGGCGTTGGCGGTCGAAAGTTTCCCAATATTCGCGTAGAGTTCCTTCACCGCAAACACATAGAAGCCGGAATTAATCTCGCGAATCTTCTTCTGCGCCGCCGTCGCCGCTTTCTCCTCGACGATGGCCTGCACCTCGGCGCTACGCGCACTTTTTCGCAGCACCCGGCCATATCCGGTCGGATTCTCCAGGTCAGCGCTGAGCAGCGTCATCGCCGCCCGCTCTCCCAGATGAAAGTCGCGCAGGCGTTCAATCGTCTCCGGCGTAATCAGCGGTGCATCGCCTGAAAGCACGATGACATGGTCATAGCCCGCCAGAGCCTCGCCCGCCACCATGAGGGCATGGCCCGTCCCCCGCTGCTCTGCCTGCAGCACAAAGTTGACGCGCGTATGCGCGATCGCCGCCCGCACCCGTTCGGCCTCGTGCCCGATAATCACATACACGTCATTCGCCGGAACGATACGCACCGCCGCTCGGATCACATGCTCCAGCAGCGGCTTTCCGCCCACTTCATGTAACACTTTAGGAAGTTGCGATTTAAGCCTGGTTCCCTTGCCCGCAGCCATAATGGCCACGGCCACGCGCGGAACCGCGGCCTGCTCAGAAGAACTGCCTGTCGATTTCGTCTTCTTCATTGCCTTCAATATATCGTGCCCACGCGGCAATGGCTATTTCGCGCTTCTTCGTCTAAAATTTTGCCCCGGCACCAAGCGAGGCGTGCAGTCGCGCCTCCCATAACGAGATCCACCTAACGAGAGGAAGACATGCCCAAGTACGTCATCGAGCGCGACATCCCGAACGTCGGCGATGTGACTCCCGACCAGGTCATCGCCATCTCACAGAAATCCTGCAGCGTTCTAAACAACCTCGGTCCGCAAATCCAGTGGCTGCACAGCTACGTCACGCAAGACAAAATCTACTGCGTCTACATCGCTCCCAACGAAGAGATGGTGCGAGAACACGCCAAGCAAGGCGGATTCCCCGCCAACCGCGTTTCCGAGGTTAAGCTAGTCATCGATCCCACCTCGGCCGAGGCCTAGATCGCTGAGGCTCAGATCGTCCGAGGTTCAGATCGCCCGATGCCTAGATCGGCCGAAATAAAGATTGGCTTCGCAGAGGAACCGGGAAGGGCACGACTTTTAGTCGTGCTGCACAGAGCCAACAAGGACGCGGGCTTTGCCCCTGAGGTTTTCCGTAGCTTACAGCCCCAGCCCTCCGTCCACGGCCAGAATCTGCCCGGTAATGAACTGAGGCGCGGTGGCGAAGAACAATACCGCCTCGCCGATTTCCTCCCCGCTCCCGTTTCTCTGCATCGGAGTCTGCTTCGCCATGCGCCGCATAAACGCCGCCGCCGACTTCTCACCCAGGTCGATCATCCCCGGAGCCACCGCATTCACCGCAATCTCTGGGGCCAGAGCCTTCGCCATTACTTTTGTCAGCATGTGCAGAGCCGCCTTCGACGAACAATAATGCGCGTGCGTCGCCCACGGCCGCAGACCGCCCAGCGACCCCATGTTGATGATCTTTGCTTCTATGTTGCCCGCACTCAGGCCGCGCTTCCGCCGCATCCACTTCAACGCCTCGCGCGATACCAGAAACGGACCGCGCGCGTTGGTCGCAAAAATCGCGTCCCACTGCCGCACCGTCAACTTCTCGAACTCCGCTGTCTCGTAGTTTGCCGCATTGTTCACCAGAATGTCGATGCGGCCCAGTTCGCGCCCGGCTTCCTTCATCATCGCGCGAACACTGGCTTCATCGGTCACGTCGCAGCGCAGCGCGAATGCCCGCACTCCGAACCCCGATAGGTCCACCACCGTGTCCTGCGCTTCGCGCGCCGAGTTTCTGAAAGTGATGGCCACATCCGCGCCCGCCTGCGCCAGCGCCAGCGCCGATGCTCGTCCCAGCCGCCGGGCCGCGCCCGTCACGAGGGCAGTTTTCCCACGAAGGGGCTTGGTCTGAAGGTCCTGCATGGAGGAATTCTAACTCGCAGCGCCCGATCAAGGGCGCCGCGACGGGCAGGCAAGACGGGGAACCTTGCAGGGCTCGACCGGACCGCACTGCTACAAGTTGGTCTGGCCACCAGACCTCGCAACCGCTGCCGACTTCGATCTTTCTTGCTGGAAAATCTGCATTTCTCCGCGCTAGAATCCTCCAGCATGCCAGAGTCCCGAAACGTCGTCGTGTATTCCCGCAAGGGATGCCATCTTTGTGAAGTGGTGAAGGAGAGCCTGTCGAAGCTCTCGCGCCGCGGCGGCTTCACCTGGCAAGAAGTCGATGTTGACGAAGACTCTGAACTCCGGCGTCAGTACAACGACGAAGTCCCGGTCGTCTTCATCGACGGCCGCAAAGCCTTCAAGTACCACATGGACGAGCGCGAGTTCCTGCGGAAGCTGGCCAGCTAGCCCCCTTTCATTCCGGCCCACATCTTTCCAGTGCAATCTCCGTTACAATCGCTCCCGGCATGTTTCCTGGCATCTTGCGCACTGAACTCTACGCTGACCCTCACAACCTGTTCATGCACGAACTCGTGCTCGACTCCTGCCGACGCCATGCGCCAAAGACCGCGCTGGTCGATGCTTCGAGCGGACGCCGCCTGACCTACGCCGAATACGGAGACGCCGTCGAGTCGATAGCCCGCGGCCTGATTGCCTCCGGCCTCAAACCCGGCGAAGTTGCCGCCATCTTCCTTGCGAACTCGTGGGAGTTCTGCACCGCGTTCCATGCCATCCAACTCGCAGGCGCCATTCCCACTCTGCTCAACCCAACCTTCCGGGAGCGCGAAGTCCGCTATCAACTCGAAAACTCCGGCGCTGTCCTCCTGATCACCGACGGCGCGAACCTCGAGGGAATTCACCTCGGAGGCTTGCCCAATCTCCGCCACGTCTACACTACGCGCCAGCCTGCGCCGGGCACCGAGTCATTCGCCAACCTGCTGAACCCAGTGTCGGCGGTCTATCCCAGGCCCGAACAATCTTCCGAGCTAGCTCTCGGCACGCTTCCCTACTCCAGCGGCACCACCGGCCTGCCCAAGGGAGTCATGCTTTCGCACTACAATCTGGTCGCCAACGTGTATCAATTGCTCGGCCCGCGTGGCACGGTGCTCAACTCTGCCGACACCATCCTCTGCTGCCTTCCGCTCTACCACATCTACGGCCTGAATGTAGTTCTGAATCCTTCGCTGATTCTGGGCGCAACCCTCGTGCTGGTACCCCGCTTCCACGTGGAAACCTTCACCCAACTCCTAGTCGACGAAGGCGTGACCATGATGCCTCTGGTCCCGCCCGCCATGAATGCGCTCTGTCAGGCCGCCGAATCCGGCCAGTTCCCTCGCGACCATAAAGTACGCTGGGTCAAGTCCGGAGCCGCGCCGCTCGCCCCCGATCTCGCCCGCCGCTTTACCCAGCTCACCAACATTCTCGTGTGTCAGGGATACGGCATGACCGAGGCTTCGCCCGTCACCCACGTCGGATTCCTCGAACCCGAGCTCTACCGTCCCGACTCCATCGGCCATCCTCTGGCCGCCACCGACTGCCGCGTCCTCTCGCAGTCCGATATCGATCCCACCGACACGCCCGAAGATCTTACCGAAGCGCCCTCCGGCCAGCCCGGAGAACTAGTCATGCGCGGCCCGCAATTCATGCTGGGCTACTGGAAGGAACCGCAAGCCACCGCGGCCGTGCTGCGCGACGGCTGGTTCTGGTCAGGCGATATTGTCACTCGCGACCGCGAGGGCTTCTACCGCGTCGTCGACCGCAGCAAGGAAATGATCAAGTACAAAGGCTTCGCCGTGGCCCCCGCCGAGGTCGAAGCCGTCCTGCTCGAACACCCTGCGGTGAAGGAGTGCGGCGTGGTCGGACGTCGGGACGATGCCGCCGGAGAAATTCCTGTCGCCTTCGTCGCCCTGCGCAACGGCTTCGTCGACAGCCCCAAGCTAGCGGAGGAACTCTGCTGCTTCGTAGCCGACCGCCTCACCCACTACAAACAACCGCGCCAGGTCCACTTCGTCGACGCCGTTCCCAAGACGGCCTCCGGAAAAATCCTCCGCCGCGAATTGCGTAAATCCATCAGCTGATGATCGCTTGGAAACGATAAGCGGGTGCCCCATTTCTCGCGCGCCCTTGGCGCGAGAAATGGGGACTTTGAATCGGGTTTTCCAAGGGGTGCCCCGCCCTTCTCGCGTTCTTCGCGAGAGGGTGGTAGTGCCTCAGTTTGAATTTTTGGGTGTCCGACGCATTCGCTGCAAAACGCCTACTAGAAAGAGAACTACGGCGGCGAGTCCAAACATTAAGCAAGCCAAGAGAAGTGTTGCCGTGAACGTGCTGGCGCACATCAAATCTCCGCGCAAGACTCCGCCGAGCCAACTCAGCACTGAAACGCCCAAGCAGATTTTCGCGAGTTTGAATGCTGGCATATTCACTATGAATTATAGCGTTCCCCCTTCAATGTCCTATTCCCTTTTTCTTGTAATGCCCGCGCTTGCCGGGCTTCGGCATGTAACCATCGGCCATCATCAAGATTTCCTCAAGGCTCCAAACGTGGGCACTCAGGCCAGCGGCGATGCGGGGAGTGATTCGCAGCGTCTTGTGGATTCTGGCGAAGTTGTAGTGTACCTACCGAGGGGGTGGGGTCTTTTGACTTCGTTGACGTTTCACTGTTTCTGATCCGAAGCCGGCAGCTTCCGCGCCGCCAGGAATTTCCAGATCACTTCATCGGCATTCAGATCCTGGCTCGTCTTGCCGATGGCGTTCTCCGCTTCATACTGCTCCCCGCCCGGCCACGTATTCCCCGCACCCTTCACGCTGTATAGGACAACCTGCGCGCTCTGTTGACAACCTTCGTAGGTGTCGACTCTGGTCTCCATGCCGCCTTTCGCGCTCGGCGGCAACTTGGTCTTCTCCGGCTTTTCCCCACAGCGATCGATCTTCGCCCACGATTTAGCGCTGTCTTCCACCGAAATCGTCGCCAGACTAAGATTGTGCTCGGTCCCACCGCCGTAAGGAACGACCGGATCCGAAGTCCCACTGATCATCACCAGCGGCACCGGACGCGGAGGCACACAAACCATGGTCTTCGGCATCGCCGCACCCACCACCGCAACCGCCGCAAGGCGGTCGCCCAGGGCGCAGCCCAGACGCAAGCTCATAAAACCGCCTTCGGACAATCCCGCCGCATAAATCCGCGAAGCATCCACCGAGAACTTGGTTCCAAGCTGATCCAGCATTTGAGTGAAGAAGGCAACGTCATCAGCGGCCGGTTCTCGTCGATCTTCCGGTTCCTGTCCCTGGGGCTGCTGCTGTCCTCCGCCTCGCGGATATCCCCCACCCCCTCCGCCGCCGGGATATCCCCCTCCACCACCTCCACCGCCCGGATATCCGCCTCCGCCGTGGTGGTGTCCTCCTCCCGGTCCCATGGTCGTCGGCCGCTTCTCCCGCGGTCGAACTCCCACATTCCAACGCCCGTGCAAGGCGATGGGATAAACCACGATGACGCCGTCTTTATCGGCCAGGGCATCGAAGCCCGTAAGCCGCTCCATGTCTTCCGCATCCTGATTCATGCCATGCAGCAGCATCACCACCGGATAGTGCTGTTTCGCGTCATAGCCTTTCGGCAACCGGACCATGAAGTTGCGGTCCACATCGTCGACAGTCACCTTTTCCTTCGTTTCCTGCGCCCACAGCGCCTGAGCGGCCAATACCACAGCGACGCAGCCAGCTGCCGTTGCCTTCGTCACATGCAACCTTCTCAATTTCATTTTTTCTCCAAAAGGACGACCCGGAACCCCAAGCAGCTACTCCCTAGCTTGGAAGCGTCCGCGCCCCCGGAAGTTGGCCCGCGCGGGGAACTTTCCGCCCCCTGCCTCCGTATCTTTATCTCGTAAGCGATTTTAGCTCCGGCACACGCGCTCAGCGCAACAAGGAAGGAGAAACACCATGGACGGACTCACCGGTCTCGCAGCGGTCATTATGATTTTCGGAATGCCCACGGCTGTATTGGGAATGTACACCTTTTACCGCGTGCGAAAACTACGCACGGAAGAGCGGCTAGCGGCCATGCAGAGGGGCGTAACCGTCCCCATCGAGCCCGACCTCAGCGAGGGCGCCCACTCCCGCCGCGCAGGAATTTTGCTGATCGCCGGTGCCGTCGGCTACATGCTGGCCTTCAGCATCATCTCGCGAATCGAACCCGATGCGCTGATCGCCTCCGCCTTCGGCGCCATCCCCTTCACCCTCGGCCTCGGCTACCTTCTGGACTCAGCCCTGATCCGCCGCGACGCCCGTGCCGCGTAAGAGCTTCCAATGGAGATGACGTGGGTGCCCCACCCTTCTCGCGCACTTTGCGAGAGGGTGGGGATTTTGATTCTCATTCCCCTATCAGGAACCTAAACTGCGCCTCATTCAGCGGAACCACGCTCAGCCTTCCCTGCCGCGCCAGCGGAGATTCCGCGAACAGCGGGCTAGCCTTCGCTTCCGCCAAAGTGACCGGCTTCGCATTGGCCTTACCGACTTTGATCTTCACCTGCGGGTTCTTCACGTCCGACGCATCTACCGACACCACCGACGCCGTCCCCACCGCGCTCTTCTCATCGCCCGTGTGGTAAATGATCAGCCGCTCGCCCGGTTTCATCCCGCGCAGGTTCTTCAACGCCACCGGATTCGACACGCCGTCCCAGATGGTCGTCTTCTCCCGCTGCAAGTCCGCATACGAATAAGTTGACGGTTCCGTCTTCAATAGGTAGTCCATCGCATCCTCAATCTTTCAGAAGTGATGATGGCCGTAAGATTGCAGCGGCCGCCGATTCTAGTTCGGCTTCTTGTTCGGATCCGGGGGCGGTGCATCTTGCTTCGGGGGCGCGTTCGGATCTTTCGGATGATCGTCATACACTGAATACTGGCCCTGCGGCCGCTTCAGCTTGATCGTGATCTCCATCTTTTCCTTCTCTACGTCGTAGTCTTCCCCGTAGGTCTGATATCCCTGCGCTAGAACCTGTACCCGCAGCAGGCCGTAAGGGACGCCGTCAAAATTCGCCTTCCCGTCGAGATCGGTTTTCAACTCCATCCCCCCGCGTTCCTGCTTGCCCTTCGGGTTCACTTCATGCATGATCACCGCCGCGTTGCGCACCGGTTTCCCGTTGTCGTCCTTGACGATGAGGAAGTAGATATACGACGTCTTTTCGGCATCCTTATCCTGCTGCCCCCAAGCCGCGCTCGCCATCGCCAGCGCCGCCATCATGACTCCACTAAAGAAGATCTTTCTCATGCGAGCCATTTTATGCAGCCCCGCGCTCCCTGTCATCTTCGCCCTGTCACCCCCGGCCAACACTCCGGCCAACTCCATGACCGTTCTCGCCCACGCTCTTTTACAATGCCGGAGTGAAGACCTGGGACGTAATTGTCATCGGCGGAGGCATCATCGGCCTCTCGCTCTCTATATCCCTGCGCAAACGCGGTGCCACCGTCCTGGTCGTCGAGCGCGGAGAACCCGGCCGCGAAGCCTCCCACGCCGCCGGCGGCATGCTGGTCGACTGCCCGCTCGAGACTCCCGCCGCCCTTCAACCCCTGGCCACCGCCAGCGCCCGCCTGTATCCGGAATTCGCCTACGAATTGGAACTTGGGTCAGAAATGAAAGTCGACCTGCGCGACCAGGGGACGATTCTCTTCCCATCCCGCGAGCACGCCGCACGCGACTTCGAATTCGTAACCCACCACCCGCTTCCAACCCTGCAACAGGAACTCGGTCCGGCAACTGCCAATGAACCTGGCGCTTTGTACCTGAAAGAGCGCAGCGTCGATCCCCGCGCCCTCTCCACTGCCGCGTGGAAAACCGCCAAACACCGCGGCACCGACTTTTCTTCCGGCGACGATGTCACCGCCGTCACCGTAACCGACGGCCGGGCCACCGGTGTGACCACCACTAAGACGGCTTTCCGCGCCGCCAAGGTCGTCAACTGCGCCGGCGCCTGGTCGGGAAAGATAAAGCTTGAACCAGCAGAGTCTGACCCTATTCCCACCCGCCCAGTCAAAGGCCAAATGCTCTGCCTGCTCATGCCGAAGCGCGAGTTGATCCGGCACGTCATCCGCACGCCCAACGTCTACCTCATCCCGCGCAGCGACGGACGCCTGCTCGTCGGCGCCTCCGTCGAAGAAGCCGGATTCGACAAACGCACCGACCTCGCCACCATCCAGCGTCTGCATCACGCCGCGCTGGCTCTGGTCCCGAAACTCGCCGACGCCAAAATTCTCGAAGACTGGGCCGGCCTCCGCCCCGGAACTCCCGACGCGCTCCCCATCCTCGGCGCCAGCGCAACGCCCGGCTACTACATCGCCACCGGCCACTTCCGCGACGGCATCCTGCTCGCTCCCATCACGGCGCAAATCATGGCGGACGTGATCACAGGCGAAAAGCCGGCACACGCTCTTGATGCCTTCTCTCCCTCCCGTTTTTCGCGTGCAAGCAGTCCCGTACCTTAGAGTCGAGAGTAGTGGTTTAACCCAGCCTTGCTACACTTATGCCATGCGGTACAAGGCCATCGCAGTTGTCTTCACGTCACTGTTCTTGGCCCTCGTTCTGTTCCTCGCCCGTCACCGGCTGCCTTCACCTAGCAACCACGATTCCGCTACATCAGCCCCAGCGCCAGTCGCTTCCGGCCCAAGCCCACCTCAGCCGATCGAAGGCTGCAAGCTCGGCACCTACACGGGCACAATTCCGTTGAACAAACTGCAATATTACGTTGCTGGCCAGGAAGATATCCGGGGCGGCCTGACTTGCACCTTCCGCATCCATCCCAAGCTTCCACTCTTCACTTTTCATTTAGCCGGACGGGAGGACAATACTTTCGGCAACCTCGACATCACCTCCGGAGCCAGCCCCGAAGTGATTCAAACCATCGAGAACTCGACGGATCCCAACGCCATCGCGCCCGCGAAGGCCGAAAGTGCGATTACCGCTGTAGATGCCAATTTCGATGGTTATCAGGACCTGCAACTGTTGAGCTTTTGTAGCGCAAAAACCTGTTCCTACAATTTCTATTTATATGATCCGAAGGTGAACCGGTTTGTTCTGGACAAGTTCCTGAGCGGCCTGTCAAGCCCTGCGTTTGATCCGGCGAAGAAGCAGGTGTCGCAGGGCTGGCTTCTCAGCGCCTACGAAGGGGGAAGCGAAACCTATCAATACGAGAATGACGGCCAATACACGTTAATCCGGAAAGAGGCAACGACGTGGGATCGAGATGCCCACACCATCACGCAGAGCACCTATGAACTCCGGAACGGGCAAATGGAATTGGTCGACACCAAAACCACACCCGAATAGCTCCGCGCAGCCGGGTTCCAAAGCCATCCTTCCTCAACTCCTGCCTCGAAATCGCTTCTGTCTGCCGTGTAGCGCTATACTGGTGCGTTTCCGAAGTTGCATGAATTCGCAATCTTGAATGCTCCCACGAAAGGATCAACCCATGGCCTCGTCCGCCCTCGATTTTGCCCGCAGTAATCAGCAGCGTTTTCTGAACGAACTGAAAGATCTCCTCCGCATTCCCAGCGTCAGCACCCTCGAAGAGCACAAGCCCGACATTCAAAAGGCCGCCGATTACGTGGCCAATGACCTGCGCCGCATCGGCATGGAAAACGTCGAGATCATCCCCACCAAGGGCCATCCCCTCATCTACGCCGAATGGCTGCACGCCGCCGGTAAGCCCACCGTCCTCTGCTACGCCCACTACGATGTCCAGCCCGCCGAGCCGCTCGACGAATGGCATACTCCGCCCTTCGAGCCCACCGAGCGCAACAACAATATCTACGCCCGAGGCGCGGTCGACGACAAAGGCCAGCTCTGGATGGAAGTCAAAGCCCTCGAAGCCCTCATGCAATCCGGCGGCGGCAAGCTGCCCATCAACGTGAAAGTGATTTTTGAAGGCGAAGAGGAAGTCGGCGGCGAATCCATCGCCGCATACCTCCGCAAGCAGAAAGCCAAGCTCAAGGCCGATTTCGCCCTGGTCTGCGACACTGAACTGTTCGCGCCCAATCTTCCCACGTTGTGCGTTGGCCTGCGCGGTCTGGTCTACACCGAAATCGAAGCCCGCGGCGCCAAGACCGACCTGCACTCCGGCGTGTATGGCGGCGCAGCCCCCAATCCCTTCTTCGCCCTCATCGAAATCATCAGCCAACTGAAAGACGCCAAGGGCAAAATCCTCATCCCCGGCTTCTACAAAAACGTGAAGGCTCCGACGAAAGACGAACTCAAAGCCTGGAAGCGTCTGCCCTTTAACGAAGAGCACTACCGCAAAACCGAAGTCGGCTCCAAGGTTCTCACCGGAGAGCCCGGCTACTCGGTCCTCTACCGCACCTGGGCGCGCCCCACGCTCGAAGTCCACGGCATGCCCGGAGGCTTCATTGCCGCCGGCGCCAAAACCGTGATCCCCGCCAAAGCCGCCGCGAAAGTTTCCATGCGCCTCGTCCCCAACCAGGATGCCGACGACATCCTGAAGAAATACACCGCGTACGTGAAGAAGCTGACACCGAAGGGCATCGAAACCACCATCAAAGTTCACAGCAAGGGTCCCGCCGCTGTGGTCGGCACCGATAACCCCTACATCAAAGCCGCGACCGAAGCCCTGCACGACACTTTCAAGAAGGATACGGTCTTCATTCGCAGTGGTGGCTCCATTCCCATTGTCACCGATTTTCAGGACGTCCTGAAAATCCCAAGCGTGATGATGGGCTTCGGCCTTCCCGACGACAACCTCCACGCCCCCAACGAGAAGTTCCACATTCCCAACTTCCACCATGGCATCGAAACCATCTGCCGCTTCTTCGAGAAGCTCGGAGAAAAGTAGTCGCCCTCGCCATTTGCCGTCCTGAGCGGAGCTGAGGCATTCGCAAAGCGAATGCCTCAGCGAAGCCGAAGATCCCTGCACAGTTGGACCTCTCCGTACCGCGTCAAGCCGTTCTCTCCTCCCGAAAGAAGCGTCCTTTCAGCCAACGTCCCGCGCTGTATCACTCTCTGCTCTCCATAATGCTCCGATAGCAATCAATCGAAAGAGCGCATCCTTAAAAATCGAAATAAAACAAAACTATTGACAACTAGTCGTAACTGCCCTAAGCTGTGCCCCATCGGGCCTCGGATTCCGGCAATACGCTCTTTCGCCACCATCATCCTGTTTCGAACACTGGCAGTTCCGCAAAAAAGGAGATTGGCAATGACATCGCTTCGGAAGCTGTGTTTCGCCCTGCTCGCCCTCACTTCGATCTCGCTCTTTGCACAATCCGGATCAACCTTCTATGTATCCAAGAGTGGGAGTAACAGCAACTCCGGCAGCTACACTGCTCCCTGGCTCACGATTCAGCACGCCGCCAGCTCGGTCTCGGCAGGAGCGACGGTCTACGTGGAAGCCGGCGTATACAACGAATCGGTGACGTTTCCAGCATCGGGCACGGCATCGAATTACATCACCTTTGAAAGCTATCCCGGCCAGACCGCGACGATCGATGGCACCGGCCTGAGCGTCACCGGGACGCAGGGCCTCATCAACATCGTCAACCAGAGCTACATCACGGTGAGCGGATTTGAAATCCGTAATTACACCACCAGCAGCTCTAGCCCCACTCCCGCCGGCATCTGGGTCACGGGCTCGGGCACTGGCGTACAACTGCTCAACAACATCGTGCACAACATCACCACCACTTCCGAGAAAAACGGCAACGCCTTCGGCATCGCCGTCTACGGTACTTCCAGCACGCCCATCACTCAGATCACGATCAGCGGCAACCAGCTCTACAACATGAAGACCGGCAACAGCGAAACCATGAACGTGGATGGAAACGTGACCTATTTCACCATCAGCAACAACCTCGTGCACGACAACGACAACATCGGCATTGACGCGATCGGATTCGAAGGCGTCGGGCCCACCGGATACGACCAGGCCAAATATGGCGAGGTAAGCGGCAACACCGTTTACGACATCAGCGGAATTCAGAACCCGGGTGAGGGCAATTCCTACGACGCCGACGGCCTCTATTGCGACGGTTGTGCCTACGTCATTTTCGAGCGCAACACCGTCTACGCCTGCGACCTGGACATGGAAGCCGCCAGCGAACATAAAGGACACGACAGCAGCTACGTCACCATCCGCAACAACGTCTTCTACGACGCCAACACGGTCGGCATCTCCATCGGAGGCTATTCCAACACCGTGGGCGGTAGCGACCACGTCGTCATCGTCAACAACACCCTCTACAACGACAACACTCAGAACCAGGGCGCGGAGTTCCAGATTCAGTACCATTCCGGCAAGGCCTCCGGCAACATCTTCGAAAACAACATCGTCTACGCCGGAACCCAGAACGTCTGGCTCTACAGCTTCGTCAAGGCCACATCGAGTTATCCCGCTCCCCCGGCAACGCTCAACTGGAACCTGTACTATTCGACCGCAGGCTACGTGTCAGGAACTTCCATCGACTGGGCCGGCAAATACACCTACAAGACGTACGCTGCGTATCAATCGGGCTCGGGGGAAGATGCGAATTCGCCGGTCGCGAATCCGGACTTCGACCAGATCGGATCGAACTTCGACGTCGCTTCGAACTCTCCGGCCGTCAACGCGGGCAGCACCAGCCTCACCTGTAGCGTGGGATACTGCGGCAGCGGCAGTTCCATCTACGGCAGCACCGACTACGCTGGGAATCCCCGCATCAACAGCAGTGGCCAGATCAACATCGGAGCCTACGAGCAGTAATTCACGCTCCCAACTCGTATCCCACAACTCAAAGATGGGGCATTCGCAGCGCGAATGCCCCATCGCGGTCGGAGTGCCCGCCCTGAGCCGGCCGAAGGGCCCCTTGCCCTTCAAAACACGCCCTCCTCGCAACATCCGTGTAAAGCTCGTGTTCTTATCTTCTAGACCGAGGATCCCATGCAACCCGTCCGCCGAATATCTCTCTCTTCTGGCCTCATCTTCTGCGGCACGGTGTCGGTCCTATCCGCCCTGGCGCCCGCCCAAACCGTCACCGCACTCTGCACCCCAAAAATTCAGGCCAGCAAGGAGTTGGTGACTCCCGCCCAACGAAAAACTGCCGGCGAAATCGCCCAGCCCCCGCTGACCGACATGGCGGATGGCTTTGCCTGGCCCGATACCGAATTGGGGGTCATTAAAACGGACAGCGGCTACCTGTTCTTCGGCAGCGACGGCGGCTACCATGCCCGCCAGATGTGGGAGGGCCAGTACTACGGCAACAATAAATACGGCTCGATCACGCGCACCATCGGCACCCTCGACAATCCGCTCGGCACCGAGCCTCCCATCGACGTCACCATCAAGCCGAATCCTGATCCGTCGGTCAACCCGTTTTATTCCAGCTACGACTATATGGGCGGTGGCCCCGTCTACCAGGTTCCGCCGGGCATGCCAGGCGCAGGCAATCTACTGATGGTCTACCACGCCGAGATCCCGACCATCCAAACCCAGAGTTTCGATTCCGTATTCGCACTGGCATCATCAAGCGACCAAGGCATGAGTTGGACCGACCTGGGCGAAATCGTCCGCGTCAACCAGGGCTACCGCACCGACATGGACGGCTACGATGTCGGCGATGCCAACCTCGTCATCTCCCCCGAAGGAAAATATTTCTACATTTATTTTTCCGACTGGCTGGCCAACGGCACCACGCATTGGGGAAACCCGCCCACGATTACGGTTCTCTCGGTCGCACGCGCTACCATCTCGTCGGTGCTGAATGACGCGTTTGGCGATCATCCCCGCGCTGCCGCCTTCCAGAAGTACTACAAGGGATGGCATCTCGACCAGGGCCTGGGAGGGTATTCGCAGGATCTGAATCCCAACGGCGGCTACGGTGGCAATATGCAGGTTGCCTACAACACGTACCTAAAGCGATACCAGATGTTCATTAACCAGGGCGTTCTGATTGCCTACGCCGAGTCACCCGACGGGATGCACTGGTCAATCCCCACCGTGCTCTACGATTTTCGTAAGGATCCCGACATGCCGTCGGTTTACGACGTGCCCGTCGGCATGGGTGACAATCCCAGCCTTCTGGCCAAGGAGTTTTACATCCTCTACACCCGCTACCCCGGCAACGGCTTGGGATGGAACGGCGCGTCGGTGGATCGTTTCACCGTGTCGTGCCAATAAGCCTTCAGCGATAAATCGGGCATCCCGAGAAGACTCAGGATGCCCGGTTTCCATTTACGTCGAAATACCTTGGACCTGAGCCTCTGGTTCCCTGAGGCTTTCGCTAATCCTTCTTCTTCTCTTCTTCCTGTTTCTTCTCCTGGGGCGTTTGCGGCTTCGGTTTCTGCTGCGGCGCTGGCTTCGCCGCAGGCGGAGGCGGAGCAGGCTTCGCCACCGCCGGTGGCGGCGTTCGCTGCGGCGGACGATCGCTGGGCGAAGGCGTCGGCGGACGCGGAGCCGGTTCGGGTCGAGCGGCTTCCGGACGAGCAGGCTCCGGACGAACCGCTTCGGGTCGATTGTTAGGCTGGACCGCTGGCACGCGATTCGTCTCAGGCTGGTTGGGCTGAGGCTGAACGGCCTGAGGTCGGCTCGGGGTCTGCTCGACACGATTATTTCCCGGACGATACTCGGGTTGTGGTGCAGGCGTCGGAGCGGGTGCGCGAGTCGGCTGCACTGGAGCCGCCACTGGCGGACGCTCGTTGGCCGCCGGAGGATTCCCCGGACGATTCATCGGCTGATTCGTCGGCTGAGTTACGGGCTGATTGACGGGCCGATTCATGGGCTGATTCGCCGCAGGCGCGGGCTGTCCTGGCCTGGCCGCAGTCGGCAGATTGGCCGGATGTCCTATGTTTGGCGTTGCCGGTTTTCCCGGAGGCGCCTGCTTCACCATGGGCCGCGCGACCGCTGCATTGACCGGACGCAGCGTCTGCACTTCGCTTCTGGCCAACGGTTGTCCAGGATGCGCCGCCAGAGCCTGCTGTTGTTTCGCAAAAGCCACCGGCGGTGGGGGCGGTGTTTTCTTGGCGACGATTTGACGATTCGCCACCGCGGCCGGCGGTGCGGCCACATGACCTACGCTCGCGGCCTTCGAGCCGAGTACGCTTTCCCTGGTCGGTGCGACTGCTACGCGGGCGTTCATCGGCGCCGCGGCGATTTCGCGGGCGCTCACGGTCACTGCAACCTTCGCCACCGGTTGCGCGCTGGTGAATGCATGCTGCGGAACCACCATGACCGCGCCCTGCACATTTCGGTTTGCATAGGTAATACTCGTGACGTTGGTGGTGTTGTTGATGATGGTGGTGTTATAGACGTTGGTCACCTGCGTGACGTTCACCGTGGTATTGCTGATGTTGACGCGGTTCACGTAGGCCTGGCTCACGTGGTACGACGGCACATACACCTCCCGCGGACCCAGCGGGAACCATCCCACATTCCCTCCGAAACCACCGGGCCCACCGCCGATGAAGACCACCAGCGCGGGCGCATAGACGGCTCTTACAGATACAGGACCGGACACCCAGCCCCAGCGTCCGCCAACCGTAACCCAGCGTCCGTAGTGGAACGGCGCGTAGCCCCACGGAGAGTCATCGACCCAAGTCCAGCCCCAGGGAGAAATCCAATCCCAATGGCCTTCATGGTAAGGCGCCCAACCCCCGGCAACCCGGTTGGGGAACCAGACGTGGCCGTAGTTCGGATCGTCGCGCCAGTCGCCGTATTCGTCCAGATCCTCATAGCCAACCACATCCGGCGCAAGATACTGTGCAGAAGGCGAGTGTTCATAACGGTGATCGCGAAAATCGGACCAGTTATCGAATTCGTCGCGATCGTAAAGCGGCTCGACATCGGCATAGAGCTCGTCCGTCCCGCTGAATGTCCCCCTTTGGCTGGCGTGCAGCGAAAAAGTTTGACCGTTCCCAGTCGCTTCCCCTTGGCCGGCGCGCACGCTGATGACGGTGTAGCCTCCGTCCGCACTCGCCTCCACGCGATAATGCCCTGGTTCAAAAGCCGTAAACGCCTGGTTGGGAGTATCGACTTCAAAATCATCCTCGTCCACCAATCGGCGCACGGTGATGTTGATCGCGCCCGAGGTGAGTTGGATCTGCACCGTATCATCATCGAGATTCAGGAACGAGAAGCTGGTGTCGGGCGCCAGCCGGATCACGGCCGATCCCAGTTGCACTTCGGCGCGCCCGTCCTCATCGGTCCAGATCTGGTCGCCCGTGCTCATCGGACGGTTCGGAACCGCGTCGACCCAATCAGTTTCCCCGGCGGGCTGGAACGAAACCGAACCCTGCATGTAGCCGATCCGCGCCACGCGGCTGGGCGGATCATCCTGATCTTGCGCGGACGCGCGCGTGATTAGAACGATCATAGTCAGCGCAACCAACAGCGCAAGGCTGCAGCAGACGGACTTCTTCAGTGTGTTTGTCATGAAAATGTGTTGCCTCCCAAGCGTTTCCGCGAACGCAAAGGTTCGCTGAATTCCCGTAAAGTTTTGAGGTTGGATATTGTTGGATATTGTCGTCGCAAATGGGATTCCCGAATATGCCTCACCAAATCCATGCACGAACGCGACGAAGCAGGCGCCTGCGCTCGGCCGACACGCTTGAGTGGATGATTGGTGACTCAAGGATAACAGGTCGACTGCATTGCGAACATCGTGGTTGCACTCACTGATCGCCCTGCGCTAGCATTGTCCTGCTCTCGCGGTTCTTCCCACCTCCTTCCCGTCTCCACCCCAAAACCATCCAATTGTCGCAATGTCTGTGCAACCCAGCGCGGTCCCTCGCAAGCCCACACCATATATGGTGTTATATTGCTTGACCCCGCCCCAATTTCACCGTTACAGTAGCTTAACTTTGTGCTCGCCCTTTCCAGCCTGGGGTGAAGAATGGTCGTGCGTCGACCGCAGCAGGCATCAAAACCGACGAGAGGAATCTCATTGGTAAACATCCGCGCGGTCATAACGGCGATGCGAGGCGAACAACTGGCAACTGGCCACTAACCACTAGCCACTGAGTTTCAAGGAGTTCACGTTGCTCAAACTGAAGAGGCTTCAGATTCTCGGGTTCAAATCGTTCTGTGACCGCACCGAACTCAAGTTCCACGGGGACGGTGTGGCGGCCATCATCGGCCCCAACGGTTGCGGCAAGTCGAACATTTCTGACGCCATCTCATGGGTGCTCGGCGAGCAGTCGGCCAAGACCCTGCGCGGCGCCCGCATGGAAGACGTGATCTTCGCCGGAACCCGTGATCGCAAGCCCACTGGCATGGCCGAAGTCTCACTCACCCTCATCGACCCCGAAGCCTACGCTGGTCCCGACGCCAACGCGCCGACGGAAGTTGATATTCAAGACGAAATGCCCGCGACGGAAGCGGGTGCCCCATCCTTGTCGCGTTCTCTGCGACAAGGTGAGGATTCTGACTTGGACGACCACAACATCACCGACGACTGGGACGAAGCCTCCATCCGCGCCCGCGCCGCTCAAGCCACCGAACAAGCCGTCGAAGATGCACAGCCCGGCAAAACCGAAGAAGTCGAAATCCCGCGCTCGAAAGTGAACATTCATGCCGTCGCCTTCCCCGACGACGAACCGATTTTCGCGTTGCCCGCGCATAACGTGACGGCGCCTGCAACCGCCGCATCGGTCGGCACCGCCGCCCCGTGCGTCGTATTAAAAATCCGCCGCCGCAAGTTCAACCAGCAGCAGTTCCGCCACGGAGAAATCGTCGTCACCCGCCGCCTGTTCCGCTCCGGCGACAGCGAATACTTGCTGAACGGCAAACTCTGCCGCCTGCGTGACATTCAGGAATTGTTCATGGGCACCGGCCTCGGCCCAGAGTCCTACGCTCTCATCGAGCAGGGACGTATCGGCCAGATCCTCAGCAGCCGTCCCACCGATCGCCGCGCGATTCTTGAAGAGGCTGCGGGAATCACGAAATTCAAGACCAAGAAGCGCCTCGCCGAAGCCCGCCTCGAAGACGCCAAGCTGAACCTGGCCCGCATCAACGACATCTTCGACGAAGTCACGCGCCAGATGAATTCCCTGAAGCGCCAGGCCTCCAAGGCTGAACGCTACGCCCGCCTGCGCGAAGAAATGCGCGCTAAACTCCGCCTTGTGCTGGCCAGCAAGTTCGCCGCTATCGAGCAGGAAAGCGCGGAAATCGACTCTCAGCTCAACACCCTTGCCGAAGAAATGAGGCAGCGCACCGATGCCGTGCAGCAATTCGAAGCCGAGCACGCCGAGCGCACCCAGCGCGGCTACTCCATCGAAGCCGAGCAGCGCGAAAACCGCGAGCGCATCAGCCAGATTGCGCTTGAAATCGATCGCGCCCACGCCCGCCGCCGCCACAATCAAGAACGTTGCGCCGAATTGCTGGTGCGCGCCGCATCGTCTGAAGCCGAACTGGCGCAAGCTCGTCACCGCCTGACGGCTCTTGAATCCGAGCGCGAATCCAATCGCCAGATTCTCGAATCCGCCGCCGCTGATTTGGCCGCAGCGCAGGGCGACTTCGCCCTCTGCCAGCAGGACGCCGCAGCCGCGGCCGCCAGCCTCGCCGAAATCGAGCGCCAGCAGGAAGAATCCCGGGTCGCCATTTTCGACACAGTCTCCTCCGCGTCCCGCCTCCGCAACCAACTCGCCCAAGCCGAAGAGCGTCTCGCCGGAGCGGACCGTGAGGCCCGCCGCCTCGAGGCCGAAATCTCTAACGCGAGCATCCAGGTCGAGGCCTTTGGCGGACAGCGCGGCCAACTCGCCCTCGAATTTGAAACTGTCACCCAGCGCGTCAGCGGCATCACCGAAGAAATCAGCCAGCTTCGCCGCCTGATCGAACAGAAAAAGCTGGAAGAAACCCGCGCCAAAACGAATCTCGACGTTTTGCGCGCCGAGTATGCGACCGCGCTCGGCAGAAAAGGTTCGCTCGAAGCTGTTATCGCTGAACACGGATACTCCACTGAATCGGTCCGCCGGCTCTTTCAATCCGGCGTCATGCAATCAGGGCTCGCGCCTGTCGGCGTGCTCGCCGACTTCCTCGAAGTGGAGCCGCGCTACGAGCATGTAGTCGAAGACTTCCTGCGCGACGAACTGAATTATGTCGTCGTCAAATCCTGGGACGCCGCCGACGAGGGCCTGCGCATGTTGCGCACCGGAGTCGATGGCCGCGCCACTTTTCTCGTTCATCCCGAAGACGCGCAGGCCAAGTTTTCTTTCATCCTCGACGAAGCCGCGCACTGCGCTCCGCCCGCCGCGCAAATCACTCCTCTGAAAAATACGATTCGCGTACTGAACGGTTTCGGCAAGTCTCTGGAGGTAATTCTCCCCAAGCTGCGCGACGGCTACATCGTTCCTGAATCCGGCGTAGCTCGCGGCCTGGCCCTCGAAAATCCCGACGCCTTCTTCCTTTCCCAGGCCGGCGAGTGCTTCCACAACGTCACCGTCACCGGAGGCAAACAACGCGCCGAAGGCCCGTTGTCGATGAAGCGCGAGTTGCGCGAAGTCCTCCGCCAGCTCGAAGATCTCGAGCGCGCTCTGCGTGACGAGGAAATGCGTGTCCTCACCCTCGGCCGCGAAATCAGGGACCTTACTTCCCTGCTCGATCGCCTCGACAGCGAAAAACGCGAAGCCGAACATCAGGCCATGACGTCCGGTCACATGCTGCAGCAACTCGAGTCAGAGATGACTCGCGTGAGTGAACGGCTCAACGTCTCTCAACTCGAACTGCGGCGCCTCGCTGCCGAGCGTTCCGAGCAGGAGAGCATTGTCTGCGCCCGTCAATCGGAAATCGCAGTTGTGGACGAACATCGCGCCCAGCTCGAAGAGCAGATCGCGGCAGCCCAGGAATCTCTCACCGCACTGCGCCAGCGCCGTGAAGAATCGGCCCAAACCACCTCTCAGCATGCCGCTTGCGTGGCCACACTCGAAGAACGTCACCGCTCGGCCGCCGCCGTGTTGCAGCGCATCGAATCTCTCTTCTCCGAAATGGGCGAGCGCGTCCACGCCCTGGCGTCGCAAATCGAATCCGCCGCCGCCGAAAAGCTGCAGCGCGAAGCTGAAAACGAGCAGCTCGCCCAGCACGCCGCCGACCTCGAAGCCGAACGCAACGCCGCGCAAGCGCGCGAAGGCCTGCTGCAATTTGAAACCGAACAGCTGCGCGCCCGCCTCGCCGAAATCGACGACCTCCTGCGCGACAGCCGCCTGCTGCTTGATCAGGCACGTGACCGTCGCGGCGAACTATCCGCCGACGCCGCCAAACTCCAATCCGACGCGCAATACATGTCCGAGACCTGCATCAACGAACTCGGCATCGAGCGCGCGGCCCTGATGGCTCAGATAACGACGGCCGAAACGACGGCGCCCGACGACGCGCTCGTCCCGGTCACCGGCGACGAACTCGCCGCGGAAGACCAACTCTATCGCGAAATGCGCGGCAAGCTCGAGGCCATGGGCCCGGTGAACATGATGGCTCTTGAGGAATACAAGGAAACCTCCGAACGCCACTCCTTCCTCGAAACTCAGCGCAAGGACCTGATCTCTTCCATCGAGAACACGACGGCCACTATCAAAGAGATCGATCAAATCTCGCGCCAGAAATTTGAGGAAGCTTTCGGAAAGATCAACGAGAACTTCCAGGCCACATTCAAGAAACTGTTCGGCGGCGGCCACGCTTTCATGAAGCTGACTGACGAAGAAAACAGCGCCGAGAGCGGCATCGATGTCGTGGCGTCGCCTCCGGGCAAGCGCCTGCAGAGCGTGCTCCTGCTCTCCGGTGGCGAAAAGGCGCTCACCGCGCTCGCCCTGCTGGTCGGTATTTTCCAGTACGCGCCCAGCCCCTTCTGCATCCTCGACGAAGTCGACGCCCCGCTCGACGAGGCCAACATCGGGCGGTTCACCGAACTCGTCAAAGAGATGAGCGTCCAGACCCAGTTCGTGCTCATCACTCACAGCAAGAAAACCATGAGCATCGCGCCGGTTCTCTACGGCGTGACCATGCAGGAACCTGGCGTCTCGAAACTGGTCTCAGTACGCTTCGGGGTGCAGTAGAAACCCTCTGACGAAACTCTCCAAGGGAGACCGTCGCCTGGCCTTCCTTGCTTTCTGAATCGTCTAAGTTATCCACTCCCATCCTCAGCTTTTCCACAGCCCCATTGCGCCGCATCCCTTGCCCCGCGCGCCTTCTCGCCCGTTCGCTGCCTGTCAACCTGTTTCCTGTCAACGGACTTCCCCTCGTGCGCCGCGACGTGATCAGAATCGTTGACATTTTTTTCTGACCAGCTAGAATACGGCTCGCTTCCCTGTAAAATTTCATCATGAGCCCCGAGCTTCTCGATTCCGTTCTCTTACAAACTAACTTCCCCGATCTCCACCTTCACGCCAGCGGCAAGGTGCGCGACGTCTATTCCGTCGGCGACCAGCAACTGCTTTTCGTCGCCACCGACCGCATCTCTGCCTTCGACTACATCCTGGCCACCGGCATCCCCCACAAAGGACACGTGCTCAGCCAGATTTCCCTGTTCTGGTTCGATTACCTCGCCGACATCGTTCCCAACCACCTGATCACTGCCGACGTCGACCAGTATCCGACGGCCGTTCGCAAGTACGCCGACCAACTCCGTGGCCGCTCCATGCTCGTACAGCGCGCTGAAATGTTCCCGGTTGAGTGCGTCGTCCGCGGATACATCTCCGGCTCCGCGTGGAAAGAATACAGGGCCACGGGAAAGGTTTGTGGCATCGCCCTTCCCACGGGCCTGAAGGAATCCGACGCCTTTCCCGAGCCCATCTTCACGCCCTCTACCAAAGCCACATCCGGACACGATGAGAATATTTCATTCGATCAGATGTGCGCGATCGTCGGCGTCGAGACCGCCAGTCACCTGCGCGATCTGACGCTGCGCGTCTACAAGAAGGCCGCAGCCTACGCGCTACAGCGCGGCATCATCATCGCCGACACCAAGTTTGAGTTTGGACGCACCGCCAAGGGCATTACTCTGGCCGATGAAGTGCTCACGCCCGATTCCTCCCGCTTCTGGCCCGCCGACAAGTACGCTCCAGGACGGCCGCAGGATTCGTATGACAAGCAGTACGTTCGCGATTACCTCGAGCAGATTCACTGGAACAAGCAACCGCCCGCCCCGGCACTGCCGCTGGACGTGGCTCGCCGCACCAGTGACAAATATCTCGAGGCTTATTTCCAGCTTACGGGGCGCAAGCTGGATGTGTAACTGGGTTTCTGCTACGATCTCAGGCCGCAGGAGCGCGGTATGACCGTTGCGGACTGGATGATTTGTCTGTTAGTGCTGGTGAACGTCATCGCAGCCGCCATGCAGGGCTTCTTTTCCGAAGCCCTCACGTTGGCTGGGCTGGTGGTAGGCTACATCGTGGCTGCGTGGAAGTACCGCGGCCTCGCGGAATGGCTGGAATCGTTTTTGAAGAATCCGTGGTTAGCTGAGGTTCTCGGCTTTCTCGTCATCTTTTTTGCCATCGTGCTCCTGTTCGGCATCGCCGCCAGGATCGCGCGCTGGGTGATGAAAGAATCCGGACTCAGCGGCTTTGACCGTTTCCTCGGCGCAGTTTTAGGGCTGCTCAAGGGCGGGTTGATGGTAGCGGTGATCTTGATGGGTATGACGGCATTCAAGCCAGCTTCGGCCCTGTTGCAGAATTCGCAACTCGCGCCCTACTTCCTGGCCGTCGGACGGGCTGCGATCTGGCTCGCTCCCGGCGAGTTGCGTGCCCGTTTCTATCAGGGTCTCGATCTGCTCCATCAGGCTCCGCAGAAGTTACCCGGCATGCCTGCTACCCCGCCGAAATAGGCCGCGGTGCAGTGAAAAATCCATAGCAAAGAGAGAAATGCATCGTGAAAGATCAACTGGAAGCACTCATCCTGCAAATGTACCGCAGCAATATTCTTTATTCGGAAGGCGTGCGTGAGTTCAAGAAGCGTTTCATCCTGACCGTACTCGAGGAGAATAAAGGCAACCAGTGCCGCGCCGCCCGCGAACTGGGAATGCACCGCAACACCCTCAGCCGCACCATCAGCGAGCTGAAGATTGACGTCCGTCAGCTCCGCGATGGCGTCAAGCGCCCGCCTCGCAGCGCCCGCCCTGTCACCCTGGAAAAGAAAATCGTCCGCTAGACGAACTCTCGCACTCCGTCTCAACCCGCAACGACCGAGCCTGACCAAAAGATAAGGCAGCCCTCGCGGGCTGCCTTATCTTACCGTCTAGAACGAGGTTACTGCGCGGTGGCCGGCTTGGCAGCCGGCTTGTGATGCACGGGCGTCGTCGGCTTGGGTGCAGCCTTCCTCAGCAATTGCCCCTTCTCCATAACCATCATGAACGGATTCGGCGTGTACGACGCCGGCTCGCCCTGGAAGTCGAAGGGGGCTCCATCTTTCGGAATCATCAGTTTCGGAACCTTGTCTTCGAACTTCAGCGTAATATCCGCCTTCTTCGCGTCGATGTCATCCGAACTGCCCGCAATCATGAACTCCGTGGGAGTTGTGCTGATGACCGTGCCATTCATCTGCACCGCTTTGCCCTTGATGGCGTTCCAAACCAGGTCCTGATCTTCCTGGGCGCCGTTGGTAAACACGAACTGCCATTCTGCGAAGTTCATCTCTTCCGGCTTCTTCCCAAGCACCATGATATGAACCTGCTCAGCCGGCGTCGGCGCCGGCTTGATCGCAACCTGCGCGCTGTTGGCCTTGGCCGCCGCCAGCACATCCGCCCAGCCGTCGTCGGCCGAGTGGAATTTCACATACTGCGAGCGGGCATATTTTTCAATCTGCGGCTGGGCTCCGGCCGGCGCCACCGCCGCTGCCCGCGCTGCGAACCAAATGCCATTCTGATAGTCTGGAGTTGTCGGCCCCAAATAAGACAGCGCCAGCGGATACACTACGCTGAAGTCCGTGGGATTTCCGTCCACTGCGATCCTCAGATCTTTGGCCGCCGTTGTGTAATTCTGATCCTTGACCGTCAGAGTCGCCGCCGCCTTCGCGTCATCCTTGGCCTTCACCGCCGCATCATGCTGCTGCGATGCCTCCACGGCATCCTGCAACTCCACAATGCCCAGCATGGCGTGGAAGATCGAGTTCATCTGATCCTTTTGCTTCCTGAAGTCCGCATCGGAAGTGCCGTCCGGCTTGGTGAACTTCGGCATGCAATCCAGTCCCTGCTGCCCATATTTCTTGCCATCGACCAGCAGTTGCTTCGCGTTCGGATCTCCGCCTTGCGCCATCACCCGGTCAAAGTACGCCAGCAGCGCCAACCCGCGCACATTGCACGCATCGGCCGTCACCAGTTTCGTGGCCGTTTCCATCGTCTTCTTGGCATTACCCGCCTGCTGGTAAGTCCCCATCAGAATTTCCAGCGCCTGATTTTTCATCACGCTGTTGGGATACTGTGCGACGAATGCCTCCAGCCCGCTGATCCTTGCGTTGGCATCTTTCTGCGCATCGACCGCGCTCACGTACGCGTTGTATTCGGCAGGATCCTTGATCACCGGCGCAGCCTGAGGCGCGGCAGCCGGCGCGCTCTGCGCAGTCTGGCCCGTGGGCGGGTTCACGCTCCCGGTTGGCGGGTTTACGCTTCCGGTTGGCGGGTTCACGCTCCCGGTTGGCGGCGTGGACGATTGTCCTTGAGCTGGCTGCGCAGTATTTTGTGCCACCGCGACCACAGCAACTCCAAGCACAACCGTAAGCAGAATCGTTTTCATCAGTATGGCTCCTTGGTTCGTCGGGAAATAGAATCTTCGGGAATTAGCTTTTCCCAGAAACGCTTTCTTCTCAAAACTTAGCAGCAACTGCATTCCGTCGAGACCGCTTTGCGTTCGGATCCTGCTTTGGAATGCCGGGCTTCCTGGCAGGGGCCCCGGGGACAAGGGGGTGACCTGCTCGAACGCAAAAGCGCCTGACCCTGTTTCCCGGTTGGCCGGATTATAAGTACCTCTTCTGCCGAAGGCAAGCGACTTCCGGTTCGACCTCAACTTTGTTGTTCCACTTTGTTGTCCGCCTTCATGGTTCAGCTTTGTGGTTCGCCTTTATGGTTCGGCTTTATTGTTCAACCTGCGATTGTTAAGATGCCCATAGTCGGCAGGGCGGATGTTCCCCATCCGCTCCGCCGCACCCTAAGACCGACGCGCAAAAGACCGACGCGCAGGAGAGCCCCCGATATGGACACCGGACGGCCCTTAGACGGGCAAGTCGCAGTGGTCACCGGAGCAGGCCGCGGAATCGGCGCAGCCATTGCCCGCATGCTCGCCCAACTGGGCGCCACCGCCGTCCTCTGCGGACGCACCCAGGCTACTCTCGATGCCACCGCCCGCACTATCCTCGATGGCGGGGGCAAAACCGAGGTCATCCCTTGCGACGTCACCCTCATGCATCAACTGGAGTACGCCGCCACCCGCGTTGACAGCACCTTTGGGCGGGTCGACATCCTGGTCAACAACGCCGGCGTTGCCGGCCTCAACGAGCCCCTGCATATGCTTCTCCCCGAAGAGTGGGACCGCATCCTCAACACCAACCTGCGCGGCGTCTTCTTCACCATCCGCGCCTTCGCCCCGCTGATGATCCGCGCCTACTCCGGCCACATCATTAACATCTCGTCTCTCGCCGGAAAGAATCCTCTTCCCAACGGCGCCGCCTATGCCGCCTCCAAGTGGGGACTCAACGGCCTGACCTACTCCGTCGCGGAAGAACTGCGCAAGCACAATATACGCGTGTCCGTGATCTGCCCCGGTTCCACCGAAACCGAACTCACCCCGCACGCCGGCAAAGATCCAGCCAAAATGCTTCAGCCCGAAGACATCGCTCACGCCGTAGCTATGCTGGTGACGCAAGCTCCGCAATCATTTATCAGTGAGATCCTGCTAAGACCAACCCAAAAACCGTAACTCGTGCGGGGTATGTGGGACGGATTCCTGGGCAGGAGGATTCATGTGGAGACAACGGCCCCGTCCGGGAACCCGCTTGTTCTTGCGCCAGCGAACCTCTGCGTCCTTGCTGTCCTCTGTGTTGAATGCCTTTGCCTACTTCTTAAACAAATTATCGAACGCCGTGCGCGCATCGTTCGGCCGCAGGCTAGCCGGAGTCGAAGTCTCTTTCTCCCGCGTCACGCGAATCTCATACAACCCACACGCATTCCGCTCGTCTTTCTTCGCGATCCGCTCCTTCACCGGCTGCATGCACTCAAACCGGCTCCCGGGATCGAAATACGTGCACTGCTTGCACGAATGCAGGTCGAACCCGCACTTCGGACACTTCCCGTCCCCTGTCGTCCCCTGCAGCACCGTCCCGCATTGCGTGCACCGTGAAACCGTGTGCGTCCCGGGCAGATTGACCGGCCGCGGACCAAACATGTTGTCTCGCTTCGGCGCTCCCGCCCCAGATTTTTCTCCCGACTTCTCTCCCGACCCCTTGCGCGACTGATAGTCGCGATCCTGATATCCATGCTGCCGGTATTTAGCCACCACACTTCCTCCCAGGCACGGCCCGTATTGTCTCCCTAGCCTGCCCCATTCATCAAGTAGCGTGTCGCATAGAGCCGGACGCATTCATCCGCCTTCCGGACAAGGTTCTCCCGACATTCGTGGCACTTCCCCCCGGCCAAATGCGTCCGGGGCTACACGATTTCCCCGGGTGCCCCATTTCTCGCGCGCGTTATGCGCGAGAAGTGGGGGATTTTCCCCTGAAGACTCAACCGAATTGCGGGCATCACTCGATCACTCTGTACAATATCCCCACAGATCCAAAGACAAACATGATCCACGAAATCCTCCCCGTAGGCGTGCTGCAATGCAACTGCTCCATCATCGGCGACGAGACCACGCACGAGGCCATGGTCATCGACCCCGGCGACGACATCAACGACGTCCTCGCCCTCATCCGCAAACATAATCTGCAAGTTAAGCAGATCGTCATCACCCACGCCCACATCGACCACGTTGGCGGGGCCATGAAGCTCCGCGCCGCCACCGGCGCGCCCATCCTGCTCAACCAGAACGATTACGCTCTTCTGAAAATGTTAGACGTGCAAGCCGCGTGGATCGGCGTGCCCACTCCCGGAAAGGTGGAAATCGACCGCAGCATCACCACCGGAGAAACCGTCGCCGCCGGATCGCACACCGCCCAAATCCTGCACACCCCCGGCCACACCGAAGGCAGCATCTGCCTGTATTTTGCTGCAGAACAAAAGTTGATCGCCGGCGACACTCTCTTCGCCGGCTCCATCGGCCGCACGGACTTGCCTGGCGGATCCATGCAGAAAATCATGCGCTCCCTCCACGATACAGTCCTTGCGCTGCCGGATGAAACAGTAGTAGTCCCCGGCCATGGCGAGCTCACGACCATCGGGGAAGAACGCAAGAGCAATCCATTCCTCGTAAAGCGGTAGGAAATCATCCCACGACGAGTATTTCCGGAAACGTTTCAGCCCCCGCGAACACTATCTCTAACAGATAGCTTGAGACGGAACTGGCTGGACGCTAGCCTTGTCGCCTCCTGCTACAAGGAGGATTTTGTGCCATTCGAAAGACGCTCCAACGGACGAAAGAGTGCAATGAAGAGAACTATACTAGCCGGCCTGACCATGTGCCTGACCCTGGCTATCGCCGGCACAGCTTCGGCGCAAACTACCCGCTTTGAGGGACATTGGAAGAACGTGGACGCGCACACTCGCGGCTTGGTCGAACTCGAGATCAAAGTGCACGGCGTCGACGTGGATGTGAAGGCATGGGGCGCGTGCGAACCGCATCCCTGCGACGTAGGCAATACCGAGGCTCACCTCTTTGCCCCCAATGTTGGCGATAACCTGGAAGCCACAGCCCGAGCTCTCACCGTCCGTTATCGGGAAAGCTTTGCCGAACGGCTCCTCGTCATTGAACCGCGCGGACCCAATGAGCTTGCTGCACAGCTCTACACGCACTTCACCGACGGCAGCCATCGCACAAACTACATCGAAACTGCCGTATTCAAGAAATGATTCTCGATCACTCCGAAAAACCACCGGGCAGCGCTTCGGCGCTGCCCCGCTTCTGTGCTGATGGTTCGTTGTTACAAGCCTCAATCGGCAATTAGCGATCGCCAAACTGCATTACCCGTCGGATCCCTTCCGCAAACTCGGCACTCGCCGCTATCAAACTCAACACCAAATACCCATCCCCCGGAAAATCATAAAAATGTCCCGGATGCACCACCACCGCATTCTCCCGCACCAACTCAATCGCCAACTCTTCATCCGACCGCGTCACCGGAACCCGCAGCACCGCGCACCATCCGCCTCCCACCTCCAGCCGCGAACAAGCTTTCTGCCCCGCAAGCTGCCGATCCAGTTCAGCAAGATTTGCGCGAACCCGCTCCAGCAACTGCCGCTGAATGTCTTTCCTCTGCTCCAACAGAGCCGGCACGGCCCACTGCATCGGCGCATTCATCGAAAGATAAGTATCGGCAATCACCTCCAGGCGCCCCATCGCCTCCGCCGCCAACTCCTGCGGCCCGCTGGTCACCACCCACGCCACTTTCATCTGCGGCAACGCCGCAATCTTCGAGAGCCCGCTCAACGTAAACGTCAGCACTTCCCGATTCCCCGCAAACGAAGCGTGCGCCCGATCATCCAGCCCATAATCCAGAAACACCTCATCCGCAATCACCGCCAGCTCATGCTCGCGGCAAAACGAATTCAGCATCTCCACTTCCCCGGCATGCACAAACGATCCCGTCGGATTATTGGGATGCACCACCACCACGCCCCGCGTCCGCTCCGTCACCGCCCGCTCCAGCGACGGAAAATCCATCTGCCACCCATGGTCATAAATCAGCGGATACGGCACCAGCCGCACATCCTGCAAATCCGCCAGAAACTCAAACAGCGGATAACTCGGCTTCGGCACCAGCAACTCATCCCCCGCATTGCACAGCAACCGAAACACAAACGAATACCCCTCGCTCGTGCTCGTAATTAGAACAATCCGCTCCGGATCCACATCGATCCCATCCGCAGAGAGGTTGCTCGCAACCTCTCTCCCGCCAGAACCACTCCTGTCCCGGTAATAACGGGCCACGGCCAACCGCGCCGCCAGCAACCCCTTCGACTGCGGATCGTAATCCAGCGCCCGTGGCGAAGCCAGGGCCCCTAAAATCGCCGCTTCGTCGTAACGCAATCCCGCCCGCGTCGGATTCGAAACCGTCAAATCGAGAATTCGCGCCCCGCCCGCCCGCACTTCTTCCAGCGCCCGCGTAAACCGATTCTGCGCCAGCTTCCAATTGGTCCGCTCAGAAAACATGATCGCCACGTGGATGGATTCTAAAGGAAAGATAGGAAGGAGTACGACCCAAGAGCAGGACGCACGCGAAATTACCCCGGCGTTTCATCGTCGGGAGAGCCATATGAAAACAAAAGGCGTCCCAGAGGGGCGCCTGGACTCACAACGCGAATACGCCCTAGTATCCCGGTGCGCGCAGTTCCTGCTTGGCCAGTTCCTTCCGAAGTCGACTCTCGCACCCTGAGATCGACGGTTTGTAGGAGTCCTCGGCGCAACGCTTGTAGCGCAGGAACGGCTTTGAGTTGCGATCGGCCGTCTGCCCGATCACTTCGACGGATATCCGCGCCAACAGGTCTGGGCCATCGGAGTGGGCTAGGCCAGAAAAACGGCTCTGCACCGTCGCCGTGCAGCCGCGCTCGATGCCAGGTGCGAGGCTCACGGTGATGACGCGCTCGCCACTCCAAGCGCCCCCGGCGACGAGCGAAATGATTTGTTCTTCTTTCGAGATACTCATGATGCGATATTCCTGGCGCTTTGCCACGACAACGGAAGCAGTCCATACGAGATCGCAGCTTTGGGAAAAATTCCGGCGGCGGTTCTGCACTGCGAGGGCCGGCGCAGTCAACAGTAGCCCGAGTAGTAAGCACGCGACCGTTTTCATAGCGTTGACCTCCGCCGGCATCATGATCCCACGCGGCGCGGATATCGGCAATCGACGCGAACGGTCAGGAACCAAATATTCGAATGAGAGTCCCAGAATGGGAGGAGGTGCTGCGCGATGTGCGGATCATCAGCGCGGATGGATGTCGCACCGAATGCCGCGCTTACCGCTTCTGGGATGGGTTCGACAATTACGGCTCTACGATTGCACCCTGGGGAGCACCCGCGCTAGTACCCCGGCGCGCGAAACTCCTGCTTCGCCAACTCCGGAGTGCTCGACAGGCTGGGCCAGTCGCGAATCCCCACCGCCGGACACACTAATCCCTTACCCGCCGGCCGCAACAACTGGCGCAGCGTCTGCACGCCGTAAAATAATCCCTGCCCCGTTTTCGCCGCCACAATCAAGTGCGTCTTGTCAGAGAACAGCAGATAGCCGTCATCGCCGACCAGGTCGTCGGCCCGCAATCCGTTGCGCGCCAGAAAATGCCGCACCCGCGAATCCTGCAAGCGCGCCAGCACAATCGCGCCGCCCTCGGCTTTGCCCGCAGGCTTCATGCCGAGAATGTTCAGTCTCAACCCCGACTGGTCCGCAACTTCTTCCGCCAGAGTTTCAGCCGCAATACGATCCTCAGACTGGTGCCCGCGCAGCACGAAAATCTTGGTCCGCCGTCCCACGCGAAACCCGCCGCCGCGAATCTGTACTTCCTTCGGCGCCGGCTCCAGCTTCAACTGCGGCTTGCCGTCGGAATCCATCGCCCAGGCCGAAGCGCAAAGCAGCACGCACGGAACCATCTGCAAAAGTCGTCTATTCATGCCCATCCTTGAACCGCGATCACTGAAGCTCATATTGTGAAACCCATATTGTACCCGTAACCGCGTCCCGCGCCACCATGAAACATTGGGATGCCTCATATATAAACCCCGCCGCCACCGTTTCCTCTCAATTTAAGACGGCTTCCCAAACGCTTCTTTATTCACCACATACGGCATTTTCGTGACATCTCCCCCGTAATTGTCCTCCAGCACGTCGATCAGCCCCTGCACACACCGTCCTGCCATGCCTCTATCCGGATCGGTCGAAAGCCGCGTAATTCGCGCCGCGCTGGCAAAGTGCGGCAGCAGCCGGCAGCGGTCCGCAATCGCCGGATCACGCAGCGGAGAATCCACCGGCAGCGGCTCCTTCTCATAAACGTCCAACGCCGCCCCGGCGATCCAGTTCTCCCGCAGCGCCAGCGCCAGCGCTGCCTCATCAATCACCGGCCCCCGCGAAGTATTCACCAGATACGCTGTCGGTTTCATGAGCCGCAAATGCTTCTCGTTGAACAAATGATACGTCGGCGTCGCGCTCTCCCCTGGCCGCAGCAGCGGCACATGCACGCTGACAAAATCCGCTCCGCGCAGCGCCTCTTCGAACGGCGCGTACTTGATCCACGCCTTCTCCTTGGTCAACCGACGCGCATGCCGCAGGTCATTGATCTCCTGGATCGTCTCGACAAACGCCTGATTCTCATATGCCGGGTCGTAGCACAACACATTCATATCGAACCCAACGCATTTCTTGATGAACGCCAGCCCAATGCGCCCCGTCCCAATCACCGCGACGGTCTTCCCGGTAACTTCATCCCCCAAAAACGGCAAATAAGGATGCCAGTATCCCCACTTGAGTTCGCGGGTCAAATGCTCCGCCGGCCACATCTTCCGCGCCAGCGTTCCCATCATGAAGAACGCAAACTCCGCCGTCGCTTCCGTCAGCACGTCGGCGGTATTCGTGAACGGAATCTTGTAGCGATTCGCGTCGGCGCGGTTGATGTTGTCAAACCCCACCGCATACTGCGCCACCACTTTCAGCGTGCCCTTGCCCGCTTCAAATATCTCCTCGTCAATCGGATCGCGCAGCGTCGTGATCAGCCCGTCCACACCCGACTTCACCTTCTCGACAATCAAGTTTTTCGCCGGTGCCTCCGGATGCGGATACACCTCGACCTCATATCCTCGCCGGCGCAGCAGTTCAATCGCTTCTCCAATATCGCAAGTGGCGAAGACGCGAAGTTTCTTATCCAGATGTTTCTTATCCATAGGTTTGAAATCAGGTCTGAAACATAATACGCGACTGTGTGTCGTAGAGACGTAGCTTGCTAGGTCTCGGCTACACCATTCCGGAAGATGTCGGAAACCGACCGCGTAGAAGCGACGGCTTTGTGATTCCCGTCACGGAGTCCCACCAGCGCAGTGCTACAATCCTCTCGTACTCCACGCTTGAGTCTCAAGAGGAGGTTCCTGTGGCAAGGTTCACAGTGGTTCTTCCCGCCATTTTTCTCTTAGCGCCCTTCGTGTCCGCGCAGCAGCCCTCAACCCCTAAAACCCAAGCGACGAGTCCGACCTACGCCTCTATCCCGGTCGAAGCCGCCCGCGAGCCCAATCCGGTGAAGTCCAGTCCCGAATCCTTCGCCCGCGCCAAGAAGTGGTGGACCATCGATTGTGTCATGTGCCACGGCAAAGAAGGCGACGGTAAAGGCGAGACCGCAACCGACATGAAACTCAAGATTGCCGACTTCACCGACGCGGCCACACTCAAGGATCGCACCGACGGAGAGATCTTCTACATCATCAAAAACGGCCACAACGACATGCCCGCCGAAGGTCCGCGCGTGAAAACCGAAGAGAACTGGGACCTGGTCAACTACGTCCGCTCCTTGGCCAAGAAGAAGCCCGAAGCCGACCAGAAACCGCAATAGGAGAAACTTCCAGTGGGTGCCCCACCCTTCTCGCGCCTCTGCGAGAGGGTGGGGATTTTGACTTTCCCATCAAGCAGTGCTCAGCCCGGTTCCTGGTAGATCCCCATCACGTTTCCCGCCGGGTCTCGAAATCTCGCGGTAATCTCCGGAGCATCCACGCCCACCGGCTGCACGATTTCGCCCCCGTTCGCCATGATCGCCTCCAGAGTCGCGGCCACGCTGTCCACCATGATGTACACCAACAGACCAGGCTGGGCAGCGGGCGGTCGATCAAGAACCCATTCGCCGCTCACTTCGCCGGCGCCATCGTCAAAGGCAATGCGACCATCCCCTCGCTCTCGGATCTTCCAGCCGAAGACGCTGCTGTAGAAATCGGCTGAGCGGGCGACATCAGTCGCGGGAATCTGGATGAAACAAATCTTGCCGTTGGCTAGTGTGGGAGGCATGCGCACACCTCGGAGAGATTTTTCATGCTCCAGCGCCGCACACGACAACAGCTGGAAGCCTTTCTTCCGCGTCCTCCGTATGATAAGGCCAGAGATTTCGCATCGCGAACGTTTCAGTCAACCACGTACCGAGGCTGGATCCCACAAAGCAACAGTCCGAGGAATTTGCAAGCGGTTGATAAGTTTGGCGTCCCCGACGGGATTTGAACCCGTGTTACCGCCGTGAAAGAACGGCCCATACACGACTTTAAAGGACTTACAAGAGGCGGACGACCTCTAAGTCGTTGGAAATTCCCGGTAGCGGGAGCAGAACCGTAGCGTAACCCGTAGTGCGGTAGGGCCAAGACCAGCGCCGGTCCAGGCACTGTGCCTGGCGCGCGTATCGCGAGTTTCGGTCAGGAATTCTGGAAACTCGAGATCCAAAGAGGCTGAAGGTATGAACCGAAAACACGACATTGAACCGTACTGGCAAGATGAAGATGACTGGCTCTGCACGGTCGAATTCTTGCCCAGCGATGACCCCGAAGGTCGACTGTTTGCCGCAGACATCGTCAGCTATCTGTTTGGCTACGCCCAGTTGACGAATACACGCGCTCTGGCACTCGTCGGCGATCCTTTACGAGCTACTTTTTTCCTTTTCGACGACTGCGGACAAAGACCGGTTCCTGGACTTGGTTCGCTCCAATGAGGACATGGGGAGCGACTACATCGAGAACGATTTCATAACGCCGACGACTGAAGAGATTAGGGATGCTCGTCCGCTCGTGGCGGTCCTGCCTGAAGACATTGTGAGCCGTGCGACGCTGATTGCATCAGCTCTCTGTGCCGGCACTGAAGGCGATCCTTCGGTACAGAACTCCACATGGCTCCGCGCCTAGACAGGGTTGTCATCCTGCGGCCTACCCCCTGGGTCACGACGAGCCGAAATTGACCGGCCGTTGTGTCAACTAAGGAGGAAATGTGTGTCCCAGGTGGTTTCTACTCCGCTGGAGGCGCCCAGAAGCACCAGGGCCACCCCGCTAGCTCCCTCTAATAGACCCGGATTGGCAACTAAGCCGTTCCCAGGCTCAAGATCTTGAAAGCCGGTGGTCGCTAATGGATCGTACCGGGTCAGGATAGCCTGAAGGATGTCCTCGGCAAAACTGACCAGGAGAGCGTCTGGTTGAGAGGAATCGTCCAGATAACGCAACAGGACCTGCAGGACGCCCGCCATGCCATGGCAGAATGTTGGTGCCGGAATATTCCTTACTTGGGGTAAACGAATGGCCACTCCCCGCATCAGGCGGAGTGACTCTGTTTGCAAAACAGCGTCGTGAAGCGCATTGCCAGCGAGTTGCAGGGCCCGTGCTGCACCGGGGTTACCATAACACCAAGCAGTCCTTGTAACCCCGGGCTGAACTCGATCGAGCGTGAGCGACACGTGGTATGGGATGTCGGGTCCAGATGGGGTCTCTAGCAGTGTGCCTTTCAGCCAGTAAGCCAGTGTATAGATAGCATCGGTCAGGCCTGGAATTTGAATCCCCGATCTGTACGCCAGAGCCATTAGGGCGAGAGGACCCGGCACACCGTGGGCCAGACCACAATTTATGTAACCAGAACCAAGCGTTGGATCACGGCGCATCTCGAACTCAGGCACTAAATCCGGTGGTGTGTAGAAGCCTGTAGTTTCGGGAATCAGACTCCACCGAATCATCAGTCTGAACAGATCAAATGCTAACTGCTCTGCCTCGGTGCTGGAAATAGCTGCAGCAAGCAAGTAGCGGCCTATTCCGGTCAACCCTGAGATCAAATCATAAGTACTGACCGGGACGCCTCCGTCAGGGGGGAGAGATGAAAGCCAAGATCTTGTGAGAGCAAAAAGACGTCCGTCAAGCACAGCTAAAGCTTTTTGGTATCGCTTTCCGTCCATCGAAAGGTAGCGCGCAGCGGAAGTTAGACCCGTCAACCCTCCGAAAAGCCCCAGAGGAACGGTCGGAATTTCATTGAGCCCAGCTGTTGCCTCTTTCATATAGACATGAGCGACTCGATCCCATCCTTCACTAGGATAAAGCTGATGCAAATATCCGAACGTAATGGCGTGTCCGACATCCCCGAGCGCCAAACTGATCGGGCTCCAGTGTCTTTTCAAGCCCAGTGACACTGGTGGGGGCATTTCCGAGACAAGCGTGTGCACCTTCTCACGGTCAGCGAGTCGGGCTAAAGTGGCCTTACCCACCGAACCGGCCTCTTCTCGCAAAGTCAGTCGCTCAATCATCAGAGCTGTACTCCACTGGGCACGTGCCTGGTTAAGCCTTCAGAAACCCGCCACAGCACGTAAGCCAGTTCATGTTCTCGTCTTGGATCCAAGCCACCTCGGTTGCAATGCATGTGGCCCAAACTGGTTCCCATGTCCAGTATTGGCGAAAGTAGTTGCCCCCTCCTATCAAGGCTCCAAAGATCACCACTTGGGCCGGCCAAGCTCTGTTGAAATGCCCCGGCCCAGGCCACCAGCGCATCCCCGTAGGGTTGGCTGAGAATCCACTCGGGGCTGAGATGGTTCAGAATAGTCTTGCGTTTACTGACGACGAGGTCACTCAAGCGTTTTTTCTTCAGCACCAAGGTGTCACGAGAGGTGTGATCATCGCTCATCGTTTTGTAGATCGCACGACGCGCATGAAAATTGAAGCCCAGACCCCGCAATAGCACATCCAGACCCAAAAGGATCAGATTCTCCCGTTCAAAATTCGATGCCACATCGCGATGCAACTTGATCAAAGAGATCACAGCAGAACTGTCGATCGAAAATGCGTCTTCACTCGCTGCCATGCCCTTGGAGCCACCGTAGCGCTCGATCTCGCGGTCGTAGGTGTCGTAGGCAACGCGGCTAAGCAGGCCTCTCGTGTACAGCGGCCGGAATTCTTGGTTCAATGTCGACAGCGCTCGGCTCCACAAAAATCCAGGCTCGCCAAACAAGCGGATTCGCAAATGGGTGTCGGGGTCAGCGTAGCGAACGAAGAACCATTTTGTCACCATAGATCCGAGGCCGGTAAGAATTGGCTCCACTGCTATCAATAGGTCATCCTGCATGGAGCGTGGACCATAAAGCTTAAGGTATAGGCAGTCCTCTCCAGGCAATTTGATCCGACCCGGATCGTCCTCTGGCAGACGCGCTCTCGTGGCGATAGGGGAAACGGTCGTGGTGTTTGCCAAGAACAGAGAGATGACCGCTTCCAGCATATATCGTTTGCCCTCTAAGTCCGTGACTGGTGCATCATCGAGACTTGGCAACGGCTCCTCTACCATAACCCGCCCCCGTCGAACTTGTTGGCGAATTATCTTCTGGTGAAGGGGATGATCAAGGTCAAGTAGCAGGCGGTTGTCAAAGTCGACGGAGTAAGCGTAGCGCGGAAGGCCGAATGTCTTTCGCCATTCGTCGTAAGCATCTGCCCAATCATTACCTTCTAGGGTCCGCAATTGTTGTGGCAAGCGCCATCGGGCTGGACAAAGCACCACGTGGCTGAATCGGACCCTCGGCAAAAACGGCATGTACGCCAAGTCGCCCCACGCCCAGAAGATGTCTTGCCGACAGGAACCTGCCGAGACATCCCAAATGAAGCGCACGGCGTTTGGAGCTTGCATGGGGCTAAGCAGATCCGAAGCCCGAATCACCAGCTGCTTTCGGAGGGTTCTAGACCACAGGTAGAACTGCTCTCCATTAACACCGACCACTAGATCACTCAGCGGAATGTGTCGCGCGAACGGCACGCCTGGAGTAGTTGCCACGGCAACTTGGTGCCGATACGTGGCTAGGTGGATCGATACATTGTTGGCGTGTCCGCGCGGGTGGGCGTAGATCAGGTCAGCTAGGATGACATCTGGGTTTTGAGTGCTATCCCGCTCTGCCATGTTTTCTAAGCGCTTGCCGAGGGCAGGGTCCAGATGCGCGAATCGGCCCATAGCCCGACCGGCAGGGAACACAACTCCCCTGTGACCCAAGATCGCCAAGTATTGTCCTCGATCGATTGCTTCGGGACCCGAAGCCGCCAGCGTAATGAAAACGTCGACAGATGGCGGCACGTCGCTGTGGTCTAGAGGAAAATCGTCAACTGCTGCATCATCGAGTTGAATCTCCTGGCTCCCTCGTTGCAGGGCATCACCTAGCAGACTTGAGAGCCACTCCTTCCGTTTAACCGGGTCCGTCACGCGCACGTCGGGCCACGGTCGCCTCGGAGAAGGGTTTATGTATGTGGGCGGGCTGCCCAACCCCACCTCGTTGTCGAGCAGTTCGAGCAGCGAGATTTCTCTTTTCTGGCCATAACGCTCCACGAACTCACGGGCGTATTGCCCGAGCACCTTGGAGGTTCCAGAAGGGGGGCTGATACGCAGCAAAGCGAGAACTGCGCGCGATACCTCTTCAGCGAGGCCGAACGGAAGCACAGCGGCCTTTAGTGCCAATCTGGTGTCCACTTGCACACACGCAGGTGCGACGTCGAAAATGTTCTGAACGCGATCAGTCAAGGATCTAAGTGTTTTCGCGCCCTGTCCCAACGGGGTACGGTTGTACTGATCAAGGGCGGACCGAAGTGAGTCTATGTGGGCCCGCATCTGTCCGTGATATTCAGCCGACAAGGTGTGTTGCAGATACTGGAGCGGATCAGGCTCGCTGAGGGGTGGTCGTAGCGTGCTAAGCAAAATGCGTTGTTCTAGGAGGGACTGCAAGAAAGAATCCAGTCGCTCCTCGCTCGTTGCTGGGTAGAGCTCGCGAAGGCTGCTCAACAAACGGCAGTATCGCTCGGGTGTTTGACTCCGAGAAAGTACGTTCAGAAGAGGCCGCGAGGCACGTACGGATATTTGGTCACCAGGTTCTCCCTGCCCATAAGAATCGCGGTAGGCCAGTAACACCCGTTCTCCTCTACGATAAAGGGCGGGGTTGGAAAAGAGATCAAGGTGAGGTCGCAGCTTCGGATCGCGTTCCAGGTCCTGTACAAGCCGAAGAACAACCTGGTAATCGAGCCTAGCCACTTTCTTGTGCGCACGAGGTGAGTCCAAAATCAAAGCAGTGGTGTCCCCAAGAGAGCCAACTCCCACCCCCGCGAAGAGACCGAAAGGTGTGGGGCGAGTTGTGGCCCTTATGAGGTAGCGGGCCACCGATGCCAGTAAATCAGCAGCTCTCTTCGGTGAGAATGCCTCGGCATTGCTCTGGAAGGTATCAATGCGTGCTGCGACGACCGGGCTGGCGACCGCCAACATCTCGGCAAAAATGGGATCGTTGATAAACTCCCAGAGGCGTTTTGTTGTCGTGAGTGGGTCACTAAACGCCCATCGATAGGTTGCTTCATCAAGCAGAGGGACGCGAACCATGACGAGGCCGGTGGCCTCATAAGACAGGCGGGGTTGGCGAGCTGCGCGATCCGCGCTATCTGCCATATAGCCACGTTAGCAGTCCAGAGTGCGGAACGTCCTATTCACAGCGGCACGAAGGGCAGGTGACCTGACTGCATTCGCAGCTGCCGCAGTTGGTCGCGGTACCCGGGGACGGTTAACGTGCTCGGCCCGCTGACCCGATCGTGACTGGGGCCTCGTTATTAGTCTCAGATCAATGTCGAAGTCATCTTCCCATAATTTAGAGCTGTCCGTACCGGCCATGGCAATCGATCTCCCTCTGTTTCGCTATAAGAACGACACAGCATTTACTAGCAATTGCAACTTACCTTGCACGTACCTCGCGTCCCACAGTCACAACTTCCACAGTTGCTGCCACCGGACATGGGCAATTCCAGCTCCGCGTCCAACGCAGCCGCCAAGACCTTCACATCCAGATCAAATTCGTCCGCTGGAATTTGCAGTGGCATTGGATTGGTCATCTCCTCTTCTCCTTTCGTCCTCTCGTCGACTCTCCGATTTGGTCGATCACTAACGAAGTATATGTCCTTCATGCACTCCTACTCCGCGAATTTGCCGCGTCCCTCCGAGGATCCCAAAGCATCCCCGATAATCAATTGTTCAGACGCTGCCGTGAGCCCGAGCAACTGTAGAAGCGTTTGCAGCGGTCGAGCCACGTTCGTTCAACGCGATTCGAGGGCGTTCAAGGCGAAGCGGCAAGAACAAAACACTCTGGTCACTGATTGGAAGCGTCAATTCGATTTCCCTTTTAAGGCGTCTCCCCAAGCGATCCCTTGATGCCAGTCAAACAAGTAATTAAGTTGAAGTATCAAATCCTTGCGAATCAGGCTACTTCCAATTTGGTGGCTTTGGTCTTGAAAGAAAAACATGTTGAACCCAGGAGCCAAGGAAAGATTACCCCAGACTGGAACTTGCAGACTATTGCTGAATTCGGCGGCATAACGTGTCAAGACTGTCGATGTCCGAACTGAAGATCCATAGGCGAAGAAATTGCCAAACGTAATGCCTTGATACACGACTTTTGTGTGTGGCAGTCTCTTCGTAAACATGCCCAGCCAATACCCGCCATTCTGGAGATAGGAACTGTAGGAGGGGATCGCGACGTCCCCAGAATTTGGAGTGACCTTGCTCGTCACCGTCGCAGCGGTCGTGCCTGCTGTGAGAGGTGTAAATATGCCGTTGACAGTCAACCCTGATAAAACATTCGTTGCTTCTTGATGTATATATCCAGCTTCGAAGAAATTCAGATTGTCGTGCTCGTATCGCGGTCCAATAGAAGGCTGCCAACTACGTTGGCGTTGGAGCAATAACTCATACTCCTCTGTTTTGGAAGCGGTTTTTAAGAATTGGAGACTGCGCGAAATGTCGGTAGACACTGTGCCCGGCCGTAGCGCTAGTTTCCAATGAGGCTGATATCTGTGGAACTGAATCTCCCAAAAGGGACTGAGTATCAGAGTATTGGCCGACAAACTGGTACTGCTCGTCGGTATTGGGACGCCCGTCGGCGTCGTTAATGGTGTGGCAGGTGGCTGCAACGTACCTTGGGTATTCTTCGAATATGTCACCTGCTCGTCCAGTCCCCAATCGACACGGTCGGTCCATTCACGAATTGCACGAAAATTGTCGCTGAAAGAAACACTTTGGCTGTGCGGTGCAGCCACATTCGGGTTGGTAACACCCGCGAGGTTCTGACCGATATTCGCATCCGACTGATTCGGTTTTGAGAACGAATAGCCCGCCGTCGCCTGCTGCAAAGTGAGAGTGAAGAAGCTCCGTCGTTGAACATCCAATTCGATTCTCCCCGCGTTCTGGAGTGGGTTTTGCGCGCTCGGTTTCGCGGTCTGATTGCTGTTGGCAACGACTGCTGACGCTGACCACGGAACTGAGGCCATAACGTCGTTGCGGCCGAGTTCGACAGGCGGGTGCCCAAGGAGCGGTTCCCCCACCAAACTGGCCAGGCGATATGTTTTCTCCGAATAGCCGGTGAAGACGTCTGGCGAAACCAGATCTATCTGAGAAAATTGAGGATATGCGCTATCACCCAATGCCAACTGATCAGACGTTGCGATCGAATATACTTTACTATCATCGATGGCGGCGCCGTCGATGTAGTAGGTACCATTGGCCTTCGTTATTCCAACAAAAAGAAGATCCCGGTTAGGTACCAAGGGGGGGGTCGTCGAATTGTTGTCAGCCGTAACTATTGCGTCACTGGTCTGAAGTATTGCCCTCAACGTAGCACCACTGACTGACGCTCGCGTCAAGAACGCGCTGTTCCAAAAAATGCGTTCGATAGCCTCTACTATAGCGGGAGACTGTTGTGCCGGCGGATTACTCGCCACTTCTTGCTGCAAACGCTGAATATCCTCCTCGTATGCGCAACTGGCGTAGAAGTCGCGGCGCTGCAGAATCGCGGCGTCCGCATCTAATCGGTCGCGCATCGCTTGCAACGATACACACTTGAAAGGCGACGGATCATTGCACGCAGCTCCAGTCAGATGACGCCTCTGATTTGAGAGATGATCGAGAGCATCCAGGGTTGGCCGAAAACCAGTGGTCTCACATGCATTTGCAAACGTTCTCTTAACCGGTCCAAACACAGCAGACAAGGCAGCGTCAGCGGTATTATCCGTCGAATTCCGATAACGGACCGTCCCTATTGGAGTTTTCTCGATTTCGAGGACTTCCAGAGGGTTCTCGGCAACGGGCGTCATCTGTTGAGCCGGTAGCTTAGGGAAGTCTTGAACAATGGGATGTGGGGTAATAACTGGTGCGGGCACAAGCTGTAAGATGTTGGGAGCCGGATGAAGTCTCACCCTAGGGATGCTCAAATTCATATCCGCTGTTTCCTGGTTTACATCTGCTGCAGATATCAAAGCATCAAAAGTAAATTTGTGATATGCCAGTGTCGCGGCAAGTGCCTTAGCGGCCGGAGGTGGCATCTCAGCAAGAAGTATCCATGTCCACGAATCCCAATCATCGGAGTGGAGTCGCTTGAATGCCCGTGCCATTTGCTCGATCGATGGTGACGGGTCCGCAATGTTTATCTTGGTTAAGTTTGAGTCGGCTCTATTCCAGCTTGCGTTTTCATTTGAAATCAAACCTTGGATAGCTGGGTCGAGGGCGCCGAAAACAACATATTTCACGTTGGATCGTTGCACCTCAACCCACGCATTTGAAAAAAATGGGCGCTGCACGTCAAGTGAGGTACACAATTCGCGAACGCCTTTTTCGTCCGCGATGCAAAGGCCAATGTCATCATCAGGCAGGAGCTTTACGCGAGAACCCGTAGGCTCTAGTGTCACAAGACCTGTACTGCCCAACGTCATTGGAAAATCTGGAATGTCGACATCAAACCTGTAGATTACGGACCCTGTTCGTGCGCCATCGGGATACGGATTGCCGAGAGAGATGAGGTCCGTGCACGTATTCAGTGGCCCGTAATCACGCGAACCAGGTACCCGACGGCAGAGCGACACGGTGTGAACATCAATAGTTCTCGGAACTGACAATTCGAATTCCGTGCTCCACGGATAAATCGTTTGCGCCGATGGGGTTAAGAGAGTAATTGGACCTTGCAAAGAAGAAATGCTTGTCGCTGGTGGCTGTAAGCAAGCCTGGGCCGACTGCGCGCCATTCTGACCGCTGCCAGAAGAACCCTTGCCCGAACCAGAGGAACTGCCGCCGGAACCGCCGCCACCAGAACCGCCACCTCCGCCTGACTGTCCTCCGGCTTTTCCCTTGCCCCCAGACTGACCAGAGCCCGATTGGACTGGCAGCGAAACCTGGTTAGGCAAGAGCAGCTGGGCAGGCGCACACAAAGGTTGCTGTTCTGTCTGTTGCTTTGCAGTCATGATTACAAGGTTTGCTCCTAACATCGGTAAAACGCTGCCAGTCTGCCGCAAGAACTCCGCGCCAAAATAAAAATCGTATTGTCCTGGAGTGATCGCCGCGTAGCCGCGAGTCGCAAAGAAGTCAACGGCAGTGTTTGTGCGTACCCAAGTCGATGCGGAAGTCCCTGTCGGTTGAACCCGCGCAATCGGCCGATGATTGCTATCAAAGCGAGCGCCATACTCGGGTGCAAAATTATTACCTGTGCCAACCAGGATGGCCTGCGGATGCATGGCGATCAATCCGCGGTAAGTAGCGTCGAATGCGATACCAAGCGAATCAGGATTTGATGTGTCGTTCGAGCGCAAATATCCGTAAGTAGTGCCTGTGTAAAGCACAATCGGTTGGTCTTGCGCGTAGACCAAGACTAGCGGCACCGAGATCAGAGTGAGTAAACGGCAGGCATCTCGCAATGTTGACATGAGGCACCCCATACAGCGGTTGCGGGGCAGAGTTAAGGGACTTGGAGCTCCGAAGGTTCATGATCTTCCCGTCCACACACCGCTTGTCGTTATTGTTTCTTGGGTCGAGATTTTCTGGGAGTGGGGGGACGCTTTGGGCCTGGCTTTGTGGGCGGTTTCTCCGCGGGCTTTTCGGCCGGCTCTTCTTCCCCCATCCTGCACATGTCAGTACAAAGCTGGCATGTACTACAGCTGCCACAGCTGCCGCCGGCGCTAATTCCACCGGCAATCTGCGGTTGGCTCACGTCCTCAGAGGCGTAGAAGCGCACATCAAGCTCAAAGTCGTCAGATGATTCGTTGTGGAGTGGCTCGTGACTAGTCATGATGATCCTCGTCTCACAAAACTTCGCACAATTCTGGACGTGGCCCCTCAGACGGGCTAAGTATACACTTGATTCACATTTCACTCCCAAAACCCCGAGATTGGTCACCTATGTTTTCCGCTTCCGTGAACCTCCTGTGACGCGGCGTCGGACGACCTTTGAACCTCTGGAACGAGTGGGCGCTTTTGGGGCGGTTGGGCGGCGCTTTTCCTTCGAAACATCTTCCTTTTTGTCTTCATCTACATCCGCATCCTCGTCTTCGTCTTCGTCCTCATCTTCGTCTTCGTCTTCATCTTCCTCGTCTTCGTCATCTTCGTCTTCGTCTTCGTCGTCGCCGATGGGATAATCAACTTGATAACTTGGATCATCCCAACTTGTGAAATCGTTGTCATCGTCTAGGTAGAAGGTGTACGGAGGAATCTCAGTATCGGAAGAAAAGTCGATTGTCGTAGTCTGAAGCGGATTACCTGCATTGGGGTCGGCCTGCCAACCAGTAGCTTGAAGACACTCACCAGTCAAAGTCCCACAAACCATTCCTCCAAAAAACAGGGAAACACCGCCGGTTTCAGGCGCTACGGCCACAAGCGCAGCATCACAGGCTGCAGCTTCAACGCACTTGTAGCCCCAGGTACTATACCAGTCACCCTTTGTTTCAGCCATGTAAGTGGTTCTAGTACTAGTTGAAGTGGTGGCAAATGCTTTGGAAATTGTCGTTATCGCCAGTGTCCCTAGTTCCTGGGCGAATGGCTGACCATTCTCCCATTTGGAAGCCAGAGCGCCATTCCCTGCCAGCGTTTGAAGCGAGCTTGCTGGGAGGACATATAGCGTTTGCGACGCCACATCGTAGAAGAGGAAGTTTTGAATATCCGAGTTTGAAGTTGATTTTATGTTTTGGAGCCAAATATTGAAGGCATTCGCCGCACCAGCCGTGTCACCGCCCAACGCGACCGAATTCCACGCCGTTAGGAACAACGAACTGAGGACATCCAGCTGCCCATTCGCTTGGACGTACTGCATCAGGGTGTCGAAAAACGAAGGCTGTTGGGTTGAGGGTTGGCCAGCTACGACCGCTAACGGTCGTCTAAGGCGGGGCGCCCTAACAGGAGTTACCTTCTTGGTGGCTTGAACCGCTGTCCGCGGATCACCTGATATGTTGTACAACGTGCAAAGGGTGGACAAGTAAAAAGCACTATGTCGCAATAGGGTTTGATTAGGCTGTTCTCCTTGGGATGGTGCGGCAATGGTAACCAGCCGTGCGAATAGAGACGCCGCGTCATAGAAGTAAAGGACCGCGCTTTTACCTGTTGGTGGTGTTGTTGGGGAAGTAGGTTCCGGCCCGGGCGAAGTGCTCTGGACGTGTTTCAGAATATCCGTGGATTGTGTAGCCCGTCTGAGATCTGATCCTCTTTGGCCAATCAACGCGGCTTTTTCGTTCTTTGTTAAGTTCGGGCATGAGTTCACGAACTTCGACGCGGATCGGCGGAACGCCTCTTCAACCTTGGGGTTCCGGCCCAATACCGTCATTGCTCCTAACATGGGTTTTGAGGCCATGCCGGGGTGATAACCCTCGGGTAATTGGTGACGTTTTAGTTCCGTTATGGCCTTTTTTTCAAATGATCCATATGCATCATGACTTCCAAAAGCCTGGCTCGATAAGACCTCGTCTAGGGTTAACCCGATCGGCGGGAGATATAAGATTCCGCTATGGACACTCTCGAGCACCTTTGGGTCACGATACTTGTCGAGCTTTCGCTTGATTATGACCGGGTTCACACCCGGAAACGTTGCTGAAAGGTAATAGACGGAATCGTGGTTTGCTCCATAAATCCTAATCAGTTTTTTAAAGAGTAAATCTCTCTTAGCATGTTTAAAGCCCGTAAAGGAATAAGTGCGGTCCCCTACGGAACCAATTTGCAGCAGGGCGACGTTTCCCGAGGTTGCCAACGTGGCTTTCCCACTTAGAAACGACCCGGCTTTTACCATCTGGAAGCCGTAAAGGCCCGGATCGATACTTAGGTCGGCAAATAAGCAATCAATCGACGAGATCGCAGGAAGAATTTTCGTCTTATAACCTTCCGCATCTGCGATGGCGAGCGAGCGGCGCGCAGCCTTGACAAAGATGCTGGGATGCCCGTAAAACGCGCCAACCACGCGCCGGCCCCGTCGCACTTCGCGTAACATTACCTCCGCCATCTGGACGTAGGTGATTTTCCTGAGCTTTTCCTCGCCATAATATTGAAATAAATCCACTGCATTAGGGTTCAAGCTCGCTATTTGGGCGGCGATTACCCCATTCGTCACGTGGTAAAAAACAGAATCCGCTCTTCTTATCTCCCCGATGACTTCTGTGCTCATGTGCGAAACGGCTTTAATGCCAGTCCCTACAATGGTGAGACGTCCCCTTCTTAGAGGATTAACGCTCTCGTTCTTTATTGCGGTCATGTTATTCGCTCCTTTACTGTGAGGCGAGGAGTCTCCAAACCTTATAATGCCCTTGACGGCAATCTGGAGTTCTCCTTCTGACTTTTGTCCAGAGGACACATATCAAGGTCGAAGCGACAGCAAACCAGACCCGAACCGTATTTCCGGCCTATGGAATCTACGGTTTCCGCAGAGGCTCCGAGTCTTGCAGGATTTCTTGCCATCTGAGGATCTTGACACCATCCGGCAGCGCTGCTGTCGCCCTCTTGAGGAGCTCGTCGAGATAGCGTTCGTATTTTTCACCCTCCCCTGGATCGTCAGAAATGTTTGCTGCATACAGCTGCTTGTAAAACCATGTAACTATGTCCAATAATTGTGCCTTGGAGAGCATTGAAGGGGGATGCTCGACTCCATAGAGAAGTCGTAATTGCATTTCCCCTGCCTTGCCCCACGGAACCAGTTGTGGCTGCAAGAATTTGAAGTCAAGACATCGCAACTCTATGTTCGCGAAAGCTGCGATCCTGTTGAACAACTTGATGCGCGCCAAACGGGTCCTCTGTTCCCCTGGATCGCATGGTGCCGTCGGATCATCCACTTCAGTGAGAAATACCGCTCTTTGTCCCCCGCCCTCCAAAGCCTGTTGAACTCGATCTAAGGACCGAATAAGATTCCGACTGATATCGTCGGGATTCGGCTCGTTTTCCTTTGGTTCCCGGGCGACCAAGTATGGGACATAGAGAAAATTGCTCCGCGAGTCCTTGTAGTTATAGGCGAGCAACATTCCAACGACTTCTTGTCCATATTTTGCAACAAGTAAATGAGCCTTCCAGTAGGCGGATGGCCGATGTGGGCCGAACTCGCCAGCCAAGTGGTGTTTGATTAAGTCGATGAACACTTCGTCGTCGTAACGTTCTCCGGCTGGAAGTCGATGATTATAGATTTCGAGCGCGGACCAAAAATCATCTTCCTGTTTTATGACATCACTGATCTGTTCGATTGTGACAACCGGCTTACCCGGCTGGCCCCAAGTGTCCCTTGCCACGCACTCCGGGAATGAAAGTACCGGAATCATATAGCCAGTCGCTTCCGACGGTCTCCTCGATTCAGCTATGAGACCAACGATTCTGCCCTCAACTTCCACGGGCGTACCGCTAAAATCGCTGTGAATTTCCCCCACTATGCGGTGCTCACCAGTCCAGAGATGGCTCTTGGCCGCAGCGGCGATCGCGGGTAATGCCCCAGGTTCGGGCTGAAGCAAATACAAGCCATACTCATCGCGTCCGACGATTTCGCCGCGCGCCACGTCGATGTCGCCCTTATAGTCGTCGGGAAAGCCCACCGCCCGGAATTTACAATTAACCAGATCATCCTTATGCCAGAGAGTTGCGGGAGTGACATTACTCGGGGCGTTCTGACATAGGTGCAACACGCAAAGGTCAGCACCCTCGCTTCTCTGTGGCGGCGGATCACTCCAAGCGTCTTCGCCTGTAGCAACAGTAGCTTCGCATGCAAACAATCGTGACGAGAGAAGCCGAAGTGAGATTGTGCCTTCCGGTCGACCGGTTGCACTGATCTCCCGCCCGCAAGCAAGATTCACAACATGCGCACAGGTGAGAACCAAATCGGTCCCAATAAGAATCCCACCACCGGCGCAGTCCTGCGATTCGTGCTTGTAAAGCAGTACTAGAGAGTCTTCCAACAATGGCATACCGACACCGCTAAAACGCTATGGATTCTGGCGGAGGCCCGCCGCCTTGAGGATGCCGTCAAGGATCGGGAGGAGAAGTGTACCCAGACCCAATATGACAGCTCCTATCCAGGATTCCCACCTTGAATCTAAGCCTTTCAACATGTCACCCTGCATAGCAGCTACCCAACATGCGAAGGCAAAGGGAGCGAGGATTACTTGTCGCCAAGCAATTGGCTTTTCGGTCGGTTTAGTGGCAAAAGCAATCCAAAGGACACATATCAAGGTCGAAGCGACAGCAAACCAGACACGAAACGTATTCCTGTCCGGCGGTATGAAGCCGTCCACAGTCTTGTAAACGGTGAGGACTTCAACGGGAATCCAAGTCACGATAGCTTTCAAAAGGTTGTCTTTACTGGCTGCTCCGACCATGATCCTTCCAGGTCCGGGTCTGTCGATTCCGATGACACGAGGACGCAAAAGCGGCATGAACGCACCTCCCAAAAGCAAAAAGCCAAGCCTCCACAGACGAATTTGCGCAACCGTCTGCGGCAACTCGGCTATCTCTAAGCCCCCTCAGAGTCCTCTCGAACTACTTAAAGACCCGTGGCTTTACATCCCTCGCTTGCGCAAGGGTTGGCCTTACAAAATGGACGAGATGCTTTTTTCGGCATCTTGTCAGTGATGACAGTCACGCTATAGTGTGATTGCAAAGACTACGAAGAACGAATTTTGAACACATGGCGATTTGCCCAGTTGGGAAGCTAGAGGCTCCGGCGCGGTTCGCTCCGGTGATGGGATGAACCCTTGAACAACTGAAATGGAATTCAGCCTTAAGTTAGCGCTTGTGACATAAGCGCTAACTTAAGGAACAGGTTTTAGTGTTCGCGGACCTATTCTTGGTGGATGCGTATCCTCGAAGAAAACTGGAAGGTGCTCACGTCGCTCTTTCCACAGGATGGCAGCAAATGGCGTGGCAGTCAGGTGCGGTCGAGCGATTGCGTGGGTTTCGATCGCCTGACGTGCTGTTGCGTATGCTAATGCTGCATGTGGCGCGGGGTTACTCGTTGCGGGAGACGGTTGTGCACGCTAAGCTGGCGAACTGGACCGACATTTCGGATGTCGCCTTGCTCAAACGCCTGCGTAACAGCGAGGAGTGGCTACGTTGGTTGTGTATCGAATTGCTTCGGGAAAACGTCCCATACCGGCTCGAAGAAGCTACCACTCGCGTGATCCGGATTGTGGATGGCACGATCGTCAGAGAGCCAGGCAAGACGGGGAGCCAATGGAGGATTCTGTACAGCATCAGACTGCCGCGTTTGGTCTGTGACTTTTTCGAGGTAACGGCCACGATTGGCGAAGGCAGTGGCGAGTCATTGCACCGTCTGCCTGTGGGTCCGCACGAACTCATTCTCGCGGATGCCGGCTACTGCTCAGTCGGTGGCATTGAGTACGTTTGGCAACATGGTGCTGATGTGTTGGTTCGTGTCAACCCTCAGAGTTTCGTGGCGTACTCGCCATACGGCAGACGTTTCTCCCTGCTGCCGCGATTACGCACTTTGTCCAAAGTGGGGCAGTTCGGTGAATGGCGGGTTGTCCTTCATGGTCAAGGTTCGGCGTTTGCAGGCCGATTGTGTGCAGTACGAAAGAGCGACTGCGCGGTTCAACAGGCTCATCGGCGATTACTGCGCAAAGCGAGTAAGAAGCAAATGATCACTAGGCCGGGAACACTCGAATTTGCTAAGTACGTGATCGTGTTTACGACTTGCTCCGGTGGTTCGACGGCGGACGTTCTGAGACTTTACCGTATGCGTTGGCAAATTGAGCTGGTGTTTAAGCGACTGAAGAGCCTTGCCCAACTCGGGCACGTGCCCAAGCATGACGACCGCAGTTCCCGTGCTTGGCTTTATGGGAAATTGCTTGTCACGCTTCTGGCACAAAAATTGATTCGCATCGGGCGCGATATTTCCCCCTCGGGCTACCCACTCTCGGCGCGGGGGGCCATGTAGTCCGTCGCGTGAATTCAGTTTCGCGCTTCACCAGATCCAGCAGGCCATCGAACCGCACCTCTCCTTCCAGCAAACGCTCTATTCGTGGAATCAGATTGCACAGGCTCTTGCGGAAAATTCGCGCTATCGACTACTCCAACTGGCGAAGTGGCGTTCCTCGTGAACATGGATCCAAGACTAACGGATCGGAACATGCTGGCTGTCGGAGACCGACTTCCATGCCGAATCGTGGGCCCGGTCCTCGCCCGCAACTTCAGAGTTGATCGTCCGCTCACGGTCTCACCGGCTAAGATCAATCCCGTCGGATCAATCCCTGATAGCGCGAAAAGGCGTCGCCTGACGAGATTGATGAGAGCGCACGTTCGCCTGGAAGGAATTTGAAGAAAGATGATGGCAGCGAGCAAGCAGATGGCGCGGTGACTGCTTCGCATAATTTGGAACCGCGTCTTATTCGTAACGGTAGACCGTCACTCGTAGTGGCGCATTCGGGCGCACGGTGAGAATCTCGCCCTGTCCGGTATCATCGCCGCCCAATTGCCGGACAACGCGCCATTCGCCCTGCACAAACTGGCCCTGCTGCACGTCGCCCAGACCGACAATCTTCGGTCCGGGAGTGGTCGGAGCAAAAGCGATTCGTATGCCGCCGCCGACCGATCCGAAGTAGAACTCATCCGGCCCCGCAGCGATGAGAATCGCCGCTACTTCCGGTGCTTTAGAATCGCGAGCCGCTGGCGCGGCCGACGCATCGGGAGCGATCGGAACGCGGCCCACGCCAACATAGCTAAGAGTCAGTGTGTATTTCCCTAACTTGAGATCCAGAGGGGCGTCGCCCTGATTCAGGCGCACAGCTGCGATGGTCTCTTTCCCCTGCTGCGCAGCGATGGCTGGAGCCAACTGCCCAACCAGACCATAGGCCGCGGACAGGTCAGTGTCCGGAGCTACTGACCGTTCGATGAAGAACGGCGAGAAGCCAATGGCGTTGAACTTACCGAAGGCCGATAGCACGTTGGTCGCGTTGGTGCTGGTTTCCGGGATGAACAGCGGGTTTGCGTTGCGCGTGAAACGCGCGCAGACTTCGTCGAAGTATTCCAAATACAGATCGGGCGCGAGTATGTCGACGGAAGGCGCTCCCGCTCTCCAAATGTCGTGGACCTGGGGCACCGGGCCGCCGCTCGGGTAGGTTCCGGGCCAGGCATGATTCGGCTGTTGCAGCCAGGCGTTCACATACATCGGGAGGTCGTATTCTTTCTTGCCCGCCTCGACCAGGGTGTTCACGTAGCGCGCGTAGTTCCACGCCATGAATATCTCATCTACGGGCCAGTGCAGCTTTCGCCAGCTTGTTTCGTGCTCTTCTGCACTCATCGGAGGGCTCTTCGTCTGAATGGGCACATCGAAACTGTCCGGCTTACCCGGGCCGAACACTTCTTCCCACGTTCCCGACGTCCTGAAGCCCTGCGTGGCCCACACTTCGCGCAGCTCAGGAGCCAGCGTGTCCTTGTGCCGCTCAAGATAATCCATCAGCTCCTTCGGAACCGGTCCCGCGAAGGACTTGTTGGCAGGAGCGGATCTGTCGCGCGAATCGCGCAGAACGCCGACTTCGTTTTCCACCTGCATCATCAGCACGGTATGCGCCGCGCTATCCACTTCCTTGATGTGCCGCATCAACGCCCGGTAGGCTCGAGCGTCCGCGTCCCTCGTGGCATCGCCGAAGGTGCTGAGTAACTCCAGCGTCATCCCGCCCTTGATTCGAATACGCGGGTAGCGCTTATAGTCGGTCTTGACCCAGTAAGGAGCGTAACTCGACAAACCGTTCTTCCAACTGCCGAACCATAGAAAGACGAGTTTCAGATTATTGCGTCGGGCCTCCTGGATGAGACCGTCTACCAGAGCGAACTCATACTTGCCCTCGATTGGCTCCATCTGCGCCCACGATATGGCTACCAACACGCAGTTGAGATTGCCCGAAACCAGTTTGGGCCATATCGGCTGCATGTTCTCGAGACTGGTCGCGGTGTTGTTTCCCAGTTCTCCCGCCAGCGCCAGGAAAGGCCTCCCATCCACGATTAACTGCGTGGCAGTGCCCTGTTTCCGCAGGTGCGGAATGCCGGAGTCTGACTGGGCGTAACCCTGGATCACGACCAACGCCGCCCATGCAGCCATGATCGAAAACCGAACTATCGAGTTCATTTTTCCTTCACCTCAATCGTCTTTCAAGACGCACGTCGGCGGATGACGCGCCCACTATGATGCCGAGGTGGCCGCGGGCGAAGACGGACGGTAAGAAATATGGAAGCAAGTGACTCCTGGGACACGCGGCGCGAACGGCGTCCGCGCGAGGCGCGTAACCGTGAAGCGAGTCCAGATTTGGACGCCAGCACGGAAGCGGCATAATATTCCGTCAAAGGACTCTTGTAAATGAAATTTACTTCTGCAGTTCTCGCCACTCTCATCGCCACCAGTTTGGCGATTGCTCTTCGCGCCCAAGTTCAGGAGCGCCCAATTCCTCGCATCGTGAAAAAAGACGGACGCTTCGCCCTGTTCGTGGACGACGCTCCTTATTTGATGTTGGGCGCGCAGGTGCATAACTCCAGCACCTGGCCCAACATGCTTCCAAAGGTGTGGCCCGCAATGGAATACCTCAACGTCAATACGGTCGAGATGCCGATCTACTGGGAGCAGTTTGAACCGCGGCAAGGCCAGTACGACTACACGACAATTGATACCGTGCTGGAGCAGGCTCGCCAGCATCACCTGCGCCTGGTGTTGCTCTGGTTCGGAACCTGGAAGAACGGAAGCCAGCACTACATGCCGGAGTGGATGAAGCTGGCTCCCGACCGTTACCCGCACATGGTGGACAAGAACGGACAGGCCGTGGACTCGCCTTCGCCCTTTGCGGCCGCCTCGCTGGAAGCGGACAAGACGGCCTTCACCGCGTTCATGCGACACCTCAAGACAGCCGATCCCGAGCGCACCGCAATCATGGTTCAAGTGGAGAATGAAGCTGGAACCTGGGGTGCGCTTCGCGATTATTCCTCGACCGCACAGAAGCTCTTCGAAGCGCCGGTGCCGCCCGAGGTGCTCACCGCCATGCAGTTGAAGATCACTTCGCCATCCCTGAACTGGCAGGAAGCTTTTGGCCCCGAAGCCGAGGTTTGCTTCCACGCCTGGTCGGTAGCGAAATACGTAGGGCAAGTGGCCGCCGCGGGCAAGGCAGTTTATCCTTTGCCCCTATATGCCAACGCAGCACTGCGCGACCCGCTCAAACCGGGCGCTCCCGGCACCTACGAGAGCGGCGGCCCCACGGACAATGTGCTCGCCATCTGGAAAGTCGCTGCGCCCGCGCTGGATATTTTGGCGCCAGACATTTACCAGAACGATCCCGCCGCGTATTTGAGGGTGTTGCAGCTCTATCGCCGCGACGACAATCCTCTGTTCGTGCCCGAGACCGGAGGCGCGGCCAACGCCCGTTTCTTCTTCTCCGCGCTCGGTCTCCAGACCATAGGATTCTCGCCCTTCGGGATGGATTACAGCAGGGGTCACGAGACGACTCCGGGTTCACGTCAGCCGGATGAGTTCGCGGCCTGGGCGATGAACTACCGGTTGATCGGCCCGATGCAGCGCGAGATTGCCGAACTGAATTTTGAAGGCAAGCTGAAGGCCGTCGCTGAAGTGGCCCCGGAGGTCACCGAGTCCCTCCCGTTTGGAGACTGGAATGCGGAGGTGTCGTATGGAGCCACACGCAATGGTCAAGCGATCGGGAACGCCGAGCCGACGGGGCGTGCTCTGGTGGCCCGGCTGTCAGACAATCAGTTTTTGGTGGCGGGATTCTTTTGTCGCGTCGATTTCCGGCCGGCAGGCACCGACCAGCAACGAAAGTCCCAGCATATCGTGGAAGGAAGCGGACAGATCCCCTCCGCTCTGATTGATGGCAAATGGCAGCATCGCCAGTTCCTGCGCGTCGAAGAGGGAATCTACGAGAACGGCGTCTTCAATTTCGTTCGCATTTGGAATGGTGATGAAACCGACTGGGGCCTCAACTTTGGTTCGGAGCCCGTGGTGCTGCGCGTCTCAGTCGCAACCTACTAGTAGCGCTGGTTCATCGGGCCCGGTGCACCACGGAGCTCATGCAAATGTCGCGGGCGGTCGCTTTACTGCGGAGGCACAGGCTGTTGCTCTACCAGCTTGAATCGCTTCCTGTCGGTTTCCTGCTGACGTGAAGCCTGTTGCACGTCGGAGAGGCGCTTTACCAGGGTTTGGATTTCGTCGCGCTGCCCACTCTGCCCGGAGTGCCGCAACGCAACAATAAGATGGTAAATCGCAGTCTGATCGGAAGGGGAGTATCGCAGCGCAAGCCGGCATTGTTCAATGGCGAGATTGTACTGGCCAGAACGTGTGTACATACTGGCAAGGAGATCCCTTGCTTCTACTAAATCCGGGTTCAGCTGCACAGCGCGCAGTGCGGATCTTATTGCCTCACCGGAGATTTCTGTATCTGTATCGGATCCCTGATTAGCAAGCAACTTCGCCAACAGAAAATGAAGAAATGCATCGTTCGGGCGAGATTTCAATTGCGACCGTACCTCCAGCAATGCTTTGTCAGGGTGATTCTTTTGCAGTTCGGTAAGGTCGATGGCGTACGAACTTAAACTCTGCGCCGAATCAATGCGCTCGGCCTTACTGAAATCGGCTTCCGCCTCTTCGTACTGCGCCAGCTGCGCATAAAGTAAACCCCGCGAGATATATAAGGACGGGTCGTCAGAAATACGCTGCAAGCCGGCATCGATCATATCAATCCCGACCTGATAGGACTCGTGATCCAGAGAGAGCGCCGCGAACGCAACATAGTAGCTTGCATTCGTCGGGCTCAATACAATTGCCTGGCGAAGAAGAGCCACCGCTTCAGGAGTGTTTCCTACCGCTTCATAAATCTCAGAAGCCAGGCTCAGGATATCTGGGTCGGATTGATTCGTCCCGAGTATAGGTTCAAGTACCTTAAGGGCAGCTTGAGGCTGCTTCGCTCCAACCAACACAACCGCGAGGTCATATTTTGGATAAGTTTGCTCGGGAAGCAGCGCGGCAAGCTGTTCAAATATGGAGACCGCCTTCTGATGTTGCTTCGTCTGCAACAGGCAAGAACCATATACTTCGAGCGATTGAGGATGATTTGCGATCACTTCCGTGCTGAGAAGAAAATGCTCATTCGCAGCCAGGCAGTCTCCTTGCCTGCCCTCGATGATCGCGAGCATTTCATGCGCGGTCTCATCTTTTGGATCAGCTTTCAATATCCTTTGGAGTAGCGGGCTGGCACGCTTGTCCTGGGTCGGATAGAGGAGTTGCACTTCGCCCTTTAGAGCTGCCGTGTAGTTCGGGGACAGACTCAGTGCCCGGTCAAACGCAGCTAACGCATCATGGTTGCTGCCCTTGATGGAAAGTACAATCCCTTCCAAGGTCCAAAGCCGGAAGTCATTGGGCGCGTCGCGCAAGGCGGATCTGGTAAGCTGTAGCGCCTGGTCGTACTGCTGCGAACGAATCAGCGATTGGATCGATGCAATCGACACCCTGGTGGCTTGCCCTTGAGCAACCACAGCTGCTCCTAAAATGAAAAGCGCCACGAGTTTGGCAGGAAACATAGAACCATCAATCTCGATGCGTCAACGTTAAGACCAGCGGGAGCATGCCGTAGCAGGCGCCCGATCAGCGCGCCCAGCCAACATTCGGAATGATAGCGTGGGCTTCCCGAATTGTGATGAGTTGATCACATTTTACGTTCGGATATTTTTCCGTTATACCACTCGGCCAGTGAATCACCAGGTCCGCAGTGGTGGCTTGACCAAGGCCAAAGTGGAGACGTGAGTCGTTGCACGAATAGAAACTTGATTGACTGAGGACTTCCTGAGCCTGGACCTTGCCCGAGTAGCGAACCAATACGCGGGCGCCGATCGCGCTACGATTCGACTTGGTTCCGACGAGCTTGATTTTCAGCCAGTGGTGCGTTCCTTTCAGATCGTTTCTCAGCAGCGAGGGGGGCTCGTTCATATTCAGGATCAGAATATCCAGATCGCCGTCGTTGTCGAAATCGCCGAAAGCACAGCCACGGCTGGAATGCGGCGCCGTGACGCCCGGGCCGGCGTTGGCAATCTCTTCAAAGCTGCCATTGCCCAGGTTCCTGAAGAGAATCCGAGGAGAGCGATCCGGATACTGGGGGAGTTTCTTCTCGACCTCCGGATACACACCTCCGGTTACAAAGAAGATGTCAGGCAGGCCATCGTTATCGAGATCAACGATGCCCGTGCCCCAACTGGTGAAGCGAACTTCGACCCCAAGTTTCGCCTGCAGAGTCTGATCGTCGAAATTGCCGGTGCCATCGTTCTTGTACAGAACCTCTGTATCTTCGGAGAAGTGGGTCTTGAAAATATCTAAATGGCCGTTCAGATCGTAGTCGCCGATACCGACTCCCATGCCCGCTTGTTCCTGTCCTTCATTGCTCAGGGCTACGCCCCGCTCTACACCCTCCTCTTTGAAAGTTCCGTCATGTTGATTCATGAACAGGAGGCTGGGAGTCGAGTCGCAAGCAACATATATGTCGGGCCAGCCGTCCTCATTGAAGTCCGCTGCCACGACGGTCATTCCATAACTCGGCCAGGGCTTCCCGATGCCAGACTCAACGCTGACGTCGGTAAAAGTTCCATCTCCGTTGTTCCGGTAAAGGGAGTGGCGGCCAAAGGGAAGGCCTCTGGGACCGCAGGTGACGGGAAGACCCTTCCAATTGCAGTTGACGTTGGATCCCGGCCGGGGAACGTGCTCAAAGTCGAATTGCACGTAATTGGAGACGCACAGATCCAGGTGACCATCCCGGTTGTAATCAAGAAAAGAGCAGCCAGCGCCCCATCTGACTTCGGAGGCTTCTAAGCCGGCTTCTTTGGTGACGTCTTTGAACGTGCCGTTTCCGAGGTTACGGTAGAGTCGATTCTGGCCGTAGTAGGTGCAAAACAAGTCTTCATAGCCGTCATTGTTGTAGTCTCCGATACACACAGCATTGCCCCAGCCCACTGCCTCCAACCCCGCCTGCCGGGTTACGTCGGTAAATGTCCCGTCACGATTGTTTTTATAAAGCCGATTGGAGGCTCCGGCGGGAGCGCCACTTAAGCGGGTACCGCTGAGAAGAAAGATGTCGAGCCATCCGTCGTTGTCGTAGTCAAACAGCGCGCAGCCGCATCCATTGGATTCGATAATGTACTCTTTGTGATCTACACCGCCGTAGATCACCGGTGCAACCAGTCCCGCTGAGGCCGCGACGTCGGTGAAATAAGCGTCAAACGGGCGCCCAGATTCGATGGGCTTCTTCTGAGCAGTTGCGACTCGGCCTCCCATGCCCCCAGATTGCTGGGCCAAGCATCTTTGCGAGACGGTTCCCGCAAGGGCTGCCAATGAAAGATGCAGGAAATTGCGCCGTCCTGTTTGCATGGTTCGGGTCAAACCCTAAACGAAAATTGTTCGGAGTAATGCTAAATTCTGTGCAGAGATTCCCGTGAAGGGCACTCTACCAGGAGTAGGCTGCAACAACGCGCGGAGGCCCTGGAACCAAATCCGTTACCGCGGTTTGTATGACAATTTCCAGGTTCCTCGTCTGCCAGCCCGCTGGAACGCTGCGAAGGCCCTGCCCCAGCAATTCTGGACTGGAGACAAATTCACCCGCAGCTTGCGTACCTCTCTCCCCAATGCCCGCCACGACGATGGTAAACTGCCCCGTTTTTGAGTCCAGTAATCGGGCTACGATTGCAGTATCGTCGATCACTGCTCCCTTCTTGTCATAATGCTCTTCCCACACCCGGCCGCCGTTGGTCTGCTCCCGGATCATGAAGCGCCCATCCTGCTCGACAAACACGAAGCGCAAACTCGATGTGATGCCCATCGTCCAGCGGTTGTTGAAGGCGCCCACCACCACTGCGGGGGAAGTTCTGAGATCCGCGAACGAGTAATTCGCGCCAATTCGCAACTGACTCGGCTTGCCGATCCGGGCGAGGAGGCCAGAGAGTGCGACGGCAGCGTAAGCGTCTCCACCCCGCACGACCCCATAGCCGGAGTAGTTCCACATGTCGCTCCATAAGATGGTCTCATTCGGATCCAACGGAAGAGGGCTGTTCGTCCTATCCAGTTCACTCTGGAATGTGCCGGGATGCGTAAGAGCGTATTTCTTGTACAGCGCATCGGTCGGTCTGTAAACCACAGGCGCGGCTAAGCAAACCAGTACTGCTTGATGGGTGGCGAAGGCCGGTTTCCAGAACTGATCGACCGCTGACTCTCGGATTGCTGTTCGGCGAAGAACGAGAAGAGTAATTCCGATGGCCAGCGCCAAAGCTGAACCCATCGCCACAATTGCCCAACGTTCCAGGATACGGCGCTTGTTCTTCTGAGCATCCGGTTGCGGCGCAGGAGGATGAAGCGGCGGCGTGGGTGAAGGTACTGCCGGAGCGCTCTCTCGAAACAACGGGGAATAGGAGCCGATTGGCAGTTCAATCTGGACGGATGGCTCGGTTGGCGCGGCCTGATAGTACTCATGGAGTCTTCGCCGAACTTCTCCAGCCTGGACGCGAACCACGGGATCGTCCCCGGTAGCGTAGTCGTGGGGCCGCTCGAAGACTTCCACTCCTATGGTGCGCTCTTTCAGCGGCTCGGAATGGCCATCCAGCTTGTGCTGGACAACAAACCTGAGGAATTGCTTGCTGCGTCCGGCGCTTCGGAAGAAGCGACTTTCCAGGATGTTCTCGAGTTCGTGGAGGATCTGTTGCTTTTTCTCGTCTTCCAATGGATGTTGAGGGGAAGCCGGGGTCTGATCGTGCGTTGATTGATCAAATGCTTGCATCGATCTCCACCCTTAATGCGCAATAGCAGGGGCGCAATGACGACGGACGGGTTTTCTTCGGGACAGGGATTACTGGCAAGTTTCGCGAGCGGCATTATGAGCATACTGGGCGGACGCTGTCAAGAACAACAAGCTCGACGCTCGCGCGCCGTAATTGTGAGCGATACTGCTGCAAAGCCGTTTTGCTTTCGGCTTCATTCCGAGCCGCCCGTTCAGAGGTTCAGAGGTGGTCGGAACCTGCATAATTTCATTCCTGACGGCATAACAGTGGGATCCCATGATGCCATGCAACAAATCACAAGGGCACGGCGTTTCGCTAATCCTTGCTGTTTCATTTCTCATCGCGTAACAACGGCCTCGTGTCTAAGTGCTTCCAGGACTTGGAGAAAAACCTCCCTCCTTACTGTAAGACACTGTGCATTACTTGCGATCCATCCGGGCAAAGTCTAAGTTTCGCGCGTGGGGACGCGGTCCAGCCTCGAGCGCCAAGACTCTTGACGTGAGACCGCACGTTCGCAAGCACGAGCAACCATGTTCAGGCAGGTTGGCGGACCCAGAGGTTCGTCTAAACCCAGGGAAGCGTGCGCCAAAATTCCGAGGTTTTGATTCTTTTCGCGATCGAGGAGACTCCATGATGAGATCCGCAGCAAGAATCTCGATGCTCATAATTCTGCTGTTAAGTTGGGGCAGGTCATCGGCATTTGCTCAATTCTTGAGCGGAGTTGAGGGCACGGTACAAGACCAAGGCGGTGCCGTAGTCGGGGGAGCTAGAGTCACCATTACAGATATCCGCCTGGGTGTTGCAAAAACCACCATCACTAGTCAGGCTGGCTATTTCCGTATCGACAGCATAGCCGCGTCGACGTATTCCCTGCAGATTCAGGCGACTGGTTTTAAGACTTGGGATCAGAAGGACTTGATCCTCCAGGTGGGAGAGATTCGAACCATTGCGCCCGTGCTTCAGGTTGGAGCAACTTCCACCGAAGTCGTTGTTTCCGCTTCGGAGGTGTCCATTGATCTGGTTACCCCGAAAACCGGATCGGTCATTCCGGAAGATACCTTCAAGGAGACCCCGCTGACCGGGCAGAACGTGTACGGCCTTGCGGCTCTGACGCCGGGAATCACGGGAACCGGAGTGACCTCCGGGGACAACTTCACCAATGAGTATGCCATCAACATCAATGCCGTCGGACTGCGCCAGGAACAGAACGGATACGAGATCGATGGCGCGCAGACCAATACGCCGTCGCGCGGCGGCGGCACCTCCATTTCTCCGAATCCTGAAATCGTGCAAACGATGGAGATCCGAACCAACGATTTCGACGCCCAAAAAGGAAGAAATGGCGGCGCGACGGTCGACGTCTTTACCATTTCAGGATCCAACCGGATCCATGGAAACGTCGACTGGGAATTCACGAACAATTCCTTGTCGGCGCTCACCCAGTTTGAATCTTCGATTCCGACGTTCAAGCGCAATGAGTTCAGCGCCACGATCGGGGGGCCGGCGGTCAAGAACAAGCTGTTTTGGTTTGGCGCCCTCGATGTGCTTCGCTCCACCGTCACCAGCGGTGGATCGGCCACGGTCGAGACGCAGGATCTCTACAACTGGGTTAAGACGAATCTCCCGAATACCGTAGCCTACCAAGCTCTTACGTTGGCTCCGCCTTTGGCGTACGCAAGCGCGACCAGCCCCAACGTGCTGACTGTGAGCCAGATCACCGGTAGTTACTTCGCGCCGCCGGCGGGCATCCCCGGCACCCTGGATGCGCTGGGTAACGTGAATTACACAAACACGTCGCCAAAGAACGGCTACCAGTGGAGTTTCCGGGTCGACTACTACGCCACCCCAAATGATCGCTTATACGTGGATGCGATACGAACCTACGACACCTCGGCCAGCACCAACGCGCGGCCTGCGTTTGCCGCCCCCAGCACAAACCATTCCGATTTTGTGAACATCGATTGGACCCATACTTTCGGGCTGCATCTGCTGAATGAAGCTGGCGCCAACATCATTCGTCCCTATGGCCAGAACGGGGCCAGCCCTGCATTTGCCATCCCGAACGTCAACGTGACCGGCTTGCAGGGATTCGGAAACTGGGGGCCCGGGAACTTTACCCAACAAACCGTCGCCTGGCGTGATGTGATGACGGCAACGGTGAAAACGCACACGCTCAAGTTTGGCTTTGACCAGTTCAATATCCGCGAGAACGACGCGCAAGGCGGTGCCTTCGATCGCCCCACGTACAACTTCGACAGTCTGCTGGATTTTATCCAGGACGGCGCGCTCACCGAATCGGGTACTCCGGTCAGCCTCGTGACTCACCAGGAAGCGCCCTATTACCGGCGATACCGTGAACTCTACACGGGATTCTTCGTGCAGGACGACTGGAAGGTGCGGCGAAATCTTACCGTGAATCTGGGCGTCCGTTACGATCAAATGGGAAATCTGTTTTCCATTTACAATCCCACGCTGACGAATTTCACCTTCGGTCAAGGCTCCGACTACAACGCCCAGGTCGCGGGCGGAGTGGTTGGGTTCACCTCAAGTAATCACGTGCTCGGCCACAATGTCTGGGGGTTTACCCCGCGCGTAGGATTCTCGTGGGATATTTTCGGAAAGGGGAAGACGGCATTGCGCGGCGGCGCTGGCATGTTCTCCGATCAACCGCCATACCTGCATATCACCGACCTGGTTGCCGGTAACCTGCCCAACTATTACACCCCGGGTCTGGACGTGCGCTCGGGGGCCACAATCGATTTCCAGCTTTGTCAACCACCCAACGGGTTCAATCTCAGCTGTCCGGTGTTGCCCACAAACAATGTCACGGTTGACCCCACGACTGGCGCACTCTACATCAATGGGGTTCTCTCCAGAGCCGGTCTCGGAGGATACTCTCGCAACTACAAAATGACCCAGGTCGAGGAATGGACTCTCAGCCTGCAGCAGGAACTGCAAAAGGACCTTATTCTTGAGGTGAACTATTCCGGGTCGGAAGCGCACCGCCTGCCGATCTACAACCAGGACATCAACCGTTTCGCTGGAGACCTGATCGTAAACAACGGCGCTTTGGCTCGCCTCAATCCCAACTTTGGCGGCATAAACTACGCCACTTCCGATGGCAATTCCGTAGGCAACCGCTTCAGTGCCATGGTAGCGCGTCGCATGTCTCACGGCCTGGCATTCCGTGGCATCTATACTTGGGGAAAGTCTCTGGATTCTCTCAGCAATTCGGCCTCGTTGAGCGGTGGAAATATCACATCCGGCAACCAGAATGGTCCTGTTATCCAGAATGGCGATTTGCCCGCACAACGTGGCCGGTCCGACTTTGACATACGACAGCAGTTCGCTTTCGATGGCACCTGGACGACTCCAAGCCATTACGACAGTGCCGTGGAGAGAGGCATTTTGGGCGGATGGCAGTTCGGCGGCGTATGGATCATGCAGACGGGGCTGCCCTTCTGGGTCTATACGACTGCAGGTTTTGCTCCGGTCTGTTCCGGCGGAGCAACCCCTGTAAATGGCGGGTGCCCAGTTGGCAGCACCATCGTCGGTAATGCGGGGGGCGACTACAACGCCGACGGAAGCAACTACGACGTGCCGAACGTCCCGTCTTTTGGCAGCCACGTAAGTGGCAAACACAAGAAGGACTTCCTGAACGGGCTGTTTCCTGCGTCTGCGTTTCCGGCGCCGGCTCTGGGAATGGAAGGCAACCTCGGTCGCAACACCTACGACAATGAGGGGTACAACAATGTCAACTTCACGTTTGGGAAACTCTTTTCGTTCGGAGAAAGATTGAAATTCGAGGCCAGAGGCGAGGTCTTTAATCTGTTCAACCGCTCCAATCTTATCGGAGTGCAAGGGGATCTATCCCAAGGTACGTTTGGAAAGGCGACGAGTCAATTGCCTGCGCGCAGCCTCCAACTGCATCTGCGTGCCACTTTCTGAACTGGGTTGCACCTCGAGGAGGAGTGGGCGAGCCGGCTGTGGTTTCTCTTGACGACATCCGCTCCGCCGCTTCTCCTCTTCATCTCCCGACTTGAAGCGAATGGGTGGAGGGGAAACTCGGTTGCTATTCTTTTCCGACCTATGCAGCGGCTTATGTTGTGGCCTGCAGGTTAATAAGTCAATAAGAGGGTCGAAGATGATCTCATTCGTTCGCCGGGGGAGCATACTTGTTTTCGTAGCCGCTGCCCAGCTCTTGAGTGTAGTTCTGCATGCTCAAGAGACTCGAATGACTCTTGAACGCAAAGGCCAGACCATCGTTCTTGAGCCTTATGCGCCCAACATTCTGCGGGTCACGCTGAGCCTGAAGCGCAAATCGGCGCTGGCCCCGCCGGGGTACGGGTTGGTGGGCACGCCCGCAGCTTCCGGCTGGAATGCCAGTCAGACTGACGAGGCAGATCTCTACCGGTCGGCACGGATTGTGGCCAGCGTTGACCGGGATCGTCCTGGCGGCAAGCCGCCGCTGCAAACGGAGATCGATATCCGCAAGTTTTTCAACGGGTCCACTCCGCACGCGCATATCACACTGCGTACCCCGGAGGGCAAGACCCTGCTCGAACTCCTCGGCTGGTTCCAGTCCGTGCCCAACCACAAGGACGGAACCGCAGACGTGGCCCGCGACCGGCGTCCCACCGACCCGGAGTTCTACGTGGTGGGCGCGACGTTTGCCTCGCCGGACGACGAGCACTACTACGGCCTGGGACAGAATCAGGAGGGATTCCTCGATCATCGCGGGCATCCGGTTCATTGCTGGGCAGATTACAAGGCTCCGGCCGCGCCCAGCTTCTGCGTGCCGTTCCTGGTAACCAACAAGGGTTACGGGCTACTGTGGGACAACCCGTCGCGGACTACCATTGAACCCGGCTTCAATGAGCAGACCCGCTGGGTTTCCGAAGTGGGCGACCGCGTCTCGTTCTTTGTGATTGCCGGGGCGACGGCGGACGAGATCTATGCGGGCTACCGGCAGCTCACCGGCCCCACGCCCCTGCTGCCTAAAGCCGCTTATGGCTATATCCAGTGCAAGCAACGCTACGCCAGTCAGAAGGAGGTGCTCGATGTCGCCCAGGGCTATCGCGAGCGCCATCTGCCGGCCGACGTGATCGTGGTGGACTGGTTTTACTACACCAAGATGGGGCAGATGGACTTCGATCCCAAGTTCTGGCCCGACCCGTCGGCCATGAACAAGCAGCTCCACGACATGGGTTTTGAGACCATGATCAGCGTCTGGCCGCGGTTTATGCCCGATGACCGCTACTATGCCGAGCTGCGCCGGAAAGGCTGGCTGATTCATCTCGCGGATGACACGCCGATCGACGGCCTGCCTTATGACCGTGCGGGCTCCGACGTCGATACCACTAATCCCGAGGCCGCCGCTTGGTATTGGAGAATCATTCACGACAATATCCTCAGCCAGGGCTTTGACGCCATCTGGGCCGACGAGACCGAACCGGACCTGCCCCCCAACGGCTCCTACTTCCACATTGGCCCCGGGACGCAGTTCTTCAATGTCTATCCGCTCTTTCACACCGCGGCCCTCTACAACGGCTTCCGCAAAGATGAACCGGGGCGGCGGGCGCTGATCCTGTCACGCGACGCCTACCTGGGCGCGCAACGTAACGGCGCGTTCTTCTGGTCTTCCGACATTTATCCCACATGGGACACATTGAAGCGCCAGATTCCGACCGGGCTGGACTTTACTGCCTCGGGGCTCGCGTACTGGTCCAATGACACCGGCGGATGGCAGTATCTTCCCCAAGAGCACCATCCGGCCCACGCGCCGCTGCTGGATCCGTCGGATGCCCGCAGCAATGTGGGCGGATACGACGATTACCCAGAGCTCTATACGCGGTGGTTCCAGTACGCAACGTTCCTGCCTATCTTTCGCACCCACGGCAGTCGCCCCGCCAACGAGGTCTGGTCCTACGGCCGCCAGGCCGAGCCAATTTTGGAAAAGTACCTGCGCCTGCGCTACCAGCTCATGCCCTACATTTACTCGCTCGCGTACCAGACCTGGCTCACCGGTGCACCATTCATGCGCGCGCTTCCGCTCGATTTCCCGCTCGATGCCAACGTAGCCGACCTGCGCGATGAGTACATGCTTGGCCCGGCCTTCCTTGTGGCTCCTGTTACGGAACAGGGCGCGACCAGCCGTCAGGTCTACTTGCCGACCGGAGCCGACTGGTACAACTACTGGACTAACGAGCGGGCAAAAGGGGGCCAGACCATCACCGTGGCCGCGCCCATCGACACCATCCCGCTTTTCGTACGGGCAGGTTCGATCGTCCCGCTGGGCGTGCCAGTTGAGAGCACGCATCAAACGCAGGCCATTGACCGCATTCGCGTATATCCGGGTGCGGATGCGACCTTCACGCTCTTCTCCGACGACGGCACAACCTATGCCTACGAGAAGGGTGCGGGGTCCATCACCCACTTACGCTGGGATGATGCGACAGACAAGTTTACGCATGAAGGAGCGGAAGCTTGGACCGGGCCGGACAACGCAGTGGTGGAAGTAGTCAAGCCCTAGAGACAACTGCGGCCAGAGGCCGGAAGAAGCCTACAACGAGGCCCACCCACGATTGGTTTTATCAAAACATCCGCACGTTGCAGGCGCTCACCGCGAAAGCCTACAACCTGAACTACGCTGGGGAATGAACAAAACATGGCCAGAAGATGGGCGGGACCATTCTGCCCCGAAATTATGGGCTGGCTCTGGCGAGATCACGAGTTCTCAAGCGATTTGAAAGATACTGTCGAGCGATTCTTCAGCGTGTCGAAAAGGATTGCATAGAAACATTAGATCAGTTTCCCACAGTCTTGCCGCTCATGCATCGGCTCCTCATCGATGCGAGTCTGTGAGTGTTCAGTGCCTGTGAGGAGAACGCTGTCGAACAATGCCGTCGGAACTACGCCGCCCTTGCCCGCCGCCCGGTGTGGCAGCGCAAATCCCAACCTCGATCGCGGCAGCATCTGTTTAATACACCAACTTACCTACGACCAATAGCGTGAGAGCAAAGAGTTTCGGTGCACGATGCAGATCCGGCAGTCGTTTCGGAATTCGCTGCCCGAGCGGTCATCTTGACCGTTTGAGCGTTTTGCCCCAACTGTGCTTACTGTCCGGTCGAAGGACTTGCTGCCCGACCTCCTTAAGTTAGCGCTTATGGGGCAACGCCCCCGAGGATCGCAGCAGCGGCTTGCCGAACGGCTTCCAAACTTTCGCGCAGGAGGTTGGCGCCTCTCCGTGCCAAAGCTGGATGTAGCCGCGCTTCTGTGGTGCTCCACATAAGCGGTACTGGACTAAACCGCTTCGCGGTACGTGATATCAACGTGTCGCCGTTCCGCGGCCATATCAAGCGAACTAGAGTCTTCGCCACTTCGACAGCCTTCTCCAGTTGCGCATCTCTGCCATTCCGCAAGACGTCTCGCGAAAGGTCAGTGGGAGCAGTGGGAATAATGCCGTTGTTTTCCAACATCCTTCCTTGCCCAGGCAAGTAGCCGCCGTTGTACGGAAATCGGCAAGGCCCTTGATGCCAAATCACCTTCTTCACTGCGGAAAAAGACTCTTGGCGAATTCGGCGAGTTCCTCCAATTGGCTTTGCGCGAGGGTCTGGACAGCTGCGGTGTTACTCCTGCCGAGAGAGTCATAGAGAGCGCCGGTTGTCTGAGTTGTCAGTTTGGCAATAATTGCTTTTGTCAAGGACTGCCCGTTTGCATTCGCCGCCGCCGCTCCCTCCTTGGCTCGGCTAGCCTCTTCCGTCTTGTCGCGCGCGGTTGCTTCCGCGTTCTCGGCCCGTTGCCGGTTGACCTCTCGGCCGAACAGAAATCCAGCGGCGGCAAACGCGATAGCCTCAACCGCGCCATAAAGATAGATATAGCGTTCCCATAGAACTTCAGGAACTCGCGGAGCTAATGCAAAGAGATAGACCAAGGCAGCAACAAATGCGAGCAGGATGCCTATTGCCGTTTTTTTTAGTGTCGGATCCAAGTTGTTTCTCCTTCCACCTTAGCTAAGGATCGGGACAGCTTCACGTCAGCGTTTCCGAAAACACGGTAAATCAGCCCAAGTGGGTTGTGGTAATCATCCAAGAGAGTTTTTCGCACGGCGAGAAGAACTTCCCCTACGGTTCCCGACTTCAGAAATCCTTCTAAGAAGCGAATACCGAAGTGCGCGCCGAACAGGCTCGGGATGTCGCAGTCCGAGCCAATGACTGCGCATGCACCCATCGCAAGCAACCTGGGCACGAACCCATCGTAAAATCGGCCGTCCATCTTGGCGGACTCGCAGGCGTTCAGAAAGACAACTGGCCGGTTTTGGAAAGTCCTGTTGACCGTCGCGAACTTGATGTCCTCAAGCGTAAGACCGTTCGCGCTGCTGGTCAAACCGAGATACGACTGGTCAAAGTGTCCTTGACTATTGCCCTCCACGCCGGCGTGGCAAAAGAAGTACTCAACTCTACCCTGATTGGTTTTGCCTCTCAAAGCATCCAAAACCTCATTTTCAGTAAATCGTTCGATCACACCCACCGCTGGAGCCCACTGCTTCACGCGTTTACTTTGGGGATTTGTGAGAACGCGTAGGGTTCCCACGCGGTTCAGATTCATCGCGATGGGAAGTGAGTCCTCGCCCACTTCGATCGATACGTCGATTCGCTGGTCGCGGCTGCTCGATGGGATCTCCTCGATCACGTGCTTAAACCCCCAGAAATCACTCGGGCTGATGGCGCCCTGGTGATCGCCATCGAACAAGAGATTCCACGGAATGAAGAAATCATCCGAAAGCACCTGAATTCTCAACGCACGGCGGGAGGACAAGTCTCGGAGAGCTTGGCCGAATCGAGACGCCGCCTGAGCGGCCTCTTTCGACCCGCCTGCCGAATCGAACAAGTTCACAAACAATCTGCGGCCCGCGCGGGCGAGGATTTTCAGTACGTCTGTGTAGATGCTGTCTTCGACGAGCAGTAGGTTGGGAAGACGCTCTTCTTTCTGTGGCATCTCTGGCGGCTCCCCGTCGTAGAAGACCTTCCCTTTTCCGTTGGTCGTGGCACCCTCAATGTTCACCGCTGTCAGCAGGTCGTCCCGGACACCTTTGAGTAAATCGATGATTTTGTCGCGATTCACCGGGATGGTGCACCAGAGAATTTCGAAGTCATCGGGGCCAAAGTCGTAAAACAGAACCAGGCGATATGAATTGTTCGATTCAATAATCTGGAGGTTCACGTCCCGGGGGCCCTGGACCGGGGCGCGAAATTTCGCCAGTGGCGGGAAGTAGGCCGTCTCTTGTTCGTCTTTCGATTCTCTTAGAACCTGGACTCTGGCGCCAATTAGCGATTCCTCAAAGAGATTGTTCTGGTAGTAAAAGAAAATGTGGATAAAGACATCTTGGTTGTTCTTGATCGGCTTTACCCTGAAGGTGACCGGATCGGATCTCTTGGTCCTGTCTTTGGGTAGCCTCATCCGTTTTGCCGTCTTGTCCAAGACCTTGAAATCATCCGAAATCACGCCAACCGTGATCTCTAAGCTTTCCTGGTCCCCAAAGGGGGGTGCGCTGAACTTGGGATCTCCTGTTGTGAAACTGCCCTCCCGCAACTGGGGTCCGATTTCGATACCAAGCTCGTATTCACGACCGAAAACAAGGGGCTGGATTGGATTAGGGTGGCCCAAAAACCAGCTGTTCACATACCTTGCGCCCTCGCCTAGGTCGACATATTCGGGCTGGCGGCCCTCACCCCCTGAACCAGGAGGAGGGGCTTCGCCTCCACCCGAGGGCGGACCTGAAGGCGGTTCGTTCGGGGGCCTGGGCCCACTGGCTCCGCCGCCGATTCCCGCAGCGCCGGCCGCGCCACCGGGCGAAGCTGAATCGCTCCCGCCGGACAATGCCACATCGAGCAGCGCGGCGTTTTCATCTGGAAAGGTCGCGACATTCCCCCTGCGCACAAACTCCTGAATGTCGAGGTGTTCGCTCAGTGGAAGGCCGACCTTGAGTCCCGAAAGCGGCTTCCAGAACCTTCCCAAAGCGGGCCGTGAAGGTCTGGTATGGGAAAGGAATATCTTCCCGCTTGTCGGCTCAATGCTAAGTGGATGATGTTCGATCACGAGCTTGGCGGCAGCGTTAGGATAAAGGCTGCTCAACCCCTGATAGCAGTACCGCGCAGAGTCTCGCACTTCAGACTCGTCGTCCTCCAGGAGGCGATGAACAATCGGAAGCACAGATTCCGCACCGTACTGAAGAGCGCCAATTGTCACGTTGCGACGCACTTCCCACGAAGGATCGCCCGCCAACTTTTCCAAGTACCGCGTGGCTCTGCGTGCGATGCGATCGTGCAGCCTTGTCGCGGCACGGTAGCCGAGGCATCCCAACGTGATGGCAACTTCGCAACGGACGTTGCGATCGGGATCTTCCGTCAACAACCGGCCGAGCCACACGGATAGTTGGTCGTCCAGGTCCAGTTCAGGCAGGGCCTTCGCAATTTGAATCTTCTCGTCACTGGACAGATCCGAGGGTTTACTGAAAGCCGATCGCGACAAGCCGAGACCCGAAACCAGGCGGGAGTCAAACTTCATCGCACGTGCCTCCACCGTCCGAGGTTTGAATCCCCGGATTGAGAAATTCTATACCAACGGCTTCGGCTGGCTGATTCTTGCTTAAGTGTTGGCTCGGAGACATGTGTCGGGGTCGCTTACCACGCTACCACCAAGCTTCTGACTGTTCGATCATTGCCGGGCACACTGTCGTGTTGATAGGTGCTCGAAATCGGCTTCTGCCGTGCAGCAGACCGCTTGAGATCGCGGTCCAGATTGTTCACGTAGGAAACCAAAGCCATCTTTGGGCGCACGGGCAAGCGATGATTCAGATCGGCAACGATAAGTCGGCAAGGATTTACCGATCCCAGGATTTGTCCAAGCGAGGACATTTCGACGACAAAAAGGGTCTTGGGTAGAAGAGTTGGTGATGGGACTCGAACGCGGCCTCCTACGTGACAGGCAGCCGTTCTAAAACAAACGAACAATGAATTATGCCGGGACCGCGATTACTCGTTGGGGGCCTAAGAAAAAGCACGATCGGGCCTCTTTATGAGGGCAGCGACCTGTGCAAATGCAGGAGAGAATTACCGGTGGCTAAAGGTCTCCTGACGTGGAAGGCTGATTGGGTCTGCGCCGGGGGCCGGTGACAGGGCAGCGTTCTAACCAACTGAACTACGTCCCCACTT
>JBKQID010000001.1:0-90709 GCA_052148475.1 Candidatus Sulfotelmatobacter sp. | reverse complement strand
CGTCGGGAGGCACCGCAAAATAACCCGCCCGCGAATGTATCTTGAGCCCCTTGCGCACCGGCTGCACCGCAACCGGCCGAAACTTCCCGTCATATTCCTGGATGGGCGGAACGTAGGAAGCTTCGTAGTACGTGGTCATGTCCTCGATCAGCTGTTGCAGCGGTTTCTTGAGACGGTCGGACGCCGTGATGTAAGCGCCTCCGGTATCTTCGGCCAGATGGGCCATGGGGCTCTTGTACCCGGACAAGCCCTCGGTTTCGAGCCGGTTTAACGAGTCGGCACCCGCCGTGATGGACCCAGCTGGCGCCATTGCAACGGTTTGTGTTCCCGCTCCAGTTCCGGTCGTCGCCGACGTGGGATTCATGCGGGCTGTCGACATCACTCCGCCGATGGCTACAGTGGCCAACAGTCCCTGCCCGGCTTGTTCGTCGACCGCGTTCGCGTCCACGGTATAAATGCTTACCCCAGAGCGGTTCGCTGCTCCAGCGATACTGAGCAGCATATCTTTGGCATTCGAATCGAGCGGCGGAGCCTGCTCGAAAAAGATCACGACTTTGCGGCCGGCGAACTGGCGTTGCGTACGCGTCAGGGCGAGCAAGCCCGCAAAAGAAGGCGGGCAGTGCTGGTCTTGCACAATCTTCTGCGATTCTTCGAGCGAAGACAGCATGACCCGCGCGACACTGCGCTGCTCCGTGTTGACATGCGCTCCAGAAGAATCCGTTCCAGTCTGCGCCACGGCGATCAGGTCTTTCTCCGGCTGCGCGGCAGGGTCCTCCCTGGTTGCCTCACCCCTGTTCCCATCGTTTCGCTCGGTAGCAACACCAAGCGCCTTCTCGACGACTGCAACGTCGGATGTGAATCCCTGAAGCAGCCGGAGACGTCCCCCGATGCTGAGCACAGAGAACGAGAACTGATTCGCCGGGATCATCTTCAGAATCTTGTTGGCAATATCGTGCGCGTTCTTCGCCGAGGAGGGATCGAGCCGATCGAAAACCAGCGTGATGCGGTGGTTGGCGCCCGATTGCCCGGTTACCAGGCGAAGGTCCGATATCTTTACCGCGGAACCGCCGTCAGTAACCGCGATGTCTTCCGGCTTCAGATCAACGACCGGCTTGTTCCTATTGTCGTGAACCACCAGATCAAGCGTGACCTCGTCGGCATTGGAGACAATCGTGGTTTTGTCAGTCTGTTGTGCTGGCGGAGTAACGCTCGGCGCTGGCGTCGTTTGACCGTAAAACCGCGGGAGGAGGAGGAGAAAGACTAAGAGGGCAAACAGCCGTTTCGTATACATAATAAAGAATTCACCTTACGCAGCAATATCATCCTCGCCCCAAATTACCCGCCATTCTACACTCCATTCCGCTTAGCGCAACCATGGAATCGGGTCTGCGTGGAGCCCGAACCGCCCGTACTTAGCGGTCTCGCGCTCAATTCGGAAAGGGCTCGCCTGGCTTTACGATGCGAATCTGGTGATCAGTAAAGGTGAGATGTCCGTTGGGCAGCTTGATCTTCGGCATGTGACAACTCACGCACTCCGACTTGGCCGTGGGACAGGTTTGGGCATGTGTCTGAGCCTTATCCGATGCCAGAGTGGAGGATGCTGGAGCAGCCGCGGCGGATGACGAATGACACGCCACGCACTGGGCATCATAGGAAGAATCCTGACGGACAATGTCCTGGTGAGGGTCGTGACAAGCGATGCAACTGATGCGCGGGTCCGCGCCGTCGAAACACTTGCTGTTAGCCAGACGGTAAGGCTGGAAGCGGACGGTGAGCTCGCCCCGCCAGTGATTGCGCACGACCGTTTCCCACGATCGGTGACACTGGCCGCAGAAATTCGAGATGTCTTCCGCAGACTTCTTGCGCAGATCGGGAGGAGCGGAATCGAAATCGCCGTTGAAAGAATCGGTGAGATGGGCAGTTGTGCCGGCGTGGCAATGCTCGCAGGTCACTCCGGGCCGCAGGGTCTCAAATGTCATGTTGCCGTTGGTGACCGCGTTGCTGGCGTGGCATCCGAAACAGACCTTGGTTTCGCGGAGCTCGATCGGCCGTCCAACGGCTTCGTCCAGATTTTTCGGCTTCAGATCCTCGTCGCCCGTGGTGAAGTCGAGCCCTGGAATCGAGGGATAATAACTGACCGCGCTTTCATATTGGTGCCCGTTGCGTTCCAGAACCCAGGTTTGCGCTGCTGCGCCAAAATTCCAGGGAATTGGCAGGGTGATGGTGCCCGTGCCATCGCTCACGCTGTAGGTGCTTTCGCCGGCATGAGTTTCGACTGTGTAGGTGTAAGGTCCTTTGCGCACCGTGAGCTTCGGAATGTCCTTCAGCACCGGATTAGCGCCGGGAAGCGCCAGCGCCCGCCCCATCGGCGTGCGCGGCTGCGACTCCGACCGTTCTCGATGGCAAGACACGCATGCGGACTCCGTTTTGCCTTGGGCATCTGCGCGCGGAGAAAAGGCCGCGATGGCTGCGATGCAAATCAGAACGCCCGCGAGCGGGCTAAGGATGTGTAGCCGAGTTCGTATCATTCTTCGTCATTTCGAGGCACAGCAACCGCTCGCGCCGCGCATCTTCCTTGCGTCCAAATTTTGAGTAGGCCTTGGCCAGCGCGAGGTGCACCTCAAGGTTGTCGGGTTGCAGTTGCACAGTCGCTTCCAGATGTTCGATGCCATCTTTGGTGTCGCCCGTCTCGGTGAGCGCCCGGCCCAGCACGAGTTGAGCGCTGGGCAGCGCCGCATCGTCGGCGACCGCCTTGCGAGCATAGGGCAGCGCCGCGGCGCCGTCGTTCTGCATCAGCGGAATCCACGCCAGCATCACTTCCGCAACCGCATTCTTCGGATTGACTTCCAGCTCTTTTTTAAACTCGACCACGGCCGCGTCCGGATCGCCGGCGTACAGCAAATAGCCATAAAGATAGTGCGCGTTGGGCACGGCGGGAACGCGTGCGAAAAGTTGCTGAAACTCCACGCGCGCGGCGTCCAGATCTCGCTGCATGAAGTCGAAGACCGCCTTGCCAGCGCCGATGTACAACTCCTGCTGATCGGCCCGCAGTTCTTTGGGCAGCAGCGGCGTGCGCAGTCCGGCCAGTCCCAGGGCCGTCAACAGTTCGGGGTTGGAGTCCTCGTCTTTATTCTGGGCAAAAAAAGCGTAGCTGCGCAACGCGTCTTCGAACCTTCCGGTGCGTGTGAGCAGCAGAGCCTCGTGATAGCGAAGAATCTTTTCGTTGCGCGGCTGGTTGGCCGCGCCCAGCGCCAGCGCTCGCTCGATGTCTTTCAGCGAGGGCGGATAGTCGCCAATCTCAAATCCGCAGAGCCCGCGCATGGCCAGCGCGGGCGCCGCGTTGGGAGTGAGTTCGAGATAATGAGTGAGCGCATCGCGGGCCGCAGCATAGTCGCCGCTCCCGTATTGCAGCGAGCCCAGAAACCACCATCCGTCGGGCCACTGCGAATTGAGCTTCAGAGCCTGCCGGTAGAGTTCGATCGCGCCCGGAAGGTCGTTGGCGTCGCGCGCGGCGGTTGCCTTCGAGACAACATCGGAGAAGCTGGCGGGGTTGGCCTGGGCAGCACACCAGCGAGGCAAAAGCACGAGAGCAAGTAGCGAGAGCCGGAGTGCCGGCAGCGCGTACCAACTACAGTTCCAACGAGAATTAATCCCCATCCCTGTTAACGCCGCACCCACCGCGGCCATATACATCGAAACGATTTTCCAGCTTGGAATCTGTCTTTCCGGTGGATCATCGTACCATGCGTAGCAGTTGCTTCGGCGGCGCCAGGTGGCGGCCTGAGTCTAATGGGGTATCGCCGGATCTGTAGCACCCGAGGCCGGACCGGCCGAATGCAGAGCCGCATCCGTGGTTTGCCCCTCGGGCGCGAGTGGCAGGTTAACTTCCAGGGCGCCCACATTGTCGGTGGCTACATCCCGGACCGCGACCCGTAGAGAGACCGCCGACACGGGCACGTCGAACTGCTGTTGCATGCGATAAATGGCCTCATGCGCAGTTTCAGAAGAGAATTGAGCGGTATCTTCCGCAACTCTCTGCACCACGGCATTCACTATTTTTCCGTCGGCGTCAAACGCCACTGCCGCCAATTCCAATGCGGGATAGCGGGCCGCAACCGTGTAGTCAATTTCGTAAGTCTGAAGCTGGATCGGGCGCATGGGTTTGGTCTGGTTGGAGCGTCCCTCCCGAAAGTAAGCGAGCTGATCCGCCAAGCTTGCCATCTGCTCCGCCGTGGCTTTCGCTGGAGGAGCCAGCGCATGGATGTGGGCGCGGAACAATAATTGGTGCGCCACGGGAGCGCCGTGCTGCATATTAGGAGACAGCGAATTGGCGGCCCGAGCTACCTGCAGCGGCTCCAGTTCAGACGCCGCGCGCAACGCTCTCGAGGGCTCGGGTTCAGCCGAACTGGGATTGCCGTAGTACGACCGACGATAGGCCAGATGGTACCCGTGTTTCGCCAGTTCGACATGAATGTGACGCAGCCGCCCGTCATACTTCTGATTACTGGGAGAGTAGGTCAGGGTGTAGTAGTGGCCGCCGGTTTCCGTAGCTTCGGTGAGCGCGCCCGCCAAATCGTTCGTGCCATAGAAGGCGCGGCCTCCGGTGGCATCGGCAATTTGTTTTTCCGTCAGATAGCTGGCATTCAGGTCCGTGGTGTCGCCGGCCGTAACCATTCCCATGGGCCCCACTTGAGCGCTGACCTGAGCCACCGCCGCGCCCCTAACGTCGACCGGATAAACGGCGACTTGTCCACGGGCCAAAGTGTCGGTCGTCTCTTTGATTTCCTCGCTGGCGCTGAAGCCTTCCACGGATTGATCGGAACTGGGTAAGATCGCAGATTGAAACGACGATGAGAGCCAGATCACATTCTTATGTCCCGGCAGGCCGGCGAGAAACTTGGCGATACCGGTGAGGGCGCGGGTGGCCGAATAGTAAGGCAGGAAATTGGCGGCATCCAGGAAAATTCGCGGAATATGAGCGCGGGGATTCTTCGGATTCAGCGCGTCGGCGAGCGCGTTGCGGTCCTCGGTAAAGCCCTGAACCAGGTAAAGCCCATCGCTCAAAACGAAGATCGCGAAGCGCGTTCCCAGCGGCTTGCTCTTCACGAACTTCATCAACTGCGCGCGCGCCACAGGCTGGTCGTCGACGCTCATGTCGAGCACATCCAAAAGCAAAACGTACAGCGGTCCCCGTTCGGGTCCGGACGGCACGTTCACGAAAGTGTTTGGTGGCAGCGAAGCTGGACGCTTGGGCAGCGATTCTGAAATCAGATCAAAGTCGTGGACGTCAAAAGAACGAATCCGTTGCGACTTTCCATCTTCGGCGATCGAGAAGTCGTCGGCCGTGAGGCCGGAGACCGGCTTTCCATTCGGGTCAGAGACGACGACGTCGACAATGACCCGCCGCACGCTCTGGTGGATGACCAGGCTGCTGGCTTCAGGTTGCTGCGTATTGGGGTTCGCCGGCGTCTGCGTAGCAGTGGCGTTTCTCTTCGCGCCGACCGTGCCCACCAACAGCGCGGCTGCCAGCAGGAGACGTGTTCTGAGCGACGCCGATGCCAACATACAAAAAACTCTCCGGCTGCCGGGCCAGCGGTTCAGTCGAGTGTGATTCTACCCCACGTCACAGAACTCCGAATCGGAACTCATCGCAGCCGGGCGCCAACCGCGAACGGTCTTTCGGTTCGTTACTCAACCTTTACCGAGAGGCTCGATTCTGCAACCGATGCTCCCTGTCTGGCTGTCACCAGAACGTCGCACTGCCCTGGACCAGGGGTAAGGTGCACGAGCATGGGGATTGACCCGTCGGGCCCTGGCTGCGCGAGGTTCAGAGGTTTGCGGGCAATCTCCTTGCCATCCCGCAACAGCTCCAACGTCACCTTTGTTTCTTCACCCACCATTGTCTTCGGCGGGTAAACCACGAAGTAAAGACTCAGCGCGCTCCCTGGCGCTACCGAATCTGCCAGGGTCGGTGTGACCCGGCCGTTGTCCAGTTCGAAGGGGCTCTGGGGATTGCGCGGCCCGGTCAGCGGATCGAAACGGCGCACCAACCCGAGAGAACTCAAAGCCAGATCCCTCCCGGGATCGACGAAGACCGAGACGCGCTTCGCCGACGTTTTGGCGGTTTGCTCGTCCGTGACTGCTGTGTCGATCACGTAGTGTCCAGGTTGCAACGCCACGGGTTCGGCGTAGAGAATGCGATCGCTCTGCAGCAGGGCAGCGTCGGCGGCTGGCACCTTGCGGACCAGTTCGCGGCTTACCTTCTTTACGATTTCTCCAGTGGAATCGTGAATGAACGCGACCAGCGCGGCTCGCACCAGCAGTTCGCCGGTTTTCTTGTCAGAGACCGCCTTAATCCCGGCGAGAGGGACCTCGAACGTGACCTCGTATTCAACCGCATTCTCCTGCGGCCGAAACTTCATAGCCGAAACCTGGTAGGGAAACTCAACGGGCGCCGGCTCCGCGTTCATCGCGTTCAACGCCAGCAGCTCAAACGGCTGAAGAGGTTCCCCGTTCAGATCGGGCACGGCGTAGTATCCCCTGCGGGTCTGCACCGTCGTCTTTGGACGGCTGATTCGCACTTCAATTTTGCGAAAGTGTCCGTCGTAATTAGTCGAGGTCGGAGAGTACGCCAGCTCATAGTGGGAGCGCATATCCTCCATCATGTGTTGCATGGGCAGGGCGATCTCGTTCGTATTAGTGACCGCGAAGCCTCCCGTCGACTCAGCCAATTCCCGCATCGCAAGTTGGGGGCTGGCGACCGCGGTCAAGGCAACGTCATCGTCTTCGAAATGTCCGTTGACGGGGTCAACCCTTTGAGCCGAACTCTCAGCGGCGGTCCGGCGCTGCATGGCCAACGCCGACATCATGGGATCGTCGGCGTTCAGCCCGCGGGTGTCGATGGTGTAGAAAGAAACTCCGGAGCGGTTGGCGTGGCTGATCAGGTTGTCCACCGCATCGCGCCGGTTCACCGGGAATGCCAATCCGTCCGCCAGGTAAAGCACTACCTTCCGGCCGGGCAGTTTTTCCTCGCTGCGCACCAGTTGATGCAGCGAGTCCATGGCATCCATGCCGTCCGACAAACTGGTGGCAAAGCGCAGTCCTCGGACCAGATCGGCCTGAGTAAGAAGGGCTGTGCCCAGAGTGAACGAAGCATCCTGGGAAGCGGCGTTAGCCGCCCACAGCGGGTCTTTCGTGATCCCCGGTATCGGATTCGTGAGTGCGTTCAGGACCGCCTGTGCCGTGGCTGCCCCCGTCGCCGGCGACGCGAGAATATTTTCAGCGGACGCCTGCAAGCTTGCAACAATACTGTCTGTTACCGATGCCTGCACCGCCGGTCCCGTGCCTCCCCTTAGCCCCTTGGTTGCCGACTCGACAGCCTTGGCTAGAGTGTCTTTGTCGGTGGTGAAGGGCTGCATGACTGACAGACTGCGATCCAACCGGTAGATGGTTACATAAGTGTTCGGCAGATTATCGCTCTTGAGGAATTCCTGCACCGCTCGCCGCGCGAATTCCAGGTTTAGAGGCGCAATCTCGGCGAACACAACCGTAACGAAGTTCACCTGCCGCATGGAATTCAGCGGATGCGGGGTCTCGCCGCTCTTAGCGGGTTCGGTCGCAGGCCGGGCTCCCGCCGCGCTGCGCTCGGTTTCCAGTTGTTCGCTGCCCTTAATGTTGCGAAACACGCGCGGGCTCTGGCGAACCCCATCCTCGTAGACTTCCACTTCCTCGGGCCGCAGATCAGTAACCGGGTGCTGGTGCTTGTCGCGTACCACCAGATCCAGAAGCACTTCCCGCGTGGTGGTATGAATCACCGCGCGGTTCGGTTCAACCGGAGCCGGGGAGCTGTTTTGGCAGAATAAAGGAGCAGAAGGAGCAACCAAGGCGGCTAAGGCAATCACGAGAACCGTACGTGCCGGCATACCAATACCTCACCAGTCCCGCCGTCCATTTCCCATTTTAGCGGGCTTTCCCAACGATTCTGGCCCCGATCGAGATCGACAGTTTACCCCCAATAGTCCAAATATACTAGCTTTCCTTAAAAAATCGTTTTTTCTCTTGACAGTGTCCATCCAACGGCGGTAAGTTTCCTCGTTCTTCAGGATAGTATGAATCCATTACGTAATCGCTTACGGTCCTCAGATAGTGCCATGCGGTCTCAGGGGGTAGGGTCAGGCGCGAGGGTTGTAAGCGTAGTTGTGAAGCAAATTCGGGGAGGGGCAATGAATTCCACTCTTAAGCTCGCAACGTTTAAGAACTTTACGAGCGCGGCAGCCCTGCTGCTGGGTCTCATCCTGCTGGCGTCGACCTGTTTCGGACAGCAGCTAACTGGTACGTTGAGCGCCACCGTTTCCGATTCCGCTGGTGCCGTGGTGCCGAACGCAAAAGTCACCATGAAGAACGACGCATCCGGCGACGTGCGTACCACCGTCTCGAACGGGACCGGCTACTTTTCCATTACGGCCATTCAGCCGGGAAGCTACTCGGTGACCATCGAAGCTCCCGGTTTCAAAACGTGGAACCAGACCGGCATCGTCTTCAACCAAGGCGACAGCAGGAGCCTTCCCAGCATCAAGCTCGAAGTCGGCAAGGTGACTGAGACCGTGGAAATTAAGGCTGGCGCCGACGTTGTCATCCCTGACAACTCCGAAGTCAGCACGACCATCAATCAGGAATTGATTGAAGACGTTCCGATCGTCGGCCGCGACGCGGGCGAGTTATTGAAGGTCATGCCTGGAATGGCGTTGACCAACGGCTTGAGTCAGGGCTCCGGGTTTAACGACAAAGTTGTCGGCACCAATAACGGCCCGGTGGGCGCTTATTCTTCCAACGGCACCCAGCCCTACGGTGCCATGGCTTACATGCTGGACGGCGCCAACCTCGTCGATCCTGGCAACGCCGGCACCCAGATCGCCAACATCAACCAGGACATGGTTTCCGAAGTTAAGGTGCTGATGTCGTCCTACAGCGCGGAATACGCCAAAGGGCCCGTGATTTTCCAGGCCTTCAGCAAGAGCGGCGGCAATCAGTTCCACGGCGAAGGTTATCTGTACGCCCGCAACAGCGCCCTGAACTCGGACGATGCTTACGCTCACAGTCAGGGCATTCCCAATTCCGCCGAGCACTATTATTACGTGGGCGGAAACGTCGGGGGTCCGATCATCATTCCGGGACTTGATTTCAACAAGGACCGCAAGAAACTCTTCTTCTGGGCTGGCTACGAATACATGGACCAGCACCCTGCCGCGAGCCCCATCAACTACAACGTCCCGACGACCGAACAGAGAACGGGCGACTTCAGCGAAACCATGATCGATGGCGTGCCGGGCAGCACACCGGTCACGGTGAACGGAAATCCGACGACCCTCTTGGGCCAGCTTAAGAATGTCTGGCAGTACGCTTACAACGGTTCCAATTCCTTCACTTCGGCCACCTTCGATCCGAACATCAGCGGCATCCTCGGCGTGATGCAGACGCCGAACATCTCTCCTTCGGCCGCCAACGGCTGGAATAACTACCAGTACATCAGCGCCGTTCCGCAGAACCGCTGGGAAGCCACCGGCAAGGTCGATTACGCCATCAGCGACAATACCAAGCTAACCGTTTCCTACACCCGGCAGATCGAAAACGATCAGCATCCCATCGGTGTCTGGTGGACCCCACCGTGGACTTTGCCGTATCCCTCGGGTGTAAATGCGGCCACCACTTCGCAAGAGTTCATGTCGAACCTGACCCACGTCTTCGATCCGACGACGACCAACGAATTCGTGTTCACACTGGCCCGCTATATCAACCCCAGCACCTTGGCCAACCCTAAGGCGGTGGATCGCACGGCCCTTGGGTTCAACGTCACTGGCCTGTTTAGCCACACTACCTCCCAGATCCCGAACATCGAGGGTCCCTGGGGCGGAGCCTTCCCGAACATCGAGGAGTTTTCCTTTGACGGAAACTTCCAGGCCGGAGCTTTTGGCGCTATCAAGAAGGATCCTGCACTCTACGACAACTTTACCAAGGTGATTGGATCTCACACTCTGAAAGCTGGTTTCTACTGGGATACCAGCGATAACGATCAGTCCAGCGGCGGCCTTGGGCCAGGCGACAACGGCACTTACAACTTAGGATGGGGCCCGAACGGCTCCGGAAACGTGGTGGCTGACTTCCTTCTGGGAAATATCGCGAGCTATCAGCAGATAAGTTCGTTCCCCACCAACGACCTCAAGTTCCATCAGTGGTCGCTGTACGCTCAGGATTCGTTCAAGGCGAACCGGCAACTCACGTTGAATTACGGGTTGCGGTTTGATCACGTCGGCCAGTGGTACGGTACCTCGCAAGGATTCCAGGTCTGGGATCCGGCCAGCTATGTCAATGGCCCCAACGGCTTCCCGTGCCCACTAAACGCTGCTGGCGTGACAACCTGCCCCAACACCGGTTTGAAATGGCACCAAATCGACAGCAAGATACCGCTGTCTGGGCTGGTCTCGCCGTTGTTCTATTACGAGCCTCGCGTGGGCTTGGCCTACGACATCTTCGGAACCGGCAAGACGGTGCTGCGTTCCGGTTTTGCGGTCTTCCACTACCAGATCTCCACCCAGGTGGCCGATGCGGCCACCGGGCCTGAGGGTTCGTTTACGTTCACAACGCCGGGTTACGGCAACGGGACGAACGGCCCTTACGGCGCCCAGACTGGAGGTGGGTACGCAGTGATCGATAACGCGGCCTCGTTGGGCCTTAACAACTTCACCCCGCCGTCTGCTGTTTACCAGAATGGGGCGACTGTCTATGGTCTCCTACAGGGAGACAATAAGACTCCTCTTACCATGAACTGGAACGTCACCATCTCGCAGGCGCTTCCATGGCGTTCTGTCTTTGAAATTTCGTATGTGGCCAATAAGAGCCAAAATGAGTGGATCGACGGAGGTAACGGCAAGATAGGCGATCTGAATAACATCTATCCTGGCAGTTTCTTCCGTCCAGACCTAGAAAAGCTGATTGGCGGGAAACCCATCAACACCTCGCCGAATCCCGTGACCTGCAACGGCACTACCAGCCAGTCCGTTCTTTGCTCGGGCCCGTATGGTCCGAACTACGCGGCTGGATTTAACTCGAATGACTATCGTCCGTTGGACAACTACCAGGATGTTTACCTGCTGTATCACGGCAGCTACGCGAACTACAACTCGCTGCAGGTGTCATGGCAGAAACAATCCGGCCCCGTCACTTTCCTGACGAACTACACATTCAGCAAGGTTCTGGGCATCACCGACGGACAGACCGACAACGGACCCGGCAACGGCACCGTGGTTGATCCCTTCAGCATCCACAACAACTACGGACCCTTGGCGTATGACCACACTCACATTCTGAACTTGTCGTACGTGTGGAACATGCCCAAGTTCATTCATGGCAACCCGATTCTGGGCGGAGCCGTCAATGGCTGGCAGTTCTCGGGTTACACCACGTTCCAAAGCGGCGCCGTGTTACAGCCCAACATCAACGGCAACCTGAATGCTAATTATGCGGGCCTGACCTACCCAACTACGGGTGCTCCGGATCTTCCGGATAACACCATCCTCATGGCAGATGGCCTGAGATCAACCAATGTGAACACCTCCACATGGTTTGGCTCGAGCTCCTTTAACCTGCTCATGCCCACGTTGATTTGCAACCCGAGAAGCCATGCCTCAGGTCGCTATTTCAACCCAAGCTGCTTCGGGCAACCGGCTTACGGGCAACAGGGCCCGTTGCAATGGCCCTATATGAGGGGTCCGAATTACTTTGACAGCGACCTGGCTCTGTTCAAGAATTTCCAGATCACCGAGCGACAGAAGTTGCAGTTCCGTATCTCGGCTGTCAACTTCCTGAACCACCCGCTGGGCCAGTTTGGATTGGCGGGTACCTCCGATGAGTCACTCAACTTCCAGAATAACTACACTGTGCCGATCCTGGCGTCGGCGACGGGAGCCGCAGGTAACGAATGCGCCTTCCTCAAGTCGTCGGGTGCCGCGAGCGCGGTTTCGCACGGTGTATGCCAAGCCAACGTCACTGGAATTTCTCCGATCAACACCAACCTCAGTACGACCGGCAAACCGGCCTTCAAGACGGGCAGTCGGACACTTACCTTCGCCGTGAAGTATTACTTCTAGGCGAACGTTCTGAGGTAGAATCATCTCAAGGGGTGGCGCAAGCCACCCCTTAACTTTCTCTACGCGAATGCTTCTTCACGGGCTGGCTCAACGGATCATTGCCGCTGCGGTGTTGAGCGGCGGCGCGGTTGCGCTACTCCAGGGCGCTCCCGCTCCCAGCCCCATCCGGTTTGAACTCAGCAAGATCCCGTTCCGCCTCGAAAACGACCAGACACCGGCCAAGAATGCTCCCGAAACCATGCCCGGCGGAGTTGCCGTCTTCGACTACAACGGCGACGGCCGTCCTGACATTTTCTTCACCAACGGCGCCAACATCGCCACCCTGAAGAAAGACGATCCCAAGTACCGCAACCGCCTGTTCCGCAACGACGGCAACGGCGTGTTCACTGACGTGACCGACGCCGCCGGACTGGCTGGCTCCGGCTACGACATGGGCGTCGCCGTCGCGGACTACGACAACGACGGCCATCCCGATCTGTTCGTCGCCGGCCTGCACCACAGCACGCTCTACCACAACAACGGCGACGGCACCTTCACCGACGTGACCGTAAAGGCAGGACTGGATGCGAGCTTGAATCGTCCCGATCCCGAGTTTGGGCCTTTGTGGGCCATTACCGCCGTTTGGGTCGACGTCAACAACGACGGCCTGCTCGATCTCTTCGTCGTCAATTACATGCAGTGGACTTACTCGGATAAACCTCTGTGCGGGTTTGATGGGGCGGGCGACTACTGCCATCCCAAGTTCTACAAGGGCACGCCGAATCAGCTCTTCCTGAACAATGGCGATGGAACATTTCGCGACGTTTCGAAAGAGTGGGGCATTCGCGGCCATGTTGGCAAAGGGATGGGCGGGGGTATGGCCGATTACGATCTTGACGGCCGTCCGGACCTGTTCGTCACCAATGACGCGTCTTACAACTCGCTCTTCCATAACCTGGGCAACAAGTTCGAGGAAGTTGCTTTCGAGGCCGGGGTTGCGCTCACCGAAGACGGTAGCTTTATCTCGGGCATGGGCCTTGATTTTCGTGATTTCAACAACGACGGCTATCCCGACATCGTATATGTTGCTTTGGTCAACCAGACTTTCCCGCTGTTCCTCAACACAGGCAAGGGGAGTTTCCGGGAAGTCACGAGCGAGAGCGGTATGCGTGACCCCAGCCTGAAAATGTCAGGATTTGGCGCTGCGTTATATGACTTCGACAATGATGGATGGAAGGACTTGTTTGTGAGCGGCGGCCACGTGCAGTCGATTTCGCTGCCGGGTCAACCCATCGATCAGCCCAACACTGTATTCCGCAATCTGGGCGCGAGCGGAAAATGGCAGCAGTTGACCGAAGAAGCCGGCTTCAAGGCTGTTCCCCCGGCCCGCCATCGCGGCTGCGCCTTCGGCGATCTGGACGGAGACGGCCGTGTCGATGTGGTCGTAAGCGCTCTCGGCGTGGACGCCGAAATCTGGATGAACCGCAGCGACAAGTCAGGCCATTGGCTCGACATAGCCTTACGAGGAACCAAGAGCAATCGCGACGGCATTGGCGCACGCATCAAGCTCGTGACCAAGAACGGCGCTCAGTATAACCACATGACCAGCAGCGTGGGCTATGCATCGTCGAGCTACGGCCCGGTCCATTTCGGCTTGGGCCCCGAAAATCGTGCCGACCTGGTCGAAATTCACTGGCCTTCGGGAATTGTTCAAACTCTGCAAGACGTTCCGTCCGACCAGGTGCTGAAGGTGACCGAACCAGCGCGCTGAGGCTGGCTAGCTGGCGCGGAGATCTTACTTGGAAGCCTTTATTTTCGGTTCAAGCTGCGCGATCTGCTGCTTCACCAGGTCCGACTGGGCACCTGCGGGAAAGTAAGTCAGACAGTTCCTGAGATGCTGCAGGGCTCCTGCATAATCCGCCTTCCGCGCCATGATCACGGCCAACAGCTGTTCCGTGCCTAGAACCGTATGTCGTGGATCGATGGCCAGCGATTTCACAGCGCTCACCTTGGCCTCTTCGGTTTTGCCCAGCTGGAATTTTGCCAGCGCATCGTAGTACCAGAGTTGTGGCGTGCCCGCTGGGTCGAGCTGCAGCGCCTTGCTCGTGTTGTCCTCGGTCTCCTGCCAATTGCCCGCTTGAGCTGACAGCACCGCCAACTGCTCGTAGGGTAAGACGAATTTCGGATCGGCGGCCAACGCCTTGGAAAACGAGTCTCGCGCCCCCTGCGGATCCGAAGCTTCCTGAAGCTTGCCCAGTTGCAACCATGCCTCGGCGAACCCGGGATAAATCGCAACTGCCTTCTTCAAGTTGCCCAGCGCGCCACCGGCGTTTTGGTTAAGCCATTCCGCCCTCGCCTTTTCGAACGCCTTCATGGCATTCGCGGGCGCATCCTGGGTTGTGCTGCTGAGTTCCGTACCGCTGCTGCGTCCTTCCGGGAAAAGCGTGATCGTCCCCAGGTCAGGTTCGTCGCGCAGATTTCGCACCGTGATCGTGACCGCGCTGGAGCGGAATCCGGCCAGGGAAGCGCGAACTTGGCAGCCCTCATACTTAGTTTCCATCTGCCGCTGCGCGTCCGCAGGTATGCGCTCCACGCCGTGTGTGTCCGCGAAGGCAATTACGAACTGGCCCCGGAGATCGGCCTGGGTCGTGTTCACGGTCGTGCCCTTGCAGTCGACAGAAACCAGCATCGGTTCCCACGGGAGAGGTTCACCCTCCAGGGCAAGTTTGCCCAAAAGCACTCCGCCGGCGCGGCCCTGCGCCGACATAGTCGCCCAGTAATCGTAGAATCCGCTGTCCTGGATCGAGTCCGGTCGAGTGATGGTAGAAGGCGGTGCTGGAGTCGAGACGTGCGCCTGCGCTCCGGCCTGCTGAACTTCGATGCCGATAAGAACCAACAGCAAACAGAAGGAAGACGTAAGAAGAGAGAATGAAGCGTTCACTGCGCACCTGCCTGACATCGCCAATTCCTACTAGTATTGTACGGCGGTCCCGGACGCGAAGTTCGAAGGAATTTGCCGCGCCGTGAGCGCGCTTCCTGAGCTATCCTAATTGAATATGCGGGCGGCACTATTGTTTTGCGTACTGTTTGTGGCCCTGTTTCCGGGTAGGTTCGCGGCTCAGGATGCGAATCCAGATCAGCTTCTCAAGCAGGCTATTGACGAGCAGCAGCACGGAGATTTCTCCGCGGCCATCCGCGATTACCGCAAGGTGCTGGAATTGCGCCCCAACGAGATTCAGGCCAAGGTGAACCTCGGTGCCGCTCTGGCGCATGCTGGGCAGTTCGACGAAGCCATCGCGATGGATCGTGCTGCTCTCACCGCTTCCAAAGACAAGAGTCCTATTCTCCTGAATCTTGCGCTTGCCTACTACAAGAAAGGCGACTTCGAAAACGCCCGCCAGCAGTTCGAGATTTTACATGACGCGCAGCCGAATCGATTGCAAGTTGTGATTCTCTTAGGGGACAGCGATCTGAAGACGGGAAAATCCGAAGCTGCGCTCAGTCTGCTGGAACCGCTGGAGAGCAAGTACTCGCAGAACATGGATTTCGAATACGTAATGGGGTCGGCGCTGATCAGTTCCAAGGGCAGAAGGCGCGAAGGCGTCGCCCGCATGGAAAAGGTCGCCAAAGCCGGTTCCGCCGCAGATGCTTACCTGCTCGCCGGAGCGACGCTCATGGACCTGAACGAATACGAACAGGCGCGCCAGGATCTCGAAGAGGCGCTGCGCTTGAATCCGCGCCTTCCTAAGATTTATACGCTGGTCGGCACCGCCCGAGACAAAACCGGCGATGTCAAGGCTGCCGAGCCGGCATTTCGCGAGGCTCTTAAAACCAATCCTGACGACTTTGAGGCCAACCTATATCTCGGAGCTATACTCTACAAGCGTCGCGAAATAGATGAGGCAAGAGGCTATCTGGATCGCGCGCTGCGGCTCAAGCCTGCAGACTCCATGGCTCGCTATGAAGCGGCCATGCTGAAAAGCACGTCGGGAGATTACGAAACCGCAGCCAAGGAATTGGAACTGCTGGTCAAAGACGATCCGGATTGGCTTGAGCCGCACGTCGAGCTGGCCACGTTGTACTATCGCCTTCACCGTCCCGAGGATGGCGCGAAGGAGCGACAGATCGTCGACAGCCTGACCGCCAAACAGCAGGCGCAGGGCCCGGGGAAATAGTCGCTGTTCCGATTGCGGAGTAGCGGGATCGGGGAGTGGCTGGGTTACGGGGTGACGGTGATCTGTTTACCGGAGTATTGCACGACTTTGTCAGCCTCGTCCGCCGGACTCACTCCCACTCCGTGATTCTCGCTTACGAAGACCACGCGGAACGCGCGACTCTCCAGCATCCCCGGAAACTGTCCCTTACGATCGCCGATAGTCAAAGCATGCGCCGCGTCATCCCAGTGCAGCGGAATCGTCGCGTAGACACCTTTTTCATAATCGTAGTTGTCGTTCTCATCCTCGTAGAGCGTGAAGTCCCCGTTGGCGCCGCGGTAAATGCGAAGTTCGATCGGGTCGGCAGCTTTCTCCGTGGACCATTCTTCGTCCGGACCCAGAGGAAGAATCGATCCGGCGCGTACATACAAAGGCAGACGGTCCAGCGGAGTGATCGCGTTGATCGTCCTCCCGCCATCGACCGCTGATCCCGTCCAGAAGTCATACCACTTTGCGCCCGGAAGATAGACCTGCCGGCTTGTCGCCGCAGGATCGGTGACAGGATTTACCAGAAACGCCGGTCCATACATGAATTGGTCGCCAACATTCTGGGCGCGTGGATCGGTGCGAAAGTCCATCGCTAGCGGCCTCATCGGCGTGTAGCTTTCGCTGGTTGTCTTCCAAGCCAGCGAATAAATGTAAGGCAGCATGCGATATCGCAGGCGATCGAAGTTCACCAGAATCGCTTGCGCATCTGGGCCGTACGACCACAATTCATTCTCATCCGGATGGCGCGTGCCGTGAACGCGCAGAATGGGATTGAAGGTGCCGTACTGGAACCAGCGAACAAAAAGCTCGCGGAAGGCCGGATCGGCCGGACTTCCAGAAACAAATCCGCCGATGTCAGTAGTCCAATAAGGAATGCCTGAAAGGGCAAAATTCAAACCAGCAGGAACCTGCCGCCGGAAGCTGAGCCAGTCTGAGTTGATGTCGCCCGACCACGCGGTAACCCCATTTCGCTGCGATCCCGCGAACGCAGATCGTGACAGAATGAACACCCGCTTCCTATCGGATGCGCTGCGCTGTCCCTGATAAACCGCCTGCGTATCGAGCAAAGGAAATGCATTGACGTAGCGGTTGCCGCTGCCCGCCGCCAGTTTGTGATTCAGCAGAATATTGTCTTCCTGGCCTTCGGTTTCCGGTTCGGTCGTATCCATCCACCAGGCATCGAGGCCGATGCTGAAGAGCCCCTTATTCACTTCATCCCAGTAATATTTGCGCGCCTCCGGACTGGTGGCGTCATATACCGCCATCGCGTCGGCATGGTAGGGCGGCGTCGCATATTTGAACTTGTCGACGAACCAACCCTTACTCTGCATGTAATCGTAGTTCGCAGAGCCGGGTTCGAAGAAAGGCCAAATCGAAATCATCAGGTGGAAGTTTTCGCCGTGCAACTGATCCACCATCGCTTTGGGATCGGGATAATTCTTGTTGAACACGAATTCGCCTTTGCGATTCCACCAGAACCAATCCTGTACGATGTTGTCGACCGGGATGTGCAGGTCGCGATACTTGCGGGCCACGCCCAGGATTTCATCCTGCGACTTGTAACGATTCTTGCACTGCCAGAACCCATACGCCCACTTGCCAAACATTGGCGCCGGTCCGGTGAGGTCGCGATAGTTGGCAATAATCTTGTCGAAATCAGGCCCATAGAGGAAGTAGTAATCGATAACGTCGGCAACTTCGGAACTGATGTAGAGATAGTTGGCGAACCGGTTGTTGAAGCGGCTGCGGGAAGTGTTGTTCCAAAAAATGCCGTAACCCTTGCTCGAGAGCATCAGAGGCACGGAGATGTTGCTGTTCTCCTGGGAAATGTCGACGGACTCGCCGCGATAGTTCCATACGCCGGCCTGGTGCTGGCCCAATCCATAGAGCGCCTCGTGCGACCCGTAGATGTCGATTTGGGATTCGGCGCGGAACGTGTCCTCTCCGTTCACTTTTTCAGGAGTCAGCTTGCGGGATGATTCCCGCACCAGCGACCCGCCGTTCGATTCGGCGTAAGTGATGGCGGAGTCTTTGCGCGTCACCGCGATTTTCAGCAGGGACGTAGTGAGGGTGACGGCATCATCCGTGGACTGCATGGACCATTGCGCTGCGGGCCAGGTCTGTTTGGTGGCGACGTAGTCCTCGCGCTTCGGAAATGTGGCCGTCGGCGAATAGAGCACACGGATTACCGAGTCCGAGCACACTTGCACTTTCAATGTACCGGTTCCGAGGGTGAAGACAACCCCGTCCGGCTCTTGCTGGACCTTGCGCACAGGATTCTTAGGCGTCCACTGAGCGGGGGCGGCCGTGGCGCAGAGCAGGCACGAGAATAAAGCAGGCAGGAATGAAACGAAGAACCGCGGCGATGTTCTATCTTTAATGGATAATCGCATGGGTAATCGGAATCTCCACGTGCTATAGCTATGGGTTAATCACTTCAAGCGCAACGCTGCTGGTCTCGGCCGAACTTGGCCCAACCATCACATCGAACATGCCCGGCTCGACCACTCGATTCATGTTGACATCGATCAACGACAAGTCTTCCGGAGTCAGCGTAAAGTCGACCGTGACTTTCTGGCCGGGCTCCAGGCTGACGCGGTTGAAGCCGCGCAACTGCATGACCGGACGAGTTATGGACGCGACTCGCTGATGAATATAAAGCTGGGCCACTTCGTCCCCGGCGCGACTACCGGTGTTCGTAATGTCGACCGAAACCTTGGCGCTGCCGCCCGCGCGAATCGTTTTCGGCTCAACGCGGGCGTTCTCAAAACGAAATTGCGTATAGCTGAGCCCGTAGCCAAAAGGAAAGATGGGCTCGCGTCCGTCAAACAAGTAGCTGCGATTGCGCGAAGGTTTGTGATCGTAGAAGTCAGGCAACTGTCCGACGGAACGCGGAAAACTGATGGGGAGTTTCCCGCCAGGGTTCACGTCGCCGAATAGCACGTTGGCCGCGGCCGTTCCGCCTTGTTCGCCCAAATACCAGCCTTCCAGAATCGCGGGAACGTGCTCCTTGACGTAGTTGATCGACAAGGGCCGTCCGTTGATCAACAAAACGACCGTTGGCTTGCCGGTCTCAACGACGGCCTGGATCAGAGCCTCCTGCGAACCGAGCAAATCCAGTGAATCGCGGTCGCCCAGATGCCCCTCAGACCAGGCTTCGCGATTGGTGCTTTCATTTTCTCCCACCACCACGATGGCCACATCTGACTGGCGAGCAACTGCTGCCGCGGCGCGAATGCTCTCAACTTCCGACTTAGGATCAGGCTGCGTGACTTTATTTTCGTACCACGCCGACCACCCCTGCTTGCCAGTCGTGATCTTGCACCCTTCGGCGTAGAGCACCTTCACGGTGTCCCCGGCGCGCTTGCGAATGCCGTCAAGAATGCTGATCTGGTTTCCCGGGCCCGGGTCGCGGCTATAGCCACCCAAGTGAACGTCGGCGGCATTGGGTCCGATGACCGCGATGGTTTTCAATTTCTTCAGGTCCAGCGGCAGAAGGTTCTTGTCATTCTTGAGCAGCACGATCGCCTTCTGTGCCACTTTCAACGCCAGGTGCTGATGCTCAGAGCTATTCGTAATTTTCTGGGCATAGTCCGGGTCGACATACGGATTCTCGAACAGACCCAGACGGAATTTCGCTTCCAGCACGCGTTGCACGGCCTGATCCAGTTCAGCCTCGAGGATTCTGCCGTCGCGCACCTGATCGACCAAGGTGGCATAGACCGAGCCATCCGACAAGTCGAAGTCCACGCCGGCGGCCAACGCCTTGCGCGCCGCTTCCGCGAAATCGGCGGCTACGTGGTGCGTTTCAACCAACATCTGCAGGCCGCCACCGTCAGACGTTACATAGCCGCGAAAGCCCCATTCCTGGCGCAGCACCCGATCGAGCAGCCAGTGGTTCACGTGGTTCGGGATGCCGTCGATCTCGTTGTACGAAGCCATCGCGCTTCCCACGTGAGCCTCTTGCACCGCGGCACGGAAGGGAACCAGGAACGTCTCACGCAAGTCTCTCTCGGAAAAATTGGCCGGAGCCGTATTGGTGCCGCTTTCCGGTTGCCCGTGCGCGGCAAAATGTTTCATGGTCGCCATCACGTGATGCCGGTCGATCATCCAAGAAGTGCCTTGCAGTCCGTTGATCGCGGCCACGCCCATGCGTGCGACCAGGTACGGATCCTCGCCGTAAGTTTCTTCGGTCCTGCCCCACCGCGGGTCGCGCGACAGATCCAGCACCGGAGTAAAAGCGGTATTGACTCCCGAAGAGGCCATCTCGTCCGCGGCCGCCGTGAAGGCCTGCTGCACGAGAGCCGGGTCCCACGTACTGGCCAGGCCCAGCACTTGCGGGAAACTGGTGCTGCCGTAAGCCATGAATCCGTGCAGGGCCTCGCCCTGAAAAATTGCCGGAATGCCGAGAGGCGTTTTCTCGACCAGATAATGTTGCGCCTTATTGCGGGCCTCGGCGGCATCGTGGGGACTAACCTGCGAGTCCTCGCGGTATAACTTGCCCAACGCTTCGAAGGCCTGCTTTTCCTCGGGATTCTCTGAGGCGGCCCGCGCTCGCCGCCGGCCTCCCGCCAGTTGATCGACTTTCTCCCCCAGAGTCATGCGCTTGACGAGGTCTGCGGCGCGTTCCTGGGGAGTTAGTTTCGGATTGCGATACGCGGCCGGGGTTTCCTGAGCGAAACAGCAGGGAAGAAGTAAACCGAGAAGAGCGCAAAGAAGCAGATTCTGCCGAAGCATCCAGCCTCCTGTGGTCACAGCGTCGCGTCATTACAGGGCGGACGCGTTCCTTAAACGCTTACGTAAAATGTCACGCGAAGCATAGCACGTTGTGCGGGCACGCAAACGTCAGCATTAGCAAGTTGTTGAGCCAACATTGTTGAGCCAACATGGTTCAGCAAACATCGTTCCACAAGCGGCGGTTCTACAAGGGGCAATTCAAAGTTCTGGGCGCCGTCTATTGCGAAGTCTCCGTAAATGTTGTTACCGGATGTCCCAGGCCGTACGGGCCCTCGGCAGTCACAGTGACACTTCCCGCAGTCGAGGGCAGCGTGAGCGTGACTGCAGGAGTGACACCTGAGCCGTTGGTGACCTCGATCAACTTAGCCCCGCTGCTGGTCCCATCCGAGAGTGTACCGGCGCTGGCGGTGAACAGGATGCTTGCACCGGTATTTGTTCCTCCTGATGAGCCGACAGACAACGTTACGGTCAATGGCGTGGGCAGAGCGGTGCCCTCGGTCCCGGTTTGTCCATCGCCAGTCGTCTTCGCGAGAGTCGCCGCCGGATTGCCCACGATGATCCATCCGCCTTCAGTCTGGGTCGCCGTCCCGTCGTTTCCCGTCACCGTGAAGTGGCAGAACCCCGGAGTGCTGCCCGCATTCACAGTGATCTCGCCGGGTACAGTGGGAGTGATCGTGGAGGTCGTCAGCGTGAGCGTCCCGCTGCACGCCGCGGCTCCTTCGTATGCGTCGAATACCGCAGACGAAAGATTGACGTTAGTGGACCCGGTGGTGATCTTCGGATTCAACGTGATCGTGCCGCTCGCGGCGACCATGGTTGTGTCGGGATTCAGGTCCCACGATGAAACGGGTGAGGTCGTGGTCGTTCCTGTGATCACCAGCATGGTTGCGGTATAGGGAGCGAAGTTCTGAGTCGCGGACCACGAAGCCGACGCAGATGTGATTTTTGTGGGCGCCGACTGCGCCAGCGTGTAACTCACGACGCTGGCGGGAGTGAATCCGTTGAACCCGAACTGCACGCTGGCTGTGTTCGCCGGATCTTTGTTCAGCACCAGCAAGGTCATTTGCGTGCCCGCCGAATTCACGGCCGCGTAGCTGCTGAAGAGGTTGGGATTGCTGCTGTTCGTATCGGAAACCGAAGTGGTCGCGAAGCCATGATGAGCTGCGTCGTAGTTGGTGAACAGCTTCAGCGCCAGATAGTTGGGATTGGCGGGGCTGGGAGCCGTCCAGCGCGAAGCCAGCGCGACGCGCTCGCGACCAAGAACGCCGTAGGCATCCGCATCCCCCAGCGCGGTAGAGAAGTCCGATTCGCCGGCGAAAGCGGCGCTCCATTCGGTGATGCTGAATTGCGTGCCCGGATATTCGGAATTCACGATCGCCCGTATGCGCGGAATGCGGAACGGCATCGGCTCCAGCGGTTCATTGCTGAAACCATCATTCCTGATGTATGCCGCCGCGCTGGGGAACGTTGGATCCCACCAGTCGCGGTAAATACTGACCGCCAGCGCCTGCAACGCAGACTGCGACAGGCCGCCGGTGTCGGCATCGGGATAAGCGTGAATGTCGAAAATGTCGATGGATCGCGTGCCCGCCACGGCGTCTGACCACGCAACTTCATTCAGCCACCAGGGGATAAAATCCACCCCGCCGTGGCTGGAAGTATCGCTGGCTCCGGTCGCCGATCGCCAGTAGAAGTACCAGCAGCAGCTCACCGGGCCCAGGCGAACCGCCGCCGGATCCCAGGTCTTCAGGTTGCCCGCCTCGGTCAGGTAGACGTTTCTCAATTCCTCGTAGGTTGTGGGGTTGGGATGGACATCTCGGTGCGTACCGCCCCAGATGTCGATCTCGTTGTCCATGTCGTAAAAGTGGCAGGAAGTGATGGGGGAATTCGGAATGGCACAAGTCCCGCTGCCAAAGGCGCTGGCCAGCGCGGTGGCCCATGCGTTGCGGTAGACGCTGTTGGGCGGATCGCTGCCGCCGGGCTGATCGAGCAGGGGGAAATAGGTGCGGTTTAGATCGGCGGAAGTAGCTGTGAGATAGGTTGGCGGGTTGTTGTTGCAGGTCCCGGCGACAATGCCGTTCCCCGCGTCGACGTTGTACTGATCAACGCTGCACTGCGGTCCGTCTTTTGAGATCGAGAAGCTCCAGTGGTAATTGTCCACCCCGCCCTGCGTGACCGAAGTCTCCGGGGTTTGCGCGACCCAGGGCAGCATCACCATGGTCATGAGCGGAGTTCCCTTGGCTGCCTTCACATCGGTGATGAACTGCGTCGAACTGGAATCCGCGCTGTTATTGAGCGCGCCAAAGGCAAAGTCCTCGAAATAGTAGTCGTTGTCGGCGTTGGTGGTGCCCAGTTGCCAGTTGTAAGTGGAGGCGCCGTTTCCGCCCCAGCGCACCGTGGTCAGACCGCTATCCGTGATGGTCGGCGCGTCCTGCGGAAACGCGCCGCCGTAGACATAAGGGCTGATGGGGTGGCGGTTGGCGAGAACATCGACGTTCAGGTTGACGTTGGTGATGGAGCCCAGCGGAGTCGCCGAAACCTGGCTGGAATTCGCGCTCTCACTGCTGCCGCTGACCGCCGAGACTACGTAGTAATAAGCTGTGCCGTTGGTTAGGCCGGTGTCGGTATAGCTGGTTCCGGTCGGCGAGTTCACCGTAGTGTACCCGCTGCCGTTGGTGGTGGAGCGCTTTACGTTGTAACTGGTGGCTCCGGTGCTCGCGTTCCAGGTCAGACTGACCTGCTGGTTTCTTGGGGTTGCCGTCAGGCCGGTGGGCGCTGCCAGAGCCGCAGATGGCGTGGCCGACACCTGGCTGGAGTTGGCGCTGGTGCCCGCAGAATTCGACGCCGCGACGACGTAAAAATAAGTCGTGCCGTTGGCCGCCGTGGTGTCGTTATAACTGGTCGTGCTGGTCGAAAATGTGGTGCTGTAAGGCCCGCCGGAGACGGTGCCGCGCCCGACTGTATAACTGGTCGCCCCCGTGCTCGCATTCCAGGTGAGGCTGACCTGCGCGTTTCCGGCCGTTGCCGCGAGCCCCGTGGGTGTGGCCGGAGGCGTCCCTTGCTGGCCGCCTCCAGAAGATCCTCCGCACGAAGACAGGAAGAGGGCAGAGGCCATGACCAGCAGAATCCAAGAGGTGGGGCTACTTCGCCGACGGTTTGCCATAACGATTATGTTATCGAAAAAACAGGTTTCTGCTACAACCTTTTTGACTTGATCCGGAATCCGGACAATCTTCGCATCCGGTCGGTCCCGCCGCATCGCTCCGCCGCCTCTGGTTTGCGAACGAACAGCTTGGCTGCTACGATCGCTGTCGTTTTTAAGCAAGCCTTGAATCAAGAATGGGGACGACTCACATCGCGGCCGCCGCGCCTGACGACCCTGACGAGTATGACTGGTGCGCTCGCTTGATGGCTGGCAGCGAGCCTTGGATCACTCTGGGCCGCGATCTTGCGGAATGCCAAGCGGCGCTGGTCCGGCCTGGCACCGAGCTTTTTGTTGCCTGGGATCTTGTCACACGGGATACTGCTTCGCAGGATCAACCGCGACCCTCCGGCTTCATTCTGGTCGCGCCCTACGGTCTGGCGGGATCGCCCTATATTGCTTCCATTGCAGTTGCAGCTGAGGCGCGTGGGCGGGGCATCGGGTCAGAACTTCTGTGCTTTGCCGAACAGCACTTCGCCGGCCGCGAACACCTCTTTCTGCTTGTATCGTCGTTCAACCTTCGCGCCCAGCAGCTTTATCGCCGGCACGGATACGAACTGGTCGGCGAACTCAAGGACTACGTGGTGAAGGGCCAGTCAGAACTCATTCTGCACAAAAGGCTGCCCCCACAAGAACTATGATCCCCACACCTGCGCCGGCAACGGAGTCGTCATCATCATCGGCCAGCAAGCGCCTCGTGCTGCTGCTGATGGCCGCGGCTTCCGTGGGATATGTATGCCGCGTGGCCGTAACCGTAGTCGCCCCCAGCATGATGCGCGACTTCGGGCTCACCCAAACGCAAATGGGGACGGTGTTCAGCGCCTTCCTGCTGGGCTACACAATATTTCAAGTGCCTTCGGGAGGACTGGCCGACCGGGTCAGCGCCCGCCGCATCTTCCTGGCGTTGTGCGCGGGTTGGGCGCTACTCACGGTTCTAACTGCATTGGTGGGATGGCACGGATTTGGACTCGCCATAGTGATTCCGCAACTGTGGCTGATTCGCGCCATCTTCGGCGTGGTGGCCGCTCCCACATATCCGACTTCGGGCAGAACCATTGCCATCGTGATGCCACCGCGACTGCAAGCTCGCGCCAACAGCCTGGTGCTGGCCAGCGTCGGCGTCGGATCGGCGGTCACGCCCCTGCTGCTGGCGCCCATTACCAGCCACTTCGGATGGCGCACGGCATTGTCGGTCGCGGCGTTCCTCAGCGCATCCGCCGGGATACTGTGGTGGAGGTTCGCTCCGCCGGAACTTCACGCGCGCCGGATTCCCGGCGGACAAACTACAGTCAGCGATTCCGCCAGTCTTGCATCACCCAAGAAGACCGCTCGACCGTTGCGCTCGCCCAGTTTCTGGTTCCTCTCCGCCAGCTATCTGCTGCAGGGCTACCTGGGTTACATCTTCATTTTCTGGTTCTACCTGTATCTGGTGCAGGTGCGTCATTTTGAAGTGCTCACAGCCGCCAGCTTCACCGCCCTGCCGTGGATTGCGACCATGTTCGCGATCCCACTGGGCGGCGTCTTTTCCGATCTGGCCGTGACTCGCTGGGGCGCGACCTGGGGACGGCGCAGCGTCCCGCTGGTGGCCCTGTGTGCCGCCGCCATTTTTCTGGTGATCGGCGCGCGCACTCCTAAGCCGATGATGGCTGTGGCCGCCCTCACCACCTGCACCGTGCTGGTGCTGTGTACGGAGGGCCCGTTCTGGGCGACGATGACTCAACTGTCAGGCGAACACAGCGGCATCGCTGGCGGAACCATGAACTTCGGCAGCAACCTTGGCGGCATGGTTTCGCCCGCGCTCACCCCTTGGCTGGCGGCGCGCATCGGATGGGAAACCGCATTGTCGCTGACCGCGGCATTGGCAGTCGTGGCGGGCTTGTTGTGGCTGGGGGTGCGGGTTGAGACGCAGGACAAGTAGAACGAGTCAGGGAATTGAAACCGGACGTCCGATCATCGCCAGAAATACGTCGAACACAAAGAGCCCGATGGCGATGTCGTTGAACAGTGTCGCCTGACGCAAGCCCGGCCAAAACTGGTTCGCCGCCCAAAACAGAAACGCACAGGCCAGAAGGATCGCCTTAATCAGTTCTGACCGGGACGGGCGGCGCACCGCCTCATACACCAGACATGCACACGCAATCATGGCGAGCGGAAACGCAGCCAGGAAATCGTGGGCCCGCGCCGGAAACATTCCGGGAAGTAGATCCCATACCAGAAGCACTCCCACGCTGACGAGCGTCACAATGCAAAGCATCACCGGCAGGGATAGAGACCCGCGATCCCGCGCAAGACGAATCGACATGGACGACTCCTCGAATCAGGTGCCGCGATGATTAAGGCGCTGCTATAAAGCGCAGCGACCTGCCATCACCCGCTATCAGTAGGGCGCCGTGACCACCGCGTCTTCCGGATAGCCCGGCATACCAAACTCGGGAACGTCCAGGCCTTCTTCTTCCGACTCGGGCGGCACGCGCATGCTCTTCACTTTGTTCACGCACCAGAACACTACGAACGTCGCGCCGAACGCCCAGATTGCATACAAGGTTGCTCCTCCGAGCTGGACCCAGAACTGCCGCGTGTCGCCGTGAATCAGTCCGGTCACGCCTTGACCGGCGCGTCCCAGGTAGCTGGCCGCGCCCACTCCGTTCCACCCGGAACCGTAGGTGCCGTCGGCGAAAATGCCGACGGAGACCGCTCCCAGCCAGCCGCAGTATCCATGCACGGAAATCGCCCCGCAGGGGTCATCGATCCTGAGAACGCGCTCGTTGAACAGTACGCCGCCACAAACCAGGCATCCGGCCAATACACCGATGATTGTGGCGGAAGTGGGAGACACGAACGCGCACGGCGCGGTAATCGCCACTAGCCCCGCCAGCATCCCGTTACACGCCATCGTGATGTCAGGCTTGCCGAACAGCAAATACCAGATCAGCATGGCCGCCGCCGAGCCGGCCACTGCGGCGAGATTCGTATTCACTGCGACGACCGAGATGCGAAGGTCGGTTGCTCCCAGTGTCGACCCGGGATTGAACCCCATCCATCCGAATAGCAAAATGAACGTGCCAGTCACAACATAAACAATGTTGTGAGCCGGGAAGACGCGGATTTTTCCTCCCGGGCCAAATTTTCCCAACCGCGGCCCCAGAATGATCGCGAGGGCCATGGCGCAGAACCCGCCCACCGCGTGCACGACCGTAGAACCGGCAAAGTCGACGTAACCGTGGCCCAGGTTCATGGTCGATCCGAGTTGCGACATCCAGCCGCCGCCCCACGTCCAGCAGCCGGAAATCGGGTAGAGAATCGCTCCGATAAAAAGTTCACATAGCAAGAACGCCCAGAAGCTGATGCGTTCGCAGATAGCGCCCACGATGATGTATCCCGCCGTCTCCATGAACACGACTTCAAACAGGGTCAGGCAATTGCTGCCCGCGTCATAGGCAGGGCCTAACAGGAAAAAGCCCTTTCCTCCCACAAACCCCCATTGCCCGCTGCCAATTAGAAAATGATTCAGCGTAGGCACGCCGCCCAGATTTGTGGGCGCGGCGTTGATGGCGACCGCTCCAAACTGAAATGCATATCCCACCGCGTAGTAGGCGAGGAAGGCAAAAACATACGCCGCGAAGTTCAGCATCATCAGATGCGCGGCATTCTTCTTCTGCACCAGCCCGCATGTAAGCAAGGCAAACCCAGCCTGCATGAACAGAACAAGGTAGCCCGTGTTCAGAGTCCACGCGAAATTGGTGGCCACGCGAACGTGTCCCACGCTGTCAGCCAGCTTGACTGCCAGCGGCTCCTTGGCGGCCTGGGCCTGGTAATCGTCGGAGGCCTTTTTATTCTGAGCATAGTCTGGGGCCGTCTTGTCCGTAGGCTCCGCAACCACAAAGGGATTCCCGGCGGCATCGACCGCCGTTGTTTTGTCTCCCGTGGCGGTTCCGGCTGGGTCGGGCTTGGCCCCATCATCGGCGAAACCGGAAGCGGACAATCCGGCCAACATTCCCGCTAGCAAAACCATTACGGCGCTGGCGGCCACCAACGACCGGCGCAGAGAGCGCCTCCCTGCTCGCTTTGTCATCTTTGAGTGCTCCTGTTCTTGAGTCGTGCGCAATTTTCGAGTGGCCCCGGTATGGGCCAGCGGCGCAACATCCCCGCGGCGCCGCGCCGGAGACCTCACACAGCGTTCTAGCCAGAATCAATCCGCCGACGATAAATGCGCCTATTGCCTCAGTCCAATACAAATTTCTTATAGCAACCATCAGCAAAAGTCCGGCCCGGATCGCCGGCAAGTGGAGGAGAGCGCGTACGTTTGCCGCCCGATGCGCGTTTGTGCTTTCCGTCGCACACATGCGTGATTGCAATCACGAGCGTCTTGCTTCGGTCTCGATACAAACGACTTACGGTCTGCAGTTGCAGCTTACGAGACCGTTTTTGGCGTGTATTTTCGCGGCCCTAGTAGATTCGCATTAATGATCGCGCATTCACTGCTTACTACAATTGCGGCGCACTCATGAACCCTAAATGGAACGGGCAATTCTCCTGCTTCGATCTGGTTGCCAGGACGACCGATAAGAAAAACGAACATGCCCGCACCATAGTGCAGGTGCGCGATATCGAAATCGGCGGCAGCGATTTTGTGGTCATGGCCGGCCCGTGCGCGGTTGAGTCCGAGTGCCAATTGCTGCAAACCGCCGAGGCCGTCGCCAAAGCGGGTGCGCGCATCCTGCGCGGCGGAGCCTACAAGCCGCGCTCTTCGCCCTACGCGTTTCAAGGCCTGGGCGTCGAGGGTCTCAAGATTCTGCGCAAGGCTCGCGAAGCCACCGGACTCGCCATCGTGACTGAGGTCATGAGCGAACAAGACGTCGACCTCATCGCCGAATATGCCGACATCATGCAGGTGGGCACGCGCAGCATGGAAAACTATGCCCTGCTCGAAGCTCTCGGCCAGTGCGGACGCCCCGTTCTGTTGAAGCGCGGCATGACGGCCACGCTCGAAGATCTTCTGCGGTCGGCGCAGGTGATTGCCGTGGCGGGCAATTTGCAGGTCATTCTCTGCGAACGCGGCATCCGCACCTTTGAAACGGCGACTCGCAACACGCTCGACATTGCCGCTGTGCCGGTCCTGAAAGCGGTCTCGCATCTTCCTGTCATCGTCGATCCGAGTCATGCGGCGGGCGTTCGCTCGCTGGTTCCGGTGTTGTCGCGGGCGGCGGCTGTCGTGGGCGCCGACGGATTAATCGTCGAAGTACATCCGTGTCCGGAACAGGCCATGAGCGATGGAAACCAATCGCTCACCTTCGCCGAGTTCCGCCACATGATGACCGACCTGCAACCCTATCTCGACCTCCTACAGGAGAGCAGGCAACTCCGCCCCCAACTTCTCGCAGCAGGAGGAGCGGACTAGTGGCCGCGCGCTCCATCCTACTGCGCTCCATGCCAGCGCGGCTCGTCCTGGGGTTCATCATTTCAGCCTGCGTGCTGTCGCTGGTCGTCCTCCGATTCACCAGGGCCGTGGAAGCTTCAGCGAACGCGGATCCGCCATCATTTCTCTATACGGTCGCCGAACATTACGAACCGCTGGCCTGGATGCACGGCGCGGACCGCTTCGCTTCGGGTGCGACGATCTTCGTGCGCGACGCACACGGGAAGCGCCCGCTAGTTCCAGGTTTCGCAGCATCTGCGGATCCGGCGGTCTCCTTCGATGGGCAACACGTGCTGTTCGCCGGGAAGTCAAAAGCGGACGACCCGTGGCAGATATGGGAGATCGCTTTGGCCGGCGGAGTGCCAAGGCGCATCGCGACAGGTTCCGAGGATTGCGTTCGCCCTCTGTATCTGCCGGACGATCGCGTGGTGTACGCGTACAAAACCGCAGGGCGATTTGTCGTCGAAGCGGCGAGTCTCGACTGGGGCAATCCGCTGCCCCTGACCTACGGACCGGCAAATTTCTTGCCGACAGATGTTCTCCGGGATGGACGAATTCTATTTGAGGCTGCTCACCCGCTCGGATCCGATACCGCCCCGGAAATCTATACAGTCTATTCCGACGGCAGCGGGGTCGAATCCTATCGTTGCGATCACGGCACGGCGCGCTCCTCCGGCAGGCAAATCAGTTCCGGCGACGTTGTTCTAGCATCCGCCCACGGTCTGGCTCGATTCACGTCGGCGCGGGCAGAGGAAATCCCCATCCCCGCGCCCGCCGGAGAATACGGCGGAGATGTCGCTGAGACTTCCACTGGCGATTGGCTCATGCCTTGGCGCGCCGACGCGAAAGCCCATTTTCAGTTGATGCTTTGGACTCCAGGCGCATCCGCGTTGCGGACTGCGCTGACTGAACAAAACGCTGACGCCGTCGAGCCGGTGCCACTAGCGGTGCGCGCGGTGCCCAACCGTCATCCCTCCGGATTGCACGACTGGCCGAACGCCAACCTGCTTTGCCTGAACGCCTACACCTCAAAACATCGATTTGCCGCGGGCTCCATTCATTCGGTGCGGCTCTACGCGCGCGACGAGTCAGGCGGGTCCCGGCCGCTGGGCACCGCCCCGGTCGAGCCCGACGGGTCGTTCTTCGTGCAGGTTCCTACGGAACAAGCGTTGCAGATCGAATTGCTGGACGGCGCCGGAAAAACCTTGAAACGCGAAGCCGGATTCTTCTGGATGCGGCGCGGCGAGCAGCGTGCCTGCGTCGGATGTCACGCCGGTCCCGAGACTGCGCCCGAGAATGCTGTTCCCATGATCCTGTTGAGGTCCACCACGCCCGCCGACATGACCGGCGCCACCGCACAAAACGCCTCGGGAGGACACTAGCTTGATCAAACCTAGCGTGATGAAATCGTTTCTCGGATTCATTCTGCTGTCCTGTTCTCTGCTGGCGCAAGCTCCGCAAGCCAGCGCCCCAGGCGAGATTCGCTTCGAGGATGCCACCGCGAAATCCGGCATTCAGTTCACCCACAGTTTCGGCGCCCGGGAACTCGGCTCCCTGCTCGAAAGCACCGGCGCCGGCTGCGTCTGGTTCGATTACAACAACGACGGATTGCTCGACCTCTACGTGACGAGCGGCAAGCCGCTCGAAGACGGCATGCATCCTTATCCGCTCAAAGAGTCGCCCACAACGCCGCCGCACAACCATCTTTATCGCAACAATGGCGACGGCACGTTCACCGATGTCACCGACCAGGCTGGCGTCGCCGCGAATATCTACGGCATGGCGGCGATTGCCGCCGACTTCGACAACGACGGTTTCGTCGACCTCTTCGTCACCGGCTACGGCAAGGCGATTCTCTACCACAACAATGGCGACGGGACATTCACTGACGTGACCGAAAAGGCCGGCATCAAGGTCGACGGATGGTCGATCAGTTCCGCCTGGCTCGACTACGATCGCGACGGCTGTGTGGATTTGTTCGTCGGGCGTTACGTCAAGTTCGATCCCAAGTACCGCAACTTCTACGCCGCCGACAACTATCCCGGGCCGCTCGATTATGCCGCCGACACCAACCGCCTCTACCACAACAATTGCAACGGAACCTTCACCGACGTCACCGACAAGTCGGGCATCGGCGCCTACAAGGGCCGGACCATGGGCGTGACTGCGGCCGACTACGACGGCGACGGCTATCCCGATATCTACGTCGCCAACGACAAGACCGAAAATTTTCTTTTCCACAACAAGCACGACGGCACCTTCGAAGAAGTCGCCAGCGAAGTGGGAGTGGCCTACGGCCAGAACGGCGAGAACACTTCCGCCATGGGACCGGTGTTTGCCGACATTGATGGCGACGGCCGCCTCGACCTTTGGGTCACAGACTCCAAATACAACCGCCTCATGCGCAACGCCGGGCCCAGCGGATTCGAAGACATTGGCCCGAGTTCGGGCATCTCGCAGGCGACCGCGCAGTACACCAGTTGGGGCAGCGGCATCTACGATTTCGACAACGACGGCTGGCTCGACATTCTCGTCTTCCACGGTGGACTGATTCACCTCGTCCCGCAAGAGCAATCGCTTTTTCGTGGTCTCGGAAATGGCAAGTTCGCCGACGTATCTCGAGAAGCCGGACCCGTGCTCGACGTAAAGACGGTCGCGCGTGGCGCGTGTTTTGGCGACTACGACAACGACGGCAAAATCGACGCCTTCGTCGTGAACCTGGGCGCGCCCGCGACTCTGCTGCACAACGTTACTCAGAACACTAATCACTGGCTCACCGTGAAGTTGAAAGGCAAAAAAAGTAATCGCGACGGCATTGGAGCGCGCCTTGAACTGCTCGCCGCCGGCCGCAAGCAGATTGCCGAGCGCACCGCCGGATCCGGCTATCTTTCGCAGGATGACGGCCGTATCCACTTCGGCCTGGGCGCTGCCAGCAAAGCCGACAAGCTCACCATCCACTGGCCCAGCGGCCAGGAACAGGTTCTGGAAAATCTTTCCGTGGATCGCGTGCTTACGGTGGAGGAACCGTAGATGACAAGGCGCGCCATATCGTCCACGAGCTTTCGGCGGGTCGTGAATGTTGTCGCTATTCTTGCCGTGGCTCTGCTGGCGATTGCGGCCAAACCCGCGCCTCAGCAGTCCGCCGCCATTCCGCGGGAACGATATTTGTCGCCGATCGAAATGATCTCTTCCCCGGACGGCCGTCTGCTCTACGTCGCCTGCCAGGACAGCGACGAAGTGCGCATCGTCGATGTGCAATCCGGCAAAGTTATCAGCACCATCGCGATCGGCCACATGCCGCGTGGCATCGCCTTGTCACCCGACGGCCGTCAGCTCTACATAACAAATGCCTGGTCCGACAGCGTGTCGGTCATCGATACGGCAGCGTTAAAGGTTGTGCAGACCTTCCCCACCGGCCCGGAACCGAGCGGAGTCGCTTCTGATCTCGACAACACCACGCTCTACGTCGCGAATCGCCTGAGCGGCGACGTATCTGTGATCGACCTCAAGAGCGGCCAGGAAACCAAGCGGCTGCTGGCGGGCCGTGGCGCCAGCTACCTGGCGTTGTCACCCGACGGCAAGTGGATCTATTGCACTCACATTTATCCGAATGCCGGATCGTTTCGCAGCCAACCGAATTCGGAAATCACCGTCATCGATACCGCGCGCCAGATGGTGATTGAGCGCAAGCCTCTGCACAACGTGGCTGGCGTGTTTCATGTAGCCCTGTCGGCGGATGGCCGCCTGGGAGTAGCCGCGCAACTCCGGCCCAAAAACCTGATCCCCCTGGCCCACGTCGAACATGGTTGGGCCTTCGGCGATTCACTGACTCTGTTCGGGCAGGATGTTGGCGGGACCGTACAAATTCCGATTGATGAACTCGATCGCTACTATGCCCTGCCCTGGGGCGTCGCGATTACGCCCGACAAGTCGAAGATTTTCCTGACCGCGGCCGGGTCCGAGAGTGTCACCGTCATCGACGTTGCCCGGCTACTGAAAACGGTACGTGCACGGAGACAGCCGTTCGTCAACGATCTTTCAGCTTCCGCCGATTACGTGCTGGCCAGAATTCCTGTTGGCCACAATCCGCGAGGCGTTGCGCTTTCGCCCGACGGAAAACGTCTCTATGTCGCGAACCGCCTGGACGACAACCTCGTAGTCATCGATACCACGACAGAAAAAGTGCTATCGACCATCGACCTCGGCGGCCCGAAAAATGCGGACGCGCTTCGCCGCGGCGAGCGCCTCTTCTACACTGCCGACTTCGCCTTTCAAGGCCAATTCGGTTGCGCCAATTGCCATCTCGACGCCACCATCGACGGCCTGCAGTGGGACCTCGAGCCCGACGGCTTCGGCCAAGACATTGTCGACAACCGGTCGCTCGAGAGTCTCGCCGGCACCGAGCCTTTCAAATGGAATGGCGGCAATCCTGACATGCCGACGGAATGCGGCCCGCGCACAGAGAAATTCTTTTTCCGATCGCAGAGCTTCAACCAGCAGCAACTTACCGACCTGGTCACTTTCGTTTACTCGCTCCCTTATCGCCCCAACCGATATCGGCAGCCAGGTGGCCGTCTCACCGCGGCACAGGAACGCGGCAAGGCCATCTTCGAGCGTAGCAGAACCAAGAATGGCAAGCCAGTTCCAGAGATGAATCGGTGTGGCTATTGCCACAGCGGTCCCAAATACACCAACCAAAAACAGGTTGATGTCGGCACGGGCAAACCTACGGACCGCTCGCCTGTGATCGATGTGCCTCAACTTTCCAACGTCGCCTATTCCGCGCCCTACCTGCACGATGGCTCAGCGCGCTCTCTGGAAGAAATCTGGACCGTGTTCAACCCGAAAGACACACACGGTGTGAGCAACGATCTCACCAAGGACGAACTCAACGATCTGATCGAGTACTTGAAAACGTTATGACTACGAAATCGCCAAGTTGTTGTCATCCTGAGCGGAGCAGCTTTTCAGGCGGAGCGAGGTATGTCCTGCGCGTCTTGACCCTGATTAGCATGACGCTGCTGCCGTTACGAGGCTCTGCGCAGGACATGCCGCTCTTTCGCTGGGAGAATTTCACCACCGCAAACGGGCTGCCCGATAACCACGTCTTCTGCGTGCTCGTCGACGGCAACCGCATCTGGGCTGGGACAGAGAACGGGCTTGGCCTTTACGAGAACGGCGCCTGGAGAGTTTTTCGCCCCGACGCGGGTTCGAAAGAACAGAGCCTCGCACATCAGGCCGTCCTCTCTCTTGCCCTCGATAAACGCACCGGCGATGTCTGGGCGGGCACCATGGGCGGTCTTAGCCGCATCTCAGCCGGCCGCATCGACACCTTCACTCAACTGACCTCAGGCCTGAGCAACAACATCGTCTATGGCGTTGGAGTGCAGGGCGATTTCGTTTGGACAGCGACCGCTGCCGGCGCCAGTCGGCTGAACACGCGTACAGAGCAATGGTCTCTGTTCAACAACCGCAACACGCCCATGTACGAAATCTGGACTTACTCCGTGAGTCCCGCCGCCGACAAAGTCTATTACGCGGTCTGGGGGGGCGGAGTGCTCGAATATGACGTAAAGACCGAGCACTGGAAAGATTACAACGATCCCGACGGCGAAAATGAAATCGTGCTGATGAAAGATCAGGGCCTGATCCACGAGATCACAACCTCAGTCAGCTACGTCGACAAGATTCTCTGGGTCGCCACTTACTTCGGCGCCAGCCGCTACGACGGCCGCTACTGGCACAACTTCCTGCAGAAGGACAGCGGCTTGCCCAGTAATTTTCTCAGCCAGATCAAGGCCATTGACGCCAATCGCGCCTGGTTTTCCACCGACAAGGGACTGGCCTACTACGACGGCACAAACTGGGCGGTGTACCGTCCCACGCTGGACACGCATAAGCCCGAAATGCTGGTACGCGACGCGGCCGGCACAATCAAGAAAATTCCGGTACAAAGCGCCCCCGCGCACAACTACATTCTCGGCGTCGATTTTCAAGGCGACGACCTCTGGGTCGCCACAGCCAAGGGATTAAGCCACGGCATTCGCCAGAAGAATCCCGTCGAAACCGCACAAGTTCTTACCACGCATAAGGCGACACATAAGAAATGAAACCATCAGGAGCCAAGCCAATGAATGTTCAGGAATTATTTGCGGAAGTGGCCACAGCCCCGGTAGTGAAGCGGGCCATCACCAATCACTCAGCGCTCAACGAAGCCTACGACTACGGCAGCGCCTTCTCCCGCGGCATGCGGATTGATCTGAACGGCCTCACCATTCTGCTGATCTCGGGCACGGCCAGCATCGACGACGCCGGCCGCACCGTTCACGTCGGCGATCTTCGCGCCCAACTGCGCCGCACCTTCGACAACATCACCAAGCTGCTGGCGGCGGAAGGCGCGACCTGGCATGACATTGTTCGCACCAGTTGCTACCTGCGCGACATTGAGCGTGACTACCAGGCCTTTAACGAAGAGCGCACCGCGTTCTACAAAGAGCAGCAACTCGACCCACTGCCCGCCTCCACCGGCATCCAGGCGATCCTGTGCCGCCCCGATCTGTTGATTGAAATCGAAGCGATTGCCATGTTCCGCCGCGAAGTGCCCACGGAGTAATGCCATGCGCGCTCTGTTTGCTGTAATCGTAGCCGTTCTGCTCACAGGTACGGCTTCGACCCAAACTTCGGCTCCGTGTCTGAACGGCAAGAATCCGCCGGGTCTGCCTGCGCCTCGTTCGCTCAAGCCCTACACCGGCGCCCCGGAGGACTTGCGTCCGTTTTCCAAGTTCACGACTCCTTACTACGAGTACTATCAGGATCTCGTCGAATACAACGGCGCTGCCCGCGACATCCCCGACCCCGACCTCAGCACTCTCGACGAGATTCGCATCGGCTTTCTCGCTCCACTCTACGACCATCCCGATCAGGTGCTCGGCAATCGGATGCTGAATGGCGCACAAATGGCGATTGACGAGGCCAATGCCGCCGGAGGTTACTGCGGCAAGCCTTACCGAATTGTCACCCACAACGACTATGACAACTGGCAGATGAGTAGCTTTGCCAGTGCAGGCGTGGCCAAGGATTCAGCCATTTGGGGCGCTGCTTCCGACGATGCCGTCAGGATGATTTATGACGACAAGGTTTGGGCCATGTTCGGCTCCATTAGTTCGGAATCCACCCACATCGCCCTTCGTCTGACACTGAGAGCCGAGACTCCGCTGGTGAACAGTGCAGCCACCGATCCCACCATCCCCGAAACCATTATTCCCTGGCACTTCACCGTTCTCCAGGACGATCGCGTGCAAGGCTACACGCTGGCGCGCCACATTTATGACGAACTAGGCCTGAAGCGGGTGGCCATTTTGCGGGTCAACGATCGTTATGGCCGCTTCGGAGTTCCGAAATTCCGTGACGCCTCGCGCCGCCTCGGCCATCCCGTTGTGATCGAGCAGAAATTTCGGCCCGGCGATACCGACTTCCGCCGCGAGCTTCAGGTCATCGAGGATTCCCGCGTCGACGCGATCGTGCTCTGGACCGACATCGCTCCCGCTGCCATGATCCTGCAACAGATGCAGGAACTCGGCATGAAGCAGCGCGTATTCGGTAGTCACCGCACCATCGGCGATGAACTGGTCAAGCTGGCTGGACCCGCAGCGGAAGGCTTCGAAGCTGTGTATCCCTACGATCCCACGCGCTCTGACCCGCGCTGGTTGGAATTCAACGCGCGTTACGAAACGCGGTTCCACGAAAAGCCAGATCACTTCGCTTCTCTCGCCTACGATCAGATGCAGATTCTGCTGAGCGCCATTAGTCGCGCGGGTTTGAACCGGGGACGCATTCGCGACGCCTTGACCGGCATCGAGAACTACAAAGGCGTCACCGGCGACATGGTGTTCGATCCCAACTGCAAAAACATCGCACCGCTGTTCCTGGGGCACGTGCACAGCGGGTCCATCGAGTACCGCCGCATCACCATGGAAAAACCATACGCGCGAGTCGGCGAAAATGGCGTCCAGTACGCCGGCCCATCTCTGCCTGACCAGAAGACAGCCGACCTGAAAATCGGTGTCTTCGGTCCTCACGCCGACGAACTGGTGCGATCCCCCGAAACCGTTCGGCTGCTGAACTCATTCCAACACGCCGGCCAGCAACTTACTCTGATTGCAATTCCGACAGAGACCTCGTGGGGCAAAGCCTCCAGCGATCTGGTAAATGCGGTCTACCAGCAAAACGTCCTCGCGCTGATCGCGCTCGACCGCCCCTCGAGCCATCTCGCCGAGCAGATTGCCGTGAAGTCGTTCGTCCCCGTCGTGGCCATCTCTGCCGATCGCGCGCTCACCTCCACCAACATCCCCTGGATCTTCCGCCTGCCCGAGGACACGCCTTTGCCGCAGGCCCTGCGCAGCCTCTCCACCGCGATCGAACAGGCTGGCCCCAACCGGGCCGGTATCCGCAAGCTCCTTGCCTCGGGCAGTCCCCTGGCTGGAGTGAGGTTTGAGTCCACAGGCGAACTGACCAAATAAGGCCGGACGGAACTCGGGATCGGGCCCTTGTACCGCGTCCCCCGGAGGGGCTGTTGGCCCGAACCCGGCTTCCAGAGCGCCTTTCCGCCGATTCCGGCCTGGATCGGCACCTCCACAAAGAGATACTGTATCCAGCCAAAAATCGTATAAAATGCTAGGGCCCTGGATCGCAGGGACTGCCATGGACGCCACGGGATCGCCGAAAAAACTGGCTGGCCGGTATGAGGTGAGGCAGATCCTCGGCCAGGGTGGGATGGGTCTCGTCTATCGCGCCTACGACACCGTCGTCCGCCGCGAAGTCGCCGTCAAGACCATTCTCGACATTCCCGATCCCGCTTCCCTCCAGTTGTTCTACAAAGAGTGCGACGTCCTGGCTTCGATGAGCCACCCTAACATCGTCGAAATTTTCGACATCGGAGAATTTGAAGAAGACGGCAAGAAGAAGCCCTACTTCGTCATGCCGCTTTTACCGGGCAAGACTCTCGACCATTTCGTCCGCGAGTCCAGCCACCATCTTACCGTCGAACGAACGGTAGAGATTATTTCGCAAACCTGCCGCGGCCTGCAGGCGGCGCATGAGCGCGGGCTCGTCCATCGCGACCTGAAGCCCAGCAACATCTTCGTGATGGAAGACGATTCGGTCAAGATCATCGACTTCGGCGTGGCCCACATGGCCGACGCCAACACCACCCGGGCGCAGAAGGGAACTCTGCTCTACATGTCTCCCGAGCAGATCCAGTTGAAGCCGCTCACCGCCGCGTCTGACATTTTTTCTCTGAGCGTCGTCTGTTATGAGGCACTGACCGGCAGGCACCCGTTCCAGCGCGCTCGCGCCGACGAAGTGGTCGAAGCCATTCTGAATCAAAATCCGCCTCCCGCTTCCGAAGTAAACTCCGCCATCTCCCAGTCCGTCAGCCGGGTCGTCCATAAAGGGATGGCGAAGCAGGCCTGGCACCGCTTCAACACCGCGCGCGAACTCGGCGACACGTTGTCCAAAGCTTCGCGCAACGAGCCCATCGAGTTCTTCGATCCGGAACGCACGCGTCCGCGCTTGCAGCGTGCCACCAAGGCGCTCGCCGATGGCGATCTCCAATTTGCCGGCGAGATTCTCGGCGAGATCGAAGCCGAAGGCCACATGGATGCCGAAATCCAGGCCCTTCGCCACCAACTCGACACCGCCGTCCGCCGCAAAACTCTTTCTCAGTTGCTGGATGCGGCCCGCGCGCGTTATGAAGAGGGAGAAGATCCTCTGGCTCTGCAAAAGCTCCAGGAGGCCTTGCAGATCGAGCCCGACAATGCTGCCGCACTCGCCCTGAAGAGCAAAATCGAAAACCGGCGCAGCGAAAAGCAGATTGACAACTGGTACCGCCTGGCCAAGCAGCACATCGACAATCACGCCTACCCGCACGCCCGCGAAGCCTTGCAGAATGTGCTGCAGTTGCGGCCCGAAGAAGCTCGCGCACTCCAGTTGCTGGCCGAGGTCGACCGCCAGGAAGGGGACTACAAGAAGCTCCGGCAGGATAAAGAACAAATCCACAAGGCCGCTCTGGACGCTTGGCAGAAGGGCGACGTGAGCAGTGCACTGGCTAAGCTGGGCCTGGTGCTCGAACTTGACCGCAAGGCTCCGGACGGCGCCAACCGCGAAAGCGGCGCTCGCTACCAGACTTTCTACAACGAAGTGCGCTCCGAGCACGATGCCATGAATACGGCCTACGCGGAGGCGCGTAAACAGCTGGCGGATCGCAATTTTTCGAAAGCCATCGCGACCTGCCAGACCTATCTGGCCAAGTATCCGAACAATGCGATTTTTCAAGCCCTCCGCTATGACATCGAAGAACAGCAGCGCCAGGAGTTATCTTCGCTGATCGCCCAGGTCGATCGGCAGGTTGAGGCCGAACCCGATCTCGACAAGCGCGTCAGCATTCTGCGCGAGGCCCTGGAGAAGCACCCGGGAGAGTCGCACTTCGAGCGCGCTCTGCGCCTGGTGCAGGATAAGCGCGATCTGGTGAACTCGATTGTCGCCCGCGCTCATCTGCACGAAGAACAAGGGGCCTTCAACGACGCGCTAAACGATTGGGAAATTCTGCGCACCATTTACAGCCAATATCCCGGTCTGAAATTTGAAGTGGAACGCCTGCAGAAAAGACGTGACCAGCAGGCCCGCCTCGAATCCAGAACGCAGTTGATCGAGCAGATTGACTCGCGCCTGCACTCCAGCGACTACGGGCGCGTGTTTGAGTTGCTGCAGGTGGCGGAGACAGAATTTCCCAACGACGAAGAATTGCGGGAACTGCAAAAGCATGCTCAGCAAGGCGCCGAGCGCAAGACGGAAGCGCAGCGGCTCATGGCTGAAGGCCAGCAGTTGTGCGCGCAGAAGAAGACTGCCGACGGCATCCGGTTGCTGCGCCAGGCCTTCGAGATGGACGAGAACAATTCTCTCTCGCGCGCCGTTCTCGCCAACGCTCTGGTCGAGCAAGCGCAGACGCTGGTTGAACCGGATTGGCGCGAGGCCGAGAAGCTGGCCAAGGAAGCCTTTACTCTGAATCCGGCGCACCCCATGGCCAAAACCTTGCGCACGCTGATTCTCGATCAGAAGCGCGAGACCTATGTGACCGAATGTGTTTCGCAGGCGCGCAAGCTGCAAACTTCCGGCGACCTGAATGCCGCACTTTCGCGGGTCGAGGAAGCATTGTCGACGTACCCGCGTGAAATGCGGCTGAACCAGATCCGGGACGCGATTCAGCGCGATCTTCAGTCCCAGGAAAAACAGGCGCGGCGGCGCGATCTTGACGAATTGCACCGCCTGGAGAGTGATGCTGATTCCGCCACCGATGCTTTTGCCAGGCAAACCCTGGGCTCACGGGCGCGGGAGTTGGCCGACAAATATATTGAGGACGAGGAAGTCGTATCCAGCGCGAACACCTTGCTGCAAAAGTTGAACCTGCCGCGAGTACCGGGCGGGCAAGCCACTGCGGATGTGACTTTCGGTGCGACCCAGTCCTTCGTCGCTCCGCCGCCGATTCAGCCTCCGCCGTTACAGCGGACGCCGCGGCCACAAGCTCCGCCGCCCCCTCCACCTCCGGCGGCCATCAAGCTTCCACCTGTCTCGAGCAAGCCTGCACCGCCTGCCCAACCGGCGATTCCCGCCCCGGTGCCCGGCGCAGTCAGCCCTCAACCTGTGCGGCGGTCGCGCATCAGCATCAGCCCGCGCGACATGAAAATCCTGGGCATCGCCGTCTCAGCCATCGTGCTGTTGCTGATCATCGCGATAGCGCTGCCTCTGCTCCTGCTGCGACACAAGCCGTCGGTCGAGCCTTCTCCGTCTGAAGCCGCATCTCAACCTGTGGCCGTCCAGCCAACTCCAGTCGTCACGCCGCCACCGCCTGCTCTGCCGGGAATGAAGCTATCTTCCGACAACCCGGCAGGCAAAGTGGCATTCGACGACCAGCCGCCAGTCGACCTGCAAGAAGCCCAGTGGACGCTCGATCAAATCCCTGCCGGCGATCACACCCTGAAGTTTGACAGTGCTGCGGGCAGTTTCTCCGTCGCTCTAACTTCGGTTGCCGGGGCCTTGCCTGCCATCAAGCCCCCAATCACCGCGAAGGGCATTCTGGTAGTGGTGGTGAGCAGCATGGGCGATCACGTTCACGTGTATTCGAGTGATGTTTCCGCCAAGTTAAGTCTGGATGGGCAACCTGCGGTCGAGCTCACCGCCGACGGCGTTGACCTTTCGTCTCTGACCGCAGGCGCGCATGAATTGACTTTGAGCCACGCCGGCGAAAACTACAAACTGCCAATCGACGTCGCAACCGCGCCGGCGCTGACCGCATTCGTTGAATCCGGGCAAAACGTCGGCACCCTGGTCGTCGTGACCGGTCAGGACAAATCGCGCGTTTTCCTCAACGGCAAAGCGCTTCCGCAACTGACCGAACGCGGTCAATTGCGCATCGCCAACCTTGAGCCCAGGGAATACGTGGTGCGGGTCCAGAAAGACGGATTTCAAGATGTCGCCGAACAAAAGATTCGCATTCGCAAAGGCGACCAGGGCAAGCTGGTGTTTGGTCTGCTTCCCGTGCCGCATATGGCGTCCCTCACCATTCAGGGCGGGACTCCCGGCGCTACAGTCCTCATTGACCAGTCGACTGCCGGAACCGTGCAACCCGACGGCACGCTCACTCTCTCCTCGATTCCCCCCGGCGACCACGTCATCGAGCTGCGCAAAGATCGTTTCAGGGCGCGGCAGAGCAGAAAGCACTTTGTCGCAGGAACTCCCGTAACTCTGGCAGCGGCCGAGACCACTCTCGAAGCCGCGCTGGGCGTCTTGAAGATCACCTTCTCACCGGCCGACGCTCAACTCACGTTGACGAAACCCGGCGAGCCGCCGGTCAAAGTGAGCAGCGGCGCGCCCCTCAGTCTTCCCAGCGGCGCCTATACTCTGTCCGCTCGCATCGCCGACAATTTCGTGCGCACTGCGCCCCTCGAGATCACTGCCGGCCAGCCGCGAAATATCGACTTGTCTCTGGCTCCTAACGGAATGTCAAAGTGGAACGACCCCTCCGGCTGGAAGCAGGAAAATAGCGCATTCACCCGCAAGGGGGGCGACTACACGCTTTACGGCGTCACGCCCACGTCCGGGACTTTCATGTTTTCCGCCATCCTGACCAAGGGCCACAGGCTGCAGTGGGTCCTCAACTATACCGACCCGAATAACTACGATCTTTTTCAGATCGACGAAAACAATTTCTATCGGACCGACATCCGAAACGGTCAGAAAACAGGCGACGTCAAGATTCCGCACAAGAGCGAAAAGAAGGTCTTCCACACTTTGGAGATTCACGTATCTCCCACCGAAATTGTTCATCAGATCAGGGTAGGCGATGCATGGGTGGTTCTCGATCGGCTGACGGGAACCAATCTCTCCGCCGGCCGATTCGGTTTTTACCTGCCCGGCGGAGATCAAATGTCGCTGGCGAATTTCAATCACTACCCCGACCTGAATATCCATTAAATGATGGTTTGCGACCTCACTCAGCGCTTCGAACAACACTTTGGCGATTGCCCTCGAATCTTCCGCGCTCCCGGCCGCGTCAACCTGATCGGCGAGCACACTGACTACAACGACGGCTTCGTGATGCCCGCAGCGGTCGGATTCTCGACCTATGTGGCGATCGCAGCGCGGCCGGATCGCAAGCTCGTGATTCACTCCGAAGAATTTCCCGGCAATTTTGAATTCGATCTCGACCACCTGCCCGGGAAGCGCGTCGGCGCGTGGTGTGACTACGTGGTGGGGGTGGCCTCCGTTCTTCGGCAGCAAGGGCACAAGCTTGGGGGCGCGAACCTGCTTGTGCACGGGAAGGTCCCGATCGGCGCAGGCCTCAGCTCATCTGCGGCGCTGGAAGTGTCTTCGGCGCTTGCTTTATTAAGCCTCACCGGCACGAGCTTGCCGCTGCCCGAAGTTGCCCAGCTTTGCCGCCAGGCCGAGAACAGTTTCGTGGGAGCGCGAGTCGGCATCATGGATCAATTTGTTTCCTGCATGGGAAAAGCCGGGCACGCGTTCTTTCTCGATTGCCGCTCCCTGGAGTTTAAGCTTGTTCCGATTCCCGCAGGTCTTCAGCTTGTAGTCTGCAACACCATGGTGAAGCACGATCTCGCGACCGGAGCCTACAACACGCGCCGCGAAGAGTGCGAAGAAGGAGTGCGAGCTTTCGCGAAATGGGATCCAGCGGTTCGCGCGTTGCGCGATGTTTCGGTGGACCTGCTCAACCAGCGTGAGAAGGATATTCCTGTCACCATCTGGAAGCGTTGTTCCCACGTAGTCCACGAAAACCAGCGAACCCTCGACGCCGCCAGCGCACTCACGGAAGGGAACTTGACGAGAGTGGAGAAATTCATGCGCGAGTCGCACAACAGCCTGCGCGATCTTTACGAAGTCAGTTGCCGCGAACTCGATGTCATGGTCGAAGCGGCCGCGGGTTTACCCGGCTTTTGCGGAGGACGCATGACCGGAGGCGGTTTCGGCGGCTGCACGGTCAACCTTGTGCGCGAGGAAAATGCCGAGGACTTTGCGAAGCGGATTGCCGAACGCTATCGCGAGGCCACCGGAATCCGGCCTCAGGTTTACCTCTGCTCCGCCGAAGACGGTGCCCAAGCCCTCAGCTAAGTTCTTAGCGAGAGCCCGAGGATTCGCCGACAGTCTCGACTACGTTTTCTCCTACGTTCGGCGCCCACTCCTGCAGCTTTACTAGCCAATTCGCCGGTTCCGGCAGAATCGCGAACTTGGGCAGATCCCCGCGCACCATCGCCACTTCGTCGCAGCAATGAAACCGCGGGCAAGCGTGACAATCTTTGTAAATCTTGTCGGGAAGATCCTCGCGCTGAGCGACCGAGAATCCCTGCCCCGCAAAGAAATCGGGCTTGCGCGTGAACAGGCAAATGCAGTCCACACGATGCCGCTTCGCCTCGGCCAGCAAGGCCTTCACCAGGCGTCCACCGCCGCCCTTGCCTTGAGCCCACGGAGCGACGGTAATCGACCGAATCTCGGCCAGGTGCGTGCCATACAAATGCAGCGCTCCACAGCCAATGATGCGCTCGTCATCTTCGAGCACTACGAAGTCGCGCACGTTCTCGCAAATCTCCGGCAGCGTGCGCGGCAGCAGCGTGCCGTCGCCGGAGTATCCTGCAATCAATTCATGAATCTGCTGGGCGTCAGGCAAAATCGCTTTACGCGTGCGCATGGGCCTCCTCGCGAACCGACTCGATCTTCTTTCTGGCGAGGTGAATGGCGTGCCGTACCCGGCTCGGCGCCGTTCCTCCCGCAACATCGTGGACTGCCAGCACTGCAGCCAGTTTCAGCGATTCGTAGAAATCCTGATCAAAGGCCGGACTCAGCTCTCGGAGTTCCTCGAGCGGCAAATCCTGCAGTTCGCATCCCCGTTCGATACATCGCTGCACCGCTTTGCCGACCCGCTCGTGCGCCAGCCTCGAGGGCACGCCCCGCTTCACCAGATACGTAGCCGCAGCCCACGCATTCATAAATCCCGACTGGGCTGCTTGATGCATGCGCTCCTGGTTGAATTCCACCGCTTTCATCCATCCCGTCACCAGCGGCAACATTTGCAGCACAGTGTCGGACGAGTCGAACAGCAGTTCCTGCGTTTCCTGCAAATCCTTGTTGTAGGCCAGGGGCAGCCCTTTTACAGCAACCATCAGCCCGGTCGCATTGCCCAGAATCCGACCGCTCTTGCCGCGCACCAACTCCAGCAGATCTGGATTCTTCTTCTGCGGCATCGCGCTGCTGCCCGTCGAATAAGCCTCGGGCAGAATCACAAATCCGTACTCCTGCGACGACAACAAAATCATTTCCTCCGCCCACCGGCTCAGGTGCATCGCGAGCAGCGACATCGCGTTCACAAATTCGAGCACAAAGTCCCGGTCGCTGGTCGCGTCGATGCTGTTCGCGGTCGCGCCGTCGAACCCTAGACTGTCGGCCATCAGCGCCCGATCCAGCGGCAGGGTCGCACCCGCCACAGCCCCCGATCCCAAAGGACAAAGGTTCAGCCGCTTGCGGCAGTCCGCAAGCCGGTCCGCATCCCGCAAGAACATTTCGACATACGCCAGCAGCCAATGGCCGATCAGAACTGGCTCAGCTCTTTGCAGATGCGTGTACGCTGGCATGGCAGCATCCGCGGCCTGATCGGCACGATCCGCCATCACGCTGCACAATTCAGCGAGTTCGTGCCGCAGTTGATCGATCGTCGCCCTCACATACAGGCGCAGGTCCGTCGCAATCTGTTCATTGCGGCTGCGGCCGCTGTGCAGCTTGTATCCGGTTTCCCCGATCAGCACGACGAGTTGCTTCTCCACGAAATGATGAACGTCTTCCGCTTCATCGTCCTCGAGGAATGCAGGAGATTCCGCTGCTTTCTCGCCGATCTGCCTCAGCCCTTGCAAAATGCCGATCAGTTCATCGGACGACAAAATACCCGCGGCTTTCAGCGCCCGCGCATGCGCGTTGCTGGCCATGAGTTCGCACTTCAACAGCCGCCGGTCAAAGCTGAACGACCGCTGCCAGCGCTCGAAGTCAGGGTCCAGCGGCTGCCGGAACCTTCCCGACCACATCTTCATCGTGCGACCTCCACGCGCGACCGGGCCCGCGACCGCGACGGCAGCCCAAGAATGCGAATAAATCCCTCCGCATCCTTCTGGTCGTAACTGTCGCCCATCGTGAACGATGACAGATCTGTGCGGTAGAGCGAATTCTCCGACTCGCGGCTCACCACGGAAACATTTCCCTTGTAAAGCGCGAGTGTGGCGCTGCCGGTCATCTCCTTCTGCGTGCTCTCCACAAATGCATCGAGCGCTTCCCGCAGCGGAGTGAACCAAAGACCGAAGTAGACCATCTCCGCATACTTCAGCCCAATGTGCTGCTTGAAGTGCGCCACTTCGCGCTCCAGGCACAATGCTTCCAGTTCGCGATGAGCCGCAATCAGCAGCGTGCCGCCCGGAGTTTCGTAGCATCCCCGCGACTTCATCCCGACAAAACGGTTCTCCACCAGGTCGACGCGGCCCACGGCATTGCGAGCGCCGATTTCGTTCAGCAATTCCACCAGCGACACCGGATCCATTTCCATCCCATTCACTGAGACCGGAACTCCCTTGGCGAAACCGATGCGCACCTGCTCCTCCTTATCCGGCGCTTCCTGCGGCGATCGCGTGATCTGCCACGTCGTCGGCAGCGGCGCGTTCCCGGCATCTTCCAGTTCGCCGCCTTCGTGACTGATGTGCCACAGATTGCGATCGCGGCTGTGAATCTTCTCACGGCTGGCCGCCACAGGAATCCCGTGCTGCTCGGCGTAGTCCAGGCAATCTTCGCGCGACTTCAAACTCCACTCCCGCCACGGCGCAATGATCTTTAACTCCGGAGCCAGTGCCTGGTACGTCAATTCAAACCGCACCTGGTCATTGCCCTTGCCGGTGCATCCGTGTGAAACCGCCGTCGCTCCTTCGCGCAACGCGACTTCAACCTGATGCTTCGCGATCACCGGACGAGCCAGCGACGTCCCCAGCAGATACTTATGCTCATACACCGCTCCGGCCTTCAGAGCAGGGAACACGTATCCCGTCAGAAATTCTTCGCGCAGATCCTCCACGACCACTTTGCTGGCGCCGGTCTTATAAGCTTTCTCGACCACCGCTTCAATATCGTCTCCCTGACCAACATCGCCCACCATGGCGATGACGTCGTAGGAATAGTTTTCCTTCAACCATGGAATGATGATTGACGTATCCAGTCCACCGGAATAAGCGAGAACAACTTTCTCAGGCATGAGCGCTCCTAACGGGCAGGCGAACCGCCCCGCCCAGCAATAAATAAAGAATGGATTTTTGAACGTGCAGGCGGTTTTCCGCCTGCTCGAAAATGACCGAATTGTCCGAGTCCATCACCTCGTCGGTGACTTCTTCGCCGCGATGTGCCGGCAGACAGTGCATGAAAGCCGCGTGCGGCGCCGCTTCCGCCATGAGTTGCGCGTTCACCTGGTACGGCGGAAATATTTCCGCGCGCTTCCCGGCTTCGTTTTCCTGGCCCATGCTCGCCCACGCGTCGGTGTAAACCGCGTCCACTCCGGCGACCGCCGCATGCGGATCGGTGAGCAACTCAATTTGCGCGCCCGTGTGTTTGGCGATCTTCCGTGCGTCGGCGACGATCTGCGCATTGGGCCCATAGCCCTTCGGCGTGGCGATCCGCATCTGCGACCCCAGGCACGCGCATGTCAGCATCAGCGAATGTGCCACGTTGTTGCCGTCTCCCACGTAGGCCAGCGTGATCTTCCTGAGATCGCCGAACCGCTCCTGCAGCGTGAAGTAATCCGCCAGCGCCTGGCAGGGATGCTCCAGATCGCTCAACGCGTTGATGACGGGAACTGAAGCAAAACGTGCCATGCCCTCGATCGTTTCCTGGGCGAATGTCCGCAGTACGATTACGTCCACCCAGCGTTCGAGGTTATGCGCAATGTCGCTCAGCGTTTCGCGAGCATCCAGCCGGCTCTGCGACTGATCGACGAATATGGCCGTGCCGCCCAGGCCCGTCATCCCTGCTTCGAACGTAAGCCGCGTTCGGAGCGAGGGCTTCTCAAAAAACATCACCATCTGTTTGCCCGCCAGCGACCGCTGAAAAACCGATGGACGGGACTTCATCAGTTCCGCCAGATGCAGCACGGCCTGAACTCCTTGCGGTCCGAGATCGCGCGTCGAAACCAGGTCAGGGCACCAGAACGTGCCGGGAAATGTTTCGGGCACAGCTGGCGTCGGCACTCTGCTTTGCAATGGACTGTTCAACGTTGATTCCTCATTTCTGTATCGTCGCCCCTTCACGCGCAGGTGACTTCTGTTCCACAACTCAATTTCGTCAGATAGAACTGCGGCAGGGCATCGGCTTCAGCGGCGGGCAATATCCGCACCCGGCCCACTCCTTGCTTCAATGCCTGTTTGCAGGCTTCCAGCTTGGGCAACATGCCGCCGCTGATGATCGATCCTTCCACCATATCCTGCGCCTGCTTGGTGCTCAGCCATGGAATCACGGCTCCTTCCGCGTCTTTCACGCCCGGCACATCGGTGAGGAAGATGAGTGCGTTCGCGTGACACGCCGCCGCGCACGCCGCCGCCATCTCGTCCGCATTCACGTTGTAATATTCGCCGTCCGCTCCCAGAGCGAGCGACGCCAGCACCGGAATTCCCCCCTGCTGCCACAGCGCTTCGATCCAGCAGGGCTCGGCAAAGCAAATCTCGCCAACGAATCCCAGGTCATTCCCGCGAATATGTTTGCGTCGCGCCCGAAACGTCATGCCATCGCCGCCGCAGAATCCAACCGCCGGCATCCCCGCGGATTGAATGGCCGCCACGACTTTCTTATTCACTATCCCACCCAGCACCATGAGCGCCACGTCGCGGGTTTCCGCGTCGGTGACGCGAAGCCCGCCAATGAATTCGCTCTGTTTTCCCAGGCGCTTCAGCATCCGGGTCAGCGCGCTGCCGCCGCCGTGAACCACGACGACGCGATGACCGTCCTGCGCCAGTTCCGCAATCGCTCGAGCACATTTGCGTAGTGTGGGAGCATCCTCGAGCGCCGCTCCTCCGACTTTGACCACAATGATCACTGCAGCCCCTCTTCCTCTGACCACCCGTACATCAGGTTCATATTCTGCACCGCCTGTCCCGCGGCGCCTTTCAGCAGGTTGTCAATGCATGAGATCAACACCAGCCGCCGGCCGTCCTCCGCCAGACAAAAACCAAGATCGCAATAATTCGTCTGCAGGGAGAACTGCACCTGCGGAAGTTTCGGTGTTTGAAACACTCGCACCCAGCGTTTGCCCGCATAGAAATTCCGAAAACACGATTCCACTTCCAGCGCCGTCATCGCATCACTCAAGTGCACGTAGATCGTCGACAAAATTCCGCGGGGAATCGGCAGCAGGTGCGGCGTAAAAATTAACTCCTGCGCTTCCAGCCCGAGTTGTTCGACAATCTCTCCCACGTGCCGGTGGTTAAAAACCGAATACGCGGACAGGTTGTCGGCCACCGACACAAAATGTGTTTTCGCCGTCGGTTCCTTGCCCGCTCCCGACACGCCTGACTTCGAATCGGAAACGATCCCGCGGCTCCGATCGATCACGCCGGCTTTCAGCAACGGCGCCAGAGCCAGAATCACCGACGTTGCGTAGCACCCGGGATTCGCCACCAACGTGGCGTTGGCCACGCGGTCGCCATTCAATTCGGGCAAACCGTAGACCGCTTTTTCCGTCAACTGGGCCGCCGTGAGCGCATCCGAATCCTGAAAGTTGTAGATCGCCCGGTGCTGCTTCTGCTTCAACCGCCAGGCGCCGCTCAGATCAATCACACGCAGGCCCTGCGCCAGCGCCTCAGGTACAAGCGCGCGCGATACATCATGCGGCGTCGCCAGGAACAGCAACTCCACGCCCTGCTGCTTGAGCGCCGGCCACGACAGCGAACGCAGCGGGTACCCGCCATTGCCGGAAAGAACCGGAAACACGTCCGCCAAATCCAAGGCGACGTCCGACGCATTGCCGTTGTCCGCAGAGCGCCGGAGCAGCGCAGGCTTCTCCAGCCGCGGATGACGCAGAAGGATCCGCGTCAACTCCAGGCCGGAATACCCGGTCGCCCCCAGCACAGCGGTTTTGAGTTTGGCCGTCATCTAACTCAGCATTTCCTCGATCCGTCCCGCCAGTTTCCGCGCGTCCTCTTTGTCGGGACAAACAATCAGGATCGTATCGTCGCCGGCAATCGTGCCCACGACCTCAGACCAATCGGCTTCGTCCAAGGCGGCGGCCACAGGCTGCGCGCTGCCCACAATGGTTTTGATCACCAACTGGTTCTGCGCCGAGCGAATATCCAGCACAAACTCCCGCACCAATCGCGATACCGGGGGCAACGCAATCCCAGCCGCATTCTCCCCCTGGGGCAGAGAGTATCCGTGGGAGGTTTTGCTCAGATTCAGATCGCGGATGTCGCGCGACAAGGTCGCCTGTCCGACCTTGAACCCACGCTTTCGCAGGAGCCGCTGAAGGTCCTCCTGGCTGGCGATCGGCGCGTGCTTCAGCACGTCCAGAACCGCCCGTTGCCGCAATGTTTTATTCATAATGAATAACTATGCACAATAGTGAATAAATATGTTCTTATCTTACGGGCCTGCTCCTGAATGTCAAGAGAAAAGGCCCCATCGCGTTACTTTTAGAGGGCCTCAGTCCGCCACAGGGGGAGGGGCCAATCTGCGCGCAAAAGCACACGACCAATGCCCTCGGCTTGGTAGACTACTTCGCGGTCCTCAAGCGCGGTCCAACACACCAATGGAGATGCGAATGAACCCGAAGCCCCCACTGATGGCGGAGTTGATCGCGGAGTTCCTCGGCACATTTGTCCTGATCCTGCTGGGCACCGGCGTGGTCGCCATGGTCGTGCTGTTTCCCCCGAAGAACCCGGGCGAGATCGTTCACGGCGGCTTCACCAACATCACCCTGGGTTGGGGACTCGCTGTGACCATGGGCATCTACATCGCCGGCAAAGTTTCAGGAGCGCATCTGAACCCCGCCGTGACCCTGGCCTTGGCCGTCTTCCGCGGATTCCCGTGGCGCAAGGTATTGCCATATTCCATCGCGCAGACCGTTGGTGCATTCGCCGCCGCTGCCTTGGTGTACTGGAACTATCTGCCAGCCTTTCGCCAGTCCGATCCACAACTCGATCACACCGCCGGAGTCTTCACCACATTTCCCGCGTTTCCAACAACGCCCCAGGCGGGTTTTCTCGATCAATTCATCGGTACCGGCCTGCTGCTTCTTCTCATCTTCGCGATCATCGACGAATTCAACGTGCCTCCAGGCGCGAATCTGGCGCCAGCGATGATCGGGCTGGTCGTGGTCGCCATTGGAATGAGTTTCGGCGGCATGCACGGCTATGCCATCAATCCCGCGCGCGACTTCGGCCCTCGGCTTTTCACCGTGGTTGCCGGATTCCCGAACAACGGCCTCACCGACGGAACTCGGGTCTGGTGGATTCCCGTGGTCGCTCCGCTGCTCGGAGGCCTGGCAGGCGCCGCCATCTACGATTTCGGCATTCGGCGCTTCCTGCGCCCGTCCTGACCGTGGTCGGGGGCGATTAACATGTGACTTCGAGGAGGAACCGTGCAATACGTTCTAGCGCTCGATCAGGGCACGACCAGTTCGCGAGCCCTCCTGTTCGATCAAGAAGGAACGATTCGCTCGACCGTGCAACGCGAATTCGATCAGATCTTTCCTCAGCCCGGCTGGGTCGAGCACATCCCCGAGCAAATCGCTTCTTCTCAAATTGCAGTCGCGTCGGAGGCTCTCGCTCGAGCCGGCGCGAGTCCAAACGACGTGGCCGCAATCGGCATCGCCAACCAGCGCGAAACCACCATCGTGTGGAACCACGACACCGGAGAGCCCGTCCACAACGCCATTGTCTGGCAAGACCGCCGCACCGCCGATTTCTGCGACCGGCTCAGGAGCGAAGGCCATGGTCCGCTCATCCAGCAGCGCACCGGCCTGCTGATCGATTCCTATTTCTCTGCCAGCAAGATTTCCTGGATTCTCGACAACGTTCCCGGCACGCGCAGCCTCGCTGATGCTGGCAAACTCGCGTTCGGCACCGTCGACAGTTGGCTCGTGTGGAAGTTGACGGCCGGCCGAGTTCACGTCAGCGACGCCAGCAACGCTTCGCGCACCATGCTGTTCAACATCCACACCGGCGCATGGGATCACGAACTTCTCGATCTGTTCCGCGTCCCATTCTCGATGATGCCGACCGTGCGTTCTTCCAGCGAAGTCTACGGCGAGGTGAGCGCGGTCAAGGGCCTGGAAAAGATTCCGCTCGCTGGCATTGCCGGCGATCAACAAGCGGCTCTCTTCGGCCAGCGTTGCACCCGTCCCGGCCTCACCAAGAACACTTACGGCACTGGGTGCTTCATGCTGCAGAACACGGGCCGTCGCGCCGTTCCGTCCTCCAACCGGCTGGTCACCACCGTCGCCTGGAAAATGGGAGATGTAACCGAGTACGCCCTCGAAGGCAGCGTCTTTGTTGGCGGCGCGGTCGTGCAGTGGCTGCGCGACGGGCTGGGCCTGATTCGCAAATCAGAAGAAGTTGAAACGCTGGCCAACTCCGTGCCTGACAACGGCGGCGTCTATTTCGTTCCTGCCTTCGTGGGATTGGGCGCTCCGCATTGGGATTCCTACGCCCGAGGATCAGTCTTCGGACTCACACGCGGCACCACAGCCGGTCACCTGGCCCGAGCCGCGCTGGAGAGCATTGCCTACCAAGTCGCCGACTTACTGGATGCGATGCGTCTGGATTCTGGCGACTCGGTCCAGGAACTCCGCGCCGATGGCGGAGCCGCCGCCAACGACAGCCTCATGCAGTTTCAAGCCGACATTCTCGGAGTGCCCGTCGTTCGCCCCGCCGTGACCGAAACCACAGCGCTAGGTGCAGCCTATCTGGCGGGTCTAGCCGTCGGTTTCTGGAAGACCGATCTCAATGACTCAGCCACCAAAGATCGCCGCTTCAACCCGCAAATGCCCGCGTCGCAAGCGCGCCTGTTGCGCAATCGATGGAATGAGGCAGTCGCACGATCCAAGAACTGGGAATCCGGATCGGTCTAAGTCGTAAGTAGCGCCGACCGGGTGCCCCATTTCTCGTGCGTTCTTTGCACGAGAAAGCCTGCCCTGAGCGAAGCCGAAGGGTGGGGATTTTGCTCAGCCTTGCATTCAAGGCGTGTACGAGAACACAGCGCCCTTAGTAATCGCCGGCAGCGGGTAAGTGATCGTGTCGCTGTGGCGCAATCCCTTGATCGTCTGCGCCTCTCCGAGAAACGGAAGAAAGACTCCGGTGCCGTCGCTCTTCGACATCACACTCACCTCGATGCCGGTCTGCGGCGTCTGCACCGGATTCGAACCGCCCTGCAGCCCGGCAAAGTTGGCGAAGAAAAGTTGGACCCGACCATCGGGCGCACGGGCGATCGACGTTGCGACCTGCGGCCCAGCCTTGATCCGCACCGCGTTTCCACCCTGCAAACTGTCGAGAAATGCCTGCTGCGAACTCGGAGACGCGTGTTCGAAATCCTTTTCCAGTTCCGCGTTATAGGCTCTTCCCGGGCAGTCGGGAAACCGGACGATATTTTGCGAACTCGCAATCCCTGTCGAGTCCGTTCCCGTGATCACCAGCCTCTTCCCCTGCGCCGCGAAAGCCTGCAGCCAATTCTTCTCGGCGTCTCCCAGCACCCGCACATCCGGCAAAACCAGGGTCTTGCCGTGGAAGTCAGCGAGCGTTCGTGGCGTCACGATCTGAAACTCAAGATGTTGCTGCATCAGCAGAATTAAGATGCCGCGATACGACGCAATGAAATCCTCCGCGTAGAAATCCCGCGTATCCGGCGAGAAATACACGCCGATCGGATCGACCGGCGAGCGCGGCAAATAAAACGTCTTCTCATTCGCCTGAATCCACGAAAAGATCTTCTTCCGCGTCGCCAGATCGTTCGACCCCGCCATGGAATGCCCCGGCGCGTCCCAGAAATTCGCGCCCGCCATGACCTGCGACATCGCCAGATTCATCATAGATTCGCGAATCGTGGCCTCGGCGTTGTCCGCTTTCCTATCGCCGTCCCACGAGTAATTCAGGATCCATGTGGGTTTCCCCTGCGCAAAAGCCCGAAACGAATGCATGCCCACCTGATAGCGAAACCAGTCCAGCGGCCTGCGCGACGCCGCCATGTGGTTGCCCTCGCCAAATTCATATTCGTGCGCAATCGCGTCCACCACTGGATAGAGGCTGTAAACATCGGCCCCCACGCGCACCGACTCTCCTTCGATCCCAGGATAAATTTCAGGAATGGTCTTGATCTTCGGGTTGACCGACTTCGCCGTCTCGGCGATCTCCCGCATGAAATCGGTAAAAGTCTGAATCCGGAACGTAACCCACTTGCGGAACGCCGGATCAGAAAAATCTCCCAGCTTCACGTCGCGCTTCGCATCCAGCCCCGTCTGCTGCTTGAACGCTGCGACCGTGTAGTCGTCAAAACTCGCCCAGGTATTTTCCCAGCCGTCGAAATGGGTCATCCAATAAGGGATATCGACGTAGATGCCATCGATCCCGGTGGCGGCAATCTGCCGCACCCGTTCCATATAGACTTTCCGCCACTCCGGAGCATATGGGCTGACCCAAACGTCCTCGTCTCCCGCCCGAATCCAGAACGCCGAGCCCCCGCCGAAAATCGCCGGCTTACCCGTAATGTCGCGCTGTAACCAGTCGGGATGATCCTTTGCCAACGTGTGCGCCACTTGATCGCCATGCGCGGTAATGCACTCCGTGCCCGCAATGTAGACGAAAGCGTAATTGCCCGCGCGGTGCGCGGCTTCGGCCACCTCGTGGATCGCCTTCAGTTTTTCTTCGGGATGCACAAAGCTTTCATAGCGCCCGGGAATATCATTATCCACTTCAATCCCGAATACGCCGTCGGCCTGCGCACGCCGCACAATCTGCAGCGCATCCCCGCCCTTCAAGCCATAAGCCCCAATGCGAACGTAGGTGGACCAATCCTGTGGCGCAGGGTTCGGGCTGGAAGTGGTGCTCTGCCCAAGCAGCAAAAAGCCGCACCCGCCGAGTGCGAGTGCGGCGAAAAATGAGACTCTGGTTTTCATGAAGGCCGCCTGGATTGTTCTCAGAACTCGAACCGTGCTCCAAACTGGAAAAAGCGCGCCGTTTCCCCCCCGGCGTCGCCGGTAATTGTCCCGAAATATGGATTTGCCTGAGACGCACTTCCCACACCCGAATTCGGCTGCCCAAAGCGCGGGTGATTGAGGAAGTTGAACATTTCCGCCCTTATTTCCAGCCGCGTTCCCTCCTTGGGTACGAACGACTTATAGAGATTCAGATCCATGTTGTGGATGCCGTCGACGCGCAGGCCGGAAAAATAACGGCGAGCGTTGCCAGGAATCTGGTCTCCCGGGTCGGCAAAGCAGTTCGCATTGAAATAGGATGGAGTCGCCGCGGATCCTCCCACATTCTGCCAGTCCAACGCCACGGTGTGCATGCTAACCCCGCTTTTCAATTGCGGGCACACAACCTCGGGACGCTGGCTGCCGTTGGCCAGGTGGGCGGTCGCCATGCCAATCGCCATGGGCTGCCCCGATTGTTCCGTGATCAATGTCGCGATCGACCAGCCACCAATCGCGGCATCGAGCACACGGTTCATATCGCCGCCAATCCACTGTTTGCGGCCAACCGGAAGGTCTACGACCACCGCGCCGGCAAGCCGCTGCGGCGTGTCGCTGGCGCCGATGCTGTGTTCCGCGGACAAGTTATCCAGTTGTTGCGGAGTGCCGAGACCGAGCCCGCCCACCCAATTGTTCCTGCCCGCCGAGGAATAGTCGGTTGCCTTCGAGATCGTGTAACTGCCATCGAAACTGATGTGGTGCGTCGTCCGTTTCTGGAATCGAATCTGTATCGCGTTGTACCAGGAATTCGCGCTTTCCAGCATCAGGCCCTCGAAGTCGCCGGAAAATTGCGGGTATTTATCCAGCAGATTTCCCAAGGGCAGGATCGGTTGGCCATAATTCGAGTTGGGTTCGTTGAAGCAAGGACTCGAAGCCGACGGGGTGCAGGGGAGGTTGAACATCGAGTAAAACGGGTTACCCACTGAAGTCTGAAGAAAGTTGCTGACGCAGGTATTTGGATCGCAAGAGCCGGGACCGTTCCCAGGCTGGCTCTCGTAATTCGAACGCACGGCCGCAGAAATCTGCGCCAGCAAAGACGACGGCATGAAATCCCGGTTGTTGGTGCCAGACCAGGGCAGATGGGTGCTCCGGTTGGCAACGTAGTCGACGCCAACCACGATCTGGCTGGGCAGTTCTCGCTGCAGTCCCAGATTCCACTGGTAAATGTCCGCGTCCCGCGCAGCTGTCGTGCCCAGATCATTCGGGTTTGGATAGCCCCAGTTCGCCAGCTGCCCATACTGCGTTCCCTGCGGGCCGGTGAATCCGCTGGGAAACGGGTTCTCGAGAGTCGCCGATTGGTTTGCAAAATCGTTGTTGGTAAAAAACAGGGTGGCCGTCTTGCGGAACGCGGAGCCCGGATACTGGAAGTTTGTGGCCGGGCTCATTCCAAAATAAATGCCGATTCCGCCGCGCACCACCGTCGCCGGATCGATCTGGTAGGCGAATCCCAGTCGCGGCCCCACATCCTTGCGGTACGTCGGAACCGTCCTCATGCTGGAAGTGGGAAACTGGGTCGTGCCGTACAACTCCTGTGTCGTCGGAAGGTTCAGCCCCGGGATACTCTGCATAGTCGCCTGCGCGCTCCCCGTCGCCCCCGCCGCTAGGGCTCCGGGCGGGAAACTGGTAAGGTTAATACTTACCCCAGAATCTGCGGCGAAATTGCTGAATTCGAGCTTGTTGCCGCGCGAGGTGTAGGGCGAGCTCCACTCGTAGCGCAGGCCGAGATTCACCGTGAGTTTCGAATTCACTTTCCAGTCATCCTGGATATAAAACCCAGTCTCCAACGACCGGTTGGCCACCGAGGGCGTCACCACCAGCTGGCTGGTGCCGTTGATATTATCGCCATAACCAAAAGCCAGGCTGGCATACGGGTTGCCTGTCGTGATCTGCTGAGTCGTGTCGCAGGCTGGATCGGCGCAAATCAGCGTTGTGTTGTTGCTTCCCGGCATCGGAGACGTGACGTCATCCGTAAAAGTCAACTGGCCGGTCGGGTAGTTCGGCTGCCAGAAATTGTTGTAGAAAATCCTCTGTTCGCCGCCCAGCTTAATCAGGTGCGAACCCCTGGAAATCACCAGCTGCGACGAGTAGCTGACCAGCGTGTGGCCAAAGACCGTGTTGATGCAGCACTGATCGTAAAGGTTATTCCACGGCAGATTCCCCTGCATCAGGAACGTCGGCATCTTGTCGATCCCGTTGGCCTGCTGGAAAACCGCCGGCAATGCGGTGCCAGCTGGCAGGGAAGCGTTGAAGCTGGAGATCGTGGGGATACTCGGTATCGACAGTTCGTGTACCCGGTCGACGGACGCATGGGTAGTCCAGATGATCCGCGGGTTCACGGTCCAGTTATATTCAAATGAGCCATTTTGCGCCACGGTCACGCCGCTCCCTATCCCGTCATTATCGAAGCCGTCGCCCAGCGTCAGCGGAGTCGTATAGTTCGACCACCCCCGGCTGTAGCGGGCGTTGATGCGGTTCCTGTCGTTGAGCTGGTGGTCCACCTTGATGTCGAACTGGTAATCCGGCGCCTGCGACGTCGTAGTGTAGTTGTAGTTATTGAACTCGTTCCCGTTGCTCGGCTTCGGATAAAGATTGAGCACGGCCATTCCGATCGCGTCCCGCTCTGTCGGTGGGATCACATTCAGTTGGCCGCTGTTCTGCACCGGCGGCCGGCACATCGTGCCGGGTGGTGCCGGCGCCGGGCACTGAATAAGAGGCTGCGTCGGATCGTAAATGGCGTTAATCAGGTTCGAGAAGTCACCTTGTCGCTCCGACATTGTGGGTACGGTCACGACTCCGCTCGATGCGCTGGAGCTCCTTACCTTCTCAAAATCAACAAAAAAGAACGTGCGGTCCTTCTTGATGGGGCCACCGAGCGAAAAACCGCCCTGGTCTCGACGGCTGTCTGGCTTGGGGTTAGGCACGGGATTACCAAAGGTGTACTTGGGATTGAAGAAATCGCGCGCGTCAATCCCCGGTCGCTGCAGAAAATACCATCCACTGCCGTGGAAGACGTTCGTCCCACTCTTCATCACCATGTTGACGACCGTGCCCCCGTTGTTGCCGAACTCCGCCGAGAAGCTGTTGTTCTGCACTTTCATTTCCTGCATGCCCTCGACCAGGGGTTCGTAGTAGACGTTCGAATTCCCTCCTTCGCCCTGCTCCGGCGCGCTGATCAGCGATCCGTCCAGACGTATCTCCGCGGTTGCGTTGCGTTGCCCGTTCGAGGTGAAGTTTGTTCCCGAAGGATAGTTATCCGATGTGCCCGACCCTGACACCTCTGTGACACCGGCAGCCAGAAACGTCAGCCCGAAAAAGCTGCGGTTCATCAAAGGAATTTCCTTCAGATACTCACCGGTGATTTCCGAGCCCAGGGTGGCGCTCTCGGTGTCGAGCAAGGGAGCAACGGTGGTGACTTCCATCGTCTGGGTCACGCCCAGGGGATGCAGCACAAAATCCACGCTGGTCTGTTGATCCACCTGCAGGACGACATTTTTTTTCTCCGCGATCCGGAAGCCCGTGGCCTGCGCCTTAATGGTGTAGACCGAAGGCCGCATCCCGGAAAAAAAATACTGGCCGTGCTCGTCGGTCTGCGCGGTCTGGGAGATATTGGTCCCGTCGTTGGTAATCGTCACCGTCGCGTTCGCCACCAGCGCGCCTGACTGGTCCGCGACCACGCCGCGCACCTGCGCCGTGTAACTGGCTTGCCCAAACCCCATCCTCGGCAACAGCAGCACCAGTCCCAATCCGAAGATGAAACCGGCCAACGAACCACAACTGCGACGGCAGACACGCATGGCAGCCTCCCTGCGAACGGCTTTCATATTATTACGAGTCAAAACTATTACTTTCGTTTATGCCGAAAGTCAAGTCAAATCGCATCCCGGTAAAAGTCCCCGGACAGAGCGAGGCCGCCAGCCTTTTTCGCGCCCTTCCGCCCGCTGGGCAACGCCCTCGCCGCCGGATTGCGTTTGCTTTCTTCTTGTTTCACGCCATTTCGTCCCGTAGTCTGTTGGGCTGCTCCTCGCTTGCAAGGAAATCGTGCAATGTCACGTCCTCTTCTTTATTGCGCGCTGTTGCTGCTGGTTCTCCACTCGTCAGGGTCCAGCCAGACTTCGACCTCGTCCGTGAATCGCGGGCAAGCCGGCACTGTCACTCTGTCGAACCATGCCATCTCGGCCACGTGGTCGGTCCGCGGCGGCTCGCTGCGCTGGCAAAGTCTGACCAACCATTTCACCGGAGCGACTCTGCCTCTCGACGGCAGCGTGTTTGAGCTGGTGCCCAAAGAGGGCCCGGTGCTGCGTTCCTCCGATCTCAAAATGGTCGCCGCGCCCGTACTGCGGGAAATTTCGCCTTCGCCAGATTCTGCTCCAGCCGGTTCGTCCCGGGCCGCCGATCGCCTGCCGGGCCGCGAACTGCGTGCTGAACTCCAGGATCCTGCCGGCAACATCCAAGTTACCTGGAAGGCAATCCTCCGCGAAGACGCCAACTACATTCGTCAGGAAGTGACCATCCGAGCAGTCCACCAGCCCCTGGCGCTCACCGAGGTCGGCCTCATCGATGCCGTCGTACCCGGCGCCGCAGTCTCCGGCCAGGTCAAAGGCTCGCCGGTCATTGCCGGGACCTTGTCAGCCGGAACCTCGTCTGTCGGAACCTTGTCCTCCGAAACCTTGTCTGCCAAAACCTGGTTCCTCAGCTTCGAGCATCCGCTCTCCGAATGCCGCGTCCGCAGTGATCGTGGTGAAGATCGCGCCACCTGCTGGCTGGCGCGCGAACTCCCGCTGCAGGCTGGACAAAGCGTTACCTATTCATCCGTCATCGGCGTCGCCCATGCCGGCCAGTTGCGCCGCGACTTCCTGCACTATCTGGAACTCGAACGCGCTCATCCTTATCGAACCTTTCTCCATTACAACTCCTGGTACGACCTCGGATACTTCGACCGCTACAACGAGCAGAGCGCGGTCGCCGTGGTCGAGAGTTTCGGCGAGGAACTGACCAAGAAACGCGGTGTCAAGCTCGACAGCTTTCTCTACGACGATGGCTGGGACGATCCCACCACTCTCTGGAAATTCAATCCCGGCTTTCCCGACGGATTAACCAAAGTGGCGCAAAGCGCCGCCAGTTACGGCGCTGCGCCCGGCATCTGGCTTTCTCCCTGGGGCGGCTACGACAAGCCGAAGGAGCAGCGCCTCGCCTCAGCGCGCGCCCAGGGATTCGAAACCAACGAGGGTGGGCTTGCACTGTCAGGTCCAAACTACTATCGCTACTTTCGCGACACCTGCCTCGACCTGATCGCAAAATACGGCGTCAACCAATTCAAGTTCGACGGCACCGGCAACGCCAACGAGGTCATCAAGGGCAGCCAGTTCGATAGCGACTTCGACGCGGCCATCCACCTGATCGGCGAACTGCGCGCGAAAAAGTCCGACCTCTACGTCAACCTCACCACCGGAACTTATCCTTCGCCGTTCTGGCTGCTCTACGCCGATTCCATCTGGCGCGGCGGCGACGACCACAGCTTCGCCGGCGTCGGCACCAACCGCCAGCGCTGGATCACCTTTCGCGACTCGCAGATTTATCGCTGGGTCGTCGAAGATGGTCCACTGTTCCCCATGAACTCGCTCATGCTCCACGGCCTCATCTTTGCGCGTTACGCGGAGCGCCTGGGCAGCGATCCCGCTCACGACTTTCCCGACGAAGTGCACTCTTACTTCGGCACCGGCACGCAGCTTCAGGAAATGTACATCACTCCCTCGCTGCTCTCCTCCGACGACTGGAATGTTCTCGCCGAGGCGGCTAAGTGGTCGCGCAACAATGCGCAGACCCTCAAAGACTCCCACTGGATTGGAGGCGATCCCGCGCGCCTTGAAGTCTACGGCTGGGCCTCGTGGTCACGCGAGAAGGCGATCGTGACTCTGCGCAATCCCAGCGACCAGCCACAGGATTTCACCGCGAGCCTCTCAGCGCTCCTCGAACTTCCCGCAGGTTCGCCACGTGCCTACTCTGCCCGCAGCCCCTGGAAGAGCAACAGCGCGAAACCTGCAGAGACCATCCCGGCGAAGGAGCAACACACGTTCCACCTGCAACCGTTTCAGGTGCTGACGCTGGAACTGGCGCCGTCGTCCTAGCAGACTGTGTAGGAGCCGGCCGCCCTTCGGCTTCGCCAGCGCAGGCTCTCGGCTGTTCCGTCAGGCGTAGCCTCGCGAGGGTGCCGAGCATCATAATGATGTAGCAGCCCGTGGTGAAAGGGAGATTGTATCAGTGCGATTCGTATCGGGGTATGCCTTCAGGCATACCGCAAGCGCACTGTTATGAATGCGCCTTTAGGCGCTGGGTTTGGGCGCTGGATTTTCCACGGGCTGATAGGGAATTCGCATGAAAGCCGCCATCCTCACCTCACCGCGACCGGTTGCCGAACATCCGCTGCAGATCACCGAAGTCGCCAATCCGCAGTTAACGCCCGGACACGTTCTTCTGCGAGTCCGCGCCTGCGGCGTCTGCCGCACCGACCTCCACATCGTCGAAGGCGAACTGCCTGAGCAGCACCCGGGCATGACACCCGGCCATCAGATCGTGGGCGAGGTTGTGGGCGGCGACACCGAACTGATCCGCCCCGGCTCTCGCGTCGGCGTTTCCTGGCTCGGCGGCACCGATGGCAACTGCCCCTACTGCAAACGAGGTATGGAGAACCTGTGCGACGCGCCCACCTTCACCGGATATTCCGTCCCCGGCGGATACGCCGAGTACGCCCTCGCCCGCGCTGACTTTGTCTTCCCGCTGCCCCCGGCCCTCGACGATCTCCACGCCGCCCCGCTGCTCTGTGCGGGCATCATCGGCTTTCGCAGCCTGCGCGTGGCCGGCGTCGAACCCGGCGAACGCGTCGGATTGTTCGGCTTTGGCGCATCCGCGCACCTCGCCATTGCGGTTCTGCGCGCCTGGAAGTGCGAGGTGTATGTTTCTACGCGAGGAAAATCTCACCGTGACCTGGCGGCCTCGTTGGGTGCGGCGTGGGTGGGAACTGAAACCGAGAAGCCGCCCGTGGAGCTCGACCGAGCTATCACCTTCGCGCCCAGCGGCGACGTGGTGATCACCGCGCTGGCCAGCCTGCGCAAAGGCGGAGTGGTTGCCATCAACGCGATTCACCTCGATCGCATCCCCCAGTTCGATTATGACCGCCTGCTATGGGGCGAGCGCCAGCTGCGCAGCGTGGCCAACATGACTCGCGTTGACGCCCGCGATTTCCTGGCGCTCGCCGCGCAGATCGGCCTGCAGCCACGGGTAACGGTGTTTCCGCTGGACCAGGCGAATGAAGCGCTCATCGCGGTTAAGAACGACGCAGTGGATGGCGCCGCCGTGATCGTGCCCTAAGGAAAACTCTGAGCAACTCCCGGTTTCCGTGTCCTCTGTGGTTTACGCCTTCTGTCGGACCTGCATCGGACTTTCCCTAGCCGGAAGTTTCCCACAATGTTCCTGCAGGAACATTGTTTACATTAATGTACATACAACTATCAACTCGTCGCCCTCACCGGAATCCGGCCATGTGGATGTGCGACATGCCCTTCACCGCCCGCATATATTGCGCCCGCTCGAACGCCCCAGGATCGGCGCATTTGATCTGGCTCATACTGCCTTGCATCTGCTTCACCGATTCGTACTCGTGCTCTTCCATCCACTCGCGCAGTTCGCGCTCCACGTGACGCAGATGATTCACTCCGTGCCGCATCAGCGACGAGCACATCATGGTGACATTGGCGCCAACCATGAGCAGCTTAATTACGTCTTCGGCGTTATGCACTCCGCCCGTCGCCGCCAGCCCGGCTTTCACGCGGCCAAACAGAATTCCTATCCAGGTCAGCGGCAGCCGCAGGGCCTGCGGCGTGCTCAGCAGAACATTCGGCCGAATTTCCAGTTCTTCCAAATCAATGTCCGGCTGGTAAAAGCGATTGAATAGCACCAGCGCGTCCGCCCCGGCTTCGTCCAGACGATGGGCCATATTCGCCATGTTGCTGAAAAACGGGCTCAACTTCACGGCGACCGGAATGGTGACGGCTGTTTTCACGGCGCGCAGAATGTCGAAATAAGTTTTCTCCACGTCGGCTGCCGTGAGCTTTGGATCGGTGGGAATGTAATACACATTGCACTCGATTGCATCCGCCCCCGCCCGTTGGATTTCTCCCGCGAACTTCGTCCATCCGCCCAGGGTCGAGCCGTTCAGGCTGGCGATGATCGGGATGCTGGCCGCCGCCTTGGCTTTGCGAATGTGATCCAGATATCCCTCCGGCCCGGTGTGAAACTCGCTGGCCTGCGGAAAGTAAGTAAGCGACTCGGCAAAACTTTCCGTGCCCACGGCCAGGTGATAGTTCAGGTCCGCTTCCTCCTGCCGCAACTGCTCTTCAAACAGCGAATACAGCACTACGGCCGAAGCTCCCGCATCTTCCAGCCGGCAAATTCCGTCCACATCGCGCGACAGAGGCGAGGCCGAGGCCACCAGCGGCGAGTGCAGCTTCAGACCAAGATAAGTAGTATTCAGATCGATCATGACTTTCTCCTCGCTTCTCTGAATTGCGGCATGGCTAGAGCTGCATGGCTAGCGCGCAGCTCCCGTCGGTACCGGCTTCACTGCGGCCGGCGCAGGTTTTCCCCCAGCATCCTTCGCGGGCGTTTCTGGCTCCGTTTTCCGGCTGGCCATGTATTCGTACATGCGGTAGCGATGTTCCACGTCCTGCTGCGCCAGCGCCCACAGGCGTGTTGCATCTTCCGGTTTGCTCTTGGTGAGCATTTTGAAGCGCGTTTGCTGCAGCATGAAATCCTGCAATTTGCGCGTAGGCGCGCGCGAATCCAGCGTCAGAGCATTTTCGCCCGCCGCGGCGCGCTCCGGGTTGAAGCGATACAACAGCCACTCACCAGAGTCGACCATGACTTTCTGATCGGTCATCGCCGTGGTCATGTCGATGCCATGCGCGATGCACGATGAGTAGGCAATGATGATGCTCGGCCCGTTGTAAGCTTCCGCCTCCAGAAACGCCTTGAGCGTGTGCTCATCTTTCGCGCCCATGGCCACACTCGCCACGTAGACGTTGCCGTACGTCATGGCCATAAGTCCGAGATCTTTCTTCGGCCCCGGCTTGCCGCCCGCGGCAAATTTCGCGACGGCCGCGCGCGGCGTCGATTTCGAGGCCTGCCCGCCAGTGTTCGAATAAACCTCAGTATCGAGCACTAGCACGTTCACATTGCGCCCGCTGGCCAGCACATGGTCGAGCCCGCCGTAGCCGATGTCATAGGCCCAGCCGTCGCCGCCCACGATCCACACGCTCTTTTTCACCAGCATGTCGACGACGGAGAGCAGTTGCTTCGCGTCGGCGGAGTTAATCTTCGCCAGTTTCTCTTTCAGAAGATCGACCCGCTGGCGCTGTTCGTAAATATCAGCTTCATCTTTCTGCTTCGCGTTGAGAATCGCCGTGACCAGCTCTTCACCAACCGTTCCGGCGACGCGCCGCAGCAACTCGTGCGCAAACTCGGTCTGCTTGTCGATCGAGACGCGGAAGCCCAGGCCAAATTCAGCGTTGTCCTCGAACAACGAATTTGACCACGCCGGACCGCGCCCGTCGGCGTTCTTCGCCCACGGCGTCGTCGGCAGATTGCCGCCATAAATCGACGAGCATCCAGTCGCGTTGGCCACAATCGCGCGATCCCCGAACAGTTGCGAAACCAGCTTCAGATAAGGGGTCTCGCCGCATCCCGAGCACGCGCCCGAGAACTCGAACAGCGGCTCCTGCACTTGCTGCTGGCGAATTGTTCCAACTTTGATCTTTCGGCGGTCGAGTTCCGGAAGTTTGAGGAAGAAATTCCAGTTCTCGCTTTCCGGCGCGCGCAGCGGAGGCTGCGGGACCATATTGATCGCCTTCAGCCGGACCTCACTCTTATTCTTGACCGGGCAAACATCAACGCAGACACCGCATCCGGTGCAATCTTCCGGAGCGACCTGGATCGTATACTTCATGCCCGCCCATTCTTTATCGCGCGCGTCGCAGGCTTTAAACGTTGCCGGCGCGCCCTGCAATTCCTTGCTGTCATATACCTTGATCCGAATCACGGCGTGCGGGCAAACCATGGCGCACTTGCCGCACTGGATGCAGATCTTTGTATCCCACGCCGGAATCTCAAGAGCGAGATTGCGTTTCTCCCATTTCGCTGTGCCGGTCGGAAACGTGCCGTCACACGAGAACGCGCTCACTGGAAGCTCATCGCCGCGCCCGGCGTAAATCGTTCCCAGAACGTCATGCTCGAACTTCGGCGCTCCGGGGAACGCCGCTGGAATTTCAGTGGTGCTGCTGACGCTCTCTGGAATCCTTACTTCAAATAAATGAGCCAGCGTCGCGTCGACGGCCTGCATGTTCTTCTGCACGACGTCTTCGCCCTTGCGCCCGTAGGTGTGGCGGATGGACTCGCGGATCGCCTCTATGGCCTCGTCGCGCGGCAGAACTTTTGAAATCGCGAAGAAGCACACCTGCATGATGGTGTTCGTGCGCGAACCCATACCCGCATCTTGCGCAACCTGGTAGGCGTCAATGGCGCACAACTTCGCCTTCTTCGCGATGAGTTGCGTCTGCACCTCGCGCGGCAGGTGGTTCCACACTTCATCTTTGCTAAACGGACTGTTCACCAGGAACACGCCGCCCTCGACCAGCGAACTGAGCATGTCGTAGCGCTCCAGGAAAATCCACTGGTGGCAGGCGATGAAATTCGCCTTCGAAACCAGGTAGCTGGAGTGAATGGGCTGCGGTCCGAAGCGCAAGTGCGAAACTGTCATGGCACCGGACTTTTTCGAGTCGTAAACAAAGTATCCCTGCCCGTAGTTCGCGGTGTTTTCGCCGATGATCTTGATGGAATTTTTGTTGGCGCCCACCGTGCCGTCCGCGCCCAGACCATAAAACAGGGCTCGAACCACACTATCGGGCTCAGTCGAGAACGCGGCATCGTAGTCGAGGCTGGTGTGGTTGACGTCGTCCTGAATGCCGATGGTGAAATGATCTTTCGGCTTCGCTTGCTTCAGGTTCTCGTACACAGCCTTGACCATCGCGGGCGTGAATTCCTTCGACGACAAGCCGTAACGTCCGCCCACGACGGCCGGAGCGCTCTTCAGCTTTCCGTAGCCCAGATTCAGGCCTTCATACAGGGCGTTGACCACATCGAGGTAGAGAGGTTCGCCAATCGCGCCCGACTCTTTGGTCCGATCGAGAACTGCGATCTGGCGAACGCTGGCGGGCAGGGCTTCCATGAACGACTTCACGCAGAACGGCCGATACAACCGCACTTTCAGCAGCCCAACTTTTTCTCCCTGGGCAGTCAGATATTCGACCGTCTCGTGCGCGGCCTCTGCCCCCGAACCCATCATGACGATCACGCGCTCGGCGTCCGGAGCGCCCACGTAATCGAACAGGTGATACGACCGTCCTACGATCTCGGCGAACTTATCCATGGCCGCCTGCACCTTGGCCGGAGCCGCGTCGTAGTAGGCGTTGGCGCTTTCGCGAATCTGGAAGAACACATCCGGATTCTGCGCCGTCCCGCGCAGCACCGGATGATCGGGAGACAGCGCCCGCCGCCGGTGCTCGATGATGCGGTCCATGTTCAGCATGGCCCGCATGTCGTCTTCCTCAAGCATTTCGATCTTGTTGACTTCGTGCGAAGTGCGGAATCCATCGAAGAAATGCAGGAAGGGAATTCGCGTCTCCAGCGACGCCGCGTGCGCGATCAGCGCCAGGTCCATCGCCTCCTGCACCGAGTTCGAGCACAGCATGGCCCATCCCGTGGCGCGACAGAACATCACGTCCGAGTGGTCGCCAAAAATCGACAGCGCATGCGTGGCCAGAGTTCGGGCGGTCACGTGAAACACGGCCGGCGTCAGCTCACCGGCAATCTTATTCATGTTCGGGATCATTAGCAGCAATCCCTGGGACGCGGTAAAGGTCGTCGACAGCGATCCCGTCTGCAGCGCGCCATGTACGGCGCCGGCTGCTCCGCCCTCACTCTGCATCTCGATCACGTGGGGCACGCTGCCCCAGGCATTCGGCACGTTCTCCGACGACCACTGGTCCGCCCACTCGCCCATGGGCGATGAAGGGGTGATCGGGTAAATCGCGATCACCTCGCTCGCCCGGTAGGCGACATTGGCTACGGCCTCATTGGCGTCCATGGTCTTGAATTTGCGCTTCATCACATCCCCTTTCGATCAAATCCGTTGCGGCCACGGGCGTGGCCATCAACGATATTTTAAGGATGCAGGAAGGGGGCTGTGCCTGTCGGGACGCAGGTTCACACGGTGGTGTGATTAGGATCACACATGGACCATCAACTTCCCATCCAGAACCGCCGCGCAGCGCACAACCCGTTGTCGCCACTCAGGTTACCGCCCACCCCGGGCTCGAGGTGGCGAATGGACCCCCAGAAGCCCGTTTCTGGCCAATCATAAACTTCGCCGGTTCTGTAACCACATGCGCGTTCTTCAGTACGGACTCGTAGATGGATCTGGCCAACGACTGTTTCAAAGTATGACCACCTCTTAGCCAAAGTAATTGTGACTGCCCTTCCTCGCCATTTCGTAACGCTGGACCAGGTTCTTGCACTATCCAGTAGAGTGTCGGCCCAAGGCGGGGAAGTCCCGAGTTCCGGTCTCGACTCAGGCGCGGAGGTACATCACAATGGGCAATGGCGATTTCCAACCCGGTACGTGGAACCAGCTTCCATCGAACTGTTCGCACAACTACACCCTGACGTTTCAGAGGTGCGCTCAGTGGGGCACAGTGGCCGTAGTTTCCTGCGTCTCGTGGGTTGTAAATGCCACAAAAACCTGCGTGCAATGGGCGTGGCAGGCAGTGCAGACGTGCGTCGCCTGGGCCTCGCAGACAACGCAACAGTGCACCAATTGGGCTTCCCAACAATCATCGAACTGCTGCACTTGGTGGCCATGTTCCTGGGGATGCCAGGCTCTTTACACCATCATCAGCTGGGTCTGCGTGGCATTCGAGGTCATCGTGACCGTCTTCTGCGTCATTTTTGCCGTGATCGTGACCGTGTTCTGCGTCATTTTCGCGGTGATCGTGACCATCTTCTGTGCCATATGGGCCGTGCTGGTCTATATCTTCTGTTTGTTCTGGAGCGTGATCTCAGCCATCTTCTGCATTTCCAACGCCAACGGCGGGACCGCATTCCTGCTGACCGATGGAACGGTGATGATGCAGGAATGTGAGACGGTCTATGGCGCTACCTATGGTTCGCGGAGATGGTGGAAGCTTACCCCGGACCAGAACGGAAGCTACGCGAATGGCAGCTGGAGCCGGCTGGCCGATGCGCATGTGGCAAGAAAGTACTTCGCTTCCGCCGTTCTGGCCGATGGCCGGTTGGTGGTCTGCGGAGGGGAGTATTCCGACTCTAGCGGTTCGAACCAGAATGACGACACCAATGCCTGCGAAGTCTACGATCCCAAGGCGAACAGTTGGTCCACGCTATCACCTCCCGCGGGTTGGCAAAATATAGGGGACTCACCCTGTGCGTTATTACCTGACGGAACACTTCTGTTAGGGGATTTCAATGGCCAACTTCTCGCCAAGCTGGATCCGACAACTCTGACGTGGACAGCCATGAATCAGATGCCCAATTCCGGATCTGAGGAGTCCTGGGTGTTGATGCCCGACGGTACCATCGCGATTCCCAGCTGTGTGACTGCCCCTGCGACCTGGGTCTACGAGATAGCCACGGACCAGTGGACCCAAGGGAACAACCTGCCCACCAGCATTGTCCAGGCGGGTGAGATTGGACCGGCTTTACTGCGCTATGACGGCACCGCGTTTTTCCTGGGCGCAAATCAGCACACTGCGGCCTACTCGGCGGGCGCCAACCCACAGTGGACCAACGGAGGCGACCTGCCCCAGCAGAACAACCAGAACATTGGCATCATGGACGGTCCGGCGGCGCTGTTGGTGAATGGCAATATTCTTTTCGCCGCGGGCCCCATTGACGCGAAGGGCGATTATCTGTCTCCGTGCTTCTACTTTGAGTTCGACGGCGCGTCCTTCAATCGCACCAGCGACCCTCCCAACAGCAACTCCACGACGTATGCCACCCGGCTGCTGCTTCTGCCGAATGGGGACATCATGATGTGCCGCGAGGACGACTCGTCGTTTTACGCCTATCACTCCGCTGCGGCGACGCCACAGGACGCCTTCCGTCCGGTGATCCAAGTTTGTCCAGCCAACCTGGTCGCGGGCAGCAGCGTGCAGATTTCCGGCACACAGTTCAATGGACTTTCCCAAGCAGTGGCCTATGGAGACGATGCTGAGGCCGCTACCAACTACCCGCTAGTCAGAGTCACCAATACGGCTAACAACCAGGTTCGGTATTGCCGGACATCGAACCACACCACGCTCGACGCCAATGGCAACACGGTTACCTCCATGGGCGTTGCTACCGGAGCCGCCGTCATCACTACGACTGCCGCGATTCCGGGCGATCTTTCACCGGGCCAGTACACCCTGGAAGTGGTTGCGAACGGCATACCGTCACTGCCGTTTAGCGTGACCGTCTCCAAACGCGACCATTGAGGTGGTGAACAGACATGTAAGCCCAACGGCCCTTTCGGGTGGTTAGGATTACTCGACGACTGGACTTAAAGTCCGACAGAGGGAACGATGAATAGTTTGCTATCCCCGGTTGGATCCGCCGCAAGAAGCAAACGGGGAGTCCGAGGTGACAGTTGCGGCTGCGCGATGGGTGCAAAGTTCTTGGGAGTCGCCCTTGCCTTCTCCATAGCCTGGTATGGTTGGCATTGGCACTCTTTCGCGCTCTCTTTCGGCAGCGTCTGCTGGCGCGTCACGCTCATTACTTGCACCGCCGCGGCCGTCGGAAAGACCATTGGCATCTTCGTTTTCAGGCTAGGGACTTCCACCCACTCCCGCATGCAAGTGCCAAGTCCGCCGCATGGTGCTGATGTGATCACTTAGCTTAGCTGGTGCGTGTGCCGACATGCCTGCTTAGCGCCCGTACGGATGGCCCTGAAAGCAAACTCTTCCTCTTTTCAACAAGATTGTCCGCGACACGAAAATTATCAAGAAACGGGCTTCCAGGAAGTGTTCCCTGGAATAGTAACGAAACGTCGGCTGGTGCTTATTACGGCCCAACTCCTCCGCTATGGCAGTCCGCGCAGCTGACCTGCGTCAGGTCTCCCAAATCGACCGGATGCTTGAAACTCGGCACAGCCGTGGCTGCCAGGCTGGTCGTCCCTTCGCTCTCCGACAGCAGCGTGTGGCACTGGTTGCAGTCCCGGCTCACCACCTTGCCGTCGGCGCTCATGTGCTGCCCGTCGTGGCAGCGGAAGCATCCCGTGTAGTAGAAGTGCCCCAGGTTGTTGGGATGAGTCTGCCAGTTGAGCTTCATCTCGGGGAAGGTCGTGCGTTTGAAGATCTCCTGCACCTCGGTGACCGCGTTGCGGATCTCGAGCGCCTTGTTCTTGGCCACATCCGGATACTTGGTTTCATAAAAACCTTGCATCCCGCTCGCAATACCTTGCATGGCAGCGTCGGTGGTGGCGTAGGTCCCGGTAAGAACCGTGACTGCTTCCTGCTTGATGAAGGGAAGGGAAACGTCCAGACGCCGCCCCAACAGCGCCTGATCGACCGACTGGTCCGGCGGGACGTAGATGTGCGTGGGCCGGTTGTGGCAGTCCACGCAATCCATGTGGTGCTTATCCGCCTTGGCAATCTGATCTTTGCTCAGGGTCGAATCCTTGGCGTAGTACTCGGTCACCCGGCCCTGCAGGTCCTGCACGCGAATGTAGGGAATCGTCTGGCGCTTCTCGTCGGCCGCCACGTAGTCGATCTTGTTGCCGATGTTCATGTGCCAGTGAATGCCTTCGGGCGCGCCGGTAGCCGGATCTCCGCCGCCGGTCTTGATGATCATCCGGATCTGGCGCATGGTGTTCGTTTGATCGGCGGCATAGTGGGTAAAGACTTTGAGCTGCCCGCCATAGAACTTCTTCGGCCAGTGGCACTGCTCGCAGGTTTCCTGCGCCGGGCGCAAATTGTGCACCGGCGTCGGAATCGGCCGCGGGTAGGTGTTGAAAACTGTGGCAAAAACCTGCCGGCTGCCCGAGAGTTTGGACTTCACAAACCAGGTCGCGCCCGCTCCCACGTGGCAATCGGCGCAGGCTACTCGGGCATGCGGAGACTGCTGATACGCCGTGTATTCCGGACTCATCACGGTGTGGCACAGCTGGCCGCAAAATCCCACCGACTCGGTAAACTCGTAGGCTTTATAGCTGCCCGCCACGCTCACCATGACGAAGACCACCAGAAACGTCATGAACGAAATCACCGCGCTGCGCTGCGACGGATCATTGAGATCGACGCGGGGATAGAAGGCCGTCGGCGCCAGGTGCTTGCGCCGTTCCAGCAGCACGCCGGTCAGCATCAGCAGCAGGCCGAGAATCAGGAACGCGGGCGAAACCATGTAGGCCAGGATTCCGATATAAGGGCTGGGCCTGGTGGCGATCTGATCGATGGTAAAGAAAATGAAAATGTTGGCCACGCTGACGATGGCCAGGGCCACGCCAGCCAGGCTGACGGGATTGCGCATCAGCATGCGCGACCAGTGCCAGGGCTCCTGCGGCGGCGGTGGGGGAGTTTGCTTAGTTTCCATGCTGGGTGCCTGTGACTTCGGGTTCTTCTACGCGGGCGGCTTCCGGCGAGACTTCAGACGAGGCTTCAGGTTCAGGAGGCTCGACTGAGGCTTCCGCGATCGCCTTGCCGTCCAGCCCATGCTCGTCGCGGTAGTGGTGCAGCGTCATTTTTCCATCCCACCAGGCCCAGTTCATCGGGTAAACGTCGGGGTCGAAGAATACCTGGTAAAAGTGCCACACGATAATCGCCAGGGTCGCCAGCACCGCTTCATAAAAGTGAATGGCGGTCGCGACGTCGAGCCACCAGCGCGGCATGTGATTGCCCACCAGAACCTTGGCCCACAGCATGATGCCGGTGACGGCCATCACGATCATGCCCCACACCAGAGCCCAGTATTCAGCCTTTTCCGCGTAGTTGAAGCGGGCAAACTCCGGCTTGCGGGAAGTCAGGCCGAGATAATAGCAAACATTCTGCCATGCGCCCCGGGCATCGTCCAGCGTGGGGAACAGATCGCGAACCAGTTTGCGTCCTTCGCGGCTCAGCGCGATGTCGAAGATGTGGTAAATACTCACCCCCATGAGCACGACTGCCGCAATGCGATGCAGCAGGTGCCGCCGGTGCTCGCCCAATGAGAGCATGGAGGCAAACCAGGAATCCGGAAACTTCAAGGCAAAGCCGGTCAGCACCAGCACGATGAAGCTGGTGAGCAGCGTGGCGTGCTGCACGCGGAAGCGCAGCGGCATGCGCATCACGAAGGCGTGCTCCAACTTGCGCCGCGCGACCACTTTTGACCGCCAGATAATCAGGTTGTGCACCAGCATGCCGCCGATGACGGCGAAGATCATGCTCATATAAAAGCGGCGAATCCAGCGCACCGCCTTGCTGCCCATATCGGCCGAGAGCGGCGCACCCACGTGCACCTTGGCGGCGGCAAACTCTTCGGTCGCGCCCGGATGGCACTGGCCGCAAGTGTGGGCGAGATTCGCGCGGTTGATCATCGACCGCGGATCGCTCGAAGGAAGAATGCTGTGAGTCCCGTGGCAACTGGCGCAGTTCGCGACTACCTGCGATCCTCCACGCGCCGCCAGCCCGTGATAGCTCGCCAAATACGTGGTCTGGCGGCCGCCTTCCACGCCAAATTCCCGCGACAGCCGCATGCCTTCATGGCAGCGCGCGCAGGTCGCCTGGCCCACGTTCTGGGCCGAAACCGGAGAGTTCGGATCGTTGTGTGCCGTAATGGAATGGATCCCGTGGCAGTCGGTGCACACCGGCGCCTGCCAGTTGCCCTTGGCTACCGCTTGTCCGTGAATGCTCTGCGTGTATTCCTTCGAGATCGCGTCGTGACACTGCCCGCAAGTCGTCGGCACATTGAACTTGAAAATGGGAGACTTCGCGTCCTTGGCGTCGAGAATCTCGTGCGTGCCGTGGCAATCGGTGCAGACCGCGGCCTTTTCCGATCCGGCGGCGACGGCGTGTCCGTGCACGCTCTGCTGGTATGACGCGACCATCTGCGCGCTCACGCCGCCGTCCTGCATCACAAATTTCTGGCTGTGGCAGGCGCCGCAGGTCGCGGGAATGTTGGTGTGGTGCACGCGCGATTTCGGATCGCTGGCCGGCAACAGCTCATGCGGGCTGCCGTGGCAATCCACGCACGTCGCCGCCTTGCTGTTGCCGCCTTGCACGGCCTTGCCGTGAAAACTGCGGTCGTACGCTGCCTGTTCGTCGGCGTGGCAAGTCGCACAGCTGATTTTCTTGGGAGTCGTTTCGTGCGCGGCATTCGTTACGTCGGTGTGGCAGTCGACGCAGGTGAACATGCTGCCGTGAATGGAATCTTTGAAGGCCTGCGGGTCGACGTGCAGGCTGACCGTCTTGCCATTTTCGTCGTGCGTCAGGGAAGCGTCGCTGTGGCAGGCCAGGCATTCTTCGGCAGTTGGCTTCGGAGGCTGCTTGGGGGAGGGCTGCTTGCCGGCCGCGAAGATGCTGCCTGCGGTTAAAAGCAGGGTGAGGGCAACTCCAGGCGCAAAAATATTCCGTATTGTTCGCGTGGACATGCTCTCACCCGCCATTCCTTCAGATTTTTACGAATTTTGTGCGGCCCGCATTCAGGCCGCCTTTTTCTTCACTGCTTCACTACTTGGCGAAAGTGCGAATGTAGGCGACCAGGCCCTTCACATCCGCATCACTCAGCTTGCCAGTGTAGGCCGGCATCTTGCCTTTACCCTTGTTGATGATGTCGGTGAGCTGCGCATCGGTCTCGGCTTTCACCTCTGCCGATGCGAAGTCGCGGGCGCCCATCTTCGTACCCATGGCCGAGCCCTTACCGTCGGGACCGTGGCACATGGCGCATTTCGCCTTGTAGGTTGCGGCTGCGTCCTGCGCTACAGCCGAGGTAGAGCAGACTGCGATCAGTCCGCCAGCCAGCAGAGTTACCAGGCCCATTCGAACCAGGGCCACTCGAACAGAGATCAGTTTCACGTTTTCCTCCTGAGGAAAATTTTCTTGCACGATATCACGGAGCAGGGGTGGCCCGTCGACAAATTGACCACATCCGAGAGCGCATTTCCTGTTTCCGGTCGGGCTCTCGTCCCACATCGTGGGAACTGGCTCGCAGTCGTAGAATCACATGCCCCGCCAAAGTGGACCTATGGCGGAAGTCACCTTGCCCTGTGATAGAAATCACGGGCACTTTTCACTCACATTGTGATGGTCGTCACTCGCCGAGGTGCCATCCCGCACTGCATCCACCGGCTCTCGTGCCTACCATTCCGCCATGCCCACCCTGTTAGAACCGCCAGCCGTTCCGGCCCGGGCCCAACCGTCCGCCTCGGCAACCAGTTCGCCGCAGGCCTCGACCGGATCGACTCCAGCTTCATCAACGAATTCGGCGGGGAATTCAGCGGGGGCGCTGCAGCGTCCTCTGCAAGTGACCTGGGAGATGACCCAGGCTTGTGACTGGAAGTCCACACCAGTGCGCGGTGCGGCGCGGGCGCGGCGCGATCGCGATCAATTTTCCACCGCGGAGGCGTTTCATCTGGTCGAGCAAGTCGCTGCCATGCGCGTGCCGCTGCTCACCCTTACCGGCGGCGATCCGCTGCTGCGCCCCGACTTGCTCCCCGTGATCGAATTTGCCGCGGCCCGGTCGGTTCGTACTTCGCTGACCCTGCTGCCCACACCCAAGCTGGATGCCGCGACCATTGCCGAGTTCAAGGCCAGCGGCCTGATGCGGGTTGGCTTCTGGCTGCATGGCTCCACGGCCGCGCTCGACGACGCCTACTGGGCCGTGGCCGGGTGCCACCAGCGTACGCTTGCCGTCATCGGAGCGTGCCACGAGGTGCAACTCCCGGTGCAGATCAACACCCTGCTGACGCGCCGCAACGTTCACGACCTTGATCCCATGATCGAGCTGCTGACTCGCCTGGACGTCGATTTGTGGAACGTCTTCTTCCTCGTTCCCTCCGGCCCGGAACAGGTTGACCAACTGCTCCCCGCCGACGAACACGAACAGGTCTTCGCCAAGCTCCATGCCGCTTCCAAGCAGGTTCATTTCCCGATCAAGACCACCGAGGGCCAGCATTACCAGCGCTACGTGCTGCAGCAGCGCGCGCGGGCCTCGCGGGGCCGCATCAGCGAATCCGATGCCTTCGCCGCCGCGGCCAACGCGCCCAAGGGAGTGAACGACGGCAAGGGATTTGTCTTCATCAACCACCGCGGCGAGGTTTACCCCAGCCGTTTTCTGCCGCTTTCCGCGGGCAACGCTACTACTCAGCCGCTGGCCGAAATCTATGGCGATTCGCCGCTGTTTGTCTCGCTGCGCGACACTTCCAAACTGAAAGGGAAGTGTGGCCGCTGTTCCGCCCGCGCGGTCTGTGGCGGATCGCGCGCCCGCGCCTATGCCCTGACCGGCGACCTGTTCGCCGCCGACCCCTGCTGCGCGTACGAACCGTAGAAAGAAAAACCTAAACCACGAAGGGCACGAAGTATCACGAAGGAGATGCTAGGCGAGGAGCAAGGATACAGAATCTTCACCAGTGCCGTGTGATCAGCACCTGCTCATTCAGCGCTGGTCATTCTTTTTCAGTTCTCCTTTTTCAGCTCTTCCATCACACTTTGGATCAACTCTTTGGCGTCGGTCAGGCTCTTCATGATGATTTGAATGTCCATGACCGGCTTGCCCGGCCAGCGCTGGCTCTGGCAATAGACGCCGTGCTGGCCGACCAGCGCCATGGCGTCAGTGATGGTGTCCATGGTGACGGCGAGGCGGCCGCGGGGCACGCCCATCATGGTCTCGTAGTGTTCCAGTTCTTCCTGCTTTTCGTCGAATACCGGCATCGCACGATTGTAACTGCACGCGGGCATGGCGCATAATGGCTGGGCTGCTGATGGATGGGCCGCTGACTTATTCTTCGTTCACGCGTCATAACCTTGGCATTTCAACCTTCCAAAAAGGAGAGACCATGCAAAAGAGAATTGCCCTTCTGGTATTCGCGATTCTGACCCTCACCCTGTTCGCGTCGGCGCAAGCCAGTCCGCCCGCGTCGGCGTCGTGCGATCTCGGCGGAGGCAAGACGATCAAGACCGACTACTCCAGCCCGCGCATGAAAGGCCGCAAGATTTACGGCGGACTGGTGCCCTTCGGCGAAGTCTGGCGCACCGGAGCCAATTCCGCCACCACGTTTGTGACCAGCGCCGATGTGAGCGTGGGCGGCAAGACCGTGCCCGCCGGCAGTTACACGCTGTTCACCGTCCCTACCGCCGACAAATGGACTCTGATCGTTAACAAAAAGACAGGAGAATGGGGCATTCCGTACAAGTATGAGAGCGACGAACTGGGGCGTGTGGACATGAAAGTCTCGAAGCTGCCCGCACCCGTGGAGAACTTCACCATCTCGTACGAAAAGTCCGGCAGCGGCTGCACTTTGCAACTCGACTGGGAGAGCACACGCGCAGCCGTCGACATTTCGGCTGCGCTCGTTGGCGACAAGGTGCGACCGTAGACGTCGACCCGCGCGACGCAAAATCAAATTGTTGATTGTTGATTTTTTGATTGTTGATTGAAAATCCGGCCTGAGGCGTGGACATGAAGCGGATAGGGGTTCCAATCAACAATCAAAAATCAGCAATCAACAATTTCCCGCAGGCGTACAATTCTCCCAACAGTATTCCCACGGGAGGTCCCCATGCCCGTTTACGATTATGTTTGCCTCGACTGTCACAAGCCCTTCGAAACCGTTCTAACCCTCAACGAGCACGATCAAGAGAACCCCAAGTGCCCGCATTGTGGCAGTAAGAATGTGGAGCAGGAAGCCGCCGCGTTTTTCGCGGTGACTTCAAGAAAAAGCTAGCGCAGGACCAGCCCAGGAAGTGTACGGCGGCCTTGCGAGCGCAGGCAGCGCGCAGTTTTACTTTCTCGGTTGCCGAAGCGCGTCAGCGGCTTGCTGCGCTTCGACAAACTCCGGAGAGATTTTCAGCGCCTGCTGGTAGGCGTCCAGCGCTTCAGGGACATGCCTGGCCTGCTCCAGCGCGCGGCCGAGTTCGAAATATCCCTGGGCGGTGGGCTGTAGTTCCACGGCACGTGACAGGTCGCTGATCGCTTCGTCAAACTTGCCTTGCTTCTGCGCCAGCAGCCCGAGGCCACGCCAGGCGTTGAATTGCGTGGGATTGAAACGCAGGGACTGCTCAAAACTCTTTTGCGCGAGTTCGTCTTCTCCCAGGGCGCGATGGGCCGCGCCCAGGTTGGCGTAGGTTTGCGCCAACAGGCCGGGATCGGATGTCAGCCCCACTGCGGTCTCGTACTGCGTTACAGCCTCGCGCAACTGGCCGTGGTGCTGCAAGTAAATTCCGAGATTGCTGCGGCTCATGGGATCGCGCGGATTGATCCGCGCTGCCGCCTCGAAATGCGCGTGTGCTTCCTCTTCCTTGCCCTCGAGAATCAGCGCTCCGCCCAGATTATTTTCTGCGACAAAGTTGTTTTCCGTGACCGCAAGTGCGTGCGACCATAAAGCAGTGTTGCTCTGCCAATATCCGATCTGGCGATGCGTGGCCAGGGCGAGTGCAACCAGAATCGCGGCCGCCGCAATTGCCGGCCAGAAACTGAATTTCCTTTCCTCCGCCCAGTCGGCAGCGCCGAACGCAATCATCACGAAAATCCCAATCAGCGGAATGTAGGCATAGCGGTCGGCCATGGCGGCTTCTCCCACTTGCACCAGGCCAATCACCGGAACCAGCGTACCCAGAAACCACAGCCAGCCTACGAGCAGGGTACGGCGCGAACGGAATCGCCACACGATCGCGCTCACCGCAATCAGCACTGCACCGGCAACCAGCACTTGCCACGCCGCCAGCAAATCTCCGGGATGCGGATACATGGGCGCCAACCGCACGGGCCAGACCATCTTCCACAGGTACATCGCATACGCCCAAATCGCGGTCGCGATGCGCGCCCCGAATGAAACCTCGGCGGCAGTTCGTACGGCTCCTCCGGCTTGCTGCGCCTGCATCGTAATCACGGCACTGGCGGCGGAGAGCGCGAGCAACGGAAGTTTTTCCACCACGAGCCGTGACCACGAAAAAGTGGGATGCAACTCGCCCGCTTCCGTTTTCGCGCTGCGCACGCGCCCCAGCGGCCAGTAATCAAGCAGCAGCAGAACGAAAGGCAGCGTAATCACCATCGGCTTGGACGCGAGTCCGGCGGCAAACAGAGCCACAACCGCCAAATACCGCTTCCAGTTGGGCTTTCGCGCGTACCAGCCATAGGCCCAGAGCGTGAGCAGGAAAAATGTCGTGCACAGCACGTTCTTGCGCTCAGCCACCCACGCCACCGACTCCACGTTCATGGGATGAATCGCGAACAGCGCCGCCACAAACAGGCTCGGCCCCAGCCGCCCCGTAGCCCACATCAACAGCAGGAACAGCAGCACCACATTCACAGCATGCAGCAGCACGCTGGTGAAATGGTGCCCCACGGGATTCAGCCCGAACAACGAAGCATCGAGAGCGTGCGACATCCAGGTCAGCGGATGCCAATTCGCCTGCTCGGTCGAAGTCAGCGCCCACTTGAACGTATCGGCAGTCAGGCCCTGCCGGACGTGCGGATTATTGACGACGTAGCGGTCATCGTCATAATTGACAAACGGATGGCGATTGACCGGGTTGTAGAGCGCGAGCGTGACCACAGCGAGCAGCAGGCACACCATGGGAAGTCGCTTCTCGGGAGACGCGAACATGCCTGGCGACTCGCTGCCTGGCGACTCGCCCGCGCGCGCAGCTTTTTTTGTGGGAGGCAATATCAGGATTTAACCACAGAGGACACAGGGGAACACAGGGGGGAAACACGGAAGGCACGGGGAACCACTACTCACGAAAAAACCGCGCTGAAATCGCGCCGCATTAGTTCCTCACCGTTAAAACTGCGCAGCCTGCGCCGCACACTACCTCATACGCAGTAGCCCATGGCATGTGTGACTTCGTATCGACATGGGATGAGCGATGCAGGCCCAAAATGATGGCGTCTGCCTTGACCTTTTGAGCGGCTTGCATGATTTCTGTGCTCGGCGATCCGAACTCAACCATGAACTCCGGAGCGGCTGCCAGCTTGGGGCTCTGCAGCGTCAATTCTTTGAGTCGCCGCAGGCTGGCGACTCGCGCATTCTCTCGCGCCTGCATAACATCGTCCGCAGAGGGGCGATGCACGGCCTCGGGAATAGGTACCGCTGGGACAACGTGGAGCAAAACGAGTTTTGCTCCGAAGTGATTGGCCGAAGAGATGGCATAGGGCAGGGCGCGCAACGAAGGGCCACCGAAGTCCGTCGCGAACAGAAAGGGCCGAACCGCCCTTGCGCCGTTGACCGGGGAATCCGGCAGGGAACCAGGACCGACGGTCAGCACCAGGCAATCAGAATGGCGAAAGATATGTTCGGCCACTGACCCGAGGAGCAGTTTCCCCAAACCTCGCCGGGCATGGGTGCCGAGGACCACTAAATCGACTCGTTCCTGGCTGACGATCTTTTCCAACTCCTCCCACACATTGCCTTGGCCTACGATCACTTCATGACTCAGACCCGCCAAGGCTCCTTTTTGTATCAGATCTTCTTCCAGCCGTCGAGCATCCCTCCACACTATCTCCGTGACCGTATTCACTACGTCTGGACCCGCGAGAGTAAATCCCAGCGACGAGACCACGTGCACCAGGTAGACTTTCGCCCCATAGTGGCGAGCGATTGCGAGAGCATGACGCAGGGCTTTCGCCGATGCTTCTGAGAAATCGGTCGCGATCAAGACCGACTTCAACAGAATGTCCCCGGTCGCTGCAACCAGTGGCACGCCATTCTCCTTCCCGCCGCGCCGACTACAATAATTCAATCAAGGTCAGCCGCTAGCTGGCCGGCTTCCAGCGCAGCACAGGCCTCCTTGCCGCCGCGGTCTCATCCAGCCGCGAAACCCGCGTCGAGTGCGGCGCGTCGAGCACTGTCTGCGGATCTGCTTCCACTTCTTCGGCAATCGACTTCATCGCCTCGATGAACAGATCCATCTCTTCTTTCGATTCGCTCTCGGTGGGCTCGATCATGAGCGCGCCCGGCACAATCAGAGGAAACGCCGTCGTATACGGGTGGAATCCGTAATCGATTAAGCGCTTGGCGATGTCCATAGTGCGCACGCCCTTTTTCAGCTGCAACTTGTCGCTGAATACAACCTCATGCATGGTCGGCGTGGAGTAGGGCAAATCGTACGTGCCTTCGAGGCCCCGGCGAATGTAGTTGGCGTTGAGCACCGCATCTTCTGTGGTTTGCCGCAGCCCATCGGGGCCGTTGGCTTGAATGTAAGCCAGCGCACGCACAAACATTCCAAAGTTGCCGTAGAACGCCCGCACCCGTCCCACCGATTGTGGACGGTTGTAGTCGAACGCCAGCGTGCCGTCTGGCTTCGCGGTCACCACCGGCTTCGGCAAAAAAGGTTCCAGAGCTTTCTTGATCGCCACGGGGCCCGAACCGGGTCCGCCGCCGCCGTGAGGTGTCGAGAAAGTCTTGTGCAGGTTCAGGTGCATCACGTCCACGCCGAAATCGCCGGGCCGCACCTTGCCGACCAGGGCATTCATGTTGGCGCCGTCCATGTAGAGCAGCCCGCCCTTGGCATGCAGAATGTCGGCAATCTTGTGGATGTCCTGTTCAAACACGCCGAGCGTGTTGGGATTGGTCAGCATGAGTGCCGCGACATCTTCGTTCATCTGCGCTGCCAGCGCCGCAATGTCGACCATGCCGCGCGAGTCCGACTTCAGGTTTTCGACCGCGTAATTCACCATCGCCGCGGTCGCCGGATTCGTTCCGTGCGCGGAGTCGGGAATCAGAATTTTCTTGCGCGCATTGCCCTTCGACTGGTGATAGGCCCGCACCATCAGCAGACCGGTCATCTCGCCGTGCGCGCCGGCCGCGGGCTGCAGCGTGATCGCGTCCATGCCCGTGATTTCGATCAGTTGCTCGCTCAGGGTTTTGATAATGTGCAGCGCGCCTTGGGAAATTTTCTCCGGCTGGTAGGGATGCCCGTTCGTGATTCCCTCGACCCGCGCCACCGCTTCATTCACGCGCGGGTTGTACTTCATGGTGCACGAGCCCAGCGGATACATCCCGAGATCAATGGCGTAATTCCACGTCGACATGCGCGTGAAGTGGCGAATGATTTCGATCTCGCTCACTTCCGGCATGTTGCCCAGGTCTTTCCTTTCGGATGAACCAAGAAGCTTCGCTGTATCGACTTCCGGCACGTCAAGCGGCGGCAGTTTCCACGCAGCTTTACCTGCCGATGACTTTTCAAAGATCAAGCCTTCGTTCTGATTCACCTGGAGCGTCGCCTTACGGATCACGGGCTTCATAACTTATTCAATCCTATATCCAGAATTTCCGGTGATTGCACAAATGCGCGTCCACTTCCCTGGCACGTTGGGCAAGTGCCGGTACCCGCGCAGTTCCTGCATTTCGGCTCGTCCTCATTGACGTGCAAATTCGTACCGGTCCCAAAACAGGCGGCGCATTTCCCGTCGCCCTGGCATTCGATGCAGGCATCACGAGGAGACATTCCGCTCTCCTCCCCGAACACGCCGGCGCTTCATCGCGCCACCTCTTCCACATCCTCTTCCTTGGAAGACCGCACCGAACGCTCGCTCTCGGCGACCAATCCCACGGCAGTATCGATCGCGCTGCGCGTGGTCAGTTCGGTGCAGCACCACAACGCCGCGTTCCCCAACTCGGGATAAAACTTTTTTAGCGGCAAACCTCCGACCATCTTGTGCCCCAGCAATCGGCTGTTGATGGCGTAAGGATCTTCGCTCGTCTCAACCACAAACTCATTGAAGCGCGGCGCTCCGGCGAACAAAACTTTGCCGCGCTTCGCGAACTGGCCTGCTGCGTAGGCCGTCTTCGCCAGATTCTGTTTGGCCAGTTCCTTCAACCCAACCTTGCCGTACACCGTCATAAAGATGTTGACCATCAGCGCGACCAGGGCCTGGTTGGTGCAGATGTTCGACGTCGCCTTCTCGCGCCGGATGTGCTGCTCGCGCGTGGCCAGCGTCAGCACAAATCCGCGCCGGCCTTGCTTGTCGACGGTCTGGCCCACCAGCCTCCCGGGCATCTGCCGCACATATTTCTCGCGCGTGGCAATGACGCCGCAATACGGGCCGCCGAATCCCAGGGGCACGCCGAAGGACTGCGCTTCCATGGCGATGACGTCCGCTTCGCGCGGCGGCTCCACAATTCCAAGCGACACCGCTTCGGCGATCGACACCACCAGCATCGCCCCATGCTTGTGGGCGATCTCGGCGATTGCCGCGACATCTTCAATCGTGCCAAAGAAATTCGGCGACTGCACCAGCACGCAGGCTGTCTCCGGCGTGATCGACTGCTCAAGTTCCTTCAGGTTCAGCCGGCCATCGTCGCCGAAGCCTACGACCGACAACGGCATCCCCTGATGCGTTGCATACGTCGCAAGCACCTCGCGATACTCCGGATGCAGGCTGCGCGCCACCACCACCGACCGCCGGCCAGTCAGGCGAACCGCCATCATCACGGCCTCGGCGGCGGCGGTCGAACCGTCATACATGGACGCGTTCGCCACTTCCATGCCGGTCAACTCGCAGATCATGGTCTGGAATTCGAAAATGGACTGCAGCGTGCCCTGCGAGATTTCGGCCTGGTAGGGCGTGTAGGCGGTTAGAAACTCGCCGCGCGAAATCAGCGAATCGATAATGACGGGCCGGTAGTGAAAGTACGCGCCCGCGCCCAGGAAGCTGGTGTAGCCGTCGCCGTTCTCGCGCGAACGCTGGCGGAAGTAGTCGACAATTTCCGACTCCGCCATCTGGCGCGGAATGTTCAGGTCGCGGGTCAGGCGGTACTCGGCGGGAATCGGCGCAAACAGATCGTCGACCGAGCGCAAGCCGATCGCCTTCAGCATCGCTTCACGGTCGGCGGGAGATTTCGGTAAATAGCGCATAGGAAGTTCTTTAGATGAGCCTCGATGAAGCTTGGCTTGAGGCCGCACGGGCTTCGTTTGAGCTGGAAGCAAAATTCATGGAGAAGAGCCCTGGAGCATTCAAAAGGCGGCGTCGGACCTCAGACTTCCGACCTCGGCAAGAATCTTCTGAGGTCCGACGGCTGAGGTCGGTTCTCTCAGTGTCCCGCCTCTTCCGCCACAAATTTCTCGTAATCCGCCGCCGAGAGCAGGCCGTCGAGTTCGCCGGGATTCTTCAGCGTGAGCTTCACCATCCACGAGCCGTGGGCATCTTTATTCACGTTCTCGGGCGAGGTGGCCAGTGTTGCATTGACTTCGGTCACCGTGCCCGACGCGGGAGCGAACAAGTCCGACACTGCTTTCACCGACTCGACCGTGCCAAACGTCTTGCCGGCCGTGAGTTCAGCGCCCACTTTGGGAGTCTCGACGAACACAATGTCCCCCAACGACTGCTGCGCATAGTCGGTGATGCCCACCGTGGCGGAGTTGCCGTTCACCTGAATCCATTCGTGCTCTTTGGTGTATTTGCGATCTGTAGGGTAGGCCATGACAGCTTCTAGCTCCTAGCTAAATCCTCTGTGTCCTCTGTGGTTAAGCAGTTTTCTTCGGACGTCTATAAAACGGTGTGGGAACCACCACCGCTCCCACGCCTTGACCGCGAATTTCCACTTTCACTCCCGCCCCAACCGCCGCGAACTCCGGCGGAACGTATGCCAGCGCGATATTCTTCTTCAAAAACGGAGCGGGCGAACCGCTCGTCACATATCCAATCTCGCGTCCACTGCCGTCTAACACTTTGTATCCATCGCGAGCAATGCCGCGCTCGGTCATCTCCAGGCCCACCAGCGTTCGCTTTACGACCGCGGCTTTCGCTTTCTCCAACGCGGCCCGGCCGACGAACTCGGGCTTCTCCATTTTGCAGAAGCGGTCGAGCCCAGCCTCCCACACATTAATGGTATCGGAAATCTCGTGCCCGTAGAGCGGAAGCTTGCCTTCGAGGCGCAACGTATTGCGAGCGCCCAGCCCGCAGGGCACGACGCCGAATTCCTTACCCACGGACAGAATCTCATACCACACGCGCGCGCTGGTCGCCTCATCGGCGGGAATGTAAACCTCGAAGCCGTCTTCCGCCGTATAGCCCGTTCGGCCCATCAGAATATTGTCAAGGCCACACAGCTTGCCCCGCGTGACCCAATAAAATTTCACCGCACTCAAATCGGCGTCGGTGAGCTTCTGCAGCAGATTCACAGCCTTCGGCCCCTGGATCGCAATCTGGGTGAAGTCGTCCGAAAGATTTTCTACCGCGCAGTCGAACTGGCGGGTGTTGTTGCGTACCCAGCTGAAATCTTTTTCGCGGGTGCCGGCATTGATCACCAGAAGATAATCATCTTCGCCGAGCCGGTGGACGATCACGTCGTCGACAAACGTCCCTTCCGGATAAAGCAGCGCAGAATACTGCGCCTGCCCAATAGCCAGCCGCGACGCGTCATTCATGGAAATGTGCTGCACCGCCGCCAGCGCCTGCGGCCCGGCCAGCCGGATGTCGCCCATGTGGCTGACGTCAAAAATGCCCACGCCGGTGCGCACCGCCATGTGCTCGTTGATGATCCCGCAGCCGATCGACGCGGGATACTCCACCGGCATGTCCCAGCCATTGAACTCCACCATCTTCGCGCCCATCTGGCGATGGACGGCGTTCAGCGCAGTTTTACGGACGTTGCTCGTGATACCGGCCGGGGTCGCCTCCACAGAAGACACAATAGACCTCAAGCAGCGGGCAGTCGCTGGCCTGCCGGGATGGTGTGACTGTTTACCGTATCACGCGGTTTTTCGGCGGGTCAAACCGGAAGAGCTAAGGTCAGCCGTCTCCCTTTTCCCCTTCATACTCTATGCTGATTTGCTTGGCAGCAGGCAGCGGCAACTCCCATGTAGGCACAACTTGAATCCCCACCTTCGAGGCAAACTTCGCAAGATCCAAATCGTCAGAGTAGATCCGCGTTGCCTTGTTGGCTCTTGCTATTGCGACGATCTGACGATCAAACCTGACTTTCGCCCAAATTCCGGTGGAACCGCCCCGCTTACCTCCCCTGGAGCGATCTTCCAACTCGACTGCTGCAAGCTCAATCGCCGCCATCTCATCAAACGGCTTTATCAGGATATTCCGCATGCGCGCTAGCTTCTCCAAGTAAGCGGAAGCGTCTTTGCCAGCCAAAATCAGGAACTCAGATAAGACGGGGGTGGGCAGAATCATTCGTTCTGCTTCGCTGTCGAGATCATCCAACAGCTTCTCGATCCGATCCTCAACGCGGTCGACAGGCTTTTGAGTGGCGGGGTCTCTCGGAGGTCGGCCCTTCGGGCGCAGCATAAGCGACAAAAACGTGTTGTCAATTACGACCATCTATTGCAGCTTCGTGCCCCGCCTTATCTGCTCAAGCTCGGCGAGCGGGTCGTCAAGCTTCTTCCATTCGGCCGGAACCTGGCGGAGATCTTCGATGTTCTTCCGAATGCTGGCATCCTCAATCACCCCAAAGGAGGCAGCCTGAAAGGAGAGCATTTCCCATTCTCCGTCAGTATGTCTTATCCAACGCCCCGTTCCCTCGACGCGAACCACGGAAGTGAATAGGTATTGTGCGATCTCCTTCGCCAGAGACCGCTTGGCCAGAACGATGGTCTTGTCTTTGCCGTCCTCCAGATGAACGGGAACGGGGTCATTTTCACCGCCGACCTTGATGGGTATTCCTTGAAACACCCCCGGTTGGCTGATCGGCCCGAACTCCAACTTCGTGGCGTTCTCGCGTCCGCAGAATCGAAGTACTTTGCTTCCAGCCGGATCTATCAAGGTACCTTTGGCATTGTCCTGCAAGAGACGACGGTCCACGTCCTTCGCAGCCTGCTGGGCATCTTCTGGGGCCTCGTGGTTTCGAACGGCCTTCAGACGCTCTCTGACCTTCGGCTCGGCTTCCCAGTCCACGAGAATGACGGGCACAGTGCTTCCCGGTTCGATACGCCCAAGATGCACTGAGGCGTTGTTGCCGAACATCTTGGCAAGATCCGACACATACTCTGCCAGCCGCGCCATTGGAATGGTGGCGGGAGTAAATGCGTCTATCTCGAATCTGTATTCCCTTTGCTTACGAGTCTTTGGCGGCATGAGAACCTCCTAAATATACGCTTACCTGATCCCGTCGACCCCTTCGGCCGTCCGGCAGGTTTTACTGCCCGAACTGCACCGTGACCCGCGCTCCGGCCCCTACGTGGGTTCCGGCGGCAGGAGTCTGCTTACTGGCGACGCCGCTGCCGACGGCGTCGAGTTGCAGGCCGGCGTCCTGGGCAGCTTCCACGGCGCCGCGCACCGTCTTGCCGACAAATGACGGCACTACGATTCCGCCTTGCTCCACATCCAGCACCACGGTTCCGGTGGTTGGCAGTTTCGCTTGTTCTGTGCTCGCCGGGTCTGCAGTTTTCGCCGGAACTTCCTTCGCGGCCGGTGCCGTGGCTGCGCTCGACGAAACCGGCAGCGTCGCCGGCTCGCGCATGGCTGCTTGCACAACGCGACTGTCAGCACCGCCAGTCGCGGGCGCCGGTGCGCGCGCCGCATTCGACGCCCTCGCCGCGTCCGAGGAATCTGCATTGCCTTCCGCGGTTTCCAGCGGCTCGCCGGGATGATCCGGAGTGCCTTCCTCCAGATCTTGATCTTTTGTCTTCGCCTGTGCCAGCAGCAACTGGTGCCGCGGAGCCAGAGGCAGATCGTGCGGCACGTGCAGATATTCCAGCACCTGCTGCGTAATGCGCCGGAAAACCGGAGCCGCGACCTGGCCGCCCTGGTGCGGCCCGACCGCTGAGTCGAGAATCACCACCACCACGATCTGCGGATTGTTCACCGGAGCTAATCCCGCGAACGATCCCACATATTTTGTCTTCGAATACGCGCCCGTCGCCGGATCAACTTTCTGCCCCGTCCCGGTCTTACCTGCCGCAGAGTAGCCTTCGAGAATCGCCTTGCGCCCGGTGCCTTCGAGCACGACTTTTTGCATCATCGAGCGCATCTCGGCGGCGGTGAAGGAAGAAATCACGCGATGCGACGCACCCGGATGAAAGCTGACGGTTTGCAGTCCATCTGTCGGAGGAGCGGTCCCCGCGACGATACGCGGTGCTACATAGACGCCGTCATTCGCGAACGTTGAGATCAATCCGGCCAACTGAATCGCCGAAATGCCAATCTCCTGTCCTATTGAAATCGCGGCAATCGAAACCTTCGACCAGCGGCTCGGGGGCTTGGTCATGCCACGCGTTTCACCGGGCAGTTCGATGCCGGTCTGCTGCCCGAAGCCGAAGGCGCGAATGTATTTGTAGTAGCGGTCTTCACCCAGGCGCAGCGCGATTTTGATCGAACCCACGTCACTCGACTCCGCCAGCACGCCCCACACCGGCAGCAAGCCGTGCGGCTTCGAGTCGCGAATGCGCATGCCGTTGTAGACAATCGACCCCATCTGGCAGTCGAACACTTCGTCCGGGTTCGTGAGCTTCTCTTCGAGCGCCGCCGAAATCGTGACCAGCTTGAACGTCGAGCCGGGCTCATAGATGTAGCTCACCGCGCGGTTGGTCAGCGCGCTCGGCGTGATCTGCTTGCGCAGGTTCGGATTAAACGTGGGCCGGTTGGCCAGCGCCAGAATTTCTCCCGTGTGCGGGTTCTCGACAATCACCGTGCCGGCGATGGCCTGCGTGTCGTGGATCGCCTGGTCGAGCTCTTTCTCTGCAATGTATTGAATGTTCTTGTCGATGGTCAGGACCAGGTTGTCGCCGGGGTCAGGCTGGGTCTCGATGTCGGCGAACCATTGTTTATGTGCATCCACCGAAATGAACATCTTTCCCGGACGCCCGCGCAGTTGACTGTCGAACTCATGCTCGATGCCGCTCTGGCCGGAATCCTCCATACCGACCGAGCCCAAGACCTGCGCCGCCAGGTCGCGAGCCGGGTAAAAACGCTTCGGCTCTTTCTGAAAATGAATCCCCTGCAGCTTCAGAGAATTGATGCGCTCGATGGTCTCATCGCTGGCCTTGCGCGCCACCCAGCAGAAAGTCTTGTGGGCGCGGCAGTCGGCCAGCACCACGTTGTAGTCATCTCCGGTGATTCGAGTTATGAGAGAGACGGCGGTGGGAAGATCCTTGACCTCGGTGGGCACGGCGAACGCGGAATCGACCAGCACCGACATGGCCAACTCGTGACCGGCGCGGTCGTAGATGACCCCGCGCTTCGCAGCCAGCGGAATGGCGCGCTGCTGCTGATGGCCAGCCTGCTTGACGAACTTCCCATAGCTGAAAATCTGCAGATAGACGAGGCGCCCGCAGATGGCCACGCACCACAGCAGCAGGACTCCGCCCAGCAGGTAGAGCCGGGAGTTCTTGCCGGGATGGGAGTTAACCGCAGCCATGCATTACCAATAACTTCACTTTGTCATTCCGACGAGGCGCGAAGCGCTGAGGAGGAACCTGCTTTCTGCTGTCGCCGGCAAAAAGCAGGTTCCTCGTCGCATCCGCTCCTCGGAATGACAAGGGTCTTTGAGATCACTTTCATCCTCAGACAACCACGGCGGCCCGATAAAGGCCGCCGCCGAAATGCAGCCGAGCTTCGCTCGGCAGACGGGCGAGTCGCCCGTCTCCGCACAATCCTTTACTGCCCCGGAATCACCGTCACCGGCTCGGCGCTCGCCATCACCGGGCCTTGAGCATCTCCCGATGCAGAATCCATGCGGATCACCTGTCCCGGCTCCGGCGGCACCAGGCCCATGCGGCGTGCCAGCAGGTCGATGCGCTCGGGATCGCGCAGCGAGGCGTCTTCCAGGCGCAGCGCGTGGTTCATCTCAACCTTTTCGCTCAGTTCCCGTTTGGCCGACTCGATCTGGTAGCCGTACTCGATCGCCTTGAAGTGTTGCCAGGCATAAGTAAAGACCAGCAGGAACAGGCAAGCCAGCGCCGTGCCGAACTGCTTCATCTCGCGGTTGCGCCGCGGATCTTCCACTTTCACCAGCCGCGAATTGTCGATCGTCTTGGAGAAATAGATCTCAGGCGTGCCAGTCCAAAACGACCGCCGCTCGGCCGCTGGACGTTCTCCGCCCAAACGTTTTCCCACGAAATCCGCACTGCGAATTGTTGCCGCCGCTGCCGCCATTTATGCCGCCCCCATGAAAACCTGGCCACCGTCTGTTACTGGAATCTGCATAGAGAAGATGGCGTGCAATTCCTCGTCCATCCGCTCCTGCTCCGCACTTTGCTTAGCCTGCAACTCCGCGCGCGACTCTGCCCGCTCCACCGTTGCCATCAACTCACTGATCAATCTGCCCGTGTACATTCCCGCTACCTCAAGGATTGGATTCCTACCACGGAACCCGTCAAACAGCTTTCAGCTTTCTTTCTTCCCGCCCCAGCGGATCGCCATTTAGAATCTGCGATCCGCTTGACCTGAATCTCTAAGGCCCGGCACGCCATGACAGCTATGCCGGGAACTCCGGCAGGTTTTCCGGAGCCAAACTCTGTGTCCTCTGTGCCCTCGGTATTGAAGCTTCTGGCTTCCCCAAGGGCTGCCCTTAAACTCTTTCCGCCGCCCGCAATTTCGCGCTGCGGGCTCGCGGATTGCGATCGCTTTCTTCTTCCGATGCCGTGACCGGTTTCTTGGTCAGCACCCGGTAGTACTTGTCCTTAATTCCGCCCTCGCGGAAGGCATCCTTTACGATGCGGTCTTCCAGCGAGTGAAAACTGATCACCACCACGCGTCCTCCGGGCTTCAGAATCCGCGGCGCCGCATTGAGCATCGCCTGCAGATCGTCCAGTTCACGGTTTACGAAGATTCGAAGAGCCTGAAAAGTCTTAGTCGCGGGATGAATTCTTCTCTCAGCCTGGTTCATTGGCCGGGCCGCGGCTGATATGACATCCGCAAGATGTGCGGTAGATCGTATCGGCCGCGACCGGACAATGGCTCTGGCGATTCTCCGCGACCTCCTTTCCTCTCCGAATTCGTAAATCACATCGGCAAGCTCGCGCTCGTCGAGGTGGTTTA